>NZ_JBBOYG010000001.1:0-487500 GCF_038008005.1 Enterococcus sp. FSL R5-0957
ATGGTATCCCTCGATGCTTTATGGAATGAATTAAAAGCAACATACCAAAAGGATTTATCGCCTGCTAGCTATAATACATGGATTGAAACAGCGAACCCACGAACTCTTGATCAAAACCAGCTCGTTGTTGAGGTTCCTAGCAAGATTCATAAAGAATATTGGGAAAAAAATCTGGCAACAAAAATCGTTGAAGTCGGTTATATGTTATCAGGAAATGAGATTATCCCTCGCTTTATTACTGGCGAAGAAGCAGAGCAAGAAGAAGTTGTAGAAGAGAAAAAACCAAAAGTTGCGGCACCTAGTCCGCTAAAAAAAGCCATGCTGAATCCTAAATATACCTTTGATACGTTTGTCATTGGTAAAGGAAACCAGATGGCTCATGCAGCAGCGCTCGTTGTAGCAGAAGATCCAGGTTCTATTTATAACCCGCTCTTCTTTTATGGAGGCGTAGGACTTGGTAAGACTCACTTGATGCATGCCATCGGTCATCAAATGCTGCAAAGTCAGCCTAATGCCAAAGTAAAATATGTAAGCAGTGAAACTTTTGCTAATGATTTCATCAATTCGATCCAAAACAAAACAGCAGAAGAATTCCGTCAAGAATATCGAAATGTTGATTTACTATTAGTAGATGATATTCAATTTTTCGCAGAAAAAGAAGCTACGCAAGAGGAGTTTTTCCATACTTTCAATGCCTTGTACAATGAAGGTAAACAAATCGTTCTAACCAGTGATCGGTTGCCAAACGAGATTCCGAAATTACAAGAACGCCTTGTTTCTCGCTTTGCATGGGGGCTGTCTGTTGATATTACGCCACCGGATCTTGAAACAAGAACAGCGATTTTGCGTAAAAAAGCAGCAGCTGAACGTCTAGAGATCCCAGATGACACGCTGAGCTATATCGCAGGACAAATTGATTCTAATATTCGTGAATTAGAAGGGGCACTTGTACGAGTACAGGCTTTTGCTGCAATGAATAGTGAAGATATTTCGACTAGTCTAGCTGCAGATGCGCTGAAAACGTTGAAATCAGGAAAAGGACATCCTCAATTGTCGATTTTGCAGATTCAAGAAGAAGTAGCAAAGTATTATCACATCCAATTGAAAGATCTCAAAGGGAAGAAACGCGTCAAATCTATTGTTGTTCCTAGACAAATCGCTATGTACTTGGCACGTGAGCTCACAGATAATTCTTTACCAAAAATTGGAGCTGAATTCGGCGGCAAGGATCATACAACGGTTATCCATGCCCATGAGAAGATCCAGCAGCTGATGGATTCTAGTGGCAGCATGCAAAATGAAGTATCAGAAATTAAAAACTTTTTACTAAATTAATTTGTCGATTCTACCAACTGAAAATAGCATGTGGATAAAAGAAAAAAACAAGCAAAAGTTATACACACTTTTTCCACAGCTATTTTTTCGTTTCTCTCTTGCGTTTTTTGAGTTTTCCACAGAATCAACATGCCCTATTACTTTTATTATTCTTTTTAACTAATAATAAATAAACAAACATTCAAAGGAGATACATCATGAAAGTTACTTTAAATCGAGCTAGCTTTATGCAGGAATTGCAAACTGTTCAACGAGCTATTTCAAGCAAAACCACTATCCCTATTTTGACAGGTGTAAAAATCACACTGACACAAGAAGGTTTGACTTTGACGGGGAGCAACGCTGATATATCAATTGAAACTTTTTTGTCTGTTGAAAACGAAAAAGCAAATATGCAAATCGAATCTACCGGATCAATTGTTTTACAAGCTCGTTTCTTTAGCGAAATCATTCGAAGACTTCCTGAAGAAACATTTACTTTAGAAGTATTAGAAAATAAACAAGTAGCGATCACTTCTGGAAAAGCGAATTTTATCGTGAATGGATTAGATGCAGATAATTATCCTCATCTTCCTGTTGTCGAAAGCCACAACCAGATGAAATTACCAGTACACGTATTGACTAAACTAATCAACGAAACAGTTTTTGCTGTGTCGCAGCATGAGAGTCGTCCGATCTTGACGGGTGTGCATTTTATTTTATCTGATCATTCTTTATTGGCTGTAGCTACTGACTCTCACCGTCTAAGTCAACGCGTGATCCCAGTAGAACAAACGGCTGATCATTTTGATATTGTTATTCCTGGGAAAAGTTTGATCGAATTGTCTCGCTCACTGACAAATGAAGAAGAAATCGTCGAAATCAGCATTATGGAAAACCAAGTCTTGTTCAAAACAGAAACAATGTATTTCTATTCCCGCTTGTTAGAAGGAAACTATCCTGATACCAATCGTTTGATCCCATCAAGCTTTAATACAGAGGTCGAATTTTCTGTTCCTAGCTTTCTAGCAGCAATCGAACGTGCTTCTTTACTTTCTCATGAAGGCCGCAACAATATCGTTCGTTTATCCATCCGTCCAGATGCGGTTGTTTTATACGGAAATTCTCCAGAAATCGGGAAAGTAGAAGAAAGCTTGAGCTATACAGCAAGCAGTGGTGATCCATTGGAGATTTCTTTCAACCCGGATTATATGAAAGCAGCGTTGCGTGCATTTGGAGATATGAGTATCAAGGTAAAATTTATTTCCGCTATTCGACCATTCACGTTGGAACCAACGGAAGATGGCGTTCAATTTATCCAATTGATCACTCCTGTACGTACAAATTAACAAAGATTTTCAATGTTCTTGAAAATTTAATTGAAAAGAATTAGAAAAAATAAAATTTAAACAGAAGGCCCTAAAATCTCTTTTAAGGCTTTCTGTTTATTTTTGTTTAAATCACCTTTTTTAGATTAAATCGTCTTATATGGAAAAATATATGGATAAATTTGTTTTATTGCGGAAAAAAAGGTATAATAGAGTATACTTTTAATAATGAAAATGAGGGATGGACATTGAAACAACAAGTCATTCTAAATACGGAATTCATGACGTTGGGTCAAATGCTGAAAGAAGCCACCGTTATCGGTAGTGGCGGACAAGCAAAATGGTATTTGGCAGAAAACACTGTGTTAGTCGATGGCGAGCCGGAAAATCGTCGTGGACGCAAGCTTTATCCCGGTATGATGGTTGAAGTTCCAGAAGTAGGAACTTTTTTTATGGTAAAAAAAGGAAACGACGATAATGAGGCTGAATAAGCTGTATTTAAAAAATTATCGAAATTACGAAGAGCTGAACATCGAATTTTCCAAGAATCTGGTCATTTTTTTAGGTGAAAATGCGCAGGGAAAAACGAATCTTTTGGAAAGTATCTATGTATTGGCTATGACGCGAAGCCATCGGACAAGTAGTGAGCAGGAATTGATTGGTTGGAATGACGATCAGGCAATGATCCAAGGAGAGATCACAAAAGGTTCATCCACTCTCCCATTAGAAATCTTATTATCTAAAAAAGGCCGAAAAACCAAGATCAACCATATCGAACAAAAAAAGTTAAGTACTTACGTGGGACAAATGAATGTCATTTTATTTGCACCAGAGGATCTTTCGTTAGTAAAAGGCAGCCCGCAGATCAGGCGGAAATTTTTAGATATGGAATTAGGTCAGATCAATCCAATCTATCTTTATGATCTTGTCCAATACCAAGCGATTTTGAAGCAAAGAAACCAGTACTTGAAGCAACTGAATGAAAAAAAACAAACTGATTTGCTTTATTTGGATATTTTGTCCGAACAACTAGCAGCGTTTGGCAGCAAAGTATTGAAAGCAAGAGCACAGTTTATCAAGCGATTGGAGTTTTGGGCTAATTCTTTACATCAGCAAATCACACATCACAAAGAGCAGCTGGAAATCGAGTATCTCACCGCAGTCGATTCTTTAGAAACACATACGCAAGAACAAATCCAAGAACAATTTCTCGCACTTTTGAATCAAAATAAAAAGAAAGACCTTTTTCGGGGAACGACGACAGTTGGTCCTCATCGTGACGATCTTTCCTTTTTTATTAATCAGAAAAACGTGCAGACTTATGGATCGCAAGGACAGCAAAGAACGACTGCTCTAAGTGTCAAATTAGCAGAAATCGATTTGATCAAAGAAGAGACAGGGGAATACCCGATCCTATTATTAGATGATGTGATGAGCGAGCTGGATGATAATCGTCAGCTCCATCTGCTGGAAACAATCGAAGGAAAAGTTCAAACGTTCTTAACAACGACGACACTTGACCATGTAAAAAATAAAATGACTGTTGAACCTGAGATTTTTTATGTTCGACAAGGGAAACTAAAAGGAGAAGAAACTGAATGACAGAAGAAAGAAGTTTAGTAGAACGCGCTAAAGAATATGATGCCAGTCAGATTCAAGTACTTGAAGGACTTGAAGCCGTTCGTAAACGACCTGGTATGTATATCGGTTCGACTAGTTCTGAAGGTCTGCATCACCTTGTTTGGGAAATCGTCGATAATTCGATCGATGAAGTATTAGCAGGTTTTGCAACAAAAATCCATGTGATTATAGAAAGAGACAACAGTATCACTGTTATTGACGATGGACGGGGGATACCAGTGGATATCCAAGCAAAAACCGGACGTCCTGCAGTTGAAACGGTCTTTACTGTTTTACATGCTGGAGGAAAATTCGGCGGTGGCGGGTACAAAGTTTCCGGTGGTCTTCATGGAGTGGGATCTTCCGTCGTAAACGCACTTTCTACGCAACTTGATGTCAAAGTATACAAAGAAGGAAATGTGTACTATCAAGAATATCGTCGTGGAGCTGTAGTGGACGACTTAAAGATCATTGAACAAACGGATCGCCATGGAACAACGGTTCACTTTACGCCAGATCCTGAAATTTTTACAGAGACAACTGAGTTTGATTTTTCAAAATTGGCTACCCGTATCCGTGAACTAGCTTTCTTGAACCGCGGGATACGTATCTCGATTGAGGACAAACGTGAAGAAGAACCAGTCATCAATGAATACCATTACGATGGCGGGATCAAAAGTTACGTCGAATACTTGAATGCAAACAAAACCGTGATTTTCCCAGAACCTGTATATTTGGAAGGTGAGCAGCAAGATATCGCAGTTGAAGTCTCTATGCAATATACAGACGGCTACCATTCCAATATCATGAGTTTTGCCAACAATATCCATACGTATGAAGGCGGAACACATGAATCAGGATTCAAGACTGCATTAACTCGGGTGATCAATGATTATGCCCGAAAACAAAAGCTGATGAAAGAAAATGATGACAACTTGACTGGTGAAGACGTGCGAGAAGGATTGACAGCTGTTATTTCTATTAAGCATCCTGACCCTCAATTCGAAGGACAAACAAAAACAAAATTGGGCAATTCCGAAGTACGGACAGTCACTGATCGGTTATTTAGCGAGCATTTCATGAAATTCTTGCTAGAAAATCCAAGTGTGGGCCGTCAAATCGTTGAAAAAGGATTATTAGCTTCCAGAGCTCGTCTAGCAGCGAAACGTGCGCGTGAAGTAACGAGACGTAAAGGTGCTTTAGAGATCAGTAATCTGCCAGGAAAATTAGCAGACTGCTCTAGCAACGATCCTGAAAAATGCGAATTGTTCATCGTCGAAGGAGATTCGGCCGGCGGATCAGCTAAGCAAGGTCGTAATCGAGAATTTCAAGCCATCTTGCCTATTCGTGGGAAAATCTTGAATGTTGAAAAAGCAAGCATGGACAAGATCTTGGCAAATGAAGAGATCCGGTCTTTATTTACTGCTATGGGTACAGGGTTTGGAGAAGCTTTCGATGTATCGAAAGCTCGTTATCATAAATTAGTGATCATGACTGATGCCGATGTCGATGGTGCACATATCCGTACATTGTTGCTGACTCTTTTTTACCGTTACATGCGTCCAATTGTTGAAGCTGGTTATGTCTATATTGCTCAGCCACCTTTATACGGGGTAAAACAAGGGAAGAATATCACGTATGTACAACCAGGAAAGAATGCAGAAGAAGAGTTGAAACAAGTCGTTGCTTCACTTCCTGCCTCACCAAAACCAAGTGTTCAGCGGTATAAAGGACTTGGAGAAATGGATGATCATCAACTATGGGAAACAACTATGGACCCAAGTAATCGAATGATGGCCCGCGTCAGCGTGGATGATGCTATCGCGGCAGACCAGATATTTGAAATGTTGATGGGGGATCGAGTAGAACCTCGTCGTGCATTCATCGAGGAAAATGCACATTACGTGAAGAACTTAGATATTTAATCATGAAGGAGGAAAAAGAATGAGTGAAGAAATCAGAGAAAACATCCATGATGTCAATCTAACCAGCGAAATGAAAGACTCCTTCATCGATTATGCGATGAGTGTTATTGTCGCACGTGCACTGCCTGATGTCAGAGATGGTCTGAAACCCGTTCATCGCCGTATTTTATACGGCATGAACGAATTAGGTGTGACACCGGATAAAGCCCATAAAAAATCTGCCAGAATCGTCGGAGATGTCATGGGTAAATACCATCCTCATGGGGATAGTGCAATCTATGAGTCAATGGTACGGATGGCGCAGCCATTTAGCTACCGTTATATGCTAGTGGATGGTCATGGAAACTTTGGTTCTGTTGACGGTGACGGTGCCGCTGCTATGCGTTATACCGAAGCACGGATGAGCAAAATCGCTACAGAAATGCTGCGTGATATCAATAAGAACACTGTTGATTTCCAAAGCAACTATGATGACACAGAAAAAGAACCCGTTGTATTACCTGCTCGCTTCCCTAATCTTTTGGTGAACGGAACGACGGGGATCGCCGTGGGTATGGCAACGAATATCCCACCTCATAATTTGTCTGAGGTAGTAGCGGCTATCGATTTGCTGATGGATAATCCTGATGTGACGACCAATGAATTGATGGAAGTATTACCTGGACCAGATTTTCCAACAGGTGGTTTGGTCATGGGAAAATCAGGAATCCGAAGAGCGTATGAAACAGGTAAAGGTTCTATTACCGTACGTGCAAAAGTTGAGATCACTGAGATGCCAAATGGCAAAGAACGGATCCTCGTGACGGAATTACCTTATATAGTCAATAAAGCAAAATTGATTGAACGGATTTCTGAGTTGCACAGAGACAAGCGTATCGAAGGAATTACGGATTTGCGGGATGAATCTTCCCGTGAAGGCATGCGAATTGTCATTGACGTTCGTCGTGACGCCAGCGCATCAGTTATTTTGAATAACTTATACAAATTGACATCCTTGCAGAATTCATTTGGATTCAATATGTTGGCAATCGAAAAAGGCGTGCCGAAAGTTTTAAGTTTGAAACAAATCCTTGAAAATTATATCGAACATCAACGCGAAGTCATCACACGACGGACGGTCTTTGAAAAAGAAAAAGCAGAAGCAAGAGCACACATCTTAGAAGGTTTGCGTATTGCTTTGGATCATATCGATGAAATCATTGCGATTATCCGCGGGTCTAAATCAGATGACGAAGCAAAAGCAACAATGATCGAACGGTTCGATTTATCCGATCGCCAATCACAAGCTATCTTAGATATGCGTTTGCGTCGATTGACCGGTTTGGAACGGGAAAAAATCGAAAATGAATATCAAGAACTATTGAAACTGATTGAAGATTTGACTGACATTCTGGCAAGACCCGAACGTGTCACAGAAATCATCAAGAATGAATTAGCAGACTTGAATCAACGATTTGGTGATAAACGACGCACAGAATTACTAGTCGGTGAGGTCTTAAGTCTAGAAGATGAAGATTTGATTGAAGAAGAAGAAATCGTTATTACATTGACAAACAATGGTTATATCAAACGTTTGGCAAATAATGAATTCAGAGCTCAACGAAGAGGCGGGCGTGGTGTCCAAGGAATGGGTATCCACAATGACGACTTCGTCAAGAATCTAGTTTCTTGTTCTACCCATGATACATTGTTATTCTTTACGAATAACGGAAAAGTGTATCGGGCAAAAGGATACGAAATTCCAGAATACGGGCGTACAGCCAAAGGAATCCCAATCATCAATTTGCTGGGTATCGACTCGAGTGAAAGCATCCAAGCAATTATTGCGGTGACGGGAGAAGCAGAAGAAGGCCACTATCTCTTCTTTACGACGCGTCAAGGTACAGTTAAACGTACGTCTGTCACTGCTTTCGCTAACATCCGAAGCAATGGCCTGATTGCAATTGGTTTGAAAGAAGATGACGAATTAGTCAATGTTCTATTGACAGACGGACAGTCAAATATCATCATTGGCACACATAACGGTTACTCTGTGACCTTCAAAGAAGAAGCAGTCCGCGATATGGGACGTACAGCTTCCGGCGTCAGAGGGATACGTCTGCGTGAGGAAGATTACGTCGTTGGGGCAGCCCTGATGAAGGAAGACCAAGAAGTACTAGTGATTACAGAAAAAGGTTACGGAAAACGGACCAAAGTATCGGAATATCCAGTGAAAGGCCGCGGAGGTAAAGGAATCAAAACGGCGAATATCACTGAAAAAAATGGTCCACTAGCCGGATTGACCACTGTTTCTGGAAATGAAGACATCATGCTGATTACAGATAAAGGTGTGATTATCCGTTTCAACGTATCGACTGTTTCTCAAACTGGACGTTCAACATTGGGTGTACGTTTGATGAAGATGGAAGCTGATACGAAAGTCGTCACAATGGCAGCAGTCGAGCCAGAAGCGGCAGAACAAACAGTTGAAGAGCAAGCAACAGAAGAATAATCATAAAGATGAAGTGTTTAAGTTAGCAAAGAGGTTGTGAGCCTGCCGTTTCACTCTGAGTCACAAGGAGCAATTTCAAAAAATGGCTTCTCATGTTTGTTGAATATTGTGACTTGTGACCGAGGAGTTGGCAGGAGAACACCGTTTATTCGAAAAAAGGGAACTGCGACAAGACTTTTGTCACAGTTCCCTTGCTCGCTTTTTTGATTAATTGAATTTCTCTTAAAATATTTGAAACTGTTTATTCTGTATTGCTTTTGACCAAAATAGAGTGTATAATCAAAGCTTGTGAGTAGTCTAATTAATTAGATAACTCTCCTTGCTCTTAGGAACCTAAGAGCCGAAAGTCCACAGGGAGGTGAATATCAATGGAAAACACGAAATATGAAATCATGTACATTATTCGTCCAAACATTGATGAAGAAGCAAAAACTGCTTTAATCGAACGTTTCGATGCAATCTTGAAAGATAACGGAGCAGAAGTTATCGAATCAAAAGATTGGGAAAAACGCCGTTTCGCTTATGAAATGAACGGTTACCGTGAAGGTATCTATCACATCGTTAAAGTATCTTCTCCATCATCAGCAAATGCTGTCAATGAATTTGACCGTCTTGCTAAAATCAACGACGACATCATTCGTCACATGATTGTTAAAGAAGAAGCTTAATTGTTGTTTCATGTGAAACAATAGAAAAACGATGAGAGGAGATGACTATTTTGATTAATAATGTTGTATTAGTTGGACGTCTGACGAAAGATCCAGATTTGCGTTACACAGCAAGCGGTACGGCAATCGCAACATTTACTTTGGCTGTGAATCGTAATTTTACAAACCAAAGCGGCAATCGCGAGGCTGATTTTATCAACTGTGTGATTTGGCGCAAATCAGCAGAAACTTTAGCAAACTATGCTCGTAAAGGAACACTTTTAGGTGTTACTGGACGTATTCAAACTCGTTCTTATGATAATCAGCAAGGACAACGTGTATACGTGACAGAAGTAGTAGCTGACAACTTCCAATTGCTGGAAAGTCGTTCTGCATCTGAAAATCGCCAACAAAGCGGCGGATTCCAAAGTTCTGGTCAATCAGCTGGAGGATTTGGCGGAAACAATAACTCTAATCAAACATCTCAATCATCCAACGGTATGCCTGATTTCGACCGTGATACTTCTGACCCATTCGGCTCAAGTTCAACGATCGACATTTCAGATGATGATTTACCATTCTAAACGAATTTGATAGGAGGGAAATAGAATGGCACAACAAAGAAGAGGCGGACGTAAACGTCGTAAAGTAGACTACATTGCTGCTAACCATATTGAATATATCGATTATAAAGATATCGAATTACTAAAAAGATTTATTTCAGAACGCGGTAAAATCTTGCCACGTCGTGTAACTGGTACAGGCGCTAAAAACCAACGTAAAATTACTGTTGCAATCAAACGCGCACGTATCATGGGCTTGCTACCTTTCGTTAGCGAAGACTAATAAATCCGAGGAATTGAATGACTGATCCTTTTGATCAGCTATTCAATTCTTTTTTTTCTGTAAAAATAACCGATATTCGTTTAGTCGCTTGAATGACGAAAGTTATGGTAAAATCAAGTTAGTCATATATGGGAGGAAAATTATGGAAAATAAAAACAATCATTTATCCCCAAAACCTCTCTTCCTTATCCTGTTTATACTAATCGAAGTATTGGTAGTCTTAATTTTACCATTTCGTTTTGTTAGCGCTTCGGTCATTCTTTTGATGAATTTATGGGGCGTTCGCTATTGGTTGAAAATGAAACGCTGGCTTATTTTAAATAAACGTGAAAAAATCCAGCAGGCTTCGACCGTAGCCGAAACCAATCTGGCTTATGTCTCAGAAGTCATGCCTGTAGGAGTGATTGCTTATCAGCCATCAAGCCAAAAAATCGAATGGCTCAATCCTTTGGCATTGAAAGTCAAAGATCAAAGTGGATTAACAGAGGAAGAATTGTTAGATACTTTTTTTACTGCAAAAGAAAAAAAGAAAAACCAAGTCTATCTAGCAGATAAAACATTTCAGTTTGATATGGATACAGTAAAGGGTGTCGTTTATTTTAATGATATCACCCAAAACCAGTTATTGAAACTTCATCAGGCAAACAGTCAGCCAGTGATCGGTATTTTATCTATTGATAACTATGCAGATGCTATTGATAAATTGGATGACAAAGAGATTTCTTATTTGAACTCTTTCGTCACTACACTAGTTTCTGACTGGATGCATGAATACCATGTCTTTTTCAAAAGAATCAACGCAGAACGGTTTTTCTTCGTCGCGCAGATGATCGATCTGAAAAAGATGATGGATAAAAAATTTGATTTGTTGGACCGCTTTCGAGCAGAAGCTGAAAAACAGAGCTCGCCTATCACCTTGAGTATGGGGATTGCTTATGGCGCAAGATCCCTCGATGAAATCGGTGGAGAAGCTCAGAACAATTTAGATGTTGCTCTAGTCCGCGGAGGCGACCAAGTTGTCGTGAAAGAGGTAAAAGAAGGTGCGAAACCTGTTTATTATGGCGGTAAATCAGCTAAGAATGTCAAACGCACGCGTGTCCGTTCTCGAGCGATGAGTACTGCTTTGCGCCGGATTTTTGATGAAACAGGCGATGTGTTCATCATGGGACACAAATTTCCGGATATGGATGCTTTAGGCTCTGCTTTTGGTGTCAGTTGTCTTGCACGCTTCAACCAGAAAAAGGCTTATATCGTTATCAACGAGAACGAGATCATTCCAGATGTAGAACGTTGTCTCGAAGAAATCTATAAACATCCAGAATTAGAAATGCAATTGATCTCTCCAGAACGCGCCATAGAGCTGAAAAAAGATGAAGACCTCCTCGTGATGGTGGATTATCATAAACCTTCTCTATCGATCTCTCAGAGCCTATATGAGCAATTTGATAAGATCGTAATCATTGATCATCACCGCCGAGGGGAAGAGTTTCCAAGCAAGCCTTTGCTGACTTATATCGAATCTTCAGCCTCTTCCGCTTCAGAGCTAGTTTCTGAGCTGATCCAATACCAAAGTAGCAAAACGAATCGTTTAGATCGCTTTGAGGCCACACTATTACTTGCAGGGATGGTTGTAGATACGAATAGTTTCAATGTTCGTACAACTGCACGAACTTTTGATGTTGCTAGCTATTTAAGGTCTTGTGGAGCAGACGCATCCTTAGTACAATATTTATTGAGCTCGGACTTAGCGACATACTTGGAAATCAGTCATTTGATTGCTGGAAGCGAGTATGTGACTTCTGATATTGTTGTGGCGGCAGGAACAGATGAAAAAGAGTATAATAGTGTCATAGCGGCAAAAACAGCAGATACACTGCTTTCGATGATCAATATCAACGCAGCTTTCGTCATTACGAAGCGGACAGACGGATTGATTGGAATCAGTGCCCGAAGTACCGGTACGATCAATGTCCAAATCATCATGGAATCCTTAGGTGGTGGAGGCCACTTCACAAATGCAGCTACTCAACTGGAGAATACGACAGTTGAAGAAACAAAACAGAAGCTTTTTGCTGCAATCAAAGAAAATATGAATCAAATATATGATAAGGAGTAATCCAAATGAAAGTAATTTTTTTACAAGACGTAAAAGGAAAAGGTAAAAAAGGGGACATCAAAGAAGTTCCAGCAGGTTATGCACAAAATTATCTAATCAAAAATAACTTGGCAAAAGAAGCAACGAAAAGTAGTATCAGTCAGTTAGCTGGACAGAAGAAAGCCCAAGAAAAACACGAAGCTGAAATCTTGGAAGAAGCTAAAAAATTAAAAGAATTCTTGGAAAAAGAAGATACGGTAGTCGAGTTAAAAGCAAAAGCAGGGGAAGACAGCCGTTTGTTTGGATCGATTCCTTCAAAACAAATTGCTGAAGGGCTAAACAAACAATACAAAATCAAATTAGATAAACGAAAAATCGAACTAGAAAACCCAATCCGTTCACTAGGCTACACAAACGTACCTGTGAAGTTGCATCATGAGGTGACGGCTACGATCAAAGTTCATGTCGTACAAGAATAACAAGTCTTGATAGTGATGTTCAACTGGTAAGAATAACCAGAAGGAGAAAAGACAAACCGAAATTTATCTGAGAAAAGCAGCTGCAGCAACAAAAGCACAAGCTGCATATCGATTTCAGATTGATTTCGGTTTCTTTTTTGAGAACAGTAAAATAGCATGAAGAAAACGAGTATAATAAAAGAGAGCTATTTTTTTATGATACTTTCGATGCGAATGATGACTTTTCCATCATTTTCTTGTAAAATGAAGCAATTGAAGACAAGGAGCGATACGTATGAATGAAGTGTGGCAGGATCGAATCCCACCGCAAAATATTGAAGCTGAACAAGCGGTTCTAGGCTCTGTTTTTCTTGATGCAGAAACGATCATTGATGCCATGGAGTACATAGAGCCAAAAGACTTTTATCGTCGCGGCCATCAAATTATTTTTGAGACAATGATCGAGTTGAACGATCGTAATGAAGCGATTGACGTTGTTACTGTTAAAGACCGGCTAGAACAAGCAAATTTGTTAGAAGATGCCGGTGGTTTAAGTTACCTATCAGATTTGGCTTTAGCAGTTCCGACAGCAGCAAATATCGTCTACTATGCGAAAATCGTTGAAGAAAAATCATTATTGCGTACATTGATTCAGACAGCAACAGGGATCGTTACAAAAGGATTCGAGCAAGGAGAAGAAGTTCAGACGATCTTAGATGATGCAGAACGCAGTATCTTGGAGGTTTCGGAAAAAAGAAATCGAAGCGGCTTTTTATCCATTGCTGAAGTACTGAACTCAACGATTGAAAATATCGATCGACTAGCTCAAAACAATGAAGAAATCACAGGCCTACCAACTGGCTATCAAGGTCTGGACAAAATGACAGCAGGTTTCCAGCCCGAAGAACTAATCATTCTGGCTGCCCGTCCAGCGGTAGGTAAAACAGCGTTCGCATTGAATATTGCTCAAAATGTAGGAACCAAAACAGATCGTTCTGTTGCGATATTCAGTCTGGAAATGGGGGCGGAATCTCTTGTAAATCGGATGCTTTGTGCAGAAGGTTCGATTGAAGCTAGCCATTTGCGTACAGGTCAGCTTTCGGAAGAAGAATGGTCGAATCTGATCGTTGCGATGGGAAGTCTTTCTCGAGCAAATATTTTTATCGATGATACACCAGGGATCAAGATCTCTGAGATCCGCGCGAAATGTCGGAAACTAGCGCAAGAAAAAGGCAACCTAGGCTTGATATTGATCGATTATTTGCAGTTGATTGAAGGGAACGGTAAAGAGAACCGTCAACAAGAAGTATCAGATATCTCCCGCCAACTGAAAAAACTGGCAAAAGAACTGAAAGTACCTGTCATTGCTCTTTCGCAGTTGTCTCGTGGAGTAGAACAGCGACAAGACAAACGTCCAGTACTAAGTGATATTCGTGAATCCGGATCAATCGAACAAGATGCGGACATCGTAGCCTTCTTGTATCGGGATGATTATTATGAAAGAGAAGGCGGAGATGACGATGATGGAAATGAGCCAAAAAATGACAACGTCATCGAAGTCATCATCGAGAAGAACCGAAGCGGTGCGCGAGGAACAGTTGAACTGCTGTTTATCAAAGAATACAATAAATTTTCGTCGCTTTCGCCAAGAGAAGAATTTTAAAGAATAGGTTGTGAAAGCAGTGTTCAGCCTTGCGCAATGACCAAGGGCACTCGTATAAGATGCGACGAGTAACTGCAAGAGTGACTAGAGCACTTAATTAAAACAGATCTCCAAAGGGATTGTGACAAAAGTCTTGTCACAATCCCTTTTTCCGAATAAACGGTGTTCAATCAGCTGACCCTCGGCATTAGCTCAACAAACGGCAAAATATGAGGAACTATTTTGACGTTTGTTTCTCTAATACTCAGATCAGAACGCTGATTTCACAACCTCTTCCTTAAACGGTATTCAAAAGCTTGCATCTGCGGTAATAAGTCCAACCAAACGAAAAATAGGAGAAGCTATTTTTGTTTGGCTGTTCTTATGACTTGATGTAGGACAGCTTTTTCACAACCTCTGATTCACGGTGTTCCAGAAGTAGCTTCTTCGAAAATAAGTCGAAATTTCACAAAAATATGAGAAGCAATTTTCGTAAATTCCTTCTTATTTCTTGAAGCTGACCACTTCTGTCACGACCTCTTTTTTAATAATCATTCTAAAAGGATAAAAGTTCGTTTTTTAAGCGTTTTTATAAAATAAAAATAAAAATCATTCGATTTTATTTGAATTATGTATCTATTATTGATACAATGGTTCAGGATTAAATAATATAGAACGAGGTGTTCACATGTCATCTGTAGTAGTAGTAGGTACGCAATGGGGCGATGAAGGGAAAGGAAAAATCACAGACTTTCTCAGTGAAAATGCTGAAGTGATTGCACGGTACCAAGGTGGCGACAATGCAGGGCACACAATCAAATTCAACGGTGTGACTTATAAACTGCATTTGATTCCTTCTGGGATTTTTTATAAAGACAAGATCAGTGTGATTGGAAACGGCGTCGTAGTCAATCCTAAATCATTGGTCAAAGAATTAGCTTATTTACATGAAAAAGGTGTAGAAACAAGTAATCTGCGTATTTCTGACCGCGCACACGTAATCTTGCCTTATCATATCAAATTGGACCAATTACAAGAAGATGCGAAAGGTGAAAACAAAATCGGTACAACGATCAAAGGAATCGGACCAGCTTATATGGATAAAGCCGCTCGTGTAGGTATCCGCATCGCAGACTTATTGGATAAAGAAATTTTTGAAGAACGTCTTCGTTTGAATCTAGATGATAAAAACCGTCAATTTGTAAAAATGTTTGATTCAGAACCACTTGATTTTGACGATATTTTTGAAGAATATTATGAATATGGACAACAAATCAAACAATACGTCACAGATACTTCGGTTATCTTGAATGATGCCTTAGATGCAGGTAAACGCGTGTTGTTTGAAGGGGCGCAAGGAGTCATGTTGGATATCGACCAAGGAACCTATCCTTTTGTTACTTCTTCTAATCCAGTAGCCGGTGGTGTTACAATCGGAAGCGGTGTAGGACCTTCAAAAATTAATAAAGTCGTCGGCGTCTGCAAAGCCTATACGTCACGTGTCGGTGATGGTCCATTTCCAACTGAACTATTTGATGAAACAGGTGAACAAATCCGCAAAGTAGGACGAGAATACGGTACGACAACAGGACGTCCTCGTCGTGTCGGCTGGTTTGATTCTGTAGTTATGCGCCATTCTAAACGGGTGTCAGGTATTACCAACCTATCTTTAAACTCAATCGATGTATTAAGTGGATTGGAAACCGTAAAAATTTGCATGGCTTATGAATTAGATGGCGAACTAATCTACCACTATCCAGCAAGCTTGAAAGAGTTGAACCGCTGCAAACCAATCTATGAAGAGTTGCCAGGCTGGTCAGAAGACATTACAGGATGCAAAACACTTGCAGAACTGCCAGAAAACGCACGTAATTATGTACGTCGTATCTCAGAGCTTGTTGGTGTACGTATCTCAACATTTTCTGTCGGACCTGATAGAACACAAACAAACATCTTAGAAAGCGTCTGGGCGCAAATCTAAGGATAAAAACGACGACTGAATCAGGACGTTCTTACCAGAGCGAGTCGAAGTGTTTATCTATACGATAATAATCACTTGAAGAGGTAGTGGTGAAAGAGACGTTTAGCCTTATTGCCGATAGGCTGTCTCTTGAACACTGTTTATTCAGAATAAGGGACTGTGACAAAAGTCTTGTCGCAGTTCCCTTTTTTTGAATAAACGGTGTTCTCCTGCCAACTCCTCGGCCACAAGTCACAATATTCAACAAACATGAGAAGCTGTTTTTTGAAATTGCTCCTTGTGACTCAGAGTGAAACGGCAGGCTCACGACCTCTTCCTTAAACGGTGTTCAAAAGCTTGCATCTACGGCACTAAACCCAATCAGATGAAAAATATGGAGTGCTATTTTTATCTGATTGTTCTTACTGCTTGATGCAGAGCAGCTTTTTCACAACCTCCTAAACGGTGTTCCAGAAGTAGCTTCTACGGAAATAAGCCGAAATTTCACAAAAATTTGAGAAGCAATTTTCGTAAATTCCTTCTTATTTCTTGAAGCTGACCACTTCTGTCACAACCTCTTATTTTGATTAGAACTTGCGAAAATAAACCGGTTAAAGTGTGTCTAGCGCAAGAGATTTGCTATAATAGACGATAAGAGTAAAATGTAACGAGAAGGGGTTGAAAAATGTGTATCAAATTGTAACAGATTCTTGTTGTGATCTGCCATACCATGTATTAGCAGAAGAAAAAATTGATTTTTTATCAATGAATCTCCAATTGAATGATCAAGAGTTAGTAGATGATCTCGGAAAGACATTCAATTATGACCGCTACATGAATCAGCTGAAAAATGGTGCGATGCCTACGACATCACAAATCAATGTTGGCCGATATTTAGAATTTTTCCGTTCTTATGCGGAAAAACAGATTCCTGTCTTATATGTGGCTTTTTCCAGTGGATTAAGCGGCTCTTACAGCAGTGCGCTTCAAGCTGTTGAATTACTGAAGGAAGAATACGAAGACCCTGAGATCTATGTTTTTGATACAAAAGCTGCAAGTATCGGGGAAGGGCTTTTAGTGTTGGAAGCTGCAAGATTGAAAAAAGAAGGGAAAAGTATCGAAGAAACCTTAGAGTGGCTGGAAAAAAATTATTTGAAAGTCCATTCATGGGTAACTGTAGACGATTTGAAGTATCTAGAACGAGGCGGTAGGATTTCCAAAGCAAGTGCTACTCTGGGCAGTCTATTGAGTGTAAAGCCTATTATTACGGTAGATAAAGAAGGAAGGCTGACGAATGTTGACAAAGTTCGCGGAAGGAACAAGTCGATCCAAACAATCGTCAATGAGACGGTAAAAACAATCGTTGCGCCACTTGATCAAATCGTTTATGTGGCTTACGCTGGGGATCTAGAGAGCGCGGAGAAGGCAAAACGGCTTTTGGAAGAGCAGATAAAGATGAAAGATGTGAAGCTTTATCCCTTAGGACCAACGATCGCCAGTCACACAGGCTATGGCTGTATCGCGATTTTTTCGATGGGAATCAGTCGATAAAAGCAGTAACTCATTCTGTAAAAAAGCCCAGGATTTGAATGTAACCAAAATAGCGACTCTTAAAAGATAGATGAGCATCTTATCTCTTAGAGGTCGCTGTTTTTTTGTTTTTTAAGCTAAATAGGCCGTTACGCCCATAACTCATTCAATTGTTTTTGAATATCTGTGTTTTCCAAGAACTCATCATATGTCGTATCAGCCCGATCAATCACACCTTTATCTGAAACAGCAATGATCCGGTTTGCCAATGTTTGGATAAATTGATGGTCATGAGAGGCAAACAGGATCGAGCCAGTAAATGCCATCAAGCCATCATTCAATGCGGTGATTGATTCTAAGTCTAAGTGGTTCGTTGGATCGTCTAATACAAGTACGTTAGCTTTCGAAAGCATCATTTTTGAGAGCATACAACGGACTTTCTCTCCACCAGATAAAACATTCACTGGTTTCAATACTTCTTCACCAGAAAACAGCATTCTTCCTAAGAAACTTCTTAAGAAGGTGTTGTCATCTTCTTCTTTACTTGCATATTGGCGCAACCAGTCTAAAATCGTTAGATCCGTGTCGAATTCTTTCGTTGTATCCTTTGGTAAATAAGAATGACTTGTTGTTACTCCCCAACGTACTGTTCCAGTATCTGGTGTAATTTCACCCATAATAACTTTGAATAGCGTCGTCATTGTTATATCATTTTCTGCGACAAAAGCAACCTTGTCTTCTTTGTTTAAGTTAAAAGATATATCATTTAAGATTTTCTTTCCATCAATCGTTACACTTACATTTTCTACCTGCAATAAGTCGTTTCCGATCTCACGTTCAGGTTTGAATCCAACGAATGGGTAACGTCTAGAAGAAGGCTGGATATCGTCCAAAGTAATTTTTTCAAGCATTTTTTTACGTGAAGTTGCTTGTTTTGATTTTGATGCATTCGCACTAAAGCGAGCAATGAATTCTTGGAGCTCTTTGATTTGTTCTTCTTTTTTGGCATTTGCATTCGCTTGGAGTTTAGCCGCTAATTGACTAGATTCCAACCAAAAATCATAATTTCCTACATAAAGTTTGATTTTACCAAAATCCAGATCCGCCATATGTGTACATACTTTGTTCAAAAAGTGACGGTCATGGGAGACAACGATCACAGTATTTTCAAAATTGATTAAAAATTCTTCCAACCAATTGATCGATTGGATATCCAGACCGTTTGTTGGTTCGTCTAGTAAAAGAACATCAGGTTTACCAAATAGTGTTTGTGCTAACAACACTTTTACCTTTTGTCCGCCAGTCAATTCACTCATTTGCTGATGGTGCAATTCTTCAGGGATGTTCAGACCTTGCAGTAAAACAGCTGCTTCTGGTTCTGCTTCCCATCCATTAAGCTCAGCAAATTCTCCTTCTAATTCAGCTGCTCGAATACCATCTTCGTCAGTGAAATCTTCTTTCATGTAAATCGCATCTTTTTCTTTCATCACTTCATACAGACGCTTGTGCCCCATGATGACTGTTTCAAGTACAGTATAGTCTTCATAGTCGTAATGGTTCTGTTTCAATACGGCCATCCGTTCATCTGGTCCCATAGTAACGGAACCTGTGGAAGGCTGCAGAACCCCTGATAACACTTTAAGGAACGTTGATTTACCTGCACCATTTGCACCAATCAAGCCATAGCAGTTTCCGGGGGTAAATTTAATATTCACATCATCAAATAGTTTGCGGTCTGAAAAGTGCAAACTCACATCATTTACAGTAATCAATTTTTTTCCTCACTTTTATCATTATTAGTTTTTGACAAGTCTTATAGAATTATATAGGGGAAAGGTAAAAGATTCAAGGCAATCGAACATTCTTTGTGTTTCACGTGAAACAGAATGAAGAAAATAAACATAAAAGAGGAGTAGAAATAGCTGCTATAGGATTTTTTAGTTTGCAACAGCATAATTTTTGACGTTATTTATAAAAGGGAGTATTATAAAACTATAAAAGAAATGAAAGAAGGATTGAAAATGGATGAAAAAAGAACCATCGACTGGGGCTCATTGATTTTGGGAATTTTATTTGTACTTGTCTCATTGTTATCATTTCAAGACCCTGTCGGAAATTTAGTTGCAATTGTAGTAGTCTTTGCGATTTTTTCCTTTATTAAAGGGATATTTGAACTATTTGTACGTAACAGATTAAAAGAGCTAACAGGATATAAAGGAAAGATGCCCTTAATAATCGGGATCATCGATATTCTAGTTGGCGTCTTTTTCTTATTCAATATTGGTGCAGGAGTCGCAGCATTACCTTTTGTTTTTGCAGTATGGTTTATTGCTGATTCAGTTTTAGCGTTATTTACTGCTGACTTGGCAAGAGGAGTAAGTGAAGGATATTATTGGTTTACGATCATCGTCAATATTTTAGGAATTTTATTAGGAATTTTCTTATTGTTTAATCCAATTTCTTCTGCGTTGACATTAAGCTTTTTAGTTGGGTTCTATTTTATGTTATTCGGCATCACAAATATCGTCTATGCGTTTAGATAAGTGAAATCAAACAAATAAAAAAGCCAGCTTCCGGTAACAATTTGACTGTTGCAATTGGTAGCTGGCTTTTTTATCATGGACAAATATGCACGAGGTAATCTTTAGGTGTCGAGACAAATTTATGCAAAAATGTGAAAAGCAATAGGCACAAATTTTATCTTAATACTTGAAACATACCGCAGTTGTCACAATCTCTTGATACACGGTGTTCAAAAGCTTGCATCTGCGGTAATAAGCCCAACCAAACGAAAAAATATGACGAGCTATTTTTGTTTGGCTGTTCTTATTACTTGATGCAGGGCAGCTTTTTCACAACCTCTGATACACGGTGCTCCACCTGCTGCTTCTCGGTAATAAGATCGCCGTCCTAGAAAATATGAGGAACTATTTTCTGTCCATCGTTCTTATTACTCGAAGCATAGCGCAGTTGTCACAACCTCTTTTCATATAATTCATTCAATACTGGCAAATCATGGACTTCATATTTTTCTTTGAATGCTTGGATTTCTTCTTCAGAATATTTTCTTGGATCTAAATGAAGATCTTCTACTGGCAATGGACGCTTGTTATTGATTTTCACATCGATCACTACAGGACGGTCTGATTTTGCGGCTGCATCAAAGGCAAACCGAAGTTGCGAGTATTCTGTGACTGTAAAGCTTTTTGCACCGAGGGCTTCTCCAACTTTACCGAAATCTGCATCTTCTAAAAATACACCGAATTTCTTTTGTTCCGTATCTTCTTGTTCTGCTTCGATGAAACCAAAAGAATCATTAGAAAAAACAACATTGACAATTGGAAGCTGATATTTGACTTGTGTAATGATATCTTGCATGACCATAGCAAATCCGCCATCACCACTTAAGGTAAATACTTGTTTTTCTGGGTAGCTTAGTTGTGCGGCAATTCCTCCAGGCACACCATTACCCATAGTTGCGAACCATCCAGAGGTTGTATGTTTTTGTTTACCGTTCATATTTAATAAGCGAATAGAATGGATAGTCGTGTTACCGACATCTGTGACGAAAATCGCATCGTCTTCAGCAATCCGATTGATTTCTTTATAGACAGCCTCTGGTCGAATCGTTTCTTCCTCACGATCTTCAAAAGATTTCAACCAATTTACCCATTTTTCTTTATTTTCCTGATTTGCTAGGTACCAGCTATCAGCAGGACGAGCATCACCTAATTCGACCAGTTTTTGCAAAGCTGTGTTTGCATCACCGAGAATCGACAGCGATGTTTCATGGCGCCGTCCGAATTTTGACGCATCAATATCGATTTGGATAAATTCAGCAGTTGGATTAAAAAATGCACGTCCAAATGGGAAATCGCTACCGACAAATAAGATCAGATCGGCTTCTGCCAATGCTTCATTTCCGGGTTTAGTAGCGACACGTCCAGCAAAACCAAGAAAGTTTTCATAATCATCAGGAATAATTCCTTTTGCTAGAACGGAAGCGACAATAGGAACTGAAAAATGTTCTGAGAATTCTTTGATTTGCGGAAATCCGTTTCGCGTTCCTTGACCAACATAAAGAACTGGTTTTTTTGCTTTTTCAAGATAAGGCAAAGCAGCCAGCAGATCTTTTTCTTCTGGTAATATCACACTTGTTTTGTGAGTGTGAGCAGTAGAGAAAGGTTGTTCATCAATTTCTTCAAAACCAAGATCAACAGGAATCGTCACGATAGCCACACCTTTATGCTCATAGGCGGCTTTAATGGCTTCATCTACGACATGTGGAAGACTTTGGGGCGTCATGACTGTACGATTGTATACGCTGACATCTGCGAAAATAGGATTTTCGTTTAATTCTTGGAAAGAGTTATAGTTCATGGATGTAGAAGCGACTTGTCCTAAGAACGCTACTAGAGGCACATGGTCCATTTGTGCATCATACAAACCATTGATCAAATGTGTCGCACCAGGTCCTGCAGAGCCGAAGACAGCGCCGACTTTCCCGGTTAATTTTGCATCTGCGGCTGCTGCTAGTGCACCGACTTCTTCATGACGGACTTGAATATATTTGATTTCGTTTTTTTCGTGATATAGCGCATCCATAATCGAATTGAAAGATCCTCCGGGAATGCCATAAATATGGTCGATGCCCCAGCTTTCAAGAACTTTTACCATTGCGACTCCTGCATTGATTTTTGACATGGTGTTTCACTCCTTTAGCAATGATGATCCATAAATTTTTTGTATCTAGAGTATAGAACTTCCTATCGAAAATCCCAACTAATTCGTCTTTTCACAAAAATGTAGTCATGTTTTTGGGAATATGCTAGAGTAGTACATAAATAGATTCAAGAGAGGGGAATGGCATGGTTGAATGGCTATTGAGGCTTGAGCCTTGGCAGCAAGCACTTGCTGGGACAGCTTTCACTTATTTTATGACAGCTCTTGGTGCCGGATTGGTTTTTTTCTTTAAAGAAATCAAAAAAGAAGTGCTAAATTTGATGTTAGGATTTGCTTCTGGTGTCATGATTGCTGCAAGTTTTTGGTCCTTGCTTGATCCAGCGATTACAAAAGCAGAAGAAAATGGAGATATTGCTTGGCTAGTTGTAAGTATTGGATTTGGTTTAGGTGGGGTGTTTTTATATATGGCAGATAAAACACTGCCTCATATGCATTTTGGACCGCAACATGAAGCAGAAGGATTGCATACCCATTTAAAGCGGACAATCTTGCTTGTTTTTTCTATTACATTGCATAATGTTCCTGAAGGTTTAGCCGTAGGGGTAGCATTCGGTGCAGCAGCAACTGCGGATAATCCGACAGCCGCTATATTAGCCGTTGTTTCGGTAGCGCTAGGTATTGGTATCCAAAACTTCCCAGAAGGAGCAGCTGTATCAATCCCATTGCGACAAGAAGGTCTGAGCCGTAAAAAGGCCTTTGTTTACGGACAAGCTTCTGGAATCGTTGAACCAATCGCTGGGGTGATTGGCGCACTACTAGTAACGAAAGTGGAGCTGCTGCTTCCTTATGCACTTGCTTTTGCTGCAGGAGCGATGATTTATGTCGTGGTGGAAGAATTGATTCCCGAAGCACAGCAGACATTGTCCAGCAAACGTCATTTTGCAGTTTTTGGTGTCATGAGCGGATTTATCATTATGATGATCTTGGATGTGGCATTAGGATAATTGGGAAAATCCATATATGATATATCAAATAGGGCCGCGAACTTATGTCGCGACCCTATTTTTAAGTAAGTTATATCATAACGGAGTGATAATGTGATTCATTAATAATAGTTTTTTCTATGTGTATTGCCTTTGATCCAACGAACGAGCCAGATGATAAGTGCGATCGGAATCAAAACTTTGACCGCAAACCATAAAAGGCCACTTACAATACTAACAAAAAGACTGATGACAAAGCTAGCGGCAATCAACACTAAAAGAACCATGAAGATATTTAAGAACATATTTTTTTGACGCATACAAAACCCTCCTCTTGTTCATTCTTTACTATAGAAAAAGTATAACAGGGATTCTCTAAAAACACCTCCAACTGCAGACTGATTTTTACTTCATCTACTTAAATGATCAAACAATTGCTTTTTCCCTTGTTTATCATCTAAAATAGAGCGGAAAAGGAGGAGAATATCATGCCTAAAAATCGTCTTGAAGCATTTACAGATGCTGTAATCGCCATTATCATGACTATTTTAGTTTTAGAACTTCATGAACCTAACGGAGATACGTGGGAGGCGCTCGCTGCATTAGGTTACCGATTTTTTATCTATATTGTCAGTTTCATCATCTTAGCGATTTACTGGAACAATCATCATCATTTATTTCAAGTTGTACATAAGATAAATGGACGGGTCTTATGGGCGAACAGTTTCTTTATTTTTGCGCTTTCACTTTTTCCATTTGCCACTTCATGAATTAGTGAGTACATCAATAGTCTGGCTCCAGAAATGACTTATGGTTTTGTTACCTTGACCGCTAACATTGCGTATTATATCTTGGCAAAAGAACTTGTCAAAGCAAATAAGGGTCACGAGAAAGCATTGAAGACGATGCTGAATGTTTTAGGAATTGTCTTAGGCTATTTAGTAGCGCCAGTAGCCGTGATGATCGCAAACATCGTGATTCTTGCTGCTTGGATCATCCCAAGCCGTACCATCGAATCACAATATCGGTAAAATGATCCGTGTTTAAAATTTAAGAGAAAAATATAGAAAAAATAAACAAACGATCAAATATCCGAGTGATACTAGTATTCAAAGAGGGATGCAGATGGATCAAAAAAGACTTCATGTAGGACTGATTACTAGTTTTGTCACGATGCTTATTTATTTGGATCAAGGTCATTTGACTTGGACAGTAGTTGGTGTCACGGTATTTTTGACATTATTCGCAGCAATAAAAAAATAAACATCTTTATGTAAGCTAATATTCTATCTATTTAATAAAAACATGTTTACAGCAGAACCATACTGCTGTAAACATGTTTTTATTTGTGGAAAAAATTTTTAAAAAAGTGTATCGAAAAAAATCGTTAGTTTTTCCACAGTGGATAACTTTATGATAGCTAAAAAAACAATAGATTAGTTAAAGGAGGCATATAGATGTCTTTTGTCAGGGGATATACAATAGAAATGAATAAATATTAACAAGAGTTCAGATGGGGTTAAAAAAGTAAATTCAGAAGAGTGAAAAATAACGAACCAACTATATTTTACGTGTTATTTAATAGTTAAAAAATAACGATACACTTGTTTTGATTTCTCTGCTACTTCTAAAAACTGCTACTTTTTCCTTTGAAATGCCTTCAAAAAGTAGGATCAGGTAAAATCTACTGGCAGAAATCAAGGAAAAAGATACCTTCATAAGAGAGAAAAATGATAGAAAAGAAGAAAAATTATTTATAGAACAAGCTTTTTACAATAAATAGATATACCTATACGAGGTATAAAGAAGAACGAAGATTTCTCAATCGATTTAAGTATCGAATAGGAAAATGCGAAGATTTAAAGCATGTAAGCTAAAAAAATAATCATTTTTGATTAAAATGCGTACTTAAATTATGAAGGAGTTATGATAATACTTGTTTTTCAAGGAAAAGGACATTTCATTAATGTAATTAATCTGAAAATAGACATAACCGTTACTTTACTATTTTTTGATAAAAAACAAAGGGAAACATATCCTGACTGCTTCAATGTGTAAGATGTATACTCCAAATAGCAGAGGTGAAAATCGATTTTTTTGAGAATCAATAATTGAATAAAAAAGGACTGTCATAGGTACACACTGGAATGTATCTGTGACGGTCCTTTTTTATGAACGATTTTATCGAAGACGGATAGTACGTGTCAAAAATAAAAAAGCTACGATTAGAAATAACAATAAAACGTACCCCAAAATAACGGCTAGGCGATCCAACTTATTTGTCGATATGTGTTTGTTTAAAAGCTGATAGAACCATAATCCAATCAGACCTCCTGTTGTATTAGTAATTACATCAGTGATATCCGCTACGCCAATACCGAATAGGAATTGAATAAACTCTGCGAAGAAGCTTACAAGGAAAATGATCCCTAATTTTTTAGAAAAGGAAAGCCCTTTGAAATTGACATTCAAAAGCACCCCAAAAGGAAAAAAGACAATGAAGTTATAAGTGGTCTCGCGCAAAACCGTCGTATTTTCAAAAGAAAAAGTAGAAAAAGGGACGAGATTGACATTGCTGTAAGAATAAGTGAGAAATTGTGGAAGATTAAATGATAGCTTGAATAAAATCAACCATAATAGAAAGAATAAATAAATCCCTAATAAAAATTTTGATATATACCGCATAGACATCTCCTCCATCTAAAAAGTATACCATCGAAAACCGCTGAAAAATCATAAAAAAGTATGAAGTTTAAGGACCAACGTAGTTATCGTACGAAAATTAGAAGCTTTTTTGTTGGGAATCCGGTTTCTTTTAAATGAGTTTAAAATGAGAAAATATTCAAATATATAACTTAAGTAATTTTTATTCGTTCACTTTTTCCTCTCAAAGATTATTTTTAATAATTATATGATTTGTCAAATTAAGCTAGAATAAAATGCTTCTTGTACATAGCTCAAAAATATTTCGATTGGTGTTCTGTAATTCAATGATTTTCTTGGAATATGATTACGTTGATTGCTGACACTGGAAATAAATGTCTGATTCACTTCTCTAAAATCCATTGATTTCGGCAGTCCATTACGACGCAGAATCCCGTTAGAATTCTCGTTTAATGGGCGTTGAGAAGGTGTTCCAGGGTCCGCAAAATATATATCAATATCATGTTGGTTACTAATGGCTTTCCAGTTAGAAAATTCTTTTCCACAGTCAAACGTAATAGATTTAAAGAAGTTTTTAGGGAAGCGAGAAAACCATTGATTAAGGGCAGTTTCAATATCTAATGCCTTACGGCCGTTGGGTTTAATCGTGATAATGACTTTAGATAATCTTTCAACTAAAGTAATGACGGCACTTTTATGATGAATGCCAACGATCGTATCACCTTCAAGGTGACCAAACTCAGAATTGAAATCAGGATAATTATCAGGTCGATCATGGATTGAGCGCTGATACTGTTGTTTTCCCCGTTTTTCCTGATGGCCATTGGGTTTTCTTTTACCTTTCATCGGTAGTGTGTCAATATCAAATATTCCTTTAGAAAATAAACGATAAAGGGTTCTCATACCGCATGAAACAGGTCTTTCTTTTCGCCCGATAATGACGTCAGGCGTCCAACCAAGAGTGACTTTCTCTTTAATGTAATCTACTTCATGAGCAGGTAATTGAATGACTTTTCTACCACATTTTTTCTTATTTTCTTTATACTGGTGCCAATAATCAAGAGCAGTCTTACCTTGCTTGAACTTATTGACTACATTATAAATAGTTTGTATAGCACGTCCCATTCGGTTAGCGATTTCAACCGGCTTATTATGTTGAAGATAATATGATTCTATCATTGTCAGTTCGTCTATGGTAAGATGTTTGTAGGTCATTTATGGTTACACTCCTTTGTTTTCTTTCGTCGGAAATACAATTTGAGTGTACCATAAATGCCTTTTTATTTTTCTAACTTAATTTTACAATTCGCGATTAAACATGTTGCGCAATTATCTGGTTAATAGGGGTTGAAAAGGGTGAAAGCAGTATAAATAAGAGGGGGATATACATTATATGAAAAAAGTTTTAGCTTTGCTTCTAGTAAGTGCCGTTATGCTGGGAGCATGTGGGAGTAATGCAAAAGGGTCTAGCTCTTCAAAGAAAAGTGACCTTGTATCAGAATATAGTTCTGTATATGTAACAGATCTTGAAACGCTAGATTACACATTCTCATCCCGTAAAACGAATAGTGACCACTATACTAACTTTGTGGAAGGTCTTTTGGAAAATGACCAATACGGGAACCTGAAAGGCGATATGGCTAAGTCATGGGAAGTTAGTGATGACGGGTTGACTTATACGTATCATCTTCGCAAAGGTGTTCCTTGGGTGGATAGTGAAGGAAATGAGTATGGGACTGATGTGACAGCAAATGACTTTGTTACTGGGTTGAAACACGCGGTAGATGTACAATCAGAAACGTTATATATCGTGGCAGATAGTATCAAAGGCTTATCTGATTATATAGATGGTAAAACGAATGATTTTTCTACTGTTGGGGTAAAAGCAGTAGATGACTACACGTTGCAATACACATTGAATAAACCTGAACCATTCTGGAACTCAAAAACGACTTACGGTATCTTATATCCAATCAATGAAGAGTTCCTAAAATCAAAAGGGAAAGATTTCGGTAAACCAACACCAGACTCCATCCTTTATAATGGACCCTTCATCCTTGCAAACAATACAGCTAAATCAGTTATCGAATATACGAAGAATGAATCTTATTGGGATCCTAAAAATGTCCATTTAGACACAGTAAAATGGACCTACAATGATGGAAGTGATCCCGATGGGTTATTTAAATCTTACGAAAATGGAGAATTATCTCTTGCTCGTGTTTATCCAAATTCACCAGGATATAAAGACGTAACAAAAGCTTATCCAGATGGTGTGACTTGGTCTCAAACAGGTGGATCCACATACAATTTAACATTTAACTTTAACCGAGGTACATTTGATGCAACTTCAAAAACAACAGATAAAGAAAAAGAAGATACACAGAAAGCTATTTTAGACCGCAATTTCCGTTTAGCTATTCTATTCGGATTTGATAAGAAAAGCTATAACGCACAAAGTGTAGGAGAAGAAGGAGCCACTAAAGCATTACGTAATACACTTGTTCCTGCCGATTTTGTAGAAATTGGCGGAAAACCTTACGGTGATACAGTGGCAAGTAAATTAAAAGCACTGGATTCCGATGCTTTTGGCGATGTAAATTTATCTGATGGACAAGATGGGTATTATAACGCAGACAAAGCCAAAGAATATATGGAAAAAGCAAAAACAGAACTAGAAGCAAAAGGTGTGCAATTCCCTATTCATTTAGATATGCCAGTTGAGGAAACTTCTGAGATTAGTGTCAACATGGTCAAATCTTTGAAAAAATCAGTGGAAACTTCTTTAGGATCAGATAACGTAGTGGTTGATATTCAACTATTGAATGAAGATAAATATTTAGCTGCTACTTATCAAGCGACGACCGGACAAGCTGGCGACTTTGACATTACAAATGCCTCTGGTTGGGGTCCAGACTACACTGATCCATCTTCTTACTTGAATATCTATGATTCACGCAAAGGGGATATGATCCATACACTTGGACTGGAAGCTTCTGCCGTAGTACAAGGAACGGATCCATCAACTGCTGCGAAAAAAGCAATCAACTTGTCTGAATACGACGCATTATTGGATAAAGCCGCTGCTATCACTGATGATTTAGATGCTCGTTACACTGCTTATGCAGATGCAGAAGCTTGGTTGTTAGATAATGCTTTGCAAGTACCAATTTATGCAGATGGTGGGACGCCGCGTGTCACAAATGTAGTACCATTTAGCGGACCATATGGTTGGGCAGGTATTGCTGCAAACAAATTGAAATATGTAGAAGTACAAAGCGATATCGTCACAACAGATCAATACGACAAAGCGAAGAAAGCTTGGGAAACAAAAAAAGAAGAAACTGCGAAAGAAGCAGAAACAACAAGTTCTAAGTAATTTAGCTGAATGAATAGTAAAAAAGGCTTTCAATTTCTATTGTAGCCTTTTTTACTCATATGATGAAAGAGAGGGAAAATTGTGAAAAGATACCTTTTATTTAGGGCCCTGCGCTCTATACTTAGTATTTTTCTTGTAACTACCTTAACCTATGCGGTGATCTATTCACTTGTTCCGAGAAAAACGATATTTCAAAATGATGTGAATTACGGAAAATTAAAGGCAAAACCAGATGAACTGGCAGATTATGAAAATACAGCCTTCAGCAAGATGGGTTATATCGAATACTACACGACGAAAGAACTGAAAAAAGAAGTAGGAAGCAGTTCATCAGAAAAAGCCTCTTCTGAGCAGTTAGAAGAAAAATACCAAGATTGGGCGAAGAAAAATGGTTGGACGCTCAAACAATTTCCAATCAGCAAAGAATATTATGCGACAAAAGATATTCCATTAGTAAAACGCGTAGTGAATTTCTATGCGAATATGATCCAAATCGATCACCCATGGAAAGTAAAAGATGCCAGCAATCCTAACTTAAAACATTCTCTGCGTATCGAAAACGATGAGTTGGTCGGTTGGGCACTTGTCGGTTCAGGAACACAATATAAATACCAAATCTATTTCAATGGACAATTTCCTTATATCCATCAAAATATCGTTCATTTGAATCTAGGCACTTCATATCCGACATTTGCCGGACAAGCGGTAACAAGCATCATCTCAGGAGGACAAGGGAAAACAGAAAGTACAGAGACAACATTTAATGATGATTTTACAGCGCGCTCTTCTGCTAATATCTATCTCCGTCAATATCAGAAAACAAAAAACATCTCTTCACGAGACAAAAAATATTTTTCTGATAATTACGTCATCACAGACACGAATCACCAAGACCCATCGATGATCGGCACATCATTTCGTATGGGAGCCATCGCTGTTATTATTGCTTATGCGATCGGTATACCTGCTGCGATGTTGATGGCTCGTTACAAAGGAAAGATACCAGATAAAGCAGGGATCGCTATCGTAACGGTGCTGATCTCCGTGCCAAGTCTAGCCTTTATCTATTTCTTCCGATTTATTGGAAGCAGCTGGTTTTCTTTGCCAGATTCCTTCCCAGCATTGGGCGCACAAGATATTCGCTCCTATATATTACCGACAGTGATTCTAGGACTATTGTCTGTTTCTGGAATCGTTATTTGGCTGAGACGTTACATGATCGACCAACAGTCTTCCGATTATGTTAAATTTGCGAAAGCAAAAGGTTTGAATGCGAAAGAAATTGCTAGAAAACACATTTTCAAAAATGCAGCTATCCCAATCGTCAATGGGATTCCAGGAAGTATCATCGGAGCGATTGCTGGGGCGACGATCACAGAAACAGTGTTTGCTGCACCAGGTATGGGGAAAATGCTACCTGATGCGATCATTACCCATAACAATCCATTAGTTATCGCAATCGTTTTTGTCTTTACCACAGTATCCGTATTTTCAATCTTAGCCGGGGATATTGCGATGGCATTAGTCGATCCGCGAATCAAACTATCGTCAGGAGGAAAATAGCTTGGAAAATGTGAAAACAGAACAAATGAACGAATTCATTTTTGTAGAAACGAATTCGTTAGCTTCAGAAAAGATTGATACGCCGAAGTATTCGTATTGGCGTTCGGTCATGCGTAAATTCTTTTCAAACAAAGTTGCGATTTTTATGCTGATACTGATGCTGGCTGTCTTATTGATGAGCTTTATCCAGCCATTATTCAGCGGATACAAATTTATGGATGTAAAAGATATCAATGACTTTACGAAACGCTATAATCCACCAAGTGCAAAATTTTGGTTTGGTACAGATGCTAACGGCATGTCCTTATTCGATGCAGTTTGGGCAGGGGCGAAAACATCGATTTCCATCAGTGTCATTGCTACATTGATCACTACAGTTATTGGTGTAGTAGTAGGGGCGATTTGGGGAACATCTAAAGCAATTGACCGTTTCATGTTGGAAATTTACAACATCATCTCGAATGTGCCAACTTTACTGATCGTTATCGTTCTCTCTTATACGTTTGGTTCGGGATTTTGGAATTTGATTTTTGCGATGTGTGTGACGAGCTGGCTGAGCGTAGCTTACTTTATTTGGGTACAAGTCATGATCATCCGCGACCGCGAGTATAATTTAGCCTCAAAAACACTAGGAACACCGACCTTGCGGATGATTTTTCGTAATATCCTGCCTTATCTGATTTCTATCATCGTGACAGATGTATCTAGAGCGCTACCTTCGTTTATTTCATATGAAACCTTTCTTTCATTCTTAGGCGTTGGGTTAAGCAGTGATGTTCCTTCCCTCGGACGATTAATCGCAAAATATACGAATAACATGAGCAATTACCCTTATCTTTTCTGGATTCCTGTGACTGTACTGGCGTTAGTTTCTGTTTCTTTATACATCGTAGGACAAACTCTTGCAGATGCGGCAGATCCAAGAACACATATTTAGGAGGCAAACAATGGAGAATCAAACAATTTTATCAGTAGAAAACATCTCGGTCAGCTTCCATGTTCGTCACCGTGAATTAAAAGCGATCAGAAATGTCTCATTAGAGCTAAAAGAAAAAGAAACATTAGCCATCGTTGGTGAATCAGGATCAGGAAAATCAGTTCTGACAAAAACATTCACCGGGATGCTGGAACAAAACGGCAATATCACTTCAGGAACGATCCGCTATAAAGACAAGATATTAAGCGAATTGAAAAAGGATGAAGAATGGGAAGATATTCGGGGAAAAGAAATCGCGACGATCTTCCAAGATCCTATGACTTCACTGAATCCTATCAAAACAATTGGCTCACAAATCTCAGAAGTCATCATCAAACACCAGAAGAAATCAGCGAAGGAAGCGAAACGCTTAGCTGTCGAATTGATGGAAAAAACAGGAATCCCTAATGCGGCAAAAAGATATGATGAATATCCTTTCCAATACTCTGGTGGGATGAGACAACGGATCGTCATTGCTATTGCATTGGCTTGCCGACCTAAAATCTTGATTTGTGATGAACCGACAACCGCTTTGGATGTAACGATCCAGGCACAAATCTTGGAACTAATCAAAGAGCTTCAGGAAGAATATCAATTCACAACGATTTTTATCACCCATGATTTGGGCGTTGTCGCGGCTATAGCAGACAAAGTAGCTGTTATGTATGCTGGACAGATCATCGAAAGCGGAACAGTTGAAGAAATTTTTTATGATCCAAAACATCCCTATACATGGAGCTTGCTTTCTTCTTTGCCACAATTAGCACAAAAAGGAGATGTGCTTTACTCTGTACCAGGAACACCACCTTCTTTATATAAAGATATCCAAGGAGATGCTTTTGCGCCTCGCAGCGCCTATGCGATGAAGGTCGATTTTACTAGTGAACCGCCTATGTTCCAAGTATCCGAAACCCATTTTGCGAAGACTTGGCTGCTGGATCCTCGTGCACCGAAAGTACTTAAACCAAAACAAATCGAAAATCTTCATGAAAAAATGATTGCTTTGGCTGCAGAATTGGATAGTGAAGAGCAAGACGGGGGGAAGCAAGTTGTCAGCTGATAAAAAAACTTTGTTAACTGTAAAAGATTTAGAAATCACTTTTGGAGAAGGAAAAAGCAAGTTCGTAGCTGTCCAAGACGCCAACTTTGATATTTATAAAGGAGAAACGTTCTCTCTCGTAGGAGAATCTGGTTCAGGCAAAACGACGATTGGCAGAGCAATCATTGGGTTAAATCCGACAAGCAAAGGGGATATTCTCTTTGAAGGGAAAAAGATCAATGGTCCCTTGTCGAAAAAAGAACAAGCAGAAAAAATCCGTAAGATCCAAATGATATTCCAAGACCCATCCGCATCGTTGAACGAACGGGCAACAGTAGAATATATTATCTCAGAAGGCCTCTATAATTTTAACCTGTTTCACTCGGAAGAAGAACGTTTGGAAAAGGTGGCAAAAATCATCAAAGAAGTCGGACTACTTCCAGAGCATATGTACCGCTATCCTCACGAATTTTCCGGCGGTCAAAGACAACGGATCGGGATCGCTCGTGCATTAGTGATGGAACCTGAATTAGTCGTAGCGGACGAACCAATCTCTGCTTTAGATGTTTCGATCCGTGCGCAAGTGTTGAACTTACTGAAAGATGCACAAAAAAAACGAGAAGTGACATATCTTTTTGTCGCTCATGATCTATCAGTCGTACGTTTTATTTCAGATAGGATCGCTGTGATCAGACAAGGACATATTTTAGAACTAGCTGAAACGGAAGAGTTATTCAACCATCCGCTTCATCCATATACAAAGGCATTGCTTTCAGCTGTGCCTATACCAGATCCTATTTTAGCAAGGAAAAGAAAATTACATGTGTATGATCCTAGCATACATGATTATACAAAAGACGGTCCGGTTTTCGAGGAAGTACGCCCCGGGCATTTTGTATACGGGAATCAAAAGGAATTAGAAGCGTATCGAAAATTGTGAGATCTGCAGTTTGACTGGACACCGAAAGTCAGGTGATCAAACATGATAGTTAATCGATATTTTGGTAAAAGCAAGGGGAAGACAGAGAAGTCTTACCCCTTCTTAGTCCACAAAGGGGTGGATGAATTGGAGGATTGTTTATTTTGTAAAATAGTGAATGGAAGATTGCACCGAAGAAAAATAGTTGAGAGTGAAAATATTCTTGTATTTTTAGATAACGCAGGAGATGTCGATGGTCATATGATCGCTCTAGTCAAAAAACATCGGGTCAATTTAATTGATTGCGAGCAAGAACTATTTATCGAATTGATGAACGTCATTCGAGCGGTTTCTCTTTATTGCGTCGAAAATTGCGGTTTTGATGGCGTCAATTTGATTAAAGCAGAAGATGAGACAGTAGAAGAACATGTCTCTCACCTTCATTTCCATATTATTCCTAGAAAAAAACAAGATGGGGTGGATGCTTGGCCCTTATTTACCGGCGCGATGAATGATTTAGAGACTATGCACCAGCTTCTTGATACTAATTTTATGAAAAATCAAGAAATAATTGTTATACTAGGTAATGCTGACAAACGGGATTGGTATTTCATTTTGATTCAGCTTCTTTTCAAATCACTAGGAAGGAGGGATAGATTGTTCAAGACTTATTTTCGTTTCAATAAAATACAAGATAATCCTTTTCGTATCATGAACCTGATGCTACTTATCTTTATCGTATTATGGTTAGGTTACATAAATCATGACTTTTTGATTTCAAGTTTTTCATCATTAGGGATCTTTACTTTTTTCTATTATCAAAACATACCGATGAAATCTTTGCTGAAACGTATGTTTTTGATCGGTTGTGGACTTTTGTTTGCTTTCGTTCTAGGGATTTTGTCAACTTATGTTTTATGGCTTGAACCATTTGCTGTAGCTTTGGTTGCTTTTTCCAGCAGATTCGTATTGCGATTATTCCATATCTCTAAACCAGGTGGCTTGTTTTTTGCGATGCTTTCTGCCATGGGAACGAGTATGCAGCTGCCAATCGCTCAATTACCGATCGTCTCGCTTTATTTTTTTATGGGTGTCGTTTTTGCTCTGATTGCGGCAGTGATTACAAAATTACTGGATTCACGACCTGAGCAGACAATTGAAAAAGCGACTCTAAAAGAAAGGTTTCATGAAGAGCCTTTGGTGATCATTGATTCTGTTTTCTACAGTGCCACCTTGTTTCTGTCCGTTTATGTCAGTCATGGCTTGAATCTGCATAATCCTTAATTGGTTGACCTTGTCATGTGCATCGATTTTGCTGGCGGAAAATTTGGATGCGATGAAGCATCGACAAGTCCAATATCTGATTGGATCGATGGGTGGGTTATGTGTGTCAGCAGTCTTGTCATTTGTGCCGTTCACGCAACTGCAGACGATTTTTCTGATTACGTTTCTTTACGGAATCGCATAATTCTAGTTGCTAGAAATTACGCAGTTGCTAATATTTTTCTTAATCCCATGGCGTTGATGCTATCTACACTTATTCGCGGGGCCTATCTGATGTCTTTGATCGAATATCGTTTTTTAGGAATCATCATAGGAAGTTTCATCGGTTTAGGTGTTGCGTGGGTAATGAATGTCGGGCTGCAACATTATTTAACGGTTGTTCGACAAAAACTAGAATAGAAGGACAAATAGAAATATATGTGCTAAAAAAGGTTGTGAAAAAGTCATTTTCATAACCTTTTTCTTAATACTCAAAACTGAGCGGCTTTTTCACAACCTCAATTAATCGAATGATACTTCAAAGCGGACAGAAGTAGGAAATTCCGCAATGATTTCGTTTAATATAGTTGGTTTCACGGTTTTTACCTCTTGTCTGTGTTTCCAAACTGGTCGCACTTTTTCTTCTGATGCAACGATTTTATGTCTATCCGAGTGAGCTACACGTTTCAAAAGATAGACGAAATTGATTTGCTGATAGGTTTTATCTGTGTTTTCTTCAATTGAAAAGGTACTTTCAATAAGGGCAAGCAAACGGACGATTTCTGTTTCATAACCAGTTTCCTCCAGCATTTCGCGAACAACGGATTGTTGACTTGTTTCAAAACGTTTGACCGCTCCACCAGGCAATACTTGGATGCCCTGTTCATTGTTTTCCCTGCTCAAAAGAATATCCTCTGTTTCCTCATTCCATAAAATTCCAGATGCCCGTATATCAAATTGAAAATTCTCTTCTACCATACGCAAATCATTTGTTTCCATTCCAATGCCCACCAATCTTTTTCGCAAAAAAATTTTTATATTTATTTTATCATCAATTTTTGTTTATGTTGGCGGCTGGGTAAACTTTTTTGAGATAATCATCGCTTTACTTGAAAGTCGTACAGATATTCTTGCTTTCTCCATAGTGAAGGTTCTACACGTCGCTTTTCCGTAAGAGACAAGCTACTTAGGTCGAGTTCCCAGATGATTAGATTATTATCATGATCATGGGTAGCAATCGCTACGTGTTCATCATCAATCACGGAGACAATAAATACACCACTAAGATCCATGTTTGTCGGGAGTTTTTTAGTAGTTTCTGCAGTCTCAAGATCAATAAAGTAGATCGTGCCGTTACTTGAAAAGTAAACAAGCTGATCTTTATAAATAAAACTTCCTTTTGAAAAACTGAATCCTATATCTTCCAGTATTATTTCTCGGTCTGTTTCTTTAAATGTATACGATGAATCTTTCAACGAATAGCTAAATAATCCAGCTCGCCGATTATTAGCAAAATCAAAAGCCACTCCGTATAAGTGGTTTTCATGAACATTTAGCCGATAACCTATCAGATATTCACTCCCTTCTATATTGGGGAACGAACCAAGGTTCTCACTGATAAGCGTATCTTCAGAAAGATAGAGTCTATCAACAAATAATTTTCCTATTTCTTCGTCACGTAAAATATAGAGAGACTGCTCATCGTTTCCAGTCGAAAAAATATGCCCGTTGATAATCGTATAGTCATTATTAAAATAAAGATTGTTTTGATAAAGGATGTCATCGGTATCTGGATAGCCATGATTGAACAAAGTAACCAGCTTCCCGTCCAATATGACGCTGTCTATTCCTGTATGTTCTTTTGTTTGGCGCTTTTCCTTTTCGATTTTTCCTGAATGAGGTGTATAAACAAAGTCATGCGTTCGATCAGATAAAAAGACTTTTTGATCATGTTGTACGAAAGTGCCTAGTTCCAGTCCTTCTGTTTTTAAAATCACTTGATCCTTCTTTCCAATACCAACGAATCTGCCAGATGTTACAAACTTGTCCATTGTATTCGAAAAATAGAGATAATAATCATAATCACCTGTCAGTTCTTTTCTTGCATCAGTACATCCCGATATCCCTAACAATAAAAGGAACCCCAAGCTAAGAAATAGGTATTTATATTTCATGACATCTCCTTATTAACGGTCATATTCTAAAAAAACATTCCCATATTATTCCACCTATTACCGATTTTTTCATTCTCTAACACTCCTTTTATTTTTTTATATTTCAACAATTACAGTGTATTCTAACTAGCAATCAAATGTAAGACACAAATCATTGCGCCATATATTCAATTCCTAAATTTTCCGTTATAGTTAATATGGGAGAGAATACTTAAATGAAAGGAGCGAGGGATGGAGATCCATCAGTGGTTGCGTGAGAAGAGAAGGGAAAAAGGGTATACTCAAAAATGGGTGTCACTTCAGTTACATATTACAAGACAAGGTTTGTCCAATTGGGAAAATGGCCGGTCATATCCAAGTTATGAGATGCTCTATAAATTGATTTGTTTGTATGGATGCTCAGCTAAAGAGATTTCAGAACTGTTTACAAGAGAAAGAGAAACAAAGAACTAGGATACACCATTTCTTTTTTAAGATCCCAATCGTTATAGACTCTTTTCAATTACAAATGTTTCTAATATAGTTGATATTGAGGGAAATGGATGCGGTTTAACAACGAGGAGGATGCTTGGATGGTATTTGCTCGATGGCTGACAAAAAAAAGAAAAGACTGAAGTTATACACAAGATTTCGTTGCACGACAATTAGGTATCACAAGACAAACACTTTCCAAATGGGAAACAGGTCTATCGCGTCCCAGTTACGAGATGTTACAAAAAATTTTTTGTTTTTACGACTGTTCGCAAAAAGAAGTAGCTGAATTGTTTAAGACAATCGGAAACGGTAAGATGTGAATGTGGGAAGAATAATTGGTAGATCATATGTAATAATAAAACTTATTTCCGAAGAAGCACCTTTTGGAACACTATTCATTCGGAAAAAGTGATTGTGACACGACTTTTGCCATAGCCTCGTTTTAGCAGGTTGACTTTCTTTTTAACATTTGATACCATTCAAAATACAAATCGTAATTATTTCGATTTGTATTTTGAACATGACTATAATCAAAGAAGAAAGTGGGTCGTCTATATGGAAAAAACAGATATCTCAAGTGCATATCGCCGTTTGAAAAGCCCAAATATCAAAACACGAAAACGTGCGTTGAAAATCATCAAAGATGTGAAACGAAATAGTGGAAAAAGGTAAGAAGAAGGAAACTTAATAAAAAAATAGCCGAAAAACGTTGTTAAAAAACGTTTTTCGGCTATTTTCAATTATTTTTGTTTATTCCCACTCCACTGTTGCTGGTGGTTTAGAAGTGATGTCATACACGATGCGGTTGACATGGGCTACTTCGTTTACGATACGTACAGAGATTTTTTGCAAGACTTCCCATGGAATACGGGCAAAGTCAGCTGTCATTCCGTCGATTGAAGTCACCGCACGGATACCGACTGTGTAGTCGTAAGTACGTCCGTCACCCATAACACCGACAGAGCGGATTCCTGGAAGAACAGTGAAATATTGCCAGATATCGCAGTCAAGTCCAGCAGCTGCGATTTCTTCGCGCAAGATAGCATCAGATTCGCGTACGATTTCTAGCTTGTCTTCAGTGATTTCGCCAAGAACACGAATACCAAGACCAGGGCCAGGGAATGGCTGACGCCAAACGATTGAATCAGGCATGCCTAATTGAGTACCTAATTCACGGACTTCGTCTTTGAATAGTGTGTTTAATGGTTCGATCAATTCAAATTGCATATCTTCTGGCAGTCCACCTACATTATGGTGAGATTTGATCGTTTGTGCTGTTTCTGTACCAGATTCGATAACGTCAGTATACAACGTTCCTTGTGCTAAGAAAGAGACGCCTTCTTCACCAGCAAGTTTTGTTGCTTCGTCATCAAAAACATATACGAATTCATTCCCAATGATTTTACGTTTTTGTTCTGGGTCAGATACACCTTTCAACTTGTCTAAGAAGCGATCTCTTGCATCGACTTTGATGATGTTCAAGCCGAATTTTCCGCCTAGACTTTCCATTACTTGTTCCGCTTCGCCTTTGCGTAGCAGACCATGGTCAACGAAGATAGATGTCAATTGGTCACCAATCGCTTTTTGTAAAAGAACCCCAACGACACTAGAATCAACGCCGCCTGAGAGACCAAGCAAGACTTTTTTGTCACCAACTTGTTCACGGATTTTTTCTACTTGCATATCAATAAAGTTATCCATTGTCCAGTTACCTTCACAGTGGCAAACATCAAAGGCAAAGTGGCGCAACAATTCGATTCCGTATTCGGAATGACGTACTTCTGCATGGAATTGGATACCATAAAAATTACGTGTTGTGTCTTGGATAGAAGCAATCGGACAATCTTTGCTTGTTCCGACTGTTTCAAAGCCTTCAGGAACTTTAGTTACCAAGTCACCATGGCTCATCCATACTGTTTGTTGTTTTGGTGTTTCTTTAAACAAGACAGCTTGATCGCTTGTTACTTCTAACAAGGCTTTCCCATATTCGCGGTTTTTAGCAGGCTCTACGGAACCGCCAAGTTTGTATGTGATCAATTGCATACCATAGCAAATCCCTAATACAGGAATACCTAAATTGAAGATCTCAGGATCGATCCCAAATGCATTCTCATCATATACACTGTTTGGTCCGCCAGAAAGAATGATTCCCTTTGGATTCATCACTTTTACTTCTTCTGCAGTAATGCGGTGGCTCAATAATTCGGAAAAGACTCCAAGATCACGAATACGTCTTGTGATCAATTGGTTATACTGACTACCGTAGTCTAATACGATAATCTTTTCAACGTTCGTCATATCGGCAACGTTTGTCAAATTTATTACCCCTATCCCTTTAAATTTTATCTCAAAATAGTCAAACTATTTTAAAATGCTAATATTTTCGCATGAAAATCGAATCGATAATATGATTTTCAGTTTTATGGAGAATTATATCGGCTCTTCCTCGTGTAGGCAAGATATATTCCTGTAAATTTTTCAAATTCACATTTTTCCATACATCTTTTGCCATTTTAAAGGCTTCTTCACGATCTCCGATAGCAAAACGATAATAATAATTCTCTGGATTTTGGAAAGCCGTATCCAGTAACGCGCCAAAACGATCCAAATACCATTTTTCGATCAGCACGGGATCGGCATCGACATAGACAGAAAAATCAAAAAAGTCGCTGACGTAGATTTGCTGATTCGCAGGTAATTGAAGCGTATTGATCCCCTCAACGATCAAGATATCAGGTTGCTGGATCAGCTCGTACTTATCTGGAATGATATCATATACATCATGTGAATAAACAGGTACTTTTATCTCTTCCTGACCAGATTTTACACGATTCAAGAAGTCGATCAGCATCTCCATATCATAACTTTCAGGAAATCCTTTACGGTCCATGATTCCACGCTCTTTTAATATACGATTTGGATAAAGAAATCCGTCAGTCGTGATCAGCTGAACGTTTCTTCGTTTGAAGGTACGAGACAAAATCGTCTGCAGCAGTCTGGCTGTTGTACTTTTTCCAACGGCTACACTTCCGGCGATCCCGATAATAAAAGGCGGTACTTCTACGTATTTATGAAGAAATAAACCTTTACTCAAGAACAAAGATTCAAATTCTTTCATATAAAGATAAATCAGATGAGCAAGAGGTACATAGATATCTCGAACATCCTGCATGGAAATGCGGTCATTCAAACTTTTGATATTATCTAGTTCATCTTGTGTCAAAGGTGCTTGCCCATCACGATAAAATTCTCGCCATTCTTCTCTTGCCACACGGTAGTAGTTCATTGGATCATTCATATTAGCCTCCTGCGTTCTCCCATCAATGGAACTATTTTAACACAAAATAAACGCAAACCCCACCACTTAAGAGAGATTGCCGATCTTTTTGTATAATCTTTATAATAGAAAGAAACGGAGTCTTATTCTTGACTTGCGCACGGATACATAAAAGGATAGACTGTTGTCATGAAAGAAATGAGAAGGATGGAAGACATGACAAATCATTACTATTCTGAACGCCCAGATACGGCGCACGATTTTGAACAATGGGCTTTTGAGTTAAAAGGCAGAACCTTTCAATTTGTAACAGATTCTGGTGTATTTTCACGTGAAACAGTGGATTATGGTTCGCGTGTCCTGATTGATGCTTTCGATTGGGAAGAGTTACCTGATGAAGGAAAGATCTTAGATGTGGGATGCGGGTATGGACCGATTGGGCTAGCTTTGGCATTTGCGACACAGCGGTTTGTTGAAATGGTCGACATTAATGAGCGAGCAGTGAGTCTAGCGCAAAGAAACGCAAAGCGTAACCAAATCGAACAAGTGGACATCCATCAATCGAATATCTATGAAGTACTTCATGAAGAAACCTATGCAGCTATCGTCAGCAATCCGCCGATCCGTGCTGGAAAAAAAGTCGTACATGAAATCTTGACAGGCGCATATCCTCGGTTGAAGAAGGGCGGTACACTGACAATTGTGATCCAGAAGAAACAAGGAGCGCCGAGTGCGCAAAAGAAAATGGAAGAAACATTTGGCAATGCAGAAATCGTCACAAAAGATAAAGGATATTATATCATCAAAAGTGTGAAAGAATAACTAGCTGAAAAATAGTGGAGCGACGAAAGAGTGGAACTGGGCGTACATATTACATATATGGTACGCATCAGTTCTTTTTTTATTGATGACTTTTTTAATCAAGGAACTATCTTTTCTTAAAAAAGAAGTAGCAGAATCAGAATCATGTTTTTTACGATAAAATAAATAAGATACAGAACTTGTATAGAAGGCTGCCAAGTCGGTAGATAAAGGAGATTTTTATCAAAAAACATACTTTCCTTTTTTCTCTATTCTTTTCTTGGGGGTTTTGGTACACTGATAGGGAATTTAGATAGAAGGGAGCCAATAGGATGAAGCTGACCATCAGAGATATCGCAGAAATGGCAGGCGTATCAGTAACAACTGTCTCACAGATTTTGAATAACAAAGGAAGCAGATTTAGTGATAAGACAAGAAAAAAAGTGTTGTCGATCGTGAATGAACATCATTATAAACCCGATTATTTCGCTTCAAATGTGATCAATCGACATTCAAAGACCATCGGGATGATCGTTCCTGATGTCACTGATTTCTTCTTCTCCAAACTGATCGAAGGTGTAGAGAGCTATTTGAATCCTTTGGGCTATGTGATCATGTTATGCAATTCTAGTCATAGCCAAGAAAATGAGATCAAGTACTTGCAAGAGCTTTCCCATCGTTCGGTGGACGGAATCTTGCTGGCCACACCAAATATTTTACCTGAGAAATATGCATTAGACAGCGGTTTTTATCAAAAAATGCCAATCATTTTAATCGATCGCGGATTGAATCGTCGGGATAACGGACGGCTTATCGTAAAGGAATATGAGGGCGCCTATCAAGCTGTTTCGCTGTTTATTGAAAATGGCCATACGAAGATCGGCATGCTGAAGGAAACCACTGGATACTATCAATTAGAAGAACGTTTCAACGGATATCGTCATGCGCTGAAAGATCATGGCCTGCCTTTTAATGGGAAATTTGTTGAACATGGAGAGTTGACTGTCCAAGGTGGATATACTGCATCAAAAAAATTACTCAAACATAAAGATATCACGGCTATTTTTTGCGGGAATGATGCCATGGCGATTGGATGCTATCAGGCGATCGATGAATTGGGCAAAAAAATCCCAGAAGATATCTCAGTCATAGGATTCGATGGATTAAAGCTGTCAGAATACATGATTCCGCAATTGACGACAGTGCAGCAGCCAAGTTTTGATATTGGATTTTATGCTGCACGTTTCCTGATCGATACGATCGAATTTCCTCAAAGAAAAGTTCCGAACAAAGTGTTCGAAACAAAATTAATTATTCGTGAGAGCGTAAAAGTATTGACAAAGGGCTAACTCGGCGGTATATTGATTATGTAAGCATTTACAAAGGCGAGTTAGTGCTTTTTTTATTTTTAGTAAACCAGTTTACTAAAGTGGTTTACCTTTCCTAAAAATAATGTATAATACCGAATGAAGACAAGGAGGATCAGGCAATGCGAATGGTGGATCTGATTGAAAAAAAGAGGGATGGAAACGAGCTGTCGAAAGAGGAAATCGAGTACATCGTCACAAACTATACGAATGGAAAGATTCCAGATTATCAAGTCAGTGCATTATTGATGGCAATTTTTTATCAAGACATGACAAATGAAGAAATCACGAACTTAACATTGGCGATTGCTAATTCTGGTGATGTCATCGATTTGAGTTCTCTTGAAGGAATAAAGGTAGATAAGCATTCGACAGGTGGAGTTGGTGACACGACCACATTGATTTTAGCCCCCCTAGTAGCTAGTGTTGGAGTGACAGTGGCTAAAATGTCTGGACGCGGTCTAGGTTACACAGGTGGTACACTAGACAAGCTAGAAGCAATTCCCGGATTTCAGATCGAGCTTTCGGATGAAGAATTTGTACGCATTGTTAATGAAAGTAAAGTAGCGGTAATTGGTCAATCAGGAAACTTGGCACCGGCGGACAAAAAATTGTATGCCTTGCGTGACGTCACAGCGACCGTTGATTCTCTCCCGCTGATTGCCAGTTCAATTATGAGTAAAAAAATCGCGGCAGGAGCAGATGCAATCGTTTTGGATGTGACCACTGGAGACGGTGCTTTCATGAAGAACATCGAAGATGCAAGACGTCTGGCAAAGACCATGACGAGCATTGGGAAACTGGCTAACCGAGAAACAGTGGCGGTTATCTCAGATATGTCAGAACCTCTTGGCGAAGCCATCGGAAATAGTCTAGAAGTTGTCGAGGCAATCGAAACATTACAAGGAAATGGTCCAGAAGATCTAGTAGAAATGTGCTACGCCTTAGGAAGCCAAATGGTTGTTCTTGCTGGCAAAGCTAAGACAACCGATGAAGCAAGAATGTTGCTTCAAGAAGCTCTGGAATCTGGTAAAGCGTTAGCAAAATTCAAAGAAATGATCCAAAATCAAGGGGGAGACCCAGCGATCGTGGAACATCCAGAACGAATTTTGACTGCACGCTACACAATGGAGCTTCCTGCTAAACAAAGCGGAGTTGTGTCAAAAATCGTGGCAAATGAATTAGGAATTGCTGCAATGATGCTAGGTGCTGGGCGTAAAACCAAAGAAGAAGATATTGATCACGCTGTTGGATTGAAACTGCATAAAAAAATTGGTGACACCGTGACAAAAGGTGAGTCACTATTGACGATCTATAGTAACGACGAAGAAATCACTTCTGTCATTGAATTATTATATAAAAATATTGAAATTGGTGAATCGGCAATGAAGCCAACGTTGATTCATGACATCATCACAGAATAAAGGAAAAAAGCGGACTTTACCGTTTTAAAGAAAAGGGGAAAAGAAATGGAACTAAACCGAATGATCGACCATACTATTTTGAAAGCAGACGCATCTAAAGAAGCTGTGATGCAAATTATCGAAGAAGCAAAAAAATACCATTTTTATTCTGTCTGCATCAATCCAGCATGGGTTGCGCTAGCGAAAGAACAATTACAAGGTGAGCCAGTAGCCGTATGTACAGTAATCGGGTTTCCTCTAGGAGCAAACACACCCGAGACAAAAGCATTTGAAACAACAGATGCCATCAATAACGGTGCAGATGAAGTCGATATGGTCATCAATATCGGTGCTTTGAAATCAAAGGATGATCAACAAGTCCAAAAAGATATCGAAGCAGTTGTTGAAGCAGCAAAAGATCGTGCGCTTGTCAAAGTTATTATTGAAACATCGTTATTAGATAGAGAAGAAATCATCCGAGCTTGCGAAATAGCAAAAGCTGCAGGCGCTGATTTTGTCAAAACATCAACTGGTTTCTCAACAGGCGGAGCAAAGGTAGAGGATGTCCGTTTGATACGTGAAACTGTAGGACCAGAAATGGGTGTCAAAGCTTCCGGCGGTATCCATAACGAAGAAGAAGCAATGGCAATGATCGAAGCTGGTGCTACAAGAATCGGAACAAGCGCAGGAGTAGCAATCGTATCTGGTTCAACTGGTGAAGGCTATTAATTTTTTCAAAGGAGAAGCTCATGGCAGAACTCAAACAAGAATGGATCAACACAGCTATTGAAGCGTTAGATAACGCCTATGTTCCTTATTCCCATTTTCCGGTAGGCGCTTGTCTCGTAACGGAATCAGGCAAGATTTATCAAGGTATCAACATTGAGAATGCATCATTTGGATTAACGAATTGTGCCGAGCGCACAGCTTTTTTCAAAGCAGTATCTGAAGGAGAAAAAACATTTACGCATCTAGTCGTAGCGGGGCACACCCCCGATCCTATCTCTCCTTGTGGTGCATGTCGACAAGTAATGGCAGAATTCTGTTCCCCTGATATGCCGGTTACGCTAGTAGGAGACAATGGTGTGACGAAGGCAACGACCGTTCGTGAACTGCTGCCTTATGCATTTACTGAAAAAGATCTATAACTCATGTTCATTCAGTCAGCTGACTGTTGAAAAATAAAACAATTATTTTAGGAGGCTTTACAGAAATGAAAAAAGCAAAATTATTTGGTTTAGGTGCTGTCGCACTAGCAGCAGGGTTATTTTTAGGTGCATGCGGCAACAACGGCTCTACTGATTCATCCGGTGGCAAAAGCTCATCAGACACAACAACTGCAGCATTGATCACAGACACAGGTGGTGTAGACGACCGTTCATTCAACCAGTCAGCTTGGGAAGGACTAGAAAAATGGGGGAAAGATCAAGGACTTTCACGAGGAAATGATGGCTTCCAATATTTCCAATCTTCAAATGAATCAGATTACATCCCAAATATTGACCAAGCATTGAATGCTGGATTCAAAACGATTTTTGGTATTGGTTATAAACTAAAACCAGCGATCCAAGAACAAGCAACAAACAATACAGGTACGAACTTTGTTATTATCGATGATGTCATCGATGGATTAGATAACGTTGTATCTGCAACTTTCAAAGACAACGAAGCTTCTTATCTTGCAGGTGTTGCAGCAGCTTATACGACTGAAACAAACGTAGTCGGCTTTATCGGCGGTGTAAAAGGTGAAGTAATCGATCGTTTTGATGCTGGATTCAAAGCCGGTGTTGATGCAGGTGCGAAAGAATTAGGAAAAGAAATCAAAGTATTGAATCAATATGCTGGTGACTTCTCTGCTCCAGATAAAGGACGTTCAATTGCTCAAGGTATGTATGCACAAAACGCAGATATCATCTTCCATGCTTCAGGCGGTACAGGTAACGGTGTATTCCAAGAAGCAAAATCATTGAACGAATCAGGCGACAAAAAAGTTTGGGTTATCGGTGTTGACCGCGACCAATCAGACGAAGGCGAATACACATTAAACGGCGAAAAGAAAAACTTCACATTGACATCTACACTGAAAGCAGTTGGAACAGTAGTAGAAGATTTGGCACAAAAATCAGCGGACGGTAAATTCCCTGGCGGCGAACACACTGTTTATGGATTGAAAGAAAACGGTGTTGGTCTAACAGAAGGACAACTTTCTGACGAAGCGAAAAAAGCAGTTGATGAAGCAAAAGAAAAAATCATTTCAGGTGACGTAAAAGTTCCAGAAACTCCTGAAGAAAACTAAAACCATTCCTATAGCCTTGTTAGACACATGTTTGACAAGGCTATGGTTTGATTAGAACAAGAATTGTTCATTTATCCAAGCTGCCTTGTGACAGTTTGGATAAGGGAACAACTCCCTGAAGTAATGTTTGTTTCAAAAGAAGAACGCTCACTAAGCGTGAATCTTAGTCAATCGTTGCCCTAGATAGAAATCGTTAGGATGTGAAAAAAAGGTGGTTCAAGAAAATATTGTCATAGAAATGCAGAATATTACCAAAGAATTTGGAACATTCAAGGCAAATGACAACATCAATTTACAAGTAAAGGCAGGAGAAATTCATGCGTTGCTTGGAGAAAACGGTGCTGGCAAATCTACATTGATGAACGTGCTTTCCGGATTATTAGAGCCGACAGCAGGGAAAATTTTGATGCGTGGGAAAGAAGTAAAGATCACAAGTCCGACCAAAGCCAACCAATTAGGGATTGGGATGGTCCATCAGCACTTTATGCTTGTTGATGCCTTTACTGTAACAGAAAACATCGTGTTGGGAAGCGAGCCTAGTCGCGCAGGGATGCTTGACCATAAAAAAGCACGAAAAGAGATCCAAAAAGTTTCTGAACAGTATGGATTGTCAGTCAACCCAGATGCTTACGTTCGTGATATTTCAGTTGGGATGGAACAACGGGTAGAAATTTTAAAAACACTTTACCGAGGAGCAGATGTACTGATTTTTGATGAGCCGACAGCTGTATTGACCCCTCAAGAAATTGATGAATTAATCGTGATCATGAAGGAATTAGTCAAAGAAGGCAAGTCGATCATTTTGATTACGCATAAGTTAGATGAAATCAAAGCAGTAGCTGACCGCTGTACAGTTATCCGCCGTGGAAAAGGAATCGGTACAGTCAACGTTAAAGACGTAACCTCACAACAATTAGCCGATATGATGGTTGGAAGAACGGTTTCATTCAAAACGATGAAAAAAGAAGCGAAGCCTCAAGAAGTCGTTTTGTCTATTGAAAATCTAGTGGTGAAAGAAAATCGTGGATTAGAAGCCGTGAAAAACTTGAACTTAGAGGTTCGTGCTGGCGAAGTACTTGGTATCGCTGGAATCGATGGAAACGGGCAGTCGGAGTTGATCCAAGCTTTGACTGGTTTGCGAAAGGCAGAAAGCGGACATATCAAGCTAAAAGGGGAAGACATCACTAATAAAAAACCCCGAAAAATCACTGAACATGGTGTAGGACACGTGCCAGAAGACCGTCATAAATACGGGTTAGTCCTAGATATGACATTATCTGAAAATATCGCACTACAAACCTATCATCAAAAACCTTACAGTAAAAACGGCATGCTGAATTATTCAGTAATGAATGAACATGCCAGAGAATTGATCGAAGAATATGATGTTCGAACAACGAATGAACTTGTTCCCGCAAAAGCTTTATCAGGCGGAAATCAGCAAAAAGCAATTATCGCTCGTGAAGTCGACCGAGATCCTGATCTGTTGATTGTTGCAAATCCAACTCGTGGACTGGATGTAGGTGCGATCGAATTTATTCATAAACGTCTGATCGAACAAAGGGACAAATACAAAGCAGTGTTACTGATCAGTTTCGAATTAGAAGAAATTTTAAATGTTTCGGATCGTATTGCTGTTATCCATGAAGGAAAAATTGTCGGTATCGTTGATCCGAAAGAAACATCTGAAAATGAATTAGGTCTATTGATGGCGGGCTATACCTTAGAAGAAGCACGAAAAGAGTTAGAAAAGGGGGCTGGCGCACATGAATGATCGCAGCGAGAAATTCCGTAATTTATTAGTGCCTGTACTTTCAGTTGTTTTAGGATTGATCTTAGGCGCGATATTGATGGCTGCTTTTGGTTTTCAGCCCATCCAAGGTTATTCTTCTATGCTAGATGCAGCCCTTGGTTCGCAAAGAGGGATAGGTGAAACGTTAAGGCAAGCAACACCGTTGATTTTTACAGCATTAGGTTTTTCTGTAGCTAACTCAGCTGGGTTTTTCAATATTGGGCTTTCTGGACAAGCACTTTGCGGGTGGATCGTCAGTGTCTGGGTGGCACTTGCGTTTCCAGATCTGCCAAAAGTTGTTTTGCTTCCGTTATGCGTGATCTTAGGTGCCTTAGCTGGTGCGATGGCAGCGGCTGTTCCAGGTTTACTTCGAGCATTTTTTGGAACAAGTGAAGTGATCGTAACAATCATGATGAACTATATCTTATTATACGTAAGCACATTTGCTTTACATGAAGTGATGCCTGAAAGCTATCGCTCAAGTTTGGACTCTTCCAATATGATCAGTCAAAATGCCTCACTGCGGTTACCATGGTTAACACAAGCTTTTGGCGGCTCTCGCGTAAACTCAGGATTATTTTTAGCAATCATCGCGCTTATTTTCGTTTGGCTGCTGATGAAGAAAACGACTTTAGGATTTGAAATCCGTTCTGTTGGATTGAATCCTTTTGCTTCTGAGTATGCAGGAATGAGTAGTAAACGTACGATCGTTTTGTCGATGGTCATTTCTGGCGCTTTGGCAGGGCTTGGCGGTGTGGTTGAAGGATTAGGAACGTATCAAAACTTCTTTGTTCAAACGACTTCGCTATCTATTGGATTTGACGGAATGGCTGTCTCCTTGCTTGGTTCTGGATCAGCAATCGGTATTCTTTTATCAGCGATCTTGTTCAGTATTTTGAAGATCGGTGGACTTGGCATGCAGACAGGAGCAGGTGTTCCGTTTGAGATCGTCAATGTATCGATTGCTTTGATTATCTTCTTTGTCGGGATCAACTTCCTGATTCGTTTCGTCATGGCTAAAGTCTTCCAAGGGAAAAAACAAGAAGAGATCGTTGCGACAATCGAATCGAAACCAACGAATCAAAACCATGAAGGGGGCGAACTATAATGTCGACTATCGAATTAATTGCCTTGATCCTTACTTCTACACTGGTTTATTCAACACCGCTAATTCTAACGTCACTAGGCGGAACTTTTTCTGAACGAAGCGGGATCGTAAACGTAGGGCTAGAGGGAATCATGGTCATGGGTGCTTTTAGTTCCATCGTTTTCAACTTGACGATGAGTCCATCACTTGGTTCTATGACACCATGGATCGCTGTTTTAGTGGGTGGCGTCGTAGGTATCCTATTTTCTCTGATTCACGCAGTAGCAACAGTCAGTTTGCGTGCTGATCATATTATCAGCGGGACAGTAATTAATCTGATGGCACCTGCTTTAGGTGTTTTCTTGATCAAAGCATGGTATGGTAAAGGTCAAACTGATAACATCACGCAGAATCTGGGGTATTTTTCTTTCCCAGGATTAGCAGATATTCCGGTCATTGGACCAATTTTCTTTAAAAATACATTCTTACCTGCTTATTGTGCTATTTTGATTGCTGTCCTAGCTTGGGTGATCATCTTCAAGACGAAATTCGGCTTGCGCCTCCGTTCAGTTGGTGAAAATCCTCAAGCTGCCGACACATTAGGTATCAATGTATATGCTATGCGTTATTCAGGCGTACTGATTTCTGGCTTGTTAGGCGGTATGGGCGGTGCTGTTTTTGCTCAGTCGATTTCCGGTAACTTTTCAGCTGGTACGATCGTTGGACAAGGGTTCATCTCCATGGCTGCTATGATCTTTGGTAAGTGGAATCCTTTAGGGGCAATGGGTGCCTCATTGTTCTTTGGTTTTGCTCAAAGCTTGAGTATCATTGGCGCACAATTACCAGTTATTTCTTCGATTCCGCCAGTATTGCTGCAAATTGCTCCATATTTGCTGACAATCATTGTGCTGGTTGTTTTCTTAGGGAAAGCTTCTGGTCCAAAAGCAAACGGGAAGAACTATATCAAATCAAAATAATCTTTTAGCGAATAAAAAGGGTGGGTTACGGGGAGTGTTTTTCGTCTCGCCCTTTTTGTTTTAAAGGCAATAAAAATAAAAAGAAAGAAGGAATAATCATGTTTAAACGCGTACATCTGATCGTCATGGATTCAGTAGGAATTGGAGAAGCACCAGATGCCGATAAGTTCGGTGATATTGGTTCTGATACATTAGGACACATTGCGAAAGAAGCAGGATTGAACGTTCCACATTTAGAGCAGCTTGGTTTAGGAACGATCCGTCCTCTTGAAGGTGTGGAATCAGTGAAAGATCATCAAGGCTATGCGACGAAATTAGAAGAAGTTTCTGTAGGGAAAGATACGATGACAGGCCACTGGGAAATCATGGGATTGAATATCAAAACTCCATTTCGTGTGTTTCCGAACGGATTCCCTGATGATCTGATCAAACAAATCGAAGGATTTTCTGGCCGTAAAGTCGTATGTAACAAACCTTATAGCGGAACAGCTGTTATTGACGATTACGGTGAACACCAAATGAAAACAGGCGATTTAATTGTATATACTTCTGCCGATCCTGTCCTTCAGATCGCGGCACATGAAGAAATCATTCCTTTAGAAGAATTATATCGGATTTGCCAATTCGTTCGTGATATAACAAAAGATGATCCGTATATGATTGGCCGAATCATTGCACGTCCGTACGTGGGTGAACCAGGAGACTTCACACGAACAAGCAATCGCCATGATTATGCGTTGAATCCATTCGGGCACACAGTCCTTGATTCTTTGAAAGAAGCAGGAAAGGACGTGATTGCTGTTGGAAAGATCAACGATATTTTCAACGGACAAGGAATCACTGAATCTGTCCGCACGAAAAGCAATATGGATGGCGTTGACCAGCTACTGAAAGTTATGAAAAACGATTTTTCAGGAATCAGCTTTACCAATTTAGTAGATTTTGATGCATTATACGGTCATCGTCGGGATGTAGTCGGCTATGCGCATGCGATTGAAGAATTTGACTTACGAATTCCAGAATTGCTTGAAGCGATGGAAGAAGACGACTTGCTAATGATTACAGCCGATCACGGAAACGATCCGACGTTTACTGGTACCGATCATACGCGAGAATATGTACCGTTATTGGTTTACAGTAAAAAAATGAAAGAACAAGGGGCATTGCCTCAAGGATATTATTCAGATATTTCAGCAACAATTGCTGAGAACTTTAGTGTTTCTTCGACTGAAAATGGCGAAAGCTTCTTGAAATTATTAAAATAATCTTTTTAAATAGGAGAAAGCAAATGACCAAGTTAAGCGAGATGTTACAAGAAACGACCCAGTTTATCCTTGATAAAGGAGTAAAAGAAATTGATTTTGGTTTGATTCTAGGTTCAGGATTAGGTGAATTAGCAGATGAAATCGAAGATGCTGTAATGATTTCTTATGATGAGATCCCGTTCTTTCCTGTTTCGACAGTAGTTGGGCATGCAGGAAAGCTAGTTTATGGGTCTCTGGCAGGCAAGAAAGTGTTAGCCATGCAAGGGAGATTCCACTACTATGAAGGTCATTCCATGCAAACAGTGACCTATCCAGTACGTGTGATGGCCGGGCTAGGGGCCCATTCAGTCATTGTGACTAATGCATGTGGTGGTGTCAACGAATCATTTGTACCAGGAGATTTGATGCTGATTACCGATCATATCAATTTTACTGGTGAAAATCCTTTGATCGGTCCGAATGAAGATGCAATGGGCCCTAGATTTCCAGATATGAGTCAAGCTTATACGCCTGACTATCAAGCAACAGCAAAAGCAGCAGCAGAAAAACTAGGTTTGGATCTTAAAGAAGGCGTATATATGGGCTATTCTGGACCAACTTATGAAACGCCTGCGGAGATCCGAATGTCTCGGACAATAGGAGCCGATGCAGTAGGGATGTCGACTGTTCCAGAAGTCATCGTAGCAGCTCACAGCGGATTAAAAGTGTTAGGAATCTCTTGTATTACTAACTTAGCAGCAGGTATGCAAGCGAATCTGAGCCATGAAGAAGTTGTAGAAACAACTCAGAGAGTCAAACAATCTTTTAAAGCATTGGTTAAAGAAACATTGACATTATTGTAATAGGAGGAACAATAAAATGAGTGTGCATATTGAAGCGAAAGAAGGCGAGATCGCCGATAAGATTTTACTTCCGGGAGATCCTTTGCGAGCTAAATATATTGCGGAGACTTTTTTGGAAGATCCAGTTTGTTACAATCAGGTACGCGGTATGTTAGGCTTTACCGGCAAATATAAAGGAGAACGTATTTCTGTTCAAGGAACAGGAATGGGTATGCCATCAGCCACCATCTATGCCCATGAATTGATCCAGTCGTATGGTGTAAAGAAATTGATTCGAGTAGGTACATGCGGTGCATTGTCAAAAGACGTCCATGTTCGTGATTTAATACTAGCACAAAGTGCAGCGACCAGTTCTTCGATGATCGAAAAAAATTTCCAAGCCTTTCATTTTCCTCCAATCAGTGATTTCAATCTATTACTGAAAGCATATGAGATAGCTAAAGAAAAGGGCTATACGGTTCATGTAGGAAATGTTCTTTCGGAAGATTCTTTCTACAAAGATGATTTGACAGAGACATTCCAATTAGCTGAACTTGGCGTTTTAGGAGTGGAAATGGAAGCAGCGGCTCTTTATTACTTAGGCGCGAAATACCATGTGCAGACATTAAGTTTGATGACCGTTAGCGACCATTTGATCACCGGTGAAGAAACAACAGCTGCAGAACGTCAATCTACGTTCAATGAAATGATCGAAGTAGGATTGGAAACAGCGATAGCAGAATAAGAAGGAAATGAAAAAGCTGCCCTGCATTAAGTAATAAGAACATCCAAGCAAAAATAGCTCCTCATGTTTTTGACTTGGCTGGACTTATTATTGCAAATGTAAGCTTTTGAACACCGTTTACCAAGAGGTTGTGAATCTGCCGTTTAACTCTGAGTCACAAGGAACAATTTCAAAAAACAGCTTTTCATGTTTGATGAATATTGTGACTTGTGACCGAGAAGTTGGCAGGAGAGCACCGTTTATACGAAAAAAGGGACTGTGACAATGTAGTGACCCCCAAAAGTTAGACTTTTTTGGAGTGGAGAAATCCACTCCTTTTTTCATGCTCTAAAATGATATTTTTACACAACCGTTGCGGTTGTTTTACGAAATTGGACGGGACTTTGCCAGTTTAATTTCTGTTTTATCCGTTCATTATTGTAGTAATAGATATAGCTATCGATGGCTGATTTTAATTCCTCGAAACAGTTATAAACTTTCCCGTGAAAAATCTCTTGTTTTAATAAGCCAAAAAAATTCTCCATAAGTGAATTATCTAAGCAGTTCCCTTTCCGAGACATGCTTTGAAAGATTTTGTACTCCTTCAATTTGTTTCTATAAGCTTTCATTTGATACGCCCAACCTTGATCTGAGTGAAACGTACGACGATAGGGACAATCGTTAGTGGTCTGGATAGCTTCCTCCAAACCTTCCATTACCGCTAATGCATTGGGCTTTTCAGAGATACGATAGGATAAAATCTCACTATTGAACATATCCATAAAAGGATCTAGATACAATTTCTTTTGACGGATAATGCCTTTGGCATCCACTTCATGGTATTTAAATTCAGTTGTATCCGTCGTGATTTTCTGATGGCAGATACTGGTGTAGAAACGACGATGGATCCGATTTTTGGCTACTGCTCCGACTTGTCCTCGATAAGAATTGTAGCGCCGCGATTTACGTGTGTATGTCGTTACTTTTATTCCTAGCTTCTTGATCAGGCGCTGAACTTTCTTTTTATTGATAGAGAAACCGCGGTTTCTTAGTTCATTGGTCATCCGTAAACAGCCATAATCCTTGTGCTTCTCCCGAATTTTAAGCATTTCCGCTTCAATCTCTTGATCTGGATTTTTACGGTCCAATCGTTTTTGCCAGTACATAAAGGTTGCCTTAGGGAACTTTAAAGTTTCTAGAAGCTCAACTAATTTAAACGGTCCTCGGAGGCTTGCGATGATTCGTGCGATTGCTTCATTCGTCGTTGTTGGGCTTCCTGTTTTCGCAGCTTCCTCAATTCTTTTAAAAAGGCATTTTCAATTTGAAGGGAACGGACTCGTTTCTCCAACTCCTCGATGCGTTCACGTTCTTCAGACGTTGCTTTAGTTGTAGATTTTTTCTTATTTTTGGGTTCATTTTTCTTAGACAAGATAGGTGGACATCCTTTCGTTTTTGAGAGTCCATCGATCCCACCCTCACGGAATTGATGCATCCAACTAGCGATCAAATTAGGGTTGTTCATGTTAAGTGTGTTGGCAACTTCACGATAGGACAGCTCACTTGTTAGATATAACTCTATCGCATCCAGCTTAAATTGAACAGAATATTTTTTCTTTTGTCGCTTTCTTACTAGACCCTCTTCACCAAATTCTTGATAGGCATTGATCCAGCGCTTCACTTGTGATGGAGCCTTAATGGAATACTTCTTTGCCAGATAATCACTTCCGCCTTTGCCATCCAAATAATCATGAACGATCTTTAATTTAAGTTCAAAAGTATACTTAGCCATAAAAAATACCGACCTCCAAAAGTTAGATTTTTTGGTCTAACTTTTGGGGGTCGGTACACAAATCGTGTCACAGTCCCTTTTTTATAGTGTTTTTTATAGGTAGTATTTTTTAGCAACTGTTAAGTCATCATTTAATTCATAAACAAGTGGTTGACCTGTTGGAATTTCAAGATCCATGATGTCTTCGTCAGAGATACCTTCGATATGTTTAGCTAGGGCGCGTAATGAGTTACCATGTGCAGCTACTAAAACAGTTTTGTTGTCTAGTAATGCTGGAGCAATTGCATCTTGCCAGAATGGCAAAGCGCGTTCTAATGTCACTTTCAAGTTTTCTCCACCAGGAATATCGCGTTTGTCTAACATTGCGTAACGACGGTCATTTGCTGCAGAACCTTCGTCAGTTTCTTCCATTAATGGAGGAAGAGTATCGTAAGAACGACGCCAGATGTGTACTTGTTCGTCGCCGTATTTTTCAGCTGTTTCTTTTTTGTTCAAACCTTGTAATTTACCATAGTGACGTTCGTTTAAGCGCCATGATTTGATTTGTGGTACCCAAAGTTGATCTGAATATTCTAAGATCAAGTTACATGTTTTGATTGCACGAGTTAAAACAGAAGTGTAAGCAACATCAAATTCGATTCCAGCTTCTTTGATTTTGCGTCCGCCTTCTTTTGCTTCTTCGATTCCTTCTGGTGCTAGATTTACATCAGCCCAACCAGTAAATAGGTTCAATGCATTCCATTCACTAAGACCGTGACGAGAAAAAACTAATTTTGGCATGTTTAGCTCTCCTTTTAAGATAGGTTTATATTTCTGAAATTTTCAGTTCTGTTTTATTGTACAATTTTTTGGAAGAGATTTCCATCGAAAAATTAGATAAGATTCTATGAGAAAACAAGTAGAGAATATAAAAAAACGAACAGTGCCCACGCAACTGTTCGTTTTTAGGTATTAGATGCATAATTGCTCGATTTCTTTTTCAGGTAAATTGATATATTTATAACATGTTCCAACTGAAACACCGCATTTTGAAGAAATAAATTGGATCGTTTCTTTTTTTTCATAATAGAGACGTCGGATTTTTTTGATCGTTTTTGCATCGATTTTTGGTCTTCCGCCGATTTTTCCTTTTTTACGAGCTTCATCTAATCCAACTAATGTACGTTCTTTGATCAATGCGCACTCCATGTTTGCTAGGTTTTCCATTAATTGGAAATAGATTTTTCCCATTTCGCGCGTATCGATTCCTTCATCAAGACTAATCAAGTGTAGCCCGCGATCTTTTAATAATTGCGTGAGTTCTGTTAATTGCCGCGTAGATTTGCCTAATCGATGAAGTTGGCAAATGACTAGTGCATCGCCTTGTTGCATGTCAGCGATCACTGACTCCAAATGAACAGCAGTAGAATCATTTTGTTCCACTTCATATGTCTCATGGAAAATTTCTTGACAACCAAAGTCAGATAATTGATCAACCTGAGTTGTTAAATCGACGTCATTTATGGTTGTGCGTGCATAACCAATAATTTTCATGGTGATTCCTTTCTAGCAGTGATTTTCTAACTGGATATAACAGTAAAAATGTAGCATAAAGTACGTCAAAAAGATAGTTTTTTCGCAAATTTTCCGCTGTCTTTTTTTATTGGATGATCAAGCAGTTTTTCTTTATTTACGACAGATTGCGTCAAGAATCTCAACGCCTTTTTCTGAGCCGACAACTACTTTAGAAACCATGTTTAGGAAAAGCCCATGTTCTACTACCCCAACAAGTTCATCTAAATAGGTAGCTAAGCTTTCTGGCTGTTCGATGACTTCTAGATGCAGATCAATGATGTAATGACCACCATCTGTGGTTAGGACTTCTCCGTTTTCGTCTGTACGCAAGACAGGTTGGAATCCTTTTTCTTCAAAAATATGAAGTAGCTGTTGGGAGCCATAAGGGATCACTTCAACTGGGAGTGGGAACTCCCCAAGTTTATCGACTAATTTAGAAGAATCAACGATCCAAATCGTTTCTTTTGAGTACGTAGCGACTATTTTCTCGAAAAGCAAAGCAGCGCCGCCGCCTTTGATCCCTTGAAAATCAGCACTGATTTCATCAGCACCGTCTATTGTCAAATCGACTACGGGGACTTCATCAATACTCTTTAACGGTATTCCTAATTTTTTCGCTTGTTCTTTTGTCGCATTTGAAGTAGTAACTCCTGTGATACGTAAACCTTCTTCACGCATACGGCGACCAATCTCTTCTACCATATAATAGGCGGTTGAACCGGTCCCGAGACCTACGATCATCCCGTCCTTTACGAATTTCGCGGCTTCAATGCCAGCTAATTGTTTTAAATTCATCTTTGCGTCCACCTTTTTTTAGTTTGAGCATCGTGCTTTCCTCACTATTTTAGCGTGATTTACGGTAAAAAGATACCATTCTTTTTTATTCCAATAAAGCTTTTTCAAAAAAATCTGCATCTCTTGTTGACATGTTTTTTCATTCGTGATATTCTAACAAAGGTGCTTTATCTACAGGTTTCTGTGAAGAAACGTGCTGACTGTTTATCAAAGCATATTTGATAAGGATGCAGACATTGCATTTATTTTTTATCACAAAAAAAGAACCACCTGGATGTGTGGAACTAGACGCAAATCGTGGGAAGGAGGAAACAAGGAATGCCTACAATTAACCAATTAGTACGTAAACCTCGTAAATCAAAGGTGGAAAAATCTAATTCACCTGCTTTGAACAAAGGATATAACAGCTTTAAGAAAACTCAAACTAACGTAAACTCACCTCAAAAACGTGGGGTAGCAACTCGTGTGGGTACAATGACACCTAAAAAACCGAACTCAGCTTTACGTAAATATGCACGTGTTCGTTTGTCAAACTTAATTGAAGTTACTGCTTATATCCCAGGGATTGGTCATAACTTACAAGAACACAGTGTTGTATTATTACGCGGTGGTCGTGTAAAAGACTTACCAGGGGTACGTTACCATATCGTTCGCGGTGCTTTAGATACTGCTGGTGTTAACGACCGTAAACAAAGCCGTTCTAAATACGGAACTAAAAAACCTAAAGCTTAATTTTAATTATTAAACAAATGAAACTTGCTTCTATTATATAGAAGTAATTACTATGAACAATATTTCGGAAGGAGGAGTTACGGATGCCACGTAAAGGTCCTGTTGCAAAACGTGATGTTTTACCAGATCCTATTTATAACTCAAAATTAGTAACTCGCTTGATCAACCGTGTAATGGTTGACGGAAAACGCGGGATTGCAGCTAACATTATCTATAATGCCTTTGACTTGATCAAAGAATCTACAGGTAACGATCCATTAGAAGTGTTTGAACAAGCAATGAAAAACGTTCAACCTGTTCTTGAAGTTAAAGCACGTCGTGTTGGGGGTTCAAACTACCAAGTACCAGTTGAAGTTCGCCCTGAACGCCGCGTTACTCTAGGTCTTCGTTGGGTAGTAAACTACGCTCGCTTGCGCGGTGAACACACAATGGAAGAACGCTTAGCAAAAGAAATCATGGATGCTGCAAACAACACAGGTGCTTCTGTTAAAAAACGTGAAGACACTCATAAAATGGCTGATGCCAACCGTGCGTTTGCTCACTATCGCTGGTAAGATTCTCTCTGTTTGGTCGGCTTTTATAAGTCGACCTCAGATAGTGTCCTTATTTTTAGCAACTAGATAGTAAAGAGAGGAGAAACAAGGAGAATGACCAGAGAATTTTCTTTACAAAATACTCGTAATATCGGTATCATGGCCCACATCGATGCTGGTAAAACGACTGTTACTGAACGTATCTTGTACTACACTGGTAAAATCCATAAAATTGGTGAAACTCATGAAGGAGCTTCACAAATGGATTGGATGGAACAAGAGCAAGAACGTGGTATTACGATCACTTCTGCTGCTACTACAGCACAATGGAAGGGTCACCGAATCAACATCATCGACACACCAGGACACGTAGACTTCACAGTTGAAGTTGAACGTTCATTGCGTGTACTTGATGGTGCTGTAACTGTTCTTGATGCACAATCAGGTGTTGAACCTCAAACTGAAACAGTTTGGCGTCAAGCAACAACTTATGGTGTACCTCGTATCGTATTTGCAAACAAAATGGACAAGATCGGTGCTGACTTCTTATATTCAGTATCAACTTTACATGACCGTTTGCAAGCAAACGCTCACCCAATCCAATTACCAATTGGTGCGGAAGACGACTTCACAGGAATTATCGACCTTGTAACAATGAAAGCTGAAATGTATACAAACGATCTTGGAACAGAGATCGAAGAAACAGAAATTCCTGAAGAATACCGCGAATTAGCTGAAGAATGGCGCGAAAAATTGGTTGAAGCTGTAGCTGAAACTGATGAAGAACTTACTTTGAAATACTTAGAAGGTGAAGAAATCACTGAAGCTGAGTTAAAAGAAGGTATCCGTCGCGCAACAGTTAACGTAGAATTCTACCCAGTACTATGTGGTTCAGCATTTAAGAACAAAGGGGTTCAATTACTATTGGACGCTGTTCTTGATTACTTGCCATCACCGTTAGATATCCCAGCTATCAAAGGGATTGACCCTAAAACTGATGAAGAAGTAGAACGTCCTGCAGACGACAGCGCTCCTTTCTCAGCTTTAGCATTTAAAGTTATGACTGACCCATTCGTAGGTCGTTTAACTTTCTTCCGTGTGTACTCTGGTGTTTTACAATCAGGTTCATACGTACAAAACGCAACAAAAGGCAAACGTGAACGTGTTGGTCGTATCCTACAGATGCATGCCAACTCTCGTTCAGAAATCTCTGAAGTTTACGCTGGAGATATCGCTGCTGCTGTTGGTTTGAAAGACACAACTACTGGGGACACACTATGTGATGAAAAGAGTCTAGTTATTCTTGAATCCATGGAATTCCCAGAACCAGTTATCCAAGTCGCTATTGAACCTAAATCAAAAGCTGACCAAGATAAAATGGGTGTGGCTTTACAAAAACTATCTGAAGAAGATCCTACTTTCCGTGCTGAAACAAACGTGGAAACAGGCGAAACAATCATCGCTGGTATGGGTGAACTTCACTTAGATATCATCGTTGACCGTATGCGTCGTGAATTCAAAGTTGAAGCTAACGTAGGTGCGCCTCAAGTATCTTACCGTGAAACTTTCCGTGCTGGCACTCAAGCCGAAGGTAAGTTTGTACGTCAGTCTGGTGGTAAAGGTCAATACGGTCACGTATGGATTGAATTTACACCAAATGAAGAAGGTGCTGGTTTCGAATTTGAAAATGCGATCGTCGGTGGGGTTGTTCCTCGTGAATACATTCCAGCTGTTGAAACTGGTTTGAAAGATGCTATGGAAAATGGTGTCTTAGCTGGCTATCCATTAGTAGATATCAAAGCTAAACTTTACGATGGTTCATACCATGATGTCGATTCAAATGAAACTGCCTTCCGTGTTGCTGCTTCTATGGCATTACGTGCAGCAGCTAAGAAAGCTAATCCAGTAATCCTTGAACCAATCATGGCTGTAGAAGTTGTTATCCCTGAAGATTACTTAGGTGATGTTATGGGTCACGTAACTGCTCGTCGTGGACGTGTTGAAGGTATGGAAGCTCGCGCTGGCGGCCAACAAGTTGTTCGTGCGATGGTTCCACTTGCTGAAATGTTTGGTTATGCTACAACTCTTCGTTCTGCTACTCAAGGTCGTGGTACATTTACAATGACATTTGACCACTACGAAGATGTACCAAAATCAGTACAAGAAGAAATCATTAAGAAAAACGGCGGAAAAGCTGAATAATTTCTTAAAACCGGATAGTCCTGCAAAGAGATTATCCAAAGAGACTATATTTTTAATATAGTTTCGTGTAAAATAATTATCGATGATATGGGCATGTGGTGTACCTTGTGTACATCATATACCTATCAGACAAATAAAAAATATATTGTATTTTTAGGAGGACATTTTAAAATGGCAAAAGAAAAATTTGACCGTTCTAAACCACACGTTAACATTGGTACTATCGGACACGTTGACCATGGTAAAACTACATTAACAGCTGCAATCACAACTGTACTATCTAAGAAAAACGGCGGCCAAGCTATGGCTTACGATCAAATCGATGGTGCTCCAGAAGAACGCGAACGCGGAATCACAATCTCAACAGCTCACGTTGAGTATGAAACAGATACACGCCACTACGCTCACGTTGACTGCCCAGGACACGCGGACTACGTTAAAAACATGATCACTGGTGCTGCTCAAATGGACGGAGCTATCTTGGTAGTTTCTGCTGCTGACGGCCCAATGCCTCAAACTCGTGAACACATCCTATTGTCTCGCCAAGTTGGTGTTCCTTACATCGTTGTATTCTTGAACAAAGTAGACATGGTTGATGACGAAGAATTACTAGAATTAGTTGAAATGGAAGTTCGTGACCTATTAACAGAATACGAATTCCCTGGTGACGATGTTCCTGTAGTTGCTGGATCAGCTTTGAAAGCTCTAGAAGGCGACGCTTCATACGAAGAAAAAATTCTTGAATTAATGGCTGCAGTTGACGAATACATCCCAACTCCAGAACGTGACAACGACAAACCATTCATGATGCCAGTTGAAGACGTGTTCTCAATTACTGGACGTGGTACTGTTGCTACAGGTCGTGTTGAACGTGGACAAGTTCGCGTTGGTGACGAAGTTGAAGTTGTTGGTATTGCTGAAGAAACTTCAAAAACAACAGTTACTGGTGTTGAAATGTTCCGTAAATTGTTAGACTACGCTGAAGCTGGAGACAACATTGGTGCTTTACTACGTGGTGTTGCACGTGAAGACATCCAACGTGGACAAGTTTTAGCTAAACCAGGTACAATCACACCTCATACAAAATTCTCTGCAGAAGTATACGTGTTGACAAAAGAAGAAGGTGGACGTCATACTCCATTCTTCACTAACTACCGTCCACAATTCTACTTCCGTACAACTGACGTAACAGGTGTTGTTGAATTACCAGAAGGAACTGAAATGGTTATGCCTGGCGACAACGTAACAATGGAAGTTGAATTAATCCACCCAATCGCTATCGAAAACGGTACTAAATTCTCAATCCGTGAAGGCGGACGTACAGTTGGTGCCGGTGTCGTTACAGAAATCAAAGCTTAATTCACTTAAGTTTTAAAGTAAAGCAACATTTATTCGGACGTAATCGCTCGGAACGAAGGTCTTAGGATCTTTGTTCCGAGCTTTTTTATTTATTGCAGGATCAGGGAAAAAGACAGGAGCATTATAATAGAAGAAACACGAAATAAAAGAGTCAGTATTTTCTAAATGAAACTTTATGAAAACAAAATGTTTTTTACAAGAAAAAGCCTTGCTTTGTGAGTTTATATATATTATAATGACAAAGGTGCGTTTACTTTAGTGAATTGCACAGACGTAATCAGAATGATTTCGTCGGCTAAGAAACGAGAGGTTGCGACACGCCCGGACGCTTTGCCACGAACGAGCGTGACGGAAATTTTCGTGGAGCTATGTCTACTTTTCAAAATAGGCGAAGGAGGGAACAATATGGCAAAACAAAAAATTCGTATCCGTTTAAAAGCGTATGAACACCGTATTTTAGATCAATCAGCGGATAAAATCGTGGAAACTGCAAAAAGAACTGGAGCTAGCGTGTCTGGTCCAATTCCATTACCAACTGAACGCAGTCTTTACACAATCATCCGTGCGACTCATAAATACAAAGATTCACGCGAACAATTCGAAATGCGTACACACAAACGTCTTATCGACATTGTGAACCCAACACCAAAAACTGTTGATGCTTTGATGAAGCTAGACTTACCATCTGGTGTAAACATCGAAATCAAATTATAAAACTAAAACAAAAATAATGGAGGTGTACTCATGACCAAAGGAATCTTAGGGAAAAAAGTGGGAATGACACAAATCTTCACTGAATCTGGTGAATTAATTCCAGTAACTGTTGTAGAAGCTACTCCAAACGTAGTACTACAAGTGAAAACAATGGAAACGGATGGCTACGAAGCTATTCAAGTTGGTTACCAAGATATGCGTGAAGTTTTATCAAACAAACCTGCGAAAGGTCATGTTGCAAAAGCAAACACGGCTCCTAAGCGCTTCATTCGTGAATTCAAAAATGTTGAGCTAGGAGAATATGAAGTAGGAAAAGAAATTACAGTAGATGTTTTCCAAGCAGGAGACATTATTGATGTAACAGGTACTACGAAAGGTAAAGGATTCCAAGGGGTTATCAAACGCCACGGACAAAGCCGCGGACCAATGGCTCACGGTTCTCGTTACCATCGTCGTCCTGGGTCAATGGGTCCAGTTGCACCTAACCGTGTATTTAAAAACAAACGTCTTGCTGGCCGTATGGGTGGCAACCGCGTAACTATCCAAAACTTGGAAGTTGTACGTGTCGATGCAGAAAGAAATGTTATCTTGATCAAAGGTAATGTTCCTGGAGCTAAAAAATCTTTAATCACTATCAAATCAGCTGTGAAAGCTAAATAATTGTAGGAAGAAAGGAGGAACTAAGGAATGCCGAATGTAGCATTATTCAAACAAGATGGAAGCCAAAACGGTGAAATCACACTTAACGAAGAAATCTTCGGAATTGAACCTAATGAAAGTGTTGTTTACGATGCAATCGTAATGCAACGTGCGTCATTAAGACAAGGAACACACGCGGTTAAAAACCGTAGCGCTGTTCGTGGCGGTGGACGTAAACCATGGCGTCAAAAAGGAACAGGTCGTGCACGTCAAGGATCTATCCGCTCACCACAATGGCGTGGAGGTGGCGTAGTCTTTGGACCAACACCACGTTCTTACAGCTACAAACTTCCTAAAAAAGTTCGTCGTTTAGCAATGAAATCTGTATTGTCAGAAAAAGTTGCTGAAAACAACTTGGTAGCAATCGAAGGCTTAAACTTCGACGCACCAAAAACAAAAGAATTCAAACAAGTTCTTGCTAACTTATCTATCGACTCTAAAGTATTGGTTGTTCTAGAAAAAGGTAACGACTTTGCTGCTTTATCAGCACGTAACTTACCAAACGTTTCTGTAGTAACTTCTGATAATGTGAGTGTGCTAGACGTTGTATCAAATACAAAAGTGTTAGTAACACAAACTGCTCTTACTCAAATTGAGGAGGTGCTTGCATAATGAACTTACTAGACGTAATCAAACGCCCAGTGATCACTGAAAAATCAATGCTTGCCATGGATGACAAGAAATACACTTTTGAAGTGGACACTCGCGCAAACAAAACTTTAGTAAAACAAGCGGTAGAAGCTGCTTTTGACGTTAAAGTCAAAAACGTTAACATCGTGAACGTACGTGCGAAATTCAAACGTATGGGCAAATATGCAGGATATACAAAAAAACGTCGCAAAGCGATCGTTACATTGACTGAAGATTCAAAAGAAATCCAATTATTCGAAGCTGCTGAATAAGCACTAATAGATAACTCATTAAATTAGGAGGGAAAAACGTGGCGATTAAAAAGTACAAACCTACCTCAAATGGTCGTCGTAACATGACAGGTTCTGATTTTGCTGAAATCACAACATCAACACCTGAAAAATCATTGTTACAACCATTGAAAAACCATGCTGGACGTAACAACAACGGCCGCATCACTGTACGTCATCAAGGTGGCGGACACAAACGCCAATATCGCGTGATCGACTTCAAACGTAACAAAGATAACGTTGTTGCAACTGTTCAAACAATCGAATATGATCCAAACCGTTCAGCTAACATCGCGTTAGTACACTATGAAGATGGAGTGAAAGCTTACATCTTAGCACCTAAAGGACTAGAAGTGGGTATGAAACTTGTTTCAGGTCCAGAAGCAGATATCAAAGTCGGAAATGCTCTTCCATTAGAAAACATTCCAGTTGGTACTGTTATCCACAACATTGAAATGAAACCTGGTAAAGGTGGACAATTGATCCGTTCTGCTGGTACAAGTGCTCAAGTACTTGGTAAAGAAGGCAAATACGTATTGATCCGCTTGAACTCTGGTGAAGTTCGTATGATCTTAGCTGCATGCCGCGCAACAATCGGTTCTGTAGGTAACGAACAACACGAATTAATCAACATCGGTAAAGCTGGACGCTCTCGTTGGATGCGTAAACGCCCAACTGTACGTGGTAGCGTAATGAACCCTAATGATCACCCACACGGTGGTGGTGAAGGTAAAGCTCCTATCGGACGTAAAGCACCAGTTTCTCCTTGGGGTCAACCAGCTCTTGGTTACAAAACTCGTAACAAAAAAGCTAAATCAGACAAACTTATTGTTCGTCGTCGCAAAAATAAATAATTACTTTGACCATGTGTCGCACATTTTGAGAGGAGGTTCACCATGGGTCGTAGTTTAAAGAAAGGACCTTTTGTCGATGAGCATTTAATGAAAAAAGTTGAAGCTCAAGCAGGGGTTGAAAAGAAAAAAGTTATCAAAACTTGGTCACGCCGTTCAACAGTTTTCCCAAGTTTTGTTGGATATACCATCGCAGTTTATGATGGACGTAAACATGTACCAGTTTACATCCAAGAAGACATGGTAGGACACAAATTAGGTGAATTTGCACCTACAAGAACTTATCGTGGACATGCTGCTGACGATAAGAAAACGAAACGCTAATTTGAGGGGAGGATAAATCCAAATGGCAGAACAAATCACATCAGCTAAAGCAACTGCAAAAACAGTTCGCACTTCACCTCGAAAAGCCCGTTTAGTAATTGACCTTATCAGAGGTAAAAGTGTCGCAGATGCAATTTCAATCTTGAAATTCACACCAAACAAATCTGCTGGAATCATTGAAAAAGTATTGATGTCAGCAGTTGCGAATGCAGAAAATAACTTTGACTTAGATGTTGAAAACTTGGTAGTAAGCGAAGCTTTTGTTAACGAAGGACCTACAATGAAACGTTTCCGTCCTCGTGCAAAAGGATCAGCTTCTCCAATCAACAAACGTACAAGTCATATCACGGTAGTCGTATCAGAAAAATAAGGAGGGATAATCAGTGGGTCAAAAAGTACATCCAATTGGAATGCGTGTAGGCATCATCCGCGACTGGGATGCTAAATGGTATGCTGAAAAAGAGTATGCTGAGTTCTTACACGAAGATTTAAGAATCCGTAAATTTATTTCAACTAAACTTGCTGATGCTGCTGTATCAACAGTTGAAATCGAACGCGCAACAGGTCGCGTAAACATTTCAATTCACACAGCTAAACCAGGTATGGTTATTGGTAAAGGCGGTTCTGAAGTCGAAAGCCTAAGAAAAGAATTAAACAAATTAACTGGTAAAAGAATCCATATCAATATCGTGGAAATCAAAAAACCAGATCTAGATGCAAAATTAGTAGGTGAAGGAATCGCACGTCAATTAGAAAACCGTGTTGCTTTCCGTCGCGCTCAAAAACAAGCCATCCAACGCTCAATGCGTGCTGGCGCTCAAGGGATCAAAACTCAAGTATCTGGTCGTCTAAACGGAGCAGATATCGCTCGTTCAGAAGGATACTCAGAAGGAACTGTTCCTCTTCATACTTTACGTGCGGACATTGATTACGCATGGGAAGAAGCAGATACAACATACGGAAAACTAGGAGTTAAAGTGTGGATCTATCGTGGAGAAATTCTTCCAACTAAAAAAAACACTGAGAAAGGAGGGAAATAATCATGTTAGTACCTAAACGTGTAAAACACCGTCGTGAATTCCGCGGAAAAATGCGCGGGGAAGCTAAAGGCGGAAAAGAAGTAGCATTCGGTGAATACGGTTTGCAAGCTGTTGATTCACATTGGATCACAAACCGCCAAATCGAAGCTGCTCGTATCGCAATGACTCGTTACATGAAACGTGGTGGGAAAGTATGGATTAAAATTTTCCCTCACAAATCTTATACTGCCAAAGCAATTGGGGTACGTATGGGTTCTGGTAAAGGGGCACCTGAAGGATGGGTTGCACCAGTAAAACGTGGTAAAATCATGTTTGAAATCGCAGGCGTTCCTGAAGAAGTAGCTCGTGAAGCGTTACGTCTAGCTTCTCACAAATTACCAATGAAAACTAAGATCGTAAAACGTGAGGAAATGGGTGGTGAATCGAATGAAGGTTAAAGAAATCAGAGAATTAACCACTGCCGAAATGCTTGATCAAGAAAAACAATTAAAAGAAGAATTGTTTAATCTTAGATTCCAATTAGCAACAGGTCAATTAGAAAACACTGCACGTATTAAAGAAGTACGTAAATCGATTGCACGCATCAAAACTGTGTTGCGTGAACAAGCTAAGTAATTATGGAAGGAGGCCATTAAGCGTATGACTGAAGGAAGAAATCAACGCAAAGTTTATCAAGGTCGCGTGGTTTCAGACAAAATGGATAAAACAATTACCGTTGCTGTCGAAACAAAGAAAAACCACCCTATCTATGGCAAACGTATGAACTATTCTAAGAAATACAAAGTGCATGATGAAAACAACACAGCAAAAGTTGGCGACATCGTGAGAATTATGGAAACTCGTCCATTATCAGCTACAAAACGTTTCCGTTTGTTGGAAGTAGTCGAAGAAGCAGTTATTATCTAATAACACGAGATTTTCCTATATAGATTGAATGCAAAATCTGAAAGGAGGATACACAACGTGATCCAAGCAGAAAGTCGTTTAAAAGTCGCTGATAACTCAGGCGCACGTGAAATTTTGACGATCAAAGTCCTTGGTGGATCTGGTCGTAAAACTGCTAACATCGGTGATGTGATCGTTGCTACGGTTAAACAAGCAACGCCAGGTGGGGTTGTCAAAAAAGGTGACGTCGTTAAAGCCGTTATCGTTCGAACAAAATCAGGAGCTCGTCGTACAGACGGTTCATATATTAAATTTGATGAAAATGCTGCAGTGATTATTCGTGATGATAAAAGCCCTCGTGGAACACGTATCTTTGGGCCAGTTGCACGTGAACTACGTGAAAACAACTTCATGAAGATCGTTTCACTAGCACCAGAAGTTTTATAATCTTGAGACACTTATCAAAGGAGGTGCGAAACAGTTATGTTTGTTAAAAAAGGCGATAAAGTTAAAGTTATCACTGGAAAAGACAAAAACAAAGAAGGCGTTGTACTAGCAGCGTTCCCGAAAAAAGATAAAGTTATTGTCGAAGGTGTAAATGTCGTTAAAAAACACCAAAAACCTTCTCAAGCTGCTCCTCAAGGTGGAATTGTTGAGATGGAAGCGCCAATTCATGTTTCTAACGTGATGGTGGTTGACTCTACTGGTGTAGCTGGCCGAGTTGGCTACAAAGAAGTAGACGGCAAAAAAGTCCGTGTTTCTAAAAAAACCGGTGAAGTTTTAGATAAATAAAAGTTTAAGGAAGGAGGGTCTTACTGAATGAACCGCCTAAAAGAAAAATATCTTAAAGAAGTAACTCCATCATTGATGGAAAAATTTAACTATAGCTCTGTTATGCAAACACCTAAAGTTGAAAAAATCGTCATCAACATGGGTGTTGGTGATGCGGTATCAAACGCTAAAAACTTAGATAAAGCAGTTGAAGAATTAACTTTGATCACTGGTCAAAAACCAATGATTACAAAAGCTAAAAAATCAATCGCTGGATTCCGTTTACGTGAAGGAATGCCAATTGGTGCAAAAGTTACATTGCGCGGAGAAAGAATGTACGAATTCTTAGACAAATTGGTTTCTGTTTCACTACCACGTGTACGTGACTTCCATGGTGTAAGTAAAAAAGCCTTTGACGGTCGTGGAAACTATACTTTAGGTATTAAAGAACAATTGATCTTCCCAGAAGTAGATTATGATTTAGTAGATAAAGTACGTGGTATGGACATCGTTATTGTAACAACAGCAAACTCTGATGAAGAATCTCGTGAGTTGTTGACACAATTAGGCATGCCATTCCAAAAATAATTAAAGGAGGCGAACTACGTGGCTAAAAAATCAATGATTGCTAAAAACAAACGTCCTGCAAAATTTTCAACACAAGCTTATACTCGTTGCGAACGTTGCGGACGTCCACATTCAGTTTATCGTAAGTTCCATCTTTGCCGTATTTGCTTCCGCGAACTTGCCTATAAAGGTCAAATTCCCGGCGTGAAGAAAGCTAGCTGGTAAAAAGTAAATTCGCATAAGAAGGAGGTAAAAGATCAATGGTCATGACAGATCCAATTGCAGATTTTCTAACTCGTATCCGTAACGCAAACATGGTTAAACATGAGTCTTTAGAAGTACCTGCATCAAAAATTAAACGTGACATCGCTGAAATCTTGAAACGTGAAGGTTTCGTTCGTGATGTTGAATACATCGAAGATGACAAACAAGGCGTGATCCGTGTTTTCCTAAAATTTGGTAAAAACGGCGAACGTGTTATCACAAACTTAAAACGTATCTCTAAACCAGGTTTGCGTGCTTATGTCAAAGCTGACGAAGTACCAAAAGTATTGAACGGTTTAGGTATCGCAATCATTTCGACTTCTGAAGGTGTTGTCACTGATAAAGAAGCTCGTGAAAAAAATATCGGCGGCGAAGTTATCGCTTACGTATGGTAATCAAGTAGAATCTACAAGGAGGTGTCTTTAAGTGAGCCGTATCGGAAATAAAGTCGTTGTTATCCCTGAAGGAGTAACAGTTACTCAAGACGGAAACAACGTTACAGTTAAAGGACCAAAAGGTGAATTGACTCGTACTTTTTCAGCAGATATCAAAATGAATATCGAAGGAAACGAAGTAACTTTCACTCGTCCAAACGACAGTAAAGAAATGAAAACAATTCATGGAACAACTCGTGCGAACTTCAACAACATGGTTATAGGTGTCAGCGAAGGTTTCCAAAAAGCGTTAGAACTAATCGGGGTTGGGTACCGTGCACAATTACAAGGATCAAAACTTGTATTGAACGTTGGTTACTCACATCCAGTAGAAATCACACCACCAGCTGGAGTAACTGTTGAAGTACCAGCTAACACACAAGTAATTGTTAAAGGTGCGAACAAAGAAGAAGTTGGCGAATTAGCTGCAAACATTCGTGGAACTCGTCCTCCAGAACCTTATAAAGGTAAAGGTATTCGTTATGTTGGCGAATATGTACGCCGTAAAGAAGGTAAAACTGGTAAATAATCGTTTAGAAAAATTGCATAGAAGCCAGCAGCAGGAAAAAGGCATTTGGCTGAAGTTTACCTTCAAAAAAATACATTTTTACTTGTGCCGCAGCTTCTATTTTTCGAAACGTATTTACTGCTTGAAATAGTAGTACAATAAAAATAAAGAGGTGACAATTGTGATTACAAAACCAGATAAGAACAAAACACGTCAAAAGAGACATCGTCGTGTACGTAACAATATCTCTGGTACTGCTGAGCGCCCACGCTTGAACGTTTTTCGTTCTAACAAAAACATCTACGCTCAAATTATTGATGACGTAGCGGGTGTAACGCTAGCAAGTGCCTCTACCTTGGATAAAGAAATTTCAGGTGGAACAAAAACAGAAGCAGCACAAGCTGTCGGTAAACTAGTTGCTGAACGTGCAGCTGAAAAAGGCATTAAAGTAGTAGTCTTTGACCGTGGTGGATACCTTTACCATGGCCGTGTGCAAGCTTTAGCTGAAGCTGCTCGCGAAAATGGACTAGAATTTTAGAAGAAGGAGGAATACCATTCATGGTTTATATCGATCCAAAACATTTGGAATTAGAAGACCGCGTTGTTGCAATTAACCGTGTAACAAAAGTTGTTAAAGGTGGACGTCGTCTACGTTTTGCTGCTTTAGTTGTTGTCGGTGACAAAAACGGACACGTAGGATTTGGTACAGGTAAAGCTCAAGAAGTTCCTGAAGCAATCCGTAAAGCAATTGAAGATGCGAAGAAAAACTTAGTTGAAGTACCTATGGTTGGTTCAACAATCCCACACGAAGTAATCGGTGCTTTTAGTGGTGGTAGAATCCTAATGAAACCTGCTGTAGAAGGTTCTGGGGTTGCTGCTGGTGGACCAGTTCGTGCCGTATTAGAATTAGCTGGGGTAGCAGATATCACTTCTAAATCTTTAGGCTCAAATACACCAATCAACGTTGTTCGCGCAACAGTTGAAGGTTTGAAACAATTGAAACGTGCAGAAGAAGTTGCAGAACTTCGCGGCAAATCAGTTGAAGAATTAATCGGATAAGGAGGACAACAATAATGGCTGAATTAAAAGTTACTTTAAAACGCAGTATTATCGGACGTCCTCAAAACCAACGCGATACAGTTAAAGCGTTAGGTCTTACAAAGATTAACAGTTCAGTGGTTAAGCCTTCTAATGAAGCAATTAAAGGCATGATCAATACTGTTTCTCACCTAGTGGACGTTGAAGAAATTTAATTTAGAAAAATCATAACTAGAACATTAAGGAGGTGCCAAACCTATGAAACTTCATGAATTAAAACCTGCTGAAGGTTCACGCCAAGTACGTAACCGTGTTGGTCGTGGTACTTCATCTGGTAACGGAAAAACTGCCGGACGCGGACAAAAAGGACAAAAAGCTCGTTCAGGCGGCGGTGTGCGTTTAGGATTTGAAGGGGGACAAACACCATTGTTCCGTCGTTTACCAAAACGAGGATTCACAAACGTGAACCGTAAAGACTATGCAGTCATTAATCTTGATGTATTGAACCGCTTTGAAGACGGAGCTGAAGTAACTCCTGTTGCTTTAGTTGAAGCTGGAATCGTGAAAAACGAAAAAGCTGGAATCAAAGTATTAGCTAATGGGGAACTAAACAAGAAATTAACTGTGAAAGCAGCAAAATTCTCTAAAGCAGCTCAAGAAGCAATTGAAGCGGCTGGTGGATCAATCGAGGTGATCTAATGTTTAGACTATTAAAAGATGCTTTTAAAGTAAAAGACATTAGATCGAAAATCCTATTTACTGTATTTGTGTTGTTTGTATTTCGCCTAGGTGCACATATTACTGTACCAGGCGTAAATGCTGCTTCATTGCAAAACCTTTCTTCTTTGCCATTTTTCAACATGTTGAACTTGGTAAGTGGTAGTGCGATGCAAAACTTTTCCATTTTCTCAATGGGGGTTTCACCATACATTACTGCTTCTATCGTCATTCAGCTTCTTCAAATGGACATCGTGCCTCGATTTGTTGAATGGTCGAAACAAGGGGAAGTTGGTCGTAAAAAACTGAATCAAGCGACTCGATATCTGACATTAGTATTGGCATTTATCCAATCTGTCGGTATCACTGCTGGATTCAATCAATACGCTCAATTAGGTTTCGTGAATAATCCTAACGTAGCAACTTACGTAACGATCGGTTTGATTCTAACAGCCGGTACGATGTTTGTTACTTGGCTAGGAGAACAGATCACAGAAAAAGGTATCGGAAATGGCGTATCAATGATCATTTTTGCAGGTATCATTTCTAGATTGCCTGAAAGTATCAGAGAAATTTATGAAGATTACTTTATAAATATTGATCCTTCAGAAATATGGAAATCTGCTATTTTTGTGGCCATTTTACTAGTAGCGGTCTTGTTGATCGTGACATTCGTAACATTTTTCCAACAAGCTGAACGCAAGATCCCGATCCAATATACGAAACGCGTAGCTGGCGCGCCTACAAGTAGCTATCTGCCGTTGAAAGTAAATGCAGCTGGAGTTATTCCAGTTATCTTTGCTAGTTCGTTTATTGCTACGCCAAATGCTGTTTTACAAGCATTGAGCGGTAGATTCGGTTCTGAAAACTGGTACAAAGTGATGATGGAGATCTTTAACTATAATACAGCACCTGGTGCTACGATTTATACGATTCTGATCGTTGCCTTCACTTTCTTCTACGCCTTTGTTCAAGTAAACCCTGAGAAATTAGCGGAAAACTTGCAAAAGCAAGGAAGTTATATACCAAGCGTACGCCCTGGTAAGGGGACTGAAGAGTATGTCTCAAGATTACTGATGCGTTTAAGTACAGTTGGTGCAGTCTTCCTTGGTTTAGTGGCATTGCTTCCAATCATTGCTCAAATGGTTTGGGATCTTCCACAATCAATCGGATTAGGCGGTACAAGCTTACTGATCGTTATCGGTGTAGCTTTAGAAACTGCGAAACAGTTAGAAGGCTTAATGCTGAAACGTAAATATGTTGGATTCATTGAGTAAGAAAGCGTGTTGAGGTTTTCCCTCAACACACGTTCTCACACATTTATTAGGAGGGAAAACAATGAACCTCATTTTAATGGGGCTGCCAGGCGCAGGTAAAGGAACACAAGCTGAAAAAATCATTGATGCTTATGGTATTCCGCACATCTCAACAGGAGATATGTTCCGCGCAGCGATGCAAAACGAAACAGCTCTTGGCCTGGAAGCAAAGTCTTATATGGATAAAGGTGCATTAGTTCCTGATGAAGTAACAAATGGAATCGTGAAAGAGCGACTAGCTGAACCAGATACAGAGAAAGGCTTCTTATTAGATGGCTTTCCACGTACGCTAGATCAAGCAAAAGCTCTGGACGCAATGCTAAAAGATTTGAATAAAAAAATTGATGCTGTCATCGATATCCATGTTGGTGAAGAAATCTTGGTCGAACGTCTAGCCGGCCGATTTATCTGCAGCAATTGTGGAGCAACTTACCATAAAATTTTCAACCCTACAAAAGTTGAAGACACATGTGATCGTTGCGGTGGGCATGAATTCTATCAAAGAGAAGATGATAAACCTGAGACGGTTAAAAATCGTCTGGCTATCAACATCAAAAATAGTGAACCAATCTTGGCTTATTATAAAGAACAAGGTTTGCTAAACACTATTGATGGTGCTCGTGAAATCGATGCTGTATTTGCAGATGTACAAAAAATCATTGAAAAATAGCACGATTGCCCGTAGCCGACTTGCATTATGCAGTTACTCTTGTCAAGTTCAATAAATTATGATAGAATATGTCAGTCCGACTTCTAGAGAATCCTCTAGATGATCCATTTTGAGAATTTTGAGGTGGGAACTGCAGTTTCCGCCATTTTATCGTGTGAAAATGCGAAACAAGTACAAGGAGGTACTGTGCGTGGCAAAAGAAGATATGATTGAAGTCGAAGGTACAGTCGTCGAAACTTTGCCGAATGCAATGTTTAAAGTTGAACTAGAAAACGGACACCAAGTTCTTGCTACTGTTTCAGGTAAAATTCGTATGCATTACATCCGTATCTTACCTGGTGACAAAGTAACGGTTGAATTGTCTCCATACGATCTTAACCGTGGCCGTATTACTTATCGCTTTAAATAATTGTACTCCGTAAAACTACAGGAGGTATTATCATGAAAGTAAGACCATCAGTAAAACCAATGTGCGAACATTGTAAAGTAATTCGTCGTAAAGGACGCGTTATGGTGATTTGCCCAGCAAATCCAAAACATAAACAACGTCAAGGATAATTGGAGGTGCTATAAATATGGCTCGTATTGCAGGAGTAGATATTCCTCGTGATAAACGTGTAGTAGTTTCACTTACTTATATCTATGGTATTGGTAACACTACTGCTAAAAAGATCTTAGCTGATGCTGGTGTATCTGAAGATGTTCGCGTTCGTGAATTAACGAATGAACAAACAGATGCTATCCGTGCAGAAGTAGATAAATTAAAAGTTGAAGGGGATCTTCGTCGTGAAGTGAACTTGAACATCAAACGTTTGATGGAAATCGGTTCTTACCGTGGAATCCGTCATCGCCGTGGATTGCCTGTTCGTGGACAAAACACGAAAAACAATGCACGTACTCGTAAAGGCCCAGCTCGCGCTATCGCTGGCAAGAAAAAATAATTCTTAAGTGAAGGAGGTTAAAACTTCATGGCAGCAAAAAAAGTGAATCGTAAACGCCGTGTGAAGAAGAATATAGAAGCAGGTATTGCACATATCCATTCTACATTCAATAACACTATCATCATGATCACTGATACTCACGGAAATGCATTAGCGTGGTCATCAGCTGGTTCATTAGGTTTCAAAGGAAGCAAAAAATCAACTCCTTTTGCCGCTCAAATGGCAGCAGAAACTGCTACAAAAGCAGCAATGGAACACGGATTAAAGACTGTTGAAGTAACAGTTAAAGGACCTGGTTCTGGACGTGAAGCAGCAATTCGTTCATTACAAGCTACAGGTTTAGAAGTGACTGCAATTCGTGACGTGACTCCAGTTCCTCATAATGGTGCCCGCCCTCCAAAACGCCGTCGTGTTTAATGAGTGCCGCTCATTTTGAGTTTTATCAGTAACGTCATTGAACAAGACACTTTTCGTTTTGAAAGGGGTAAAGATAAGAATGATTGAGTTCGAAAAACCAAGAATCGCAAAAATTGATGAAGAAAAAGATTATGGCAAGTTCATCGTTGAACCTCTTGAAAGAGGGTATGGGACTACTTTAGGGAATTCCCTACGTCGTATTTTATTATCTTCTTTGCCAGGTGCTGCCATCACTAATATTCAAATCGATGGTGTACTGCATGAATTCTCTACCATCAAAGGTGTTAGAGAAGACGTCACTCAAATCATCTTGAACATTAAAGGCTTAGCGCTGAAAATGTATGGCCAAGAAGAAAAAACCCTTGAAATCGATATTACCGGACCTGCTACAGTAACTGCTGGCGATATTATCGTTGATAGTGATGTAGAAATTCTTAACAAAGATATGTACATCTGTAGTGTCTCTGAAGGAGCTACGTTCCATGCTCGCTTAACAGTGAAACCTGGACGTGGTTATGTTCAAGCAGATGAAAATAAAAAAGAAGATATGCCAATTGGCGTTCTTCCAGTCGATTCAATCTACACACCTGTTCGTCGTGTGAACTATCAAGTTGAGAACACACGTGTTGGACACCGTGAAGATTTTGATAAATTGACGATGGAGATTTGGACAGATGGTTCAATTGAACCGTTGGAAGCAATGAGTTTGTCTGCGAAAATCATGACTGAACATTTGGATATTTTTGTGAACTTAACTGATGAAGCAAAAAATGCTGAAATCATGGTCGAAAAAGAAGAAACACAAAAAGAAAAAATGTTGGAAATGACGATCGAAGAGTTAGACTTGTCTGTTCGCTCTTACAATTGTTTAAAACGTGCAGGAATCAATACTGTACAAGAACTTACAAATAAATCTGAGCCTGAAATGATCAAAGTCCGTAACTTAGGACGTAAATCATTAGAAGAAGTTAAAGCAAAATTGCACGACTTAGGTTTAGGTTTACGTAAAGAAGATTAAAACCTTTTACGAAGGAGGGAAACCAACGTGAGTTATCGTAAACTAGGACGCACATCTAGCCAACGTAAAGCGATGTTGCGTGATTTAACAACTGATTTATTAATCAACGAACGTATTGTGACTACTGAAGCTCGTGCGAAAGAAGTTCGCTCAACTGCAGAAAAAATGATCACTTTAGGTAAACGCGGAGATTTGCATGCACGTCGTCAAGCTGCGGCTTTCGTACGTAATGAAGTTGCCAGCGTGCGTGAAGAAAATGAGGACATCGTCATTGAATCAGCTTTACAAAAACTGTTCAACGATATTGCACCTCGTTACGCAGAACGTCAAGGCGGATACACACGCATTTTGAAGACAGAACCAAGACGCGGTGATGGTGCACCAATGGTTGTCTTAGAACTTGTCTAAAATCACACTAATAACATCACTTTATAGATGATTCTTTTAGAGTGTTATGATGTTGGAAGATATTTTTCCGAGTCTAGCTCAGCGCTGCTCCTCAAGCGAATATCGCTTGGGGAGTAAGCACTCATCATAAAGTGTTTTTTTATACCTTCAATTACCTGTCATGACAGATATGTTTGAAGGCATAAAAAAACATTTTAAGCGAGAAATAATTGAAAATTTTGTCTTTTTTTGATAGTGTTAGTAGGAACTTTAGGATGAAGAAGGAGTAATCATGGAGCCAATTATTGAATTAGAAAAGATAAATTATAAATACCAGCCAGATGATCTTCGCCCCGCATTGAAAGATGTCTCCTTTACAATTGATAAAGGTGAGTGGATCGCTATTATTGGACACAATGGTTCAGGAAAATCGACACTTGCCAAAACGATTAATGGATTGCTTCTGCCAGAATCAGGGATCGTGAAAGTGGGAAATCAAATATTGGATGAAGAAAATATTTGGACGATCCGACAGATGGTTGGAATGGTTTTTCAAAATCCAGACAATCAGTTCGTTGGTTCGACAGTAGAAGATGACGTTGCTTTTGGTCTTGAAAATCAAGGGATTCCCAGAGAAGAAATGCTAGTGCGTGTGAAAGATGCACTTGAGAAAGTTAGAATGGCTGAGTTTGCTTCACGCGAGCCTGCTCGTTTATCAGGAGGGCAAAAACAACGTGTTGCCATTGCCGGCGTGGTTGCCTTACGACCTGATATCATTATTTTAGATGAAGCAACCAGTATGCTAGATCCAGAAGGTCGCGAAGAAGTGATCTCTACGATCAAGAAGATCAAAGAAGAAAGCCAATTGACCGTTATATCTATCACTCATGATATTGATGAAGCAGCTAATGCCAATCGGATACTAGTGATGAGACAAGGAGAACTTGTCCGCGAAGGTACACCAAAAGAAATTTTTTCTGCTGGTCCTGAACTGATCGACTTAGGTCTAGATCTACCATTTCCTGAAAAACTGAAGAGCGCACTGAAAGAACGTGGAGTTGATGTGCCCAGTGAATATATGACAGAAGAAAGGATGGTGGATTGGTTATGGACATCCGTTTTGAACAAGTAGACTTCACTTATCAGCCGAATACACCATTTGAACAAAGAGCCTTATTTGACATCAATATGACGATCAAAGAAAACAGTTATACTGCATTAGTAGGGCATACCGGAAGCGGAAAATCAACCTTACTTCAGCATTTGAATGCGCTTGTTAAGCCAACAAGCGGTACAGTCCATATTGGAGAACGAGATATTCAGCCGGATACGGATAATAAGAATTTAAAGCCCATCCGAAAAAAAGTTGGCATCGTCTTTCAGTTTCCAGAAGCACAGCTATTCGAAGAAACGGTAGCAAAAGACATTGCTTTCGGTCCTAAAAACTTTGGTGTCAGCGAAGAAGAAGCACTAGTCCTAGCAAAAGAAACATTAGAACAAGTTGGGCTGGATGAAAGCTATTTGGAACGTTCGCCATTTGAACTTTCAGGAGGGCAAATGCGTAGAGTAGCAATCGCTGGTGTGCTTGCCATGAGGCCGGAAGTACTTGTATTGGATGAACCAACGGCAGGACTTGATCCCCAGGGTAGAAAAGAAATGATGGAGATGTTTTGGCGTCTTCATAAGGAACAACAGATCACTATTGTATTAGTTACGCATTTAATGGATGATGTAGCCAATTTTGCAGATTATGTCTATGTGTTGGAAAAGGGACGAATCGTTAATAGCGGGGAGCCGCAAGAGGTCTTTCAAAACATTGAATGGCTAAAAGAAAAACAACTAGGCGTACCTACTGCCACCGAGTTTGCAGAAGAATTAATGGCTAAAGGGATGAACTTTGCTACCTTGCCTTTGACAGCTGAAGAATTAGCAGACGCTATCGTCCATTATGCTGGAGGAAATGCCCATGATGAATAAATTGATATTTGGTCGTTATATGCCTGGAGATTCCTTGATCCATCGATTGGATCCCCGAGCTAAATTATTAGCCAGTTTTTATTTTATCGGAATCATTTTTTTAGCAAATAATTGGGAAACGTACCTTTTGTTGGCATTTTTCACATTACTTTCTGTCTTCTTGTCAAAAGTAGATTTGAAATTTTTTATCCGAGGCATTCGCCCATTGATCTGGCTAATCCTCTTCACTGTAGCTTTGCAGGTCTTGTTTACAAGTGGCGGAGAAACTTATTGGAGTTGGGGTGTTTTCCATATCACTGAATTTGGTGTGATGAACGGCCTCTTTATTTTCTGTCGATTCGTGTTGATCATTTTTATGTCGACTCTACTCACGCTTACTACACCGCCTTTGGAATTATCGGATGCGATTGAGTACTTGCTTCGTCCATTGAAAGCCGTACGGTTCCCAGTCCACGAAATTTCATTGATGCTGTCGATTGCTCTTCGTTTTGTGCCTACATTGATGGACGAAACAGAAAAGATCATGAACGCTCAGCGCGCTCGCGGTGTTGATTTTGGTGAAGGAAACCTAGTTCAGAAAATGAAAGCAGTCATTCCTTTGCTGATTCCTTTATTTGTCAGCAGCTTCAACCGTGCGGAAGATCTTGCGACTGCTATGGAAGCAAGAGGCTACAAAGGTGGGGAAGGAAGAACGAAATATCGTGTATTGCATTGGCATAATAGAGACACGATGGTTATTATTGCTTTTGTATTATTAACTGTGCTACTGATCTTTTTAAGAGGATAAACGTTCAGTGGGCCGCTATCTATTCTTTTCTTGCTGATCTGTTTGGAAGAAAGGATGCGAGCAGTGTATGACAAGAAATATTAGGGTCTGTGGCAGACTAAGGTCACAGGCCTCTTTCTTTTATCTGAAAAGAAAGAACGAAAAAATTTTATAGAAAAATCATTATTCCAGATAACCTTTTAGGAACAAAGGAGAGAAAAACATGGTACGTTACAAAGCAATCATTGCGTACGACGGAACAAATTTTAATGGATTCCAAAAACAGCCAAATGGGCGTACTGTTCAAGAAGAAGTAGAAAAAACATTACAAAAAATGGCAAATGGAAAAGAAATCACGGTCTTTGGTTCGGGAAGGACAGATGCCGGAGTACATGCGATCGGGCAAGTAATCCATTTTGATTATCCAGAGGAGCGTCCGTTAGAACGAATGCGTTTCGCGCTAGATACCCAGTCACCAGAGGATATTGCTGTAAGACAAGTAGAAATTGTTTCAGAAGACTTCCACGCAAGATATTTGGTCAAAGAAAAGACGTATCAATTTCGAGTGGATATAGGGAAACCACGCAGTCCTTTTCGACGCCATTATGCAAGTTATTTTCCTTACCCTCTTGATTTGGAAAAAATTCAGCGGGCACTTCCTGATTTATTAGGGACTCACGATTTCACCTCTTTTTGTGCATCAGGAAGCTCGATAGAGGATAAAGTACGTACGATCTACGAGGCTAAGATGGAGGTAAATGAAACAAAAGACGAATTGTTGTTTACATTTAGAGGAAATGGCTTCTTGTATAAAATGATACGGATCTTAGTAGGAACGCTTTTGAAAATTGGCAATGGCCGATTGCCTGAAGATAGTATCCCAGATATTATTGCGAAAAAAGATCGTAATGCAGCAGGACCTACAGCACACCCTGAAGGACTTTATTTGTATGAAGTGAAATATGAATAAGAGGTTATGATAGAAGTGGTCAGCTTCAAGAAATAAGAAGGAATTTACGAAAATTACTTCTCAAAATTTTGCAAAATTTCGGCTTATTTTCGAAGGAGCTACTTCTGGAACACCGTGAATCAGAGGTTGTGAAAAAGCTGCCCTGCATCAAGCAATAAGCCCAGCCAAACCAAAATAGCTCCTCATATTTTTCGTTTGGCTGGGCTTATTGCCGCAGATGCAAGCTTTTGAACACCGTTTAAGGAAGAGGTTGTGAAATCAGCGTTTTGAGCTAATACCGAAGGTCAGCTGACTGAACACCGTTTAAGAAAGAGGTTGTGAGCCTGTCATTTAACTCTGAGTCACAAGGAGCAATTTCAAAAAACAGCTTCTCATCTTTGATGAATATCGCGACTTGTGAACGAAGCATGGATAAGTGAACCTTCTTTTTGCCATGCTACTTTTTTTGTAACCAAAAAACGATGGAACGTTGTTTTGATTGCCCTTGGTGCGGACAGTCTGAACAGGTTCCATCGTTTCTTTATTTTCTTCGTCTTCTTCTGTGTGTATTTCGCGTTTTTTCTTCTATTGCTGGATCAATCGTGCCATAAAAGGGGCGATTGCGGTCAAGGTACCAGACATAAAGAATAAACAATGCAATACATAGGACAAAAAGGATTGCACCTATCATAAATCCTTCAGGCAAGTAACTGAAAGTGACAGTGTGTTTACCTGCTGGAACTTTTATCATCAAGAATGCGTCTTTGAAATTGCTGACCTTGACTGGTTTCCCATCAATTTTAGCTTTCCATCCTTTGTCATAAGGAATAGTTGTCACCAACATGGAATCTTCAGCGGTATTTACAGTCCCAGAAGCTTTTCTGCCAGTGGCTTCCATTTCGACACCTTTTTCTTTGATCTGATTCATTGCGGCTTGATAGGCTACAACATCTAGACCAACGACTTTAGGCTCCATGAAACTTATTTCTTTCGTCCCATAAAAACTTGCAGTAAATGTCACTGTTGTCTCTTGAGGATAATAACCAAGATCATAGTATTGACCAGAAATGTTGATTTGTGTTTTTCGCGATGTACCATTGACAGTGATCGTCGCACTAGAACTTTCTAATTGTGCAAAATTGGTTGGGAACAAACTTAAGTAAGCTTGTGTATTTGCAGGCACATGGACTTCCCAAGTGAGCTCTTTTGGCTGGTTATCTGCTGTTTCTGAGTAAGTGACGCCAGTCGTTGTCTTTGTGATCGTCGTATTCAACTGATTCTTCAAAGTAGGTGTATAGAATGTAAAATACTGTTCATTTAGACCAGACAATGTATTGATCAAGTTTGTCTGACTGGTCAAATTATCTGTCACTGGCTGCTCAACATCATTAACGGACAACGGTGCAGTAAATGCTAGTGGCAATGCATTGACATTCTGATACAGTGTATAGTCGCCGCTTTGACCAGCTTGGCGGAAGCCATATTTACTGAACGTGCTTTCGTTTTTAGAAATGTTATATTTGATTCCTGTAAACCCATCCATCAGCAAAGTATTATTGTTATAACGGATATTCAAATTTGTCCCTCTTGAACGGAAACCTAATTTATCCAGGTAAGAGGAAGAATTACGATTTCTTATAGAAGAAAACAAACTGATACCACTGTAACCGTAGTTGATCGAATCGTTTGCAGATACTGGATCCAGATTTTCCAAGCGGTAAAACGAGTCGGAATCTTTTTTTGTTTCATTTACAAGAGCTTTCAAGTCAGGATAAGGATCAGTATATAAACTGCGGGAAGCATAATTCCAATCATCAAGAATGCCATGGATCATACTGTTCGTATTGACCAGTGCTTCAGCAGACATGATCAATAATAACAATATACTCAGATGATTGAATGAAAGTTTTTTATGCTGATAAAATCCCACAGCAAAAGCATAAATCCCTAAGAAAACCACTGTCAATACAAAGGAAGTCATCGTCACATAGGTGTAGCTTCCTTCAGGTTTGATGCCCCATGCCACCGCAAAGAGAGCAGCTACGACCAAAATGATTCCTAACAACAGCCCACGATCGTCTTGTTCTATCTTTTCCCATCCTTTTCCTGCAAGCAGGAGCACTAAGAAAGAGAACAGATAGGCATAACGGAATAAAAACATATTCGGTGCATGCATACCATGCCAGAACAAATTCAATGGAACAAGATAAAAACTTGCGATAAGTATGGCGAAAAGACTGCCGTACAAAAATTTATTTTTCAACGGTACTTTCCGACTGGCAAAATAAAACAGACAGAGGACTAACGGGAGCAGACCTGCGTAAACGAACGGAATCGATCCGTATTTTGTCGTGTCATAAACACCAATCATATTTTTCATGATTAGATCCAGATAAGAAGTCGCTTCTGTTTTCAACGTAGTGATCTGACTCAGTGCCTCGCCATTTGACCGAAGATCCAGCACTGCTGGCAATACAATGATCATTGAAGCGCCGCCTGCCAGTAAAGAAGTGATACCATAAGGAACAATCGTTTTTTTATATTCTGACCAGTTTGTCAATAGACGGGCGATAAAATATAAGAAAGAAAAGACGCCAATCATAAAACCCATATAAAAACTGGATAAAAACAAGAGTAAATAACTGATAAATAAAAGTTTCGGCCGTTTAAGATCCATAACACGATGAATCCCCAAAATCACTAATGGAAGATAAACAAATGCATCCAGCCACATGATGATCTCCGAATGTGCAGTGATAAATGAGATCAATGCGTAACTGACGCTAAGTGCAACATGCCCCCAGCGAGGAATCTTGAACGTACGTGCAAGAAACCAAAAAGCCAATCCGGCACAGCCGACCTTAAGCAAAGTCAGAACATACAGTGCATCTGGCATCATCTGGTTTGGAAAAAAGAACACCAGTGGCGTGAAGATCCCGCCTAGATAGTAAGAAATTAAAGATAAATAATTCAATCCTAGAGAAGCATTCCATGTATAAAAAATACTTTGCTTTCCGAGAAGAACATTTCGGAAGCTGGCATGAAAATTAGAAAACTGTGAAAAGGCATCACTTGCCAAAATACTTCTGCTGCTTCCAGGATAGATCTCGATACTTAGATAAACAAGTGCTAAAATCAAAAACGGAATCAGGAAACTAGCTGCTGCGTAGCGTCCATTTTCTCTAAAGAATGACTTTAAATTTTTTTTCATATTTATTTTCCACCAAATTTCTATGAAGTTGTATTCAGTTTATCATATCCTTGTTTTTCTCTGCTTAAAAAGAGTCTAGTTTTCACAAAAAAATAAAATTTAGAATAAATAACTTCATAATTTGTTCGTATAACAAAAATAAACGCAAAAAAAGGGTAGGAATCAAAAGTCCCACCCTTAAAAATTTTTATTAAATAAAAAACCGTTCACTATCTGAACGGTCCAAGTATCATTCAATTAAACGCGTTCAACTTTTCCTGATTTCAAAGCACGAGTTGACACCCAAACTTTTTTAGGTTTTCCGTCGACCATAACGCGAACTTTTTGTAAGTTAGGTTTAACAGTACGTTTTGTTGAGTTCATAGCGTGTGAACGGTTGTTTCCACTTTTTGTCTTGCGACCTGTAAAGTAACAAACTTTTGCCATGGTAATTTCCTCCTTTGCCTTGATTTGGAGCAATAGAATAATTCAGCTCATACCAGACTAACATATCATATAGAATGGGAATTTGCAAGTACATTTTCATAGATACAATTGACAATTGAGAAGAATAATTGTAAATTAAACAAGGTTATACCTGAAATTTTGCAAGGTTTTTGAGTACTTTGGGTAACTGCCTTTTATTTCAAGTTGCGCTATGATAAAATATGATAGAAGAAAAATGGGAGTTTTTTACCCGTTAAGGAGGCTCATTCATGGCTGTAAAAATTCAAACGTCAGCTGGAACCATTGAAATTACCAATGATGTAATTGCAACAGTTGTTGGTGGCGCCGCGACAGATGTGTTCGGTGTTGTAGGAATGGCCAGCAAAAATCAAATTAAAGATAATATTACTGAGATTTTGCGTAAAGAAAATTACTCAAGAGGAGTAGTTGTCCGCCAAGAAGATAATGGTATTGCTGTAGATGTTTATACGATTATCAGCTATGGTACGAAAATCTCTGAAGTTTCCCGCAACGTCCAAGAAAAAGTGAAATACAATCTAGAGGCATTATTAGGCATAACTGCCAATTCAGTTAATGTCTTTGTACAAGGTGTTCGTGTACTGCCAGACTAGGCAGGAGACTGGCTGGTAACTCAGCAGTCGATCTGAAGGAGGATTATCTAGGTGAGTGTAACAGAAATAAGTGCAAGCCAGTTCCAGGAAATGGTCCAGGCAGGTGCGAATCGTCTGCAAGTAAATGCAGAATACGTCAATTCATTAAATGTATTCCCTGTGCCAGATGGCGATACGGGAACAAATATGAATCTATCTATGACTAGTGGAGCTAAGGCAGTAGTAGATTCAACCTCAGAAAAAGTAGGAGAATTAGCAGCAATGCTTTCAAAAGGATTGCTGATGGGTGCGCGCGGAAATTCCGGCGTTATTTTGTCTCAATTGTTTCGTGGATTTTCTAAGCAAATTCCAGATGTTGTCTCATTAAATGCTTCTGATCTTGCTGCAGCCTTCACTCATGGAGTTGAAACTGCGTATAAAGCAGTAATGAAACCAGTAGAAGGAACGATTTTGACAGTAGCTAGAGAAGCAGCGAAAGCTGGAGAAAAGAAAGCAAAAAGTACTGATGATGTCGTTGAAGTAATGACAGCTGTTGTAAAAGGAGCAAAGCGTGCTTTAGCTAAAACTCCAGACTTGCTTCCAGTCCTAAAAGAAGTCGGTGTCGTAGACAGTGGAGGGCAAGGACTGCTGTTTGTTTATGAGGGCTTTTTAAGTGCATTGAATGGAGAATTCCAAGCGGATGAAACATATGAACCTTCTCCAGCAGAAATGGATGATATGGTCAATGCAGAACATCATCGCAGTGTCCAAGGTCAAATGGCGACAGAAGATATCCATTTTGGTTACTGTACAGAAATCATGGTAAAAATCGGAGAAGGACCTACAGTTGATAGTACATTCGATTACGAAGAATTCCGTAACTATTTAGATGGTATAGGAGATTCTTTACTTGTGGTCAATGATGACGAGATCATCAAAGTCCACGTGCATACAGAAAACCCAGGAGAAGTCTTGAATTATGGACAAAAATTCGGTTCATTAGTCAAAATCAAAGTCGACAACATGCGCTTGCAGCATGAGACGATTTTGGAACACGATGAAGAAGTGAACGAGTTTGCGAAAAAAGAAACACCACGTATCCCGTATGGTATCGTAGCGATCGCTGCTGGTAAAGGCGTCCAAGAGCTGTTTGAAAGTTTAGGCGCTAATTATGTTATCAGTGGTGGGCAAACAATGAATCCAAGTACGGAAGACATTGTTAAAGCGATTCAAGAAGTAAACGCAGATAAAGTGATTGTCTTGCCAAACAATAAGAACATCTTCATGGCAGCTGATCAAGCAGCAGAAGTAGCAGATATCCCAGTAGCAGTTGTTCCTTCAAGAACGATTTCCCAAGGATTGACAGCTATGCTTTCATTCAATGATCAAGCTTCTTTAGAAGAAAACAAAGAAACGATGACAGAAATGTTGTCTAGCGTTGTGAGCGGTCAAGTCACTCACGCGATCAGAGATACCTCAATTGACGGTGTAGAGATCAAAGAAGGAGACTTTTTGGGTATGATCGATGGAAAAATCCTGATCTCTAACCCAGATATCACAGCAACAGCGTTAAGTACACTAGAACAAATGATCAATGAGGACACAGAGATCGTAACGATCTTGGCAGGTGATGAAGGAACAGTTGAACAAGCAAATGAATTTGCTGAGAAACTAACAGAAAAACATCCTGATTTGGAAATCGAGATCCACCAAGGAGATCAGCCTGTCTATCCTTATCTATTTTCTGCTGAATAATTTCTGTGTCAGAATATCTTTCTAACACAGTATTCATTCATAAAAGGCCTTCGGTTAGTGATCAGGTATGATCGCTGACCAAGTCCTTTTTTTGTTAAAGGAGGGAGGAAAAATTTATGCGTTCTTTAGATGATCCAATCACTATGCTGGCAGGAGTCGGAGAAAAAAGAGCAGCTAGTCTTGCCAGCTTGGGCATCCAAACGATTGAAGACTTACTGACTTATTATCCTTTTCGCTACGAAGATATTCAGGAAAGAAATCTAAACGAGATCCAGGATCAAGAAAAGGTTACTTTGAAAGGAATCGTAGTCTCGCCTCCTGTGATGAATCGATTTGGTTATAAAAAAAGCCGATTGCAATTTCGTATGATGCAAGAACATGATGTGTTCAACGTTTCTTTTTTTAATCAACCTTATCTAAAAGAAAAAGTCATTTTATCGGAGGAAATCGCCGTATACGGTAAATGGGATGCAAAGCGTAAAGCCTTGAACGGGATGAAGATTTTAGGTTCTCAAACAATGGATGACTTTTCGCCGATATATCACGTCAACAAATCAATTCGTCAAACGACATTAGTTGATCTAATCAAAAAAGGGTTTCAAGAATACGGCACATTGATTGAAGAAAATCTGCCAAACAACCTTGTGGAGAAATATCGACTGCTTGACCGTGCTTCTGCTGTAAGAAGTATGCATTTTCCAAAAGACCACGAAGAAAACCATCAAGCCAAACGACGTGTCGTTTTTGAAGAGTTCTTTTTATTTCAAATGCGTCTTCAAGGATTGAAAAAAGCAGAAAAAGCAGAAACGAATGGTTTGGAGATCCTTTATGATGTCCAAAAATTGAAAGAATTTACTCAAAAGCTACCTTTTGAACTGACAAATGCACAAAAACGTGTAACGAATGAAATCTGTCGGGATCTTCGCAGTCCGCAGCATATGCAGCGACTTTTGCAGGGAGATGTAGGTAGCGGAAAAACAGTGGTTGCCGCGATTGCGTTATACGCTACCGTTACAGCAGGTTTCCAAGGTGCGTTGATGGTGCCTACAGAAATCTTGGCACAACAACATATGGAAAGCTTGCAACAGCTGTTTGATCCCAATGAAGTAACCATCGCATTGCTTACGGGGTCAACGAAAGCAAAAGAACGACGTGAGCTCCTTGAAAAACTAGAGCAAGGGGAAATTAACGTCGTGATCGGCACACATGCATTGATCCAAGATGGAGTCGAATTTCAGAATTTAGGTCTAGTTATTACGGATGAGCAGCACCGTTTTGGCGTGAACCAGCGGAAAGTACTTCGTGAAAAAGGCTGGCGACCAGATGTCTTATTTATGACAGCGACTCCGATTCCTAGAACATTAGCTATTACAGCATATGGTGAGATGGATGTATCTATCATTGATGAACTTCCAGCTGGACGTATCCCGATCGAAACACGCTGGGTAAGAACACCTCAATTGGACAGTGTACTGGATTGGACGAAAAAAGAACTGGCAAGAGGACATCAAATGTATGTCATCTGTCCGCTGATTGAAGAATCAGAAGCATTAGATGTAAAAAATGCAGTGGAAATCTATGAAAAACTTCGTGAACTATTTGCACCAAAATATGAAGTTGGCTTGTTACATGGTAAAATGAAGAATCAGGAAAAAGAAGTAATCATGGAAGCCTTCAAAGACAACCAGATGCAGATATTAGTTTCGACTACTGTAATTGAAGTAGGGGTAAACGTGCCGAACGCGACCGTCATGCTGATCATGGATGCGGATCGATTTGGATTGGCACAGCTGCATCAACTTCGTGGACGTGTTGGACGCGGAAGTGATGCTTCCTACTGTATCTTAGTTGCTAATCCTAAAAATGAACTAGGTGTGGAACGGATGAAAATCATGACAGAGACCACCAATGGTTTTGTACTAAGCGAAAAAGATCTGGAATTACGTGGTCCTGGTGAAGTATTTGGCTTCCGTCAATCTGGTCTGCCTCAATTTGCGATTGCTGACTTGGTGACGGATGGAAATGTTTTGGAGGTAGCCAGAGAAGAGGCTGCAGCCCTTTGGCAAATAAAGGATTGGCAGATGCTTCCTGAGTATCAGCCTTTAGCGCAAAGCCTCCAAATAGAAAATCAGGATAATCGTTATTTCGATTAGCAGACTGTGCTATACTTTATACTGATGACGGAAAAAGGAGTGGAAACAATGAAAATTGCCGTAGATGCAATGGGCGGAGATCACGCACCTCAAGCAATTGTAGAAGGCGTGGCTTTAGCGCAGCAAGATTTTCCAGAAGTAGAATTCTTACTTTACGGAAAAGAAGCAGAAATCAAGAAATACTTAACAAATGAAAAAAACATCACGATTATCCATACAGACGAAAAAATCAATAGTGATGATGAGCCAGTAAAAGCAATTCGACGAAAAAAGACTGCATCAATGGTCCTTGCTGCACAAGCAGTGAAAAACGGTGAAGCAGATGCTGTATTTTCAGCAGGGAATACAGGCGCGCTACTAGCAGCAGGTTTGTTCATCGTAGGACGTATCAAAAATATCGAACGCCCTGGCTTGATGTCTACCTTGCCAGTAGTAGGGAAAGAAGGTGCCGGTTTCGATATGCTGGATCTTGGCGCTAACGCAGAAAACAAACCAGAACATTTGTTGCAATACGGTATTTTAGGTTCTTTTTATGCACGTAAAGTCCGAGGTATCGGACGTCCTCGTGTCGCACTCTTAAACAACGGAACAGAAGCAACAAAAGGTAGTGAAGTGACGAAAAAAGCCTATGAACTCCTTCAGAATGAAACAAGCTTGAATTTTATTGGAAACGTAGAAGCTCGTGAGCTACTCAATGGTGTGGCTGATGTAGTGGTCACAGATGGATTTACAGGCAACGCTGTTTTGAAATCTATTGAAGGAACAGCAATGAATATGATGAATCTACTAAAATCTGCTATTCTAAATGAAGGGATCAAAGGAAAAATGGGCGCTATGCTTTTAAAAGACGGCTTACGTTCTTTGAAAGCAGAAATGGATTATTCCAAACATGGCGGTGCCGTTTTGTTTGGCTTGAAAGCACCAGTCATTAAAACTCATGGAGCAACAGGCCCCGATGCTGTCCGCTATACGATCCGCCAAATCCACACAATGCTTGAGACAGATGTAGTTGGACAATTAGTCGAACAATTTGAAAAAAGTGAAGAATAGCATTTGGATATCTGAAGCAATCCGTTCCATTGAAAAAAAGGTGGACATTCCTGAAAAATGCCAGTAAAATTAGCCATGGTGTAGGTAATTGACAAGTGTATGATTCTTGGAGGTGAAAAAGTTGACTCGCGAAGAAGTATTTAACAAAGTAGCGAAAATTATTTCAAATCATTTTGAGATAGATACCGATAAAGTGACGGATGAATTGAACATCAAAGATGATTTAAAAGCTGATTCAATTAGTATTATGGAATTCGTTTTAGAGCTTGAAGATGAATTCGGTACGGAAATTTCAGATGAAGACGCTGAACAAATTGAAACAGTCGGTGGCGCAGTAGATTATATCAGCAGCCATCTTAAATAATTTCAAATAAAAGCAAAGAGGGATAAAAAGCTGCATGCAGCTTTTTATCCTTCTTTTTTTAATCTTTTTGACACGTAAAAGTCATTTTTCTGATAATTCTGGCGATAAACAGAAATTGTGTTGCAAAGTAAAGCGATTTTCTATATAATTATTAATAATTCATTACACAAAGATAAGAATAACCTTTGTTATAAAACGCTTTATTCTGTGTAATGTCCTTTTTTATTAAGAAAAACTTCCATTTAGGAAGCAGAGAGGGGTATTCGATTGTCCGATAAACAATTATTAGAAGTTCAGAACCTACATACAGGATTCCGACTCAAAGATGACTATTACGATGCAGTAGATGACGTTTCATTTACTTTAGACAAAAACGAGATTTTAGCAATCGTTGGGGAATCTGGGTGCGGGAAAAGTACCTTGGCTACTACGATTATGGGATTACTTGATCCTAATAACACAAAAATTACAGGTGAGATTTTATATAACGATCTGAATTTAATCGACCTGAACGAAACGCTCTATAATAAAATCCGCGGAAATGATATCGGAATGATTTTCCAAGATCCGTTGTCTGCATTAAATCCTCTCATGAGAATCGAAGACCAGATCAAAGAAGGACTTTCCTATCACACAAAGATGAATGCAGAACAGCGTCAAGCTCGTGCACTAGAATTGCTAGAACAAGTAGGGATTCCTAATCCTGCGAGAGTTGGACGCCAATATCCCCATGAACTATCAGGTGGTATGAGACAACGTGTCATCATCGCAATCGCAATCGCCTGCAAACCTCCAATCGTCATTGCAGATGAACCGACGACAGCCCTAGATGTAACCATCCAAGCACAGATTCTTGATTTACTGAAAGACCTTCAGGAAGAAACAAAAACAGGGATCATCTTGATCACTCATGACTTAGGAGTCGTAGCAGAAATGGCTGATCGAGTAGCAGTGATGTATGGCGGACAGTTCGTTGAAGTAGCAGGTGTAAAAGAACTGTTTGATCATCCTAAGCATCCTTATACACGCTCTTTACTGAACTCTATACCACAAGAAGGAAATCATGATGCAGAACTCCATGTGATCGAAGGTGTCGTTCCTTCTCTGAAAAACATGCCTCGTAAAGGTTGTCGGTTTGCACCACGTATTCCATGGATACCAGCAAGCGATCATGAAGAAGAGCCTATCCTTCATGAAGTCGCACCGAACCACTTGGTACGTTGCTCCTGCTATAAGCATTTCCACTTTAGAGACGAAAAAGGAGAGGTGTAGATGACAGAATTAATCACAATCAAAGACCTGAAAGTTCATTACCCTATTCGCAGTGGATTCTTCAATCGAGTAACGGATCATGTATATGCTGTAGATGGTGTGGATTTTATTATCGAAAAAGGAAAGACATATGGTTTAGTGGGAGAGTCTGGCTCTGGAAAATCTACTACGGGAAAAGCCGTTGTGGGATTAGAAAAGGTGACAGCCGGACAAATCATGTATGAAGGAAAAGATGTAACGAAGCGAAGCAACCGCAAAAAAATGGGTTATAACAAGGATGTGCAGATGATCTTCCAAGATTCAATGTCCAGTTTGAATCCTAAAAAGCGAGTGTTGGATATCATTGCTGAACCCATCCGAAATTTTGAACGATTAAGCGATCAAGAAGAAAAGAAAAAGGTAAAAGGACTGCTAGATATCGTTGGGATGCCGGAAGATGCGCTATATAAATATCCTCATGAATTTTCAGGCGGACAACGTCAACGTCTAGGAGTAGCCCGTGCTGTTGCTACCAATCCAAAACTAATCGTAGCCGATGAACCTGTATCTGCTCTGGATCTATCTGTTCAAGCGCAAGTATTGAATTTCATGAAACGAATCCAGCAAGAATACGGCCTCAGCTATTTATTCATTTCACATGATTTAGGTGTAGTAAAACACATGTGCGACAACATCGCAATTATGTACAAAGGTCGATTTGTAGAAATCGGTACAAGAGAAGACATTTATAATGACCCGCGACATATCTATACGAAACGTCTGCTTTCAGCTATTCCGCAAATCGATGTAGAAAATAGGGAAAGCCACAAAGAAAATCGACGAAGAGTAGAACAAGAGTATATCCAAAACCAAAAAGAATACTATGATGCGACTGGTCGAGTCTACGATTTGCGTACGATCACAACTACACACAAAGTGGCGTTGAAAGATGGAGGTGCAAGCTAATGTGGAAAACGATTCTGCGACGTGTTTTATTGATGATCCCGCAAGTTATTATTTTAAGTGTTCTGATCTTCTTATTAGCCCAAGCGATGCCGGGGGATCCATTTACCGGTTTGATCAATCCAAATCAGGATCCGGCAGTGATCGAACAGATGCGACAAGCAGCTGGCTTGAATGACCCATGGTATGTCCAGTACTTCCGTTGGATCGGAAATGCTTTGCAAGGCGATTTTGGTCAAAGTTTCTTATACAAACGCTCTGTTGCTGACTTGATCGGCGAACGGATCATCAACACTTTATATCTATCGATCTTGACAGTTTTGTCCTTACTTATTTGATTGCTGTGCCTCTGGGGATGCTTGCTGGCCGGTATCAAAATTCAATCTTGGATAAGATTGTCGTAATCTACAACTTCTTTAGTTTTGCTGTTCCTTTATTTATCTTCGGCTTGATCATGCTATTTGTTTTTGGTTATCGTTTAGGCTGGTTCCCAACAAGTGGATCACAAACACTAGGTTTGCAAGGTGGATTTATCACTCAATGGATAGACCGTTTGAAATATATTCTGTTACCATCAATTACCCAAGCATTTTTGGCGACTGCCGTCACAATCCAATATCTGCGAAGTGAAGTAATCGATTCGAAATCGCTCGATTTTGTCAGAACAGCCCGTTCCAAAGGGGTACCGACGAATAAAGTATTCAGTCGACATATTTTCCGAAATGCAGCGTTGCCGATGGCTTCTCAAATGGGGTATGAAATCACTTCGTTGATTGCTGGTTCTGTAGTTATCGAAAAGATTTTTGGTTATCCGGGAGTCGGGAAACTATTTATTGATTCCATCGGCCAACGGGACTATACCGTGATCACATCCTTAGTATTGATTTTAGGAATCGCGACGCTAGTGGGGACATTACTTTCAGATATCATCATGAGTATCGTTGACCCGCGTATTCGGATTCAATAAAACCAATCAGAAAGGAGAATGGATCGATGAGTGAAAAAAACAATACAGCAGTTCAAGAAAGTATTCCTCCTATGGGGATACGAATGATTGCTCGAGAATTTAAAAAAGATAAAATTGCTATTTTTTCATTAGGTTTGCTAGTGGTTTTATTATTAGTGATCTTTATCGGTGCGATGCTGACCGATCAAGACAAAGTGATGTATGTTAGTATCTTCGACAAATACGCTGCACCAGGAACAGTTTCGACGCAAGGACAAAAGTTCATTCTGGGAGCAGATGAAGGCGGACGTGATGTATTAGGACAATTGATCATAGGTGCTAGAAACTCTGTTACGATCGGATTTGCGATCACGATCCTTACTTCGATCATCGGGGTTGGATTAGGGATCATCTCTGGCTACTACGGAGGGATCATTGACAACATCTTGATGCGGATCGTTGATTTTATCATGATTCTACCGATCATGCTGATCATTATCGTCTTCGTATCGATTATTTCCAGATACAATGTCTGGTCCTTTATTTTCATCATGAGTGCATTTTATTGGGTAGCTAAAGCCCGATTATTCCGAAGCAAGACATTATCTGAAGCAAGAAGAGATTATGTCAGTGCCTCAAAAACAATGGGAACCAATGATTTTAAAATCATGTTCCGCGAAATCATGCCGAATCTAAGTTCATTAATCATTACTAATTTGACGATGAACTTTGCGGCAAACATCGGCATCGAGACAACTTTGACTTTCTTAGGTTTCGGCTTGCCGGCAAATGTACCTAGTTTAGGTACATTGATCGGTTATGCAAGTAACGGAGAAGTCTTAGTGAATCGGCAATGGATCTGGTTACCCGCATCAATCCTTATTTTAGTTTTGATGTTGAGTATCAATTATGTTGGACAAGCATTCAAGCGTTCTGCAGATGCGCGCCAACGGTTAGGCTAGTATAGAAGCGAAGGGGGAAATAGGAATGAAGAAAACAATTTTTGGATTTGCAACGCTGATGTCTGCTGTCGTTCTTGCAGCATGCGGGGGCGGAGGTACAGATACCTCTGGAAACAACTCTGGAGGCAACGGCAATAACAAAGAGGAATTAACTTTTCCAATTGCAACAAAAAATAATGATGATGCAATCGAAGACGGCGAATTAGAAGCTGCGGTCGCAACGGACAGTCAGTTTAAAGGATTGTTCCAGTGGGAGTTTTACCAAGATTCATATGATGCAGCTTTTATGGCTCCTTCTCATGAACCGCTATTTGCAAACGATGCCGATTTCAGAATCACAGACGACGGAGCTGCAACGCTTGATCTAGATGAAGATACGAAAAAAGCGACAATTAAAGTAAAAGACAACGTCAAATGGTCAGATGGTGAAGATGTAACGGCGGACGATGTGATTTTCCCTTACGAAATCATTGGGAATAAAGACTACACTGGTATCCGTTATGACGACACTTTCCGTAACATCGTAGGTATGGAAGAATATCATGATGGAAGTGCCGACACAATCTCCGGAATCAAAAAAATAGACGACAAAACAGTTGAAATCGAATATAAAGAAGTAAACCCAAGCATGCTTCAATCGGGTGGTGGTATCTGGTCGTATGCAGCACCAAAGCATACGTTAGAAGGTGTAGCAATCAAAGATATGGAATCAAGCGATCAAGTACGTAAAAATCCAGTGACTTTTGGCCCTTATTACATGAGTAATATCGTTGCAGGAGAATCAGTAGAATACTTGCCAAACGAGCACTACTGGAATGGTACGCCTAAATTGAAAAAGATCACGATGAAATCTGTACCGATTGCAAGTGCAACTGAAGCATTGAACTCTAAATTATATGATATGATTTTCCAAATGCCAACAGATACTTACGATACCTATAAAGAAATTGCTGGCTATACAAACTTAGGCCGTGAACAAACTTCTTATACTTATCTAGGATTCAAGTTAGGTAAATGGAATGCAGATACAAAGAGTGTGGAATACAATCCAGATTCAAAAATGGCTGATAAATCATTACGTCAAGCAATGGGCTATGCACTAGATAATGATGCAGTAGGTGAACGTTTCTATGCAGGTTTGAGAAGCAATGCGACTTCATTGATTCCTCCAGTATTCCAGTCATATCATGATGATGAGATGAAAGGATTCACACAAGATCTAGACAAAGCGAAAAAACTATTAGATGATGCTGGCTACAAAGATGTGGATGACGATGGTTTAAGAGAAGACAAAGATGGAAATAAACTAACAATCAACTTTGCTTCGATGTCCGGTGGGGAAACAGCGCAACCATTGGCAGATTACTATATCCAACAATGGAAAGAAATTGGTTTGGATGTCCAATACACAACAGGTCGTCTGATCGAATTCAACTCTTTCTATGATAAATTAGAAAACGATGATCCTGAAATCGATGTTTACCAAGCTGCTTGGAATACAGGAACTGATCCAAATCCAAGTGGACTATGGGGACCAAATGCTGCGTTCAACTACACTCGTTATGAATCAGAAGAAAATACAAAATTGATCAACGATATCAGTTCAAGCAAAGCATTTGATGAAGAGTACCAAAAAGAAGCATATCAAAAATGGCAACAATATGCGTTTGAAGAAGCATTTGCGATTCCAACGTTGTTCCGTAATGAAGTATTGCCAGTCAACGACCGTGTCAAAGACTGGGATTGGTCTTATGATGTACCAAACCCATGGGCAAATGTTTCTGTTACAGCAGATTCACGTTCATAATCACTAAAAATGACCGAAAAAGGACGATGTCCTTTTTCGGTTTTTTAATATTTTTCTGTTTATTTCTCTAATATTCAGGTCAAGGCGCTGTTTCCATGACTTTTCCAATAAACGGTGTACAAAGTCCAGTTTCTCGGTATTAAGTCAAATTTATGCAAAAATATGGAAAGCCATTTTCACAAAATTTTTTCTTCATACTCGAAACTAAACGAATTTTTCACAACTTTTCGTCAATCACTAGGATTATTAAAGCTTTACTTACCTTTTGACCGAACCATTTCAAATTTGACAAAAAACCAGTATAATAAGGAAGTATCGAAAAAATATCCATAAAAGGAATGTGGAAAATGGACAACCAGCTGACAAAAGAACTAAAAGAAAACTATAACATTGTTTTTCACGATCTAAATTTGCTTGAACAAGCTTTTACCCATTCATCCTATGTGAATGAGCATCGCAATCTGCAATTATCGGATAATGAGCGACTTGAATTTTTAGGAGATGCCGTTTTAGAACTGATGGTTTCTCAGTATTTATTCCGTTTATATCCTCATTTGCCAGAAGGAAAATTGACAAAAACACGAGCTGCGATCGTTCGCGAAGACAGCTTGTCGAAATTTGCCAAAGAATGTCACTTTGATCAATATGTTTTGTTGGGCAAGGGAGAAGAGAATTCAGGAGGACGTACGCGACCAGCATTGCTTTGCGACCTATTTGAAGCTTTTTTAGGCGCGTTATATCTTGACCAGGGATTCGACACGACCCATGCATTCATCGAAAAAGTGATTTTTCCTAAAGTCAAAGCAGGTGCTTTTTCACATGAGATGGATCATAAAACAAAACTACAAGAAGTCTTGCAAAAATCAGGTGATGTATCAATCGAATACCGATTGATCAATGAAGAAGGTCCAGCTCATGAACGAGTATTTTGGATCGAAGTTTATGTAGATGATCAATTGATTGGCACTGGACAAGGAAAATCGAAAAAATTAGCAGAACAAGCTGCGGCGGAAAATGCATTGGCAGCACTGTAAAAGTAAGTGAGGGAAAGCTTTGTATTTGAAACGAATTGAAATAGCCGGTTTTAAATCATTTGCAGACAAGACAGTCATTGATTTTGAAAATAGCGTCACAGCAGTGGTTGGACCAAATGGCAGTGGAAAAAGCAATATTACAGAAGCTATCCGCTGGGTATTAGGAGAACAATCTGCTAAAAGTCTGCGGGGCGGAAAAATGCCGGATATCATCTTTGCCGGTTCCGATACCCGTAAGCAGCTGAATATTGCAGAAGTCACAGTGATTTTAGACAATAGTGATCATTATCTGCCATTGGAGTACAATGAGATCAGTGTAACCCGCCGTTATCGACGGACTGGGGAAAGCGAGTTTTTCATCAATAAACAAAGCTGCAGATTAAAAGATATCCAAGAATTGTTCTTAGATTCTGGATTAGGAAAAGAATCATTCTCAATCATTTCTCAAGGAAAAGTAGAAGCGATTTTCAGTAGTAAACCGGAAGACCGTCGTGGGATCTTTGAAGAAGCAGCTGGTGTGTTGAAATACAAACAGCGGAAAAAGAAAGCAGAACAAAAGCTTTTTGAAACAGAAGACAACCTCAGCCGCGTCCAAGACATCATCTATGAATTGGAAGAACAGTTAACTCCTTTGGCCGCCCAGAGTGAGGCAGCAAAGGAGTTTTTACGGCTAAAAAAAACACTGACTCAAACCGATGTTTCTTTGATGGTTGCTGAAATCAAGACAGCAAAAAAAGATTGGGACAACAAACAAGCACAGCTTGCGAAATTCAATCTCGAATTAGGCAAACTATCTGAGTCGATCCAAGAACAAGAATCCATTTTGGCGAAGCAGCGTAAAGAAAATGTGCAAGCCGACCGTCTGATCGAAAAAAATCAGCAAGTATTATTAGATCTTTCGGAAAAACTGAAGCAGACAGAAGGACAAAAAGATGTTTTGCAGGAGCGGACAAAGCATACACAAAAAAGCTCGCAAGAATATCAAACTTCATTAGCAGAAGCACAAAAAAAGGTTAAACATTTTGAAAAGCTTCAAGAAAGCTTGATGAAAGAAGCAGCAGAAAAAGAAACAGAGATCCAAAAAGCTGAAGCAAATCTCATAAAAACACAGCAAGAATTAGAAAAATACCAAAAATCAACGAAAGAATTACTGGCAGAACTAAGAGATCAATATGTTGATTTGATGCAAGAACAAGCAGCTGTAGGAAACGAACTGAAGTATCTAGAACGTCAATATGTACAAGAAACAGCAAAAAGTAAGCAGACGTTAGCCAAGCAATCGGAAGTAGAAGCATCAGTAGACCGATTGATCTTACAAAAAGAAGAATTGACACAAAAGCAGGCGCAGCTAAAATCATCTTTAACTGAAACAAAAGAGAAGTTAGAAATGATCCAACAAAACGGGAAAAAGTTCCAAGAAGCATTAGCAAAAGAACAGCCTAAAATGTATCAATTGATGAATCAAGTCCAGCAGCTGCGTGCTCGTCAGAAAAGCCTTCAAGAAATCCAAGAAAACTATTTTGGTTTTTACCAAGGGGTTCGATTGGTCTTGCAGCATAAACAGCAGCTTTCGGGTATTGTCGGAGCAGTGGCTGAACTGATCGATGTTCCTGCAGATTTCACGTTAGCTATCGAAACAGCTTTAGGTGGGGCAGCCCAGCATGTCATCGTTGAAAATGAAAAAGATGCTCGGCAAGCCATCACGTATTTGAAACAGCAAAGAGGAGGAATAGCAACATTCCTTCCACTGACGACAATCAAACCAAGACAATTACCGGCTCATATATTGACACAAGCAGCAGCTGTAGAAGGGTTTATAGGGATTGCCAGTGAACAAGTCAGTTATCCCGATCAAATCCAAACTGTGGTTCAAAACCTGCTAGGAACGATCCTTTTAGCCAAAGACTTAACTAGTGCCAATGCAATCGCGCAAACGATCCGCTATCAATATCGAGTGGTTTCCTTAGAAGGTGATGTGATGAATGCCGGAGGATCCATGACAGGTGGAGCGAATAAACGAGGAAACCAAGGCAGTTTGTTTGTACAAAATAAAGAATTGAAACAGTTGACTAGTGAATTTGAAGAAGCAGATAAACAACTCCAAGCACAAGAAAAAAAAGTTCAGGAGCTGCAACAAGAAACAGCTCGTTTAGCCGAAGAACAAGAAGTTTTGCGTACACGAGGCGAACAATTACGTTTTGAAGAACAAGAAGCGACAAATCAGCTACAAAACATCATAAATGAACTTGAACGTTTTGAAAAAGAAAAGCAAATCTCAACTTTTGAGACACGTGAACTGCAGCAGTTTATCGAAGATTACGAAAAGCAAACGAACGAATTGAAAGACAAACAAACAGATCTTGAATCGCAACGACAAAAAATCGACGAAGAAATCAAATCGTTAAGTCAAGAAAGCGACCAGATGGAAGCCAGAAGAGCACAAGTACAAAGTCAAAAAGCACAAGAACAAGCAGATCTTGCTGTCTTGAAAGAGCAGTTTAATCATCTGCAGATCCAGCTCCGCGGTGCCCGAGTCCAAAAAGCAGAGGCAACCGAACGTCAAGAAGCGATAGAAAAGCAGTTGTCGACATTGACAGCAGACTTTTCTGATCATGAAGTCACAGAAGAAAGTTTGGAAAAACAAATTAACGAATTATCTGCTCAGCGAGAAACATTAAAAGCCGAGTTGGCAAAAGCCAAAGAGCAGCGAGATAGAAGGCAAAGGGAGATCGATGAGCTTGAAGCAGTCTTGGCAGAGCGTAATCGTGAGCAAAAAGCGCGACTGTCGGAACAATCCAAATTAGAAGTCCAAAAAGACCGAGCTGAAATGATTTTAGATAATCATTTGACCTATCTGCAGTCAGAATATCAGCTGACATTTGAGAAAGCTTCCCAAGACTATCAAGAAACAACCGATATCGAAGACAGTAGAACAAAGGTTGCCTCCTTAAAAGAACAGATTGAAAAACTGGGACCAGTAAACTTAAATTCAATCGAACAATACGAACAAGTCAGTGAAAGACATACATTCTTAGCAACACAGCGAGATGATCTGTTAGCAGCGAAAAACCAATTGTTTGAAACGATGGATGAGATGGATGATGAAGTGCGGACAAGATTCAAAGAAGTATTTGAAGCTATCCGTCAAGAATTCAAAATTGTCTTTCCAAATATGTTTGGCGGCGGAAAAGCTGAATTAGTACTGACAGAACCAACTGATCTGCTGAAAACAGGTATTGAGATTGAAGTACAACCTCCTGGCAAGAAACTACAAAGTTTAAGTTTGCTTTCCGGAGGAGAACGAGCACTTACAGCCATTGCGCTACTCTTTTCTATTATCCGTGTCTGTCCTGTTCCGTTTTGTATCTTAGATGAGGTAGAAGCAGCGTTAGATGAAGCAAATGTGAAACGTTTTGGTCGTTACTTAAGCGACTTCCAAGATGACACACAATTTATCGTAGTCACACACCGCAAAGGAACGATGGTTGCAGCAGATGTACTGTACGGAGTGACGATGCAAGAATCCGGTGTATCAAAAATCGTTTCTGTACGGATGGAAGATATCAATGAAGAAGCGAAAATCAACGAAACGAAAGTGTAGGAACGAAAATGATCAAATTAGTAGCAATTGATTTGGACGGTACATTATTAAATGAACAAAAGCTGATTTCAGATGAGAATAAACAAGCATTAGCACAAGCAAAACAGCAAGGGGTCAAGATCGTTCTATGTACAGGACGCCCCTTAGCTGCGATGGCGCATTATCTGCAAGAATTAGGACTGGTAGATGAAGGTGACTACAGCATCACTTTCAATGGCGGTTTGGTACAAAAAAATGATACTGGTGAAATCATGGAAAAGAAAGTGATGGAAGTATCAGATATCCAACGCTTATACAAATTGGCTCAGCAATTGGATCTGCCACTAGATGTTTTGTCTGACAATGTGGTTTTACAGCTGCCTAGTGCCCCAAGGAAGCAATCCTTGTACAATGTGTTGAATAAGCTGCTGCAATTCCAACCAGCGGATATAAGCGATATTACAGATGAATTTGTGCTTAATAAGGCAGTAATCGCTTATGACCAAGAAGAATTAGATCCTAAAATCAAAGAAATACCAGCAGAATTCCATGAAATGTATGAGATCATCAAAACAAGAAGTATGCTTTTGGAATTTATGCCAAAAGGTGTTACAAAAGCTTATGGTATTTCTTTATTGGCAAAAGATCTTGGATTGAAACAAGAAGAAATCATGGCGATCGGTGATGAGGAAAATGATTTACCGATGATCCAATATGCTGGACTAGGCGTAGCGATGGAGAATGCTGTGCCTTTCGTCAAAGAAGCAGCAGATTTCGTGACAGCCAGCAATGAAGAAAATGGCGTAGCCAAAGTGATCCAAAAATTTGTATTAGAGTAGGGGGAGTCAAATGGGATTTTTTGATAAAATCAAGCGTGCTTTTACTGGCGAAGAGAAAACAGAAGAAGTTGAAGTACAGGAGAAGTACGACAAGGGTTTAGAAAAGACGCGTAAAACATTTGGTGAACGGATGAATGAGTTGTTTGCCAATTTTCGAACAGTCGATGAAGACTTTTTTGAAGAATTAGAAGAAACACTTATCGGTGCAGATGTAGGTTTTGAAACAGCGATACGAATCACCGAAGCATTACGTCAAGAAGTGAAACTCAGAAATGCGAAAAAATCGGCAGAAGTCCAAAATGCGATCATCGAGAAACTTGTGGATCTCTATGAAGCGGAAGGAATCAATGAAGTAAATGAACTAAATATCCAAGAAGACGGACTAACAGTTATTTTGTTTGTCGGTGTTAATGGTGTAGGGAAAACAACAAGTATTGGTAAACTTGCCCATCAGTTCAAAAACGAAGGTAAAAAAGTATTGATGGCAGCAGCAGATACCTTCCGCGCTGGAGCAATCGACCAGTTAGTTGTCTGGGGCGAACGCGCTGGTGTTGAAGTTGTTCGTGGCAATGCAGGCGGCGATCCAGCAGCTGTCGTATTCGATGCTTTGGAAAGAGCAAAGACAGAGCAGGCAGATGTTTTACTAGTTGATACTGCAGGCCGACTGCAAAATAAAGTGAACTTGATGAACGAATTAGAAAAAATAAAACGAGTAATCCAGCGGGAATTACCAGAAGCACCCCAAGAAACACTTCTTGTATTAGATGCAACAACTGGTCAAAACGCGATGGTTCAAGCAAAACAATTCAAAGAAACAACAGATGTGACCGGTCTTGTTTTGACAAAATTAGATGGTACAGCAAAGGGCGGTATCGTACTTGCTATCCGTAATGAATTGCATTTACCAGTGAAATTGGTCGGTCTTGGTGAAGGAATCGATGACTTGGAGCCGTTTGATCCAAATGATTTTGTCGTTGGATTGTTCAAAGGATTACTAAAAGAAGAATAACCCATGTCTAAAAAGCAGGAGCTGTGACAAAAGTTGCAGCTCCTTGTTTGAATGATTGTTTTTAACATAGCTGTGTTTTTGATGCCTTCATTTTTATACTTATTTGTAAGCGGTTCTCAAACAATTTCGTTCTTTTTCTTAGACTTTTTGATTATAATTAGATTCATATGAATTGGAGGTCACTTAATGATGAATTTTAAGCAATTATTATTGCATGTCAATGCGCGCCCTTTTATCGACCAAGCTCGATTTGGTATAGAACGGGAAGGACAGCGGGTTGATCTTGCAGGAAATCTAGCAAAAACCGATCATCCAGCAATCTTTGGCGATCGATCCTATCACCCCTATATCCAAACAGATTTTAGCGAAACACAAACAGAGATGATCACCCCTGTTACCGATTCTATTCCCGAATTATTTCAGTATCTCGCTGCTGTTTATGATGTGACTGCTCGTTCTATACCGAAAGAAGAGATGATCTGGCCATTAAGTATGCCACCTGCCTTACCGGAAAAAGACGAAGAGATCATTATTGCAAAATTAAAAAATTTCGAAGATGTCTTGTATCGACGTTATTTAGCAAAAGAATACGGGAAGCGAAAACAGATGGTAAGCGGTATCCATTTCAATTTTGAATTTGGCGATGAGTTGCTAAGAACATTGTTCAGCCATCAGGAAGAATTTCAAGATTTTTCCGAATTCAAAACAGAACTTTATTTGAAAACAGCGAGAAACTTTATGCGCTATCGCTGGATGATTACTTATTTATTCGGTGCTTCACCAATGAGTGAGAAGAACTATTTTTTAGATGAATCACATCCGCAAGAACCTGTTCGCAGTATTCGCAACAGTGCGCTGGGCTATACGAATCATCCAAATGTGAAAGTTTCCTATGCTTCTATGAAACAGTATTTAGCAGATATCGAGCGAATGATCGAAGAAGGGAAACTTTCGGAGGAGAAAGAATTTTATACACCGCTTCGTTTCCGAGGCGGAAAGAAAGTCGCAGATTTAGCAACAACAGGTGTTCGTTATATTGAATTGCGGAATATCGATCTGAACCCTTATGCAAGGCTGGGAATCAATCCAGAGCAAGTTCGGTTTTTACAATTATTCCTGATGTACATGTTATGGACAGAAGAAAAAGAAGACAGTGACCAATGGGTAGCAGAAGGTACGACTCGAAATAACAAAGTAGCACTAGAACAACCATCAGATCAAACAGAATTTCATCAAGAAGGTAGAGAAATTCTTGAAGGGATGAAGCAAATGCTGGTTGAATTGGATTGGTTGGATTCTCTTTATTTAGTAGAGGAAGCATTGACTCAAATGGATCATCCTGAACAAACGTTAGCAGCGAAACTCTATCAAGAAGCACAGCTATCGAGTCAGCAAGAAGTTGCTGTGGCATTGGGACATCAATATTATAAGGAAAGCCATGAACGTCCCTATCAGTTGGCCGGTTTTCGCGAAATGGAACTTTCTACTCAGATATTTATGTTCGATGCCATCCAAAAAGGTGTCCAAGTCAAAGTATTAGATGAGTCGGATCAATTTTTGCGTCTGCAATTCCAAGACCATGTAGAATATGTGAAAAATGCAAACATGACAAGTAAGGACAGCTATATCGTCCCACTTATCATGGAAAACAAAACAGTAACGAAAAAAGTCTTAAAAGAAGCTGGGTTCCGGGTACCAGGAGGCGCAGAATTTTCATCCATGGAAGAAGCGGTAAAAGCTTATCCGAGATTTGCCGATCAGGCATTTGTGATCAAACCTAAATCAACCAATTACGGGTTAGGTATCACGATTTTCAAAGAAGGAGCTAGTCTGGAAGATTATCAAGCAGGTTTAGCCATTGCTTTTTGTGAAGACAGTTCGGTTTTAGTAGAAGAATTTATGCCGGGAACGGAATATCGTTTCTTTGTGATCGACGGAGAAGTCCAAGCCATCATGTTGCGAGTCCCTGCTAATGTTATTGGTGACGGTATCCGAACAGTGAAAGAACTAGTTGAAGAAAAAAATAGTGACCCTTTGCGTGGAACGAATCATCGTGCACCTTTAGAATTGATCCAATTAGGTGAATTAGAACAATTGATGTTGAAAGAACAAGGGTTAACGATCGAATCAGTTCCCCAAGCCAATCAAATTGTTTATCTAAGGGAGAACTCAAATATCAGTACGGGCGGTGATTCGATCGATATGACTGATGAATTTTCTGAAGCTTACAAAAAAATCGCCGTTTCTGCGGTAGAAGCACTAGGAGCTAAGATCAGTGGTATCGATTTGATTATACCAGATAAAGAAATCGATCCTACAACTGATAAAAAAGCATATGGGGTCATCGAAGCAAATTTCAATCCAGCGATGCATATGCATGTTTATCCTTTTGCAGGAAAAGGCAGAAGATTGACGATGAATGTATTGAAATTGTTATATCCTGAAGTATTTTAAAAGAAAAAGCTTTTGACAGATTGTCCTATTTGATGTCAATCTGATCAAAAGCTTTTTTTGCATGTAAAAATTTATGTGTTTTTTCGTTTTCTTAATTGTCAAATTAAGTTAGACAAATCATCAATACTTACGTAACTCAAAAATACTTCCAAAGGTGTTCGATAATTCAGTGATTTTCTAGGAATATTATTTCGTTTCGATGCGACAGATTGAATAAAAGATTCATCTACTGAATTGAAATCCATAGATTTCAATAAACCATCTCTACGTAACAATCCGTTAGAATTCTCGTTTAGGCCTCTTTGAGACGGCGTTCCTGGATCAGCGAAATAAATGGCAATATCATTGGCATTACTGATCTGTTTCCAATTTGAAAATTCCTTTCCACAATCAAAAGTGATGGATTTGAATAGATTTTTCGGTACAGATTCAAACCAATGATTTAATTTGTTTTCAATATCAATCGCTTGTCTACCACACGGTTTCAATGTGATGATAACTTTTGATAATCGCTCAACTAAGGTAATTACAGCACTTTTATGTTTCAAACCTACGATAGTGTCACCTTCAAGGTGACCAAACTCATTTGAGAATTGGCTATAATCTTTTTCACGTTCATGAATAGAGCGACGGAAAGCTTGTTTTCCACGTCTTTCTTGATGTCCATTTGGTTTACGCTTGCCTTTCATCGGTAAGTCAGAAGGATTAAATAGCCCCTTTTTGAACATACGATAAATGGTACGAGCAGAACAACGAATAGGAAACGCTGCACGACCAACAATCACATCGGGTGTCCATCCTTGAACAACCTTTCTTTGAATATATTCTGATTGTTCCTCAGGTAAAACAAGCGGGCGTCTACCACAGTTTGATTTGTTTTTCTTATACTGTTGATAGTACTCTAAGGCTGATTTTCCTTGCTTGAAGAACAGGTATACTTTATGGATCGTTTGTCTTGAACGATTCAAGCAATGCGCAGTTTTCGCAACAGATTGATTTATTTTGAAATAAGACTCTATCATTACAAGTTCATCCGTTGTAAGATGGGTATAGGTCATTTGTACTCACTCCTTATAATTCTTTGGACGGAACTATTTTGAGTGTAGCACAAATGACTTTTTTAGTTGTCTAGCTTAATTTTACAATCGGCGTTTTAAAATAAACGATCCCAGAAGCTTTTTTTCTTTTTTGGTTTTTCTTTTTCAGCTGGCGAAGAGTTTTCTTCTGGGTATTTTTTTTCGATATCAATCACAGGTTCATTTACTGCTTCTTTTGCTGTTAAGAGCAATCCGAATTCCTCAGGATTTGCAGTGACGTAATCGTTGACTACAGTGAAACGGCTATTGTTTTTCGTTGCTAGCTGGATATATTGGTTTTGGACAGAAAGGGGTAGAGCCCCATTCAAGAGTATGGAAGCATCTGGATGTTTTTTGAGTTCTTTTAAAAAATTTTCTTTGTTTTTTGGTTGGATCATTTCAGCAACAGTCATACTAAGATAGCAGCGTTCCCTGAATGTCCCTAAATATTTATGCTGTTCTTCAGGGTTCACTAAAGGTGTACCATAAAGTCCCTTATCCAAATGGCTTTTTACATCATCTTGTGCCATAAAAAATACCCTCCTTCTTCTCTTTGTCTTTCTTACGATTATAGCATATTCCCAATAATACCTAAAACATATGAAAAAGCGGTTGCTTTTGTTCAACGATTCACTTAAAATAAGAATGAAAATCATTCTCAATTAGAAAGGTGGATTGGATGCGCTACGGACGACTAGTAGCATTATTAGTTATTTTAAGTAGTATTTCATTGTTCATCGGAGTATCGAATGTACAATTGTCAGAACTGCTCCAGTTAGATGGGCAAAGCTTACAAACCTTGCTAGCGACTCGTTTGCCACGAACGATTTGTTTGATCCTTGTGGGAGCGACCAGTAGTATTTGTGGGCTGATCATGCAACATTTGACCCAAAATAAATTTGTTTCACCAACGACTGCGGGCACGATGGATAGTGCGCGTTTAGGTATTTTAGTGGCTATGATTTTCCTACCTGGTGCATCCTTGATTGTCCGATCCTTGACAGCATTTTGCTTTGCTTTTGCAGGAACATTGCTTTTTTTATCCCTTACGCGATTGTTCCCCCAGAAAAATCAATTGATGCTTCCGTTGATTGGAGTCATGTTAGGGAATATCATTGGTTCAGTTGCTACTTTTTTTGCTTATCAATTCCAATTGGTACAAAATATGACTTCATGGCTTCAAGGGAATTTTGCGACTGTGATACGAGGAAATTATGAGTTATTGTATGCTGTTGTTCCATTGTTGCTCTTGGTTTGGCTATTTGCTTACCGATTTACGATCATTGGTCTGGGCGAATCGTTTGCAGTAAATTTGGGAATAGATTACCAGAAGATGCAGTTTTTAGGCATTGGCTTAGTATCATTGGCTAGTGCAGTCATGTTGATCATGGTAGGAAGCATTCCTTTTATCGGAGTGATCATTCCGAATCTTGTCTCTAGAATATATGGAGATCAAGTACACAAAACAATTGGCGTAACTGCTTTAGCAGGTAGTTTGTTCTTAGTATTTTGCGATCTTGTCGCTCGCGTGTTGATTTTTCCTTATGAAATACCAGTCAGTGTGATCGTTGGAATCATCGGTGGGGCTATCTTCCTTTATCTTCTGATAAGGGGGCGACGATATGCTTAAAAAAAAGCCATCTATTTTTATTGGTATGCTTGTTCTTGTTTTATTTGTTACAGGAATGTACTTGACGATCCATACATATGGAAACTGGCATTTTGCATGGGCATTGAGGAGTAAGAAAATTTTTGCATTTATCCTTGTCTCGCTAGCTGTCAGCAGTGCCACAATCAGCTTTCAGACAATTACGCATAACCAGTTTTTGACTCCTTCAGTATTGGGACTTGAGTCGTTATATGTCCTTGTCCAAACGGTCCTTTTCTTCTTTATCGGAGGAGTGACGATGCTTCAGCAGACAGGTACAGGTTTTTTCTTATTGAACGTTGGGCTGATGGTCGGGCTGAGTCTGTTGTTATTTTTCTTTCTTTTGAAAAAAATGAGAGCGAATCTTTTTTTATTACTGATGTCAGGGATGATTTTAGGTACGCTTTTTGGTAGTGTCAGTACCTTTTTACAAGTCATCATGGATCCGAATGAATATGATTTGCTTCAAGGCAGATTATTTGCAAGCTTTGGCAATATCCAGAGTCAGTATCTTTTGCCTGCTTCTTTGATCATTATCGGCTGCTGGTACCTGTTATTTCGATATCGACATGTGCTAGACGTTTTCCATCTCGGAAATGAACAAGCAGTAAACCTCGGGATAGACACAGATCGTTTTGAATTTTTGATTTTATGTTGTGTCAGTCTTTTGACAGGGACATCAACGGCTCTTGTGGGTCCAGTTACTTTTTTAGGGTTTATTGTCGCAAATATCAGTTATCGTGTCTTTTCTACTTATCGTCATGGTCAGCTATTTATCGGAAGCTTTCTGGTAGCTATGCTGTTTCTGACAGGAGGACAGCTCGCAGTAGAGCAGATTTTCGGCTGGAATACAACAGTGAGTGTCGTCGTTGAATTTGTCGGAGGAATTTATTTTGTCACAAAATTGATTCGCGAAAGGAAGAGTATCCTATGATTGATTTACAAAAGGTCAATAAACTGTACCATGGAAAATCAGTGGTTAAAGATGTACAGTTAACGATTCCTGAAAAGAAGTTGACTGCTTTTATCGGTCCAAATGGTGCTGGAAAGTCAACGGTGTTGTCGATGATCAGTCGTTTGATACCAAAAGATACAGGTGAAATCTATTTAGACCATAACGAAGTAAAGGCTTGGAAATCCAATGAATTAGCCAAAAAATTATCGATCCTACGACAATCGAATGAAATAAATGTCCAAATCACCGTGAAAGAATTAGTAGAATTTGGACGATTTCCTTATACGAAAGGAAAATTGACGACAAAAGACGAGGAAATCGTTCAGGAATCACTGGAACACCTTGGGTTAGAAGAAATAGCGGATCAATCGATTGACACTCTTTCAGGCGGTCAACTCCAACGTGCGTATATTGCAATGGTACTAGCGCAAGACACGGATTATATTTTACTGGATGAACCTTTGAACAATCTAGATATGAATTTTGCGGTTCAAATCATGCAGATCTTAAAAAAATTAGTACAAGAAATCGGGAAAACAATTGTTATCGTTCTTCATGATATCAACTTTGCTGCAAGTTATGCAGACGAAATTGTTGCAATGAAAGATGGACAGTTATTTACGCAAGGAACGACCCAAGAAATGATAAAAAAAGATGTATTGGATGAATTATACGAAATGGACATACGGATTTGTGAGATTGAAGGCCGCAGATTCTGTCTTTATTTCTAAAACTAACATTAGGAGAGAAGAGATGAAAAAATTAGTAGTAGGTATCTTGATTCTAGCATCATTTGGTTTAGCAGCATGTGGAAATAGCAACAACACCAGTCAAGCAGATACAAAGAAAAGCAGTACGCAAGCTGAAACGGCATTAACGATAAAAGACAGTAATGGCGATCAAATCGAGGTGCCAAAGAATCCTGAAAAAGTCGTCGTATTCGACAATGGTTCTTTAGATACGATGGATGCTCTTGGTGTTGGAGATAAGGTAGTTGGAGCAGCTACGAGCAGCCTTCCTGAGTATCTTTCCTCCTATAAAAAAGTGGAATCAGCAGGTGGGATCAAAGAACCAGACTTAGAAAAAATCAATCAGCTTCAGCCAGACCTGATCATCATTTCTGGCCGGCAAAGAGATTTTCAAAAAGATCTAAGTCAAATTGCTCCGACCATTTTCCTTTCTTTAGATGCGAAAAATCCATGGGAATCTTTCCAGCAAAATGTCACTGCTTTAGGGGAGATCTTTGGTAAGCAAGAAGAAGCTAAAACTCAATTAGAGGAATTATCTAGTGCAATCGATCAGACGAAAAAGAAAGCAGAAGCTACTGACAAAAAAGCACTAGTCACACTTGTGAATGAAGGGCAATTATCAGCCTACGGATCTGGTTCTAGATTCGGTTTCGTCCATGATTTATTTGGCTTTGAACAAGCAGATGATCAAATCGAAGCATCCACTCACGGTCAAAGTGTTTCTTATGAATATGTGCTGGAAAAAAATCCGGATATCTTATTTGTAGTAGACAGAACAAAAGCTATTGGTGGAGACGACAGCAAAGATGATATTTCTGCCAATGAACTGGTAGCACAAACGAATGCTGGTAAAAATCAGCAGATCATCTCCCTTGAACCAGATGTCTGGTATTTAAGCGGGGGCGGTTTAGAATCAATGAAACTGATGATCGAAGATGTGAATCAAGCATTTAAATAGCATAAATAACAGAGGATTAAACTCTCATACTATGTAACAATAATGTTTCTTACATTCTTAAATAGCAAGAGCCTATCCTCAAAGAAGTTGTCAAAAACCATCCATAAAATCGTATTGATGATTTTACGGATGGTTTTTATTTATTTGGGAAATCTTTTTTCAACGTGAATTCATTCTCTACATCATACGGGTTGATTCTAGAATGGGGAGTGGCAAAAAATAGTGTGATCCATTTTTTCAGCATCAAGATCGCCTCCTTTGATTTGAATCAAAGGTACAAAGCGAAACTTAGATAAAACTTAAATTTAGATATTTTTATTTTGTACCGATCTCTTCTTTAAACGATGTTCCATCTGCTGCTTCTCGGCAATAAGTCCACTAGACTAGAAAATATGAGAAGCTATTTTCTGTCCAGCGTTCTTATTACTTAAAGCAAATCGTAGTTGTCACAATCTCTTCTAAACAATGTTCAATCAGCTGAACTTCGGTATTAGCTCAAAGCACTGATTTCACAACCTCTATTTAGGCATGTGTCTCAGCAAGTGGTTGATAATTGATGATTTGCATTTTTCGATAAAAATCGGCAGGAAGCTTACTCCACCGTTTTAATAATTGATAGAAATAACTTTCTTCTGCTTTGATTTTATACTCGCTTAATATCAATCCAAAACTATTCGCTTTTTTTGAAGCTAATTTTTTATAAATATCCAATGCTTTGGTTTTATCTTCATTGACAAAGAGTGTTTTTACTTCAATATAAGAACCCTCGATATTTTGTGTTTCTTCGATAAAATAGATGTTTTATATATATTCCTTCATAGTGCTTCCTCCAAAGAAGTCTTTTTTTGATAAGTTTACTCTACCGAAGAATTGTTAATAATCCGTGAACAAAAAGTAATTCTTTTTCCAATAGTTGTTAAAGGTTTTTTATTTTTTATAGTATTTTTTGTTATTTAAGAAAGGAATAAGGTTAAACAAATAACAGGTTGCTTTTTGGGTCTTTTTCCGTTCAAGAAACTGAACGAAGAAAAGGGAAAGTTGTCTCTTTTGTGATAAGAGAAATCATAATAAACGAATGACTTACTTTCCAATAAATTGAGAACAGTCAGAACCAGACAAATTAGTTGCATCTGATGAATAAAGTGATTATTCTATGACATGAGGTGATACAGATGAAATTAGAAGTGACAAAAGAAGCACAAGAAGTATTGAAGAATAAATTAGAAGCAGACGATCAACTTTTATTAGATATCGAAAACGGTGACGGTCCATTTGCAGAAAGCCAAGTCAGTTGCCAATTGGATACGGCATTTCGATTGATCATTGTCAAAAAAGATACACAAACAGATCTAAGTCTTTATTCTGTAGTGGCTGATACACCTGTTGGGCCAATCAAAATCAAAGACAGTGCGATACTTTACATGGATGATCCATCCACACTTGCTTTAGAACCAACTTATAATAGTTTACAATTAAAAGGACCAAGCGGCTTGAGAAAAGGCAACTTGCAAGTTGTTCGAAAAGACTAGAGGGATAAAATGGGAAATTTGGCAATCATCAGCGACCTACATGTGGACATCAATAAATTCGGCGAACCAGAGCTAATGCAGCTTTGGCAAGTTTTGCAAAAGTACAAAATCACTCGGCTTCATCTAGCCGGAGATACGGCTAATAAAGTAGACCGTTGCCTAGCTGTTGTCGAATTTTTCGCCAATAAAGGATTATCTACGACATTTCATTTCGGCAATCACGAGTTGGCAGATGTGCCCAATGAACAGATGATGGACCATTTTCCAGACCCACATTTTTTAAATGAACGGTATATTGCTTTAAATGAGCAGACCGTTCTTTTAGGGATGAATGGCTGGTACGACTATCAGTTTTCTGAATTGAAAGATTATGATGCAATCGTACGAATGAAACGTTTGTATTGGTATGACCGGTTCATCCAGCGTGGAAGAACAGATCTCGAGATCAATGCAGAAATGCTTGCAGCTGCAAAAAATTTGCGAGACCAGCTGGAACCAAAAAACCTTGAGGTGATTTTATCCACTCATTTCGTTCCTAAACGGACATTTATCGTGTATCAATCTGCTCCTTATGAGCGTTGGAACAAATTAAATGCGTTTTTAGGATCAGAATCATTCGGAAAATTACTAGACCATTACTCAAATATCAAACAAGTAGTTTTTGGTCATACGCATCGTCGCTTTGAAGATAAATCCATCGGTCACACGATTTACAGCTGCAGACCTTTTGGTTATTATTATGAATGGCAGCTGACCCGAGATTTTGTCTTGAAAGAACAGTTGTTAGACAGCTATGATCCTATGAAATTACGTGTACTCTTACGAGCCCATCATCCGGTCTTTCAAGCCTATCAAACACAACATTTGCAAGAGGAATTTGAACAGGCGATGACAATCGTTCCGTATTGAGACAGCATTAGTAATGTGTAAAAGAAAATACCTTGTAAAACATAAGGATAAGTAAGAGCAGTAGATCCATTTATCGTGGATATGCTGCTTTTTTTGTGGAAAATAATCAGCGAATGTTTATTCGATCGGATGATTTGTAACTCGCAGAGTACTAGATGCAAGCGTTTATTCTTTTTTTGAACGATAATCACAAAAAAAAATATAATATACATTTTTTATTTAATTATAATTAATATTGATTGAAGTCTAGGCAGTCAAGTCACATTTTGATAGATAGGAGGGGGACTTACGAATTATTTTAAAGGCTATGACAGCTGTATTTCTAGATTGTGTTTGCATCAAGTTGCAATAAAAACTAGAAATCAAATCGGGCTGATAATCATTTATAACTAATCGATACATAGGACCAAATATAGGTCTATGTTCTTTTATTCCATAAGTATCGTAAAACAGAATTTTGCTATGGATTAATCCAATCGATTGATATGTTTAGTAAATAAAGAAAGAGGAATGTCAATGATGAAAAAAGAAATCGTATTAACAGCAACAACGATGTTATTCAGCATGGTAGCAAGTACGACTTTTGTTTCTGCAACTGAAGTATACCCAAAGGAATATAACACAGAAGGAACGATTACATTTGAAGCAGGAGATGAGGGTGTAACTCCTCCTGTTGATCCAGAGAATCCTGATCCCAATAAACTTGTCGATCCATCAGATCCTCCAAGCCCTGGAACAGGAGGGGCATTATCGATTGATTATGGATCAAAATTCAAATTTGGGACTCAAAAAATTTCTACTGCGGATAAAACGTATTATGCAGCTGCTGATGTGATGAACGATGGGTCTAGAAAACCGACATATGTCCAAGTGACAGATAGGAGAGGTACCTTATCTGGGTGGAAATTAAGTGTCTCTCAACCAGAACAGTTTAAAACTGCCAGTGGGGATGAACTAGTTGGAGCACAGCTGAAATTTACGAAAGGGCAGGCTGTTTCTTTGGTTGATCCAACATATACGCCGCAAACGGTGAATTCTGAATTAACGTTGACACCGGGAGGAAACAATACGTTAGCAATTAATGCTAAATCAGGAACAGGTGTGGGGACTTGGGTCTATCGATTTGGTGCAAATGAAAATGAAAATCAAGATGCGGTACAGCTTTCGGTACCCGGTAAATCTGTCAAGTTAGCGCAACAATATTCCACTAAATTAGTTTGGACATTAGAAGATACACCTAACAACTAGTTTACTGAAAAGAACTGTTAAAAATAAATACGTAGTCATATTGTCTTGCGAGGTAATCGAGCAAAAATTGTCAAAGGCTAGGCTAAATTTGTTTGGATACGAATAGTTCATCTAGGAATTTAACGATCAGGAGGAAAAGATATATTGAAAAAGAGGAGGATCGTGCTCATTTTAAGCAGTCTCTTAGTGACTAATATCTTTCCGATCATAGGGTACTCTTTGGAATTGAATCAGTTGGAGCATGGAAATAGAAGAGACGAAGAAAGCAAACTCACTTCGACATTCGACAGTTTAATAGAATCCAACCAGACACAAGAAAGCAGTGAGGATTTAAGTATTTCGAGTAGTGGAGAGACCACTGACAACGTAGAAGCTGAGGGTTCGGACAAACAAGGACTGGAAGATGCACCAATTTCTGCGGTTGAGCTGCCTGACGATCCCAATATTATTTCTATCGATAAAATTTTTCAAACACCTATCGGTACTAGCACGTCCATATTGGAAAATGGGAAGTTACTGCAGTTGAACCCAGCAGAAAGGTCTCAAAGAGGTGCTATTTGGTCAAATAAGAAGATTAGTTTACTCTCGGATTTTACATTTAAATCTTATTTATACTTAGGAAATCAACGAGATAGAGCGGGAGATGGCATGACCTTTACATTGACTGGCGATCCTAGAATGGCTAGTAATCCCAGTCAAGTTATTGGATCGCCAGGTATGGGAATTGGCTCATATTCTACTCGTTCTGGCCAACCTTACATTGCGAATGCGCTATCGATTGAGTTTGATACGTATAAAAATAGTGGTTCTTCTGATCGAATGGATCGAGAGATAACTGCTGATAATAGAGGGCATGGACATGTCGCTTTTGTCACGCCTAAACCAAATAATAATAATTATTCTGGAGAGCATACTGGCGTGACGGTAGCTCCTACATTTCTTTCTAATGGCACATGGCGCTTGTTAATAATTAAATGGGACGCGGAGCAAAGAAGTCTTACTTATGATTTGGAAGGTGTCGGTCGCTCTTCTCGGATTATACCTGATCTCATTAGGCAGTTTGGTTCTACAGAAGTAAATTGGGGGTTTACTTCTTCAACAGGTACTTTTTTTCAAGAAAATGCTGTCGCTGTCACGCGACTTCCATCGAATGTCACATCAACAGCTGATGTAAAAGTCAACGATAGTGATTATGGGGCCATCGCTGAAGCTGGAGGAAACGATAAGATAACTATCAGAAATACATTGAAGGTCGAGGGGGATTTTCTTGAATCGCCGATTGTAAAATTAAGCTAGACAACTAAAAAAGCCATTTGTGCTACACTCAAAATAGTTCTGACCAAAGAATTATAAGGAGTGAGTACAAATGACCTATACCCATCTTACAACGGATGAACTTGTAATGATAGAGTCTTATTTCAAAATAAATCAATCTGTTGCGAAAACTGCGCATTGCTTGAATCGTTCAAGACAAACGATCCATAAAGTATACCTATTCTTCAAGCAAGGAAAATCAGCCTTAGAATACTATCAACAGTATAAGAAAAACAAATCAAACTGTGGTAGACGCCCGCTTGTTTTACCCGAGGAACAATCAGAATATATTCAAAGAAAGGTTGTTCAAGGATGGACACCCGATGTGATTGTTGGTCGTGCAGCGTTTCCTATTCGTTGTTCTGCTCGTACCATTTATCGTATGTTCAAAAAGGGGCTATTTAATCCTTCTGACTTACCGATGAAAGGCAAGCGTAAACCGAATGGACATCAAGAAAGGCGTGGAAAACAAGCTTTCCGCCGCTCTATTCATGAACGTGAAAAAGATTATAGCCAATTCTCAAATGAGTTTGGTCACCTTGAAGGTGACACTATCGTAGGTCTGAAACATAAAAGTGCTGTAATTACCTTAGTTGAACGATTATCAAAAGTTATCATTACATTGAAACCGTGTGGTAGACAAGCGATTGATATTGAAAAAAAATTAAATCATTGGTTTGAATCTGTACCGAAAAATCTATTCAAATCCATCACTTTTGATTGTGGAAAGGAATTTTCAAATTGGAAACAAATCAGTAATGCCAATGATATTGCCATTTATTTCGCTGATCCAGGAACACCGTCTCAAAGAGGCCTAAACGAGAATTCTAACGGATTGTTACGTAGAGATGGTTTATTGAAATCTATGGATTTCAATTCAGTAGATGAATCTTTTATTCAATCTGTCACATCTAAACGAAATAATATTCCTAGAAAATCACTGGATTATCGAACACCTTTGGAAGTATTTTTGAGTTACGTAAGTATTGATGATTTGTCTAACTTAATTTGACAATTAAGATTTAGAAAAAGCAGTCGGACTTTCTAAAAGAAGTTCACTATTCGATCCTGTCGATGATTTCTTCAGGAAAATCGTCTATTTGCTTGTCAATTTTGCTGTCTTTGTATTTCTCTTCTTGAATAGTCAACAAAATCTTTGTAAGATTCCCCCAGTCTACTGCTCTTGGCGGATCGAGCCAAACCACTACTTGAGATGCACTTTCTTCATATAGATTATTCCTATTCGTGATTATAACATCCGGGAACTCAGGCTTTCCTGCCTCTATCACTTCCGTGTTCAGATTAATGTACAAGCTTAAATTTTTCTTGATAAATTGATTATAGGCAGCACCATAAGAAAAATCGATGATGATCTTTACTGGTTCAGAAATCAGTTGAACGGGTATGTGATTGATCAATAATAATAAATAACTGAAAAAAAGAAAAAATTTATCTTGAAGCAACTCTTTGCGTTTTGACGTTAGATCATTTATATACTCTATCAAATAGCAATAAAATGCTGGATAGTTTTCTCTAAAAAAAGAAACATCAAGTGGAAATTCATCAGCTTTATTAATAGTGTAATGCAAAAGTTTAAAATGTATTTTGGTTAACTCTCTTCGGATCAATTGGCTCGTCTCTTCTCGCAACAGATTAAACTGATTTTCAAAACTTTCAATGAATCGTTCATTCAACCATTCGATTGTTTCATCTTCATTTTTTTTCAAGTATTTTTGATCCAATTTATCATGAAGATAAAGCCAAGAGAGTGTCTTATTGATAAAAATAACGGATTTTTCTCCTAATACTCCTTTTAAGTGGTAAAATCCTATATCCGAAAAAAATGGCGACTGATTGCTAGCAATATCTAAAGAATCAGCTTGTTCAGCCAACAGGTTGATTGCTAAAAAGTGGAATAATTTCTTTTTTTCATAAGCAGACAGAGGATAATACTGTTTTAAATCTTTTAACATTTTTTCTGTTTTTATAATTATAGGTAGCGTATACAATTCCACAAAACTTATCTCTGTTGAGTTAAAAAGATTATATAAAAAAAGCCGAATGTTTTTAGGATTCCCTGTCAACTTTCTCTTTTTATGATTTGTCAAATTAAGCTAGAATAAAATGCTTCTTGTACATAGCTCAAAAATATTTCGATTGGTGTTCTGTAATTCAATGATTTTCTTGGAATATGATTACGTTGATTGCTGACACTGGAAATAAATGTCTGATTCACTTCTCTAAAATCCATTGATTTCGGCAGTCCATTACGACGCAGAATCCCGTTAGAATTCTCGTTTAATGGGCGTTGAGAAGGTGTTCCAGGGTCCGCAAAATATATATCAATATCATGTTGGTTACTAATGGCTTTCCAGTTAGAAAATTCTTTTCCACAGTCAAACGTAATAGATTTAAAGAAGTTTTTAGGGAAGCGAGAAAACCATTGATTAAGGGCAGTTTCAATATCTAATGCCTTACGGCCGTTGGGTTTAATCGTGATAATGACTTTAGATAATCTTTCAACTAAAGTAATGACGGCACTTTTATGATGAATGCCAACGATCGTATCACCTTCAAGGTGACCAAACTCAGAATTGAAATCAGGATAATTATCAGGTCGATCATGGATTGAGCGCTGATACTGTTGTTTTCCCCGTTTTTCCTGATGGCCATTGGGTTTTCTTTTACCTTTCATCGGTAGTGTGTCAATATCAAATATTCCTTTAGAAAATAAACGATAAAGTGTTCTCATACCGCATGAAACAGGCCTTTCTTTTCGCCCGATAATGACGTCAGGCGTCCAACCAAGAGTGACTTTCTCTTTAATGTAATCTACTTCATGAGCAGGTAATTGAATGACTTTTCTACCACATTTTTTCTTATTTTCTTTATACTGGTGCCAATAATCAAGAGCAGTCTTGCCTTGCTTGAACTTATTGACTACATTATAAATAGTTTGTATAGTACGTCCCATTCGGTTAGCGATTTCAACCGGCTTATTATGTTGAAGATAATATGATTCTATCATTGTCAGTTCGTCTATGGTAAGATGTTTGTAGGTCATTTATGGTTACACTCCTTTGTTTTCTTTCGTCGGAAATACAATTTGAGTGTACCATAAATGCCTTTTTATTTTTCTAACTTAATTTTACAATTCGCGTTTCAAAAAAAATTTGATATTTTTTTAGATTTCTTTTTAGTCTTTGTAATACTTTATAAGCCACAGAATAACTCACGTGATGCTGTTTAGCAAAATTTTCTACTGAGATATATTTTTTCTGAAAGAAAGCCAATACCATTTTCATAGATAAAGAATCCGTTATATAACGAGATAACAGAGCTTTGCTAGAACATTTTCCATTAATTTCCAGACATATATCCAATTCACTGACGGTTACTCGCAAATTTTTCTCTAGATCGAACTTTTGTAAATCATGTTTCAGCTTATCGATCGTTTTTTTCAAGAGAAATGTCGATAGCGACAACTCTTCTTGAACATTCGATATTGACTCTGATAAATTTGAGCTTGCTTCTAAATATTTAAGTAATGAATAACTTCTGTGATCTTCTTTGCTTAAAAAAAACTCATAATTCATTAGTCATCAGCTCTTTCTACGTATATTACTTTCCATGCATTCACCAACTAGCTGGGGATAAAACTGATTTCCTGGATCCGAGTCACTGTTGTCAGCGTTTCTTGTTTGTATAATATACATCGTCCTGTCTTTTTTTAACATTTTGGAGAGCGTTTTATTTGGCCTTTCTCGCGATCAAACCTGTTATAAGAATTATATCATTTACTAGTATGCATTTTTATTAATAAAATGGTATATTTTATATTATCTTAATTGTCAAATTAAGTTAGACAAATCATCAATACTTACGTAACTCAAAAATACTTCCAAAGGTGTTCGATAATCCAGTGATTTTCTAGGAATATTATTTCGTTTAGATGTGACAGATTGAATAAAAGATTCATCTACTGAATTGAAATCCATAGATTTCAATAAACCATCTCTACGTAACAATCCGTTAGAATTCTCGTTTAGGCCTCTTTGAGACGGTGTTCCTGGATCAGCGAAATAAATGGCAATATCATTGGCATTACTGATTTGTTTCCAATTTGAAAATTCCTTTCCACAATCAAAAGTGATGGATTTGAATAGATTTTTCGGTACAGATTCAAACCAATGATTTAATTTTTTTTCAATATCAATCGCTTGTCTACCACACGGTTTCAATGTAATGATAACTTTTGATAATCGTTCAACTAAGGTAATTACAGCACTTTTATGTTTCAGACCTACGATAGTGTCACCTTCAAGGTGACCAAACTCATTTGAGAATTGGCTATAATCTTTTTCACGTTCATGAATAGAGCGGCGGAAAGCTTGTTTTCCACGCCTTTCTTGATGTCCATTCGGTTTACGCTTGCCTTTCATCGGTAAGTCAGAAGGATTAAATAGCCCCTTTTTGAACATACGATAAATGGTACGAGCAGAACAACGAATAGGAAACGCTGCACGACCAACAATCACATCGGGTGTCCATCCTTGAACAACCTTTCTTTGAATATATTCTGATTGTTCCTCGGGTAAAACAAGCGGGCGTCTACCACAGTTTGATTTGTTTTTCTTATACTGTTGATAGTATTCTAAGGCTGATTTTCCTTGCTTGAAGAATAGGTATACTTTATGGATCGTTTGTCTTGAACGATTCAAGCAATGCGCAGTTTTCGCAACAGATTGATTTATTTTGAAATAAGACTCTATCATTACAAGTTCATCCGTTGTAAGATGGGTATAGGTCATTTGTACTCACTCCTTATAATTCTTTGGTCAGAACTATTTTGAGTGTAGCACAAATGGCTTTTTTAGTTGTCTAGCTTAATTTTACAATCGGCGAAAAATAAAAAAACTTGGTACGCAATCGCTGTACCAAGCTTTTTTATTTAGCTTTTGATTAAGCCATAAATAATAATTTATATAAGAATACTGCTACGACACCAGCACAGATAGGTGCTACAACTGGTACCCATGCATATCCCCATTGAGAAGAACCTTTATGTTTCAATGGAAGAAGTGCGTGTACAAGACGTGGAGCAAAGTCGCGGGCTGGGTTTAGTCCAGGACCTGTAGGACCACCAAGTGAAGCAACTAATGTCCATACAAGGAAACCGAGTGCTAAGTGAGCTGTACCAAGATTATCTTGGAAGAATGGTGCTTTTGTAATACCTAGGGCACCAAAGAATAAAACGAATGAACCAAAGAATTCATTGACGAAACCATTGAATTTAGAACCAACGCTGTTGATTGTTGAGAATGTACCTAACACATGGTTCACGTCTTCTGTTTGGTCGTAGTAAGGTTTGTAACAAGCTACTACGATCAATTGTCCAATCGCTGCACCAATCAATTGTGCAATGATATAAGGAACAACTTCAGCCCAAGGGAATAGACCATTAGATGCTAAAGCAATTGTAAATGCTGGGTTGATGTGGTTACCGCTGATTCCACCAAAAATCATTGCTGGCATCATAACCCCGAATCCATACCCGACAGCAATCAGCATCCAGTCACTGCCATATCCTTTTGTACCTTTTAAATCTACGTTTGCTACAGCACCGTTACCTAGAACGATTAGTAATGCTGTACCAATCATTTCCGCCGCAAGACGAGTCATTAGTGAGTAATCCATAAATACCTCCAAAAGTTATAAAAATGCAAAAAAAAAGAAACATCAACACGAAAAGCATCGGTGCAGTGTTTCGTGTCGGAAGGATTTCTGCAGTCTTAACAAATGTGAATAAAAAAATGAATTCCATTACTTATAAGAAACCAGACCAACAGTAAAACTCCAACTCTTTTTAAAAGTTCTCCACAAATCACCAAGCTTAACTATAAATATACCAAAAAAAAAACGTTTTTTTTCTCAAAAATTGTATCTTAGAAACAGCATGTTTTGAAACTTTCAGAAAAGGTTTGTTAGTAAAATGAAAGCTATACGTAAGGAGTGTTGTTTGATGAAATTTTTTCAAGAGTTTTTCATTATTATTTTCTTTTCTGTATTAGGAGAAGGCATACGGATTTTTGCTCATTTACCTATTCCTGGAAGTATCTTAGGCATTCTTTTTTTATTTTTAGCATTTGAAATGCATCTTGTTGATCCTGAAAAAATCGGAGCAACTGGTGATTTTTTATTGAATAATCTAGCTATTTTATTTGTTCCTGCTGGTGTAGGTTTATTGGAATATTTTGATGATATTGCTTCGATATGGCCTGTTTTACTGGGAGCAGTCGTCGTGTGTTCCATCGTCACGATGGTTGCAGCGGGAAAAACGGCAGAAGGTGTAGAAGCTTTGCTGGGCTATGTCCGTAAGAAAAAAGCAGGAAGGGTATCTGTAAACGAAATGGAGGAAAATCAAATTGACTGAGTTTTTTGTGAATCCACTATTTGGCTTAAGTTTGACTTTAGGAGTGTATGTATTATCTGATAAATTTTTGCGGAAATATAAACTGCCAGTTTTGAATCCTCTCGTATTATCGATTGTTGTTATTATCTTATTTTTGCATTTTTCTGGGATCAGCTATAAAGACTATAATATCGGGGGCAATTTTTTGACTATGCTGATTACTCCTGCGACAGTGGCACTTGCCATCCCTCTTTATAAAAACTTCCATTTACTGAAAGAGAATTTTTATCCTGTAATGGCTGCGATTTTAGCAGGAATAGTCGCAAATTGCTTGGTTAGTGTAGGGTTCGGTTACTTCTTCTCTCTTCATAAAGAGATGGTGATCTCATTACTACCTAAATCTGTAACGACGGCTATTTCTGTCGATTTATCTCATACGATGGGCGGGGTGAATGCCGTGACACTTGCTATTGTTGTCTCTACAGGTATTTTTGGTTCGCTGATCGCCACTCATATTTTCCGCCTATTCAAGATCGAAAGTCCAGTTGCTCGCGGTGTGGCGTTAGGAAGTACTTCTCATGCTATTGGTACAGCAAAAGCAATCGAGATTGGCGAAATAGAAGGAATCATTTCCGGACTTGCGATATGCGTCAACGGAATATTGACCGTTTTATTGCTACCGTTATTCTTTCAGCCTTTTGCTGGCTTGTTTTGATGCGAAAACCACTATTTTATGCTACAATAACCAAAACGTTCGAGCATAAAAAAGGAGGGAAAGACGTGTATTTGTCTTCCGAGTATCTTAAACAATTTGATAAAGATCTATATTATAAGATTCTCCTCCTAGAAAGTTTTGAGGATCAAGCTTGGCATACCGCTGCACAATTAGCGCAAGTTGTTCAGCTGGATGCCCGCAGCGTGTCGAAATACCTAAACGAGCTGTCTAAAAACTATCAGCAGTTTAGCGGTAAGACACACCCTTTGTTTACAAAAAATCACCGTTCTGGTTATAACTTTTATGATACGCTCGATTCAATTGAACATGAGCGTTTTTTGATTTATCTCGTGCAAAGTACGCTGAAATTCCAGTTGCTGCACGACATTTTTTTTGAAGAATTCCATACAATGTACCAATTTGCGCAAAAGCATTACATTAGTGAATCTACTGCTCATCGAAAAATCAATGAATGGAAACAGCAACTGCAAACTTACGGAATTCGGCTGCAACGAGGTACATATATCGCTCAAGGCGAAGAAGAAATCATTCGACTTTACTTGCATATGACATTCTGGCAGTTGTTTCGAGGGAAAATCTGGCCATTTGAAACGATTTCTCAAATGGACGTAAAGAATATGGCAGAACATATCATGGCTTTTTTTAATGTTCGTCTGAACGAGATCAAAAAAAGACGATTGGAATATATGCTAGGTGCCTTTTTTTTAAGAAAATCACAGAAGCATTATGTGGTATTGAATGAGAAAAAAAGACGGCTGATTTCTGACAATCTGTTGTTCCAGCGATTTTGCCAAGTCATGGAGCCGGTATTTCCTAATTATTTTCAAGTAGAAGACGAGTTAGGCGCATTATTTCTTGTACTGATGACTCGTGAAGAATATTATAGTGATCCTAAGATACGGAAGAAAATTTTTGATTTTCATCAACAAGCAAAAACACCGCCCTTTACAGCCCTTTCAGAAGCAAAAACCGCTCTTTCTCTTTATCAGGAAGAGCAGGGGCTGCCAGCAGAAAATCTAACCTTCGAGGCAGAAAATTATTTATTCAGCAGTCATTTTTTCGCCTATCTTTTTCCTAATGCGAAAGAAACGATTGATGGCAATAGTAGTGATTTTATTAATCATTTAGTTATTGAAAACAAGGAATTGAAACAATGGCTCGTACATTTTTTTGAAAGTAGACACAAACATCCCAATCATCTGGCATTTAAAAATCATGCGTTTTTGATGGGTCGGTATCTGACTGTGTTTAAAACATTAGGAGCCTTTACTCCACAGCTTCCAAATATCACGATCCTTTTAATGACAGATTTCCCATTATTTGAAGAGCAACTGTTAGAGGAGGGATTACGGACATTTTTCCGTAATGAGTATCAGCTGATTTTTCTGCCAACAGATTATCGGGGGAGAGAAGTTGATCTTCTGATTTCGACAAGTAAAGTCCACCGCAAACCATGGGCGGATCTTGACTATTTTATTGTGACTGAAGAACTAAAATTAATTGATTACATCCAACTATCTCAAAAATTTGAAATGATTCAAAAACAAAAACTATTAAAACAATAACAAAGAAGGAGAAAAAAGATGACATTTGAAGAAATTTTACCAGAATTGAAAAAAGGTGCAAAGATTATTCGTAAAGGATGGAGTGGATTTGAACTTTATGTTGTTCTCGTATCCGATGATGAATTTGATGGCTGTCCGGTGACGCCGTACTTATTGATCAAAACAAGTGACGAAGGTTTTTCCAGCTTCGCTCCTACAGTTTGTGATATTTTAGCAGATGATTGGGCGATCGTAGAATGAAAAACCAGTATCCAGATCTAGCTAAACAGGTTGTATTTATCACAGGAGCTGCTTCTGGAATTGGTGCTGCGCAAGCCCGAGCGTTTCTTGAACAAGATGCTTTTGTATTTGGATTAGATCAAAAGTTCGGTAAAATGGAAGAACTTTCTTTGCGATTTCCTGAAACTTTTGCCTACGCACTAGGTGATGTTCGACAAATGAAAGAACTCCAACAAGCGGTATCGAAATGCCAAAATCATTTTGGTGAAGTTACGATTTTACTGAATACAGCGGGGATATTGGATGCCTACAAACCCTTGATGGAAACTGACGAATCGCTGTGGGATCTGATTTATGAGACGAATGTGAAAAGCATGTATCAGCTGACAAAAATCATCCTTCCTGATATGATCCGCCAAAAAAGCGGAACGATCATCAATATGGCTTCGATTGCTGGCTTGATTGCTGGTGGAGGTGGGATCGCTTATACAAGCGCGAAACATGCGATTGTCGGATTTACCAAACAACTCGCTCTGGATTACGCAGGACAGGGTATCCGAGTAAAAGGAATTGCTCCAGGAGCCATCCAAACACCAATGAATGCGGCTGATTTTGAAGGGAAAGGTGAGATGGCAGAGTGGGTGGCAAATGAAACATCAGTCAAGCGATGGGCACAGCCGGAAGAAGTAGCTGAGCTGACGTTATTTCTTGCCTCTCCTCAAGCAAGCTACATACAAGGAACGATCATCCCAATCGACGGCGGATGGTTGTTAAAATAACCTTGTGTTTTTTTCAAGCTTCTGTATGATAAGAAATAAAGAGAGAACCAAATGGTTGATGATAAAAGAAAGTCGATGATTGTTCCCGACATTCGATGCCGAACAGCCAGTTCAAAAAATTCTTTTTAATAATCGTTAATATTCGAAACTAAGCGGCTTTTCACGACCTTTTGATATAAACGGTGTTCAAAAGCTTGCAACTGCGGTAACAAGTCCAGCCAAATGAAAAATATGAGGAGCTATTTTTCATTTGACTGTTCTTATTACTTGTTGCAGGGCAGCTTTTTCACTACCTTTTGATAAACGGTGTTCAAAAGCTTGCAACTGCGGTAACAAGTCCAGCCAAATGAAAAATATAAGGAGCTATTTTTATTTGACTATTCTTATTACTTGTTGCAGGGCAGCTTTTTCACGACCTTCTGCGGCACTTCAGTTGGAATTTTCTTCCCATCCTTTGGTCGCAGTCATTACCAAGATAAAATTATCTTGCAAAGGAGAAATAGAACATGGAAAAAAATAATACCCGTTCAGCCAAACGCTGGACAACGACAGATGTGACTCGGATGGCGCTAGTCACTGGTTTATATGTGGCAGTGACGCTGGTTTTGTCTGTCTTTAGCTTTGGAGTGATTCAGATTCGTCTCTCGGAGATGTTCAACTATCTGTCCTTGTATAACAAAAGATACATCGTCGCGGTAACAGCGGGAGTAGCTTTGGCTAATATTGCTTCTCCTCTTGGACTGATAGATGTTGTAGTAGGAAGCGTCAGCACGCTGCTTGTATTGCTTATCAACTATAAAATCACTAGTCGCATCAAAAACATGAAAATCAAAATGGCTGTGACAGCATGCGTATTTGCTTTTTCCATGTTTACAGTAGCTGGTCAGCTAACGATTTTATATCAACTACCTTTTTTCTTTAATTGGTGGGTGATTGCTTTAGGAGAATTGGCATCAATGATTGTCGGTGGGATAATTATTTATTGGATCGGTAAAAAAGTGGATTTGTCAAAATAAAGATCTGTTTAATTTAAAATATGGCAGCGTGGAAGAGACTGAATGTTGAGTCTTCTTCCATGCTGCTTTTTTGATTAATTTGTATGAAGAAATCGATTTAGCCGTTTTTTCATCAAGATACCGATATAAGCTGCTCCAGTTGCCTTGATTGCTTCCGGCAGTAAAAACGGCAGTAGTCCACTGGCAAATGCAGTTGTAAAAGTAAGATCACCACTTATTTTCAGCCAGATCGTTCCGCAGATCAATGCAGCAAGAGAGCCCATTAGATTGGCAAAGATTGCATATAAGTAATGAGCATCCGTTCTTTCGATCATCCAACCAGTTATCCACGTTTGTAAGAGAAATCCAATCAAATATCCGCCAGTTGGCCCAAATAAAACAGCTATACCTCCAGTCATCCCTGAAAATACAGGAAGACCAATCAAGCCAAGTAAAAGATAAACTGCAACAGATATCAATCCTAGTTTTCTTCCGAGAAAAGTTGCTGTTAATCCAATAGCAAATGTTTGCCCTGTCAAAGGAACCAAACCAAAAGGAATGGTCATCTGAGAAAGGACAGAAATAATCGCGGCAAATTCCGCAGCAAGTATCAATTCTTTCAATGTTCGGTTCATAACACCCTCTTTTCGTTAACTGAATATTTTTATTTGGTTAACGAAATTGTAAAGCAAAGTGATTACTTTGTAAATAGAAAATATAAAAAAAGACCAGCTATCCAATAGATAGCGGTCTTTTTCAAGAAAGCTTTTGAAATTATAAGCTTTGGTTGTAGTATTCAACGACAAGAGCTTCGTCGATTTCTGGATATAGTTCGTCACGTTCTGGTAAACGAGTCAATGAACCTTCCAATTTTTCAGCGTCAAAGCTTACGAATGCTGGGCGTCCAACAGTTGCTTCTACAGCTTCTTTTACTGTTACGATGTTTTGTGATTTTTCACGAACTGAGATCACTTGACCCACTTCTACGTGGTATGAAGGGATATCAACGCGTTTGCCATCAACTAAAATGTGACCATGGTTAACTAATTGACGTGCTTGACGACGAGTCGTTGCAAGTCCTAAACGGTAAACAACATTGTCTAAACGTTGTTCTAGTAAGATCATGAAGTTAACACCATGTTTACCTTCTTTGATTTTGCTAGCTTTTACGAACAAGTTACGGAATTGACGTTCGTTCATTCCGTACATGTGACGAAGTTTTTGTTTTTCAGTTAATTGCATGCCGTATTCTGATTGTTTGCCACGGCTGTTAGGTCCATGTTGACCTGGTGCGTAAGGGCGACGTGCTAATTCTTTTCCTGTGCCTGACAATGAGATGCCTAAGCGACGAGAAATTTTCCATGATGGTCCTGTATAACGAGACATTAAAATTTCCTCCAATGAATATAAGTTTTTGGAGTAAAATAATCCGTTGAAAAATTCATAATCATATAGTTTGTTCTTCAATCTTCACCTTTGCAGCCGCGGTTACACAATCGAACCCGAGACGGGGCAACAAACTAGGGATGAGTTATTATTTTTCTGCTGCATTATTTTACACAAACTACAGTATATGATAGATCATCCATGAATGTCAAGATAATTAGTACATAAAAACGCTTTACAAACCTAGGCTGTCTTTATAAAATGAGAGGGTATGTGCAAATGGAAAAAAGCGAAGGAAGTTTAAGGAGAAAATCAATGAATCTGGTATCACCATTATTTGAGAAAATCGATGCTTCAATTGAAAAGAAGGCGAATCTTTTTGAAAACAGCTTTTCACGTTACGCTGTTCGAGCGGTTCTCGCCTGTTTGTTTTTGACTTTAGGAACGGCTGTGGCATTTGCGATCGCGATGAAGGGGGAAGATATCGCGCATGGTCTAGGAAAGATTTTATACGCATTTATGTTCAGCTGGGGTCTGGTCATGATTCTATACATGAACGCCGAATTAGGAACATCGAATATGCTTTATATGACCGTGGGTGTTTTTCGGCAGAGACTTGCTTTAAGTAAGGCAGCCAAGATTCTATTTGCCTGTATTTTTTTCAATATGATTGGCGGTATATTATGTGGATTTCTAATTTCTATGACTACGCCATTTCAAGATTTAACGTTGGACAACTTTATGTTAGAATCAATAGCAGTAAAACTAGCAAAACCTGCAGCAACGATTTTGGTGGAAGGGATGTTTGCGAATATCGTTGTCAATACCGCTGTACTGATCAGCATGCGGATGAAAGAGGATGCCGGGAAAGTGATCACAGTCGTATTCATCATTTTCATTTTTGCTTTTTTAGGATATGAACACGTGATAGCGAATTTTCCTGCCTTTACGCTTGCTTACTTTGCTTCTCAAGGACAGATGGATGGAATGACAGTCAGCAATGTGTTACATAATTTGTTTTTTGCTTTGGCAGGAAATTATATTGGTGGCGGTTTAGTAATGAGACTGGGATATGCTTGGCTGAATCAGTCAAAATCATCCTATGTGGACTAAAAAGTCGTTCATTAAAGGGGAAGTGCCATGGAAGTTTTAGTTTTTCCAAAAAATGAGGAAAAAGCGTTACAAATGGAAAAGTACATGAAAAATCTTTTTTCCTTTGCTGGAGTACCTAAGCCGGAACGCGCTCTTTTACAACAACCGTTACTGGATGAGAGCAAAAATTTATCTATTTCTGAAGTTTTAGCTTTTGTTCATTATTATTATGAACAAATCGAAAGAGAGTATCAGTATGTAGCGATCGATTTAGTCCAGAAAAACATCAAACGGCTTACATTTGAAGACTTAGTCGTATTGTTGCCACTAGTTCAGAAAAAAGAATGGTGGGACAGCATCGACTCTTGGAGAAAAGTATACAGCACATGGTGTAAAGCCTACCCAGAGCAGCGTGAAGAGGTCTTTCAATTGTTTGAAAAAAAGGAAGATTTTTGGCTACGTCGAATAGCAATCACGTTGCAATTAGGTTATAAACAGCAAACAGACACAGGACTATTGATCCGAGCAATAGACGAAGATCGTCAAACAAAGGAATTCTTTATCCAAAAAGCAATTGGTTGGGCATTACGCGATTACAGTAAGACCGATGCCGATTGGGTAAAAAGACAGCTGACAACAGATTTGAGTAAGTTAGCTGTTCGAGAGGCAAGTAAGTATTTATAAGAAAGCGAGACGACAAGAGATGAGACGCAAATTATTTGCTTTTGATATTGATGGAACGTTGTTAGATTCAAACAAACAAGCTTTAGATAGCACGAGAGAAGCATTGGAAAAATTACGCAAAGCCGGTCATCTGGTCACGATTGCTACAGGGCGGAGCCGATTTCATGCGCAAGAGCTCATTCGCGATCTTGATTTTACGAACTACATTTTATGTAATGGAGCGGCCGGTTTTTTAGACCATGAACAAGTATATAAGAATTTACTAGATCGCGACCAGTTGGATGCGTTCGTTCAAGAAGCGCATCATGAGCAGATCGATACAGCTTTTGTCAGCTTAGACAATATCAAGCGTTCTTCTTCCAATGATGTAACGGTGATGGAAGAAGCGATGCATTCTTTCGGTGCTGTCTTGCCTGAATTAGATCAGTTTTTTGCAGAGGAACAAGAAATATACCAAGCGTTAGCATTTTTCGATCAAACATATGATGGGAAGTTCTCTTCATATGATAAAATTCGATTTGTCCGCTGGCATGAGAACAGTGTAGATGTCGTACCTAAAAATGGTTCTAAAGCAGCGACAATTCTGCACTTAGCAGAACAAGTAGGCATCCCTCATGAAGACATCATCAGCTTTGGCGATGGACAAAACGACCGTGAAATGTTGCGCATGTCAGGAATTGGGATAGCTATGGGGAATGCTGTGCCAGAAGTACAAGCAGAAGCTAAGATGGTCACTGATACAAACGATCAGGATGGAATTTGGAAGGCATTGAAAGAGTTAAGCGTGATTTAAAAGAGGTTGTGAAAAAGCTGTTCTGCATCAAGTAATAAGCCCAGCCAAACAAAAATAGCTCCTCCTATTTTTCGTTTTTCTGGGCTTATTACCGCAGATGCAAGCTTTTGAACACCGTTTAAGGAAGAGGTCGTGACAGAAGTGGTCAGTTTCAAGAAATAAGAAGGGATTTACGAAAATTGCTTCTCAAATTTTTGTAAAATTACGGCTTATTTCTGAAGAAGTAGATGAAACAACGTTTATTCGGGAAATGGGACTGTGACAAGATGTTTGTCATAGTCCCATTTTTTTATTTTATTTTTCAAAACTAAGAAATGCCAGGAAAGAGTTCCTTTTGTTTGACCTTTTCTTTCTTATTGAAAACAACTATAATATAGAGTGATGTTAAAAGAGAAGAGGAATTTAGTGTGCGGGTATTGTTTATTGGTGATGTAGTAGGTTCAATGGGACGAGAGATGATTACTGAATATCTTCCTAGATTGAAGAAGAAGTACCGTCCGCAAGTAACGATTGTAAATGGTGAGAATGCCGCTTCTGGACGTGGAATCACAGAAAAAATCTATAAAAAATTTTTGCAAGACGGCGTAGATGTCGTGACGATGGGGAATCATACGTGGGACAACCGCGGAATCTTTGAGTTTGTAAATGAAGCTAAAAAGATGGTTCGTCCGGCAAATTTTCCGGAAGGGACGCCTGGACAAGGGATTGTCTTTGTCAAAGTGAACCAAGTCGAACTGGCAGTGATCAACATGCAGGCTCGTTCTTTTATGGTGGACTTGGATGATCCTTTTCGTAAAATGAATGAGCTGGTAGAAGAAGCCAGAAAACGTACGCCGATCATTTTTGTAGATTTTCATGGGGAAACAACAAGTGAAAAACAAGCAATGGGCTGGTTTTTAGATGGGAAAGTTTCAGCAGTGGTCGGTACACATACACACGTTCAGACAAATGATGCGCGAATTTTGCCAAGAGGAACAGCGTATCTGACAGACGTTGGGATGACAGGTCCCTATGATGGTATTTTGGGTATGCGCAGAGAACCTGTAATCGAAAAGTTTCTGACCGCATTACCAAAACGTTTTGAAGTTGTGGAACAAGGCCGATCGATTTTAAGCGGCTGTATCTTGGAATTGGATGATACGACAGGTCATGCAAAAGAAATCCAGCTGATTCAGATCAACGATGATCGACCGTTCATGGAGTAGAAAGAGAGGCAGTTTTTTGCAGCAGGAGCCGGAAATTCAAAAAGAAGTAAGGAAACTGGCAAAACTTTTAAGAGAGAATGAAACGATCATTCGCTACAAAGAACTTGAAGAAAAGATCCAGCAAAACCAGTATTTAGCTGAGTTGAGAGAAAAAATCAAACAAGCGCAAAAAGATGCTGTTCATTTTGCCCACTATGACAAACCAGCAGCAGAACAAGAAGCAATCAAACAAGCGGATCAATTCATGCAAGAATTTGATCAGCATCCGCTTGTTGTAGCTTATAGAAAACAGCTGTTGGAAGCAGATGATCTGCTTCATCATTTAACAACTATGATACAAGAAGAAATCAATGGACAAATAGAGGAGGAAAAACATGCCTCAAAAAACTAAAAATACTCCTATGATGGAACAATATCTAAGCATCAAGGCCCAATACCAAGATGCTTTTTTGTTCTATCGTTTAGGAGACTTTTATGAACTATTTTACGAAGATGCGATCAAAGCGTCACAGCTTTTGGAATTAACGTTGACGAGCAGAAATCGAAATGCAGAAGAACCTATTCCTATGTGCGGTGTACCTCACCATGCAGCACAAGGATATATCGATGCCTTGATTGAAAAAGGCTATAAAGTAGCGATTTGCGAGCAGGTAGAAGATCCAAAGACGACTAAAGGGATGGTCAAGCGCGAAGTGATCCAGCTAGTCACTCCTGGTACAGTCATGGACAGCAAAGGATTGTCGGCAAAAGACAACAATTTTTTAACAGCTGTAGTTAGTCAAGGAAATGAATTTGGCTTTGCTTATGCCGATTTAAGTACGGGAGAATTGAAGACGGCTCGGTTGCATGATGAAGAAGCTGTTTTAAATGAAGCCTCTGCATTGCAGACAAAAGAACTCGTATTAGGCAGTGAGATCACTGATACCCTTCGTGAACAGCTAAGCGGGCGTTTAGGTCTAGTCTTTTCTCAACAAAATGAGATGGAAGAAAACGCGGAATTTAGCTTTTTGACAAGCGAACTAGTCGATCCGCTGGAAAAAGAAGCAACCGGCAAACTATTGACTTATTTATCGGTGACACAAAAGCGGAGTTTAGCTCATATCCAAAAAGCAGTAGAATACCAACCAGATCATTTTTTGAAAATGGATTATTATTCAAAATTCAACCTAGAATTAAGCCAATCTATTCGGACTGGGAAAAAGCACGGCACTCTTCTATGGTTGTTAGATGAAACAAAAACAGCAATGGGTGGCCGTTTACTAAAACAATGGCTAGACCGTCCGCTTATCCAGGCAAAACAAATTAAAGCAAGACAAGAAATGGTCGCTTCTTTGCTAGACAGCTATTTTGAACGTATCGATTTGCAGTCAGCATTAACGAAAGTCTATGATCTGGAACGCCTAGCAGGTCGAGTAGCTTTCGGTAATGTCAATGGGCGAGACTTGATCCAGCTGAAAACTTCTTTAGAACAAGTGCCAATGATCAGAGGGTTGATTGAAGGAATCGATCAAGGTCAATGGCAAAGTCTGCTTTCAGAAATGCAGCCGATGGACCATCTCGTCCAATTGATCGACCAAGCTATCCAAGATGATCCGCCGTTACAAATAACGGAAGGAAACATCATCAAAGATGGTTTCAATGAGCAGCTCGATATGTACCGTTCTGCTATGAGAAACGGAAAGAAATGGTTGGCAGAACTTGAAGCAAAAGAGCGTCAAGAAACAGGAATCAAGAACTTAAAAATCGGATTTAACCGCGTTTTCGGTTATTATATAGAAATTACAAAAGCAAATCTTGGAAATGCAGAACTGGAGAAGTATGAACGAAAACAAACTTTAGCAAATGCAGAGCGTTTCATCACACCAGAACTAAAAGAATTGGAGACACAAATACTCGAAGCAGAAGAAAAATCTGTTGATTTAGAATATCAGTTGTTTTTAGCTGTGAGAGAAGAAGTCAAAAAGGCTATCCAGCCGCTACAAGTACTTGCAAAAGCAATCAGTGCAGTAGATGTGCTACAAAGTTTTGCAACGATCAGCGAACGCTATCAGTATGTTCGGCCAGAACTTGTCAGTGACAAGCATCAGCTTCTGATCAAAGACGGACGACATCCTGTAGTAGAAAAAGTATTAGGACATCAGGAATATATCCCTAACAGCGTAGAAATGGCAGAAGACGAAATGATCTTGCTGATTACAGGACCGAATATGTCTGGTAAAAGTACGTATATGCGACAGTTGGCATTAACTGTTCTGATGGCGCAAATGGGCTGTTTCGTTCCGGCAAAACAAGCAGTTTTACCTATTTTTGATCGGATTTTTACCCGAATTGGTGCAAGTGACGACTTAATTGCTGGACAAAGTACTTTTATGGTAGAGATGATGGAAGCCAATCAAGCCCTGCGTTATGCTACGCCAAACAGTTTGATTTTGTTTGACGAACTAGGGCGAGGAACAGCAACCTATGACGGAATGGCGTTGGCCCAAGCAATCATCGAGTATATCCATCGTCATGTACAAGCAAAAACACTCTTTTCTACCCATTATCATGAACTGACGGTACTTGAGAAAGAACTTCCGCAGCTTAAAAATGTCCATGTTGGAGCCGTTGAAAAAGACGGAGAAGTTGTCTTCTTGCATAAAATGATGGATGGACCTGCGGATAAAAGCTATGGCATACATGTGGCAAAGATCGCAGGATTGCCTTCCAATCTACTAGAACGAGCAGCAGATATCCTGCATACGCTAGAAAATGGTGATAACGGACACCATACTGTTCCAGCTGAAGTAGAAGAGAAAACTAAAACAGCCAAACAGGAGCAAATAAAACCACCTGCAGAAAAAGTAAATCAAGACCATATACAAGACCGTGTAAAAGAAGAAAACCAACAGCTTTCTTTATTCAGTGAATTATCCGAAAATGAAACAGAAGTCATTGAATCACTGAAGCAAATAAATTTACTAGAAATGACGCCAATGGATGCACTAAATACATTATATGAATTACAAAAACAACTGTAGGAAGAAGGCGGATATCGATGGCCAAAATCCAAGAATTATCTGAACGTTTAGCTAATCAGATCGCTGCGGGAGAAGTAGTGGAGCGACCAGCTTCCGTTGTGAAAGAATTAGTGGAAAATGCAATTGACGCCGGCAGTACTCAGATTGATATCTTAGTTGAAGAAGCGGGACTGCGGACGATCCAAGTGATTGATAACGGAGAAGGCATTTTGGCAGACGACGTAGAGAATGCCTTCAAGAGGCATGCGACAAGTAAGATCCATAATCGCGACGATCTTTTCCGCATACGAACGCTTGGATTTCGCGGTGAAGCTTTGCCAAGTATTGCCTCGGTTTCTGAAATGACTCTGGAAACGGCAAATCAGGAAGAAAAACAAGGCACCTATCTGTCGCTGAAAGGCGGAGAAGTTATTGAGCATCGACCAGCACCACTGCGTCAAGGAACGAAGATTACCGTCAGCAATCTGTTTTTCAATACGCCAGCCCGCTTGAAATACGTGAAAACACTGCACACAGAATTAGCGAACATCGGGGACATCGTCAATCGACTGGCATTGAGTCATCCATCGATTGCTTTTCGTTTAGTACATGATGGAAACAAAATGCTGGCAACTGCTGGAAATGGCGATTTGAAACAAACAATTGCGGGAATCTACGGATTATCTACCGCAAAAAAAATGCTGAAAATCGAAGGAAAAGATCTAGATTTTGAGTTATTTGGCTATGTTTCATTGCCTGAGGTGACTCGTGCCAGTAGGAATTACTTATCGACGATCATCAATGGACGTTTTATCAAGAATTTTTCCTTAAATAAAGCAATCGTTGGAGGTTATGGATCAAAATTAATGGTCGGCCGTTTTCCTATTGCTATATTGGAAATCAAGATGGACCCGCTTTTAGTCGATGTAAATGTCCATCCGACGAAGCAGGAAGTCCGGTTGTCGAAGGAAAAAGAACTAACAGAGCTAATTAGTAACGCCATTCAAAAAGCATTGTCCCAAGAAAACCTGATCCCAAGTGCCGCGGATAATCTACGGTTCAAGAAAAAAGTACCAGATCAGCCTAAAACAGAACAAATCGAAATCGATTTGTCCTACGCTTTTGAAGAAGAAAAACCTAAAAAGCCAAGTAGTTTGAATTTTGATCGAGAGACAGGAACCTTTTTCGTAGAAGAACCAAAGAACACATTTGTTGACAGAATTGTTGATAAGTCTGTGGAAAATGTTGAAAACTATTCAGGTTTTTCTGAAGAAAACACCACTTATCCAGAAAAAACAGCGAAAACGGTGGATAAGTTTGGTGGAAATGTTGATAACTTTGTAGAAAAAACAGTGGAAAAATCTGAAAAGAAAGAAATTCCTACTGTGGATAACACGGAAGAAACAAATGAAGAACAAATAGATATATCCTTGGAAGAGGATGAACAGATTTACGAGGAAGAATTGACACTCCACCCTGAATTTGATTTCACTCAAGGAAACGACAAAACATTAGAACAAGTGATCAAGAAACTAGAAACGGAAAAACCAGTTCAACGTTTTCCTCAATTGGAATATTTTGGACAGATGCACGGAACGTATCTTTTTGCCCAAAGTAGCGATGGGTTGTACATCATTGATCAGCATGCTGCCCAAGAGCGCATTAAGTATGAATATTTCCGGGAAAAAATTGGGGAAGTATCTGATGATCTGCAAGAATTGCTTGTTCCATTTGTGTTAGACTATCCAAACAGTGATGCTTTGAAATTAAAAGAGCAAAAACACTTGCTAGAAGATGCAGGGATTTATTTAGAAGAATTTGGTCAAAACAGCTTTATTGTACGGGCCCATCCTACTTGGTATCCCAATGGAGAAGAAGAATCGATTATTCGGGAGATGATCGATATGCTGCTGACAACTGGAAGTGTGAGTGTAAAAAAATTCCGTGAAGCAACAGCAATCATGATGAGTTGCAAACGATCGATTAAAGCCAACCATTATTTGAATGAAGCACAAGCACGTGTGCTGCTGAAGGATCTGGCACGATGCGAAAATCCTTTCAATTGTCCCCATGGCCGTCCAGTATTGATTCACTTTACCAATTCGGATATGGAAAGGATGTTCAAACGAATCCAAGACCCGCATTAAGTCAAAGAGAAGAGGGAAAACATGAAGATTGTATTAGCATCCCAATCACCAAGAAGAAAAGAGTTATTGGCTCATATCGTTTCAGAATTCGAGATTGAACCTGCTGATATCGATGAAACGCCATTTCCAGACGAACAGCCCGTCGATTATGTTCGTAGAATGGCTGAAGAAAAAGCACGAACTGTCTGGGAACAAGATGAAAAAGAAGACCATTTAGTGATTGCCAATGACACGACTGTTGTTCTCAATCAAGAGATCATGGGTAAACCAGAAGATCTGGCTGAGGCTGAATTCATGCTGAAAAAACTAAGCGGGGAAACACATACTGTATATACAGCTGTTGTTTTAAAAGCAAAGGAACGAGAAGAACGGATACTAGCAGAAGCACATGTCACTTTTTATCCTTTGACAGACGAAGAGATCAAACGCTACTTGGAGACGGGGGATTATGCGGATAAGGCAGGGGCATACGGCATCCAAAATGCTGCGAGTGTATTCGTCAAAGAAATTTCTGGAGATTATTACAGTATCGTAGGATTTCCGATTGGTGCTGTCAATCAGGCACTGAAAACATTCATTTAAACAAAAAAGCGGACTATCTGATTTTCGATTGAAAATCCATGATAGCCCGTTTTTTTTATTGAAAAGATTACTTATCTACTCTGACTAAGATTTTACTTCAGCTTTACCGACTGCTTCGCCCGGGCGAACAAGTCCTGATTGGTCAAGAGAAAGTCCTGCAACTTTTTCATTATTGGTCAAAGCAACAATAATGTCAGTTTTCTTGCCAGCTTGTTCTATTTCTGGCAAATCCATTTCAGCAATCAGGGTCTCTGGTGTGACAAGGTCTCCTTCTTTCACGAATACATTGAAAGGAACACCCTTTAGTTCAACAGTATCTAATCCCATGTGAACAAGTACTTCCAGCCCCACATTAGAAAGAATACCAATGGCATGTTTTGTTTCAAAGACACTCGTCACTTTACCGTTTACTGGTGCATAGACTTTGCCGTTTGACGGTTCGACAGCATAACCGTCACCTATCATTTTTTGTGAGAAAACTGGGTCATTTACTTCAGTTATTTCCTTGATGGTCCCTGCAGCGACTGCGAATAATGTTTCTTTTGTTGCAACTGCCGTACCAGTTGCTGAAACAGGTTCGAAAGACTGTGGCGTTGCTGTTGCGCCATTTGCTGTTTGAAGTTGTACATCAGCAGCATTTTCAGGAACAGCAGGATCAATCTTATTCAAAATTCCCTGACGTCTAAAGATGATCGTCAAGCCAAATGGAATGATGACAGCAATGATCATTGCGATGATGAAAGGTACCCATGTTTCTGCTTGGATAGCTAGTATTCCTGGCAAACCACCTACTCCGATCGCGTTAGCTCGAACACCCATCAAGTTAGCAAACATGCCAGCTAATCCAGAGCCGACCATTGCAGCGACGAAAGGATAGACGTATTTCAAATTGATTCCGAACATAGCAGGTTCAGTTACGCCTAAGTAACAAGAAATCATTGCTGGAATCGAGATTTGTTCTTCTTTTTTATTCCCACGATGTAAGAAGATGATGGCTAAGACTGCAGAGCCTTGGGCGATATTTGATAAAGCAATCATCGGCCATAAATTCGTTGATCCGAAATCTGCAATCAGCTGCATATCGATGGCATTGGTCATATGGTGGAGACCAGTAATCACTAAAGGAGCATACAGGAATCCGAATACGGCACTAAACAACCAGCTGATAGAAGATGTCAATCCAGTATTTACGATATTTGAGATCCAGCTTCCGACTGTCCAGCCGATAGGACCTAAAATAACGTGTGAAGCTAAAACAGTTGGTAACAATGAAAACAATGGAACAAAAATCATCGAGATCGACTGAGGGATATATTTGCGGAAGAAGATTTCTAGATACGCTAACATAAACCCTGCCAGCATGGCTGGAATGACTTGCGCTTGATAACCAATCATCTGGACTTGAGCAAAACCAAAATCCCAAAATGGAATATCTGCTGCGGCTGTGGAAGCTACACTATAAGCATTTAATAATTGCGGAGAAACTAACGTAATTCCTAAAACGATTCCTAATATTTGTGTAGTACCCATCTTTTTTGCAATACTCCAAGTGATACCTACTGGAAGAAAATGGAAAATTGCTTCACCCGGTAACCACAAAAAGGCATTGACACCATTCCAAAACTTCGAGTGTTCAACGATTGTTCCACCAAGACTTTCAAACTGGATACCTTCAAGTACATTTCTGAATCCAAGGATCAATCCACCGACAATGATTGCAGGAATCAGTGGTGTAAAGATTTCTGCTAAAACGGCAATAGCACGTTGAACGGGATGAAGGTTTTGTTTTGCAGCTGCTTTTCCTTGTTCTTTGGAAACCCCTTCAACTCCAGATACTGCAACGAAGTCGTTATAAAAAGTAGAAACATCGTTTCCTATGATGATTTGGAACTGTCCTGCATTCGTGAACATCCCTTTTACGCTAGGTATATCTTCGATCGCTTTTTCGTCCGCTTTTCCTGGATCATTCAGGACAAAACGCATACGAGTCGCACAATGACTAACTGCAGCAATATTTTCTTTTCCGCCGATATCATGTAACAGCTTCTCGGCATCTGCTTGATATTTTGCCATATCAATAAACCCCTTTCTCTTAACTTGTCTATGCAAGTTGTTTCTTCATTTACTATACTTTTTTTCGGAGAGAATTGCAAGCGTTTTATTAAAAAGTACGAGAGAAAATGATATCGTTTTAAAAAGCTTAAAATAAGCTTTTCTTAAAAATAGGAACATTGAAATACAAAAAGAGCTGTAGTATAGTGAAGAAATGATGGAAGAACGAGTGAGGGAAAAAACATGAATAAGTTCAATGAAATTTTTTTAGATTTGGAACAGAAAATTTTAGCTAAAGAATATCCTCCGCATTCGCTTTTACCCAGTGAGAACCAATTGATCAAAATTTATGGTGTTTCACGAGAAACAATTAGAAAAGCGCTGAATCTTTTGACTACGGAAGGTTATATTCAAAAAAAACAAGGAAAAGGTTCGATCGTACTGGATCGGAATCGCTTCGACTTTCCTATTTCTGGATTGACTAGCTATAAAGAGCTACAGGAGACCCAACGTATTCCAAGTGAAACGATCATCCATACGTTAGAAGAAACAGAAGTGACAAAAGCATTGAACGAGATCACTGGCTGGGAGATCGGTGCGCCTGTTTGGCATTTGATACGCGAAAGAAAAATCAATGGCGAAGTAGTTATATTAGACACCGATTATCTATTAAAGGAAATCGTTCCTATTTTAACTCCAGCACAAGCACAAGGATCGATCTATGAATATTTTGAAAATGAGCTTTCTTTGACGATTGCTTACGCGCAAAAGGAGATCACAGTAGAAGAAGTAACGGAAATCATGAAAACAGCGATGGATCTTCACGATGACACTTATGCAGTAGTAGTCAGAAGCCTCGTTCATCTGGAAGATACCCGCTGTTTCGAGTATTCTGAGTCGGTTCACCGATTAGATAAATTCCGTTTCGTTGAGTTTGCCCGACGCCGAAAAGTGTAAATAGTTCAAAAGAAAGCAAATTGTTGGCATCTGTCCACTTTGGCGCTATGATAGGATCACAAAGGGGGCATTTTTAATGGATAAACCAATAAGACCAGAAAAAGAAGAACTGAAAGAAAAGTTATCACCCATGGCTTATGCAGTCACACAAGAAAATGCAACAGAACGACCATTTAGCGGGAAATATGATGATTTTTACGAAAAGGGGATCTATGTAGATATCGTCAGCGGTGAACCGTTATTCAGCTCTGCAGAAAAATATGATGCAGGTTGTGGCTGGCCATCATTCAGCAAACCAATAACGAAAAGACAAGTGCGCGAAAAAGCCGATTTTTCTCATGGCATGCATCGAATAGAAGTTCGAAGCAAAGAAGCAGATTCTCATCTCGGACATGTGTTTACCGATGGACCAGTAGATCAAGGTGGTCTACGTTACTGCATCAATTCTGCCTCACTGAAATTCATTCCATATGAAAAGATGGATGAATTAGGTTATGGGGAATTCAAATCACTTGTAGAATAATGGAAATACACAAAGAGCGGTACAATACGGGGATTTACTCGATCGTCCGCTCTTTTTTTATTCAAGCGATTGCTATTTGAAAGAAACGCTCCCCAGACTCCTTTTTTCACAAGGTGAAATGTGCTACAATAAAGGGAACGTATGTGTGCAAAAGAAAGAGGACTAGAATATGTATGAATATCTGACAGGTGTGGTTACCTTTATCAACCCCTATTACATAGTAGTAGAAACCAATGGTATCGGCTACCAAATCGCACTAGGAAATCCTTACCGCTACAGTAGCAAACTAAATCAAAAAATAAAAATTTATGTCCATCAGGTGATACGTGAAGATGCGCATCTTCTGTATGGATTTGATTCGCTAGAAGAAAAGCAACTGTTTTTGCGATTAGTAAGTGTTTCAGGAATCGGTCCGAAAAGTGCCCTTGCAATCATGGCAAGCGAAGACCACTCCGGTTTGATTCAAGCAGTAGAATCCAGTGATGTCACTTATTTGACGAAATTTCCAGGAGTAGGGAAAAAGACAGCACAACAAATGATCTTGGATCTAAAAGGAAAATTCGGTGAGCTGAGTATCGATACACCTTTTAGTCTATTTGATGAAGCAAACACAAAAGACGCTACAGCTCTATCTGAAGCAATGGAAGCTCTCTCGGCTCTTGGTTACAGTGATCGAGAAATCAAACGTGTAGAAAAACAATTAAAAGAAGTCGATAATCAGACAACGGATGAGTATCTACGCCAAGCACTCAAGCTAATGATGAAAAAATAAGGAGGAGACCAAATGACAGATGAATACTTGTTATCACCAGAATCTGGCGAAAATGAACTGAGTTTGGAAAAATCTCTTCGACCACAGCTGCTTTCTCAATATATCGGACAGAGAAAAGTCAAACAAGAACTTCAGATTTACATCGAAGCTGCCAGAAATCGGGAAGAACCTTTAGATCATGTTCTGTTGTACGGGCCTCCTGGATTAGGAAAAACGACGATGGCCATGGTCATTGCTAATGAGATGACCGTAAATATTCGTACGACGAGTGGCCCTGCTATCGAACGTCCGGGTGACTTAGTAGCAATCTTGAATGAACTGGAAGCAGGGGATGTCCTGTTTATCGATGAGATCCATCGATTACCTAGAGTGGTAGAAGAGATGCTTTATTCAGCTATGGAAGATTTCTATGTAGATATCATGGTAGGACAAGGGCCAACCGCACATCCGGTTCATTTCCCTCTTCCTCCCTTTACTTTGATTGGCGCGACGACACGGGCAGGTATGCTTTCTGCACCTTTACGAGATCGATTTGGCATCATTTCTCATATGGAATATTATGACGAACAGGATCTGCAGGAGATCGTTTTACGTTCTTCGGATATTTTTCAAACAGAGATCATTGAAGAAGGGGCATTGGAAATTGCTCGCCGATCACGAGGAACGCCTAGAATTGCTAATCGCTTGCTCAAACGGGTTCGTGATTTTGCGCAAGTCCAAGGAGACGGGAAAATCGATCGTCCTATAGCGGATCAGGCACTTACTTTGCTACAGGTCGATCAGGCTGGATTGGATTATGTTGACCAGAAATTGTTGCGAACAATGATCGAGTTATATGGCGGCGGACCAGTAGGGTTAAGTACGCTTTCAGTAAACATAGGAGAAGAGCGTGAGACGGTAGAAGATATGTATGAACCGTATCTGATCCAAAAAGGATTTTTAAAGCGTACACCTAGAGGGCGAATTGCTACTGCTTATGCCTATGAACATTTTGGTTACGACTATCATATATGATTTTTGCTTTTAGATTGGAGGAAAATGAATGAGTGATACAACACGTACGAAACAATTGATCAAAAACGTATTGATTGATTTGTGCCAAACGCAATCTTTTCGAAAAATCAGCGTCCAAAAAATCGCAAATGAAGCAAAAATCAATCGACAAACATTTTATTATCATTTTACAGATAAATACGATTTGCTTCGTTGGGTCTATTGTGAGGATGCATTGCATTATTTAGATCCACAATGTCTTTCACTTGATAATTGGGAAGAGCAAGCATTGAAAATGCTGAAAGCAATTGCTGAGAAGAAAGAATTTTATGCAAATACTGTGCTTTCTGACCCAGAAATTTTACAAAAAGAGTTTTCTCAACTGATCCAAAAATCATTTATCAAGATTTTTGAACAAATGGATGAAGAAAGACAACTTTCTGCAAGAGACAAACTATTTTATGCTCGTTTTTTTTCTTACGGTTGCAGTGGTGTATTAGTCAATTGGATCACGAATGAATATGAAGAAACACCGATGGAAATCGCTATGCAGCTTTTCCGTTTAGCCAAGGATACGGAATTATATTCTTATCGTCTTTATGCAAAAGAAGAGTTGGAAGAACAGTAATAGAAAAATTTTTTGTTGGAAAAGCAATGATCACTAAAAGGAGATGGGGAAATGACAAAAATTTTATTTGTTTGTTTGGGAAATATTTGCCGTTCACCGATGGCAGAAGGCTTGCTGAGAAAACGAATAGCATTAGAAGGAAGGGAAGCAGAATTTTTTGTGGATTCTGCTGCTACAAGCACGTATGAAGTTGGAAAGACACCGCACCCTGGAACGAAAAAAATATTAAACCAAGAAAAAGTAGATATGACGAATATGGTTGCTCGGCAAATCACACCCCACGATTTTGAAACTTTTGATTGGATCATTGGCATGGATCAAGAAAATGTAGAAGAACTGAAACGAAGAGCACCACGCTCAGCGCAGGGGAAAATCCATTTGTTTTTAAGTAGCATTCCTGGAAAAGAAAAAGAAAATGTTCCCGACCCATACTATACCAATAACTTTGATGAGACATATCACTTGATCACAGAAGGCCTGGATCATTGGTGGAATATTTGGATTGACGGAAATAAAATAACAAATAATTTGTAAAGTTAACGTTTTCTTTTTAAGGCGATGTTAGAGCATTTCCTTGTTTTTTTGTAAAATGTTAGGTAAAATAAAATTAATTAAGTAACACTTTCTTAGCTAAAGGAGGAGTGCATTCGATGAACGAAGAGACAGTATCGCCAATGAAGAAGCTTACGAAGTTAGTTACTCATACTTCGTATCAACTTTTTGATTCTTTTGTAAATGACACTGAAGAACATGCTAAGAATGTACGATTGCAAGGAAAGTTTATTCTTGAGCTGCAAAAAGCTGCTACTGAACATAGTCTAGTTATCTTACAAGTAAGAGCGAATCGTTTGAGTAGCAAGTATGAAACGATCTCAGGCTGGGTGGCGACAAAAACGGTCGAAAAAGACCGAGTGATGATCCGCCTACAAAACGAAGAGCAGCAGATCCGGATGGTTCCTGTAGAACAAATTGAAAAAATAACAATCCTTTCACCAGCAGGGGAACAGGAACGGTTATCAAAATAATTTATACCAGATAGAAAAGTACGTATGAGCTTGTACCATCAATCATTACTAATCAGAAATAACCGAATGCTTTAAGCTGATATCAGTAAAACGGAACGTTTTAGGATGAGTATCACAGCATGACAGCATTGGGTTGATTAGTTGAATCGATTGGATGGTACAAGTTTTTTTGATAAAAAAAGGTCCTGCTAGCCGGGGAGCTAGCAGGATAAGGAGTTAAAAATGAAAAAGTGTTGTTAGGGTTGTTTGTTGGTATGCTTATATAATAGTCCCTAGTTGTGAATATTTTGTGACGAAAGTTTTCGAAAGTTGTTAAGTTTTTTTTGCGAAAACTATTTTTATATCATATATATGTCTAAAATCTATATTATAAAAGAAATGTTGTTCGATCAGCTACTCTTCGGTATTAGTTCAAAACAAAACGGCAACGTATATGGAGCTACTTTGCCGTTTTGTTTCTCTAATACTCAGGTCAGTTTATAGACGCTCAATAAACGGTGTTCAAAAGTCAGTTTCTCGGTATTAAGTCAAATTTATGCAAAAATGTGAGAAGCCATTTTCACAAAATATTTCTTAATACTCGAAACTAAGCGGCTTTTTCACGACCACTCAATAAACAGTGTTCAAGAGACAGCCTATCGGCAATAAGGCACAATTTTGTAAAATATGAGAAGCTATTTTTCAAAATTACTTTTTATTGCTCAAGGCTGAACGTCTCTTTCACAACCTCTTTTATCAATCTGCTACTTCTTCTTTCTTAGCGAAACTCCAAATCAGTCCGATAACAAAACCGATAACTGCTGGTACGATCCACCCCATCCCCAATTTGAAAAACGGCAAGTAGCTTTCCGCAACATGTAAAAGATTTTGAACAATAGGTGTTTGTTTGATAGTTTCTGGGCAAGCGTTCAACCCATCAAAAATCGAAGCAATCAATGTAAAATAAGTAGTCATTCGATAAACAGCCGTACGCTGCTTAAACAAAGGACCAACTAACACTAGTAAAATCAGTGTCATTGCTAATGGATAGATGAACATCAAAATAGGCAACGAAAATTGAATGATATTCGTCAAGCCTACGTTTGCCGCTAAACAAGGAAGGATACTAGCAAGTGCAACAAAGAATGCGTAATTTCTTTGCGGAAACAAATCTGTGAATGTTTCTGCAAAAGCTGTAATCAAACCAATACCGGTCTTCAAACAAGCTAATATAACGATAAATGCTAATAAGATACTGCCATAAGTACCTAAATAATGATCAGCAATCTGAGCCAGCGTGATCCCGCCATTTTCACTTAGAGCAAAGCTACCTAAGCTCATAGCACCTAAATAAGCGAGCAAAGTATAAATGATTCCCATCAATATAATGCTGATCGCACCAGATTTGATCGTGTCTTTAGCGATTTCAGCAGGTTTTGTTACACCCATGTTTTGGATTGTTGTGACAATGATGATCCCAAATGCTAAAGCAGCAAGCGCATCTAATGTGTTATATCCTTGAGTAAACCCTGTGAAAAAAGCATGCTCTTGATAATTTGGCTGAATAGGCGCTTGATTTACAGAACCTAGTGGATTCAAAAAAGCAAGGAGAAGCAAAGCACCTAATAAAACCAAAAATACAGGATTCAGGAACTTTCCAACATAATCTAATATCTTTGTCGGTTTTCTTGAAAACCACCAAGCCAGCACAAAAAATACAATACTGAAAATTGCTAGATATAGCGTCTGTCTGCTAGGATCGATAAATGGTGCTAAACCAATCTCGAAAGATGTGGTTGCAAGGCGAGGTAAAGCAAAAAACGGTCCGATAACTAAGTAAAGCAAGATGGTAAAAACCATCGCATATGTTTGATTTATCCGTTTTGCTAATTCATATACACCTGAGCTTTTCGATACACCAATGGCAATCACCCCTAAGAAGGGAAGACCGATACCGGTAACCAAGAAACCTAGATTCGCCCAAAAGGTAGCTGCGCCTGCTTCTTGTCCCAAGTGAACGGGAAAGATAAGATTTCCAGCACCAAAAAATAGACCGAAAAGCATGGAGCCTATAAAAAGATAGTCTTTAAATGATAATTTTTTTGTCATACATAACTCCTTTACGGTTTTTTTAAAAGTAACAAAATTTCGAAAAATATGCAACAATTTTCAGAAAATTTCCTATATAAAACGATGGTTATTTAATAACGTAAGTGATAAAATAAAAGCGCTGAATCATCTGAGGAGGAATCATCGTGACAAAGTCGAGATTAGAAGCATTTACTGATGAAGTGGTAGCCATTGTTTTGACAGTTCTTGTATTAGAGATCAAGATCCCTAATCCATCTAGCTTTCATTCTTTATGGGTCATCCGAAATACATTATTAGCTTATACCATCAGCTTTATATTTGTTGCGGTGATCTGGGTGAACCATCATCGTATATTTCAGATGGCAGAACGAATTAATTACCGAGTGGTCTGGTCGAATATCTTTTGGTTCTTCTGGCTGACTTTATGTCCTTCTGTTACTAGTTGGGTCGGGCGTAACCCTGAAGCTTTTTGGCCTAAGATGGCTTATGTCTTAGTATACACGATGTGGAGTTTTTCTTTTGGTATCTTGATGAGGCAAATCATGAAAGCAAATAAACCAGATTCCCATGTCGTGAGAGTTTTGTCAAAGGACCGTCGAAGTCTTATCTCCATGATGATTAACTTATGCTTGATTGCCGGTGTCTTTTTTGTACCGTTGATCGGGTTATTCGGACGTTTTTTTGTATCTGGTATTTGGATTTTTTCCTATAAAAAAGCAGATGCCTATTATCAGCGGTTGTTTCCGGGGAAATAGAAAAGAGGCTGGGACAGAAGCGTTTAACTCCAAGAAATAAGCCGAAATTTCACAAAAATTTAAGAAGCAATTTTCGTAAATTCCTTCTTATTTCTCGAAGCTGACCACTTCTGTCACAACTACTTTCTTACTTCTTACGTTCATATTTCATATGATAGATCAGTAATAGAAGCAAGAACCACACAGGTGTTAGTAATAAAGCGATTCTCGTATCTTTTCCTAGGAACAAGACGACACACACAAAGGCCATGTAAAGAAATACCAGATAATTACTAAATGGGTACAACGGCATTTTAAATGAATGAGCTTTTTTGCCGAGGATACTTTTACGATATTTCATGTGCGTGTAGACAAGCATACTCCAGATAAACAAGAAACAAGTAGTGGCAATACTGCTTACTAGTGTGAATACTTCACTAGGCATAACATAATTCAAGATAACAGAAATGAAAATGACGATAGTAGAAAATGTCAAAGCATTCCCTGGCACATGATGTGTTGTTAACTTTTTGAATTTTTTAGGGGCACTGCCTTCTTGCGCTAAAGAACGAAGCATACGTCCTGTACTATATATTGCACTGTTGCAGGCAGAAGCTGCTGCACTTAATACGACTAAATTGATCAAGGAAGCAGCAATCGTGATCCCAATTTCCGAAAATACTTCTACAAATGGACTGTTATCTGGATTCAAGCTGTTCCATGGATAGATTGCCATAATGACAAAAAGAGATCCTAAGTAAAATAAGATGATCCTGATAGGAATATTATTGATAGCTTCCGGCAACACTTTTTCAGGACTTTCTGTTTCTCCAGCGACTAATCCAACTAATTCTATCCCAGCAAAAGCAAAGGTTACCATTTGGAAAGCTAAGATAAATCCTTTTGCACCAGTTGGAAAGAATCCGCCATGAGACCATAGATTCGTGATACTGGCTGTGCCAATATCTGTCGTATAGTGGGTGAGGATCATATAAGCTCCTACGAGGATAAAGGCAATGATCGCTACAACTTTGATCAATGCAAACCAAAACTCTAACTCACCAAACAATGAGACAGCCACCATATTCAAGCAAAGAAGAAGACCTAATGCAATCAGTTCAGGAAGCCACTGAGGAACACCAGGCGCCCAGTAGCGTACATACATTCCGATGGCTGTTAAATCGGCCATTGCAATCGATACCCAGCAGAACCAATACGTCCAGCCAGTGATGAAAGCCGCTTTTTTGCCAAGATATTCTGCAACAAAATCCAGAAAAGAATGGTTATTGGTATTTGATAACAGAAGTTCGCCTAACGCACGCATAATGAAAAAACAGATGCATCCAGTAATAAGATAGGCGAGCAATATCGAAGGGCCAGCTAGCTGGATAGACTTTCCGGAACCTAAAAACAACCCCGTTCCAATCGCTCCGCCAATAGAAATCAGTTGGACATGTCTATTTTTCAGTCCACGCTGCAGTTCTTGCTCTTCATTCATTTTTAAATCATCCTAACTAAAAAAGTTTAATTACTTCCATATTAAGAGAGTTTTCTGAAAAACACAACTAAGATTCCAAAATTTTCAGAAATTTACCTTTTATGAGTAATTCATAAAAAAGAACTGCGGTAAACACCGCAGCTCCCTGTCTCGATCAGCTATTGATCCTAAGCATTTAAAATACGTGAAAGGAATTCTTTTGTACGTTCTTCTTTCGGATGGACAAAGATATCTTCTGGTGTACCTTCTTCTGCAATCACACCTTTATCCATAAAAATGACACGGTCAGATACATCTTTTGCAAATTCCATCTCATGCGTCACGATAAGCATTGTCAAGCCAGTATGTGCTAAGTCTTTGATCGTATTAAGCACTTCACCAACCATTTCAGGGTCTAACGCCGAAGTAGGTTCGTCGAATAGCAATACATCTGGATTCATTGATAATGCCCGAGCAATTGCGACACGCTGTTTCTGTCCACCAGATAATTGTGCTGGTTTGGCTTCGATATAACGATCCATACCAACTTTTTCCAGATTTTCGATTGCTACTTTTTTGGCAGTTTCTTTATCTCGTTTCAGGACAGTTGTTTGACCAGACATACAGTTTTCCAAGACGTTCATATTGTTGAACAGGTTGAAAGATTGGAAAACCATACCTAGATTCGTTCGATATTTAGGTAAATTATATTTAGGAGCTAATACATTTTCTCCATTATAAATGATCTCGCCGCCTGTTGGTTTTTCCAGTAAATTGATACAGCGCAAGAAAGTAGATTTACCAGAACCGGAAGAACCGATGATCGTCACAACTTCACCTTTATTGACTGTTACGCTGATATCTTTCAATACTTCATTTTCACCGAAGCTTTTTCTTAGATGATTGATTTCAATAATTTTTTCATTCATGATTCTTCCTCCTTATTCCTGCAAATTTGAATTGTCGATTTCTTCAAGCTTGGTATAAGCTGAAGGACCATCGATTTTCTTTTCTACCGCCCGCAGGATTCTGGTGATCGTAAAGGTCATGACTAAGTAGATGATCCCGACGATCGTAAATGTTTGGAAGAATTGGAAATTCGCACCGGAAGCAGAGTTTCCTTGGAAGAACAAATCAGCTACGCCGATTACACTTAAAACTGCTGTATCTTTGATATTGATAACAAACTCATTTCCTGTTGCTGGCAAGATATTCCGTAAAACTTGTGGAATAACAACTTTTCTCATCGTTTGGCCATGGGTCATACCAATGGCTTGCGCAGCTTCGAACTGCCCTTCATCTACTGCAAAAATCCCCCCACGAACGATCTCTGTCATGTAAGCTCCAGTATTGAGAGAGACAATAAACAAAGCGGCAATCGTTCGGTTCAATGAAATGCCAAAAGCGAGTGCCAGACCGTAGAAGATGACCATTGCTTGTACCATCATCGGTGTCCCGCGGAATACTTCGACATAGATAGAAAGAAGTGCATTTCCGATTTTTTGGAAGAAGCGAGTCAGTGCATTTCCTGATTCAGGTACCGAACGGAAGACACCAATCAGTAATCCAAGTGTAGTACCGACAACTGTCCCGATCAATGCGATGAACAAGGTAAGTCCAGCACCTCGTAAGAACATATTACCGTATTGTTTCCAAATCGTAGTGAAATCAGAAATGATGCCAGGTTTTTCTTCACTATCAGTTGCAGCAGGCTGATCTTTGACTGCTTGGTCCATAATTTTGGTTCGTTCATCGTTAGAGATGCCAGAAAGAATCTGGTTTACTTTTTGGATATCCGGGTCGCCTTTACGCATACCAACAGAAATCTGAACATCTTCCGGGTTTGTCTGGAAGCCATCTGCACCGCTGAATTCAAGCATTTCCAAGTCTTTGTTCACACTAGTTGCCGTTACACCTTCCGGACGTTCGCTGACATAACCATCGATCATTCCAGAAGCTAAAGCTGTTCTCATTGCTGAGAAATTATCCATTGCTTGTTGTTTCTGCACATCTGGTATCTGATCGATCACGGTATAGTGGAATGTATTTAACTGAGCAGTGATCTTTGCTCCAGAAAGATCTGCTAAACTTTTTGCTTTTGCATATTTGCTATCTTTTTGAACTACTACTACTAATTGTGATTCGTAATAAGGATCGGTAAAATCAATTTCTTTTCGTCGTTCAGCAGTAGGGCTCATTCCGGCGATGATCGCGTCGATCTTGCCTGATTGAAGGGCAGGAGCCAGACCATCCCATTTCGTTTGGACGATGACTAATTTTTTCCCTAAACCATCTGCTACTTTTTTAGCGATTTGAACATCATAACCGCCGGCGTAACTATTTTGGCCTTGAATTGGCAAGGCATTATTCTCATCTGTTTGTTGAGACCAGTTGAAGGGTGCATACCCAGCCTCCATACCTACGCGAAACTCATCGCTCGGTGTTTTTTCATCTGCATTTGCCAGAGATCCCACACTGAATAGTGAGAAGACAAAAGCAAATAGTACGGCAACTGAAACCATATTTTTTTTCATTTTTTTCTCCCTTTCTGATTATATGATACACGAGCGGTCTAGATGAAATGCGGTAAAGCTTTATCTGAAAAAATAAAAAGCGACCGATTTATAGATATAAAAAGGCCGCTAAAATTCCATAAGGTGATAAACCTCTCACAAAACATAGCGCAACTTAGCATCACTGCTAAGACAGTCCGCAAGCTCTTAACTTGCGTCCCAACATACACTCCAAGCAAAAAAGTGCACATTTCGGCGATCCTCCCTATTCCTGCTTCTCCATGTTTGCTTCACTCCACAGGGTTAATGATTCTCGCGACCTCTACCTCATTGATTGAGGCATCTCGTATTCAGTTATTTATACAAAAAAAGTTTACGATACTCGAAAGGCTTTGTCAATCTATAACTGCTGTTTTTTGAAAAAATACTGATAAATATAGAAATCTTTACTTTTACCGAAAAAAGAATCAAAATGTGAATCATCTATCCATTGTAAACGATAGTATAATTATACACAAAAATGTATGTAATACAATAAAAAAAGAACTGAAACAGAAAATTTCCTGTGTCCAGTTCCATCTCGATCATTTAAGCTGCCGCTTTCTTTGGCTCGCGTCCTAGGATCGCTTGCAAAATAACAACGACGCCATAAATGGCTAATATTAGATAAATCAAACTTGAGTATTGGGTGATTCCCCAGCCCCATGTTCGATATACGGCTAATGTAATGGCTAAAACAATTGCGGCAATCACGTTGAATAAAGCAAAAGCCCAAAGATTTCCATTTTCTTTGCGTACAAGATAAAAAACAGAGAAATAAACGCTTAACGCTAACCAGGCGATACAAGCCAGAATAACGCCCCAATAAATAAAGAATGGTAACATATCGATTCACCTCACTTTTATACAGCAGTATTGTAACACGTTTTCATTCTTTTGTCAGTGAACATTGTGATAAATTACTCAAATGCCCATAACACTTTTTTATTCCCATTTTTCTGACTTTTCAACAATAAATTTGTTCGAGTATGGGCTATAATGGAAAGTGAGGTGACAAAACATGAAACAATTAACAGTAGACGAAGCAGCAAAAGAGATATTAGCTTATCAGCAAATTACATTTTTGACCGGTGCAGGGGTATCCACACCTTCTGGAGTGCCAGACTATCGATCTTTGTCAGGAATCTACCACGGGATGGAGCAGCCGGAATACTTGCTGAGTCATCAAGCAATGGTGAATGAACCGGATAAATTCTATCAATTTGTCAAAAAGATTTATCATCCTGAAGCAAAACCCAATATCATTCATTTGGAAATAGCACATCTAGCGAAAGAAAAAAATGTTTGGGTTGTTTCCCAAAACATCGACGGTTTGCACGCAAAGGCTAAAAGCCCGCAACTCGTCAATTTTCATGGGAGTCTGTATCAATGTCATTGTCGAAAGTGTCAACAAACGGTAGACTGGAAAGAATATCTTCACAGCGACAAACATCAAGCATGCGGAGGACAAATACGCCCAGACATCGTGTTATATGGTGAAGGGTTTCAAGATGGAGTCATGGAGCAGGCGGCTTATGCCGTCAGCCAAGCAGAGCTGATCGTCATTGTTGGAACGAGTTTTCAAGTTCATCCGTTTTGTGATCTGGTACAGTTTCGCCAGCCGTCAGCCAAAATCTTAGTAATCAATCAAACGCCTGTTTATTTAGCGGAGCCTTATACGTTTATTCAAGAAGACGGAGCGGTTGTTTTCAAAAAAATACAAGAATTAGGAGCAGATTATGACTGAATTCAAAACCGAAAAAGAAAAAATGATTGCAGGCGAGCTTTATTTTGCCAATGATCCTGAGCTGGTTGCCGACCGTATGTTTGCAAGAAGTCAAAGCCAAATCATCAACCAAGCAGAATCAGCGGAACTGCGATCCCAATTGTTGAAAGAGACTTTTGGCCGTACAGGGAAAAAAATCTATATGGAGCCAGTTATCAATTTTGATTACGGATATAATATATTTGTTGGGGAGAATTTTTATGCAAATTTCAATTGTACATTTTTAGATGTCAGCACGATTGAAATCGGTGATAACTGCATGTTCGCTCCGAATGTCCAGCTTTACACGGCGACGCATCCACTACATCCAGTGAAACGTAACAGCGGTCTGGAGTACGCAAAACCCATTAAAATCGGTAATAATGTTTGGTTAGGCGGAGGAGTTATCGTCACGCCGGGTGTCACTCTAGGGGACAACGTAGTAGTCGGCGCAGGTTCGGTTGTGACCAAATCTTTTCCCGACAATGTAGTGATTGCAGGAAATCCTGCTCGTATCATCAAGACAGTAGAGGAAGAACTAACAGAAGAGTCTCTTGAAACATTACGTCATAAGATCGATATGATCGATCGAGAGTTGGTTGCTTTATTAGAAAAAAGAATGGATACGGTAACTAAAATAGGACAAGTGAAAAAAGAAGAAAACCAAGCAGTTTATGATGCAAAAAGAGAGCAGCAAGTATTGGATAAAGTTGTTAGTCTGCTGAAAAATAAGGGATATAAGGAAACAATAACAGACACGTATGTTGATTTGATGAAACACTCGCGCGAATACCAAAACAAAATGAAGGAGGAATAAGTGTGATCGAAGGAGAGACACGGCGAAAACAAATCATGCAAACCTTGGCAAATACAGAAAAACCAGTGAGTGCTAGCAAGTTTGCGAAAACTTTTGGAGTCAGCCGTCAGATCATTGTAGGCGATATTGCTTTACTACGAGCTGCAGGTAAAAGTATCGTGGCAACAGCAAGAGGTTATATCCTCGAAACAGAAGAAACCAATACTGGGCACATCAGTAAAATCGCTGTCCAGCATGGAAAAGATCAAACAGAAGAAGAACTGAGACTAATCGTTGAAAATGGTGGTGAAATCATTGATGTAATTGTGGAACATCCCCTTTACGGTGAGTTAGCAGGAACTTTGCACATCAAAACGCCACAAGATATCGATTCCTTTATGAGACGTTATCAAAAAAGTAATGCTACTTTGTTATCCGAATTAACAGGCGGCATCCATCTGCATACGATCCGCTACCCAGAAAAGCATATGCTGAAAAACATCAAACAAAAACTAGCTGAAGCAGGAATCCTCTACGAAGGATAACATCGTAGCTGCTACTTTTTATCCTAGAAACTATTCTATCATCTCTGAGATAAACACCCATATGGAAGAAATAAGAAAAAATAAGAAAAGATGCGTATCCAATACACAGAATTTTTTGGAATTGCGATTTCTAGATGTCTATCTAAATTTCGATTAGTGGAGAAACATAAAAAAGGGAAGCGCAGCTTTTGAGCACTCCCCTTTTTTATAAAGCTTTCTTGTAGCATAGTATCGAAGGAACCTGCCAATTCTCTACTCGATCACCAATACGCCTTCTTTTAGTGCAAATGGATTTTGATCGTTGATGTGGTCATAGAACATCACACCGTTGATATGGTCGATTTCATGTTGAACGACGATCGATTCATAATTCTTCAAACGAATCTTGTGTTTTTCAGCATTCATATCATAATAAGACACAGTGATTTTGGCATGGCGAACAACATATCCTGGTACTTCTCGATCAACAGATAAACAGCCTTCACCTTCCCCTAAACAAGCATCTTGAACAGAATGGCTCAAAATTTTAGGATTATACATAACAGTACTTAGAGAAGGTCCATCTGCCTCTGGGTCAGGACTTGGTACGTGAACAGCAATGATTCTTTTAGAAATATCTAATTGAGGAGCAGCTAAGCCAACACCGCCTCGTAAGTGTAGTTCTTCAGCTTTGATTGGATCTTGGCTGTTTTTTAAGAACTCAAGCATCTCTTTTCCTAAAGAGATATCTTCTTCGCTTAATGGAAGAGAAACTTCTTTTGCAACTTCGCGTAAGGTCGGATTTCCTTCACGAATGATATCATCCATTGTAATCATGGAATATGTACCCCTTTCTTAAAAGACTGTGTTTCAAGTCTATTTTCGCATTATAGTTTACCACAAAAATGGAAAAGTAGTAGTAAGATTGTTTGAAAACTACCTTTTCTTAATGATTAACTACTTGATTTTCAACCCGGTTTCAGGTAAAGTATAGCTGTGTGCTCTAGGCACATGACCTGCCACTTGGTTAAGCGAATCACCAACGTTTTACTCAGTCGCAGGGGAATAATCGAAAGAGGTGAAAGAAATGGCAATTTCAAAAGAACGCAAGAATGAAATCATCAACGAATACGCTCGCCATGAAGGGGATACTGGTTCTCCAGAAGTACAAATCGCTGTATTAACTGAAGAAATCAACCACTTGAATGAACATGCACGCGTGCACAAAAAAGACCATCATTCATACCGCGGCCTAATGAAAAAAGTTGGTCACCGCCGTAACTTGTTAGCTTACTTACGTAAAACTGACGTTCAACGTTACCGCGAATTGATCAAACGTTTAGGCTTGCGTCGTTAATTTTAGTCAAAAAGAGTGGGATTCACATGAATCTCACTTTTTTTACTCGTATATCAATTAAGTAAAATTCCGTGATCAAGCTAGATGGACTCCTACTAACCAAATGAAAGCTGCTCAAAAGACGGCTTTCGGCAGTTTTCATTTGTTTAGTAGCGTCTTGCTTTCACGAGAAGGAAAAGGAGAAGTTATGTCAGAAAAACAAGTATTCAAAACGACATGGGGTGGCCGTCCCTTACAAATCGAAGTCGGTCAGCTAGCAAAACAAGCAAACGGAGCCGTTTTAGTCCGTTATGGAGATACAGTAGTCTTAAGTGCAGCTGTGGCCTCTAAAGAAGCAAAAGATACAGACTTTTTCCCATTAACGATCAATTATGAAGAAAAAATGTATGCAGCAGGGAAAATCCCTGGAGGTTTCATCAAACGAGAAGGCCGTCCAAGTACGGAAGCCACATTGACTGCCCGTTTGATCGACCGTCCAATTCGCCCGATGTTTGCAGAAGGCTTCCGTAATGAAGTCCAAGTAACGAACATCGTGATGAGTGTAGAAACAGACTGCTCGCCAGCTATGGCAGCAATGCTAGGTTCTTCTTTAGCACTATCAATCTCAGATATCCCATTTGACGGCCCAATCGCAGGCGTAGAAGTTGGTCGTGTAAATGGCGAGTACGTCTTGAATCCAACAGTAGAACAAGCAGAACAAACAGATATCGAATTGACTGTTGCCGGAACGAAACAAGCCATCAATATGGTTGAAAGCGGCGCGAAAGAAGTTTCAGAAGAAGACATGCTTGGTGCATTGCTGTTTGGTTTTGACGCTATCAAAGAGTTAGTTGCTTTCCAAGAAGAAATCGTTCAAGCAGTAGGGAAAGAAAAAATGGAAGTGACTTTACTGCAAGTTGATGAAGTATTGAAAAAAGAAATCTTTGATGCTTCTTACGCTACAATGAAAGCAGCAGTAATGACTGAAGAAAAACTTGCTCGCGAAGATAATATCGAGCAAGTGAAGATCGATATCCGCGAAGCTTATGCTGAGAAATTTGCAGGTCATGAAGATGAAGATCACTTGTTGAAAGAAGTTAAACAAATCACAGAAGATCTTGAAAAAGATGTCGTACGTGAATTGATCACCATCGATAAGATCCGTCCTGACGGGCGTAAATTGGATGAAATCCGTCCATTGTCATCAGAGGTCAGCTTATTGCCACGTGTACATGGATCAGGTTTGTTCACACGAGGACAAACACAAGCTTTATCAGCTTGTACACTCGCACCTCTAGGAGAGCACCAAATCATTGATGGTTTAGGGGTGGAAGTCAGCAAACGATTCATCCACCACTACAATTTCCCTCAATTTTCTGTTGGTTCTACAGGACGTGCAGGCTCTCCAGGGCGTCGGGAAATCGGACATGGCGCATTAGGTGAACGTGCGTTAGCACAAGTAATCCCTTCAGAAGAAGAATTTCCTTATACGATCCGTTTAGTAGCAGAAGTATTGGAATCAAATGGTTCTTCTTCCCAAGCAAGTATCTGTGCTGGCACATTAGCATTGATGGATGCAGGTGTACCAATCAAAGCACCAGTCGCCGGCATTGCGATGGGACTTGTTTCTGATGGTGAAAACTATACGATCCTAACTGATATCCAAGGGCTGGAAGATCATCTTGGCGATATGGACTTTAAAGTTGCCGGTACAAAAGATGGTATCACTGCTTTACAGATGGATATCAAGATTCAAGGAATCACAGAACAAATCCTAACTGAAGCATTAACTCAAGCAAAACAAGCACGTATGGAAATCTTAGAAGAATTGACTTCAACGATTGCTGCTCCACGTGAAGAATTAAGCCAATATGCACCAAAAATCGAAATGATCCAGATCGAACCTGCTAAAATCAAAGATGTTATCGGTAAAGGCGGCGATACGATCAACGGAATCATCGATGAAACTGGTGTGAAAATCGATATCGATCAAGATGGAAAAGTAAGTATTGCTTCAGCTGATGCAGAAATGATCAAAAAAGCTATCAAGATCATCGAAGATTTGACCAAAGAAGTCAAAGTTGGTGAAGTTTATCTAGGGAAAGTTGTCCGTATCGAAAAATTCGGTGCATTCGTCAACTTGATCAAAAGAAAAGATGGACTTGTCCATATTTCCCAATTAGCAAACGATCGTGTCAATAAAGTCGAAGATGTTGTTAAACTAGGTGATGAGATCCTTGTGAAAGTAACTGAAATCGATAAACAAGGACGCGTAAATCTGTCAAGAAAAGCAATGTTGAACGAAGATGGTTCAACGAAAAATGAAGAAAAATAATTTAATTCATAGGAATAATGTACTTGTGATCGTGAAGGTGACAGGGGAACAATAATTATTCGAAAAAAGGGGACTGTGACAAAAGCCGTGTCACAGTCCTTTTTTTTCGAATAAACGGCGTTCAAAAGCTTGCATCTGCGGTAATAAGTCCAGCCAAGTTAAAAACATTAGGAGCTGTTTTTACTTAGCTGTTCTTATTACTTGATGCAGAACAGTTTTTTTACAACCTCTCCAATAAACGGTGTTCAATCAGCTGTCCCTCGATATTAGCTCAAAAAACGGCAAAATATGAGGAACTATTTTTCCGTTTGTTTCTCTAATACTCAGGTCAAACCGCTGATTTCACAACCTCTGATTCACGGTGTTCCAGAAGCAGCTTCTACGGAAATAAGCTGAACACTTTTGTCACAACTTTTTTTTTCTGGAGTTTCTTGGCGCATATTTTTGGAGTCCTTCTGAATAAAGCGTAAAATAAAAGTGAGAAATATGGATAAAGGAGGGAAAGGAGATGCTGAATTTTTTATGGTCGTTATTTATCGGCGGTATATTAGGTTTGATAGCTGGCGCAATTTTAGGAAAGGAAGTCCCGGGAGGCGTATCTGGAAATATCATTATCGGTTTTTTAGGTAGTTGGCTCGGCGAATTTTTACTAGGACCACTGGGACCGGAACTCGGCGGTTTTTATTTGATACCAGCATTATTGGGTGCAATTTTTTGCCTTGCTCTTTATTCATTTGTGGCAAGACGTATCAGAGAACGTCCAAAGAAAGAATAATTTTATTCAAATAAGTTGACACTTCAGTGTGTTACTTGGATAATTAGAAGCAATTTAGGAAAGCGGGTGTCATGGATAAGAATATCATCTATCATTCAAGCTTACCTAAAGGATATCCATATAACAAGAAATGAGGGAAAAACGTGGCAACAACGCACAATACCAAAAAGATATCAATGGCTGGCCTGCTTGTAGCGATGGGAGTCGTCTACGGAGACATCGGGACAAGTCCGCTTTACGTTATGAAATCGATTATTGAAGATAATGGCGGATTGTCAGGAATCAATCCTGATTTTGTTATCGGATCAGTCTCATTGATTTTTTGGACATTGACTCTACTGACAACAATCAAATATGTCGTGATTGCATTGAATGCAGATAACCATGGTGAAGGTGGAATTTTCTCACTCTACACACTTGTCCGAAAAGGTGGGAAATATTTGATCATTCCTGCAATGATCGGAGGAGCTGCCTTACTAGCAGATGGGGTATTGACCCCTGCTGTGACGGTAACGACTGCGATTGAAGGCTTGCGAGGAATTCCGCAGTTTTTTGACCGGTTCGGTAATAACCAGAACGTGATCGTCATTATCACTTTAGTTATTATTTTTGTTTTATTCATGGTCCAACGCTTTGGTACAGATATTGTCGGAAAAGCATTCGGACCAATCATGTTCGCTTGGTTTACTTTTTTAGGCGTAATGGGATTAATGAACTTCAGTCAAGACTGGACAGTTCTCCGTGCATTGAACCCTTATTACGCAATCCAGCTGCTTTTTAGTGCAGATAACAAATTAGGCTTGTTCATTCTTGGAAATATTTTCCTGGCTACGACAGGTGCAGAGGCGCTTTATTCCGATCTTGGACATGTCGGCAAACGAAATATTCGTCTGAGCTGGCCTTACGTCAAAATTTGTTTGGTTATCAATTATTTTGGGCAGGCTGCGTGGTTGTTGAATGTTTATCAAAACCCTGAAGCACAGCAAATCAAGAACCTGAATCCATTCTTCCAAATGATGCCTCAAAGTTGGATCGTGATCGGCGTTGCTTTTGCAACAGTCGCTGCAGTCATTGCTTCGCAAGCATTGATTACAGGGTCGTTTACGCTAGTTTCAGAAGCAATCAAGTTGAAACTGCTGCCTCGGTTAAAGATCATGTATCCTGGGAACAGTATCGGGCAAATGTATATCCCAGCAGTCAATCTGATTTTATGGATCGCCTGTTCTCTAGTGGTTGTCACATTCCGAACGTCTCATCATATGGAAGCTGCTTACGGTCTATCGATCACTGTGACGATGTTGATGACAACAGCACTGCTTTACTTTTATCTTATCCAAAATGGGCATTCTCGTTGGCTTGCATATTTAGTTACCTTTTTCTTCGGTGCGATAGAAGTCGTTTTCTTTATCTCAAGTGTTGTCAAATTCTTCCGAGGCGGTTTTGTAGCCGTTCTGATTGGTTTGATCATCTTAGTCGTGATGTTTATTTGGGAACAAGGGAACATTATTCGCGAATCGTCAACCGAGGATGTGTCTTTGAGAGATTATATCCCGCAGCTTAGAGAATTACGTGATGATACGTCTTTACCAATCTATCAGACAAATGTGGTCTTCTTGGTTCCTGATATGGATGAAGATAAAGTTGGCCGACAGTTCATCTATTCGATTTTAGATAAACGGCCTAAAAGAGCACGAGTTTATTGGTTTGTTCATGTTGAAGTAACGGATGAGCCATATACGAAAGAATATCAAGTAGACATGATGGACACTGATTTTATTGTCCAAGTGAATCTGTTCTTAGGTTTCAGGGTCCAACAGGAAATCAACGTATATGTTCGCCAAGTCATCCATGATTTGATGAAACAAGGCCGTTTGCCAAAACAGCCACAAAGATACTCTCTGACACCAGGGCGAGAAGTTGGCGATTTCCAATTTGTCCTGATTGATGAAGTAGTTTCCAATGTGACAACTCTAGGAAAATGGCAACGTCAAATCATGCAGGCAAAACTGGCAATCAAAAAAATCGCTACCTCGCCAGAAACATGGTTTGGGCTAGAGTACAGCGAAGTAAAACATGAAACTGTTCCGCTTATCATTGGAAATACTCGGAAAACATGGTTGAAAGAGCGGTTGTGAAAGTAGCGCTTTGACCTGAACTAATGTCGAATGTCAGCTACTTGAACACCGTTTATCAGAGGTCATGAAAAAGCTGTACTGCAACAAGCAGTAAGAACGAGCAGATAAAAACAGCTTCTCATGTTTTTCATCTGTTTGGGCTTAATGCCGCAGATGCAAGCTTTTGAATACCGTTTTTATCAGAGGTCATGAAAAAGCTGTTTAGCAACAAGTAACGCAATGATTTTGAAGTGATAAGGAGATGTGGCTGAAAAATGCCGCATCTCCTTTTTTATTCCTAAATATGAATACGCATTATTTTCAATCTTTTTGTAGAAAAAGGGTACAATAGAAAAAGAGAAAGGCGGGATAATATGGTTATCAATTTCATTATTTTATTTTTGATGATTGCAATTACTTCATTTTTTGTAGCAAGTGAATTTGCTTTAGTGAAAATCAGACGATCAAGATTGGAACAACTAGAAAAGGAAAATGTAAAGAACGCCAAGCTAGCTCTTCATGTTACACACCATTTAGATAACTATTTATCAGCTAGTCAGTTAGGAATTACGCTAACCGGTTTGATCATCGGGTGGGTCGGTGAAGGATCTGTCGCGGCTTTACTAGAACCAGTGATCGGTAAACTACCTTTTAGTTCGGCTATTAGCAGTACAATCTCTGTGGCGCTGGGATTTATTTTAGTTACGTATATCGATGTGGTTATTGGCGAACTGCTTCCTAAGAGCTATAGTATCGTCAATACGGAGAAGGTCGTCTTGTTCGTAGTTAAACCACTTCATTATTTTTATAAAGTAATGTTTCCTTTTATTTGGGTATTGAATCATTCGGCAGCGGGTCTAGGAAAGCTTTTAGGTGTGCGTCTCGTATCTGAAGGAGAAGAGACATTGTCTCAAGAAGAGCTGACATTAGTCGCATTGAATTCTTATGAAAAAGGAGAGTTGACCAAAGAAGAATATCATTATTTGGAAAACGTGTTTGAATTTGATGATACCTTGGCAAAAGATATACAAGTAGACCGTACGTCCATGCAAGTATTCGAAGCTTCAGAAACAGTCAAAGAAGCGATAAGAGCTTCGATTGAACAAGGACATACTCGCTATCCGGTTATCTTAGAATCAAAAGACAATGTTTTAGGTTATGTCACCTTGCCAGATTTGATCAAGCAATCTTATAAAGATGACCAGCTGACAGTAGAACAGTTGATTGAAGAGCCGATCGTAACAACTGAAACGATCCCTATAAAAAAATTATTGACGATCATGCGAAAAAAGGGAAAGCATATTGCTATCTTAAAAGATGAATACGGAGGAACAAGCGGTTTAGTGACAATTGAAGATATTTTGGAAGAAATTGTCGGGGAAATCCGAGATGAGACAGATTTGGACGAAGCATTGATAGCGGAACAGTCAGATGGCTCTTATATCATCTCCGGCAAACTAACATTAGATGATTTTCAGCGTTATTTTCATGTAGAGATTCCAGAGTTTGAAGAAACGAATTTTACTACACTTGCGGGCTTTGCTTCTAGCCGATATAAAGAAATAAAAGCAGGAACAATCATTGAGATTGCATCATTCCATTTCACGGTATTAGAATACCAGCATGCACATATCGATTATTTCAAAGTAGAGTCCACGGAAAGAAAAACAGAATAAAAGAAAAAAGGCTGTGACATTTTTTATCACAGCCTTTTTGTTATCTAAAAAACCTGTTTTCGGTAAACGAAGAAGATATTTTCAATAAAAGTTTTCATTTTTAGCCGCAACGATTTCTTTTAATCAAGGCTATCTTGCTTCTGCATGTTCTAATGTGAAATGTTCCTCTTCACCCATGTGTTTCAATTGTTTCATCGAACGCATATAAGAGTAAAGCAACACGGCAACAGAACCGATCCAAGCTAAAGGAGAAGCTGCTGCTGCTCCTGGGTATCCCCACATTCCTGTAAGAACGATAGCTGCAAAAGAACGCATAAGCAATTCCATCATACCGGCGATCGTAGGGATCTTGCTTTGTCCAAGCCCTTGAAGTGTGTAGCGTAAAATGAACAGGACTGCTAAGATCCAGTAAAGAGACCCATTGATATTGAAGTAGGTTTGTGCTAATTCAAATACACGTGTTTCTGATGGGCTAACAAACAATTGAACAAAGAAATGACCGAAGAAAATGACGATAGCACCTGCTAAGAGACTAAATCCGACACTCATCAGTAAAGTTTGACGTACCCCTTGCAAGATTCGGCCATATTCTTTCGCACCATAGTTTTGTGCAGTGAAAGTTGCCATTGCAATACCAAATGACATCATCGGCTGATTTGCAAATTGGTCGATACGACCAGCAGCGGCTTGAGCAGCTACGACATCTGTCCCTAGACTATTTAGTGCTGCTTGTAACACGATAGCACCAACAGCGATGATCGAAGATTGAAACGCCATTGGCAAAGCAGCGTTTAGGTGTACAGCAAACTCTTCTTTTTCAAATTTGAAATCTTTTTTGCGTAACTGTAACAAAGGCATTTTTTTCTTGATATACACTAGACACAGTACGCTGGAAGAAACTTGTGCGATTACTGTAGCAATAGCTGCACCTTCCACACCCATGCCAAAATAGATAATAAAGATCAAATCAAGTACGACGTTGATGATGACCGCAATGATCAGAAAGAATAGTGGTGTGCGGCTGTCACCAAGTGCGCGAATGACATTAGAAAGCAAATTGAAACTGACTGATGCAAAGATCCCTAATAAAATAATTGAAATAAATGTTTGTGCTTGATCAAGTATTTCAGGAGGAGTTTGCATCAATTGAAGCATCGGACGAATAAACAGGAGACTTAGGACAGTTAAAATCACAGTGACGACAAGACTAATGACAACACTAGCAGCAAAACTTTTCTTCAGACCCCGATAATCTTTTGCACCGTAACGTTGTGCGGTAATAATGGCTAAACCAGCTGTTAAACCTTGGGCAAAGCCAATGATCAAAAATGTCAGGCTTCCAGTTGCACCAACCGCTGCCAGCGCATTTTTACCTAGCGTCTGACCCACGATGATCATATCGATCATATTGTAGAACTGCTGAAAAACATTTCCGATCAGTAAAGGAACAGTGAACATCAAAATCAGTTTAGCGGGGCTTCCTTTTGTTAAATCGCGCATCTTTTAAACTCCTTATATCTTTAAAATTTAGTTAGTAGTATATAGCGTTTATCCTGAGAATACCAATTAGAAATCAATGATAATTTATGAAACTCCATAAAAAGAAGCCAAGAATTGAGTCAAAGAATCAACAACTTGGCCTGGTCTGTAAAATAAGGGACATCCACGTTTATCTATCACCTTAATATTGTCTGATCTCACTTGGTAAAAGGATCGTTTCTCTCGTACCGTCATCATAGGCGTATACTTGAGCAGGAAATTGGTTCGAATAGGCAAACGGCAAATCAATATCCATTTCCACATTGCTTCCTGCTTGAGAAAAATGCATCGTCACTTTTCCACGATTTTCGATCAAATCAAAGGTTAATATATTTTCTAATGGAATGACTCCCTTAAGATCTAGGTCAATAATAAACCATATACTGTCAATCAATTCATCTGGCAAACTTGATACGACACCAACTGAAGCGTAACGGTTGCGGCTGCTATCAAAACTTTCAAACATCTGTTTAACCTCCTTCGAATCAACGAATGTTTTATTTTTATAATTAATCCTAGGATAAACTAGAAATACTTACTTCAACGAGGGTTCATTCTAATAAAGAATCAGGAAAAATGCAACAATAATTGAATACTTTTTTTCAAAGTATAAATTTTTATAAAGGTACGATAAAAGTATGCGAGGAAAAGCTTGGTAAATTAGGATTTTTCGTTTGCAAAGCTATTTGTAAAAGTGGAAGCCTCATATGAAAATAAACGATTAGAAAGAAAAAAAGGCGTGTTAAAAGCTGCTGACCCGCCGCTTCTAACACCACCTGATTGTTTCAGTATTATTCTTCTGTTGAACCGATCACTTCTGGTTCGCCACCTTCACCTGTGCTTTCTTCTTCTTCACTTTGAGCGACTACAGCAGCGATTTGCTCTTCACTGTCGGTCACGAATTTGTAATCGTCGTTTTTTGGAAGATCGGCTACTGTAATAGAATCACCTAATTCCAAGTTTGTCACGTCAACTTCAATTCGTTCAGGCAATTTGTCTGGTGTAGCAGATACGACTACTGTATACAAGTTTTGAGCTAACACTCCACCCGATTTAGCACCAACTGATTCGCCAACAAGAACGACTTCTGTTTCGACTTCTGTTTCTTCCGACATGTTTACAGATAGAAATTCTGCATGTTCGAAATGATTGGTAAAAGTGTTCGTTTGGATCTTGTGAACCAATGTATTGACTTTTTGTCCATCGATGTCCATCGTGATAACTGTGTTCGCTCCATGTTCACGCAACAATTTGCTTAGTGTCAAACCATCGAATGAGATAGGGGTACTTTCTACTTTATACCCATAAACAACAGCTGGAACTTTCCCTTCGTGACGAAGTTTGTTTCTTAAAGAACGGGGACGTACTTCTCTTTTACTTACTTCTAATGATACTGACATAACCAAAATTCCTCCTTAAAATGTGACTGTCTGCTTTGGTAACGGACAGATTTTATTTAAGTGAATTCTAAAGGCTAATCTCGTGCACATCATCGAAGGCAGGGCGCTTAAAAAAGCGCAAAAGGAGAGATGCGCGCATCTCCCCTTAGAAAGTCAGGATTCAACTTTTCTCCACCAGGTCATTACGCTGTGTATGAGAAATCCAATTCACTTTACTATTTAACCGTAACGTGAACTGTTAATTAAGTCAAGGAATAACTATGATGATGTATTTGCAAGCAAGAATATTCAAGGTATAATTAATTAGTAGTAATAAGAAAGGAACCAGCATGCGTTTAGATAAATTAATAGAAGAAAAATTAGAAACGACACGCAAGGAAATGAAGCGGCTGTTTGCTTTGAAGCAAGTGATGATAGATGGCACAGTCGAATTTCGACAAAATCGAAATGTAGATAGTTTACTGCATCAAATCGAAGTAGCAGGTGAACGCTTAGAAACAAATGAGTCCTATTATCTTCTCAATAAACCTGAAAAAGCTGTTACAGCTGTATCAGATCCAGAAAAGACGACAGTAATCGATCTGATTGCAAGTGCCGATCGTTTCCAACCATTATATCCAGTGGGAAGACTAGATAGAGATACAACAGGACTATTGCTGATCACTTCGAATGGACAATTGGGATATGAAATGCTACTTCCAGAAAAAAAGGTTTCAAAGACTTATCAAGTAGTTGTGAACGAAAGGGTGACACCGGCAGACGTAACAGCATTTGAAAATGGAATCGTATTCGCTGATGGGTATCAATGTAAGCCGGCTGATTTAAAAATACTCAAAGCAGACAAGCACCAAAGTACGGTTTTATTGACGATCCAAGAAGGAAAATTCCATCAAGTCAAAAAGATGTTCTTAGCCCAAGGAAAGAAAGTGACCGCCTTGAAACGGCTAAGCATGGGGCCATTGGAATTAGATGAACAGCTGGGAGTAGGCGAGTATCGATCGTTGACATTAGCAGAGATGAAAAAGTTAAGTATTTATTTTAAATAGGAGGTCAAAAAGATGAAATATAAAACTTTATTGTTCGATGTAGATGATACATTGTTAGATTTTCAATTAACTGAAGCCAATGCTTTAAGTGCTTTGTTTGCAGAACAAGGAATCACATTGACACCAGAAATCGAAACCAGCTATAAGGCTTTGAATCATCATTTATGGCAGGAGTTTGAAAAAGGCAGACTATCACGAGAAGAAATAATAGGCAGTCGTTTTGGGTTACTTTTCCAGCAATTTGGGAAAACAGTAGATAGTGATCAAATGGAAAAACGCTATCGCCACTACTTGAACCAAGGTCATGATCTTGTTCCAGGAAGTCTAGAAATCCTGAAAAAGGTCCATCCGCATGCTGAACTTTATATTGTGACGAACGGTGTGTCGCACACGCAACATCAGCGATTGACAGATGCAGGAATGCTTGATTACTTCAAGGATATCTTTGTCTCAGAAGCTGTCGGAGCGCAAAAGCCGATGAAAGAATTTTTTGATCGTGTCTTTTCCCACATTCCTAATTTTGATAAAAAGCAAACTGTGATCATTGGTGATTCTTTGACTTCTGATATCAAAGGAGGAAATATGGCAGGGATCGATACGATTTGGTTCAATAGAAATAAATTACCAGAAATCGAAGAAATCCAGCCTACTTATCGAATCGATTCATTAGAGGAACTTTATTCATTATTGGAAATTGAAAAGGATTAATTTTCAGAAAAATATAGCATTTTCGTGTTTTTTCGCTATAATAGATTAGAATGAAAAAACGGATACGAAAGAGGTTTTAGTCAATGACAAAAAGCAAGCCAATTATCATTGGTGTGACGGGTGGATCCGGGAGCGGAAAGACAAGTGTCAGCCGTGCGATTTTCAACAACTTCCCGGACCATTCCATCATGATGCTTGAACAAGATTCTTATTACAAGGATCAGAGCCATTTGAGTTTTGAAGAACGATTGAACACAAATTACGATCACCCATTTGCCTTTGATAATGATCTGCTGATTCAGCATGTAGGCGACTTACTGAACTATAAAGCCATTGAAAAACCCGTGTATGACTATGTAGCGCATACAAGAAGTCAGGCAACGATCATTCAGGAACCAAAAGAAGTGATCATTCTAGAAGGAATCCTGATTTTAGAAGACGAACGTCTGCGTGACTTGATGGATATCAAAGTATACGTAGATACAGATGATGACATTCGTATCATTCGTCGTATCAAACGGGATATGGAAGAACGGGGACGCACATTGGACTCCGTGATCGAACAATATTTGACAGTTGTTAAACCGATGTATCATCAATTTATCGAACCAACGAAGCGCTATGCGGATATCATTGTTCCAGAAGGCGGAGAAAACCACGTTGCTATTGATTTGATTACAACAAAAGTAGCTAGTTTCTTAAACCATAAATAGTGCGCAGCGAAACAGTTGAACGGACTGCGACCGTTTGAAAAGCAAGGATTCTGCTTTTTGAACAGTCACCAGCCAACTGTTTTTTTATTTATAACAAGAGGTTGTGAAAACAGCATCTTGACCTAAGTATTAAAAAGAAGAAACGGAAAATAGCTGTTTATATTTTACCGTTTTTTGAGCTAATACCGAAGGTCAGCTGATTGAGCACCGTGAAGTAGAGGTTGTAAAAAAGCTGTCTTTGCATCAAGCGATAAGAGCATCCAAATAAAACAGCTCCTCACGTTTTTCGTTGGGTTGGGCTTATTATCGTAGATGCAAGCTTTTGAACACCGTTTAACGAGAGGTTGTAACAGAAGTGGTTAGATGCAATAAATAAGAAGAAACTTACGAAAATTATTTCTCGAATTTGTGTGAGTTTTCGACTTATTTTTTTGAAAAAGCTCTTTTGTCGCACCCCCTAAGGAGGCAGTTTTAATAAATGAAAAAAGATGTGGGGAATATAGATGTCTAAAAAAGGATCAGTTTTACAAAAATGTCTTCAGAGCATGCCCATTATTGGTCTGTTGTTTTTCTTTGTGTTGATTCTTTATGCTTATCATCATGGGATTTTTCGATCGAGCACGTCTTTGCAAGCGTTTATCCAGCAATTTGGCAAGTATGCAGTGATGATATTTGTTCTGCTGCAAGTGATCCAAGTGATCATTCCTATTTTGCCGGGAGGGATCTCCTCAGTAGCGGGCATGCTGATGTTTGGCAATGGATTTGGCCTTTTATATAGTTGTATTGGCCTAGTGATTGGGGAAGCAATCGGATTTTTACTTGTCCGTTACTATGGCGTAGCCTTTGTCCAGCTTATTTTATCGCCAAAAAAGTATCAGAAATTTGATGAATTGCTGACAAGAAAAACGAAAGATATCAAAAAAGTACTAGTCGTTACCTTGCTGCTTCCCTTTGCGCCAGACGACTTGATCTGTCTAGTAGCTGGTTTGACGAAATTATCTTTTAGGGAATTTATGCAGATTGTGATTTTCTTGAAACCATGGTCGGTAGGTGTGTATAGCATGATCATGCTCTTTTTATTCCATCAAGCGCAAGGTCATTTATAATGTAAAAAAGGACGTGGGTGTATGGAAAAAATAAAAGTAACAGAAAATGAATTGGATGAGCTGATGGCAGTCATACAAGAAGTATGGCCGGAAGCTTTTGTGCCGATCATTGGTCAAAAACAAGTGGATTACATGCTGAAAACTTATCAGTCAAAAAAACAGATTCAAAAAGAACTGGCAGAAGGTGTGTCCTACTTTTTATTAAAAAGCGAAGAAAAGACGGTCGGTTACACTGCTTATGAAGAGATAAATGGAAAAATTTATTTAAGTAAATTATATTTGCTAAATAAAGTACGTGGTCAAGGATTGACTTCTTCAGTTTTTCGCTGGTATGAAGAACTTGCTGCGCAAACAAAGGAAAGAGAGATCTTTTTGCGAGTGAATCAGGGGAATCATCAAGCAATCGAGGTTTATAAGCATGAAGGATTTGAGATTACAGAAGAACTTATTTCAGATATCGGTCAAGGATTTCAAATGGTCGATTATAAAATGAAAAAAGCTCTCGCATAAACATAGGAACTGTGTTAAAGTAAATTTATGCGACGGGTCGAGAAGGACTCTGGTTTACAGAGCTCCTAATTGATTTTGGAGGCACAGGATAATTGATTTCTATCTTTATCACCTGCCGGATGCAGGGGTGTCGGGCAAGACTTTTGTGGAGAAGGGCTTGTCTGCTTGAGTAATCAAGTACCGTAAAAATGCAGAAAGAAGCTTGTGCTTCTTTCTGCATTTTTTTTTACAAGAATATATTCTGTAAAATTGGTTTATTTCCCCTTTAATGCTAAAATCGAAGAGCAGATTAGTTATAAGACTGTTTAAGGGAGCCATTGTCATGTTCGAAAAACTCAAACGATTTGGGCGTAATTTTACACAAACAACGCCCTTTATCTTAAGTAACACGGTTATTTTTATTCCTTATCTTTTATTTTTGGGACTAACAGACTCGCATAATTGGCTGACGATTTTGCCATTTACGCTGTTTTATGCCTTTCGGATGACTGGACTATTTTTAGTCGACAGTCTACGATTTGGTCTAGATAGTTACACGTTGCTGATGATCGCTCTGCTGATTGGTGGTGCTGGTTCATTGCTTGGAATATTAGGCGTATTTTATTTTCCTTTATTTTATTTTTCAAGTGTTTTGCTAGGGCTGAGTGCAGCATGGCTTGTACCTGCTAATACCACGGTCAATTTTCACGAAAAGACGCAAGGTTTTATCAATATGGATGGGAAAAAGTACTTATTTGCAGCTATCTGGCTATTTCTCCTGTATCAAGCGATTGAGTTGCCTGCACCGACTCAGATTGCAGCAAGCTTTACGATTTATACACTTTTTTACGTTATGGCCTACCATACGGTTAGTCATTATCCGCGTTACGAACTGGATTTCAAAGACATCAAAAGAAATCTGGTAGCTACGCGAGAGCTTGTTTTATTTTTGATATTCTTTGGCTTATTGTTTCTTTTGAGAAATGCCCGATTGTTATTCGATGAAAGGCTTTTTGATCTTGCTATTTATGGTTTCTTGCTGCTGTTCATCTTGTTCGTGTTTGTTTTAGGACACCAGAAGAAGGAATGGAAGTTGCCAAGCTGGCTAAATCTGTTTACTTTTCTAAATGGAATGCTAGGGAATTTCCTTTTTTTGTTTAGCAGTTTTTATGTTGGCATACTGTACGGATTAGAAAAACTTTCGATTTTTATGTATTTGCCTTATGCAGCAGGCTTGATTGCAGCAAAAATAGTCGGACCATGGATTTTGAAACGTTTATCATGGTCTCCATTGGCTATGCAATTGCTTGGACTGAGTTCTTCTTTATTGGTCCTCTTGATTCCAAATGGTTTTGCGATAGGTGTCTTTCTGCTTAGTTTCTGGAACGTAGTAACAGGCAGCTGGCTAAATAAGGAATATTATCAAACTGATGCAGCTATTCCAATGGATCGCCGGATCGTTGTCAAGTATACTACTCAAAATAAAGGGAGTGTGATCCACCAGTTTTTATTGATGACGCTTTTGTTTATTTTAGCAAAAGAAATGGGAGAGCCAATCCATCTATTATTGATCACGCTGAACCATGAATCAGTGCCGATAGAAAGTGTACAACTGCTTATCTTGGCAAAATGGATCAATGTTGGTCTTTTACTGAGCGGATTAGTAACTGTTTATCATTTATGGAAGAAGGCGAAAAAGAATGAGGCTATTCATTGATGGAGATGGTTCTCCAGTAAAAGAAGATGTCATAAAATTAGGAGAATCCTATGGTCTCGACGTGATTATCGTAACCAGTGTGGATCATTATACGACCAAAGAATACGCTAATCATGTCCAAATCGTCTACGTAGACCGCGGAGCTGATAGTGCGGATTATAAAATCGTCGGTATGGTTAAGAAGAATGACTTTTTGATCACGCAAGATTATGGTTTAGCTTCACTTGTATTGCCGAAGGGCGTCCGAGTGTTCCATCACTCTGGAAAAGAATTTGACGAAGCGAATATCGGCACGCTTCTAGAACAACGTTATCATAGTGGAAAGTTAAGAAAAGCTGGCATAAGGACAAAGGGTCCAAAACCCTTTACGGAGAAAGATCATATGTCTTTTCGTCAAGCGTTAAAAAAGGCAATTGACCAAGGTTTACCAAGTACAGAAGATAGTAGGTAATAAAGGTATTTTATTTATGCTCGAATACATCAAAAAGGGAACAGGGAAACAGGATAAATGGATTCCTTGTTCCTTTTTGATTGTTCTTATTACTGGGTGCAGAACAGCTTTTTCACATTTTTTATTCTCGGTGTTTCAGAAGTAGCCTCTTCGAAAAATAAGCCGAATTTTCACAAAAATTTGAGAAACAATTTATGCAAAATCCCTTCTTATTTCTTGAAACTGATTCTTTCTGTCACAACCTTTTTCTACTTTTTCCTCTTCTTATACATTTGGATCAATGCATCGATTGCCAAAAAAATAATGACGAATGCGGCAATAGCATACGTAAATATCCCTAATAAGGAAACGACCTCTGCGTTTTCTACAGGTGCTGCTTGGACAAGCAGGGAGGACCCTACGATCAATGCAGCTAAAATCATACCGAAAACAAGCCGATTGATCATACTTTCGATCCTGCTCAATAATTTGTCTTGCTTTTTCAATTCCAAATTGACTTTTCCTTGTCCCGAAGTCCACATTTCTAATAGATGGTGGAGCTGTTGAGGGATCTTAGGCGCAGCCTTCATCCCTTCCAATAAGTCTAATCCGCTTTGTTTCAATGTATCTTCTACATCCAGATGAGTGAGAAAATAATGTTGGGCAAAAGGCGAAGCGACTTCCATGAGGGAAACTTCAGGATCGAGGACGCGGATCACCCCTTCTAATGTCCCAAATGCTTTCAGCAAAAGCGTGATATCACGATCGAACTGCAGATTATTTTGATGACAAATCGTCACGACGTGTGTGAATACTTCTTGCAAGTTGATTTCATCAATAGGAGAATCATAATACTGTTCAAGAAAACTTGTCAGTTCTTGGTGGAGCCGACTTTCATCAAACGAGCCTTCTTGCTGACAAAGTCGCAAGACCGCTTTTTCGATTCGATAAGCATCTTTCGTATACAGCGCTAAAACGGCTTGTGTGAGTTTTTGCCTAAGCCCTGCAGAAAGATGCCCCATCATACCAAAATCGATGTAGTTGACGGTATATGGCGCAACAGGGTCTTCTGTAGAAGTAGAGGCTCGAAAAGTAAAGGAACCGAACTCTTTTTCATGGACTGTTTCAGTTTTTCGGCTAGCTTGTGTCTGTTCTTCTTTTGTTAGTACATGGAATAGCAGATTCCCTGGATGAGGATCAGCATGGAAAAAACCATCATCAAATACCTGTTTCATAAAGTTCTCAACTAAAAGCTTTGCAACTTCTTGTTTCAGCTGCTTGTTTTGAATTCCAGTGATAAAAGTTTCAGTTTTGTTTTCGGCGTTCATTAAATGATTCAAGTTTTTACCAGACATTTCTTCCATCACGATCACTTTTTTCGAACAAAAAGCGTCATAAATCTTGGGGCTGCGGATCTCTTTCCAGCCATTGTTCTTTTGATAGAATTGTTCGCCATTTTGACTTTCTTTTAAGAAGTCCATTTCATTGATCAAGGAACGTTTTACTTCTTGGAGTACCCCTTTTAGATCAACTACGCTAGTTTCAGGAATGTATTTGATCAAAGGGATCGCTCGTTCAAATAGTTGAAGATCAAGTCGGATTTCTTCGGCGATGTTAGGGTGTTGGATCTTAACGACGACCGAGTCACCGTTCTTCAGCTTGGCACGATGAGCCTGCCCCATAGAAGCAGAGGCAAAAGGCGATTTTGAAAAATCATCGAATATATCTGATAATGAAAGAGAAAGTTCTGTTTCGATCGTCTTTTTGACCGTTGAAAATGTGTCGCTAGGTACACTATCTTGTAATGTTTTGAATGTTTGAGTGAAGGCAGAAGAAAGCAAATCTTCTCGAACAGAAAGCATCTGTCCTATCTTAATGAAGGTGGGGCCTAGTTCTTCAAAGGCTTTTTTTACCTGTTCGGGCTTTTTTTGCTGTACAAAGTTTGGCACTACATTGTAATTGATGAACACTCGAATGATTTCTGCCAAGCGGCTACGTGGATTTGTTTGCGCCATCATCATCCCTCCTTTTCTTTATCATAACTTTTTATAAAAAACGGGACAAATAATCTAGCTGACAAAAAATAAATGACGTTTGTTCTTTTAGAAACCAACTCGTTTTTTTATAAATAAGTTATTCGTTTATTTTTGTTTTGTGCTAAAATATGAGAGTAAATCACTGAACGATTTAGAATACAGGAGGACAATCTTTTGAAGATTACTTTACTATATGGCGGACGCAGCGCAGAGCATGAAGTGTCCATTCTTTCCGCATTTTCAGTTTTAAATGCCATTTATTATAATTATTACCAAGTTCAACTCATATTTATTACAAAAGAAGGACAATGGGTCAAAGGTCCATTACTAACAGAAAAACCTGCAAGCAAAGATGTCTTGCATCTTTCATGGGACCCAAGTGGACAGACAGAGGAAGGCTTTACAGGAAAAGTGATCAATCCGGGCGAAATCAAAGAAGAAGGAGCCATCGTTTTTCCAGTTTTACATGGGCCAAACGGGGAAGATGGAACGATCCAAGGCTTCTTAGAGACATTGAATATGCCTTATGTCGGCGCAGGCGTATTGACCAGTGCATGTGCCATGGATAAAATCATGACCAAGTATATTTTACAAGCTGCTGGTGTGCCGCAAGTTCCTTATGTACCAGTACTTAAGAATCAATGGAAAGAAAATCCTAAAAAAGTATTTGATCAATGTGAAGGTTCTTTGCTTTATCCGATGTTTATCAAACCTGCGAATATGGGTTCTAGTGTCGGCATTACAAAGGCAGAAAACCGAGAAGAGCTGCAAAATGCTTTAGCAACAGCCTATCAGTATGATTCTCGAGCAATCGTTGAACAAGGAATTGAAGCGCGCGAAATCGAAGTTGCTGTATTAGGAAATGAAGATGTTCGGACGACTTTGCCTGGCGAAGTCGTAAAAGACGTAGCATTCTATGATTATGAAGCCAAATATATCAATAATAAAATCGAAATGCAGATTCCAGCCGAAGTGCCGGAAGAAGTTTATCAAAAAGCGCAAGAGTACGCGAAGTTAGCTTACACGATGTTAGGTGGAAGCGGATTGAGCCGGTGCGATTTCTTTTTGACAAATAAAAATGAATTATTCCTGAATGAATTAAACTCTATGCCAGGATTTACGGAGTTCAGTATGTACCCACTCTTATGGGAAAATATGGGCTTGAAATACGGTGATTTGATTGAAGAACTGATTCAATTAGGAATGAATCGATACCATCAGCGTCAATCTTTTTTTGAAAAAAATGAATAAAGAGAAATAAAGAAGAAGCTGGAGTGATTGCGTAACCGCGTTCATTCTAGCTTCTAAATACGAATAGAGAAATTTACTTGGAAGTGAGAGTCATGCGAACCCGCCGTTTAGGCCAAACGCTTTTTTCACAACCTTTTTTAGGAGAGATCTCAATGAATCTAACAATACAAGAAATTGCACAAGCCGTGGGCAGCGAATGCTCTGCACTGACAAAGATTACCAATGTCGAATTTGACAGCCGGAAGATAACCGAAGGAAGTTTATTCGTTCCTCTTGCTGGTACGCGAGATGGACATGAATTTATCCAGCAAGCGATCACAAACGGAGCATCTGCTTCATTTTGGAGCTTGCCTGTTGAACAAGCTCCAAAAGATTTTCCAGTTATTCCTGTAGCAGATCCTTTGAAAGCCATGCAGCAATTGGCAACCTATTACTTGGAAAAAGTAGGCGCAGAAGTCGTTGCAATTACAGGAAGCAATGGTAAAACCACCACGAAAGATCTAACCGCGTCTGTCTTGTCTGAAAAATACAAAACATATAAGACGCAAGGAAATTACAACAATAATATTGGTCTTCCTTACACGATTTTGCACATGCCGCAAGATACAGAAAAGATCGTCTTGGAAATGGGCATGGATCACGCCAATGAAATCACTGAACTTTCACTGATGGCTCAACCAAAAGCTGCAGCAATCACAATGATCGGTGAAGCACACATAGAAAATCTTGGGTCGAGAGAAGGAATCGCTAAAGCCAAAATGGAAATCACTGACGGACTTGTACCAGACGGATTACTCGTTGTGCCCGCAGATGAACCGTTGCTGACACCTTTAACGGCAACATTAGTACAAACAGTCACAACATTCGGTATTGGAAATGGCGATGTTCATGCGGAAGTGACAGCAAAAGGAAAAGCACAAACCAATTTTGTAGTAGAAGGAGAAACATTTACGATCCCGCTGCCTGGAAGTTATAATGTAACGAATGCTTTGATTGCGTATACGATCGGGCGCTTCTTTGGACTGTCTATACCTGAGATACGCCAAGGGCTCGCTCATGTTTCTATCACTCAAAACAGAACCGAATGGCTAACGGCAGGAAATGGTGCAGCTATTTTGAGCGATGTCTACAATGCAAATCCAACAGCCATGGGACTGGTATTAGATACTTTTAAAAATCTGCCAACAAAAGGGCGCAGAATCGCTGTGTTAGCAGATATGCTGGAATTAGGGAAAGATTCTTTAAGCATGCATGCGCAAATGAGTGAACATATCAATCCTGAGAAATTTGCCATGATTTTCTTGTACGGGGAACAAATGCATGCATTAAAAGAAGACTTGAATCAAAAATACCCCCAACTACCTGTGTTCTATTTTGAAAAAGAAAAGAATAAATTGATTGATGCTATCAAACAAAATCTTGAAGCAACAGATAGTATTATGCTAAAAGGCAGCAACAGCATGGGCTTATTTGAAGTGGTAGAACAGCTTCAGCAAATGAAATAAAAATCTGCAAACTTGCAGAAAACGAAAAACTATGTTAGAATAACCTATTGCCGAAAGATGAAGAGAAATTGGACTGGTTTTGCCATAGAAACAACTTGTTGAAGCCAGATGTCATAATAATGATAAAGCTGAACGCGACCCGTTTGGCTTTTCTAATGCCTAAACTTCGCAAAGTGATTTTTCGGTGGTGTCACAGGGGCTAAGAATGGATAAAAACGTGCGTGGCCACTGTCAAAAAGAAACAATACACTTTGACCGAACAAATCGACGGGGTAGCAAAAAAGCTACATCCTCAGTTAACAACCATATAGGAGGATTCATTTGAAATTTAAAGAACTAGAATTATCACCAGAATTGTTGAAATCAGTCGAACGCGCTGGTTTTGAAGAAGCAACGCCTATCCAAGCAGAAACGATTCCACTAGCATTAGCTGGAAAAGACGTTATTGGACAAGCACAGACAGGTACAGGGAAAACAGCTGCATTTGGATTACCAATGTTAGAAAAAATCGATCCAGATCGTCACGAATTACAAGGTTTAGTTATCGCACCAACACGTGAATTAGCTATCCAAACACAAGAAGAATTATATCGTTTAGGGCGCGACAAAAAAGTACGTGTACAAGCCGTTTACGGCGGAGCAGATATTGGCCGTCAGATCCGTGGCTTGAAAGATCGTCCACATATCGTTGTGGGTACACCAGGACGTATGCTTGACCACATTAACCGCCACACATTGAAACTTGGAACCGTTCAAACATTAGTTTTGGATGAAGCAGATGAAATGTTGAATATGGGCTTCTTGGAAGATATCGAAAAAATCATTTCACAAGTTCCTGATCAAAGACAAACATTACTTTTCTCAGCAACGATGCCGCCAGCTATCAAGAATATTGGCGTTAAATTCATGAAAAATCCACATCATGTGAAGATCAAAGCGAAAGAAATGACAGCTGACTTGATCGATCAATACTATGTCCGCGCAAAAGAATACGAAAAATTCGATATCATGACTCGCTTGTTTGATGTTCAAACACCTGAATTAACAATCGTCTTCGGACGTACAAAACGCCGTGTAGACGAATTGGCACGCGGATTAGAAGCACGCGGTTACCGTGCAGAAGGAATCCATGGCGATTTGTCTCAACAAAAACGAATGAGCGTATTGCGTTCATTTAAGAGCGGTCATTTAGATATCCTTGTAGCGACAGACGTTGCTGCACGTGGATTAGATATTTCAGGTGTCACTCATGTGTACAACTATGATATCCCTCAAGATCCAGAAAGCTACGTTCACCGTATCGGACGTACAGGCCGTGCCGGAAAAGGCGGTATGTCTGTGACTTTCGTTACACCAAATGAAATGGACTACTTGCATGTGATTGAAAACTTGACGAAAAAACGGATGACGACTTTACGTCCTCCAACCGAAAAAGAAGCATTCAAAGGTCAATTAGGTGCTGCAGTTGAACAAATCGAAACAAAACTTGCAGAGAATGGTCTAGATAAATACCTGCAAACAGCAGATAAATTATTAGAAGAATATTCTGCACAAGATTTAGTTGCACTTTTGCTAAAAACGACAGCAAAAGATCCAGCTGATGCAGTGCCAGTGAAGATCACACCAGAACGCCCATTGCCAATGCAGAAAAAAGGATACAATAAAAATGGCAAACGTGGTGGCGGAAACAACCGTAATCGTCGTGACGGCGGTAATTATCGTGGCAACAAATCAAAAGGCGGTTATAGCAAAAATAATAACAGCCAAAAAGATGGCGGTAAACGTCACAATGATAAAAAACGCGGATTTGTAATCCGTTCAAATAACGATTAAACATAAAATGAAAGTTTCTCTTTTTTAAGAGAAACTTTCATTTTTGTTATTTGTGGACTTATTTGTGGCAAAATGGTTATAATTTGGTAGAATGAGAGTGTTCTAAATTTATTGAAAAGAGAAAAGCATATGATAAAAGGAATTGGGATCGATGCAGTCGAACTTCCTAGGATCACTCGGCTGATCGAAGAAAAACCAAAATTCATTGCACGAATCTTGACCTCTGATGAAATGAAACTATTCCAGTCCTTGCCTTTTCATCGCCAAGTAGAATTTTTAGGCGGGCGTTACGCTTGCAAAGAGGCTTTCTCTAAAGCTTGGGGAACTGGGATCGGAAAAGTTACCTTTCAAGATGTCGAGATTTTAAAAAATGAAAACGGTCAGCCTGTTGTGACGCGTTCACCTCATGAAGGCAATGTATGGGTCAGTATTACTCATACAAATGAAACAGCTTTTGCACAAATTATTCTGGAAGACTAGAAAGAAGGAAAAACGATGGTTGTCGCTTGGCACCGCCCAACGAAAGCAGTGATACATAAAAAAGCTATAACTGAAAATGTAGCAAATGAAGTTGCAAGACTTCCGCAAGGAAAAGAATTGTTTGCAGTAGTAAAAGCAAACGGATACGGTCATGGAGCTATTGAAACAGCTGAGGCAGCAGTTGCAGGTGGAGCTTCGGGCTTTTGTGTTTCAAATTTAGATGAAGGAGTCGAGTTGAGAGAAGCTGGATTTACTCAGCCCATCCTTATCTTGAATATGGTTCCTTACGACGCACTGACTGTAGCTGTTGCTCATGATTTATCAGTAACTGCAGGTACACGGGAATGGTTGCAGGCAGCAGCTGCTGTTTTAGAGAAAAGTAAGCTAGAGACGCCTCTTTCGATTCATCTAAAAGCAGACACTGGGATGGGTCGTATCGGATTTTGTACACCTGAAGAAGTAAAAGAGGCAGCTGCATTCATCAAAGAAAGTCGTGTATTAGAATGGGAAGGTTTATTTACCCATTTTTCTACAGCAGATCAGGCAGATGATACATATTGGAATCTGCAAAAAGAACGCTTTATAGAAGTGCTGAAAAAACTTCCCGAACTTCCTCGATATGTACATGTCAGCAATAGTGCAACGGCTTTATGGCATGATGAAACAATCGGCAATATGATTCGTTATGGAGTAGCAATGTACGGACTTAATCCCTCTGGGCACGCACTACCGGAAGTTTATCCATTGCAGCCAGCACTTGAGCTGGTTTCTGAATTAATTCAAGTCAAAAAACTCCCAGCAGGTGAAGGAATCGGCTATGGAGAAACATATATCACTCCTGAAGCAGAGTGGATCGGAACGATACCGATCGGTTATGCAGATGGCTGGCCACGAAAGATGCAGGGTTTTTCTCTATTGGTAGAAGGGAACTACTGTGAAACGATTGGGCGTGTATGTATGGATCAACTGATGATCCGATTGCCTCAAGAATTTCCTGTCGGAACAAAAGTGACGCTTATCGGCAAAAATGCAGACAAAGAAATCACTATGCAGGATATAGCAGATCAATTAGGTACGATCCACTATGAAGTGGCTTGCGGATTAGGACAGCGGATACCAAGAGAATATCAAGAATAAGGAGGATCCTATGGTAAAAAGAGGAGATATTTATTTTGCTGATCTTTCTCCAGTCGTGGGATCGGAGCAAGGCGGAACACGCCCAGTTTTGGTTATTCAAAATAATCTAGGTAACCATTTTAGCCCGACGATCATTGTTGCGGCCATAACGGCAAAAATGGCTAAACCTAAGCTTCCGACTCACATTGGGATCAAAGCTACTGGAACAGGAATAGAAAGAGACTCCGTTATCCTGTTGGAGCAGATCAGAACGATCGATAAATCAAGATTGAAAGAAAAGGTCTGCCATTTGGATCGACCCATTATGGCAGAAGTTGACCGAGCATTGAAAATTAGTGTGGGTATCGAAGCACTGACTCCTGTTACTAAATAAATATAGCGAAGTAACCATGCAGCCTTTACATATAAAAAAGGACCAGCTGTGCGTAAAAAAGGCTCTTTGTCAAATGATGTTGGTAAAGAGAAATCTTAGAATAATTGGAGATCAAGTGGATCAGTTCCTCTTGATCTTTTTTAGTTGAAAATCAATGCGTTGCCATGACGAATCATGATGCGCAATTTGAAATTATAAAAGCTACGAAAGCCATATGCATTTCGTTTTAACACTTTGATATGGTTGTTCAGACATTCAAGTGGGCCATTTGAATAACTTTGTTGTAAAGCATTTTTGATTTGTGGCAGAAATTTCTGGAACGTTCTCAAGGTCGTCTGATAGCCTTCGGGAAGCATGATATTATTGGTAAGTAGTTCTTCAAACGATACGTAGTCTCGTTCCTTTACAGCGTAAAGAAAGTCTTGATATAACTGATAGCCTACACGCAAAGCAGGGCTCCCTTTCAGTAAGCGATCCACAATATCGGTCTCTGTTAAATGAGCTTTGAAGCCAGGTCGCCAAAGGCGTCGAGTATAATCAAGCTTGCGTTCATCTTTTTGAAGAAGTTTCCAGTATCTTTTTAATTGCTTACCTAATTGATAGTGTTTTTGTTCTTTGCTTTTTAATAGTTGGTTCGTTTCTTTGATTCGATGATTGCGAAAGGTACGACCAATATGTTGGACGATGTGAAACCGGTCAATAATCAGCTGTGCTTTTGGAGACAGCTCTTTAACGAGCGATACATAAGGAGCGTACATATCAATCACGATCCATTCGACCGCTTCACGAATTTCTCGTGAAAAATGACTAAAATAACGTTTTAAAAAAGGCAGTTGTCGGTTCTCGACAATGTCCAATAAGCGCTGTGTTTGTCCATCCATCATGATGAAACTCATAGCACCTGAAACACCCCGAACTGATTTGAATTCATCAAAACAAAGTACCTTAGGTAACGGTGTCCGAAAAGGATTCAACGGACGATAAAATCGCTTCATAATACGGTAAACAGAAGAGACCGATAGATTTTTCTGAGCGGCGATCTCTGTCATTGAGGTATTTTTTTTCAGACGAGTCACGACAGACCAGCGGACTTTCTCACTGATGAAACAGTGTTTTTTCGCAACAGAAGTATCTGCGACAAAGGTCCGCTGACAAGCTTTGCATTTGAAGCGTTGCTTTTTCAATTCGAGGTAGGTACGGTATTCAGAAACATCGTTCATTAACAACCGGACGGTTGTTGTACCCCAACGCACAATATCTGAAGCAATCTGGTGTTTACAGTGGATGCATTCTTGGGCTGTATAAATCAAGTTTCCACGATAAATATGACAGATTTGCCCTTTGTATTTTTCTTTTGTGAGACAATTTTCGTTAAAAGTAACTGATAAGTCTAGAATATCTAATGTTTCTTTGATAAGGTGAGTGTAAGACATCTTGATTCCTCCTTTTGGGTTGGTTCGCCAAATTAATTCTAAAGGATTTCAAGGTGTCTTTTCTATATGTTTTGGAAAATAAAAAAGATGCTGGTGTCATCCACCAACATCAAAAAGTATAGAGCCGTAAAAAAAGATACGTCTGCTTCTAGTACCAGCATTTCTGCTAGAAGAAGCGAACGTATCTTTTTTGATGATCCAAGGAGTGGTCCATGCGCCCTCCTCCTTTACATTACAGCCAGACTTGGATTACCAGCTGGCTTTTTTTACTCCTGGAATCAAACCTTTATGTGCTAATTCACGGAATTTTATACGGGACATCCCGAATTTACGCATGTATCCGCGAGGGCGTCCATCGATCAAATCACGATTTTTCAATCGTTCTGGACGAGCATCTAAAGGAAGTTTGCGCAAGCCTTCGTAATCTTTTTGCGCTTTTAATTCCTGGCGTAAAGCAGCATAGCGTTCAATCGTTTCTTGCTGTTTTTTTGCTTTGGCAATCTTTGATTTTTTAGCCATCAACAAATTCCTCCAATTATTTTTTATTAGCGTAAATCGTAATCTTTACGCTTTTAGATAAATAATTTAACACGTTACGCGAAAAAAGACAACTATTTTGTTTTGAATCATGCGCCAAAACGAAAAGACATTTTTTTTGTCAAAATAAAGGCATAAACGTAAACTTAAAGAAAAAGGGAGATGGTGACCATGCGAAGATTTGCAATTAACGGTTACGGAGAAGCACAAGATGTTTTTGAAGAAATCGATGCTCATCCCAGAGAAGTCGGTTCTGGACATGTTCGTGTAGAAATAAAAGCATTCAGTGTGAATCCTTATGATGTTGCCTTGCGTTTAGGAGAAATGAAAGAGATACGAACATTGAAATTCCCTTATGTACCAGGTAATGATGGCGCTGGTATTGTGACAGAGATTGGTTCAGATGTCACAACTGTTCATGTAGGTGATCGAGTAGCTGTCCATGCAGTCGGCGGGACTTACGGAGAAGAAGTCGTGTTGCCATCAGCAAAAGTAGCAAAAATTCCAGATAAAATGAGTTGGGAAGAAGCAGCCGGAATGGTCACGCCAGGAATTACGGCTTATAATCTAATCAACCATTTGACGGAAATCCAGCCGACAGATACTGTAATGATACTAGGAGCATCAGGTGCGGTCGGGTCAAGTCTGATCCAGCTTCTCCATGAAAAGGGAATCCGAATCTTAACCAGTGCATCCAGTAAAAATGAGGAAAAGGTAAAAAAATTAGGAGCTTCAGCATTTGCTGCTTATGATAAAACAAATCCAGGTCTGCAATTTGCTGATCAGGCAGACCTTGTAATCGATGCGACGAAAGGAAGTATCAAAGGAGAAACCGGCATCCAGATCATGAAACCAGGCGGCAGGTATGTTGCATTAAATGACCTCCCAGATCTAGATTTGCGGCAAAAAAAGGAAGGCTTTTATGAATCGTTTGTTCCAAGAAAGGAATATCTAGATGCAGAAGCCTTTGCTGGCATAATCAAAGCCTACCAAAAAGGAGCCTTTCATGTTTTTATTTCAATGAATCTGTCTGCTTCACTTAAGCATGTCATCCAAGCACATCAGCTAGTTGAAGGACATCCTTCTGCTGGGAAAATCATCCTGTCATTCGAAAAATAAGAAATACAGGAATAAAAAACGAAAAAAGCTGAAACATTTTTGTAGGGGAAAAGACAAAAAATGTTTTAGCTTTTTTGCGTATACGTATAATAGATAAAAACTTTGGCATAAAATTATCTTTCCCTTTTATTTCATGATAAAGTAAAGGCTGTAATCCTTAATTATTTCTCAATATGTAAGAGATTACAATGAGACAATTGCCGTGATATGTCCAAAAATTCGACTTTTTTGAAAAAAGCCGATTGAAAAAAGTATGAAATACATGGTAAAGTAATTCAGCTGAAAAAAGAAGAAGGGGGAGAACTATGCAGTCAATCAAAAATACGCTTCGATTATATTTGCTTGACTGGAAACGGATTTTCAAAAACCCGATTGCAACACTTCTGATCATCGCGATCATGATCATCCCTTCGCTATATGCGTGGTTTAACATCAAAGCATTATGGGATCCATATGGAAATACTGGAGAGCTGCCAATTGCTGTTTACAGTGCAGACAAGCCAGCAGAGTTTCAAGGTAAAGAAGTGGCCATTGGGGAGCAAGTCATCGAATCGCTTCATAAAAATAAACAATTAGGATGGCAATTCGTTGATTCAAAAGAACAATTAGAAGACGGAGTCCGTTCCGGAAAGTATTACGCAGGTATTTACTTGCCAAAGGATTTCTCAGAAGATCTGCTGAGTTTTACTAGTGGTGATATCAAGAAACCAAAAATCGAATATACGGTAAATAAAAAAATCAATGCGATTGCACCGAAAATCACCGATAAAGGAGCAAGTTCGATCCAATCGCAAATCACAAATGAATTTATCAAAACAGCCAGTTCGACTTTATTGAAAGTATTCAATGAAATAGGTTACGACATCGATACGAACCTAGTAAGTATCAATAAAGTCAAAGATATGATTTTATCAACAGATGAAAATTTGGACACGATCGACGGCTACACAAAACAAGTCCTCGAATTACAAAGTCAACTACCTGAAATCAAGGAAAAACTGAATAAAGCAAATGAATTCGTGGATTACATCCCTAAAGTAGATGAGATGGGTGAAAAAGTCGTTGCATTGAATGACAAAATGCCTGAATTGAAAGACCAAGCAAAAATCATCCTTGATTTGCAAGAAAAAATCCCAGAGATCCAAAATGCCGGTAAACAACTAGCAGAGATCGACGGTGATTTTGCTTCGATCCAAGAGACAATGAATCAAGGAATTGACGAAGCAAAACAAGGCTTGACGATCATCCAACAAGTACAAGATATCTTGCCAGATGTGAAAAATTTAGAAAACCAGGCAAGTGATCTAGCAAACCAAACAAAATCAGGTGCCTCTCAACTGAAAGATGCGATACCAAGCATCACAAACAGCGTAGATGTCACATTGAAGTCAATTGGACAAGTGGCAACAACGACAGGTTCGTTAATAGATACTGTAAGAACAGCTATTGAAGATGGTAAGCTGACTGATGATGAAAAGAAAAACATCAGCAATGTATTGAACGGCTTTATTGACGGAATATCTCAACAACAAAATGCAATCGATAAACTGGTCGAGTTCCTGACTAAATTGCAAACAAGTGCTGGAAATACGAAATTGCAGCCAATTATTGATCAGCTAAATCAATTAAAACCCTTGCTAAGCAATCTGCAAAACCGCCTATCTGCTTTGAACACAGCTGTTCAAAATGAAGACACGAAGGCTATTGATGAATTGCTAGATCAAATTGATGCCGTTGTTAATAATATCAATGGCATCATTGCTGGTATCAATACAGGTCAAATCAGTTCCACTGTCACTTCTCTATTAGACCAAGTCATCGATACGATTGGGACTGCACAAGGGGCGCTAAGCAAAGCGGACCAGATCGATTTTGAATCTCTGCTAAGCTCAACGAAAGCAACTGTAACGAATGCAGTGGCAATTTTAGAAAAATATCAAAAAGAAATGCCTGCAATTGGACAAGAAATCCATGATGCCAATACAATGCTGAATGGAAATATGGATACCATCGTCAATGGCATCAATGAAGGGGCAGACCTATACAACAATGAATTACCGATCCTTCAGCAAAAATTAGGATTGGCCGCTGATTTTATCCAAAATGATTGGCCAGCACTAAAAAATGAAATCACCGGTACATTGACAACAGTAAATGAAAAAATGCCAGAGGTCGAAACAGCTGTGAACGCTGCTGCGGACTTGATCAACAATGACTGGCCAAATATCAAAGCTGGCATCCAAAAAGCAGCAGACGCGATCCGAAAAGGCGAACAAGAAGTCGATCTAGGCGAAGTCATCAAATTATTGAAACTAGATGCAACAAAAGAAAGTGACTTCTTTACACAACCTGTTGAGCTACAAACCAATGCGCTTTATCCAATCGCAAATAACGGTTCAGCTAGCACCCCGTTTTATACTGCACTATGTCTGTGGGTCGGCGCTGTTCTTCTTTCAAGTGTTGCTACGACAGAATACTATTTAGGAAAGAAAGACCGAAACAATTTTACGAAACGAGAACAATTCGTTGCTCGTATGCTGACATTTTTGACAATGGCGATTGCGCAAAGCTTGATCGTTACATTAGGGAATATTTTCTTACTAGGAGTAGATGTCCAAAATCCGGTCTACAGCGTGTCATTTGCTGTCTTGATCGCCTTAGCGTTCATGATGATCGTCTATGTCTTGGCTGCATTATTCGATAATGTCGGTAAAGGGATCGCTATTATCATCTTAGTACTGTCGATCTCTGGCGGAGGCGGGAACTATCCGATCCAAGTCTCAGGGAAATTCTTCCAAATGATCAATCCGTTCTTGCCATTTACTCATGCGGTAAACTTGTTACGGGAATCTGCAGGAGGAATTTATTGGCCAAATGCTACGAAAGCAATCTGGATCATGATCGGTTTGTTTGTTGTCTTTGGAATCGTAGGAACGGCAATCTATCCATTCATCGAAGAAAAAATGACGAAATTCAAAGAAGCGGCGCATGAGAGCCATATTTTTCATTAAAAAAAGAGGTTGTGAAATCAGCGTTTTGACCTGAGTATTAGAGAAAAAAATGGAAAAATAGTTCCTCATATTTTGCCGTTTTTTGAGCTAATGCCGAGGGTCAGCTGATTGAACACCGTGTACCAAGAGGTTGTAAAAAATCTGCTCTGCATCAAGTAATAAGAACGACCAAATAAAAACAGCTTCTTATGTTTTTAATTTGGTTGGGCTTATTACCGCAGATGCAAGCTTTTAAACACCGTTTATCAAGAGGTTGTGACAACTGCGCTATGCTTCGAGTAGTAAGAATGATGGGTAGAAAACAACCTTACATCTCTCTTTCAAAAGTTAAGATATCAAAAAGGATAGAACTTGATTTTCTAAGTCAAGTTCTATCCTTTTATTATAGAATTCAAAGAAAAAGCCCATAAAAAAATGTTAGATTTTTGCTGTATTAAAGCGTTTGAAAAAGCGCTTGATATTTTTCTGTTTTTTTCCAATTATTTTCTTAAAGTTTATTGACTTTTAAGGTCAGTGAGCGTACTATAACATCTTGTTTACTATAAATTTTCGACTATAAAACTTGAAGTAAAATTGTGTGTAAAGGAGTTTAGAAATTGGATTACTTAAAAAGGTTGTTAGTAGGTAAGCCTTTAAAATCTGCTGAAAATGATGAGCACAAATTAACCCGATTTGCTGCTTTGGCATTATTGTCGTCTGATGCGTTATCATCTATTGCATATGGTACGGAACAAATCGTTGTCGTTTTAGTCGCTTTGTCTGCTGCAGCCATCTGGTATTCGCTACCCATTGCCGCTTTCGTTATTATTTTATTGATTTCATTAACGCTATCATATCGTCAAATCATCCATGCTTATCCTCATGGCGGGGGAGCATATGTCGTCAGCAGTGAGAATCTTGGAAAGAATGCTGGCTTGATTTCCGGTGGCTCTTTATTGATCGACTACATGTTGACAGTAGCAGTATCTGTCTCAGCAGGTGCTGAAGCGATCACATCAGCGGTGCCAGCACTCTACGGTCATCAAGTCGCTATTTCTGTGACAATCGTTTTGCTACTGATGATGCTGAATCTTCGTGGTCTGAGGGAATCTGCATCGTTCCTGTTATTTCCGGTGTACACATTTATCCTTGTGATCTCGTTACTGATCGTTGTTGGTTTATATAATATCGTGACAGGTGCTGTGCCATTGCAAGCTACTGCACTTCCAGGAGCGGCTGTGCCGGGTGTTTCTATCGCTTTGATTTTACGAGCATTTTCTTCTGGTTCTTCCTCTTTAACTGGGGTGGAGGCGATTAGTAATGCTGTACCATTCTTTAAGAAGCCAAGAGCAAAAAATGCCGCTGCTACATTGACGATGATGGCATTGATCTTAGGTTTCTTCTTCGTGGGGATCACATTTATCAACTATTGGTATGGGATCGTTCCTGAAAAAGAAGTCACTGTTTTGTCTCAAATTGGTAAAGCTGTCTTTGGACATGGTATTTTGTATTACGTCCTTCAATTTGCTACAGCGCTGATTTTAGCAGTTGCTGCTAACACCGGTTTTTCTGCTTTTCCAGTTCTTGCATACAATCTGGCAAAAGATAAATTCATGCCTCACATGTATCAAGATCGTGGGGATCGACTAGGCTATTCCAATGGGATTATCACACTAGCGCTAGGTTCGATCGTATTGCTGTTTATTTTCCATGGCTCAACAGAACGCTTGATTCCGTTATACTCTATCGGCGTGTTCATTCCATTTGCTTTATCTCAAACAGGGATGGTCGTCAAATGGAAAAAAGAAGGAAAAAGATGGTTAAGCAAGTCGATTGCCAATATTACAGGTGCGTTCATCTCATATGCAATCATTGCGATTTTGTTTGTCTATCGGTTAGGGGACATTTGGCCTTTCTTCATCATTATGCCAATCGTTATGTTCATTTTTTATAAGATCCATGATCATTATAAAAAAGTAGCAGAACAGCTTCGTTTAGAAAATGATGCAAAACTACATGATTATGACGGGAATACCGTTCTTGTATTAGTCGGAAATGTGACACGGGTAAATATCGGTGCGTTGAATTACGCACGTTCGATCGGTGATTATGTCGTTGCGATGCATGTTTCGCTAGACGAAGATGTCGAAAAAGAAAAAGAAATCGAAGCAGAATTTAAAAAGCATTTCCCAGATGTCCGTTTTTCAATCGTCCACTCTTCTTATCGCTCGATTGAAAATCCAATTATCCGTTATGTAGATATCGTAAGTAAAAATGCAGCGAAACAAAACTATACAACTACTGTGTTGATTCCTCAATTTGTACCAAACAGACGCTGGCAGAATATTCTCCATAACCAAACAAGTTTGCGGTTAAGATTGCGATTGTCTTGGCGTGAAAATATCGTTGTCAGCACCTATAGCTACCATTTGAAGAAATAAGTCCATCAAGAATCTGGGACACAAAGTAGTTTATTGAATATCATTTAAATAAAAAAGGTCGTAGCGCTCAAGCGCCACGACCTTTTTTTGCCTTGATTCATTCTGTCTGCGATTTTTTTGCCTTGATTCATTCTGTCTGCGATTTTTTTGCCTTGATTCATTCTGTCTGCGATTTTTTTGAAGCAGGATCTAGCCGTCTTTCCAAAATACCTAAAAGCCAGTCCGTGATAATCGCCATTAATGCAGTTGGCAATGCACCTGCTAAAATAATCGATGTGCCATCTGTTGCATTGGTTCCTCGGATAATGATATCTCCAAGACCACCAGCACCGACGAATGCACCGATCGCGGTTATCCCGATGGCAACAACTAACGCGTTTCTTATGCCTGCCATGATAACAGAAACAGAGAGTGGTAACTCTACCATGAATAGTCGTTGTCTAGCAGTCATCCCCATGCCTTTGCCGACATCAAGGATGTTTTTGTCTACTTGGATCATCCCGGTATACGTATTCTTGATGATCGGTAAGAGGGAATACAAAAATACAGTAACAATCACGACATTGACTCCCAGGCCTAATCCAATGATTAAAATGGAGATCATGGCTAGAGAAGGGATCGTCTGGATGATATTCGCCAAACGAATCACCCAGTTTGCTAATTTACGTCTCCTAGAAATCATGATCCCAACCGGAATCCCGACAACTGCTGCAAAGAGGACACCATAGATAGAAATCAGGAGGTGACGGATAAATTGTGCAAAGATATAGGAGCCATTTTCCTGGAAATAATAGAAAAATTGTTGAAAGACATTCATTTTATCCAATTGCTTCACTTCCCTTCAAAATAGTGGTTTTCTTGTAAGAAACGTTGTGCTACTACTGATGGTTCCACTAGATTATTATCTGCTTCGTAGTTCAATTCCTGCATTTTTTCCGTACTGATGGTATGACCTAACTTATTTAAGGCTTCTTTTAAATGAGGCGTATCAGCTAATATCTTGTTGTCTACAACTGGAGCAGCATCATATGGTGGGAAGAATTGACGATCATCTTCCAACATGACTAGATCATAACTGGCGATCCGTCCATCCGTAGAGTAGCCAAGAACAATATCCATTTTTCCTGCTTCGACTGCGTCATAAACAAGTCCAATCTGCATAGGTAATATCGAATTAAAAGAGAAGCCATAAGTTTCTTGGAAGCCGTCATAACCGTCTCCTTTACGATTGATCCAAGAAGTATCTACACCAGCTACTAATTCATCCGCTACATTTTTCAGATCGCTGACTTTAGATAGATGGTATTTTTGTGCGGTGTCTTTTCGAACAAGAAAGACATACGTATTTTCAAAACCATAGGACGGGAACCACGTTTGATCGTATCTTTTCTCAAATTCATCTTTCACGGTAGCAAACGCTTTTTTCGGATCTTTTTCAGGAGGAAGGTTCAATGTAGTCGTTAAATCTGTTCCTGTGTAGCGAGCCGCTGAAATTGAAGCATCTCCGTTCATCATCGCTTGATGGTTGATAGTTGTGGTAGCCAGATTGTTGATGATTGCGGTATTTTTATCTGTATAATGTTCAACCATTCCGGCAACTAGGCTTGCTAAGATCTGTGCTTCTGAAGTGATTCCACCTGTGATCGAAATGGTGTCTTCATCTGTATTGCTGGCAAGACCAGGGAAGGAACAACTCGCAAGTATAAGAAGAGAGAAAAGAACCATGGTCATTTTTAGTATACGTTTCATTCTTCATTCTCCTCTCTAAGTGCGATCGGTGTCAGCCGATGTTCCAAGAGACCTAGAAGCCAATCAGCCAATAGTGCTAAAATTGTTACAGGGATCGTACCTGCCAAAATGAGATCTGGTTGGTAATTATTCAGTCCACTAAAAATCAAATCGCCTAAACCACCAGCGCCGATATAAGAGGCAAGTGTAGCCCATGCAATCACGTAAACGGCAGCTAAACGAATACCAGCCATGATCGTTGGCATAGCAATGGGCAATTCAACGGAAAAAATGGATTGGAACTCAGTCATCCCCATGCCTTTTGCCACATCCCGATAATTCCAATCGATATTTTTCATCCCAATGTACGTATTACGTAAAATCGGCAATAATGAATAAATAAAGAGTGCGATAATCGCAGGTAATTTACCTACGCCAAATAGCGGGATCATCAATGCCAATAAAGCAAGAGAAGGGATTGTCTGCAAGGCACTGGTTAAGCCAATCACAATCGTGGCAGCTTTTGGAAAACGTGTCAGTAAGACACCAAGCGGTACAGCAATGATGATACCAATGATCAAAGCAAGTCCCGAAATATAAAGATGTTCAAAACCTTTTGAGAGAATTTCTGAACCGTGCTGATGAAAAAACTGCTGCATAGGTCAGACCTCCTTAGATTCTTCAGGAGTAGCTGACTCTGCAACATCAGTAGTTGCGGGATCTTCTCCCCAAATCACATCGTAGACGATATCCACTAATGATGCACGAGTCAGGATACCTACGACTTTGTTCTGTTCATCAACGACCGGCACGTATTTCAGTCCGCGTTTTAAAATGCGTTGCAAGGTATCACGAAGATAGGCGGATTCTTTTACGTAAAAAACATGTTTATTCAAAATGTCGCCGACACTGGATACTTTTCCTCGCTTTTTATTCAACGTTTCTACATCGATAAATCCTTTTAATACATTCGAATTATCGGTAACTAACAACGTATCTACACGTTTTTCCCTCATCAGTTTGATTGCTTCTTGTAATGATTTTTCCGGTGTAATCGTGATTGCTGTATTTAGCATAACTTCTCCGACTCTTGTCGCATTTGGCTTGGCTTGTAGTAGGCGATCTTCTCCAATCAACTCTTCTACGAAATCGTTTGCAGGATGACGTAAAATATTTTCTGGTGTATCAAATTGGATCACACGGCCTTCACTCATGATGGCGATACGGCTTGCTAGCTTAATCGCTTCATCCATGTCATGGGTTACAAATACGATCGTTTTTCCCAAGCGCTCTTGTAAATCTTTGACAAGGTCTTGCAAAGAATCACGAGTGATGGGATCAAGCGCACCGAATGGCTCGTCCATCAAGATGATATCTTGATTCGCTGCAAGGGCACGAACGACTCCAATACGCTGCTGCTGCCCACCAGATAATTCATGTGGGTAGCGATCTAACATCTCACGGGGCAATTCCACAAGATCAATCATTTTTTCAGCTGTTTTATTCCGTTCTTCTTGACTGACTTTCAACAATTTTTGGACAAGAGTCATATTTTCACGGATCGTCATGTGAGGCATCAATCCAATACTTTGGATAACATAGCCGATCTGACGTCGCAATTCCACTGGATCAATTTCTTGGATGGATTTTCCATCAATCAAAATTTTCCCTTGTGTTGGATCAGTCATTCGGTTGATCATCCGCATCGTCGTCGTTTTTCCGCTTCCGCTCGTACCGATAAAACAAATGAACTCACCCTTTTCAAATGAAAGATTGACGTCCTCTACAGCGACTTTTCCACCTTTATAAATTTTTGACACATTTTGAAATTCAATCATGGTGCCACCTCTTTTTCTATTTTCAATGAAGAACTATCTATTACTAGTATGCCTAAAACAATGAAAAAATACAAATAGGGTAGTTTTTTTATTTTAATTAGAGACATGATCGTTTCTTTTTAAGAAAAATCAATATAATAGCGATATTTGTTTCCAATGTAATAGCATTCGCTATATTCTCTGAAATCTGTTTCGAGTTGTTTAGTGATTCGTACTCTTTTTAAAATCGGTTCATGTTCTGTAATATTCAATACTTCCTGTATTTCTTTGTCTGGTAATATGGCTTCAATATATTCTTTCGATTGGTTTACTTGAATATGATATCGGTTCAATAGTTCGTAAAAGGAGTCATAATAAGCCGAATCCTCTGTAGGAAAATCTGCTCGATATTTAAAGTAGGTAATGAAATAAACGAATGGCTTTTCGTCAGCTGTAGTTGCACGAGTACGTCTCATGACCATTACTTTTTCGTCAGGACTCACGTTAAGGAGTTTTGCTATTTTTCGATTGGCTTTCTCAATTGAAATACTTGCATGAATCGTTTTTATTTCTTTACCTAATTCTCTCATTTCATCTGTAAAAGAGCGTACAAGCGTAAAATGTTCATCTTTTTCTGTTTTCCAATCCGTCACAAACGTTCCTTTTGCTCTTTTTCTTTCTACTAGCCCTTCATTTACTAAACTGTCGATAGCAGTTCGTACGGTAATGCGGCTTACATGGTAGGATTCACAAAGATTTTCTTCTGTAGGTATTTTCATACCTGTTATCCATTCTTCCATAAAAATTTTTGTTCGCAGTTCATCAGCAATTTGTGCATATAAAGGAATATTATTTGCTGTTTTTTTCATTTTTACCCTCCTAAAATAAATCATCATACTATTGTTATAACATAGTTTGGTTATTTTTATAATTATAACAAACTAAGAAATAATGAGAATATATACTTGATTTAACGCTATTGTAATGAAATTTCATATATCAATACCCATTGTTATCATGGTATCTTAGCTATATAATCATAATGTAATGACAATAGAAAGGTTGTTAGAGATGAAATATAATTTGAAGCCAACTGTAGACGTCAGAAATAAAGGAAAAGCGATTGTAGGGTACAGAGCAATTATTGAAGAAATAAAAAGCTATCTAGGTAATAGAGAAGACGCAGTCATCGTTTTGGAATGCTATCCTGGAGTAAGAAAAGAAGAAATTGAAAACGATTTCCTTGGTGAGTTTCCAGAAATCAAAGAAAAAATCTTTATAGACGAATACGGATTGACAGTAGAGGAAGTTCAGAAAAAAATTCGAGATCATATCACAGAAGATCGAGTATTTGGTGTCTATTCTCATTATAATATCCAAGATTTTTATCCATCTGAACAATTGGAAGCAGCACGAGAACGATTAGCAGGTAAAGGATTAAAAGTCATCTATGGATTTGGTGCAAGTCTTCTTACAAAAGCAGATGTTCTTATTTCTATAGGGGTATCACGTTGGGAGATACAACTACGTTACCGAAATGAACAAATGACCAATTGGAAAACCAATAATCCTGATGAAGAAGGAATCGGTAAATTTAAAAGAGGATTCTTTTTTGAATGGCCAATGGCAGATCGTTTACAGCATGGTATATATCCAATAATCGATTACTATATCGATACGGTCAAAACTAATCAGCCCAAAATAATCACTGGCAGTCAATACCGTCAGGCAACTGCTCAAATAGCGAAACAGCCCTTTCGTACAGTACCGTATTTTGATGAAAGTGTTTGGGGCGGTCAATGGATGAAAAAGAATTTTCATTTACCAGAAGACAAGGAAAATTATGGTTGGGCTTTTGACGGTGTTCCCGAAGAAAACTCATTGCTTTTACAATTCGAGAATGACATCGTTGAAATCCCTTCACAAGTTGTGGTGGAGGAAGAGACAACTAATTTGCTGGGAGAGAAAGTGCGAGCAAGATTTGGAAGAAAGTTCCCGATCCGTTTTGATTATTTGGACACGATGGACGGAGGAAATTTGAGTTTGCAAGTCCATCCTTTAACGGAATACGCTTTTGATAAATTTGGGATCCCTTTTACACAAGATGAATCCTATTACATTTTGGATTGTAAAGAAGGAGCAAAGGTCTATTTAGGGACAAAAACAGGAATAACCAAAGACACCCTGTTTAATGACTTGAAAAAAGCCAAACAAACTGGAGAAAATTTCGAAGCTGAAAAATATGTCAATGAAATCACTGTTAAAAAGCACGATCATTTTTCGATCCCAGCAGGTACCATACACTGTTCAGGGAAAAATACAGTTGTACTTGAAATCAGTGCCACACCGTATATCTTTACCTTTAAGGTTTGAGACTGGGGGCGTGTGGGACTAAATGGACTGCCTCGTCCGATTCATCTAGAACATGGGATTGAAAATATACAAATGGATCGAAATGAAGAATACATTAATGAACACCTTTTTACTAGACTTGAAAATTGTGAAAAGCTTGAAAATCAACAAAGAGGAGTAGCGAGTGAGCGTACAGGTCTAGCAGAGATTGAATTTATAGATAGTATCCGGCATTGGTTCACAGATGAGGTTCAGCTACAAACAAATGAAAGCGTCAATATGTTATGTCTAGTTGAAGGAAGCGAAATTCTTGTTTGCTCGACTGATAACACTTTCCAACCGATGGAAGTCCATTATGGCGAAACATTTATTGTGCCAGAAAGTGTGAAGGAATACACGCTAAAGGCAAAAGAAAAAGGCAAATTCGCAGTGATACAAGCGTTTGTAAAAATTTGACAAGGAGGGATTGTTTATGAATGCAGTCATTCTATTAGTTTCCCATGGACAACTCAGCATCGAATTAAAAAATGCCTATCAAATGATTGCTGGTAAGGCGGAGCATATTTTTGCATTACCTCTGACAGAAGAAGGAATCGAAACTTTCTCTAAGCAATTCCATTCTTTAGTCGAGGGAAAAATCAAAAACAATTATCTGTTTTTATTCATAGACATCAAAGGGGGAACACCATATAACGAGAGTTATCGTTTGAAATTGAAATATCCAGAGAATATTGAAGTGATTTCTGGAGTAAATCTTCCCATGCTTTTAGATATAGGTACGATGCTTTCGTTTGAGAAAAACGTAGACAAGGAAACATTCACTTTGTACGCTCGAAAGGCTGTTGAAACAGCACAAAGTTCAATCGAACGTCTGCTTGATTCGGAAGTAGAAAATAATGATTTGGATGACTTTTTTTAATAACGGAGGGAAATAAAATGACAATCACATTAGCAAGAATAGATGACCGTGTTATACACGGGCAAACAATGACACGTTGGACGAAGCAATCCGCTGTTCAAGGAATACTTGTAGTGAGTGACGAAGTGGCCAAGGATGAGTTAAGAAAAAAGGTTTTAAAAGCAGCAGCAGAATTAAAGCTAGGTATTTATACAGTTGAACAAGCAAAGGAAAGTATCCCAAAAGCAGTAAAATCAAATAAAAATTTCTTTCTTATCACTGATTCTCCAGCTTATTTTGCGCAACTAGCAGAAGCAGGGATCGATTTTGGAAAAGTAGTAAATGTAGGACCTATTTCTGGCGGCACAGGTGCTATCAATGTGGCGCGTAATGTTGCATTAACTCAAAACGAATATGATGCATTTGAAAAATTAGAAACTAGTGGGTATCGGGTAACTTTCCAATTGTTGCCAGATGATGAAAAAAAATCATGGGAAGTTGTCAAGAAAAAATACAGTTAGAATAATTTTGATGTAGGCGAAGGATTATATTTTTTAAATGGGGGATAAAAATGGATATTAATTTACTACTTTCCGCTGCTTTAACTGGTATATTTTGTTATTTAGGAGCAGTTGATTCTGCACCCCTGCTTGGTGTGACAGGTGGTTTTTACGTTGTTGGGCCGGCCATTAGTTGCAGGTTTTTTGACAGGGATAGCCTTTGGAGATGTGAAAGCAGGTGTGTTATGTGGACTAGCCGTACAGGCAGTTTTTATAGCGAACTTATCTACTGGCGGTGCGACAAATAGTGAGATTACTTATGCATCATATGGTGGACTGGGACTCGCTTTGGCAACTACAAAGGATCCAGCAGTAGCAGTCACTTTAGCTATTCTTATAGGGCAAACATTCGGATTGATTTTCCACAACTCAAAACAGGCGTTTTTCTCTTTCTTCAATAATCGTGCACAGAAAGCAGCAGAAAATGCAGACGGTAAAGGAATTGTTTATAATCACGTTATCTATCCGCAATTAGTTATTTTCATCATTCGATTTCTTCCTGTAACTCTGGCTATTTATTTCGGTAAAGGGATGGTCAATTGGTTATTGAATAGTGTTCCTCATCAAATCACAGATATCATCGCTGTCTTAGGCGGTGTATTGCCAGCGCTTGGTGTTGCTATGTTGATGAGTATCGTAATCAAACAAAAAATACAGCTTATTTTCTTCTTTGCCGGTTTTGTGTTGATTGCATTTGCGAATCTCAGCACACTCGCATTAGTTTTTATCGCCGCTCTGATTGCCTATTTGGTTTACATCGCAACAAGTAACCAACAAAAACAACCACTGGCAGCTACAAATCTAGGGGCTGAAATCGATACATCTAAAGATGACGCAGCTTATGAAGATGAAGATATGTTCTAGGAGGAAGAAATGATGACTGAGAAAATAAAGTTAAGCAAAAAAGAATTACGTCAAATATGGATAAGATTTGCTATGACATCCTTATCCTCCTCGTCTTACGAAAAATTACAAGCACATGCGGAAGCTTATTCATTTTTGCCATTTGCCAAGCGGTATTATTCAGATGATCTGGAGGCACAAAAGAGACTTTTGGTCCGTCACTCTATGTTCTATAATACTGAACCGCAAACTGGACAGTTGATTAATGGGATTGTGACTTCACTAGAAGAATCTATCGCTAATAAGAGTGGTGTTGATGAGGAAATGCCGACTGCCATCAAGGCTACTTTGATGGGCCCGATTGCTGGGATTGGTGATTCGATTATTCAAGGTATTGTCATTCCGATTTTATTGTCGATTGCTATGGGAATGGCTAAAGATGGAAGTCCCATGGGGCCGATTTTTTATATGATAGCTTATTTCATGATTGGATTATTTATTAGCTATTTTTGCTTTATGAAAGGCTATAAACTTGGAGTAGATGCAATTGATGTGATTGTTGGAGAAAATTCAAGACACATCACAAATGAATTTAATATTTTGGGAATCATGGTTGTAGGAGGCCTATCTGCTAATTATGTAGCTTTAACAACGAAAATAAAATACATGAGTGGCGATGAAAGCGTCAAGCTTCAATCTGTTTTAGATGATGTTTTTCCAAAAATTTTACCTTTGATCATGGTTTTACTAGCTTGGTATCTTATTTCTCAAAAACATTTGAGTGCCGTAAAAGTGATTCTTATTTTAACGGGTATTACAACAATTGGAGTATTGGTCGGAATATTTTAAGAAGAGTCAGGCTAATGAAATAATAAATATATAGAATGGAATTAACGGATAGAAGCAATCGCCTCTATCCGTTTTTAGTTAGTACACAATATACTTGTAAGATTTCGTTTTTTGCCAACAGAATGAAAAACATGATAGAATGATGAAGCACATGATAGAAAGTGAGTGACGATATGTTAACAACAGAAGATTTTGATTTTGACTTGCCGGAAGAGTTGATCGCACAAACACCATTAAAAGACCGCGATCATTCTCGTTTACTTGTTTTGGATCGGAAAACTGGAGAAATGAAAGACAAGCATTTCCATGAAATCATTGAAGAATTACACCCTGGTGATGCGCTAGTCATGAATAATACACGAGTTCTGCCCGCTCGTTTATATGGAGAAAAGCCAGATACTGGTGCTCATTTAGAAGTCCTTCTTCTAACGAATACAGAAGGAGATACGTGGGAGACATTGATCAAACCTGCGAAACGTGCCAAAGTTGGGACAAGAATCTCTTTTGGTGATGGCAGATTGCAAGCAGTAGTGAAAGAAGAATTGGAACACGGCGGACGGATCATTGACTTTGAGTATGAAGGGATTTTTCTAGAGATACTTGAATCATTGGGAGAAATGCCATTGCCTCCATATATCAAAGAACGTCTGGAAGACCCAGATCGCTATCAAACTGTCTATGCGAAAGAAAATGGTTCTGCTGCAGCGCCAACAGCGGGATTGCATTTTACGAAAGAACTGCTTGATGAGATCGAAGCAAAGGGTGTTGAATTAGTCTATCTGACACTACACGTAGGGTTAGGTACATTCCGTCCTGTTAGCGTAGATAAGATCGAAGAACACCATATGCATAGTGAATTCTACCGTTTGACGGAAGAAGCGGCTGAGCGATTGAACCAAGTACGTAAAAATGGCGGGAAAATCGTGGCTGTCGGAACAACTTCAATTCGAACATTAGAAACGATTGGAACGAAATTTAATGGAGAAATCAAAGCAGACAGCGGATGGACTGATATTTTCATTACGCCTGGCTATGAATTCAAAGTGGTAGAAGCTTTCTCAACTAATTTCCATTTGCCAAAATCGACTTTAGTCATGTTAGTTAGTGCCTTTGCAGGAAGAGAATTGACTTTATCTGCTTACCAGCATGCGATTGAAGAGCGCTATCGTTTCTTTAGTTTTGGAGATGCGATGTTCGTGAAATAAGGTTATGAAAAGCCGCTAGTTTTGAATAACAAAAAAGCTTTACAAAGATTTTATGACAAAGAAAAAGCCGAGCTCTCGATAAGCTCGGCTTTCTTGTACCTCGGAAGGATTCAAATAAACAGAAATAATTGTAACTTTCCATCATACATGCAAAGCACGGTGTTGAATTTCTTCATGTTAAACAAAAATTTTGTTTTCGTTACATCTTCAACATTTGAAACATCTCTTGTTCCTATTCAATTTTCAGACGTTTACGTTATTCAATTGTTACGTATCGCATTACTTCTTGTTTCGGATACTTCGTGATCCAAACATCCATACGCATTCACTATTTATAGGTTTGTACTCTACACGCATGTCTGGGTGAAACCTGTACTTCTAACAACTTTGTTTGCTTACACTGTTCTATCGAGAAATTCTTCTGTCTATTTGATGGTATCCTCCTTCCTTACATCTATATAATAGCATCCTTTGGTAGCGTTTGCAAATATAAGCACTTTAAATTTTACGCTTTCTTAACAAATAATCGATAAGCCCTTTATTTGAAGTAAATAAAAAAAGGATGTTATAGTAAAATAAGTACCTTTTTTTGTACGAAGATTTTAAAGGAGGAATAGGATGGAAGAATACAAGCAGACAATAGAAGAAGTAAAGAAGGTAACAGAAGCAGATCCAGATACTGGGTTGTCTTCACAAGAAGTGGATGAACGGCGAAAAAAGCAGGGATTGAATAAATTCGATGAGGCGCCGAAAGAATCGATGATCAAAAAATTCTTTCGAAGCTTGTCGGATTTTACAACGATCATCCTTCTTGTAGCAGCGGTGATTTCCTTTTATACCGCATTTGCTACAGAACATGGGGATTTATTTGAAGGACTGCTGATCATCGCTATCGTTGTGATCAACTCTGTATTGGCGATTGTCCAAGAAGGAAACGCAGAAAAAGCACTGGAATCCTTGCAAGATATGAATAAACAAACGGCAACTGTCATACGAGACGGCAAAGTGACCACTGTTGAGTCAGAGCAACTGGTAGTGGGTGATATTCTTGTTTTAGAGTCCGGTGATGCTATTTCTGCCGATGCCCGTTTGATCGAAGCATCACAATTACGTGTAGAAGAATCGGCGTTGACTGGAGAAAGTGAAGCAGTTGAAAAAGATGCAGCATTTATTGCTGAAGAAGATGAGCCATTAGGTGACCAATTTAATATGGTATTTAAAGGATGTACGGTTGCTGCAGGTCGTGGGAAAGCTATCGTCACAGCCATTGGTATGGCAACAGAAATGGGTAAGATTGCGGATCTTTTGAACGAAAATACTATGCAAAAAACACCTTTACAGGTCCGATTGAATCAGCTAGGCAAACGAATCAGTATGATCGCTTTAGCGGCTGCGGCTTTAGTATTTGTGATTGGTGAACTGCAAGGAGAACCACTCCTTGAGATGTTCATGACTTCGATTTCCTTAGCTGTTGCAGCTGTACCGGAAACCTTGACTGTTATTGTTACGTTGACACTTGCATACGGTGTGCAGAAGATGGCGAGGAAACATGCGATCATCCGACAGTTGCCAGCAGTTGAAACGCTAGGAACCGCTAATGTTATCTGCTCAGACAAAACAGGAACGCTGACACAAAATGAAATGCGCGTCCGCCGGGTATGGAGCAAAGAAGATGAAGTAACGAATATCGAAGACTCAATGACGAACAGCGCGATGGAAATATTGAAAATGGCTGCACTATGTACAGATGTGACGGTCGAGCAAGAAGATGACGACCTTGTTATCAAAGGTAATCCAACAGAAGTAGCCATCGTTAGGGCTGTTGAAGAGAATTATCATACAAAAGCAGAATTAGAAGAAAAATATCCACGAGTAAACGAGCTTCCTTTTGATTCTGAACGAAAAATGATGACAACAGTTCACCAAATGGGCGAAAAATACATCTCAATCACCAAAGGAGCATTCGATGTTCTGGCTCCGCGCTTTAGTTCAGGCGATGTAGAACAAGCAGCTATCGTCAATGATCGCTTTGGTAAACGGGCACTGAGAGTGATTGCTGTTGGTTATGCTACTTATGACGAAGAACCGCAAGATATTTCTTCTGAAGCACTGGAAAAAGACTTACGTTTGATTGGTCTGATCGGAATGATCGATCCACCACGTCCAGAAAGTAAAGGAGCAATCAAGCGAGCGAAAAAGGCTGGCATCAAAACAGTCATGATTACTGGAGATCATGTGGTAACTGCCAGTGCCATAGCGAAAGAATTAGGTATCTTGAATGATCCGTCAGAAGCACTCTCAGGATCAGAACTGCATCAATTATCAGACGAAGAATTAGATGCGCGTGTCAAAGCTCTCTCTGTCTATGCTCGGGTAACGCCAGAAGACAAGATCCGGATCGTCAAATCTTGGCAACGTACGGGTGCAGTCGTAGCGATGACTGGGGATGGTGTGAATGATGCACCAGCGTTGAAAGCAAGTAACGTTGGGTGTGCCATGGGGATCACAGGGACAGATGTGGCGCAAAGTGCCGCAGATATGATTTTGACGGATGACAACTTTGCGACGATCGTAGACGCTGTCAGTCAAGGACGTTCGGTTTATCAGAATATTCGTAAAGCTATCAACTTTTTGCTAAGCTGTAATATTTCGGAGATCTTTATTGTTTTGATTGCGATGCTGTTAGGCTGGGGAGCGCCATTCACAGCTGTGCAACTACTGTTTGTCAATGTAGTTGCCGATGGTCTTCCAGGATTTGCTTTGGGAAGAGAACCAGCAGAACACGGCATCATGGATCAGCCTCCTATTCCGAAAAACGAAGGGATCTTTGCTCGAGGCTTGTTGCAAAAAATCGCCATAAACGCAGGAGTCTTCACCATCGTAACGCTGTTTGGTTACTATTTAGGTAGTTATGTCGATACTATTAGCCCATGGGTAGATGCAAGTCAGCATGTCGGTCAAACTGTTGCATTCTTGATCTTAGCTTATTCATCGATTTTGCATGTGTTCAATGTACGCAGCAGCCAATCGATCTTCAAAGTCAATTTAGCAACCAATAAAGCTTTGGTAGAAATGGCGTTACTGGCATTAGCTATTACAACGGCTGTTGCTTTGCTGCCGTTTACGCAAGAACTATTCGGCCTAGTACACATCAGTTTGAATCACTGGTTCTTGGTAGGGATTTTGTCTATCGTACCAATCGCGGTCAATGAACTGATCAAGTTCCATCGATTACCGGAAGCAGAAGAAGAGGAATGATTAACTGTTTCTAAGTTGATTTTCTTTTTACTGGAACTATACAAAAAGGAGGTGTGACATGAATGTTGTCACACCTCCTTTTTGCTAATGGGCTGAATGTTTCTTTTACTGCCTCTCGATAAACGGTGTTCTCCTGCCACCCCCTCGGTCACAAGTCACACTCTCTTTTAAATATCTTTTGGCAATTGTTCATAAAATGCTGCTTTTGTTGCGGAAATGTATGGGCTGAGCCATAGATAACCAATACCAGCAGTTGCTAATGCTAAGATATGCCAGCCGATAAATGAAAGATCTAACCAGAAAAGTTGTCCTTTGTAACCATCCATCAATTTTCGACTTGCAGTGATCGTATCCAGTACTTTAGGTGTTTGTCCTGTTTCTTGGACGATATCGTAGTAGATAAAATAGCTTTGAGAATAAGAATAGCTTTTAATGATTCCAGGAATAACTAATAGCAAACCCCATAATGTTGTAAAGATTGAAATCAGTACAGCTAAGCCGATCACTCCGCCGATAAACAAACCTTTGAATCCACGAAATGCATCTTTGAATGGTTCGATCTGATCTTTTTGTCCACGTAAAATATCAAGATAAGTCCAAGAAATACCGCTCATGAACAAAGCGCTAATGATGCTGGAAATAATTCCGCCACCGCCTCCTGAACTACCGCCTCCTGAAGTTGTCGCATCTGAGACGCTCGCTGATCCATCATATATGGTGGTGGCAAATAAGATAATAGGAATCATAATAAGAAGAATAGCAGCAATACCAATCAATGTAGGGATTAGATTTAGTAAAACAGCTTGCCCCCAACGTCCTTTTAAACTCTCTTTTGCTTGGCGTTTTAGTTCTGCAGAAGATTGCATGATTTTTCCCTCCTTTTCTTTAATAACACCAATATACCATGTATAAAAAAATATTTCTGTCATAATGTTTTTCTTTTTTTTTTGTTATTCATAAAAAAAGGATAAAAAAAAGAATATTAAATAAAATAGAAGGAAGCCGAGGGAACTTGCAAAAAGCACTTGAAACGATTATGATGGTGGGAGTTGTCAAGATATTTTATATAGAAAGTAGGGAAATGAATGACGCAACCTGCCATTCGCTATCGTTTAATCAAGAAAGAAAAACATACTGGCGCGCGTTTAGGGGAATTGATCACGCCACACGGAACTTTCCCCACACCAATGTTCATGCCAGTAGGAACATTAGCTACAGTAAAAACAATGTCCCCAGAAGAGTTGAAAGAAATGGGTGCTGGCGTTATTTTAAGTAATACATATCATTTATGGCTACGCCCTGGTGAAGACTTAGTAGAAGAAGCTGGCGGACTGCATAAATTTATGAACTGGGATCAACCGATTTTAACAGATTCAGGCGGCTTTCAAGTTTTTTCATTAAGTGATATGCGGAATATCGAAGAAGAAGGCGTGCATTTCAAAAATCACTTGAACGGTTCACGTATGTTTTTATCACCAGAAAAAGCAATCAACATCCAAAATAAATTGGGCTCTGATATCATGATGAGTTTTGACGAATGTCCACCATTCGATGAAAGTTACGACTACGTGAAAAAATCAGTAGAACGTACGTCTCGATGGGCAGAACGAGGATTGAAAGCTCATGCTAACCCAGACCGTCAAGGATTATTTGGAATCATCCAAGGAGCAGGATTTGAAGATCTTCGTCGTCAAAGCGCGAAAGATCTAGTCGGGATGGATTTCCCTGGTTACTCAATCGGCGGGTTATCTGTCGGGGAACCTAAATCAGAAATGAATCGTGTATTAGAATTCACTACACCGTTGATCCCCGAAAACAAACCACGTTACTTGATGGGTGTCGGTGCTGCTGATTCATTGATCGATGGTGTTATCCGTGGAGTAGACATGTTTGACTGTGTCTTGCCTACTCGAATCGCTCGAAATGGCACATGTATGACTTCTCAAGGTCGTCTAGTAGTGAAAAATGCGAAGTATGCTCATGATTTCCGTCCAATTGATGAGAAATGTGATTGTTATACATGTAAAAACTATACACGTGCCTATATCCGCCATTTGATCAAATGTGATGAAACATTTGGGATTCGTTTGACTTCTTACCACAATTTATACTTCTTGTTGAATCTAATGAAACAAGTACGTCAAGCAATCATGGATGATAATTTGCTTGAATTTAGAGAAGCCTTTTTTGAAGAATACGGGTTCAATAAAGAAAACGCAAAAAGCTTCTAAAGGAAAATCTTTTAAAAATTAAGTAAAAAACTAGTGTTAGCAGCATTTTTCTGCTAAAGTGTTTTTTGTAGATACAGAATTAGTGAGGTGAAAAAAATGGGAACATTACCAATGCTTGTGATGTTTATCGCGCTATTAGCAATGTGGTTTTTTATGTCACGTTCGCAAAAGAAACAACAGCAAGAACGTCAAAACTTGTTAGATAGCATGAAACCAGGTGATTCAGTCGTAACGATCGGCGGATTACATGGAGTTGTTTCAGAAATCGACAATGACAAACGGACAGTTGTTTTAGACTGCGAAGGGATCTTCCTTGAGTACGATCGTGCAGCAATCAAAACGGTCAAACCAGGGACTGTCGTAACAAATGATGCAACGACTACTGTTGAAACAACAGAAGAACCAGCTGAGACAGTTGAAGTAAAAACTGAAACAACAGAAACGCTGGAAGAGACAGAAGAGAAGAAAGAAAAATAAGTATCAAAGCTTATTTAAAGACGAGGTAGGGCAGAAAGATGTCCTACCTCATTTTTTATTCAAAAAAGAAAGAGATAAGAGTATAGGATATATTGCTCAATATTGAATAATCGGGTGTGTAATATAAATAATAATAAATAACTTTATATATTTTTCTATACAAACACCTGTAAATAAAGCAATTTTATATTTAAAAATAACTGTGAAAAAAATCACAAAAAAGTGTTTACATAGAAAAACAAATATTGTATGATATACATGTGAATGATTTAACAAATAACCATGACCCATTAGGAGGATAATGATGGCTAAAGTAATGGAAAAAGAAAAAACGAAGACAATTGACGTACAAGCAATGATTGATGATTTGGCAGAAAAAGCAAATGCAGCATTGAAAGAAATGGAAAGCTTTGATCAAGAAAAAGTAGACCATATCGTGCATGAAATGGCAATGGCAGCTTTGGATCAACATATGCCATTAGCAAAGATGGCTGTAGAGGAAACAGGCCGCGGTGTTTACGAAGATAAAGCAATCAAAAATATGTATGCGTCCGAATATATTTGGCATAATATCAAACATGATAAAACAGTTGGTGTGATCAATGAAGATGTCCAAAAAGGGTTGATTGAAATTGCTGAACCAGTCGGTGTGGTTTGCGGAGTAACTCCAACAACGAATCCGACTTCCACAACGATTTTCAAATCAATGATCGCGTTGAAAACAAGAAATCCAATCGTTTTTGCTTTCCATCCAAGTGCCCAAAAATCTTCTGCAGAAGCAGCACGAGTAGTACGTGATGCTGCTATCGCTGCCGGAGCTCCTGAAAATTGTATCCAATGGATCGAACATCCTTCGATCGAAGCGACTTCTATGCTAATGAACCATCCAGGTATCGCGATCGTCTTAGCGACAGGTGGATCTGGAATGGTCAAGTCTGCTTACTCTACAGGAAAACCAGCTTTAGGTGTAGGTCCAGGTAACGTACCAGCTTATATTGAAAAAACAGCAAAAATTAAACGTGCAGTGAACGATTTGATCGTTTCGAAAACATTTGATAATGGAATGATTTGTGCTTCTGAACAAGCTGTGATCGTGGATAAAGAAATCTATGCAGCAGTAAAAGCAGAATTCCAAGCACACCAAGTTTATATCGTAAAACCAGATGAATTGCAAAAATTAGAAGATGCAGTGATGAACGAAGGAAAATATGCGGTCAATCCATCAATCGTTGGACATTCTGCGATGGAAATCGCAAAATTGGCAGGAATCAGTGTACCAAAAGGAACGAAAATGCTGATTGTTGAATTGGAAGGCGTAGGCCCAGGTTATCCGCTATCAAGAGAAAAACTTTCTCCAGTTCTTGCCATGATCAAAGCTAACAACACGGACCATGCGTTTGATTTGTGTGAAGGTATGTTGAATCTTGGAGGATTAGGACATACAGCAGTTATCCATTCAGAAAACGAAGAGTTGCATGTCAAATTCGGTCTTCGAATGAAAGCTTGTCGTATTTTAGTGAATACACCATCTGCAGAAGGCGGCATCGGTGATATCTATAACGAAATGATTCCGTCATTGACTTTAGGATGCGGTTCTTATGGTAAGAACTCTGTTTCTCGTAACGTCTCTGCTGTAAACTTAATCAATGTCAAAACTGTAGCGAAACGGAGAAATAACATGCAATGGTTCAAATTACCGCCAAAAATCTTCTTTGAAAAGAACTCTCTATTGTACTTAGAGAAAATGGAAAACGTTGAACGTGTCATGATCATTTGTGACCCTGGTATGGTCCAATTCGGTTACTGCGATACAGTTCGTGAAGTATTGGCACGACGTAAAAATGATGTGAAGATCGAAGTCTTCTCAGATGTTGAACCGAACCCATCGACAAATACCGTATACGCAGGAACGAAACTGATGGCAGACTTCAAGCCAGATACAGTAATCGCTCTTGGAGGCGGTTCTGCAATGGACGCAGCTAAGGGAATGTGGATGTTCTATGAACACCCAGACACATCTTTCTTTGGTGCAAAACAAAAATTCTTGGATATCCGTAAACGGACATATAAGATCGACAAACCAGAAAAAACACAATTCGTATGTATCCCGACAACATCAGGAACTGGTTCTGAAGTAACGCCATTTGCGGTCATCACTGACAGTGAAACACATGTGAAATATCCGTTAGCAGATTATGCATTGACGCCAGATGTCGCAATCGTCGATCCTCAATTCGTCATGTCAGTTCCAGCATCTGTCACAGCAGATACCGGGATGGATGTGTTAACACATGCAATCGAATCCTATGTTTCAGTCATGGCTTCAGATTATACACGTGGATTGAGCCTACAAGCAATCAAGTTAGTCTTTGACTATTTAGAAAAATCAGTAAAAACACCTGATATGGAATCACGTGAAAAAATGCACAACGCTTCTACAATGGCTGGTATGGCGTTTGCTAACGCATTCCTAGGTATTTGTCACTCAGTCGCACATAAAATCGGCGGGGAATACGGGATCCCTCATGGACGGACAAATGCGATTCTTTTACCGCATATTATCCGCTATAATGCAAAAGATCCACAAAAACATGCGATGTTCCCTAAATATGACTATTTCCGTGCAGATACAGATTACGCAGATATTGCAAAATTCTTAGGTCTGAAAGGCGAAACAACAGAGGAATTAGTCGAAGCTTTAGCAACGGCTGTTTATGAATTAGGAAAATCTGTCGGCATCAACATGAGTCTAAAAGCTCAAGGAGTCACACAAGAAACACTAGATACAACCGTAGACCGTATGGCTGAATTAGCTTACGAAGACCAATGTACGACAGCTAATCCGAAAGAACCATTGATCTCTGAATTGAAACAGATCATCATTGATGCTTACAACGGATAAGCAAAAGAAAGCGTAGAAAAAAGATAAGAAAATAGATGAAAAAGAACTTGGAAAACGTTGTTTCTCCAAGTTCTTTTTTTAATTTCCAAGTAACTGAAAGTTACTTTTGTTATTTAACATTTAGGTCAATTTTAGACAGTTTTTGTTCAAAAAGCGATATTTATAGTGGACGGTATTACTGCTATATTAAGGATATAAAATGAAAGCGTTTAAAAAGGTGGCGTAAAGATGATTATTAAAGAAGAGATTTTTGTACCTAAAGAATTAGTGAAAGAAAAAATTGACCTGCTCGTTGAAAACCTGACAACGATCAAAGACGATAATGGTGAATTTTTGTTGGACTTTGAAGGACTGAAAGTAGATGACAAGAGCTGGACAGTGTGGAATTGGCCACAAGGTGTCGGTCTATATGGTATTTATAAAAATTACCAGATGACAAAAAATCCTCGCGCTTATCAAGTGGTCAATGAATGGTTTGAGGATCGTATGGAAGAAGGCGCTCCGCCCAAAAACGTCAATACAATGGCACCGCTATTGACTATGGCTTACTTGTATGAAGACACGAAAGATTCACGCTATTTGCCTTATTTAGAACAATGGGCAGAATGGGTCATGAATGACATGCCTCGGACAAATGAAGACGGGTTACAGCATGCCACATATGGACCGGAAAATAAGAATCAGTTGTGGGACGATACATTGATGATGACAGTGCTTCCTTTGGCAAAAATCGGGAAACTGTTGAATCGCCCAGAATATTTAGAAGAAGCTCGTTACCAGTTTATGATCCATATCAAATACTTGATGGATAAACGATCAGGATTGTGGTATCACGGCTGGACGTTTGAAGGAAATCATAACTATGCCGAAGCATTTTGGACTCGTGGAAACTGCTGGTTGACGATTGCTATTCCAGAGATCATTGAAATCTTAGAATTATCGAAAGAAGATGCATTGCGCAAATTATTGATCGAAACACTTGAAGCACAAGTGCGTGCATTAAAAACTTATCAGTCTGAAAGCGGTTTATGGCATACGTTGTTGGATGATCCTTCTTCTTACGTAGAATCTTCTGTAACTGCAGGATTTGCTTACGGTATTTTGAAAGCGGTCCATAAACGTTATTTACCACAAGAATATAAAGAAGTCGCTTATCGTGCTATCCAACTATCCAAGGATTGCTTGAACAAATCGATGAAAAAGGAGAAGTTCAAAACGTTTCAATCGGGACAGGAATGGGGGACAGTTTAGATTTTTATCGGAATATCGGAATCACAGCAATGCCTTATGGACAGTCGTTAACGGTGCTTTGTTTGACAGAATTGCTCGTCTCTTATTGTTAAAAGAAAGGAAACCCATATGAAAAAAACATCACTGCTGTTTGCAGCAAGTTCGCTTAGCCTAGGTCTGCTAGGTCTAAGCGGCTGCGGAAATAATTCTAGTGTGGCAACTGTCGCAGATGCAGACGTAAATGAGATAGTTACCTTGCGCTTTGCTTATGCAAGCAACAGCCAGCCAGTAATTGATGCAATGAATGAATTTGGGCGTTTAGTAAAAGAAAAAACAGATGGTTCCGTACAGATCCAGTATCTCCCAGATGGACAACTGGGTGGAGAACGTGAACTGATCGAATTGACACAGTCAGGAGCAGTAGATTTCACAAAAGTAAGTGCCTCAGCGTTGGAAAGTTTCTCTAAAGATTATTCGATTTTTTCAGTTCCTTATCTATTCAATGATGAAGAACATTTCTTTAAGGTGATGGATAATGAAGAAATAATGGAGCCAATCTACCAATCGACCAAAAATTTAGGATTTACCAGATTGACCTATTATGATTCTGGTCAGCGCAGCTTTTATATGGTAGACGGTCCGATCCATACGCCGGAAGATTTGAAGGGAAAGAAGATCCGTGTGATGCAAAGCGAAACCGCTATCAAAAGGGTAGAGCTTTTAGGCGGTTCGCTCGTACCTATGGGAAGTGATGAAGTGTACACGTCTCTTCAATCCAATTTGATCAACGGATCAGAAAACAATGAATTTGTCTTGTATACAGCTGGACATGGTGGTGTGGCTAAATACTATTCCTATGATGAGCATACACGTGTGCCAGATATCATCATCATGAATGATGCCATCAAAGAACAGCTAACTGATGAGCAGGAAAAAGCCATTGAAGAAGCAGCGAAAGAATCAACGGTTTTTGAAATTGAAGCTTTTGCAAAAGCAATTGAAGAAGAAAAAGCTTTAGCACAAGAAGAACATGGAGTCCAATTCAATGATGTAGATAATACACCGTTTCGAGAGGCAGTTGCCCCACTTCATGATATATTCAAAAACGATCCTACCTACAAAGACCTTTATCAAAAGATCCAAGAGCAAGGAGCGTAGCTGTGATGAAAATGATTTTAAACAAGGTATTAGAGATCCTGGGAGCTGTTTTGCTTGTTGGGATGGTCGCTGTTGTTTTATGGCAAGTATTTTCCAGAACGGTTTTAGGAAATCCAAATACGGTCACGGAAGAGCTTGTTCGATTCGGTCTTGTCTGGTTTGCCATGTTGTCTTCCGCGTATGTTGTGGGACAAAAAGCACATTTAGCCGTAACGGTTTTAAGTGAAAAATTAACTGGCAAAAAAAGTAAAATTTTAGAAGTTGTTGTTCAAAGTTTATTTCTGGTATTTGCTGCGATGATCATGGTGTATGGCGGATGGAATGCTGTCACATTGACAATGGGGCAGATCTCGCCTTCTTTAAGTATTCCTATGGGATATGTTTATCTGTCAGTACCTGTATCGGGGGTACTCATCATTATCTATAGCCTGATTAATCTAATCGATACATTAAGCAACAAGCCAGCAATTCAAGAAAAAATATAAAAATGGAGGAATAAAATGGCAATAGAAGCCGGATTAGTGTTATTTTTTGTATTTGCTGTGTTGCTTGTATTAGGGATGCCGATTGCTATAAGTATTGCATTCTCATCGATGATGACTTTATTGTTAGTTATACCGTTTGATGTTTCTGCTTTTAGTTCAGCTCAAAAAATGGTGGGAAGTATCAATAGTTTTTCGCTGATCGCTATTCCGTTTTTCGTTCTCTCGGGCATTATCATGAATAATGGAGGGATAGCTAAGAAACTAGTGGATTTTGCGATGTTGTTCGTCGGGCGCGTGCCGGGGGCTTTGGCTCATACGAATGTGTTAGGGAATGCTTTATTTGGTTCCATCTCTAGCTCGGCCATTGCCGCTTCTACCGCGATTGGTGGAGTGTTGATCCCTCAGCAAGTGGAAGAAGGATATGACCGGAAGTTTGCGACAGCGGTCAATATCGCGTCAGCTCCGACAGGTATGGTCATTCCTCCAAGTACTGCTTTTATCATGTATTCACTTGTTGCTGGTGGTGCTTCGATCTCTGCTTTGTTTAAGGCGCTTTGTGGGCGCTAGGAATCATGCTAGTAGCATTCATCGTTGCTAAAAAGAATAAATACCCTGTTGTCGAAAAAGGACAGATGGCTCATGCTGGAAAAATAATAAAAGAGGCGATTCCTAGCCTTCTATTGATTGTCATCATTATCGGTGGTATCTTGACGGGGATATTTACAGCAGTAGAAGCTTCAGCGATAGCTGTCATTTACTCCCTGTTGATTGCTATGTTTTACTATAAAACGGTAAAACTAAAAGATATACCTAATATGTTGTTTCAATCAGTAGCAATGTCAAGGACGATCATGTTCTTATTGGTTACTTCTTCCATGATGTCTTTCGCCATGGCGTTTACCGGTATTCCTCAGGCAATTAGTTCGTTGATTATGGGCGTAACGGATAATAAATTTATTATTCTGTTATTAGTCAATCTTGTGTTATTACTGGTGGGTATGTTTATGGATGTGGCGCCTGCTATCTTGATTTTTACACCAATATTTTTACCAATCGTCACAAGTGTAGGGGTTGATCCTGTACATTACGGGTTGTTTTCAATCATGAATCTGTGTGTAGGCTCCATCACGCCGCCAGTAGGTACAGGACTATATGTCGGTGCAAGTGTAGGAGGCGTAAAAGCAGAGGCAATGCTGAAACCGCTTCTTCCTTTTTATGGGGTTATCTTAGTCGTCTTGTTTTTGATTACTTACTTCCCGCAAATCGTCATGTGGCTACCCAATATGCTGAGTTAGGAGAATAGTTATGTTGAACATTACAATTAGAGGACATGATCTTTCCGAAGTCCAAACGATAGAAGATCTTGCAGAAAAAACAAAAGAACAAGGGATTCATACACTGCAGCTCGCCTTAGGTCTTTCGTTTCCTGAAATACCTTCTGGCGCAAATGAGATCAATTCTGGGATGGGAAATTATGTCAAACGAGTTTTAGAAAAGCAAGAAGTGACCGTAGGAATTTTAAGTTGCTATATCAATATGATTCATCCAGATTTAACGATACGAGAAGAGTTGCTGACAAAGTTCGAGCAGTATCTTCGCTATGCTTCTTCCTTTGGTGCGTCGATGGTTGCTTCGGAAACTGGATGTGTTTTGCCGGAAATCCAATATACAGAAGAAAATTTCACAGATGAAGCATTTGCTGAAGCAGTGTCCGTTATCCGTCGCTTGGTAAAAGCTGGAGAAAAATACCAAATGATGGTGGGGATACAACCAGGTTTGAATCATCCGGTGTATTCTTTAGCAAGGGTAGAGCAGCTGATCCAAGCAGTAGATTCGGACTATCTAGGAATCATTTTAGATCCGACCAATTTGATCACAAGTAGTGATTATCAAGAACAAGTCCAATTGGTAGAAGAAGCTTTTGAACGTTTTGGTGAAAAGATATGTGCGGTTCATTTGAAAGATTTTCGTGTCGAACAGGAAAAAATCGTGCCGGTAAATTTGGGAGACGGTGTGATCGAGTACACAAAAATCAAAGAAATCATCATGAAGAATCGTCCGTACCTGTATGTGGTTCTTGAAGAAACAAAAGATGATGGGATCCGTTATGGAAGAAGTCTTCTTGAATAATGTAAAGAAGACGTTGGTTAACTAATATTTAGAATGGAGGGGGCGGGGCTAGAAGATGCCACGTCTCTTCTTTTTTATAAGAGTATATAAAAGCAGCTCTTTTTGATTACAAAAAACGTGGTATAATAAAATTGTGCATAAGTGAACAAAAGGAGGTGCGGCACATGCTCCAAAAGAAAATCAGCGGTGAACAAGTCAATACGATGGTTTCTGATCAGTATGAAATCTATCATGTCAAAGATGTCGTCAGCCAAAATAAAACGATCTATCATCATCATGATTTCTATGAGATCCATGCTACATTAAAGGGAGAAGCGACTTTTTATTTGAACGGACGACAATTTACGATCAAAGCAGGAAGTGTGCTGCTCATCCATTCCAATGATTTGCATTGTATCGTCCGCCAATCTTCAGATGTATTCGAGCGTGTCTATATCTTTGTCACCCCTTCTTTTCTAGAAAGTCGTTCCACGCCATGGTCTAATCTATCGGCTTGTTTTCAACCAATAGGAGAGAAGAGGAGTCGTGTATTGCAAATAGAACAGGAAGTATTGAAGCAAAAATTATCATTTATCGACCATCCTCCTGATAAAAAAATTTACGGTGAAGACATAAAATATGAACAAGCTCTGGTAGAATACTTGATTTTTCTCAATCAAGTTGTACAAAAAGAAGAGAGTGCGCAAGAACAGAATGCTGTAGTTCCTAATGAGCGTGTGGAACACATGTTACAATATATCTCAAAAAATTTATCTCATCCGCTTTCTTTAGAGGAAATGGAAAAGCAATTTTTTGTCAGCAAATACCATATCACACGAGAATTCAAAAAGTACACTGGATTTACGTTTCATCAGTATGTAATGAAGAAAAAGCTGATCTATGCCAAGCACTTATTGCGAGAGTACCGCAGCTCTAGTGCTGTATATAGTAAAAGTGGTTTTTCGTCTTATCCGCATTTTCTGAAAGCATTCAAGAGAGAGTTCGGCATAACGCCTAAAGAATTTTTGAAACGTGATACACAGAAACAGTTGGTTCATTATGAACATTTTGAAGATGAACAATGAGAATGATCACTAAAAAATAACCGCAGTAGCTGCTGTTGTTTATATAGAAGCAGAAACTGCGGTTATTTTATTTTTATCTATATATTTCAAAATATTTTGAAAAAATGACGTACATATTATATGAATCAGCTGAATTTACGAAAGTCTCTCGGCGATAGTCCTGTTTTTGCTTTGAACAGGCGGCTAAAGTAAGCAAAATTCTCAATCCCTATTTCTTCGGAAATCATTCGAACCGTAAATTCTGTATACCGAAGAAGGTCTTTAGCGTAAGAGAGTTTTTTGCTGATCAAATAATCGATTGGTGGAGAACCGATAAATTTGGAAAAATCTTTGCTCAGCTGATATTTATTCAATAAGAATTGTTGTTCTAATTGATCAAGTGTAATCGTTTCTTTGAAATGTTCGTCTAAGTATTGCTTCAGTTTGTAAACGTAGGCGGGAATATCCTCTTCTTCGAAATCTAGCTGATACTTTTGCAAAATCAGTTCATTCAGCAACTCGTGGATAGCTACAGAGGACTGGAAATCGGTACGGGCATTCGTACCTTGTTGCATGTGGATCAATTCTGTGATCAAATGGTGGATCTTGTTTTCTGATGGATCCCCTGTTGAATGGAAGGTGTTATGGCCGTCTTTTGTGAACTCCTGATAAAATGATTGGACGTTCTGACCATTCAAATGGATCCAATCCATTTCCCATGGTTCTTCGCTGATCGTTTGATAACGCTGATATTCTTGGCAGTCAATAAAAAATAAGTCTCCAGCTTTTAGCTGTTGCTGATTATCATTATATGTAAGCGAACCTTCGCCAGACAAAGTAAACTTTATCAAGTAAGAAGGTAAATGTGCTCGTTCAGTATAGTAAGGGATTGGTGCTTTGAAGTAACCGATTTCTTGGATATAAAAAATAAATTCCTGCTTCTTTGTGTAGGCGTCAAGATCACTCTTTTTGAGTCTTCAGACCATGAGTGGTTGGCTTTTTCCCAGTAATCCATATAAACACTCCCAACTTGTCAAGATAATGCAATTATATACCAAAATAGTGTGAAGCAAAATATAAGATTCTGTATTATGATAGCATTGTTAATAAATGATAACGCTTTATTAATAAAGTGCTAATCAACAATAAAGTAAAAGAGGTGGAGAAATGAATCCAACATTTGTTGCCATCGATATCGGTGCATCAAGCGGACGACTAATGAAAAGTACGAGGGATGCAAAAGGTGCTTTGATCTTGGAAGAAGTACACCGGTTCAAAAACGGCTTTCGGAACAAAGACGGTCACGATCGCTGGAAGATCGATTATCTTATCAAAGAGATTTTGATTGGATTTGAAAAATTAAAGCAGACAGGGATTGATCGTCTTTTTGCGGGGATCGATACATGGGCAGTCGATTACTGTCTGATTGATGAACAAGGGGATCGGATAAACGATCCGATTGCTTATCGGGACAAGCGTACCAATGGAGCAGTAGAACAGTTTTCTGAAATCTATTCTCTAGATAAGTTGTATGAGCAGACAGGGATTCAGATCCAGCCTTTCAATACCTTGTTCCAATTGTTTGCTGAAGAAAAAGAAAATTTGGCAAAAGCACATAAATTGTTACTGATACCTGATTATTTAGGGTATGTCTTTACTGGTAACATGGTGACGGAGAAAACTAATGCATCTACTATGCAGCTGCTGAATGCAGGGACAAAAGAATGGGAAATAGAACTTCTTGAAAAAATCGGTGTCTCGAAGGAATTATTTCCACCATTGACAGAGCCGGGAACGATACTAGGAGATCTGCAAAAAGAACAATTTTCAAAATATGATTTGCCAGATGTGACCTTTATCACAGTAGCAAGTCATGATACGGCGTCAGCTGTATTAGGAACGCCAGGTCAAGGAGAACGTTGGGGTTATATCAGCAGTGGGACATGGTCGCTTTTAGGGATTGAAACAAAGATCGCCAATGTTTCTCGCAATGCTTTTTCTGAAAATTATACGAATGAATGGGGTGCCCATAACACGGTGCGTTTTTTGAAAAACATCATGGGGATGTGGTTGATCCAGGAAGTTGCCCGAATGCAAGAGTACGAGTACAGTTATGCGGAATTGGCAGAGCTTGCTGCAAAAGAAAAACCGCTGCAGCAAGTGATGGAAATCAATGACCCTCGATTTTTGAATCCCCAAAATATGATAGAAGAGATTCAGCAATACTGTTTTGAAACAGAGCAGCCAGTCCCTGTCTCGCCGGGAGCTATCGTTCGTTGTGTGTATGATAATCTTGCTCTTTGTTACGCACAAGAGCTGATCAAAGTAGAACACTTAACTGGAACGAAATTGGAAAAGCTGCACATCGTAGGGGGCGGATCGAATAATCGTCTACTGAATCAATTGACAGCAGATTATGCCGGAATCATTGTAGAAGCAGGTCCTAGTGAAGCCACAGCAATCGGGAATGTTGCCATGCAAATGCTCAGTACAGGTCAGTTTTCGAATATAGAACAAGCAAGAAATGTAATCAAACAGTCGTTTCCATGTGAAACTTTTTACCCAGATGAAAATAAGCAAAACACGATGGAATGGTACGTGAATAAAATCAAAGGAGTAATCGTATGAACACGATTGAAAAAAATTACGAACAAGCAAAAGAAAAATATGCAACTATCGGTGTAGATACAGATGCTGTACTAGAAAAGATACAGGACATCAAAATTTCTATGCATTGCTGGCAAGGAGACGATGTCAAAGGTTTCTTGACACCGGATGGCGAATTGACCGGTGGAATCATGGCGACAGGGAATTTTCCAGGAGCCGCACGAACACCTGAAGAGCTTAGACAAGATCTGGAAAAGGCTTATTCGTTGATACCGGGCAAACACAAATTGAATCTTCATGCTATCTATTTGGATACAGAAGAATCTGTCGATCTAAATGAAATTGAGCCGAAACATTTTGAAAAATGGGTAGAGTGGGCAAAAAAAGAAGAAATCGGTCTTGACCTCAATCCGACTTTCTTTTCGCATCCAATGATGAAAGACGGCTTTACATTGGCTCATCCAGATAAAGAAGTTCGTGAATACTGGATCGAACACGGGAAAAGAAGCCGCAAAATCGCGGAGTACTTTGGGAAAGAAACTGGGCAAACAAGTATCAATAACTTTTGGGTACCTGATGGGATGAAAGATAATCCGATTGATCGTTTTACCCCACGGGAACGTTTAATGGAATCACTCGATGAAATTTTTACAGAAGAGTTAGATGAACGGTATGTACAAGATGCAGTAGAAAGCAAACTATTTGGTTTAGGCGCTGAAGCTTATACAGTCGGCTCCCATGAATTTTATATGGGTTACGGGTTGACTCGTGACAAACTTGTTTGTCTAGATGCTGGACATTTTCATCCAACAGAAGTGATTTCCAATAAATTATCTTCATTAGCTTTATTCAGCAAAGGAATCATGTTGCATGTTTCCCGTCCAGTGCGCTGGGATTCAGACCATGTGGTTTTGATGGATGATGAATTGCAGGAAATCGCTAAAGAATTAGTCCGTAACGAATTGTTGGAAAAAACAAATATCGGTCTGGATTTCTTTGACGCAACGATCAACCGTATCGCTGCTTGGGTCATCGGTACGAGAAATACACAAAAAGCACTGCTGAAAGCTATGCTGGAACCAGTTGAGCGATTGAAAGAAATGGAGCTGGCTTTTGACTTTACTTCAAGAATGGCTTATACGGAAGAATTGAAAGATTTCCCCTATGCCGATGTATGGAATTATTTCTGTTACAAAAATCAAGTTCCAGTTGGTTTGGATTGGCTGGAAGAAGTCCAGGAATATCAAAAAGACGTGTTGGAATTAAGAAAATAGGAGTGTGGCTATATTGAAAAAAATAGATATTTTACAAGCGCCTTATGTGAAAGAAATGATCGAAACGACGTCGAATCTTTATCGCTTGGGATGGGATGAAAGAAATGGCGGGAATATTTCTTATTTACTAAAAGAAGAAGAGATCACACCGTTCTTGGATCCTGAAAAAGTGATCCGCCGCATCTCGATGATTTTTGATGCCAGCCGTTTGGCAGGATGCTATTTTATTGTAACTGGTTCAGGAAGATATTTTAAAAATGTAGCGAGCGAACCTGCCGATAATCTTGGAATCGTTCGAGTTGCTGAAGATGGCAAAACACTGGAACTTTTGTGGGGGCTGGAAAACGAATGCCTTCCTACAAGCGAGTTGCCAAGTCATTTCATGAGTCATATCGCCCGTTTAGAAGTAGACCCAGATAATCGGATCGTTATGCATTGCCATGCTAGTCATCTATTAGCGATGAGTTTTACGCATGAATTAGACGAACGTTCCTTTAGTCGTACGCTATGGCAAATGTGTACGGAATGCTTAGTTGTTTTTCCAGAAGGAATTTCCATCATTCCGTGGATGGTTCCGGGAACAAATGAGATTGGGGAAGCAACAGCTGAAAAAATGAAAGAAACTCGATTGGTTTTATGGCCACAACATGGAATCTACGGGTCAGGAAAAGACATGGATGAAGTCTTTGGTTTGATCGAGACAGCAGAAAAAGCAGCAGCAGTCTATACGTACGTCAAAGCGCAAGGACCAATCTTGCAAACAATCACAGACGAGAATCTGTGGCGCTTAGCAGATGCGTTTGGTGTTACTCCGAAAGCAGGTTATTTGGAGGAAGTTCATACGAAAGCAGGTGTCTGACATGGTGAAAAAAGCTTTTTGCATGAAAGTTTACCCAGAAAAACAAGAAGAATACAAAAAAAGACATGATGAACTTTGGCCAGAAATGCGTACAGCACTTCGTGAACACGGGGTCATCGACTATTCGATCTATCTTGATCCGAGTATAAGTTTGTTATTTGGTTACTTAGTGATCGAAGATGAAAAGTTATGGGAAAAAATGGCAAATACATCTATCAATCAAAAATGGTGGAAGTACATGGAAGATATCATGGAGACAAATCCAGATGCCTCTCCAGTCAGTTGGGAATTGATGCCAGTCTTTGAACTGTAGTAACAAGCAACTGGGCAACCGGTTGCTTGGGGTTCTTTCGTTTTTTATTGTGAAAAATAATACAAATTAGGAGGAATAAAAAATGAGTAATCGAATGATTTTAAATGAAACATCGTATTTTGGAAAAGGAGCGATTGAGTCGATCGTCCCTGAATTTCAGCAGCGAGGATTCAGCAAAGCAGCTGTCATTACTGACAAAGGATTGATCGAGCACGGTATAGCAACAAAAGTAACAGAACTTCTAGATAAAGCAGCAATCGATTATGCTTTATACGACGGGATCGTACCTAATCCAACGATCCAAAATGTAAAAGATGGAGTGGCTTTTGTTAAAGAGGCAGAGGCAGACTGTTTGATCGCAATCGGTGGAGGTTCGCCAATCGATACGGCAAAAGCCATTGGGATTATTTTGCCGAATCCAGAGTTTTCAGACGTCATTAGTTTAAAAGGTGTTGCTGATACGAAAAATCCATGTTTACCTATATTAGCTATACCAACGACTTCTGGAACAGCAGCAGAAGTAACGATCAACTACGTCATCACAGATGAAGTAAATCACCGAAAATTTGTTTGTGTTGATCCTCATGATATCCCAATCGTCGCGTTCATCGACAGCGATATGGTGATGGGAATGTCGAAAAAATTGGCTGCATCAACAGGTATGGATGCTATGACGCATGCTATTGAAGGGTTTATCACAAAAGGCACTTGGGAAATGACTGATATGCTGCATTTAAAAGCAATCGAAATCATCGGTCATTCTTTGGAAGCTTCTGTAGATGGCGATCAAAATGGGCGAGAAAAAATGGCATTAGGACAGTATATTGCGGGAATGGGCTTCTCAAATGTCGGTTTAGGACTGGTACACGGGATGGCTCACCCGTTAAGTGCATGGTACAACATTCCTCATGGCGTAGCGTGTGCAGCACTTTTGCCAACTGTCATGAAATATAACAAAGAATATACTGGAGAAAAGTACCGTGAGATCGCTCTTGTTCTAGGGATTAAAGGAGCAGCTGAAATGTCTTTAGAAGATGTAAGAGAAGCGGCTTGTGGTGAGATCGATCGGTTGAGCAAAGCGGTTGGAATCCCAGAAACCATTTCTGAATTAGGTGTAAAAGAAGCAGATATCCCAGCAATTGCAGAAGATGCTTTGCGAGATGTATGCACACCAGGAAATCCAAGAGAAACGACAGTAGAAGAAATCATTGCTTTACCCGTGGTGCTAGTTAATTTTAATATCCTAAAGAATATCTCAAAGTTCCTTCAAAACGTCGTTGTGCTCGACTTAATAGAACACTGTAAGCCAGTAATATGCTTTCAAATCTACTCTCTAGCCCTTTAACAGAACGTGAGTTGAAATTTTGACAACCTAATTTTTCTAAGGAAGAACAAACAGTCTCAACTGTTTTTCTTTGTTTTCCAAGTAAGCTGTGGTCTAGTTTTTCTGATTTATCCATGTTTTTACGTGGCGGAACGGATATAGTAATGCCCTTAAGGGCAAGCTTTTCATGGATTTTATGGCTAATATATCCTTTGTCCCCTAGGATATTGGGAAGATTCGCTTCTTCCGATAAAGTCTCTAACACTTTCACGTCATGGACACCTGGATTCGTGATTGAGTAAGTAATCGGAAAGCCAGTCTTAGTAACGATCATATGAATTTTAAGACCATAAAAATAAGATTTTTTTGTTGAGTTATAGCCAACTTTGGCTATTTGATTCAATAGTTTTGCTTGTCTATTTCTAACTGGTTTACATAATGGACTAGGAAAACTATCTATAATTCCGACTAGTTCACCTTTGGTGAGCTTCTTGATGAAAAAGTATCGAATAATCTTGATAGTGTAAGCTAAGTTTGAACTTAAGCGAGTGAATCGACTCCTACTAGGAAAGTCACCATTAGGAAATAAGACGGAACAAACCGCTCTATACGTGGCTCTTTGGCTAGTATAGCCATTAATTATGCCCCATATAACACAAGCAATAATCACTGTATCGCGTTGCTTCAGTTGATCAGTATTTCTTCGGTTTTTAATCTTATCTGGTACACAATTGTGGTATATGTTAGAAACAGTTCTCATAATTTCCTTGAATGTTATAAAAGTATCTGTATAATGTTCAGTATATTTTGATGAACGCATATGTAGTCCTCATTTCTTGGGAGTTTTGAGACTACTATATGCGTTTTTTTGTTGATTTACCAACATGTTTAGACATTTTCCTCTAGGAAAAAATTAACTAGCACCACGGGTTTGCTTTATATCAAAGTTTGATGTAAAAACGAAGCGGATCTTCAACATTAAATTGCCTGTAAAGAGAAATGGTAGTTTATATCTGGATATCTCTTTTAAATTGATGGTATTTCCGCTATAATTTTTCTTATAAAGAAATAGGAGAATATTATATGGAAAATAAAAAGCCTTATGGAACTGTATTGATCAAAGCCTCTAGAATACTAGACTATTTAGCGGAAAACCAAGATGTCTCTTTGCAGACGATCGCAAAGGGTGTGGGAATGACCTCTTCTACAGTCTTGAAAATACTAGATACTTTGCTGATGATCGGCTACGTAAATAAAAATTCAGAGAAAAACTATCGTTTAGGTGCAAAGCTTATTCGCTACGCGAATAAAAACATTGAACAAATCGATTTGGTAGAGTTGACTTTACCGTTTTTAGAACAGCTGCAGCAAAAGATCGATGAGACTATCCACTTAGGAGTATTGGACAACAATGAGATCTTGTACGTGAACAAACTAGATCCAAAACATCAAACGATCCGCATGTCTTCAAAAATCGGAATCACCCGACCATTATACAATTCTGCGATGGGCAAAGCCGTATTAGCAGAATTCAGTGAAGAGCAGTACACTGATTATCTTGAAAAGCATCCGTTGATCCCTTACACAGAATATACGATCACCAATGCATTACGGTTGAAAAAGGAAATCCAAACGGTAAAAGAAACCCACATCGCATTTGACGATGAAGAAATCGAACGTGATATTTTTTGTATAGGAGCCTCAATCGTGAAAAACGAACAAATCATTGGTGCATTTAGTGTAAGTATGCCGAAATATCGTTTAACAGATGAGACAAAAGAACAAATAATCAGTGCCCTCAAGCAAACAAAAAGCGAAATCGAGCAAAGAATTCAAAAATAATGAAAAAAGCGTTTGCAATTTTTCTTTTCTGCCGTATAATATGGGTATAGATTTCCAAGTTATAAAATAAAATTTCTAAATAGGAAATAGATGGAGAAGATGAAAAAAATTGATATTTTATCTCGATTGAAAAACGCCGGAGTGATTGCGGTGGTACGCGGAAAAAGCAAAGAAGAAGCTTTGAATGCTTGCCACGCAATCATCAAAGGTGGTCTAACTGGTATTGAGTTGACTTTTACAGTCCCTCAAGCAGATCAAGTAATCAAAGAACTTTTGTCATTCTACAAAGACCAACCAGAAATAGTGATTGGCGCAGGCACAGTATTAGACGCTGTCACAGCTCGCTTGGCTATCTTAGCTGGCGCAGAGTATATTGTTAGCCCTTCCTTTGATCAAGAAACGGCAGAGATGTGCAATCTGTATCAAATTCCTTACTTACCAGGATGTATGACTATTACCGAGATCAAAACAGCGCTGAAAAGCGGGGTAGATATCGTCAAACTATTTCCTGGAAGCGCTTATGGACCAAGTATCATTTCTGCCTTCAAGGCGCCGATGCCTCAAGTCAATATCATGCCAACTGGCGGTGTGAGTCTGGACAATATGAAAGAGTGGTTCGATGCTGGTGTCGTAACAGTCGGAGTAGGTGGGAACCTTTTAGCACCCGCAGCTACAGGAGATTTCGACAAAGTAACGGAAGTCGCGCAACAGTATGCAGCAAAAATGAAAGAAATCAAGAGGTAGCTGCTTATGGGAAAAGTAGTGACACTCGGAGAAATCATGTTGCGATTGTCCACAGAGCAGGGAACCCGTATCGATTCAAGTGAACGATTCGCTGCCCATTATGGCGGAGGGGAAGCAAACGTAGCAATTTCTTTAGCTAATTACGGACATGAAGCGATTTTTGCTACAAAAGTACCTGATAACGCATTGGGAAAAGCAGTCAAAAAGCACTTGCAATGTTATGGAGTAGATACGAAACAGGTATTATCTGGTGGATCAAGACTAGGTACTTATTATATGGAAACTGGTAGTGGCGAACGCGCCGCCTCAGTGATCTATGATCGTGCCGGATCAAGTTTTGCTGAAATGGATCATTTGGAATGGTCGCTAGAGGAGTTATTCCAAGGAATAGATATATTTCATGTTTCAGGAATCACCCCAGCTTTGTCTAAAAAATGGCAAAAAATGACGAAACAGGTGATAGAAGCTGCAAAAAAAGCTGGCTGCCTGATCAGCTTCGATATCAACTATCGTGGAAAATTATGGACACAGCAAGAAGCCAGCGAAGTAATCCATCAGCTTTTACCTTTAGTAGATATCTGCTCAGCTGGAAAAATGGATGCTCTTTATTTGTTAGGTATCGAGAAAGCGCCAGAAGCAGAAGAACAACCTCTAATTTATTATTATCAAAAAATGCAGGAAAAGTTCCCGAATATTCAGGTGTTTTATTCGACCAAGCGTACCGTTCATTCAGCAAGTGAAAATGAATTGAAGGGGACATTGTGGATGAACCATGAATATGTGGAATCCCAAGTCCATAGAATCACCCCAATCGTGGATCGAGTAGGTGGCGGAGATGCTTTTGCAGGTGGCGTACTCCATGGGATTTTATCCAATATGTCTCCGCAAGAAATCATTGATTTTGCTACGGCAGCTTCTGCCTTGAAGCATACGATCCATGGGGACTGCAACCAATTTAGTCAAGAAGAAGTCGCACAATTTTTAGCATGCGGCTCTGGAAAAATCATTCGATAGAAGGAGTAGAAGAAAATGCAAGAAATGGAAACACGTTATACACACAGTCCAGAAGATATCCGTCATTATTCAACGGAACAATTGAGAAAAGAATTTTTAGTAGAAAAGGTATTTGAACCAGGGAAAATCAGTTTGACTTATACGCACAACGATCGAATGATCTTTGGTGGAGTGACACCTACTGAAAAAGAATTAGAAATCACATTAGACAAAGAACTAGGTGTTGATTACTTCTTAGAGCGTCGTGAACTAGGTGTGATCAATATCGGTGGACCAGGATTCATCGAGATCGATGGGCAAAAAGAAGAAATGAAAAAACAAGACGGATACTATATCGGAAAAGAAACACGACATGTTGTATTTTCTTCTCAAGATGCTGAAAACCCAGCTAAATTCTATATTAGTTCTGTTCCAGCTCATCATAAATATCCAAATGTAAAAATCAGTATCGACCAAGTAAAACCAATGGAAACTGGTGAAGGCCTGACACTGAATGAACGTAAAATCTATCAATACATCCATCCAAATGTATGCGAAAGCTGTCAATTACAAATGGGTTATACGATTTTAGAACCAGGAAGTGCTTGGAATACGATGCCTTGTCATACACATGAACGTCGTATGGAAGCTTATGTCTACTTTGATTATGCCAATGAAGATACACGTGTGTTCCACATGATGGGCAAACCAGATGAAACAAAACATTTAGCTGTAGACAATGAACAAGCCATTATTTCGCCAAGCTGGTCGATCCATTCAGGTGTAGGTACAAGCAATTACTCATTCATCTGGGCAATGTGCGGAGAAAATATCACCAATATCACCTATACAGACATGGATATGGTGCAAATGGATCAATTAAAATAAGCATAAGGGAGAGAAAATGATGGAATTTAGTATGGATATGTTTCGTTTAGATGGAAAAGTAGCATTAGTCACCGGTGCTGTCTATGGTATTGGATTTGAGATTGCACGCTCTTTAGCTACAGCAGGAGCAAAAATCGTATTTAATAACTTGAATCAAGAATCAGTTGATGAAGGTATAGCGCATTATAAAAAAGCAGGCATCGATGCAAAAGGTTATGTCTGCGATGTGACCGATGAAGAAGCGGTTCAAGCGATGGTTCAACAGATCAAAGAAGATGTAGGTTCAGTTGATATTCTAGTCAACAATGCAGGGATCATCAAACGGACACCGATGATCGAAATGGATGCGGCAGACTTCCGCCAAGCAATCGACGTGGATTTAAATGCCCCATTCATCGTTTCAAAAGCAGTTATTCCGGATATGATCGAAAAAGGCGGCGGTAAAATCATCAATATCTGCTCCATGATGAGTGAATTAGGACGCGAAACGGTCAGTGCTTATGCTGCGGCAAAAGGCGGATTAAAAATGCTGACGAAAAACATCGCTTCTGAATACGGTCAATACAATATCCAATGTTATGGAATTGGACCAGGTTATATTGCTACACCGCAAACTGCTCCATTACGCGAAACACAAGAAAACGGTGAACGTCATCCATTCGATCAATTTATCGTTGGACGTACGCCAGCAGCACGCTGGGGCGAGCCAATCGATTTGGCTGGACCATCTGTCTTCTTGGCTTCTAGCGCATCTGATTTCGTTAACGGCCATGTCTTGTATGTGGACGGAGGCATACTTGCCTATATCGGAAAACAACCTTAAAAGAGCTTTAGTACACTGTTTAGTGGAGAGGTTGTGAAATCAGCGGATTGAACGAATACCGAAGGACAGCTGATTAAACATCATTTATTCGAAAAAAGAGGCTGGGACAGAAGCGTTTAACTCCAAGAAATAAGAAGGAATTCACGAAAATTGCTTTTCAAATTTTTGTGAATTTCAGCTTATTTCCGAAGGAGTTGCTTTTACTTCCGCCGTTTGTACGTGTTTAGAGCGTGAGACAAAAGTGTTCTTTACTTTTTTCCCACGCTCTTTTCTGTGCGTCTTCCATACTTCACTAAGTCGATCCCTCTTGCTTCGCACCAATCCTTCACTGGTCCGGAAAAGATCAGAGATTGTTGGTGTAGGGCCGCGGTATTCGTTGCGCCGACCATAGTATAAAGCAGACGAAGCTCTTCTTGCCATTGCTTCATCAGTATAATAGTTTCTTCTACGCCATGATTCATCAGATGCGTCAGTACGGTTCCTGAAGTACCCACTGCATTTGCGCCGAGACAAAGGGCTTTAAATATGTCATAGGCATTGCGGATACCTCCGGAGGCTAGGATTTCCATAGAAGTGTCTGCTTCATTTGCTTCAAGCAATGAAGAGACTGTCGATTGCCCCCAGTCAGCTAAATAACTCAGTTCCCGCTTGGAGCGACGGGCGTTTTCGATCTGGGTGAAGCTTGTTCCGCTTCGACCGCTGATATCAACTGTATGAACTCCTAAAGAAGCTAGATCATTGAGCGTTTCTCTTGTCATGCCAAAACCGACTTCTTTTACGATGAGGGGGACGTCAATGGCTGTTTGAGTCTCTTGAATAAGTACTTTCCAATTGGTAAAATCACGGTCTCCCTCAGGCATAACCAACTCTTGAGGTGCATTCAAATGAATCTGTAAGGCATCTGCGTGAAACAATCGGATAGCTTCTTGGACTCTTTCGACAGAAGTCCCTGCACCGATGTTGGCAATGATTTTCCCGTGAGAATATTCTTGTCGCATAATCGTATAAGTATCGGCTAAAGAAGGGTCTTTCAAGGCAGCGCTGACTGAACCAGTGGCAATCATCAAATCTGCTTCTCTTGCGACGATTGCAAGATCTTGGTTGATTTTTTTTGTTTTTTCGCTTCCGCCAGTCATCGCATTGATATAAAACGGGCTACTTAGTGTAAAACCAGCTGCCTGTGTGCTTAGATCGACATCAGAAACTGCTATTTGCGGCAAAGGGTTATGGATGATCCGTACGAAGTCAAATTCGTTTTTTTGTTTATCATGAAAGGCTTTAGCTAGTGAAACATGTTCGTCTTTTCGATTCATCGGTTTTCCTTTCTTTGATCGCTATAGACATGTAACGGCAGTGGAGTGATTTCTGCTTTTTCCCATGCACTCATTAAAGGAAGAATGCCAGATTTCTGGTCAACAATTACGATTCCGCAATCGCCACCACCTGCACCAGAAGATTTTGCGGCTCCTTCATACTGTTCAGCTAAATTACACAATTTGTTCAAAGCAGGCGTTTCGATGACGACCCCAGTGATTGCAGATAAATCATGCAGTAATTGTCGGTTTTTTCGAATCATCTGTTGGATCAACGTTACATTATTTTCTTTAAACCCTTTGATCATTTCGTTGACACATTCTGTACTGTTTTTTAAGAAAAGCTGATAAGCCACCATTTTGTCTTCTCTCGAACGGTGAACTTGATCGACCAAATCAGAAGTAGAGGCAGGGCTACCCGTCCAACCAATCAATAAACGTAAATCTTCAGGAGCAATCAATGGCTCAATGGATAGACCTGGCCAATCCAGGGCAAGTAACTCACTGATAGAATGCTGAGTTTCTTGTTCTTGGAGCCAAGGATGGTCGAAGGTTGAGAAAGCAATCCAGCCACCATAACAGCTAGCAGCGATGTCGCCGCAGGAACCATTATCTTGAACTGCTAAATTGGCTAGTGCTGCAATCTTGAAAATCTCCAACTGAGATAAATTTAACGCGTAAAAAACATTCAAGGATTTGACCGTTGCAACGGTCACGGCACCGCTAGAACCCAATCCATATTTCCGGCCATTTGAACTGTCTAACTCACTTGTTACTTTCAGATCATAAAAGGATAAAAGAATGTTTTTTTCTTGTGCATACTTTTCAGTCAAGCGAATAGCAGCAAGGATATAATGAAAAGGATTTTCCCGAATATCTAAAACTAATTCTCCGTTGCGTCTTGTCCAACGTACAGGCATCCCACTATATTGTGCAGATTGGATACTTCCGACTTTTCGTGCGGATTCTACAGTGACTGTCACGAATTGATCGACTGCAGCGATAACTGCTGGATGGCCTGTTTCAACAACTGCATATTCTCCGGCAATATAGAGTTTGCCTGGTGCAGATACTTCAATCATAAAAATCTCCCTTTATTCAATAATCGCAATTCCTGGACCAGCATGGGCAGTAATTACTTGTTCTTTGCTAAATAATTTGGTAAATGTTTCTTGTACCTCAGATAAATGGCTGTTTTCCACTAAAACTTTGACATTAGGGCCAGCATCCATCGTAAAGTAGCATGGAATGTCTTGCTTTCTCAATTGCCGCACCGCATCCATCGCTTTTAAGCTGTCAGGAGACCAGTAAGTGAAAGGTGGTTGGGCAGCTAAAGTCGTTCCGTGCATTTTTAGTCCGTTTCTTTCTATCGTTTCTCCGAGAAGTTGGAAATCTTTTGTTTTGATTGCTTGTTTCAATTGATATAGATCCCCTTCAACGGAATCTAACCAGCCTTGATAAAAACTGGATGTTTCGACTGTCCGCCGCATCCCATTTCTGCTAGACACTTCTTTTTTCTGGTCGTTGATCAAAATGAAAACCATTGCTAGATCGTCTTCGAAAGAATCAGAAGGGACTGGCTTGGCATAAGAGCTTAAGTCATCATGACCTTTTTCCCATTCGACGAAACCACCAAAAATACTTCGGCAAGCTGAACCAGACCCGCGTCGAGCAAATCTTGAAAGAGAAAGATCGTCTAATCCAAGCTTAAGGGCAGTATTACAAGCGCCTGCTAAAGCAGCTAGCCCGCTAGCAGAGGATGCTAATCCGGCTGCGGTAGGAACGAAATTCTGACTGATTACTGAAGCTTTTAGTGAGATGCCGGCTTCTTTACGAAAAAGGTCAAGAAACTGACTAACTTTTTTTGTTGCTTTTTCGTCTTGCAAGGTGTCATCTAGATAAAATTCATCTGCTATATAGCTATCAGAAAAGATGACTTCTGTTTCGGTATAAAATGCATCCAATGTCAACGAAAGACTGTTGTTCATCGGAAGGATGAGTGCTTCATTTTTCTTACCCCAATATTTGATTAGGGCAATGTTGGTATATGCGCGTGCTTTGCCTTTAAACATAGGTATGTACTCCTAATCCTTGTATCCAAGTTTCAGCCGCACCCGCATCTTCAAGTGCTTGACTGATTTCTTGGGCTTTTGTTTTTGTTTGTGCTAATGCAATCATGCAGCCACCGCGTCCGCCGCCAGTTAATTTAGCACCTAATGCACCGGTATCTTTAGCTGTTTGGATCAGTAAATCAAGGAAATCGTTGCTGATCGTCAGTTTTTCCAGAAGTGATTGTGATTCATCCATTGTTTGAGCTAACATTTCTGGTGAATTTTCAATGATTGCTTGCTTCGCTTGCTTTGTCAAGTATCCTAATTTTTGGATCATTTGTCCAGTTTCATGTGGTTGTCTTTCAAACAGGTGAGCGACATCTTTGACGGCTTCTCTTGTTTGTCCTTTGATTCCTGTATCAGCGACAATCAAAAAAGCATCGATATTCAAAGAAAAATAATCAAAAGGATGTCCTTTTGTAAAATAAATTGGCTGCAAGCTGCTAGTAGCGGCTGCATCGATCCCACTAGGATTGCCATGTGCGATTTTTTCCGAAAGTTGTACTTTCTCTAATAGTATTTCACGAGACAAAGGGAGTGCTAAGTAATCATAAAAAGCACGAGTAACTGCTGTGGCGACCGCAGCACTTGATCCCATTCCACGTTCAGCAGGAATCGTGCTTTCGATGGTTAGTTGCAAGTTTTTATGGATATCATGCTCTTTTTTTAAATGGATGAATAATTTTTTGATATTTTTTAATGTATGAGGAGCTTCGGCTAAATTTCCTGAATAGTAGGAAGAAACCAATTGATCGTCCATTGCATCCAGCTCTTCAAGGAATGCGGTGACTTTTGTTGCATAAAAAGGAAAGGCAATCGCCGGTTCTCCATAAACAACCGCGTGCTCGCCCATCAAGATAATCTTTCCGCTTGATTCTCCTTGGCCATAGTTTGCCATAATCTAACTCCTTCTCACGTAAAAGTGATTTTTAAGCAAAAAATAAAGCGCCCAAAACGAGTTGCGCTGCTTCACGAAATTTTTTGTCCGCTAAGGGTCTCAAAAAAACATTTCTTCTTTATTTTACTAAAATCATCCCAGAAGTAAAACTAAGAATACGTTTTCTAAAGGAAAAACCCTTTTTTCTTAAGAATTTTTTGACCTTTTTTCTTTTTTGACTAGAAAAAAATACAATTGACACTACTAGATATTGGGGGTATATTTAAAAAGGTTGGTGTTAAACACAATATTTAGTGATGAAGTGAGCTGGAGGTAAATGAGCGTGATCGTTTTAGCAGGTACAATTGGTGCCGGAAAATCAAGTTTGACAGAAATGATGGCTGAACACTTTGGTAGTCAGGCATTTTATGAATCAATTGATGATAATGAAGTCTTGCCCTTATTTTATGCAAACCCTGAACAGTATGCTTTTTTGCTGCAAATTTATTTTTTGAATAAACGTTTTGCAAGCATCAAACAAGCAATGAAAGATGACAATAATGTATTGGACCGTTCGATTTATGAGGATTCGCTGCTTTTCCATCTAAATGCAGATCTAGGAAGAGCGACGGAAACGGAAGTTCGTGTGTATGATGAACTGCTGGAAAACATGATGGAAGAACTGCCCTATGCTGCCCATAAAAAACACCCGGATTTATTAGTTCATATTCGTGTATCTTTTGATACGATGCTAGAACGGATCGAGAAACGTGGTCGTTCCTATGAACAATTGTCCTTTGACCCAAGTCTGTACGATTATTACAAAGAATTGAACAGACGGTATGATCAATGGTATGAAGAATACAAAGAAAGTCCAAAAATCCAAATCGATGGAGATCGCTACAATTTTGTGGAAGATCCTCAAGCAAAAGAAGAAGTCTTGAAAATGATCGAAGAAAAATTGGCAGAAATCCGCCAAACTGAATTAGCCATTTGATTTAAAGCTACTCAAAAAAGGATGCTCCTTTATTTGAGTAGCTTTTTTCTTTATACTAGAAACAAATATCAGGAGGATGGAGTATGCGGGAAAAATACTATTTTAATCAAAAACGTAATTTTTGGATCAATATACAGCAAGATGATGTGCTAGCTGTTAAAAATTTAAAAGAAGAATATGGCATCAGCGATGAGATGCTGACTTATTCTCTAGATAAAAATGAGCGGGCACGCGTAGAGTATAACTCTTTTGATGAAGTGTTACTACTTGTATCAAATGTCCCACACCAACAAAAAGTCGATAACCATTACGAAACTAGTCCTATCGCTTTTATTTTAAAAGAAGATGGTTTGTTTACATTTACCACGCCGAATACCGAGTATGTGATTCGACTGATTCGATCACTTTTGGAGCGAATGCCAGACATGAGTGTATACAGTTTATTGTTCCATACATTATTTTTAATTTCTGATTCCTTTTTTCCTTTAATCGAGGAAGTAAATAGCGAACGTCAACGGCTCAACCTAAAGTTAAGGGAAAAAACAACAAACAAGAATCTACTGCAACTTTCAGATTTAGAGATCGGTTTGGTTTACTTAGTTATAGGAACAAAACAAAATGTAGTACTTTTGGAACAAATCAAGGCATTGGCCATTTATCGCAAGTTGTCAGAAAAGGAAAAGGAAGAGTTGGACGATGCACTGATCGAAGCACGACAAGCAGTTGAAATGACGAACTTAGCTTCGCAGATTTTAGATCAGCTTTCTGGCACTTATAATAATTTACTGAATAACAATTTAAATGACACGATGAAGTTTTTGACTGTCTGGTCGCTGATCTTGACTGTACCGACTATTGTGACAGGATTTTTTGGGATGAATCTTAAGCTACCATTTACCCATTCCGTTTTCGGATGGGGAATCGCCTTGATCATCAGTCTGGTTTTATCTGTTTTGATGCTCATTGCACTATGGTGGCGGATTCGTTGATCTAGTCTTTGATCTGCAAACCAAGGGCTTGAGCAATCACAAGTGCTTGCTCCTGATTGACGATCATTCCTGCCAAATAATCTTGAGATAAAGCAATGGCAGTGAAGAAATTAGTCGTAAAGTCTAATCCCTTCAGAGAAGTTCGGAACCAATTCGAACCAGTTAACTGATTATCAGACAAAAAAAGATTTTTCCAAGTGACCTTATAAAATTCGCTGTCTTCTAACTGGCAATGATCGAAGGATACGGCTTTCAAGTTTGTGCTGCTAAAGGAAGCCATCGAAGCAATGCAGTCAGTGAAAGTGCAGTCTCTAAGATAACTTTCGGCAAAATTCGTACCTGTTAATTTACATTGATGAAACACGACTTGGTGGAAACTGCCACCAATCCACTCCAGATTGGAAAAATCACACTTTTCAAAAATGACATTACTACATTCAAAATGACGTAAAACTGTTTTTTGCATGGTCAGTTTTTGGACATGACTCTCTCTTAATACCATATTTTTGGCATCAAGATAGCTTTGATCACCTCCATTGATCAGAAGAAGACCAGAGAGGATTTCTTCATCTTCTAAATAAAAATCTCCTTTTGCCAGAGGAGGAAGAGAAGGTGGAATAGGTTCGATTTTTTTCATGTGGGTTCACCTCGTTTTTCTTTAGTATAGCAAAGAAGCGGGAATCACTGCTAGAAAGTCTGCTAGACCAATCATTTTCAGAAAAGGAAGAAAAACTGTATGAAAAACATTGACAGAAGGATTGGTTTTTGCTATACTATAATGGTTGAGAAATAAAAGCAGAAGCACCCGCTTCTCGCCTTAGTTGATAATGTCGCTGGGCTAGATAGTTTTCACTGGTTCTATTAGGTGAAGTACGCGCGGGTTCTGTAAGAGAACTCGTTTTTTTATTGCCGTTTATTCGGTAAGCTTTTCTTTCTCTCATAATATTTGGAGGTGAATGACCATAGCAAAGGATATGATGGTTAACGACGGCATTCGTGCACGAGAGTTACGATTGATCGGTTCAGATGGTGAGCAATTAGGAGTTAAGACAAAAGCAGAAGCATTGAATATTGCAGAACAAGCAAACTTGGATCTTGTGTTAGTTGCCCCTGGTGCGAAACCACCAGTTGCGCGAATCATGGACTACGGTAAATACCGTTTCGAACAACAAAAGAAAGACCGCGAAGCGCGTAAAAAACAAAAAGTGATCAATGTAAAAGAAGTTCGCTTAAGTCCTACGATCGACTTGAATGACTTCAATACAAAACTTCGTAATGCACGTAAGTTCTTGGAAAAGGGCGATAAAGTGAAAGCTTCTATCCGTTTCAAAGGCCGTGCCATTACCCATAAAGAAATTGGTCAAAAAGTCTTGAATCGCTTAGCTGAAGAAACTGCGGATATTGCAACAGTGGAACAAAAAGCGAAAATGGACGGACGCAGCATGTTCTTGACGCTGGCACCGAAAAACGACAGTAAGTAATTTGAATGACTAACTGGCTGTTGGACAGCCGATAGTCGGATAACGAAAGATTTTGAGGAGGAAATATAGTCATGCCAAAACAAAAAACACACCGCGGATCAGCAAAACGTTTCAAACGTACTGGTAAAGGCGGATTGAAACGCTTCCGCGCGTTTACAAGTCACCGTTTCCACGGCAAAACAAAAAAACAACGCCGTCAATTGCGTAAAGCAAGCATGGTTTCTAGTGGCGACTTCAAACGTATTCGCCAACAACTAGCAAAAATGAAATAAGAAGTACAAATAACAGAATCTGAAGATTTTTTTTATTAGGAGGAATTATACATGGCACGTGTTAAAGGTGGAACAGTAACTCGTAAACGTCGTAAAAGAGTGCTAAAATTAGCAAAAGGTTACTACGGTTCAAAACACACTTTATTTAAAACAGCAAAAGAACAAGTAATGAATTCATACAACTACGCATATCGCGATCGTCGTCAAAAGAAACGCGACTTCCGTAAATTGTGGATTGCTCGTATCAACGCAGCGGCTCGTATGAATGGCTTAAGCTACTCAAAATTGATGCACGGCTTGAAATTAGCTGAAATCGACATCAACCGCAAAATGTTAGCTGACTTGGCTGTAAACGATGCAACAGCATTTACTGCATTAGCTGACCAAAGTCGCCAAGCCCTAGAAAACAACAAATAAAGGGGTATTCAATACCCGTGAACCCACTCTAACCAGTGGGTTTTTTTGTTATTTTTAAAATTAATCTAGGTTCATAAACTCTGTTAGCTTATCAACTGTTTGTTCTCTTTGTTTATCACTTAAATGTGTATATACGTTCAGTGTAGTTTTAACATTAGAATGACCTAAACGTTCTTGTGCTTCCTTTAGATTTATTCCTGATAAATATAGTAAACTTGCGTGGGTATGTCTAAAACCATGAATCGTAATAATTTTCAGGTCTTTTCCAGTCTTCTTTTTATAATGTCTGGCAATAGTTTGTAGCCATTCTTTTGGTATATTTGGTTCTAAAAAACTATTTTTATGGTTAGGAAATAGTAATTGTTTGGGGTTATCGAAAGTTAAGTTTAGTTTTTCTTTTTGTAATTCTTTCCATGTCTGTAAATAATTCAATGTTTGATTATCCAGAAATATTTTCCTGAAACTTGCTTTAGTTTTCGGTGGATGAATTAGGAACCTGCCATTTTCACCCTTTGTTAATGTTTTTGATACAAGCAAGTATTTTTCTTCAAAATTAATATCATTCCAAGTTAGTGATAAAGCTTCCCCACGTCTAATGCCTGTAAAAGCTAACAGATGAAAAAATATGAACCTTTGATGTTCAAAATTATTCTTGGTAAAGTTTAGGAATTCTAATAGCTCATCTTTTGAGTAAAAATTGTCAAACTCTTTATATTGATTCAAGTCAATATTATTATGGGGTAATTGAACAAATTCCATTGGATTTTTAAAAACGCCGATTGTAAAATTAAGCTAGACAACTAAAAAAGTCATTTGTGCTACACTCAAAATAGTTCCGTCCAAAGAATTATAAGGAGTGAGTACAAATGACCTATACCCATCTTACAACGGATGAACTTGTAATGATAGAGTCTTATTTCAAAATAAATCAATCTGTTGCGAAAACTGCGCATTGCTTGAATCGTTCAAGACAAACGATCCATAAAGTATACCTGTTCTTCAAGCAAGGAAAATCAGCCTTAGAGTACTATCAACAGTATAAGAAAAACAAATCAAACTGTGGTAGACGCCCGCTTGTTTTACCTGAGGAACAATCAGAATATATTCAAAGAAAGGTTGTTCAAGGATGGACACCCGATGTGATTGTTGGTCGTGCAGCGTTTCCTATTCGTTGTTCTGCTCGTACCATTTATCGTATGTTCAAAAAGGGGCTATTTAATCCTTCTGACTTACCGATGAAAGGCAAGCGTAAACCAAATGGACATCAAGAAAGACGTGGAAAACAAGCTTTCCGTCGCTCTATTCATGAACGTGAAAAAGATTATAGCCAATTCTCAAATGAGTTTGGTCACCTTGAAGGTGACACTATCGTAGGTTTGAAACATAAAAGTGCTGTAATTACCTTAGTTGAGCGATTATCAAAAGTTATCATCACATTGAAACCGTGTGGTAGACAAGCGATTGATATTGAAAACAAATTAAATCATTGGTTTGAATCTGTACCGAAAAATCTATTCAAATCCATCACTTTTGATTGTGGAAAGGAATTTTCAAATTGGAAACAGATCAGTAATGCCAATGATATTGCCATTTATTTCGCTGATCCAGGAACGCCGTCTCAAAGAGGCCTAAACGAGAATTCTAACGGATTGTTACGTAGAGATGGTTTATTGAAATCTATGGATTTCAATTCAGTAGATGAATCTTTTATTCAATCTGTCGCATCGAAACGAAATAATATTCCTAGAAAATCACTGAATTATCGAACACCTTTGGAAGTATTTTTGAGTTACGTAAGTATTGATGATTTGTCTAACTTAATTTGACAATTAAGAAAATTAATTCTAAATAATTGGCATGATTCATAACAGCGTTGAAATAATAGATATAACGTTTGAATCTTTTAGGGTGGATTTTATACCACTTATTAACTATTTCCTGACAATAAACTGTTGTAATATTTTGCACTTCTATTTCTTGAAAATACGGTAAAATATTATTTTTAAAGATACTAAGTGTTCCTGCATACGTGCTTTCTTTAACAATCCCTCTATATTTCTTTAGCCATAGTGTATAAACATCATTAAATGTTTTGTATTTTCTAGGTAAATATTGTTCGGTTGCAACTAGTAGACTCAGTTCTGCTAATGCTAAACTAGCTTCCTCTTTTGTTTCAAACCCCCTTCTTGTTGTTTTCTGCTTTTTACCAGTTTTATGATTAATACCTACATAAAAATCAAACATGTAATTGATTGTGCCGTCTTGCTTTTTGTATTGTTTAATTTGTGCCATAAAGACTCTCCTTTTATGGCATAGGATAAAGTTAGTACCATTATATGATATCTAGTACTAAAATTCGATATTTAATAAATCGCGAATTGTAAAATTAAGTTAGAAAAATAAAAAGGCATTTATGGTACACTCAAATTGTATTTCCGACGAAAGAAAACAAAGGAGTGTAACCATAAATGACCTACAAACATCTTACCATAGACGAACTGACAATGATAGAATCATATTATCTTCAACATAATAAGCCGGTTGAAATCGCTAACCGAATGGGACGTGCTATACAAACTATTTATAATGTAGTCAATAAGTTCAAGCAAGGTAAGACTGCTCTTGATTATTGGCACCAGTATAAAGAAAATAAGAAAAAATGTGGTAGAAAAGTCATTCAATTACCTGCTCATGAAGTAGATTACATTAAAGAGAAAGTCACTCTTGGTTGGACGCCTGACGTCATTATCGGGCGAAAAGAAAGACCTGTTTCATGCGGTATGAGAACACTTTATCGTTTATTTTCTAAAGGAATATTTGATATTGACACACTACCGATGAAAGGTAAAAGAAAACCCAATGGCCATCAGGAAAAACGGGGAAAACAACAGTATCAGCGCTCAATCCATGATCGACCTGATAATTATCCTGATTTCAATTCTGAGTTTGGTCACCTTGAAGGTGATACGATCGTTGGCATTCATCATAAAAGTGCCGTCATTACTTTAGTTGAAAGATTATCTAAAGTCATTATCACGATTAAACCCAACGGCCGTAAGGCATTAGATATTGAAACTGCCCTTAATCAATGGTTTTCTCGCTTCCCTAAAAACTTCTTTAAATCTATTACGTTTGACTGTGGAAAAGAATTTTCTAACTGGAAAGCCATTAGTAACCAACATGATATTGATATATATTTTGCGGACCCTGGAACACCTTCTCAACGCCCATTAAACGAGAATTCTAACGGGATTCTGCGTCGTAATGGACTGCCGAAATCAATGGATTTTAGAGAAGTGAATCAGACATTTATTTCCAGTGTCAGCAATCAACGTAATCATATTCCAAGAAAATCATTGAATTACAGAACACCAATCGAAATATTTTTGAGCTATGTACAAGAAGCATTTTATTCTAGCTTAATTTGACAAATCATATAATATTAAGCTATTTAAAGAATTTAGCGACATGTGACGGTTACTTAATACATAATTAAATTTCAGAGAGGGTGTAGATAAGTTATTGAACTCTTCCTTATTGGCATCTTCTCCTAAATTATTAACTATCTCTTTATACAATTCAGATTCATTGATAAGTGATATATATGATTCAACATAAGTCAGCTTGTGACTTGCTAAGGGCTCAATAACTTCCTCCAAGAAAAACATCCTTCCTATATTAGAAATATATGTACATAAATTAATTATATCACTAATCACATGGAAAAATACACTCCACAAATAAATCTAAAAGATAATTTTCGGGATTTCTTTACTTAAAAACTTCAAGTTGAAACGAATTAGTTATAAAATTTACCGTTTCGGTATTTAAGGTGTAAATGGTCATGGTAAAACAGAGAGAAAAAACGTTCACACTTATAATTTACAGAAGGAGTGATTACTTAATGTCCCAAATTACTCGAGAGACTAAAAATGGATTGATGAACTATAGGCGCTTAGTACGCGTCTTACAGGTTGTTCGTATTCTCTTGATGAAGGTTGTGTATCGTGTATCGAAGAAAGTTTCATGAACGAAGCAACAGAGCTGCAGTTTGCGGTTGAATGTTGGTTACAGAATCTGCTTGAATTTAGGAAACGCCCAAAATGGTTAGTCCTAAAGTAGCGCTTGCCGGTATTAGAATGTAGCTGAGGGCAAAAATGCGCTGTCCACAGAAATGCGGTGAGCAGTACATCGCTATGGTTTTAACTCATAAAGAAAAAGAGCAACCCTCAATACACATAAGTATGCTCTTTGTTTCCTCTTTTTTGTTTACAATCCTCCATCAAATGAAACAGGACAATAACGTATAAGTCTAAAATAGCATAATTAAGGTTTTTTAATTGAAAACTGAACATTTATGGTCATCCTTTAATGAAAGCGCTAACTACATAAGTTAGAATGAGTTTGACTGATATATTAGTTTGCTTATCAGAAAAACAAAATGGACGGAGGAATAACATGAGTGATATTATTATTGGTATTTTGTTAGTTATCTCATTCTCTTTCATGATCTGATACTGTGTAAAAGGCTACAACTTGATGGTCGGCTTTGCCATCATGGCTACTGTATGGATGGGATTAGCGCTAGTCGGAAACACGTTTTCACCAAACCCGGCGATGGAAGGGCAAGGAGTAATTGATGTATTGACGCATATCTATACGACGGGGCCAGCTGAGTACGCCAAATCGATCTTGGTAAATGTCTTCTTTGGTGCCTTTTTCGGGCGTGTTCTAGTAGATAACGGAATCGCAGCTACCCTGATTCGAAAGGTAGTTGAACTTGGAGGGGACAAGCCAAGAATCACGATGAGCTTACTATGTATTGTAACCGCTGTTATATTCATGTCGATGACAGGAATCGGACCAGTGATTTCTATTGCAGTTATTGTGTTGCCGATCTTGATGTCATTAGGTATTTCAGTACCGGTTGCACTGTTCTCATTTATGGGCTCGATTATGGCTGGAATCTTTGCTAATATCGTCAATTTTAAACAATATCAAACGATTTATGCTGGTTTCAATCCAGCGGCTGAAAGCTATACTTATAATGACTATTTCCAAATTGGTATGATTGGGATGATTGTAAGCTTAGTTGTGGTACTAACGGTCGCTAATATATCAATGAACAAAAAGAAACGCTATGCAATGGCAGCAAACGTACCAGCTGAAGGTGGCGACGCACCAATGATCTCATGGTTAGCCGTATTATTACCAGTTTTAGGGGTCGTTCTTTTAGATCTTCCAATCATCTTAGGTTTTATTCTAGCAGGTATCTGGGCATTGCTGTTTACTGGAAAATTGCGCGGAGGTTATAAAGAAATCTGTCGTCAGTTTGCGAAATTATTTACAGATGGCGCAGTAGATGTTGTACCAATGGTTGGTTTCTTGATGACCTTAGCGATGTTCAATAATTCAGCTGCGTATGCTTCTCCTTATTTTTCAGCTATTTTTGGAGATTGGATACCGCAATCACCATTAGTCTTGGCAATCGTATTTGCTATATTGACACCACTAGGATTTTTCCGCGGTCCAATGAATCTAGTCGGTTCAGGCTCAGCTATTTTAGCTGTCGTGTTAGCTGTTAATCCAACGATGTCGCCAGCCTTTTTGTTCCCGTTATTTGCAATCACAACGATTGCTCCTCAGCATTTAGATATTACACAATCTTGGGTTGCTTGGGGATTAGGTTATACAAAAGTAACTTCTCGAGAATATATGAAGAAATCCATCCCAACTGGTTGGATCATCGGTGCGATCTTATGCCTGATCACGTTCTTATTGTACGGGAACGCCTAGTAAACAAAACGTCGATAAAAACGATTAGATGAATGGAGGAAAAGAAAATGAAACGTTTTGTGCGAATGGGAATTGATGTTGGCGGTACACATACGAAAGCAGTCGCAATCGATAATGCGACGCACGAAATCATCGGAAAATCTTCAGTGAAAACAACCCACGATGATGTCCGTGGAGTAGCCGCAGGTGTCGTTCAGTCTTTTCAAAATTGTTTGCGGGAAAATAATATCAGTCCAGAAGATGTTGTGTTTGTTGCACATTCTACCACACAAGCGACTAATGCACTGATTGAAGGAGACGTAGCAAAAGTCGGCGTAATCGGGATGGCAAAAGGTGGATTAGAAGGTTTTTTAGCAAAACGACAAACTAGATTGAACGATATCGATTTAGGGAATAAGAAAAAAATAGAGATTGTCAATGCATTCTTACCTGTCAAACACTTAAATGTAGATCGTGTTTCAGAAACGATTTCTTCTTTAGAAAGAGAAAGAGCGGAGGTCTTGGTTTCTTCTATGGCATTTGGAGTAGATAATGGGGAACCAGAACGAGTTGTTTATGAAGCAGCATCTGTGAAAGCGATCCCTACAACGATGGCTTCTGACATCACAAAATTATATGGATTGACAAGAAGAACTCGGACAGCAGCAATCAACGCATCTATTTTACCAAAAATGCTAGATACGGCAACCTCGACAGAAGACTCCGTACGAGAAGCAGGGGTCAATGTTTCTTTGATGATTATGCGCGGAGACGGCGGAGTAATGGAAATCAATGAAATGAAAAAACGACCTGTTTTAACCATGCTTTCCGGTCCTGCTGCATCAGTCATGGGTTCTTTGATGTACTTGAGAGCGTCTAATGGTGTTTATTTTGAAGTAGGCGGAACAACAACCAATATCGGGGTCATTAAAAATGGACGTCCAGCAATCGATTATTCAATTGTAGGTGGCCACCCAACATATATCTCTTCATTAGATGTTCGGGTTCTAGGTGTGGCAGGCGGTTCGATGGTACGGGCTAATCAGTCAGGAATCATCGATGTCGGTTCACGTTCTGCACATATTGCCGGTCTAGATTATGCAGTATTTACGGAGACAGAAAAAATCAAAGGTCCTAAGGTTGAATTTTTCTCTCCTAAAGAAGGAGACCCTGCTGATTACGTCAAGGTAGTGATGGAAGACGGAGAAGAAGTGACTATTACAAATACATGTGCAGCCAATGTCCTTGGATTAGTGCAAGAAGAACATTTTTCTTATGGAAATGTCCCATCTGCACGAAAAGCCATACAGGCATTAGCAGACTATTGTCATACGACGGTTGATGACATCGCAGAGCAGATCATGGAAAAATCCTATGCTAAGATTGAACCGGTGATTTTAGAATTGGCAGACAAGTATCACTTGGAGAAAGATCAGATTTCTCTTGTAGGTGTAGGGGGCGGCGCTGCCTCATTGATTACTTACTTTAGTAATAAAATGGGTGTGAAATATTCGATTCCTGAAAACGCCGAAGTGATTTCTTCTATTTGTGTAGCACTTGCAATGGTCCGAGATGTTGTAGAACGTATCATCCCTTCGCCAAGTAAAGAAGATATACGATCGTTGAAAAATGAAGCTATGAATAAAGCGATTGAATCAGGCGCTACACCAGAATCGATCGAAGTCCACGTAGAAATCGATCCACAGACTTCAAAAGTAACGGCTATCGCTACTGGTTCTACGGAAGTGAAAGCAACCGATCTAACCAAGGAGATCACAACAGAAGAAGCACTAGAGCTTGCTACAGAGGATATGCGATTAAATAAAAATGAAGTTTGCTTATTGGAAAATACACCTTTCTTTTATGTATGCGGCGAACAGAATCGTTCAAAAAATGCTGGAAGTCTTCGGATCATCGATCAAAAAGGATTTATCAAGGTCCAACGTGGACATGCTTCATGTATGAAAACAACTGCAGCCAATTATATGACAGCTGTCGAACAACTTTGGGAAGATATGGCAGTTTATCAAACTGAATTGATTGCCCGACCAGAATTTTATCTCTGCTTAGGAGCAAGAGTCTCTGATTTTACAGCGACGGATCTGGAACAACTACAGCTTTTGATGGATCTGGAAGTATCTACTATGGAACCGGAGGAAGAAGTGATCGTCGTTGCCGGAAATATCAAACAAACATAAGTTAGAAGAGTTACTAAACGAATTACAACAGATCCCCAAAGAAATTTGGGGATTCTACCAATTTCGGCGAGATTTATTTTGGAAAAATATTCCTTTGTCCAAGCAGAAAATTCTTATACAACAATCAATCGATTGTGGTATCGAAACGGCATGTAGCATCAAAAAAAAGTACCCTTTTGCCGATGTAGGAGAAATCTGTGAACAAATGGCTGTTCCAATCGTTTCCTGTGAATCAGAGCAAATAAACGAACGAATCACTTTTGCAACTTATGCAGAAGATGAAGGGATCCGATTGATGACGGAGCCGTTAGAAAAATTAAAATGTTCAGGACTAGCTTCGATCTCTAAAGAAACAGCGCAAGCTTTGATTATTGGACATGAACTATCTCACCACATCGAAGCTTCTGTTAAGGGAATTTATACGCAAAACGAAAAAATTGTGCTGTGCCGGTTGCCTTTTTATACACATCAATCAAACATTCGTGCATTGAGCGAGATAGCAGCGATGAGTTTTTCAAAAGAGATGAATCAAAGCGATTTTTCGCCTTATGTATTAGAGGCAGTCTTACTTTGGCCATATAATGAAATTCGTAGCCAAGGGATCTTAGAAGAAATAAAAGAAATAGAAAAAAGATGTACGGAGTATGATTTAGATTACAAATAAAGAGACTGTGACAATGTAGTGACCCCCAAAAGTTAGACTTTTTTGGAGTGGAGAAATCCACTCCTTTTTTCATGCTCTAAAATGATATTTTTACACAACCGTTACGGTTGTTTTACGAAATTGGACGGGACTTTGCCAGTTTAATTTCTGTTTTATCCGTTCATTATTGTAGTAATAGATATAGCTATCGATGGCTGATTTTAATTCCTCGAAACAGTTATAAACTTTCCCGTGAAAAATCTCTTGTTTTAATAAGCCAAAAAAATTCTCCATAAGTGAATTATCTAAGCAGTTCCCTTTCCGAGACATGCTTTGAAAGATTTTGTACTCCTTCAATTTGTTTCTATAAGCTTTCATTTGATACGCCCAACCTTGATCTGAGTGAAACGTACGACGATAGGGACAATCGTTAGTGGTCTGGATAGCTTCCTCCAAACCTTCCATTACCGCTAATGCATTGGGCTTTTCAGAGATACGATAGGATAAAATCTCACTATTGAACATATCCATAAAAGGATCTAGATACAATTTCTTTTGACGGATAATGCCTTTGGCATCCACTTCATGGTATTTAAATTCAGTTGTATCCGTCGTGATTTTCTGATGGCAGATACTGGTGTAGAAACGACGATGGATCCGATTTTTGGCTACTGCTCCGACTTGTCCTCGATAAGAATTGTAGCGCCGTGATTTACGTGTGTATGCCGTTACTTTTATTCCTAGCTTCTTGATCAGGCGCTGAACTTTCTTTTTATTGATAGAGAAACCGCGGTTTCTTAGTTCATTGGTCATCCGTAAACAGCCATAATCCTTGTGCTTCTCCCGAATTTTAAGCATTTCCGCTTCAATCTCTTGATCTGGATTTTTACGGTCCAATCGTTTTTGCCAGTACATAAAGGTTGCCTTAGGGAACTTTAAAGTTTCTAGAAGCTCAACTAATTTAAACGGTCCTCGGAGGCTTGCGATGATTCGTGCGATTGCTTCATTCGTCGTTGTTGGGCTTCCTGTTTTCGCAGCTTCCTCAATTCTTTTAAAAAGGCATTTTCAATTTGAAGGGAACGGACTCGTTTCTCCAACTCCTCGATGCGTTCACGTTCTTCAGACGTTGCTTTAGTTGTAGATTTTTTCTTATTTTTGGGTTCATTTTTCTTAGACAAGATAGGTGGACATCCTTTCGTTTTTGAGAGTCCATCGATCCCACCCTCACGGAATTGATGCATCCAACTAGCGATCAAATTAGGGTTGTTCATGTTAAGTGTGTTGGCAACTTCACGATAGGACAGCTCACTTGTTAGATATAACTCTATCGCATCCAGCTTAAATTGAACAGAATATTTTTTCTTTTGTCGCTTTCTTACTAGACCCTCTTCACCAAATTCTTGATAGGCATTGATCCAGCGCTTCACTTGTGATGGAGCCTTAATGGAATACTTCTTTGCCAGATAATCACTTCCGCCTTTGCCATCCAAATAATCATGAACGATCTTTAATTTAAGTTCAAAAGTATACTTAGCCATAAAAAATACCGACCTCCAAAAGTTAGATTTTTTGGTCTAACTTTTGGGGGTCGGTACACAAAAGTCGTGTCACAGTCCTTTTTTTCCGAATAAACGGTGTTCTCCTGTCAACTCCTCGGTCACAAGTCAAAATATTCAACAAACATGAGAAGCTGTTTTTTGAAATTGTTCCTTGTGACTCGGAGATGAACGGCAGGCTCACGACCTCTTGGAAAACGGTGTTCAAAAGCTTGCATCTGCGGTAATAAGTCCAGCCAAGTTAAAAACATAAGAAGCTATTTTTACTTGGCTGTTCTTATTACTTGATGCAGGGCAGCTTTTTCACAACCTCTCAATAAACGGTGTGCAATCAGCTGACCTTCGGTATTAGCTCAAAAGAAACGGCAAAATATGAGGAACTATTTTGCCGTTTCTTTCTCTAATGCTCAGGTCAAAACGCTGATTCCAAAACCTCTTATTTGATGGGTCTGTCCTGAATATCTTCAAAATAATCGGGGTAATTATGAATCACGTATTCTTGCTCCTCGATAATCATATGTAAATGCATCGTGCAAAGAAATCCGACTTCATCAAAGTTATGATCAATCATTGATTGAAGCATTGTCTGATGTTCATCTAATACTCGACCCCAGTCTAATTCTGAAATCGTCAAACGTAACCATCTGAAACGGTTCAAGTGCGTACTATAACTTTCTAGCCAATCCCAAATTTCTCGTTTTCCAGCAATTTCATAACAAGTTCGGTGAAAATCAGTATCCAAATCAAAAAAAGCTTTTTTATTTTGAGCGATTACTGCCTGATCGGTTTGTTCTAGTATTTTTTCTAGTTTAGCTTGATCTTGCTTGGTCATTTTCGCACTGCATTCTTGCAGGATCGGTTTTTCCAACTTTTCCCGCGTATAATGGGCTAATGAAGCAGATCGGATATCGATTTTTGAAACATAAGTGCCGGACTGTGGAATGGTTTTTACAAGCTCTTGATTGCGCAGTTGGATCAGTGCTTCTCGAATCGGTGTACGCCCGATAGCTAGTTGTTCTTCTAACACTTTATCGGAGATTTTACTTCCAGGTGCTAACTCGGAATAAATGATTTGTTTACGTATAGATTCATAAGCTTGCTGTTGCAAATTATTGATAACCATTTAACCTTCCTTTCTATGCAGATATAATCTATTATAACATAAATCGCTTACAAATCGTGTGGGCATAAAAACACAGTCTGCAAAAAAAGCCCTGATAGGCATGCCTATTAGAGCCTCGAAAAGAAAAATATTGAATCAATCTGGTCGTACCTCTTGAATCGATTTGACACGACCGCCGATTCTTTTAGCAAAAGCTTCGGATTCTTTTTTGTCTTTGAAAATGAGCAGATTGTCTAAGTTTTTTTCCCGAGTGCGACAGCCAGTTTTATCGATGTAACCGTGCATTACTTTAACGACATACATGGGGATCACCTGCTTTTTTCTTTTCATTATACGAACTACTCGACACAATACAAGAAAAATGCTTAGACGGTCTTTATTAAGAATTTACATCATCCAAAGAAGCGTACGCTTGGAATAACTGATCTAACTCCGGATTGACTTTGCTCAGCTTCACTAATCGCTGCGAATCAGAAAGTAAAAAACAGTGTTTACTACTGCCAGTAGTTTTTAATTTTTTGTCTTCAGTTCCCACAATTTCGTAGCTAAAATCCAACCGTGTTCCCGTATACTTTTGGATAGTTGGATGGATGCTCACTTTTTCTCCGTAATGGATCATTTCTTTATAGCTGCAATTTACTTCCAGAACGGGGATGATGATCCCAGATTCTTCGATTTTTTTATAGGGAAACCCTAGATGTACCAATAAGGCTACCCGAGCCTCTTCAAACCAGCGGATATAATTGCTGTGATGAATAATCCCCATTTGATCTGTTTCATAATAAAAAGGTTCTCGCACATAACCTGTAAATTTCTCCATGACTCATGCCTCGTTTTCCATTGATTTTTTACAAAAATAATTCATCCACTTCGGAAGTGCTTCGCTGATTTGTGTCGGCAAAACAATATATTGTTCTTTTGCCAGCTGGTCTCCAATGAAACTATGAAGATAAACAGCTGCTGCAATCGTTTGGTCATTTTGAGGAAACTGGGCTAAAAATCCTGTGATCATCCCAGCTAAAGTGTCACCCATGCCGCCTGTTGCCATAGCAGCAGAACCTAAAGGATTGGTGTAGAAGTGCTGGTGACCATAAATTTTTGTCTCATGACTTTTCAAAACGAGCACAGCACCGATTTCCTGTTGCTTCTTTTTGTTTTCTTTATCCCGTTGTTCTTGTATCGGTAGAGAACTCAACCGTTGCCACTCCATTTGATGAGGTGTAAGTACAGTTTGTTCGGGATAGGATAGCAAAAGATGATTAGCAGCAAGTAAACTTAAAGCAGAGCCATCAATCACCAGCCATTGTTCTTTTGATTGGTTTTCTAGTACTTGTTTGAAACGTTCCAAACTCTTAGAAGAAGTACCCAATCCGGGACCAATCAAGAGTACATCTGCTTGCTTTATTACGGAAAGAAACTGCTCAGTATCCGTCCAATCTACAATCATTGCTTCTGGCAGATGACTGTGAAGAGCACTCCGATTTTTTTCATCAGTTACTACAGTCGTGAGACCCGCTCCAGTGTGTACGGCAGCTAAAGCACTCATAATGATTGCTCCGCCATATTGTTCATTGCCGCCAATCAAAACGATACGTCCAAATGTTCCTTTATGTGAAATTTTTGGACGAGGTGTGATGACTCTTTTCACTAGTTGTTCGTTTATCAGCATCGAAAAACCTCCTTTTACTCATTATAGCGTATATTTTTTTTTAGAGAAAAACAGATAAGAAAAGGAATTGTCAGATTTTTTGAACTATTTTTTTCTGTAATTTGTGGTATCATGAACACGAAGACTTAAATAAGTGGAGGATTAACTTTATGACAATTGATTGGCAAAAAGAAGTAGAAGCACGTAAAGAAGACTTGCTTGAAGACTTGAAAAATCTTTTACGTGTCAACAGCGAGCGCGATGACTCAAAAGTAACACCAGATGCACCATTTGGACCTGGACCTCGCGACGCATTGAAACATATGTTAGCTTATGGCGAACGTGATGGCTTTAAAGTAAAAAATGTCGATAACTATGCAGGGCATATTGATCTTGGTGAAGGAGACGAAACACTAGGGATATTTGGACACATGGATGTCGTTCCTGCAGGAGATGGCTGGGACACAGATCCTTATGAACCAGTGATCAAGGATGGAAAGATCTTTGCACGCGGATCAAGCGATGACAAAGGTCCAAGTATGGCAGCTTACTATGCGATGAAGATCATTAAAGAACTTGACTTGAAACTATCGAAAAAAGTTCGCTTCGTAGTCGGCAGCGATGAAGAAAGCGGCTGGGGCGATATGGCTTATTATTTCGAACATGAAGAAGAACCAGATTTTGGTTTCTCACCAGATGCTGAATTCCCGATCATCAATGGTGAAAAAGGAAATGTTTCTTTAGCTTTACGATTCAAAGGCGACAATGCAGGAGATTATGTCTTGAAATCTTTTGTTTCCGGACTTCGCGAAAATATGGTGCCAGGAACAGCAACTGCAGCACTTCAAGTACCAAGTGTAGATGCAGCTATCGCGATGGAAGAAGCATTTTACCAATTCATCGAAGCAAATCCAGTAAGCGGAACGATTGAAGCAGACAATACGTATGTAAAAATCGAATTAATTGGTAAAGGCGCACATGGTGCAAGCCCACAATCTGGTATCAATGCAGGTTCTTTCTTGGCATTGTTCTTAGATAACTATGAATTCCTAGGATCTGCTAAACAATTTATCCATGTAGCAGCTGCTTATGTCCATGAAGATTTTTATGGAGAAAAACTAGGAGTCGCTTATGAAGATGAAAAAATGGGTAAATTGACAATGAATGCTGGACTATTTGCTTTTGAAGAAAATGGTACAGAGGAAGCGAACTTCATCAATATGAATTTCCGTTTTCCAAAAGGTGTAACAGTAGACGGATTGCAAGGTGACATCGAACAAACAGTGGGGCAAGAAGGCGCAACAGTTACTCGAGGTGCTCGCGTAATGGAACCACATTACGTACCAATGGATGATCCATTGGTGGCTACATTATTGCAAGTCTATGAAGACCACACTGGAGAAAAAGGCTACGAACAAATCATCGGTGGCGGAACTTATGGACGTTTGTTGAAACGTGGCGTTGCTTATGGAGCGATGTTCCCAGGATATACTGATACAATGCACCAAGCAAACGAATTTATGAGTCTTGATGACTTGTTCAGAGCAACAGCAATCTATGCAGATGCCATCTATCGTTTGGCGAAATAATTAATTAAAAAGAGGATCAAGAATTGCAAATTATTTTTGCAGTCTTGATCCTTTTTTTACTTTCTACTGTGGTATTCATGATAAACATGATATAGATTCAATTCATATTCTTTCTTAGCGTTCGTGACGACTGTATCCAAAATCAACCCTGTTACTAATGAAAGAAGTGCTAAAGTCATCAATCCAGTACTTAAAATCGCAGAAGGGATGCGTGTAATAAAGCTTGTCAGCATATATTCGCGAATCACAGGAATCCCCGTGACCAATCCAAATAAAAAAAAGAAGATGGTCCAAATCCCAAAGAAAAGCAAAGGCTTATAATCTTTAAACATTTTAATAATCATCATGATCACTTTGAATCCGTCAGAGAATGTATTCAATTTTGATTCGCTGCCTTCAGGACGATCACGATAATCGATTGGGATCTCAACGAACTTGAATTTTTTATCTAAAGCATGGATCGTCAATTCCGTTTCGATTTGAAAACCAGAACTCATAATAGGAAAACTTTTGACAAAGATACGATTGAATCCTCGATAGCCGGTCATGACATCAAGAATTTTTGTTTTATACATTCTAGTAATTGTATTTCTAACAAGGTTATTTCCAAAATCGTGGAAAGGTCTCTTATTCTCATCAAAGTAGGTTCCATTTGATAGGCGATCACCAATGACCATATCTGCTTCACCAGAACGTAATTTCTCGAGCAAACCATGTACAGCTTCTGCAGGATAAGTATCATCGCCATCTACCATTAAATAATAGTCGGCATCGATATCAAAGAACATTTGGCGGATCACATTTCCTTTTCCTTGACGAGGTTCTTTTTTTACGATTGCTCCACCTTGAACGGCCAATTCGTATGTTCGATCGGTCGAATTATTATCATAGACATAAATATCTGCTTCTGGTAATTCTCGTTTAAAGTCTGCAATGACTGTTGAAATTGTTGCTTCCTCATTGTAACAAGGAATCAGAACAGCAATTTTTTCTTGTTGTCCCATTTTTCACTCTCCTTAACTATAGAAAACAAAAGCTAAATTAAAAATACCTCATAATCAAAGGAAATGCTAGTTTTTCCCGCTAAATATCATTTATTTAAAAAGAAAATACTGGTATATATGTTTGGAAAGCTCTATCTAAAAAACCACCCACTACAAAAGAAGGACATGATACCTCTCTTTTGAATAGTGGGTGCGTATTCGTTCTCTCACTTTTTTGACGTATTAATCTGTTGCACCTTTTTTTCTTGAAATTTCTAATACGGTTCCTGTATGAGCATCTGCTAAAAATTCATAATAAACAGTTTCGCCATCTTCTATCCGAGAAAGACCTCCCCGATAAGCACTCGACCGAACGGCGAATTTCCTAATAGGTTCCTTTTCAAAAGAGATCCAAGAACCTTCGATTGCACCTTCTTTTAGAAAAGATGACTTGATATTTTCAAGTACTTGGTCTGCTGACAATACTTTTTTGCGATGATACCAAATCGTTGAAGCTACCCCGCTCAATAATCCTAGACCGATTCCAACTGCTAACCCGCCTTTAAAATAGCTTAGTTCGCTTTCTTCATACATGTGGACATACCTCCTTCTTCTCACTTGTTACTCCTTGTGCTTATTTTACCACACTTTCATATTTTCTTTGAAATAAATAACCGCTACCAGAAAAAATAAGCTATAATAAATACGATCGGTCTGCAGAAAAAATCATATTTTATCCGCAGATCAATATAAGTCTGAGAGGAGTTTAGTCTGAAATTTAGACGAATAGCATATGGAAGAAAAAACATTTCAACGAATCAAAGAGTTAACAGAATTACAAGGAACAAGCGGTTTTGAACAAGATGTTCGCGCTTATATGGAAAGTCATATGGAACCGCTGGTAGATGAGTTACAGTTAGATGGTTTGGGTGGCATTTTTGGTCTGCGCCATCATGAAGAAGCGGATGCACCCCGTGTAATGGTCGCAGCACATATGGATGAAGTCGGATTCATGCTGACACAAATCCAAGAAAACGGGCTTTTTAAAGTCGTACCTCTAGGCGGCTGGAATCCTTACGTTGCTTCTGCTCAGCGTTTTACACTTAAAACCTCTACTGGTAAGAATTATCCATGTATTTCTTCTTCCGTTCCCCCACATTTATTGCGAGGAACAAGCGGACAAAAATCAGTAGAAGTAACCGATATTTTGTTCGATGCTGGGTTTGAATCAAGAGAAGAGGCAATGAGTTACGGTGTCCTTCCAGGTGACACAATCGTTTCTTACGCTGAAACGATCAAAACAGCCAACGGAAAGAATATCATCAGCAAATCATGGGACAACCGCTATGGCTGTACAATGGTATTAGAAGCTTTAGAAGCGTTGCAAAATGAAACATTAGGTCATACATTGATTGCAGGCGCGAATGTCCAGGAAGAAGTAGGTTTGCGTGGTTCTAAAGCTTCTGTCAATAAATTCAAGCCAGATCTGTTCTTTGCAGTAGACTGCTCTGCAGCAGATGATACAGTGACGAAAAATGGCACATTCGGACATTTAGGAGAAGGTACATTGATGCGTATCCAAGATCCAGGTTTGATCATGCTTCCTCGTTTGCGCGAGTACTTGCTGGATATCGCTGAAACAAACAATATCCCTTATCAATACTTTGTTTCAAAAGGCGGTACAGATGCAGGTGCTGCTCATACACAAAACGAAGGAATCCCAAGTACAGTGATTGGCGTAGTGGGACGTTATATCCATACGCATCAAACGATGTTCAGTATTCGCGATTTTGAAGCTGCACGAGAAATGCTGATTCAAACACTGAAAGGTTTGGATAAATCAACAGTGAATACGATCGTATACGGAAAATAACGCGATAGTGAAACTATAAAATCTGGCAAAAGATTGCTTTTGCCAGATTTTTTTATAAAAAGAGGATCAATGTTTGTTAGTTCGAAAGAAAGGTGTATAATTTAATTGAAAAATACATAAACAGAAAGTAGAGGACAAAGAATGATTATCCCAAATAGTTTAGAAGAATTAGCAGGCTACGTAGAAACTGGAAAGAGTGTATTTTTCTTTACTGCCGGCTGGTGCGGAGACTGCCGTTTTATCAAACCGCAAATGCCTGAAATTGAAAATGACTTTTCTGATTGGCAATTTATTGAAGTAGATCGTGACAAGTACATAGATGTAGCCGCTGAATGGAACATTTTTGGTATCCCAAGTTTTGTCGTGATCCAAGACGGAAAAGAATTAGGTCGTCTAGTGAATAAAGATCGTAAAACAAAACAGGAAATCGAATCGTTCCTAGAAAGTGTAACGAAAGGCTGACATCTGTTAGGAGGGGTCAAGATGAATCAAGAATATAAGAATATTTTAGTAGGTATCGACGGTAGTGAACAAGCCCTTGCTGCTTTCAAAAAAGCAGTAGAAGTGGCTCGCCGTAATAATGGGAAAGTATATGTAGCAAACGTAATCGATCAGCAATTTTATAACTTTATGGGCTATGCACCTATTGATCAAAATCTAGTCGATCAGCAAACTGAAACAGCCAAGGAAATGATCGAAGAATGTAAAGAATATGGGAAATCTGTTGATTACACAAATATAGAAGGAATTATTGCATATGGTTCTGTTCGTGAATCCATGGCAGTCAAATTGCCAAAAAAATATGAGATCGATCTAATCATGGTTGGGCAGTCAGGTCTAAATGCAGTCGAACGCTTTATGACAGGAAGTGTAGCCAGCTACGTGATACGTCATTCACCTTGTGATGTCTTGATCGTTTCTGACGAAGAAGAACAGCCAAGTAATTAAGCAAGTGGAACTTGTACGACCTTTTTAATCAATTAACTAAAACAGTAAAGGGACTGTGACAAAAGTCTTGTCACAGTCCCTTGTTACGAATAAATGGTGTTCCAGAAGAGGCTTCTTCGGAAATAAAGCATGAAAAAAATCTCATGCAGTGAATGCAATTTTTTGTTAACGCGAATTGTAAAATTAAGTTAGAAAAATAAAAAGGCATTTATGGTACACTCAAATTGTATTTCCGACGAAAGAAAACAAAGGAGTGTAACCATAAATGACCTACAAACATCTTACCATAGACGAACTGACAATGATAGAATCATATTATCTTCAACATAATAAGCCGGTTGAAATCGCTAACCGAATGGGACGTGCTATACAAACTATTTATAATGTAGTCAATAAGTTCAAGCAAGGTAAGACTGCTCTTGATTATTGGCACCAGTATAAAGAAAATAAGAAAAAATGTGGTAGAAAAGTCATTCAATTACCTGCTCATGAAGTAGATTACATTAAAGAGAAAGTCACTCTTGGTTGGACGCCTGACGTCATTATCGGGCGAAAAGAAAGACCTGTTTCATGCGGTATGAGAACACTTTATCGTTTATTTTCTAAAGGAATATTTGATATTGACACACTACCGATGAAAGGTAAAAGAAAACCCAATGGCCATCAGGAAAAACGGGGAAAACAACAGTATCAGCGCTCAATCCATGATCGACCTGATAATTATCCTGATTTCAATTCTGAGTTTGGTCACCTTGAAGGTGATACGATCGTTGGCATTCATCATAAAAGTGCCGTCATTACTTTAGTTGAAAGATTATCTAAAGTCATTATCACGATTAAACCCAACGGCCGTAAGGCATTAGATATTGAAACTGCCCTTAATCAATGGTTTTCTCGCTTCCCTAAAAACTTCTTTAAATCTATTACGTTTGACTGTGGAAAAGAATTTTCTAACTGGAAAGCCATTAGTAACCAACATGATATTGATATATATTTTGCGGACCCTGGAACACCTTCTCAACGCCCATTAAACGAGAATTCTAACGGGATTCTGCGTCGTAATGGACTGCCGAAATCAATGGATTTTAGAGAAGTGAATCAGACATTTATTTCCAGTGTCAGCAATCAACGTAATCATATTCCAAGAAAATCATTGAATTACAGAACACCAATCGAAATATTTTTGAGCTATGTACAAGAAGCATTTTATTCTAGCTTAATTTGACAAATCATATAAGATAAATCTCAGCAAAGGATAATGGAGGAAAGAACATGATTTTTGCTTATAACAAAGTACACGTCGGAGACACCTTGATGGTTATTATAGCCGACGATAAAGGAACAGAAAACACCGTTGAACGCAAATGGAATGTTGCTCGGATCAAAGATGAACAAGGTCAAGTTGTTGCTTGGAACTTTTTTCATATCTCCGATCATCTAACAATCGAAGGGAACGGCCAAGTAAGCTTAACAGATGAGGAATTAGCGAAATTGAATCGATTGATCAAAGAAGCAGGATTCGAAGAACAGCTTGAAGCTGATCATGAACCGAAGATCGTTGTCGGGTACGTAAAAACATACGTTCCGCATCCTGACTCTGACCATTTATCGATTACTGAGACAGAAGTAGACAATGGTACAGTATTGCAAATCGTTTGCGGTGCACCCAATATCGAAGCTGGACAAAAAGTTGTCGTTGCAAAACCAGGAGCTATGATGCCAGATGGAATGATGATCTGGCCAGGAACTTTGCGAGGGGTAGATAGCTATGGAATGATCTGCTCTGCTCGTGAATTGCATTTGCCAAATGCTCCAGAGAAAAAAGGAATCTTAGTATTGCCTGAGGATGCCGTAGTCGGAGAAGCATTTCCAAAATAAAGAGATTGTGAAAAAGCTGTTCTGCATCAAGTCATAAGAACAGCCAAACAAAAATAGCTTCTCATGATTTATGAGTAGCTGAGGAGTTGGCAAGAAAAATATAGTTTATAAAAAGAGGTTGTGACAAGTCTTTGTCACAACCTCTTTTTTTATTAATTTTCACTATTTTGATTTTGTTTTAATGCCGATTGATCGATCGTCAATTCAACAGTAGTTGTTTTTTCTTTCGAGCCTTCATAGTAAGTGATTTTGACAGATTCTCCCACCTTTTTCTTATACAAAGCAGATTGAAGTTCTACACCAGAAGAAACTTCTTTGTCATCGATCTTAGTAATGACGTCGTATTGTTTCAATCCAGCTTTTTCAGCCGGTGTAGCTGTTTGGACATTTGTCACGATGACACCGTTAGTTACAGATGAAGGAATCTTCAAGATTTGTTCTTGTTGCTCATTAGAAACAGCAGATAAGTCGACCATTGTGATACCTAGAGCTGGACGTGTCACTTTTCCGTCTTTTTCCAGTTGATTGATGATATTCACTACATCGTTACTTGGAATAGCAAATCCCATTCCTTCTACATTTACGTTAGAAGTAGATTCAGAAGTACTTGCGATCTTACTTGAGTTGATACCGATAACTTGTCCTTCGATATTCACTAAAGGACCACCAGAATTTCCGGGGTTGATTGCTGCATCTGTTTGGATCGCATTGATATTGACTGTTTCGTTCGATTCATTTGTACTTGTTACTTGTCGGTTCAAGGAAGAAATGATTCCTGAAGTGACAGAATTCGCATATTCAGATCCTAGTGGGGAACCAATCGCAATCGCAGGCTCACCAACCTTCAGAGCACTTGAGTCACCAAAAGAGGCAACTGTTTCGACTTTGTCTGAATTGATCTTCAACACCGCTAAATCTGAATAAGCATCTGTTCCAACTAATTCAGCTTTTACCTTCGTACCGTCTTTCATCAAGACTTCAAGACCTTGCTGGCCATCTACTACGTGGTTGTTTGTGACTACATAAGCAGTATTCCCGTCTTTTTTGTAGATCACGCCGCTTCCTTCACTATAAGCTTCCAAATTACTATCATCTGAGCTGCTACTTTCTTCCTGCTGCCCGAATAGTCCGCCAAAACCGCTTGATTGGTTTTGACTTTGCAAGTTGATAACAGAAACAACAGCATCTTGGACTTTATCTACTGCTTTGGTGATATCAGAATCTACATTGACTTTGACGTTTTCCACAACTGTTTCACCGGCAGAATTCTGATTGCCGCTTGTAGCAGTAGAACTATTGTTGCCAGTGCCCATCGCTGCATAAAAAATGCCAGCTGTCAGTAGTCCTCCAACGATCCCTCCAACAAGCCCCAGACCTAACTTACGCCAGAGGCTATTATTTTTACTTTTTTTCATCTTTGGTGTCACATTTTTTCTATCCATGTGTTCTTCCTCCAATTACATTTATTTATCTACTGTTAGTATAGTCTTATTTGTTGACTTTAGTCTACTTTGAGACTGTGAACTTTTTATGAAAAACTTTAGAAAAAATCATTGTTTTCAGATGAAAATATTTGATTTTCTTTTTCCACAGATACTGTGTAAAACTACGCGGATAGGATTGGAAAAATAAGGGATAAAACATATCCACAGCCTGTGTATAAAGTGGATAAATTCTTATAAACCGTATGTTTGCCTAATTAATGTGATGAAATAAGGTAAAATAACACTGTTTTCTGTGGATAAACCTGTGGATGTTGTGCATAACTGTTGGGGAAATCTTTTTAACAAAAATAGCCAAAATAAACATATAGACGAAAAAATTGATTATAATAAACAAAGTGAGCGTGAAGACCAAAGGAGAGAAAACATGAATATCAAAATTATCTCAGTAGGAAAATTAAAAGAAAAATACCTGATCCAAGGTATCAATGAGTATGTCAAACGGCTGAATGCCTATGCAAAAATCGAATTGATCGAAGTTCCTGACGAAAAAGCCCCGGAGAATTTAAGCGAAGCGCAAATGAGACAAGTAAAAGAAAAAGAAGGGGAACGGATCTTAGCGAAAATCAAAGAACAAGAATACGTCTATGCCTTAGCAATTGAAGGGAAAAATCCTACAAGTGAATCTTTTGCTAAACAAATCGACCAATTAGGTATCCAAGGAAAAAGCCACCTTGTTTTTGTTATCGGCGGCTCTTTAGGACTCAGCGAAGCCGTCATGAAAAGAAGCAATGCTCAGATCTCTTTTGGAAAAATGACGTATCCACATCAATTGATGCGTCTGATCCTTGTCGAGCAAATCTACCGTGCCTTCCGGATCAATGCGGGGGCTCCATACCACAAATAATGATATTTTTTAGAGACAGGGAAAAAATAGTAAAACAGAGGAGTAACAAATGAGTGAACTTGAACAATTTTTTATACATCTACTCTAGCTGAGTTGCAAAAAAATGAAAAACATCTTTACTATATCTATTGTCTGGTTGAACTTAAACACAACCAGGCTTTTTATATTGAGAAGGGAAAAAATCGTGTTTTTGACCATCGTCAAGCGGTACTGGATATGCTGAGGAAATACGATTTACTTGAAGAAAATGAAACAGCTAGAACATTGAAAATAAAAACCATCCGAGAAATAAACAGAATGGATCTATGAATGTTAAGCTACATACGCAAAAAGAGGGGCTAATTGAGAGGGAGGCTTATGTCCTTGAGAATGTCTTGATCAATCATGCTCCGCTGGTTCAAGGACTTTCATTGACAAATTTAGTCAAAGGACATGGTTCTAAGGTAATGTTAGTTGAAGAGATAGAAGAACAATATGGATTCCAAGAGTTGCCTATAAATGAAATAGCGACAGATGAGTTGATTTTAGGGGGAAAAGAGAGATGTCTAACCTTTGTAAGGATGAATCGCAAGAATATCCGATCGCTGACAAATTTCGTGATGATAATATAAAATCTCGTACGCTAGGTAACGGGGCAATTGGTACTGGGAGTGCAATTTCAGATATCAATAATTAGAACGGTGTTTCAGGCGAAATATGCTGATATTTATAGGACTGATCTTAATCAACAGATAGTATGAATCCAACTATTATGGTTCATTTTCAGCAGGACTTATGGAGCAACGGAAGAGGGAGGGGTGTAACCTATAATAGCTAAACTAAACATGTAAGAAAAAAGGGGAGATGGAAAAGATGGAAAAAAAATATTTTATTGATTTGTGGTTCAGGGGCTTCTAGTGGATTTATGGCGGCTGCTATTCGAAAAGCAGCGAAAAGAAGAGGAGAAGAAGTGACCGTGAAAGCGGCTAGTGAATCTCAATTGGATGAACGGATCAATGAGATTAATTATCTATTGATTGGTCCGCATTTATCTTATATGTTAGCAGATCTCAAAGCACAAATTGAAGGAAAGAACGTGAAAGTAGCAGTCATTCCACAAGCAACCTATGGCACTTTGAATGGAGATAAGGCACTAGATCTGATATTAAGTATGGAGGGCTAACGAATGATGAACAAAATTATGGACTTCATGACAAATAAATTTGCGCCAAAAGTAAATAAAATTGTCATGAATCCTTGGATATCAGCAATCCAAGATTCAATCATGGCAGCTTTGCCGTTAGTTTTTGTTGGTTCATTAGTCACAGTGGTTTCTCTGTTAAAAAATCTTTTTGCAGGTTTACCTGATTTTTCAATGATTAGTAATTTTTCTTTTGGGATGTTTGGTTTGATCGTTTCTTTTTTGATTCCTTATTATCTAATGGAAAAAAAAGGAAACAGTGGACAAAAACTGATTTCAGGTGCTACCGGCTTAGTGTTATTCATGATGTTACTATTTCCAACAATATCTGCTGAAGGAAATGCAACGTTTATCCTCTCTCGGTTTGGAGCTACAGGCATGTTTCTTGCGATTATTTCCGGTCTTTTTGTTGCCTGTGTGATGAATTTTGCGGCTAAAAGATCGTTTTTCGATGAGACACACCGATCCCTGATTTCGTGGTGGGTTGGTTTAATAGCTTATTGCCAATTACATTTATCTTAATCGTTGGCTGGTTTATTACAGTACAATTAAATGTTGATTTCTTTGAAGTGGTTGTTTGGGCATTTAGTCCATTGGCGAAAATCGTGCAATCTTATCCAGGTTTTGTCTTATCTGTTTTTATCCCAGTCTTTTTATATACTTTCGGTATTTCAGGTTGGGTGATGATGTCAGCTATTGCAGCTTGTTTGGTATTTCAAATGAGATTGCGATGCAAGTCGTAGGTATCGAATTTATTATCGGTGTGATCCAAGATTCGGCAGAAACAGCTTTAAATTCATCTAGTGATCTGTTATTCATAGCAATTGGGGAATTAAGCGCACGGAAACGCAATGGGGAAGCAATCTCCTTAAAAGATTCCTTAAGAAAATCAAACTGATTGCAAGTGGATGATCGCTTTTCTCGGATTTTTTTTTTTGAGCGATGATCGACCGAAAACAAAAAGAGGTTAAGACAAAAGTGTTTCCTATCAAGAAATAAGAAGGGATTTTTCGAAAATTGCTTCTCAACTTTTTGGTAAATTTCGGATTATTTTCTGAAGATGCTACGTTTATCTCACCGTTTATCCGTTTTTAGAGAGACGAGAAGAGACTGGAGCACGTGTTGTCCCAGTCTCTTTTTATTTTGAAAGAATGGTATATGCCAAGTTATTTTTTAAGGATGGAGATGAGCAAAAAAAGAGTCTATAGGATTAAAGAAGACGTTAAACTCCATCTTTAAGGCTTTAGTTGTGAAGAAATATAAATATATGTGTTTGATAGTTCATGTTTATCGTACTCTAAAAAATTGAACAGTATCATGAATCCATGACTATCTTGGGCATAGTGATTTTTGTTAAAAATTCTTTTCGTTAACAGCTTAGATAAAATCAATTAAAAACGAGAAAGACAACCCGTTCAAGAAAATCAGTCGATAGACATAACCATTTGAAAAAACATTTTCGTGTATGCCTTTTTCTTTTTTGGCGTTTCATACTTTTGACTTAGCCTCTTTTTTATGATGTAAGCTTTTCTATTGGTTGATCATATAGAGGTTAATAAAAAAGGGATACGAAAGGCTATGTCAGTCTGTGTGAATTATTTTTTCACGAAAAACATGTTTTTGTTGAAATTCATTTTCTGGTGATATATAATAAATTTATCTTTTAAGAAAGGGGTTGCGAAAATGATTTTTTGGGGAGGGGCTACTGCGGCTAGTCAATATGAAGGAGGTTTTGCTGAAAAAAAAGGCATGGATACGCAAGATTGTCGACCATATCTACCAAGAAGTAATAATGCAACTGTACAAACAAGGTTACTGTCTCAGCAAACAATCGACGAGGCAAAAAAAAATAATGATCAGATCTATTACCCCTTTAGAGTAGGTGCAAAAGGGTATGAACATCTCGAAGAAGATTTAAATTTATTGAAAGAGTTAGGCATTCAAATTTATCGTTTTTCATTAAGCTGGACACGCTTATTTCCAAAGGGGATTGAAGAAGAACCAGATAAAGATGGGGTGCGATATTACGATCAAATTTTTGAGTTTTGTAAAAAAAATAAGATCAAGATCTTTTTGACCATGAACCATTATGCAGTACCGTTATATTTAGTGGAGCAATATGGTGGTTGGACCAATCGATTGATGATTCAGTATTATTTAAATTTGGCTGAGTTTGTCTTTAAGCATTGGGGAGAGTACGTTGATTATTGGTTACCTTTTAATGAGATCAATGCAGGTTATTTTAGTCCTTATAATGGAACCGGTTTAGTTAAACCTGAGGATCGTGCATACAGTAACCAAAAAGTGTTTGAGTCGTTACATCATCAGTTTATTGCGAATGCAAAAACGATCCAATTAGCGAAGAAATTAAAGGTTCGAGGTCAATTTGGTGCAATGATTTCATGCTTTTGTTATTATCCATTGACTTCAAAACCGGAAGACAATTTCAAATTAGTCAAAGAGGAACAAATAAATCAATGGTTTTGTAGTGATGTATTAATGAAAGGGCAGTATCCGTACTATATGGAGTCATTTTTTGAAAAAAATAATGTTGACTTAAAAATAACAGAAAACGATAAACAAATCTTACGTGAGTTTCCTTGTGATTTCATTTCTTTTTCATATTATTCTTCAAGTGTTGTCACGACAGAAGAGGCGGAAAAAACGGCAGGTAATTTGGTGGTGACCACTAAAAATCCTTACCTTAAAGCGAGTGAATGGGGATGGCAGATTGATGCAGTTGGCTTGCGAACGACCTTGAACAAAGTTTATGATCGCTACAATTGTCCTGTCATTATCTCTGAAAATGGGTTTGGAGCGAAAGATGTGTTAGTCAATAAGCAAGTTCATGATTCTTATCGAATTGATTACTTTGATTCTCATTTTAAAGAAATAATTAAGGCAAAAAAAGAAGATGGAGTGGATGTACGCGCATATATTGCATGGGGCATCATCGATATTGTTTCTGCGGGTAGTTGTGAAATGGACAAGCGGTATGGTGTTATCTATGTTGATGGGGATAATGAAGGAAATGGTACTTATCATCGGTATAAGAAGGACAGTTTCTATTGGTATCAAGAGTTTATAAAAAAGCAAAATGAACGTAAACGAATTTGATTTGGAGGGATCATCGATGAAAAATATTTTATTTATTTGTTCTGGTGGAATGTCAAGTGCGATTGTCGAAAAAGCTTTAGAAAAGGAAGCAAAAAAAAATAATGTCGAATTAGAAAGTTCAGCAGTTGGTAGTGGTGAAGCAGAGCATGCAATGAAATCCAGTCACTGGGATATGATTTTAGTTGCACCACAGGTGAAACATCGATTTAAATTATTTAAAGAAATGGCTGATGAAATGAAGATACCAATCGAATTGATTCCACCTAGAGATTATAGTCCATTAGGTGGGAAACATTTATTAGAGTTAATTCAACAAACTAATTAAAAGAAGGGTTGTAAGCGAATTATGAACCATTTTTTTGAAATCTTAGAGGAAAAAGTAGCATTGCCGATGTCAAAAATTTCAGAGCAACGCCATTTAAGAGCATTACGTGACGGGGTAGTGTCAGCCATTCCATTTATTATTGTCGGTAGTTTCTTTTTAATTATTGCATTTCCGCCGGTGCCAGAGACTTGGGGGATTCACCAATGGGCAACAGCTCATATCAATGAGATTTTAATTCCCTATCGAATGACTTTTTGGATTATGTCGCTTTATATTTGTTTTGGCATTGGCTATAATTTAGCGAAAAGTTATGATTTAGATCCATTGACAGGTGGCCAGTTATCCGTCGCTGCTTTTTTATTGAGCATCATGCCTATTCAATTTGATCAAGGTTTAATGTTACCGATGGAGTCTCTAGGGTCTGTAGGTATTTTTCCGTGTATGATTTTAGCTATTTTTGCAGTAGAAGTTTTACGTTTTTGTAAAACAAAAAATGTAATGTTTAAAATGCCAGAACAAGTTCCCAGTTCCGTCGCGCATTCTTTTGAAGCAGTTGTTCCCGCAGCGATTGTTATTGCGGTGATTGGGACAATTAATGTAGTTTTCAAAATTAACTTAGAGCAAGTGATTCAAGTCTTGTTCTCTCCTTTAGTGAAAGCCGGCGATACTTTCTTAGGCGTGTTAGTTCCAGTCTTATTAGTCACATTCTTATGGTTATTTGGGATTCATGGTGATTCAATTGTGGGATCTGTCGCACGTCCCATCTGGCTTCAATATTTTACGGAAAATGCAGAAAAGGTGGCCAATCATCAAACACCAACTCATATTGCGCCAGAAACTTTTTTCCAATGGTTCGTATGGATTGGCGGTTCGGGTGCTACTTTAGGTTTAATTATTTGTGCCATTATTTTTGGTCGAGCAAAATATACGAAATCAATCAGTCGCGCATGTTTAATTCCAAGTATTTTCAATATTAATGAACCGATTATATTTGGCTTCCCAATTATGCTTAATCCGTTATTTTTTATTCCATTTATTTTAGCCCCAGTTATTATGACGATCGTTACTTGGTTTGCTTTTAAATTGGAATTTGTTCATTTGATGTACGTGCAACCACCTTGGACTTTACCTGCTCCAATTGGCGCATTTTTAGCAACTGGCGGTGATTGGCATGCCATCGTGCTTGTTATTATCAATAGTTTAATTGCTACCTTTGTTTATTATCCTTTCTTTAAAATTTATGATAAAAAGCAATTAGAACTTGAGTTGGAAGAAGCATGAGAAACAATGCGCGGTATCTAAACGCGGTCGTCTATGTTTTACTTTTACTGATTGTAAACGTTATTTTTATTTACTTCAGTACAAAATATCATTCTGAAAAAATAATTTTTTGGGGCAATCTTTTAACAATCAGCTTATTATTTCCAAGTATTGTTTTATATTTGGATAAAAAGGAAAAATTCAATTGTAAACGGTATATTTATTTTACTTTTCTGACATTCTTAGCGATGTTTGTGATTTGTCACTTATTTATTTATCGTCTCTATTAATAAAAAATAGCTTATAATGGATGTGAAAAAAATGGAAGAATTAGAAGCAACAATTTTTGAATTAATTGTTCATAGTGGCAATGCACGTGGACTGTTGTATGAAGCTTTGGATTGTGCAGAAAATGAGGAGTATCAACAGATTGATGACTTATTAGTGGAAGCAAAAGCAGAGATGAATACAGCACACAACATTCAAACACAACTGATACAAGACAACTTAGCTGGTAAAGGGGCAATCAGTTTATTATTGATCCATGCACAAGATCAATTGATGACGGCCATGAGTGAACAAGCACTGATTGAGCGGTTGATAAAAATGCAAAAGCAATTAAACGAAAAATAATTAAAAATAAACGATAAAAGAGGACTTTCCATCTGAGTCCTCTTTTTGTAGGAGGCATTTTTATGGAGTATTTAATTGGGGTTGATGCAGGTGGCACAAAAACTAAATTTAGCTTGTATCGTGTAGACGGAAGTTTGATGAAGGATTTTGATTTGGATGCAGCAAATATAATGGTACAAAAAGAACAAGCGGTGCACACTTTAAAAAAAGGATTACTACATTTATTGAGTGAATACCAAGAAAATGTCAAAATGATTCTTATAGGAATTGCAGGAATAGAAACCAGTGGCGCACAAGAAACCATCGAAAAGAGCCTGAAAGCATTATGTTCTTGCCCTGTGGTTGTGATTAGTGATGCAAAATTAGCGTTAATAAATAAATTGCAGGGACGAGATGGGGCTTTACTGATTTCCGGAACAGGTTCTGTTGGCTATGGGTTGAAAAATTCAGTTTTCTATAGAGTAGGCGGTTGGGGACACCTTTTGGGGGATGAAGGCAGCGCTTATTCTCTCGGTTTAGCTTGTTACAAACAATTAGTAAATGATTTGGATGAAGGGCAATCACTAACGGAGTTTTCTCAAGCGTTTTTAGCATTTATTGGTGAGAATGATCCATTAAAAGCAATTAGCAATTTCTATGAAAAAAATAAAAAAGAGGTAGCTCAAGCGGCTTTATTTATGGAGTATTATACGAAAGAAAGTAAAGAAAAGGCTAAAATTTTAACGGCGACGGTGGATTCATTGACCTGTTTGTTTGAACGGCTACTTAATAAAATGCACGTGCAGCAAATGGAACTTGCTTTTGCTGGTTCGGTTTTAGAAAAAAATCAAACAATCAGAAAAATGTTGCTAAAAAAATTAGAAATAAAAAATAGTAAAATTTTACCGATCGTCCAAGATTTTAACACAAAGGCGGTGTATTATTATTATTATAGGAAAAAATAAAGGAGAAAAAAATGAGCGTTATAAAAAATATTGAGAATGTTCAAGGTGAATTATCAATCACTGAAAAGAAACTAGCAAAATATATCTTAGCTAATTTTACCGATATCCCTCAGATGACTGTTCAAAAATTGGCTGACCTATCTGCTACTAGTGCTGCAACAGTTACTCGTTTTTCCAAAAAAATAGGTTACAAAAAATATTCTGATTTTAAATTAGCCATTTCAAGATCGATTGAAAAACAAGTTAGAAATGAATATAGTAGTATGTCTTTTAATGAATCGTTTGAAGTGACCAAGAAGAAATTAATAATGAATGATAAATTAATCATTGATTCAATGGATGAATTGCTTGACGAAACAACGATTTCTGAAATCGTTGAAAAATTGTATAGTGCCGATAAAATCTATGTCTTTGGCGTAGGAACTTCTGGGATAGCTGCAGAAGATATAAGGCAAAAGTGGCTCAAATTAGGGAAGACAGTTTTATTTGAAAAAGATAAATCTTTGGTTTGGCAACAGCTAAGTAGAGAAGGTGGCGAAAAAAATGTTTTTTGGGGAATCTCACATTCAGGGAAAAATAAAGAGGTATTAGCTTTAGTAAAAGAAGCTAACAATAATCAAATGGTAACGATCGGAATGACTCAAATTGGCAAATCAAATCTAGAAAAAGCTGTGACATATGTGGTACAAACTTCTAGAACTGATAACATTGATAATGGCCATTATGGAAGTGGGGCTACCCATTCATTATTATTACAGTTGTTGACTATCGATATCATTTACTTCTTTTATTTGAAATATAGTGAAAAGCATTTTCTTGTTAAATCTTCACAAACTAAATGACCACTCAGTAATATACAAGCTTTGGTAGGAGCGTGGAACAAAAGGGGGGCCTTTTGTCCCACGCTCAGATTTTTTTAACTTTCTTCTTTTAAATAGCGCCACAATGTTGTTCGACTGATTCCAAGTTGATTGGCTGTCTTTGTTTGGTTCCCTTCATTTTGTTCTAATACGCTTAAAATGATTTCTTTGGTGTAGTCGAACAACGTGGGGTGATGTAAGGGATTTTTGACAGTAAAATGATCCTTGAGATGAGTGAAATTTTGGATCAAATGTTCTTTGTTCAGCAATTCTGTGACTTGATGTTCAGAAATATAATGGGTGCTTGCATTGACGACAAGTTCTTTGATACAGTATTGCAACTGATCGAAGTTTCCTGGCCAGTCAAAAGCTAGCAATAATTCGAGGGCATTTGGTTCAAAGTCCATGATTTCTTTCGTGCATTCGATATTCATTTTATTCAAAAGTAGTGTCGTGATGATGCTTAATTCATTTCTGCGTTCTCGAATGGCAGGTGCGTAGATCTTCGCACAGTTTAATTGGCTTACTAGTCGATTAAAAATCGTCTGGTCTGTTGCTTTATTGCTGTCATAGGTAAAAATCAGTTGCTTGTGATTGAGTACATTGGTGGTTTTGATCAACGTGACGAGGCGTTCGATTGCCGTTGTATTTAATTGTTCCACGTTTTCAAAGAAAATCGTATTGTGAACATCCATGAAGGGACCATTCGTGGCATTGATCAAAAATTTCCATAGTTTGTCTGTAATGAGTTTGCAATTGATCGAGATCAGGTAGTTGGTATTCTTAGTCTGATTTAGATAAATTTGGTAAGCGATATTTTTTTTTTGCAGTGCCGCTCTCCCCGAAGACAAGATAAGAAGAATAGTAAGCTTCGTATTTTTTTACTTCATATTTGACGCGTTCAGGAATAAATTGAGAAAACAATAACTTTTTTGAAAAACTATCGGTGATTTCTTTTTTTTTTTTCTGATAAGTTGTCAATCCCGATTTTCAAATGTAATTTTTTGCCGGTGAAAATATGCTAGTTTTTACCGATTTTCTTGCTTTTCTCATCTATAGGTGTCTGAAGGACATCTTTATCAAGCAAGTAGTCCTTCATGCGATAAGATCTCCCGCTAATTTTTAGAGTGCATTTTTAATCTATGAATTATTCAGGTCTAGTTTCATTAGATAAACTGTGTGAAAATTCATTGGGAAAGATGGGGAGATGATAGCATACTTTTTTTATATTAAATATATCAGGGTGTAGATAACTCTGGTTACCAGTAATAGCTGTTGCTGCATACCAAGTGCCATTTATTATGCTTTTTCTAGTAAATAATTCATTTATCAAAAGTATTAGTTTTCTTATTTCGCCATCTTCAAGTAGTCTTCTTGCTTCATTTAAATAAGAACTAGAAAAATTATTATAATCTTGAAAAGTCCATTCCTTAGAACGATAAGTTATTTCGTGTTCTAATTGTTTTTTTCTATATTCATCTATTTCAAGTTCATGTCTTTCAATATTGTTTCTTAACATTGTTAGTTGTAAATCATTTGTAGCACGTTGTTTATCTTGCTTTTTTCTATAGTTAATATCTTTTATAGCTTTTATGGAAAAAATATCATTAATCCAAGACATATAAGAATTCCTCCAATAAACTATTTTGGGAGCGTCAATAATTTTGTGTAAATAACTCGTCCTTCTGCAAAATAATGGGTTACTCAGTAAACATTGAAGCTAATGTATCCGTCACTTGTTGGAAGCCTTTATGGCTTCTATTTAAGAATTTTTGATTGTATGTATCAAAGATGGATACTAGGAAACGCTCTAGTGATTCTTCATTTTGAAACTGATCTTTTCTGCGGCTGTATTTCTTGATTTGTTTATTGAAAGATTCGATTAAATTAGTTGAGTAAATGCTTCGGCGGATACCAGGCGGAAACTCATAAAAAGTCAATAAATCTTGATTTTTTATCAGTGACTGCGTCACTTTAGGATAAGTTTTCTGCCACTTCTCAATCATACTCCCTAAAAAGGTATTTGCCTCTTCCTTTGAGCTAGCTTGATAAACAGCCTTAAAATCATCACAGATTTCTTTTCGGTCTTTGACACGTACTTTATGAGCAATATTACGGGAAACGTGAACACAGCAATGTTGGTATTTAGCTTTAGGATAAATCTGGTGAATCGTATCTTTCATGCCTTTTAAGCCATCGGTAATAAACAGTAAGACATCATGAACCCCTCTGGAGTAAATGTCCTGTAACAACTCATTCCAAACGTAGGTCGATTCAGTCGGAGCAATCGCATAACTTAGTACTTCTTTAGTGCCGTCTTCTCGTATACCAATGGCAATATAGATTGCTTCTTTGGAGACGGTTTGCCGTTTTAAAGGAATATAAGTAGCATCCATGAAAATAGCGACATACTTATCATTTAGAGTTCTAACTTTAAATGCATTTACTTCTTCAGTCAGCACTTTAGTTATATTGGACATGGTTTGGAGCGTGTAGTGATGCCCATACATTTTCTCAATCAAGTCTGCGATTTCCGACATGGTAATACCTTTTCGGAAGAGGTGAATGACGGTCTCCTCTAAGGTATCATTCGTCCGTCTATAAGCAGGAACAGTCTGTTGCTTGAACTCGCCGTTGCGGTCGCGCGGAATCTGGAGATGAAGTTCCCCGTACTCGGTCTTGACCGTACGGTCATAGGAGCCGTTACGAGAATTACCCGTGTTAAAACCAATACGATCGTACTTTTCGTAATCGAGGAAAGCCGTTAACTCCGTTTTGAGAAGCGTATTGACAGCTTTTTCCAAATGGACACGGAATAATTCATTCAAATCGCCTTTGTTCGCTAGAGTCTTTAGAATTTCTGTAGTAAAATCGTTCATATGGAAGTCCTCTTTTCTGTGAATGTGTTGTGGTAACTCTATTCTACAGAAGGGACTTCCTTTTTTCTATTTACACAAAATATTTTACACTCTCACTATTTTTAGTACTGTCTGTTTTTAATAGTATAAAATGAATCAAATTGAATATCAAATATATATTATATCCATGAAGCCCAATCTTCTATAAAAAAGATTGGGCTATTTTTTATGGCAAAGGAGGAAAAAGAAATGTTTCAAAATAAAGGACAACGTTATGTCACAAAGGGAGTAATGGACAGTTTGCCGGTGGAATTACAAGCTTTATGTTGGAATCTAATCGATCAAAACGTTCAAAAGCAACTTCCTTTAGACTATCTTCAAATTTTTGAATTTTCTACGGAAAAAGGAAATCAAAAGTTGGTTCATCGTCAAGAAGAACCGGAAGAAAGAAAAGAGTATCTGATTTCACCTAAGCTTTGTTTGAAATCAGTGTCTCAAAAAATATGGGTCATTGATTCGGGTGAGTATCAAACGATGTTATTACCAGAAGAATACTAGTATCTAAAAGAAAGGAGCGAAATGACTTGTTAGAAACGGCTATCGAAGTACTGGAAAAGTGTGCACAGCTAGTCACTACTTCTGAAGAGTGGGGCTATGAATCCGTTACGATGGAAAAAGAGGAAATTGAAATGGGTATGCTTCCTAAAGATGTTACTCTACCACGTTTAGTAATGACACATCTTTATATTTATTGCGCACCAGAAGATGGGAAAGACTACGTGGTTTATTTCATTACAGATATTACCAGCCAGCGAGAATTTGTTCGCGGGTTACTGGTAGAAGGACGTTTGGTTTGGAGTCAGATTGGAGGAACCAATGAATAAGATCGATTATTTGAGAATGATTGCGAAATGTTTAGAAGATATCCTTACAGCGATTCATCAAATTCTGAAGAAAAAAGGAGAAAGAATATGAAATATTTTCAACTAGTATTGACACTTATAGCGGCAATGGTGATTGAATTGCTTGAACAAAAATTAGCATAGGAGAAAAAGAGATGATTGAAAAAGAATTAGTGACCACACAAACAGAGGTTTGGCGAGACCCTCATCATACCCATCGCTATGTTTTCAAACGACAATGGGCGATCAAAGGAAAAGAAGCGGAAGAAAAATTAGCGGTAGTCATTACCATTCGTCCAACAGATACAGAACCATTTACGAATGATTTGAGTATGTTGCTCATCGAAAAGAATATCCGACAATTGGGATTTACTGGTTTTATTGCCGTGAATCTTTTTTCGTATACAAAAGCGAAAAGTCCTCGGGTATTTCCTCGAGGAAATGATGAACAATCTTTGGAAATATTAACGACTGTTTTTACAGAAAAGAAAATCAATACCATTATTTTTGCTTGTGGTTCGATTACAGCGACGAGTCAAGTGGCTTATGAACAGGCAAAGACTATTTACGATCAATTGAGTGCGAAACAAAAGAAGATGACCAAAGTATTGATAAATGCAGAAGGCAAGTTATCCCACCCACTAAGTATTCATGTTCGTAATGAATGGCAATTGGCAGATAGTCAATTATTATTTCAAGAAAAATAACGTTTTATTTTCTCATGTTACTTATAAGTAGTTTTACATGCTTTTTGACTTTAAAAATACATGTGATGATACATGTTATATGCATTATCAATGAAGGAATCAATATGATATTTTTAAAATGTCAGAGGAAATGGAGGTGAGCAAGTGAAAGTAGATGGGGAATGTTTGACGAGTTCGTATAAAAGTATCTATGAATTTTTTGAGGAAAAAGGACTAGACACGGATTTACTTTATCAGTTTTATATTGCTTTTCGTGGGCAACAGTTATCGTTTCCAATGAAAATGTATGACCGAGAATTAGTCGCTCAAAAAATTGAAACAATGGTACAAGAAAACCATTCCATTGATTCTAGGAAATTAACGGATAGGTATGGTTTTTCAACGAGATGGATTCAAAGTATTATCAGACAACAACAAAAGGAGCAACATGTACATGGCTAATGAAGAAACAGTAGGTTTGAGAATCATAGAAGAAGCATTCAAATTACCAATGGTCAAAGTTGATCGTCGAGCATTTTTGATTCAAACATTTCAAGGAAAAGTTTCTGATATTGAAGGACTCATAGAAAAGGGTCCACAAGCATTTTTATCCAAAGAAATGCTAGATCGTGAAGCACAAAAATGTATTCAATCGATTACCTTGAAATCAAGTGCGGTATCGTTAGCAACTGGACTGCCAGGAGGTATCGCTATGGCAGCAACTATTCCAGCGGATCTCCTTCAGTTCTTTGGTTATTCATTACGATTAGCACAGGAAATTTCGTACATTTATGGATTTAAGGATTTAATGGGAGAGAATGGAGAGCTCAGTGAAGAAGCAAAGAATACGTTGATATTGTATTTGGGAATTATGCTTGGAGTAACTTCTGCAGGTTCTGCTGTACGAGCGATGTCTGGAAAGTTATCTACACAAGCATTGAAAAAGATTCCTCAAAAAGCATTGACACAAACGTTGTATTATCCAGTAATCAAACGAGTACTAGGTATTTTTGGTACAAAGTTAACTAAAAATACCTTTGCGAAAGGTATTTCTAAAGCAGTACCAGTTGTGGGAGGCATTGTTTCAGGAGGCATCAATTACTTGTCTATGAAACCAATGGCAACAAAGCTTCAAACAGAGTTAGGGAAAAATGTAGCGTATACAGAAGAAAGTCTCCAACAAGATTTAGATATTTTAGAAGGTGAATTTGAAGAAGTATCTTCTGATATCGTGTCTTCTGATACAGTTCTTTCTCAATTAGAAAGACTTTCTCATTTGTTGGAAACGAATATGATTACAGAAGAAGAGTTTCAACAATTGAAGCAAGAGCTGTTAAAGAAATAATTATTTAGAAAAAGCAACCACTTATACGGGTGGTTCTTTTTCTTGAATGAATTCAAATTTATTATTAGGAGAAGAAACAGGATGAAAGCAAAACGATTATTCCTATTAGGCATGATTCTTTTACTTGGAGGATGTTCTACTGTCTCTCAAAATGAACAAAAGAAACAAGTGGATTCAACAACTCATGAAACTGAAACAACAAGAAAGGAATCTTCTACAAAAGAAATAGAAACAACTACTCTAGAAACTAACACAACAGAGTCTAGTAAGGCAACGAGTTCAGATACGAGTGATTCTCAAATAAAACAAGAATTATGGGATACAAATAAATTTACCCAACTAGCAACTTTTGTCACACAATGGGGAAAGACATTAGGGCAAGAATATAAAAGCTACAATCCTCAGAATAATGTAAGTCTGTATGGCACTCCTTTACCACAAGCCGTGATTAATGGCAATTGGAAAATGGCAATCAATGAAGCACCAGTTACCGTACAATGGTCAGAAGATGGAACTGGTCATGCAGATTTCAATTTAGTAGCGGTTTATTCTGATGTAGAAACTGGGGAATATTTAGGGCAGCATGTATATTTCTTTGGTTTTCAAAATGGACAACCTAAAGTTTATTTAACGCAACAAAATCAGGGTAATGAAAATAATTATATGTACTTTAACGAAACTCAAAATCAACAGCTAAAACAAGGTTTCATTGATATTGTGAATGGACAAACTCCTCAAACTCCAGTAGTAGAAGAAGCTACTCAACAAGCAACAACTACAACGACGCAATCTACAAGTAGCTCAGCAATTTCAAGTTGGGAAGCTGCTAAAGAAACTGTACTAAATAATAAAGCGTTATGGATTTATGAGTCTCCAGATAAAAATGAAGCAAATACTAATATTATTGAATCCACCCAATATAGAAAAGATTTAATGCAAGATGAAAATGGAGAATTTTATCCAGTTGATATTTCTACTGATGATATTGGAAATACGGTAATGAATGGAGGAAAACAATTCCGTGTTTATACAGATGGAAGAATTTCTCAACGTATTGGAATGACTAACAATTTTCAAATGATTAAATAATTGAAAATATTATTTATCAAAGAAAAACTGATTTTGAGAAAAATTATTTAATTTTCTTAGAATCAGTTTTTTTATAAAGTAAAAATGCGAAATTAAGTAGATGAGAGTGATGATGTTCGAAATATCTATTATTTTTAATAAGAATACATAAGCTATCTAGTTTGTAAACAATGAGAGAAAAAACATCAATATTTTTTATCAAAGGTATTTAAAATTTCTTCTAATGTTATAGAATTTAGTTATATTAAATTTTAGCGGTAGGAACGGTAAGGAGGTGAGAACATTAAGAATTAAGGGCTTTTAGTTTATTCTTTCTCTCCCTGTCTACCGGTGAAAACATTTAATATAAAAAAAGGATAAAGTCGATAAAGGCGGACTCAATCGATATTACCGGTAGAGAGACCAGTTTTTTTTTAAGAATAAAGTGTGAATTGACGTATCTTTTATTCTTTTTTCTAGTCTACCGGTAAATTTTGAGAGGAGCGTCATATGAAATTTATTATGAATAAGGAGATGTATTAATGGATACAAATTATGCAAAAAAGATAAATTTTGATGTGGATAAACTTTATAAAAGTTTGATAGTTGTTCCCAAAAATAAATCAGAAGATGGGAATTATGAGTTAGAAGTTTTGCAATTTAAGATTGAACAAAAGTCCAGTGAAAGATTTATGAGCGATCAATTAGTGAAAATCAAAAAATGGCTCCCTATGATTGATCAATTAGTATCTAATAATAAGGAAGCTAAAAATTTATGTATTTTTGTCTTATTATTACATGGAAGAGTTATTAACTTAGTTAATCGAAAAAGTACGACTAAATTTGCAAACTCATTCTGGTTTTTAAAAAACGCCGATTGTAAAATTAAGCTAGACAACTAAAAAAGTCATTTGTGCTACACTCAAAATAGTTCCGTCCAAAGAATTATAAGGAGTGAGTACAAATGACCTATACCCATCTTACAACGGATGAACTTGTAATGATAGAGTCTTATTTCAAAATAAATCAATCTGTTGCGAAAACTGCGCATTGCTTGAATCGTTCAAGACAAACGATCCATAAAGTATACCTGTTCTTCAAGCAAGGAAAATCAGCCTTAGAGTACTATCAACAGTATAAGAAAAACAAATCAAACTGTGGTAGACGCCCGCTTGTTTTACCTGAGGAACAATCAGAATATATTCAAAGAAAGGTTGTTCAAGGATGGACACCCGATGTGATTGTTGGTCGTGCAGCGTTTCCTATTCGTTGTTCTGCTCGTACCATTTATCGTATGTTCAAAAAGGGGCTATTTAATCCTTCTGACTTACCGATGAAAGGCAAGCGTAAACCAAATGGACATCAAGAAAGACGTGGAAAACAAGCTTTCCGTCGCTCTATTCATGAACGTGAAAAAGATTATAGCCAATTCTCAAATGAGTTTGGTCACCTTGAAGGTGACACTATCGTAGGTTTGAAACATAAAAGTGCTGTAATTACCTTAGTTGAGCGATTATCAAAAGTTATCATCACATTGAAACCGTGTGGTAGACAAGCGATTGATATTGAAAACAAATTAAATCATTGGTTTGAATCTGTACCGAAAAATCTATTCAAATCCATCACTTTTGATTGTGGAAAGGAATTTTCAAATTGGAAACAGATCAGTAATGCCAATGATATTGCCATTTATTTCGCTGATCCAGGAACGCCGTCTCAAAGAGGCCTAAACGAGAATTCTAACGGATTGTTACGTAGAGATGGTTTATTGAAATCTATGGATTTCAATTCAGTAGATGAATCTTTTATTCAATCTGTCGCATCGAAACGAAATAATATTCCTAGAAAATCACTGAATTATCGAACACCTTTGGAAGTATTTTTGAGTTACGTAAGTATTGATGATTTGTCTAACTTAATTTGACAATTAAGAAAATATTAATAAAACAGTGGAAAAGAATGGAGTTTATAAAGGTGATTTTCATTTTCAAAATGCTGAGACTATTGAACGAGAACATCATTATTTCGATTTATTAGTGAATACAGTGGTAGAATTAGCGAAATGGGCAAAGTCAAACGAAACTTATAGTCAAGTACTTAAAAGAATTATGAGTCAAGAAACTTCATTTATCTATGAGTTAAGCAAGTCAAATTTGAAATATACTTATAATGAAGATGAACTTGAAATTTTAGATAATCCAGAAAATTCACAATGGATTAAAGAGTTGAAGAGAGAAGACTTTATTAAGACACTAAGAATTCTAAAATCGTTATTTGATTTGAAATTAGCCAAAGCTACCATCATGGGAATTGAAAGAGATTCATATTATTGGGAGGAAATTGGACTATATGCTCCCCAGATTGAAGGCGAAGATAAAGAGAAAAGGATAGACAACATTATTAACTATATTAATAGTTTAAGTGAACCTTTAAAACGTAGAGGACTTGATTTTATAGGAACATTAGGATGGACAGAAACATACTATGAGAAAATATATAAAGAAATAATTGAACAATATTTTCCTAAATAATTTAATAAGGATTGATTTATCGTAAAAGAAAAAAAGTTGTGATTTTGGAAATCACAACTTTTTTCTTTTGTCAATATTTTGAGTGGGATATATTTTTGTAGAACTGAAGATCATGAAATTATGAGAGGTTGGAGGTAATGTAGTCATACAAATAAAAATTTTTTAGAAAGTGAGTGGTAATTAATGAAAATGAATCACACTTCAATTCAGAAGCATTTACAACTGTTAAATACACTGGGGATTTCTTATGTTAATTTGAGAACTTTTTCTACATTAAACAAGAGAACCGTTTCTCATATTTTTTCTACTGCAGATTCTCAAGCAATTATTAACTATTTAGAAAAACAGAAATTGTCTGAAGGTACAGTAAACATAACTTATAATCCTATTAAACAAGAGGTGATTACACAAAAAAAGCATTCTGTGAGAGACAATGATATTGAAAAAATTCGGTTTGTATTTATTGATATTGACCCTAAAAGGAAAGAGGGAAGTGCAACAGATAGCGAAAAGAAAAAGGCAGAAAATGTTATGGAACAAGTAGAACGTTATTTGAAAGAACAGGGAATAGAATCATTTGTAAAAGTTGATAGTGGGAATGGCTACCATATTTTTCTTCCCATAAATGAACAACCAAATAATCACGAGACGATTCTTACTATTCAGAATTTTCTTCAATTACTTCACCGAAGATTTGGAGTAGAAGATGAAGTTGATATTGATACTTCTGTTTATAATCCTTCAAGATTATGCAAATTAGTTGGTACACCAGCGGTCAAAGGAAAGTCCACAAAAGAGCGTCCGCATCGTTTATCTAGTTTCCTTTCTATTCCCGATAACATAGATAGAAGTAATTGTTTTAAAATTCTTGAACAGATAGTTGAAGAAAATTCCATGATGTCAACCTCTAGAGTAAAAAGCCATCCATCTTTTAGAGAAGTGTTACCTTTTATTCAAGCAGACTATAAACAATGGTTAGCTCACTATCCTGAATTAACTTATACCATAAAAGAGGGCGATCATAAAGGAGTTACCTTACTTATATTTGACGAATGTCCATTAAGAAAACACACGAATAATTCTAATGGTTCTTGTTTGTCTGTTACGGCTGATAATAAGATTCGATTTCATTGTCTGCATGCTTCGGATAAAAATAAAGATATTCAAGACTTTGTAAAAAAATATCCGTTGCCAAAACCTGTAAATCCTTCTGTAGAATCATTAGAATCCAATCAAGAATATTATTTTGACCAGTTTAAACTGAATCAAGAAGGAGTATTTTTGGTGAAAGAAGGTCAAGAAGAAAAAGTTGCTTGTCCGATGTTTATTAAGCAAATACGCAAAAATATCGAACAAAAAGTCATTACACTTGTTCTTGCCTATTATGTCGATCATTGTTGGGATGAAATAGAAATAGAAGGTGGATGTTTACAAACTAATAATTTTAAACAATTAGCAAAACATGGCTTAATCATTAAAGCTAGAAGAGAAGCTGAAGTCGTTGACTTTTTACAGATTCAACGGGAGAATGCTCCAATCTTTTTTGAACATGAATCTCTTGGCTGGAAAAAAGAAAATGAAGCAATGATTTTTCAGTTACAAGATTCTTTTGGACGTGAAATTCCTTCTGTATTAACTAAAAACTCATGCTACCAATTAACAACTAATGGTACAGAAGCGGAATTTGACGCATTGGTTCATAAGTATGTTTTAGGAACGAACTTAGAACTTGCTTGGTCGATTGGTATTGCTTCTATTGTGTTAGGCTATTTAAACGTTACGAAGGCTAATACTTTTTTGAGTTTACTAATTAACCTACAGGGCAAGAGCACAACGGGTAAAACCACTACGTTACACTTTATTGCCTCTTTATTTGGAAATCCAACTACGGTTCTTAGAAATATGAATGCTACCAATAAAGCCATTATAAAGCTAGCATCAAACAATCAGGGAGGTGTTCCACTAATACTAGATGAGTTAGGAGCAGCAACTCAAAATAACTTTAGCTCGTTGATCTATCAATTAGCTTCAGGAGAAGAAAGGCTAAGATTAGATTCTAATTGTCAGCTTATGCCACAAGAGACTTTTTCTGTTTTGACCCTTACCTCTTCTGAAGAGCGTTTGGAAAATTATTTCAATGAGAAATTAACTGGTTTGAAAGTTCGATATATCGAGTTTTCTGATATCAAGTTTACAAAGGATGCGAATCACGCAGAGAAAGTTAAAAGTCTTTCTTCTAATACTTTTGGTTGGGGTATAAAGTTATTTCTTTTGAAACTCTTTGAACAAGGGATTGCAAAAATTGAAGCAACTTTTGTCGAAGCTCAAAAAAAAATATGGGCTGTTTTACCTGAACATTCTTTGAAGCAACGCATTGGTAATAATCTAGCTTTGATTTATAGTGGAGCTCTCCTAATTCAAGATATACTGGGCTATCCTTTACGATTAGAGCATATACAGACGGTGCTTATTAATTCGTACGAACAGTTAATTGTAGATACTAGTTTAGGAAGTGAGCAAACGGTATTTGACCGAGTGAAAACATTGTTGGTGATGAATAGCCATAAATTTTTAACAAACAGTGACAACAAACATACGCCCAGTACGATTTGGGGAAAAGTATCAATTCAAAAAAATGGGGATATTAAGGTAAATATTTTTCCTATCCCGTTTGAGGACTTGTTAAGGCGAGAATTTCAAGTAAAGGATCTAACCTATCTTTTTAGACAATTGCTTGATTCGGGTAATATGTGTGCAGAAAAAGGGAGAAGAACGAAACGTATTCACATGAATCGTCAAGTTCTTCCAACATACGAGATTCTATTACCTTCTTCACTCAAATCGTATTTTCGATTGTAATTTAGAATAAACCAAAGTATGAAAGTGAGGCACCATGTTATGGAAATATTTCTTATTGATTTAGCAAAACAACTGATTACTTATCTGTATGATGACGAGCAAACCCAAACGGAAGTAAATGAAGCTTGATCTATGCTTCATTTACTTCATTCAATCAAACATTTAAGAAAGGGGAATTCTAATGACTAAAAATAAAATGACACTAAAAGCAGAGGTTCTTCTGTATATTCAAGAACATTTTTCAAATCAAGCCTTTTTTACACAACCAATTTACTTGGCTTTCGAAATAAGAGGGGTATCTGCTGGATCTATTGGAGGTACTCTTCAAGCGTTGAAGAACGAAGGATATTTAGAAAATCGCTTTGTGCAACGTTCGTTCAATGGAAGAGATGTGAAAGAATGGTATTTAGTTCATTCATAGAGAGGGGAATCAAGCATGCGTGTGGCTTGTTATGATCGAACGTCTGTTTATGAAGAAGCGAAAATCAGTAATGACGCCCAATATGATGCAGTGAAAGAGTACGTTTTAGAGAAATATGAACAAATTCCTCAACGATTTTCAGACAAAGGAGAATCAGGGGAAAAAGCGGATCGTCCAGCTTTTCGACAGCTTAGAGCTTGGGTTTGTGCGTCAGAAGAAGAGGGGGTGATCTATGTCTGGCGTTATGATCGATTGGCACGTCAAGCCAAAATAGCCTTAGAATTTATTGAGTTGTGCCAACAACATCAAGTTCAAGTTTGTTCGATTTCTGAACCTCTTCCTGCTTCTTTCTCGCACACTTCAACGAATAAACTATTTGTGCAATTATTGTTCACTTTTGCAGAACAACAACGAAACGTCATTATTGAAAATGTTCGTGCCGGACTTGCCTACAAAAAGCAACAACGGCAATATCTATCTTCTGCGGTTCCATATGGGTATCGTTTAGTGAATGGGAAAATCCAACAAGAAGCACACGAAGCAAAAGTTGTCCGCCATATCTTTCAACTTTATTTGACTAAAAAATATGGCTACAAAAAGCTTTGTCAACGATTGACGCAACAAAAGCTCTTCTTGCGCGAACGTCCTTTTCAGCCCTATCACATTTATAGTATCCTAAAAAATCCATTGTACTATGGCGAAATCAAAGGAGGCTCTTTGGGGAAGTATCTAGGAACCTTTGAACCGATTCTCTCAAAAACAACTTTTTTACAAGCTCAAGAGATTCGACAATCCAGACGTACAGCTAAAAAAGATACGTATCCGTACTTATTACGTCAAAAAATTAAGTGTCCCTTCTGTGGTCGTCATCTGAGTTCGAAGTATCAATGGAATACAAAGAAGACGAAGACGCTTCATTATTATCATTGTACCGACCGAAGCTGCCAAGGAATCTTTCTTCGGGCAGAAAGGGTTGAGTCAGAAGTATTGGAAAAGATACAGGCTTTTTTTCAATACGAAGGCGTCTATCAAGCCTTGATTGCCCAATTGACGCAACAATTAGCCGAAAAGCGAAAAGATGAAAAACACAAAGTAATCCAACAAAAGAAACAAGAAGCACAATGGCTCAAGGCATTTGAAGAGGGCAATTGTTCACTGGAAGAACTCAAGCAACAGCTGCAAGCTCTTCAAAAGCCGAGGTCTACTTCTTCGTTTCTTTCACTCCAACAGTGTGAAGCAAAAGTGAAAGAATGGCTTCACCTAAAAGACCTCTCTAGTCGACAATTGTTATGTGACCATGTTTGTCGGATCGAGGTAACAAAGGAAAAAACAGTCTGTGGGATTTACTTTCGACAACTGACACAAAATATTTTAGAAGGGAACGAATGATCTATGGAAACGATACCAACCAAACGAGTCGCATTATATATTCGAGTGAGTACACAAGAACAAGCTTTAGAAGGACATAGTATTCAAGCACAAGAACAAAATGGACGACAGTTTGCCGAACGGATGGGCTATGAAGTGGTAGAAGTTTATGCCGATGAAGGGATTAGTGGGAAATCCACAAAAAATCGGTTCGCCTATCAACGAATGATGAACGATGCTCGGAACCATCGTTTTGATCTACTAGTGATTTGGAAATTGACCCGTCTCGGACGCAATATGTTAGATGTCTTACAAACCGTCGAGGAACTGTTGCGATATGATGTGGGGTTACATTCGATCTCGGAACAATTTGACGTGACTACTTCGACAGGAAAACTAATGTTACAACTCCTTGGGAGTTTCGGTGAATTTGAACGCAACCAAATTGCGGAGAATGTTCAGATGTCAATGCAAAGCTTAGTGAAAGATAAAAAGCGTTATGCAGGTGGACGACGTTTAGGCTATGTCAGTGGTATTGACACGAATGGTCAAAAACAATTGGTCATTGAACCAGAAGAGGCGAAAATTGTTCGTCTGATCTATGCAAAATATTTAGGTGGAGCAGGGTATCGAGCGATTGCCAATTTTTTGAATCGTCAAGGATATCAAACAGTCAAAAAGAATGCTTTTTCTACCACGGCAGTCAAAGATATCTTACGCAATAAAATTTATGCAGGATATTTAGAATATGCACGCTATATCAATTGGGAAACCAAACGACGGAAAGGAAAAAATCCGAAACCGATTTTAGTGAAAGGAACCCATGAGCCGATTATTTCGGAAGAAGATTATCAAAAAGTACAAGAACGCCTTGCTTTAGAAGGAAAACAACCCAAATGGAACCATACAGGTGAAAATGTATTGACGGGGTTGTTACGTTGTCCAGAATGTGGGGCACCGATGGCAGCGAGTAATGTCACAAATACCCTAAAGGATGGCACAAAGAAACGGATTCGATATTATTCTTGTTCAGTTTTTCGAAATAAGGGAGCAAGTGTGTGTCATGCCAATTCGATTCGTGCCGAACAAGCGGAAACATTTGTCGCCGACCGGTTAAAGGAAATTATTCAGCTACCAGAAGTTCTTCCCCGATTGGTGGCAGCGTTAAATGAAGAAATAGCGCGACAAAGCCAACCATTGGAACAAGAACTCGTGGTGTTACTGGAACGAAAGGAAGAATTGAAGACTAAAATTGAAAAATGGGAAGTTGCTTTGGAAGATAGTCCTGAATTGTTTCCGATGTTAAAAGACCGCTTAGACGAATTGACTGAAAAACGACGACAGTTGCACATTCGAGAAAATGAAATCTTAGGGATCTTTCAACAACAAGGAGAGCCGATTCAAGTCAAAGATGTCCAACGGATATTGACTAGTTTGGATCGTTTTCTTGCCCAGAGTGAGAAGAAGCAAATCAAAGCCTTGTATCGTACCTTTATTGAGAAAATAACCTTTGATCCTAACCATAAGGAGATATTGGAAATTACGATGAAATTCACGCCTGCCGTGGTACAACAATTGAATGAGCAATATCAAATAGCCGTATCCAAAACAAAGGATACGGCTATTTTTGTGTTAAAGACACCTTTTAAGTTAACGATCTAGTCTAGGTTATATCAAGCAATGTGAGAGGGGCGCTAACGCTTCTCTAGCGATTTGAAATCGTTAGAGGAGTCGTTAGGGAGGTCCGTATCATAAGTGAGGGTGTTTTTAAATCAGCTGCTACTTATATATAAATGTCGTTGAAGTAAAAGATCGGTTCATGAATTACTAATGGCCCTAGCATTCACTATCGGGTAATTAGATTATTTTTCATGTTGTCTAGGGATTGAAAAATATAATTATCATTCGCTAAAAAGTTTAAAATATGAATGATATAATTGAAAAGGACATTTTAGCATATGAAAACCATCTAGAAATAGAGGACTTTTCTAAAATGATTGATGTTGATAGAATAAATCTTAATAATAAGATAGTAAAAGGCTACTCAGCAAGCTTGAAACAGGAAGTTGACTTGTATATTTTAAACAAGCACAATACTATTATACTATCGATAATTACCCTAATGGACGGTAAATTTAATTTGCCATCTCGTAATAAAAAATTAAATAATGAAATTATTCTATGAAGGAGTACTACTATCTTAAAAAAGATTTATACGAATAAAGAGCTATCTTTAAACTATACAAACGAATTGAGGATGAATTTTAGTGAACGAAACAAAACGCAATGAACAAACAACCCAGTTTATCCAAAAGAAAGCCAATATGATATGGAATGTGGCGGATATATTAAGAGGATTATACAAACCCCATGAGTATGGGAAAGTCATCTTACCTATGACAGTCATCAAACGTCTTCACGATACCTTATTACCAACCCGTCATGCTGTTTTAGAAGCTGCTGAAAAATACAAAGAGATGAACGACACGATGCGAAGTCGTTTTTTGGAAAAAGCATCAGGCTTTGCTTTCTATAATACGAGTATGTTCACCTTTGATACCTTGATTGCAGATGCGAACAATATCGAGGAAAATTTCCGTGCTTATTTAAACGGTTTTTCCGACAATATGCAGGATATCTTATCAAATTTCAAGTTTGAGCAAGAAATTACGAATATGGCAGAGAATAACATGCTTTTCGCTGTGATCACTGAATTTAATAAGGCATCTTCTTATCTTGGACCAGATATGGTTACTAGCACAGATATGGGGTATATTTTTGAAGAGCTAGTACGGAAATTTTCTGAAAGTTACAATGAAGAGGCAGGAGCTCACTTTACCAGTCGAGATATCATTTATTTAATGACAGACTTACTGCTTGCTGAAGATAGTGAGACACTTGTCGGGGAGAATGTTGTCAAAACGGTTTATGACCAAACCATGGGAACTTCACAAATGCTATCTGCGATGATCGAACGGATTCATGATTTTAATGAAAGTGTTGAAGTTCGGACATTTGGTCAGGAATTAAATCCGGAAACCTTTGCCATTGCGAAAGCTGATACGATGATTCGTGGCGGCGATCCAGAAAATATGACAAAAGGAAATACGTTATCCAATGATCAATTTACTGATTATACCTTCGATTATTGTATTTCTAATCCGCCTTTTGGTATTGACTGGAAAAGTGCAAAAGCAGCAGTAGAAGCAGAACATAAACTAGGCGAAGCAGGGCGCTTTGGACCTGGTCTGCCTAAAATTAGTGATGGCCAGTTGCTGTTTCAATTAAATGGTGTAGCTAAACTGAAAGAAACCGGGCGGATGGCGATCATCCATAATGGTTCCGCACTATTTTCAGGAAATGCTGGTGGCGGGGAGAGTGCGATTCGACAATATGTCATCGAAAATGACTGGGTAGAAGCAATCGTTCAGTTACCGACAGATTTGTTTTACAATACGGGAATTTCTACCTATATCTGGATTTTGACGAAAAACAAGTCGGCTGAACGTCAAGGAAAAATTCAACTGATCGATGCTTCGAAAATGTTTGAAAAACGTCGCAAAAATATTGGGAATAAACGAGTGGATATTACTGAAGAATGTCGTGAGATGATCGTCAAAGCCTATGGTGAGTTCCAAAGCCGTGAATATAAGTTAGTTGATAAAATAGTTGAATCGAAAATCTTTGATAATGCAGATTTTGGTTTTACCAAAGTGACTGTAGAGAGACCTTTGCGTGATGAAAACGGCGAAATTATTCTGAAAAAAGGCAAACCAACACCGGATGCTAGCCTACGAGATACAGAAGATATTCCTTTGAAAGAAAATATTCAAGAATATTTTGAACGAGAAGTACTGCCATTTAATCCAGATGCTTGGATGGATCGCAAGAAGGATAAAGTAGGTTTTGAAATCCCATTTACTCGTCTGTTTTACAAATACACTGCACCAGAGCCCTCAGAGGTTATTGCGGAGCGCATCAAACAACTAGAAGAATCAATCGTAGCTAACTTTAAAGCACTCTCTGGAAAGGATGTGAGCAACGTTGACTAGGAAAATGAAAGACTCTGGAGTGGAATGGATTGGGGGAATTCCGGAAAGTTGGGAGTTGGTTAAGATTGGGCAACATTTCAAGCAACGGAATGAAAAAGTTTCTGATTTGGATTTTAAACCTTTATCTGTAACTAAAAACGGCATCGTTCCACAACTTGATAATGCTGCTAAATCTTCAAACCATAATGACCGCAAACTCGTTAAAAAAGGAGATTTTGTGATAAATTCAAGATCTGATAGGAAACAATCTTCCGGAATTGCATATGAGGACGGTTCCGTTTCGCTAATAAATTTGGTAATAAAATCTAGAACGGTGGATACTAACTTTACAAATTACTTACTTAAAAATGCTGGTTTTGCTGAAGAATTCTATCGATGGGGTAACGGAATAGTTGCAGATTTATGGTCGACAAAATGGGATAGTATGAAAAGAATCCCAATTCCATTACCTGAACTAGCTGAACAGAAAAAAATTGCTAATGTAATTCGGGATAAAGTCAAAATTATTGATACCATCATTTCCGAAACCCAGCAATCCATCGATGAGTTAAAAAAATACAAACAAGCCTTGATTACTGAGACAGTGACCAAAGGATTGGATAAGAACGTTGAAATGAAGGATAGTGGGATTGAATGGATAAAAAAAGTTCCAAAATCATGGGAAATTAAGAAAACGAGATTTTTCCTGAAAGAGGTCTCAGAAAAAAACTACCCCAATGAAGAAATATTATCGCTTTATAGGGATTATGGTGTAATTCCAAAGAATAGTAGAGATGATAATCATAATGTTACATCACTAGATACTTCTGGTTATAAGCTCGTGAATCATAATCAATTGGTTATTAACAAGATGAAGGCTTGGCAAGGCTCAATGGCAATTTCAGAAATAAGAGGAATCATCTCACCTGCATACTACGTTTATGAAGTATTGGACAAGCAGATATATACTAAATTTCTTCATTATGCATTGCGTAATAATGCTTACTTAGATGAATACAGAAGGATATCTGCTGGATTAAGAATTGGTCAATGGGATCTTAACAAAGATTTGTTTAAAAATGTAAAAATTGCTTTTCCATCTACGATGGATGAACAAAGACAAATTGTAGACTTTCTTGAAGAAAAAATAAAATGGATTGATAATATTGTCATAGAGAAAGAACAACTATTAATTCAATTTGAACAACTAAAGCAATCACTAATCTACGAATACGTAACCGGTAAAAAAGAAGCCTAGGAGGTGATTCATTTGGTAGAGAACAAAGAAATTCGTTTTGAGCAGGATATTGAGACTTCACTCACTACGTATGGCAAATGGCAGAAGGAAACATTCAGCGAATCAAACTTTGATCCTACGATTGGTTTGGATACTCAAAAATTACTGCATTTTATTCAGAAAACCCAACCAAAACAGTGGGCACGTCACCAACGCAACTATAACAATGATGGAGAAGTTAAGTTCCTTCAACGCTTTAATCAAGAGGTAGAAACCCACGGCATGTTACATGTATTGCGCAATGGGATCAAAGACCGCGGTGTGCGCTTCAAAGTAGCTTACTTCAAACCCGCTTCAGAGCTTAATGATGAAACGATGGAAAAGTATGAAGCAAATAGTTTTACCTGTACTCGCCAGTTTGCTTACAGTCCTAATAACCATAAAACCATTGATATGGTTTTGTCGTTAAATGGTATTCCGCTCGTCGCTTTAGAATTGAAAAATCAGTACACTGGTCAAACAGTAGAAAATGCCAAACTCCAGTTTCAAAAAGATCGTGATCCCAAAGAATTGGTATTTCGTTTTAATCGCCGCTTCTTAGTCTATTTTGCGGTGGACCATACAGATGTTTATATGACGACAAAGTTGGACGGTAAAAAAACGTACTTCTTGCCATTCAATCAAGGTTCCAATGGGCCGGGAAGAGTTGGTGGAGCAGGCAATCCGTCCAATAAAGATGGCTACCCAACTGCCTACTTGTGGGAAAAGGTGCTTACTAGAGACAATTTGATGGATATTATCCAACGTTTTATGAATCTAGAGATTAAAAAAGAAAAGCAAGGCGACAGAGAAGTCACAAAGAAAACGTTGATTTTTCCTCGTTATCATCAGTTAGATGTGGTTCGAAAATTGGTTGCAGATGTAAAAAGCCATGGTAGTGGAGAAAATTATTTGATCCAGCATAGTGCTGGTTCTGGAAAATCTAATAGTATTGCATGGCTGGCATACCATTTATCCTCTATTCATGATCAACTGAACTACCCAATTTTTTCATCAATTATTATTGTGACTGATCGAACAGTGTTGGATCGCCAGTTGCAAAATACTATCATGAACTTTGATCATCAGACAGGTTTGGTAGAAACGATTGACGATCGTAAATCCTCTCAAGATTTAAAAGAAGCCATTAATGATGGGCGTAAGATCATTATTACCACTTTGCAAAAGTTCCCAGTGATCTATCAGGAAGTAGATCATGTCGAAGGGCGTAATTTTGCTGTGATTGTGGATGAGGCACATTCTTCACAAACTGGGAACAGTGCCCAGAAGCTAAAAGCCGCTCTTTCGGACAAATCTAAATCCTTGGAAGAGTATTATGAACTGGAAGGCGAAGTTGACGATGAATTACCAGATGCTGAAGATGAACTAGTTCAACAATTGGCAGCACAAGGTAAACATCAAAATTTAAGTTTCTTTGCTTTTACCGCTACACCGAAAGAAAAGACATTGGAAATGTTTGGTACGAAACAACCAGATGGGCATTTCGAACCCTTTCATGTTTACTCGATGCGCCAGGCGATTGAGGAAGGCTTTATCTTAGATGTGCTGAAGAACTATATGACCTATAGTACTTCCTACAAAATTGCCCGTGAAATTGAAGATAACCCAGAATTACCAAAGAGTGAAGCAACCCGAGCGATTGTTCGTTTCCAATCATTGCATCCTTGGGCAGTTGCTCAAAAGACGGCTGTGATGGTTGAGCAATTCCGAGCGGTTACTCGTACAGCTATTGGTGGGCAGGCAAAAGCAATGGTCGTTACCGCATCACGCTTACACGCTGTTCGCTATATGAAAGAATTTAAAAAATATATAGCGAACAAAGGTTATAATGACTTGGATGTGTTGGTTGCTTTTTCTGGTTCGGTAGTAGATGGAGAGACTGAATATACAGAAACGAAGATGAATGTCACAAAATCTGGTGAGAATGTTCGGGAGAATCAATTAAAGGAAGCTTTCCATACAGATAATTTTAATATCTTGATTGTTGCTGAAAAATATCAAACGGGTTTTGATGAACCATTGCTGCATACCATGTTTGTCGATAAGAAGTTAAAGGGTGTTAAAGCTGTTCAGACTTTATCACGACTCAATCGAACAATGCCTGGGAAGAAGGATACTTTTATTCTTGATTTTGTAAATGATGTTGAAGATATTGAAGCTGCTTTCCAACCCTTTTATGAACAAACAAATTTGAGAGAAGAAATCAATGTTAACTTGATTTATGATACTCAAAGCAAGCTACGAAAATTTAATGTTTACAATCAAGGTGACATTGAACGTGTCATGAAATTTGTGAAACAAGCCCAAAAGCAACAGAATGAGCGCTTGCTTGGACGAATTTCTAGCATGTTTAAGTCGATTATGGATCGCTATGAGGAAATGAATAAGGATAATCAGTACCAGTTTCGGGTGACTCTACGTAACTTTGGTAAGTGGTATGATTATATTTCACAACTTGATCGGTTATTCGATATGGAATTATTGGAGGAGCGAATTTTTACTGGATACTTGCTGAAGTTTCTACCTAAAGAAACACGAGAGAATATTGATATTTCTGACAAAGTAAAGTTGGAATATTATAAGTTACGTCAGGACTTTTCCGGTGAAATCCATCTAGTGAATAAAGAAGGCGAGCTAGTAAATCCAAAGTCAATTGATGCAGGAATCAAACCGCCAGATGAACGAGATTCACTAGAAGAAATCATTCATAAAATCAATGAACGATTTCCAAATGATTTTGACGAAGGAGACCGGGTGTTAGTAGAGATTTTGTATCGGTCATTTGCCGATAACCCAGATTTGAAGGTTGTCAGTATGGCTAAGAATAACGATGCTCAGATGTTTGAAAAATCGCTGTTCCCTGATGTATTTAAAGATAAGGTGATGGAGCAGTACGAGAAGAACAATGCAGCTTTTGAGAAAATGTTTGGGTATGATGATAAGTACTTTGATCTAGTATATACATTAGTTGCTAGAGATTTATACAAGTTATTACGGACGAAATAAAATTTATAAATAAGGATTAGGCAATACAATTTCTCTCAAAAATAAAGGAGAAGTTGTATTGTTTGCTTTTAAGAAAGCACTGAAAAATTTGTTACATACTAAATTGTCTGAACTCTGTCATATCAGCTATGTTAGAATAAAGGAAATAGATTTATTTTTATAAACAGTGTTGTCTCGGAAGTTTAAAATATGTCAACCACAATTGAAGTGAACAAACAAAGCGTGAAGCAGTTTCTTGAAACTAGGAAGATCAAAAAATTTGTTATTCCAGAATATCAACGTCCCTATGCTTGGACTGACGAGCAAATCCAAGTACTGTTTGATGATTTAGCGGAGTACACAGCAAACAATAACGAGAGTACTTACTTTTTGGGAAGCATTGTGGCTTATGAAAATGATCATAACGAGCAAGAAATCATTGATGGACAGCAAAGGATAACTACGCTATTTTTATTTTTGAGAGCTATCTATGCTAAATTAGAAAATAGTTGTGAAAAGGAAGCTTTATTCTTGAAAAGCCAAATTGAACCTGCGTTATGGGAACAAGATGACTTAACAGGTGAGGTTAAACCAGATAAAATTCTGATTATGTCTCGAGTAATGTGGGACGAGGGGAATGAAGAATTTGCTAGTATTCTAGTAAGTGGTGAAGCAGATGTTAAATCAAAAAGTAATTATTCGAAGAACTATATTTTAATTCAACATCTATTAAATGAGTATGCAACAAACGAACCACTATCATTTTATCGTTTTATCAGTAAAAAGGCGATTTGAATGAATTATTCCGTGTCCATTTGGAAAAAGCTGTCAATACGCTTCTCAAAACGGAGTTAACGGCTTTCCTCGATTACGAAAAGTACGATCGCATTGGTTTTAACACGGGTAATTCTCGTAACGGCTCCTATGACCGTACGGTCAAGACCGAGTACGGGGAACTTCATCTCCAGATTCCGCGCGACCGCAACGGCGAGTTCAAGCAACAGACTGTTCCTGCTTATAGACGGACGAATGACACGTTAGAGGAGACCGTCATTCACCTCTTCCGAAAAGGTATTACCATGTCGGAAATCGCAGACTTGATTGAGAAAATGTATGGGCATCACTACACGCCCCAAACCATGTCCAATATGACTAAATCATTTACGGAAGAAGTCACTTCATTTAAGGAACGTGAGCTTCATGACCGTTATGCCGCTATTTATATGGACGCAACCTATATCCCTTTAAAGCGGAAAACCGTCGCCAAGGAAGCCATTCATATCGCAGTTGGCATTCGCCCGGACGGTTCAAAGGAAGTGTTGAGCTATGCGATTGCACCAACTGAATCTATCACGATTTGGGAAGAGATTTTAATAGACCTCCAGGAACGTGGCGTGAAAAACGTCCTCCTTTTCATCACGGATGGCTTAAAGGGGATGGCAGGGGCCGTGCAGCGGTTCTACCCCAAAGCCCGTTTTCAACATTGCTGTGTGCACGTTTCCCGTAATATCAGTCACAAAGTGCGTGTCGATGATCGTAAGGAAGTCTGTGATGATTTTAAAATGGTGTATCAAGCGTCATCTAAAAAGGCGGCATTGGAAGCACGTGGTGCTTTTGCGGAAAAATGGAAAACCAGTTATCCAAAAATGGTGGAATCGATCCTTTCGAACGATTACCTGCTCACTTTCTATGATTTCCCATTAGCCATACGCAAGACTATTTACTCTACGAACTTGATTGAATCCTTTAATAAGCAAATCAAGAAATACAGCCACCGCAAGGAACAGTTCCAAAATAAAGAGTCGATGGAACGTTTCTTAGTCTCGTCTTTTGATACTTACAACCAAAAATTCCTAGGTCGCAGTCATAAAGGTTTCCAACAGGCCGAAGGCGAGCTCGAACAAATGCTGAGTCAACCGATGGAGAATTAGAAACAATCTACAGTAGGGAAGAACCATTTACACAAAATTATTGACGCTCCCAAAAGCATTGTTTTTAGCAGTTTAATATTATTCTTTTTCAATTAGACTGACTTGATTTAGTTACGGAATAGATACTTTAATGTGTTGAAGAAGCAACGTCCCGTGTTTATTTACTAAAGCATCCAATATTCTACCGAATATTTAATATTCACATTAGCCCTAAAATAATTGTCATACCATGTTACATTTGATATAACAGCGTTCATTTTAAAAATAGCTGTTAGTGTGACAAAACATTAAACCAAGTGTGACAAAAAACGTGATGAAAGCTTTCCGGAAACGTATGTGAACAAGTATATAATGATTTTGTCAGGAGGATAGTCAAAATGAATAAACGAATTCGTGAAATACTCAAACTGATTATTAAAAACCCTGAAATGAAACTTTCCACTTTAACAAGTGAACTTGATTTGACACGTCGTCAAATCAATTACGCGATCAATCAATTTAATGAAGAATTGAAAATAAGGAACATTCCGTTAATTCAGAGAAGTCATTCTGGAAATATTACGGTACCAATCGAGGTTATCCAAATGATATCACAGCCTGATTACGACATAGGTGATGATCAGGAACTTGTCGTTCTCACTGATAGTGAAAGACAAGCATTGATAGTGATGACTCTGATCGCTAATATCGATTACATCAGTCTGGATCATTTGGTAGATGCGGTTGATGTTAGTAAGACGACTGTTATGGAAGATATCAAACGAACGGAACCGTTCATCAGAAATTATAGTCTTACAATTCGATATAATCGGATGAATGGTTACCAATTGGTTGGTTCGGAACACCGTATCTTACAGCTGTTATCGGATCTAGTAAAACGGTATCCGATTTTTCGCCGAGAAATGATTCGCAGAAAATTGGCACAAGATGTTTCTGAAGAAGAAATCGTCCATTTGATCCATAACATGGAACAAATGTTGCATCTTAGTTATTCTGATGAGTCGGTAGACTATTTGCAGACATCAGCGAGATTTTTAGTAAGCCGTGGGATCAAGATGTCAGATAAGCACGCGTTTTTTCCCGATGATGTGACGGATACTCCTGAATTCCGAATGCTGATGATCTTGGTACATGAAACAGGTTGGAGTCTATCCAAAAGTTATATGGAGTGGTTCACGTTATTATTTTTAACTTCCAATATTTTTGAGAGCAAAACTACTCAAAATTATGATTCGGATCAAGAATTGCGAAAATTGATCAGCCAAATGGTTGAAAATTTCCAAAATCAAACGTTGATTTTGATCGATGACCGAGAAGACTTTGAACGTAGGATACTGAGTCATCTGCGTCCAGCCTGTTTTCGAATACGCTATAACTTGAGTTTAGGAGTTTATTCAATAGATAGTCTGATCAAGGATAGTAATCATGCGATTTTGATTGATTTGATGAAAGAATTGATTATTCCTATTGAGAATTGGCTAAATAAGGCCTTTCCAAATGATGAATTAGATCTTTTATCCTATTACTTTGGCTATCAATTAAGTAATCATAATAAATTGAATAAGCAACGACAAAGGGCTGTAGTTGTTTGTACTAATGGTGTCATGGTCTCAAAGTTAGTACGAGCCAATATGGAAAAACTTTTTCCAGAGATCCATTTTTTAGCTTCCCTATCTGTGCGTGATTTCTACAAATTTGAAGCTGATTATGATCTGGTCTTTACTACGACGCCACTAAAAAGTTCTATGCTGCAGTTTATGATCGAGCCAATCATGACATATCAGCAACAAATCAGTTTACGATATCGAGTTTTGAGTGATTTAGGAATTACTAAGGTTGATCGAGCAATGGATGAATTGTTAACAATCATTAGGAAATATGCAAATATCACCAATCCAGTTTCGTTGCGAGAAGAACTGCAGTACTTTTTGATCAAGGAAGATGGAAGCACGCCGCTGGACAACTTCAAGGTATTGCCTTCATTGACTTATTACTTGCGGCCGAGTTATGTACAAATCGTTGAAGAAGAGATGTCTTGGGAACGAGCAGTGGAGGTGGCTTGCCGACCGTTATTGGAACATCAAATCATTGACTCGCGTTTTATCGCTGATTGCTTGGATCAAATCAGACAACCGGGATATGCAGGTTACTTGGGAATGAAGACTTGCATTCCCCATACAACGGTCGATAAAGGTGTAATCAGTGACGGTGTCAGCATTTTAGTTTGTAAAAAGCCGATACGATTTCCTAATGGTGAAGATGTCAGCTTGATTTTGCCGCTTTCATTTTTTGATTTAACGAAGCATCTGCGAGCCATCAATCAAATCGCTGATATCGCCAAAGATGATTTATTGATTGAGCAGTTATTGATTGCTGATGACGAAAAGACAGTTTATCAACTATTAAGACAAAGATCTTAAGGAGGAAAACATGAGACTAGCAGATTATCCTAAATTGACAGTGATCATGCGTGGTTATACTTTTGATCAGGCAGATGCTATTTTACAAGCAATGCAGGAATTTGACCATCAATTTGCCGTAGAGATGACAATGAACACAAAAGGAGCTCTTGAAAATATACATGAACTAAATCAACGTTATGGTGACACGACTTATATCGGCGCTGGGACGGTAAGGACATTAGAACAAGCCCAAGCCTGCTATGAGGCTGGTGCAAAATTTTTATTAGGACCACATATGTTCACAAAAGAAATGTTGTCTTACGCCAATAAGAAAGGATTATTGGCGGTACCTGCCGCAATGACTCCTTCAGAAGTCGACCGTATGTTTAAAGAAGGAGCTGATATTGTAAAAGTATTTCCTGCAGCGGTTGTTACTCCGCGTTTTTTCAAGGATATTCAAGCACCTTTAGGTAAGTTACCACTAATGGGGGTTGGTGGAATCAGTAAGGAGAATGCGAAAGAGTTTTTTGAACAAGGTGCTAGCTATTTAGGTCTTGGTTCCGGTATGTTCAACAAGCAAGACATCGAAGAGCTAAATGTTAAAAACTTAGCACGTTCGATGAAAGAATTAATTGAGGTTATTAAATAGGAGTGAGGACTTTGGAACTTTATTTGAATGAGGAACTCGTTTTTCGAAATGTTCAAGCAAAAACAGATAGTGAAGTCTTAGCGTTTTTGGCAAGCGAGATGTACAAAAAAAACTACGTGAAGGAGGAATATATTCAAGCAATCCAAGAACGGGAAAAAGAATACCCTACTGGATTACCATCAACACCACCAGGAATCGCAATTCCCCATGCAAACTATGAAATGGTCAATAAAACAACTTTAGCAATTGCGACTCTTAAAGATCCGGTCCTATTTCATAATATGGAAAATAATAATGAGCAGTTACCAATCCAAATTGTGATCATGATGGCGATTGGGGAACCACATGGGCAAGTTGAAATGTTACAAAAAATTGTTGGAATCATACAAGATGAGCCACTGCGGCAAGAAATGATCAGAGCAGGCAATGATACTGAATTATTAGAACTATTAAAGAAAGCGGTTTTTTAATATAAGGAGGAAACCATAATGAAACGAATTTTAGTAGCATGCGGAAATGGTATCGCCACTTCAACAGTAGTAGCAACAAAAGTTAGAGAGTATTTGCAACAACATGGCATTGATGTTTCAACGACTCAAACAAAATTGATGGAAGTTCCAGGAAAAGTTCAAGACTATGATCTATTGGTGACGACTGGTCAATTTGATGGTCAAACAGGTGGTGTACCAGTAATCAAAGGGATGCCGATTTTAACAGGTATCGGTGCCGATCAGACAATGGAAGAGATTTTGAACTTACTGAAATAATAGCTGATCAAAGGAGCTGAAAAAATGAAAATCATTATGAACGTCTTTAACTTCTTTATTGATGCTGGACCAACAGTTATGTTGCCAGTCATCATCACGATTATTGGTTTGATTTTTGGGTTAAAGATTTCTCGTGCTTTTAAATCAGGTTTGACATTAGGTATCGGTTTTGCCGGGATCAAGTTGATATTGGACTTTATGACGACCAATGTTGGACCAGCTGCCAAGGCGATGGTTGATCGAACTGGTGTTAAACTAGATGCTTTGGATGTTGGCTGGGGTTCGATTGCGGCTGTTACTTGGGCATCGCCAATCATTCCAATCTTGATTTTTGCCATTCTATTGGTCAATATCGTTTTGCTGATTTTGAAACGTACACATACGCTGGATGTTGATATCTGGAACTATCACCATATGGCAATCGTTGGTGTTATGGTGTATTTTGTGACTAAGAATGTCTTCTTAGGTGTAGGTGCATCAGTAGTGATGGCAATTGCGACTTTTAAGATTTCAGACTGGTCGCAACCGATGGTAGAAAGTTTCTTCGGAATCCCTGGTGTTTCTTTACCAACTGTTTCTGCGCTTTCATCACTGGTTATTGCTTGGCCGTTAAATTGGCTGCTGGATCGTATCCCGTTATTCAGAAAATCAAAATTCACCATCAAAGATGCACAAAAATATTTGGGATTTTTTGGTGATTCTATGATCATGGGGTTAGTTATCGGGATGGTGATTGGTGTTTTAGCCGGCTATGATATCAAAGCGGTTTTACAATTAGGTGTCAGCATGTCAGCTGTTTTGGTTTTGATTCCTAAGATGACTTCATTATTTATGGAAGGATTGATGCCAATTTCAGATGCTGCACAAAAATGGTCACAAAAAAAATTCAAAGGTACACGTTTATTTATCGGATTGGATGCTGCAGTTGTTGTAGGTAATCCAGATGTTATCACAACAGCATTGATCATTATTCCACTAACGATTGCATTAGCTTTAGTATTGCCAGGAAACCGTGTGTTACCATTCGCAGATTTAGCGGTTGTTCCTTTCCGCGTGGCAATGGTCGTTGCCTTGACTCGTGGTAATTTATTAAAAAATATCATTATTGGCTTAGTTGTGACAGCTTCATTGCTATGGTGTGGGTCAGCTACTGCGCCAATGCTGACAGCAATTGCCAAATCGGTTGGTATTAACTTAGGAACTTCTTCAATGTTAATCTCATCATTTGCTGCGACTTCCATGATCCAAAGTTATTTGGTATTTATCGCATTTGCTTACAAACCAATCATCGGTATTCCAGTGTTGTTATTAGCCTTTGCGGGCGCATGGTATTACTTCGATGGTATCAAAAAAGTTAATCATGAAATGGATGAACCATTGAAGGCACAATAGTAGGAGGGTTTAAATTGAAAATTTCAGATGTCACAGTGTATAAAGTAAAACCAAGATGGATTTTTGTTAAGATCTCGACTGACGATGGAATCGAAGGCTGGGGAGAAATGATCTCAGGAACTAAAACAGAAACGGTTGTTGCTGGAGCTTATGAGATAGGAAACCGGCTGATTGGACGTAATCCGTTTGAAATCGAGCGCCTCTTCCAAGAAATGCATCGATCTTTCTTCCGAGGCGGTCCTATTAATGGAACCATCGTTTCGGGTTTAGAAATGGCTCTGTGGGATATCAAAGGAAAAGCGTTTAATGTTCCGGTTTATGAATTGTTGGGCGGTGCAGCACGTGATAAAATCAAGGTTTATTCTTGGATTGGTGGAGATCGACCAAGTGAAGTTGCAGAACAAGCACAAGATCGGTTTGATCGGGGCTTTACGGCCGTCAAGATGAACGCGACAGAAGAGCTGCATTATATCGATTCCTTCCAAAAAGTTGATGAAGTGGTGGAACGAGTTGCGTCTATTCGCGAACGTTTTGGTGATGCAATGGATATTGGTGTTGATTTTCATGGACGGGTCCATAAACCGATGGCAAAAGTGCTAGCAAAAGCTTTGGAGCCATTCCATCCAATGTTTTTGGAAGAAGTCGTTTTACCTGAAAATGAAGAACACTTTAAAGAAGTAGCTAATTCTGTGGCTGTACCATTAGCTACTGGTGAACGCTTGTACACTCGTTGGCAATTCAAGAACCTCTTTAAACAAGGTACTGTTGATATTATCCAACCAGATGTGGCTCTTTGTGGGGGAATCTTGGAAACCCGTAAAATCGCAGCGATGGCGGAAGCTTACGACATGGCTGTTGCGCCTCATGCGCCATATGGTCCTGTTGCACTAGCAGCAACTCTGCAAGTAGACTCATGTACGCCAAACGTCTTTATCCAAGAACAAAGCTTAGGGATCCACTATAACAAAGGTTTTGATCTGTTAGATTTTGTGAAGAACAAAGAAGTTTTCCAATATAAAGACGGCTACGTAGATCTACCTTCAAAACCAGGTCTGGGCTTGGAAATGGATGAAGACAAAATCAAAGAAATTGCACAAGAAGGTTTGATTTGGACCAATCCGCAATGGAAAAATTATGACGGTACGATCGCTGAGTGGTGATAAATGAAAATAAAGGATGATGAAAGATGGCAGAAGCACTTATGATCACAGTTTTTTTAGGACTGCTGATTATTTTGCAAATAATCGATCAAAAGAAAATTATCGTGTTTGCTCAGAGTAGTCCTGTAAGGAAGAGTTTGAGTATTTTACTGACAGTCGCCATCCTGTTGATTTTCTGGCCGGAACATCTGACTGATCAGATTAAACTGGTTGCTTTTGCTTCTGTCATTTTGATCAATGGTTTTTTGAAGGAGGGTCTAGCAAAAGATTCTGTTGTTAGATTTGGAGTATTGAACGGTAACTTTAATCGATATCCTCAAGTCCAAGTAGAAAAACTAGGTGACGATAAATCATTTATTTCATTTTACAAAAGCAAGAATAATTCTTTTTCAATGATTTTTGATAAAGATCAAACTGAAATGATGGATGTCTTTCAAGAACTTGATATCCATTCCAAAATTACTTTAGATCAAAGTTCGGAAGAAAAAAGAGCAGTTGTAAAAAAAGATAATGAATGATTCTACTACCGAAATTATGATTTCTTTATCACGAATAATGAAACTTGTTTTAATGAATCATATTGATTGAAGTATACAATGTATATTAAGTTTTGGAAAGAAATAGATTGGTACAAGATATAGCAGGAATCGATTACTCGATCCCTGCTTTTTTTAACTTCCTTTGCAGCAAAAAAAGCTCGTAATCTAAGAGATGATGGATAGTTTTTAGAATATATATATTTTCTTCAATTCCAGAAAAAAATGACCAAGCTAGTATGCTAAAAAAGTACGATGCTTCTATGATCTTTTTTCCGTCTTTATTAACAGATGTTTTAATTGATCAACGCATATTGTAATCTACCCTAATTTCCATAGTTCTTCACCACTTTTAAAAATAGTAAAACCCCTACAAGTATGCTATAGTAAATTGCTAAAGAAAAACCAATAAGGTGGGAGATGTATGCGCGATCAAACAAGCGGAAAAATGATTCGTTTTTATTATACAAGTTTGCAATTTCTCTATTGGATGATGTTTTGTTCTGTCTATGGGTTTGCGACATTGTTTTTGATTTATTTCAAGATTGATCCAGCTAAAATCGGAGGGATCTTAGCATTGGTCAATATTGTTTCAACGGTGCTTCAGCCTTTTATCAGTCAAGTGATCATCAAGAAAAGAAAGATCCCACTGATCACCGTGCTGAAGACGATGATAGCAGGATTAGGAGTGATTCTCTTAGCTGGGGTATTGCTTCCGAATTTGCCGATCATTACTTATATCTTGGGTGGGATTTTAGTAGTTTCCATGCAATCATTTCTCAATGCGCTGGCATTTGAGTATTCAAATACCGGCTACAGGATCAACTTTGGCTTTTCAAGAGCTGGTGGTTCATTTTCTTATGCTGTAACTTCTTTTTTACTGGGACAGCTGTTAGTGATTTATTCTGCCGCGATTTTGCCGATCTTGGTTATAGTTGAAGCAGTGATATTTTTCGTTATTTTGCATCTGCTGCCGGATGTAAAAAATCAAGAAGTTTTTCCTATGACAAAAGAACAGGATCGCCCAGTTTCTTTGAGAAAAAAATATCCTTTCCTGATTTTGTTGTTTTTAGGTTTCAGTTTTCTTTTTACTTTCCACACCATGATCAACAGTTTTTTGGCACAGATCTTTGAAAACATCCACGGTGGCAGTAGAGAAGTCGGCATCGCATTGATGATCGCCGCTTTATGCGAATTACCGGGAATGATCTTTTTTGAACAGCTTGTCAAAAAGAAATCCAGCAAATTTTGGCTGTCTATTGCCAGTATTTCATTTGCTGTCAGAGGATTCATGATGCTGCTGGCCGGTTCGATCTTGATGATGGAAATGACGCATCTCCTGCAAGCCTTTAGTTTTGCTTTGTTTATTCCAGCTTCAGCTTATTTATTCAATCAATTTCTGGCGGATGACGACCGTGTATTTGGACAAACGATGATCATTATCGCCACAACTCTTGGTGGGGTGATAGGAAATGTCTTGGGCGGCAGTCTGCTGCAGCATTTCGGTGTATGGGAGATGCTGATTTTCGGTACTGGTTTTGCGGTGCTAGGTGCTTTATTAACTATTTTGGGCATTCGAAAAATACCGAAGACAGGAAACGATAGTGATTCTCTTGTTGAGTAGCATAAAAATACTTAGATACTAGTTTTATATAAATAACATATAGTGATTATTGGTGTAATTACAAAAAACGAGAATAACTTAAGTAAGCATTTCTAAATAATTGAGAAACCTCATCTAAAAAGATAAGAAAATATCCCTAATAAAACTTCTGTAACATTTTAGATAACTGATTGTAAGCTGAATAATAAACTATAAGGAGACGGTTAGATGGTCTCCTTTTTTTGCGTATTATAATTCTAGAATTGTTGGAAATTGATAATAATTAACAAGAAATATTAGACAGGAACTTCGAACTGCTTATCACATTCTTATTATTATATATTTGCGTAAGTAGTCCTGGTAGTCTCAATGCACTATTCTATCTTGAAACTAAGAAGTTATAGAAGGAGCAATGATAGAAAACACGAGAATACAAATAGCGATTAAATATTTTTCTAGACAACCTTAGTTAATTCACACAGATATATTTTAGGTACAGTCTTACAGATATAGAGTTAGTGCTATGTGAATCCTGATGTTCGCAGTGCATAGGAGTCAAGTAAGATTCTAGCCAGTATAGAAAGTGGAAGTCTGGAGCGTACCTCATAATCTGGGAAGAAGGAGCCTTCTGATTTAAAGCCAACAAAAGGAATCTCGATATGTTCCATCAAACTTGAATGACGATTAGCAGTAAGCAAAATTGTCCCGATCTCAGCTTTATAACAGTTTTCAGCTGCGGTAATCAATTCCTTTGTTTCACCGTTTAGTGAAACAAAGATCACGATGTCATCTTTGGATAATTTTCTACTAATGTTTTTTATGATATTGGGATCAGTATGCATCTCACAATATTTACCGGTAAGTTGAAATTTGACCATCATTTCCTGAGCAATCAATTCTGAAAAACCTCGGGCAAAAATCATGATTCTTCTAGCAGCCTTGATTCGTTGAATAGCATCTTCAATATTCCCGCTTTCTACCATATTGATGGTGCGGATTACCTCTTGCTCATTTTTAAGAATAGCAGTCTTTATTCCTTCATCAACTTTATCAAGAGCGGCAAAATTGATATTTGTATTTTCTTTTTCTTTTAACGAATGTTTAAAAGACGTAAACCCCTCATATCCTTTTTTCTTCATAGTACGAACGACGGTTGCTGTTGAAACGTTGGCATATTCACTTAGTTTTACAATGGAATAGGAGGGGATTTCGAGTATGTGACTTTGAATAAAATCCCAGAGATATTTCTCCGATTCACTTAATTTTGTATCCATATTTTGCCTCCGATTAGTTAGGATAATTCTATTGTAAAGCGGGAGTTTCCTTTACTTCAAGTTTATTTAATATATTTTGTAAAAGTTTTCAATGAATTTAGTCATTTATGAAAACATTTACATTCGATCTTGATACATAATGAATATGTAAGAAAGGAGGAGCGTAAATGTCAGTTTATACATGTACTTTAAACTTGGCAATCGACCTTTTTATCGAAACAGATGAAATGAAACCATCCCAAGTCAATCGAACAAACGATGATGATATACAAGCTAATGGAAAAGGGGTGAATGTTTCATTGATCATGAAGCAATTAGGTATCGATAGTACAGCTTTAGGATTTAAAGCAGGTTTTACCGGGAATTATATTGAGGATTATTTGCATCAAAAAGATATTAGCACTGATTTTATTAGCGTACCGGGAATGACTAGAATCAACGTTTTTACACAAGTTAATAAAACCAATGAAGAATTCAAATTGGTTAATAAAGGACCTGAGATTCCTCAGGAACAAATCAAAACTTTTCTAAATCAAATACAAAAGCTGCAAGCTGACGATTATTTGTGTGTTTCTGGCAGTTTGCCGCGAGGGGTCTCACCCGAAATTCTTATTGATATCAGTCGTATTTGTTTTGAAAATAAGGTCCATCTGATTATTGATTCAAGCTATCCGGAAATAATTGATTGTCTGCCGTATCAGCCGTTCTTATTAAAACCAAACGAGGAGGAATTGCAATCTTGGTATAATGTCGAGCTTAGTGATCGTGAAGGATATATTCATTATGCTGAACGCTTGATTGCCGATGGAGCGAAAAATGTTCTCCTTTCTCTAGGAGGAGAGGGAGGAATATTTTTAAATAAGGATATCGTTTATTCTGGGAATTCTCCTAAAGGTAAAGTAGTCAATACAGCGTGTGCTGGTGACACTTTGTTGGGAACATTTCTTGCAGGATATTTAAAAGGTGAACAGGTAGATATTAATTTGAAGAAAAGTTTAGCAGCTGGAAGTTCAACCGCTTTTCGTAAAGGATTAACAGATTTTTCGGATGTTGCAGAGTTGGAAAAACAAATCGAAATCAAAGAGGGAGCGAGTAAAAAATGACAACTTACAAAATTGTTGCCGCAACAGGATGTCCAACAGGAATTGCCCACACTTATATGGCTCAAGAAGCATTGGAGCAGGCAGCTAAGCGCAAAGGGGTATCTATCAAAGTTGAAACCCATGGTCAAGTAGGGATAGAGAATGAATTAACACCAGAAGAAATAAAAAACGCTGACGCTGTAATCATTGCAGCTGACAAAGATGTTCAAGCAGAACGTTTCGCAGGTAAGCGTGTAATCGATGTGCCTGTCAGCAAGGGGATTAAAGATGCTGACCAATTGATCGAAGATGCGTTGGCTGGTAAAGGTTCAATCACTGCAGAAAACAAAACAGTTGACGCTGCTGGTGAGAAAGCGGAGATGGGGGTTGCAGCAGGCATTGGTCACAGTATTTATAAAAATCTCATGAACGGTGTTTCTCATATGCTGCCGTTTGTAGTGGCAGGTGGGGTAATTATTGCAATTTCGTTTGCCATCTGGGGTGTGTACTCTTTTGATCCCAATGATCCTACTTACAATCCGACTGCCGCTATGTTAAAGGGTGTTGGTGATGCGGCAATGGGAATGATGGTTCCTATTTTAGCAGCTTATATAGCTGAAGGAATCGCTAAACGTCCTGGTTTGGTTGTTGGGTTTGTTGGCGGACTGTTAGCCAATTCTGGCGGAGCCGGTTTCTTAGGCGGAATTTTTGCAGGGTTCTTAGCAGGCTACTTTATCTTACTATTGCAAAAGGTCATGAAAGGCTTGCCTAAACAATTGGATGGTCTGAAGGCGATCTTCTTATATCCGGTGATCGGTGTCTTGTTTGTTGGTGTAGTCATGTCTTTATTAGCAAATCCAATGGAAGCAGTCAACCAAGGAATGATGAATTTCTTGGCAGGATTCCAAAATTCTAATCCATTAATTTTAGGGATTATCGTTGGCTGTATGTCAGCATTTGATATGGGAGGTCCAGTCAATAAAGCGGCTTATGTTACAGGGACTGCGTTGTTGGCACAAGGTAACCATACATTTATGGCAGGGGTTTCGGCAGCTTGTATCGCGCCCCCATTGATTACTGGATTTGCCGCACTGTTTTTTGGAAAATATTTCGACACGAATGATCGCAACGCTGGTTTAGTCAACTTTATCTTGGGCTCAACGCACATTACCGAAGGAGCAATTCCATTTGCGGCTAAAGATCCGCTGCGTGTTCTGCCAACTATGATGCTAGGTTCATCAATTGCTGCTGTACTGACATATATGTTTGGTGTCCAAGTTCCCGCACCTCATGGAGGTTTTCTAGTATTACCTGTTGTTACTGGTAAGGTTGCATGGGTAGGGTCGATTTTACTTGGTTCAATCGTTGGCGGAGTAATTTTAGGGTTGATCCAAAAACGTAGTGTAGAAAAACGTGAAGCAGAAGCAGCTACTGTTGAAATGAAAGAAGCAACCAACAACTAAAGGTTATTCTAGAAAGAAGGATTTCAAATGACTTTGATCAAAACAAATAAAGTTTTTATGAATAAAAATTTTACGACGCAAGATGAGGTAATGAACTTCCTTGCAGATCAGTCAATTGTCTTGAGCATTAGTGAAGACCGAGATGCAGTTTACGAGAAATTGATGGAAAGAGAAGAAGAAAGCACGACTGGTATGATGGATGGTTTTGCCATCCCTCATGCCAAAGATGCTAGTATCAAGGATGCCGATATTGTGATTGTTCGGTTAAACGGTAAGGTCGATTGGAAAAGTTTAGATGGAGAAGGAACGGATTTTGTAATCGCTCTGTTTATTCCAGATTCAGAGGCTGGAACAACCCATCTAAAATTTTTATCTCAGGTAGCCAGACTTTTGATGCACAAAGATGTGACAGAAGGTCTGAAACAAGCCCAGTCTGCTGAAGAAATAGCTGAACTTTTAAACCAAAAATTAGAAGAAAACTAAAAAGGAAGTAGTGAAATCATGCCTTTAACAGAAAAAAAGAAAACTTATATTCGTCAACTAAGTAATGAAAGTGGCATCATCAGTGCGTTAGCAATCGATCAACGTGGTGCCTTGAAAAAAATGATCGGTAAATTTCAAAATCAATCAGCAACCGATGAACAAATCATCAATTTCAAAAAAATCATTTCTTCTGAATTGACTCCATATGCTTCAGCAATCTTATTAGATCCAGAATATGGGTTGCCGGCAGCCGAAGTTCGCGATAAAAATGCTGGTCTGTTGTTGGCCTATGAAAAAACTGGTTACGATGCTTCAACTCCAGGACGTTTACCGGATATTTTATCTATTTGGTCTGTAAAACGTCTAAAGGAGCAAGGGGCCGATGCTTGTAAGTTCTTGTTATACTACGATGTAGATGAATCTGATGACATCAATGACCAAAAGAAGGCGTTTATGGAGCGGATTGGTTCTGAATGTGTTGCTGAAGATTTGCCATTTTTCTTAGAATTGGTTTCTTATGATGCCAACGATCCTGGTACTTCTTCGAAGGAATATGCCTTGAAAAAACCGCATAAAGTAAATGAAATGATGAAGGAATTTTCTAAGCCTCGCTATGGAGTTGACGTTTTGAAAGTGGAAGTTCCTGTTAATATGAACTATGTGGATGGTTACACTAAAAATGAAGTTGCTTATACCAAAGAAGAAGCTGCTGCTTATTTCAAAGAACAATCCGAGACTACCAACCTGCCATTTATTTTCTTGAGCGCAGGAGTAACTGCTGAATTGTTCCAAGAAACCTTGAAATTTGCAAAAGAGGCTGGCTCTACATTCAATGGGGTACTCTGTGGGCGCGCAACTTGGGCGAATGGTGTAGAACCATTCGTTACTAAAGGTGAATATGCTGCCAAAGAATGGATGCAGACACAAGGACGCAAGAACATCGAAGAGCTGAATAATGTTTTGAAAGAAACAGCAACAGCTATTAAATTGTAAGAAAGCTTTAACTATAACCTTAAGTTTGTAACCTAATGATTTTTAATAATCAATTTGAGCTTTTAAATAAAGAATTGGAAGCGTCCCGACGCTTCCATTTTCGTTTGTCTTAAGGCATGATGGGTTCGATGTTGTCGTTCAATAACCGCAAGAAGGTCAGCATTTTTTTCTTAGAGTATGCAAAATTGCTTTCTACCCAATGATTTAAAACGGAGAGGCACCCTTGGATATGGTAAATGGTGAAGTAACGCATTTCTTCTGTGATCACGGTTTTTTTGTCTTCTTGTAGCCAGATTTTTAAATAATTTTCTTCGATCAGATTATTTAATCTCTTTTGGAATTGGATATCTCCGTGGTTGATAACGAATAACTTGTACACGAACGTATTTGTATAGACATAGTCGATCAAATGAGCGTATAGATCCTCGTAGCTGTGTGTCGTGTCATAGGAAATGATTTCATCCAAGTCTTGGAAAAAGCTATTTTCTAGCTTTTCATAAAGATCATAGATATCCGTATAATGTTTATAAAATGTCGAACGGTGAAGATCAGCAGTTTCGGTCAGTTCACGGATAGTGATGTTTTGAATTTTTTTATCTACTAATAATTTTGATAATGCTTCTGCTAACGCTTTTTCTGTTTTTTTGACGCGGCGATCCTCTTTTTTCATTTTGCAGCCTCCTAATCAACATAATCAAGGAATTGTGTCGGTTATCCGACAATTTCACCGCTATCTGAACATAGATAACCGACACCTTGTCTATTATAATATAAGTATAGCACCACGGGTTTGTATTTATTAGTATATATACTTTACAAAAATTTGTATATATACTAATTTTTTTGTAGGATCAATGAAATGAGGGGAAAATATGCCAAAATATAAAGAAATAGCCTTGGCTCTAAAAGAGAGGATCGTTGAGGGAAAATATCAGGAAGGTTCTAAATTACCTGAGCAAGAAAGTCTGGCTAGAGAGTTTAAAACAAGCCGTGTTACTATCCGCAAAGCTATACAACTCCTTATTGATGAAGGTTTGTTATATACGAGACGTGGATCTGGTACTTTTATACGAAGCAATATCAGACAGGACAATGAGAATGTCACTCAAGTAAATAATGTATTTGGCACTTCATCACAAGAAAATACAAATGTGACAAGTAAAATAATCCGTTTTGATGTCCGGTTTCCGACAGATTATGAAAGGCGGCTTTCTGCAACCTACTTCCGATCCCCTTCCTGCAAATCATGGGTATAAAAAAATAGGCATATTAAGCGGGCTAGGAGGAGAAATATTCACATATCATTTTTTCATTCCGCAAGCTGCGTCAAGTTATTTGGAATTTGTAGAACAGATGAGAGAGGTAGAAGCAGCACTACAAACTACTTTTCAATAAGTAGGAATTATAGAAATGTTACTCAAAAAATCTTCATTAAAAAATCTGACTAAATAAGTTGAGAAAACAGAATATACTTCAATATCCAGTGATTTATAAATATCATTCACTCATGATACCCAGCTCCGTATCATAAATAATGCGTTTTTTTGAACAGTTAAAGGATAACATTTTCTTGTGTTAGATGAGTACCTACTATAAGTGATGATATATTTGTTTATCTTATAGTATAAGAAAAATCCTCTGAGAACAAAATCTAAAAAAATTTCAAACTGTAATAATAGTAAGGGAGGGATAAAATGAATTTTATAAGTGTCATTCCAATAGTTGTATCTGCAAGCTCATTAGTTGTGTCATTTATCAATTTTTTGAGTATTAGAAAAGAACGGATAACTAAACAAGCAACACAAATAGTAGCAGCTATAGATAGCAATAATAAAAAATCACCTGATAGAAATGATAAACATTCAGTACCATTACCAGTTGTATTGAAGAATTTTTCTAATACTGCGTTTAGTGATGTGTTTGTAATACCTGTTGAAGACTATCATTACAGTTTTAAAGGAATAAATGATTTTAGCTATGCAATTAGCTTGAAACATTACAAATATATTAGAAAATTAATTGAGACAGAAAAATCATTTTGGGTAGCTACAAGCGGGTCAGGTATGAGTAAATCTCCAGATGTAGTTATTTTATTTACGGATGGTAACGGTAGACAATGGCTTAAAACGCCAAGTAATAAACTATTTCGGATGAAAGGTTATAAGGAGAAACTTTTTAAGCTTGGTTTGCCAAATCCGGGATACGACAAAATATAGACGACTTTGTTATGAATACTTGAATAGCGATTTAGAATGTAAAACCATGGAATATTTGCTAGACAATAAGTAATAGACTCAAAGATAAACTACATGTTCTATTATTGATGATTTTTTTAGACACTCAGTGGCAATTCTGATTGTATGAAAATGACTGTATTTATTAAAAAAGTGAAGCCAGCTTATTCTAGGTTATATTCTCAGCTAGTATTAATCAAAAAGATAGATATATATTATATCCATGAAGTCCAATCTTCTTTATAGAAGATTGGGCTATTTTTTATGACAAAGGAGGGAAAAGAAATGTTTCAAAATAAAGGACAACGTTATGTCACAAAGGGAGTAATGGACAGTTTACCAGTGGAATTACAAGCTTTATGTTGGAATCTAATCGATCAAAACAGTCAAAAGCAACTTCCTTTAGACTATCTTCAAATTTTTGAATTTTCTACGGAAAAAGGAAATCAAAAGTTGGTTCATCGTCAAGAAGAACCGGAAGAAAGAAAAGAGTATCTGATTTCACCTAAGCTTCGTTTGAAATCAGTGTCTCAAAAAATATGGGTCATTGATTCGGGTGAGTATCAAACGATGTTATTACCAGAAGAATACTAGTATCTAAAAGAAAGGAACGAAAGGACTTGTTAGAAACGGCTATCGAAGTACTGGAAAAGTGTGCACAACTAGTCACTACTCCTGAAGAGTGGGGCTATGAATCCGTTACGATGGAAAGAGAGGAAATTGAAATAGGTACGCTTCCTAAAGATGTTCATCTACCACGTTTAGTGATGACACATCTTTATATTTATTGCGCACCAGAAGATGGAAAAGACTATGTAGTTTATTTCATTACAGATATTACCAGCCAGCGAGAATTTGTTCGTGGGTTACTGGTAGAAGGACGATTAGTTTGGAGTCAGATTGGAGGAACGAATGAATAAGATCGATTATTTGAGAATGATTGCGAAATGTTTAGAAAATATCCTTACCGCGATTCATCAAATTCTGAAGAAAAAAGGAGAAAGAATATGAAATATTTTCAACTAGTATTGACACTTATAACGGCAATGGTGATTGAATTGCTTGAACAAAAATTAGCATAGGAGAAAAAGAGATGATTGAAAAAGAATTAGTGACCACACAAACAGAAGTTTGGCGAGATCCTCATCAAACCCATCGCTATGTTTTCAAACGACAATGGGCGATCAAAGGAAAAGAAGCGGAAGAGAAATTAGCGGTAGTCATTACTATTCGTCCAACAGATACAGAACCATTTACGAATGACTTGAGTATGTTATTAATCGAAAAGAATATCCGACAATTAGGATTTACTGGTTTTATTGCTGTGAATCTTTTTTCGTATACAAAAGCGAAAAGTCCTCGGGTATTTCCTCGTGGAAATGATGAACAATCTTTGGAAATATTAACAACTGTTTTCACAGAAAAGAAAATCAACACCATTATTTTTGCTTGTGGTTCGATTACAGCGACGAGTCAAGTGGCTTATGAACAAGCGAAGACCATTTACGATCAATTGAGTGCGAAACAAAAAAAGATGACCAAAGTATTGATAAATGCAGAAGGCAAGTTGTCCCATCCATTAAGTATTCATGTTCGTAATGAATGGCAATTGGCAGATAGTCAATTATTATTTCAAGAAAAATAACGTTTTATTTTCTCATGTTACTTATAAGTAGTTTTACATGCTTTTTGACTTTAAAAATACATGTGATGATACATGTTATATGAATTATCAATGTACCCAGTAATATGCTATTTTCATTATGTAAAAAATAACAGGGGGTGTGTAGATGGAGATTGATAAAACTTGTTTGAGTAACTCTTATAAAAGGATGAATGACTTTTTTGAGGAAATGGAACTGGATTCAGAATTGCTCTATCAATTTTATCTTGCTTTTCGAGGGCAACAGATTTCTTTTCCGATGAAAATGTACGATCGCGAGTTAGTAAGAAAAAGAATCGAAAACATGATAGAACAGGAAAAAACGGTAGATATCCGTCAATTGACAGAAGTTTATGGTTTCTCTGCAAGATGGATTCAAAAAGTAATTAAACAAAAAGAAAGGAGACGAGTACATGGCTAAGCTGATTGTATTAGGTGGTTTAATTTACGGTGGATATTGGTTATATAAATATATGCTTGCACATCCGAATATAGATAAAGGAAAAGTAATTAAGACAGTTGGGGTAATCATAGTTGGACTCATAGCTCTAACTAAGAAAAATAATACTAATAGCCCAAAAATAATGAGAACTTATCGCTGTAGAGGATGTGGAAGGGAAATTTCTACTAGTTTTAATCCATCTGAGAGTCCTCAAGGAAGAGACCGCTGCCATACGGGCTATCGACATTATTGGGAAAGAATCGATTAAAAGATTACCTTTTAGATCAATTAATTGTCTGATAGAATAAATACGTGAGGGAGAAATTGAAAGGGGGAAATATAATGAAAAAATGGCTGTTATTACTAATTGGAATGGGAATTTTATTCACTGGTTGTACATCTGAGAATACGAGGACTAAAGCGACTGTAGAAACTGATACAACAATTGAGACTAATAAAAGTAAAACGCAATCAACTGAACAAACTACAACAGAAATGAAGCAATCTGTGGAAGCAAGTACAAGTGAAAGTTCAATCACTGAATCTTCTTCTGAAGAGGTTAAGAATACTTTGTGGGATAGTGAGAAATCTACCCAACTAGCAACTTTTATCACACAATGGGGAAAGACATTAGGGCAAGAATATAAAAGCTACAATCTTCAGAATAATGTAAGTCTGTATGGCACTCCTTTACCACAAGCCGTGATTAATGGCAATTGGAAAATGGCAATCAATGAAGCACCAGTTACCGTACAATGGTCAGAAGATGGAACTGGTCATGCAGATTTCAATTTAGTAGCAGTTTATTCTGATGTAGAAACTGGGGAATATTTAGGGCAGCATGTATATTTCTTTGGTTTTCAAAATAGACAACCTAAAGTTTATTTAACGCAACAAAATCAGGGTAATGAAAATAATTATCTATACTTTAACGAAACTCAAAATCAACAGTTAAAACAAGGTTTCATTGATATTGTGAATGGACAAACTCCTCAAACTCCAGTAGTAGAAGAATCTACTCAACAAGCAACAACTACAGAAGAATCAATAGTATCTTCGGATTCTCCTTCTGCTTATAGTGTTGATCTATATGAAAGAGCAGAAACAATTAGAGGGTTATATGCTAGTCAAGGGCTTAATGAAGATATTTTAAATTCAATCCCAGATCAAGAAATTGTTGATTCTTTTGTAGGTAATGCTACGAATGCACAACTTGCACAAAGTACAACGAATCTATTAGAAAAATACCCTAATTTGAAATAAGAGTTACAAATGGACGGATCTTTTAGGATGATTCATCATTCTAACATGGTTCAATAATTAGAGTTATACATCATCAAGTAATAACTGATTCTTAAAAAGCTTATGGTGCTTTTTAAGAATCAGTTTTATCTATAAAGAGGGAGAAAGAATGTATTAAATGACTTTTTAACTAATATACATAAAAACAATAATAGGAATGAGAATTGAAAGAGCACAAGCATTCTTTTGAATGAGATATTTAATTGAAAACCAATACAGTACTAGAAGTACCCAAAGTGCCCAAAAGATAGTTGATAAACAATGAGTGAGAAAAGTAAAATGAAATAAAAAATTGTCACTTTAGGTACTTTGGTACTAAGAAAGGCTTGTTTTTGTCTATTTGTTTCACTAAAGTATATAAAACGAAATTAATGCAGGAATCATAGAAAGTTTGTCATACTTTCTATGATACCCTGTTTTACTTGACTTTTTGATATAATAGAATAGTTAAGAAAGTATTCAAGAGAATATTTTAGAAAATAGAGTTTATGCACTATGCACTGTAGAAAGAATTTGAGCGTCAATGATTTAGTGACTTAATATATGAATGAGGTGATTCTCTTGGTATTGGAAAATAAATTAGGAATAACCAATCAAATAGCTCTTGCGAAGGCAGAGGAACGAATAAGTAAACAAAAAGCAAAACATTTATATGATAGTGGAAAAATAAATGAAATAGAGGTTGGAACATTTAAGGGCTTAGCAACGATTCATTTTTATTTGTTTTCAGATATTTATAATTTTGCAGGAGAAATTCGAACAGTGAATTTAGCGAAGGAAAATTTTCGTTTTGCCCCATTAATGTACTTAGAAACTTCTTTACAGTATATATTGATAAAATGCCTCAAAGCACGTACAAAGAAATTATTGAGAAATATGTTGAAATGAATATTGCCCATCCTTTTCGAGAAGGAAATGGTAGAAGTATGCGGATTTGGTTGGATCTTATGTTAAAGAAAGAACTGCAAAAGGTAATTGATTGGAATTTAGTAGATAAGGAAGACTATTTATCTGCTATGGAACGTAGTCCAATCAACAATTTAGAAATTAGTCATTTACTTTCTCAAGCACTAACAGAACAAATCCATGATCGTCAACTATTTATGAAAGGAATTGACGTAAGTTATTTTTATGAGGGGTATTCAGAGTATACGATTGATGATCTATAAATCTGTTTAGGTTTAATGTATTTCTATACAATCATTCTTACAATAAGAAAAGAGCTAACATAGAGACTCATAGAAAGTATGAAGGACTTTCTAGGAGTCTTTGTTTTTCAAATAGGTAGATAAATAACATATGAATTCTTTTTTTGTTTTATGATAAAAATATGTAGTACCTAAAGTACCCAAAGTGACCAAAATATAGTTGATAAAAAAATGAGTGAGAAAAGTAAAGTGAAATAAAAAATTGTCACTTTAGGTACTTTGGTAGGGAGCGTCAATAATTTTGTGTAAATGATTCTTCCCTACTGCAGATTGTTTCTAATTCTCAATCAGTTGGCTTAGCATTTGTTCAAGTTCGCCTTCGGCCTGTTGAAAGCCTTTATGACTGCGACCTAGGAATTTTTGGTTGTAAGTATCAAAAGACGAGACTAAGAAACGTTCCATCGACTCTTCGTTTTGGAACTGTTCCTTGCGGTGGCTGTATTTCTTGATTTGCTTATTAAAGGATTCAATCAAGTTCGTAGAATAAATACTCTTGCGTATGGCCAAGGGGAAATCATAGAAAGTGAGCAAGTGATCGTTCGAAAGAATCGATTCAACCACTTTTGGATAGCTGGTTTTCCATTTTTTCGCAAAAGCACCACGTGCTTCCAACGCCACCTCTTTAGATGAGGCTTGATACACCATTTTAAAATCATCACAGACTTCCTTACGATTATTGACACGCACTTTGTGACTGATATTACGGGAAACGTGTACACAACAATGTTGAAAACGAGCTTTGGGATAGAACCGACTAATCGCTCCTACCATCCCCTTTAAGCCATCCGTGATGAACAGGAGGACATTTTTCAAACCGCGCTCTTGAAGGTCCAATAAAATTTCCTCCCAAATCGTGATGGATTCAGTCGGTGCAATCGCATAGCTCAATACTTCCTTTGATCCGTCCGGGCGAATGCAAACTGCGATATGAATAGCTTCCTTGGCGACGGTTTTCCGCTTTAACGGAATATACGTTGCGTCCATATAAATAGCAGCATAACGGTCATGAAGCTCTCGCCCTTTAAACGCCGTTACCTCTTCTGTAAATGATTTTGTTATATTGGACATGGTTTGGGGCGTGTAGTGATGCCCATACATTTTCTCAATCAAGTCTGCGATTTCCGACATGGTAATACCTTTTCGGAAGAGGTGAATGACGGTCTCCTCTAACGTGTCATTCGTCCGTCTATAAGCAGGAACAGTCTGTTGCTTGAACTCGCCATTGCGGTCGCGCGGAATCTGGAGATGAAGTTCCCCATACTCGGTCTTGACCGTACGGTCATAGGAGCCGTTACGAGAATTACCCGTGTTAAAACCAATGCGATCATACTTTTCGTAATCTAGGAAAGCCGTTAACTCCGTTTTGAGAAGCGTATTGACTGCTTTCTCCAAATGGACACGGAATAATTCATTCAAATCGCCTTTGTTCGCTAGAGTCTTTAGAATTTCTGTAGTAAAATCGTTCATAGGGAAGTCCTCTCTTCTGTGAATGTGTTGTGGTAACTCTATTCTACAGAAGGGATTTCCTTTTTTCTATTTACACAAAATATTTTACACTCTCGTCCGAGTGACTTTATGTTTCTAAGCTTTATTCAAATAATATAAAAAATACATTTGACAAATACAAAAATAAGCGCTATCATTTTTTTGTTAAGTGAATAGAACCGATTAGGATTGTTATAGTATGATTCAGCACTACACAAAACCTATCAGACCCATTTTTTAGAGAGAATGGGTCTGATAGTTTTTTCTTTTTTTTTAGGAGGTGAACTGAAATGAAAATCAAAAAGAAACTAAATAATAATGCAATTATTACTAAAAATGAACAAAACCAAGAAATAATCGTCGTAGGAAAAGGGATTGCTTATGGGAAGACAATCAATAGTTTGGTCGAAAAAAAGAAGATTTATAAAATTTTTGTTCCTGAAAACAAGGGAGACAAAAAGCGGATTTCAGATATGGTTCAGCAAATTCCTGTCCAATACATTGAAATTTCCGAAAAGATTATTTCTTATGCACGAAGAGAATACAAATTGGTGCTAAATGAAAGTATTTATTTGTCTCTTACAGATCATATTTCTTCAAGTATTGAAAGGTACGAACAAGGCGTGTTCTTGAAAAATAAATTTTTATGGGAAATCAAACATTTTTATCCAAATGAATTTATGATTGGAGAAAAAGGATTAGAAATTATTGAAAAAGAATGCGGTATTCAATTAGGCAAGGACGAAGCAGGCTTTATCGGTATGCATATTGTCAGCTGTGAAGTTGGGAAAGGGATGGATGATTTTTATGAAATGACAGCCTTTATCCAGCAGATGTCAAACATTGTCAAATACTATTTTTCTATAGAATTTGATGAAGATTCTATAGATTACTTTCGCTTTGTTACGCACTTAAAGCTCTTTTATTATCGAATCACTCATGATAAAGGAAACTCTATGGGCAACTTAGAAAATGAGATTTTAGAGATCATCAAAAATAAGAGTGTTCAGGCTTATCTATGTGCACTGAAAATCAAAACATTTATTGAGGAAAAGTATCTCTATCAGTTAGACAATGAAGAAATTTTATACTTAACTATCCATATCTCACGTATAACCAAACATTTGAATGAGGGGGAAAAAACATGAATTATCCAGAAACGTGCGAACAAATTATTGAAAATGTCGGCGGCGAAAAAAATATTCAGTCTGTTGTCCATTGTGCAACCCGTCTACGCTTTGTGTTAAAAGATGAATCAATAGCGGATGACGAAGCAGTTAAAAATATTCCGGGAATTCTTTCGCTGGTAAAAAAGGCTGGACAATATCAGTTGGTGATCGGCAATAATGTTGATCAGGTATATAACGAATTAACTAAAAAATTGAATATTTCCAATGAAAGAAATGAAAAAGATAACCGTTCACTTTTTGACAAGATCATCGGTTCTATAACGGGATCGATTTCCCCAGTCATCCCTTTGCTAGCTGGCGCAGGGATGGGGAAAGTCTTGCTCCTCGTATTGACCTTGACGGGGATACTATCCGATGAGTCTCAAACCTATGTCTTTTTAAATATGATTTTTGATACTGGTTTTTATTTTATGCCTGTCTATGTGGGATTTTCAGCAGCAAAAATATTTGGTGCCAATCAATATTTAGGCGCATTTATTGGATTAGTAACCGTGCATCCAACTTGGGTGGAGCTGGTTTCGGCAGGAGAACCTTTTCAATTTTTAGGAATAGGCATGGAATTGGTGAAATATTCTTCTACTTTAGTCCCAGCGATTCTTTCCGTATGGATTATGTCTTACATTGAAAAAGGTGTTCGTAAAGTGGTGCCAGAAATGATCAAAGTATTTGCAGAACCTATGTTGGTCATGCTGATTGCTACACCGTTAACATTCATTGTGATTGGTCCAATCGGTGATTTTATTTCGCAAGGCGTTGCAAATGCCAGCATGTTCTTGTTCAATCATGGTGGGTTTATTGCTATTCCTATTCTTGCAGCTGCCTATCCATGGTTAGTTTCTATCGGAATTCACAAGGCATTAAGTCCAATCAGTATCGCATTAGTAGCAGAACAAGGATTTGATCCAATTATCCGTGTGGTTGCCTTATGTGCCAATATGTCCCAAGCGGCAGCATCCTTGAGTGTTTCTTTAAAAACAAAAAACAGCAAGTTAAGATCTTTAGCTTTCTCTTCTAGTATTACCGCTTTTCTTGGAGGAATTACTGAGCCGGCCATGTACGGCGTAAACTTAAAACTGAAAAGACCGATGTATGCAAGTATGATTGGTGGCGCAGTTGCCGGATTGGTCGCAGGCCTATTAAAATTAAAGGCATTTATCTATGTCACACCAGGGATTTTGAGTCTTCCTATGTGGATCTCTAAAGAAGAAAATTATATCTGGTTTGCTATTTTAACAATGGTGATTGCGACGGTAGCTACCTTTATTGCTACATGGATTTTAGGATTTGATGATTCTGAATTTGCTGATACACCTTCAAAAGAAAAAATAAATCTCTCAGAAAAATATATGGTAAAAAGTCCGGTCAAAGGGAATGTTCAGCCATTAACTGAAGTAAACGATGAAACGTTTGCGAGTGGAATCATGGGCAAAGGAGTGGCAGTCGATCCGACAGAAGGCAAAGTATTTGCTCCAGGAAATGCTGTAGTCACGGCGATGTTTAATACCGGACATGCCATTGGTCTGCAATTAGACAACGATGTGGAATTATTGATCCACATCGGTATTGATACCGTTTCTTTAAATGGCGAACATTTCTTTGGAAAAGTTAAAAAAGACCAAGAAGTGAAAACAGGAGACTTATTGGTGGAATTTGATCTAGAAGCGATCAAAGAGTTAGGATACGATCCGGTTGTAATGATCATTGTGACAAATAGCAATGACTTTTTAGAAGTTCTACCAGTGGAAGAAAATCAGGTGGAAAATACTTCTGATTTATTACTGATTGCTTAAAAAAGAAAGTAGGGAAGATGATTGTATAAAGTAAACGATGATTTTTTATGGGGTGTTGCAACTTCAGCCAGTCAAATTGAAGGTGCTTGGAAAGAAGACGGAAAAGGGATGTCTATAGCGGACTGCTTACGTTTTCGACCAGCGATTGATGTAAAAGATTATAAAAAGGTAAATGAAGTGGATACAGAAGAAATTGAACAAGCCTTGTCAGATACGAATGATAAAAATTGGGCGAAACGCTATGGAGTAGATTTTTACCATTACTATAAAGAAGATATTGCGCAATTAGCAGAAATGGGGATAAAAGCCTTTCGTTTTTCTATCGGCTGGACAAGAATCTTTCCAGAGGGAACCGAAGACCAACCCAATCAAATGGGCTTAGACTATTACTTGGAGTTAGTAAAGGAATTGAGAAAATATCAAATTGAACCAATCGTGACGCTCTCTCATTATGATATGCCTTTGGCGATCGTTTTAAATTCTGATTCTTGGTATGATCGTCAAACGATTGCCTTATATGAAAAATTTGCAACGACCGTGATTGACTACTTAAGCGAATATGTGAATTATTGGATTCCGTTTAATGAAATCGACAGTATCATTCGACATCCTTTTGCTTCTGCAGGATTAGTCAAAGATCGATTCACAGGAAAAAACTTTGAAGAAGTAATCTATCAATCTATGCATCATCAATTTATCGCTTCTGCTCTCGTAGTTGATTACTGTCATAAGAACTATCCTAAAATGCAGGTCGGGAGTATGATCACGAAAACAACGATTTACCCTTACGACAGTCATCCTGAAAATATCCTGCAAAGTATGTTACAGATGCGGGAAGTGTATGCATTCAGCGATATACAAGTACGTGGAGAATATCCAGCCTATCTATTGAAAAAATTAGAAAATGAGCATATCTCTTTGTCTTTTTCTGAAGGCGATCCAACCTTTTTAGCAGAAAATACTGCTGATTTTATTGCGTTCAGCTATTATTCTTCTGTATGTACAGCAGCCGATACTACTGGATTGAAGGTCAGTTTGGCCAATACGACTAAAGGTGTGTACAATAAATATCTGCAACAGACTGATTGGGGCTGGCAAATTGATCCAGTCGGCATACGTATTTCTCTAGTAGAGCTGTATGACCGCTACAATAAACCACTATTTATTGTCGAAAATGGCTTAGGAGCCGCTGATCAACTGACAAAAGAAGGACGAGTTCACGATACTTATCGTATTGATTATTTACGGCAGCACATTCAGGAAGTTTTGCGCTCTGTAAAAGAAGACGGAATTGAGCTTTTAGGTTATTGTACTTGGGGAGCAATGGATATGATCTCAGCATCTACGAATCAAATGTCTAAAAGATATGGCTTTCTCTATGTTGATTTAGATGACTTTGGCAATGGAACCTTCAAGCGCTATAAAAAAGACAGTTATTTCTGGTACCAAAAGTTACTTGATTTTGATACGGAGATCCCAGAAAACTTTTTTTGATAAATAATATCTTCTACATGCATTTTTATATAGAAAATTGACAAACGCTTTCATTGGTGTTATATTCCTATCAGAGTTAGGATTGTGACTTCAATGAAGGCAAGACCTAAGCCAAGCGACTATTTTAGTGGCTTTGTTTAGGTCTTGTCTTTTTTTGTCGTTTTTAAAGTAAGGAGGTGAAATAATGAAGATAAATAAAGTTTTAAATAATAATCTTGTATTTTCTAAGAACAAAGATGGCGAAGATATTATTGTAGCAGGTTTAGGTATAGGTTTTCAAAATATGATTTGTCAAATTAAGCTAGAATAAAATGCTTCTTGTACATAGCTCAAAAAAAAGCCCAGTTATATATTATGAACGAAGATCAAGATATCGTTCTCAAACAAGAGATAGGAAATAAAAAATATAGCAACGTGAAATTTCCAACTATTTCTGATCAAAGAAAAAAGTACTTACTTCATATCATTATAGAAGGGGAAGAAAGTATACAGGAATTTCATACAACGTTTTATTCCGCAAACCCTAATTTGAAGAACGCACATTGGATTACAAGACAAGATAATCCTATTGAGAAAGAAAATATGTATTACAGAGATCGACCTTCTATTATTCTAAAAAAATCATTTATAGTTGAGAGACTAGAGAAAGATTTATTTTTAGATATTTGTGGATTAGGATACTATACAACTTATATCAATGGGAAAAGAATAGACGATTACTATTTGAATTCAGATGTAACAAACTATGGTAAACAAGTGTATTATGATACTTATAAGCTTAATCCTTTTGTGGAAGAAGGTTCAAATGAAATTATAGTAGAATTGGCAAATGGCGGGTACAATCCTGCCCCGTTGAAATTATTAGGGAAATACAACATGAGACATCGCCTTTCTATTGGTAAGCCAATGCTCATTTGTTCAATCAGCGAATTGGCGAATGGCAAACAAAGAAATATTGTTGAGAGTAATCATGATTGGTTAGCTGAAGGAGGGGAAATTCTATTCGACAATATTTATATTGGCGAAAGAGTTTCGTTTGTTGAAAATGAGGAAAGTAATCCTGATTCATCTACTCGAGTAAATATGAGGATAACGGAAATCGTTGGTCCAGCTGGAAAACTTGTGCCAAGTACTATACCAAAAACGAAAAGATTGAAAAAAAGAAAACCAAATGTAATAAAGAAAACGAAATATGGTTATTTGAATGATTTTGGAAAAATTATTTCAGGGCAGATTTCTTTAACTATTTCTTCAAAAAAACAAAATATAAAAATTAATTATGCTGAGAGCCTCAATGATTCGCAAACCGAATTGGACTATTCTACCACAACTACAAGCATATATGGAATCAATGATCCGGAACAGGGGATTAATGAATCAGATACAGTCATACAGGAAGATCAGTTTCTATGTGGGGACGGTAAAACGACATTTGAAAACATGTATGTTTATCACTCATTTCGATATATGAAAGTTGAGGGAGAATGCGCTATTTTTGATATCAATGATTTACATGCATTTGATACTTATGCTGATCTTACAATAACAAGTGAATTCAATACTTCTAATCAGTTGTTGAATGATCTTCAACGTATTGCGATTCAAACCAAAAGAAATAATATCCGTTCATATTATGAAGATTGTGCTCGTGAAAGACTAGGATATGGTGGAGATATTGTCGCATTAATAGAATCTCAAATTTATTCATTTGATTCGGAACAATTATTGAAAAAAGTGTTGCTTGATTTTATTTTCGATCAAACCCTTGAAGGAGGAATAACACAAACTGCTCCATTTATGGGTATCCAGACGTTTGGACCTAGTAATAACGCTGGTTCGTTAGGATGGCAATTAGTGCTTCCAGTCATTGTCTTAAAATATATGAAATATTATGGAATGTCCATTATTGAGGACAAAAGAATTTCAGTATCTTTGAATAGACATCTGAATTATCTTTTGAAATTTGATTATGAGTACATTAAGTATTGTTGTTTGGGTGATTGGGGTTCTGTAGATACTGTTCTTATTAATAACAAAGAAACACCGCCAGATAAAGAATTTTGTTCAGCAGCAATGTATTTAATAGTATTGCAAAGCTATCAAAAATTAGCTGTGTTTACTAAAGGAATGAGCTTTGAAACAGAAAAGTTAGAAGAAAAAATTAGGTATGTAAAAGAAAAACTAATAAAGGAATATTACAATTCTAAAGGTTATTTTCAAGGTGGCAGCCAATCAAGCTATATTTTTTCTCTCAAAGCTGGATTAGATAAAGAATTCCCAGAATTATTACAAAAATTCAAAAACCAAATTAGGGAAGATGATGGTGTCTTTAAGATGGGGATTTTTGGCATGGCGTGGTCATATGAAATTCTAGATGATCAAGATTTAATTTATCAATGGCTCACAAGGAAAAGTTATCCAAGTTTTTATTCTATGGTATCTAATAATAGTGGAGCGTTGGGCGAGTATTTTAAAAAAATGGATGGATCTTCTTTAAATCATGCTATGTTCACATCATACAGTCAATGGTTTATCTCTGCTTTATTGGGAATCAAATTTGATCAAGAGACACAAGAGTCTACTGATTTATTAATTGATCCTTATATTCCTGACGATATAGAATTTGCAGAAGGGACTTTAAGAACGATTCATGGAGAAATTGGAATAGGATGGAAAAAAACGCAAGAAAAAACGATGATAAAAGCCCAGATCCCTTCAACTATCAATTATAGATTCTCAAAAGAATTTAAAGTAAACTCGAAAACAATCATCGATGGCAGTTGGTTCATTGAAGCCATCAAAAGATAATTAAGTAATAGTGTACAATCATTATTTTTGTTACAAAATTTGTATGGTGGAAGCAACTAAATATATTTCACTCCTATAAAAAAATTCGAAAAACAGCATAGTTTTTCAAGAACTTTTTCATCTATTTTTACCGGAAAAAGTGGCTGCGACAAGTTTTTTGTCACAGCCTTTTTTATTCAAGGCATGATTTTCTCTATGTGATCATTCAGTTTCTGTAAGAGTTCTAATAATTCTTTTTTGGAGTACTTGTAATTGCTTTCTACCCATCGATTGAGAACAGATAGACAACCTTGGACGTGGTACGTAGTGAAGAATCTCATTTCTTCTGTGATAATCGTTTTCTTGTCTTCATATAGCCATATGTTCAGATAGTTTTCTTCAATAACTTGTTTAACTTTCTTCTGAAACGAAATATCACCATGGTTGAGGATAAATAAGCGATATAAAAAAGTATTTGCGTAAACATAGTCAATCAAGCGAGTGTATAGTTCCTCATAGCTATGGGCTGGATCATAAGAGAGAATTTCATTTAGATCCCGAAAAAAGTTGCTTTCTAATTGATCATATAGATCATAGATATCCTTATAATGTGTGTAAAAAGTCGAACGATGTACATCTGCCGTTTCTGTTAGCTCGCGTATAGTGATTGATTGAATCTTTTTATTTACTAATAATGTGGATAGTGCTTCAGCCAAAGCTTTTTCTGTTTTTTTGACGCGTCTGTCTGTCTTTTTCATTTACCTATCTCCTTATCCGACATATCAAAGCAAAGCTGTCGCTTAATCGACAATCTTATAGATGATTGATTATAGATAGTAGACACTGTGTCTATTATAATGTAAGTATAACACAATCATTGAAGTTGAGGAGGCGAAATGATGAAACTAACTTTTAAACCCTTAGAAAAGAAAGATTACAAAAAAGCTATCTATTTTGCTGTTGAAGGAATGAACTTTGAGAGATATATGGGAAATGAACTTCTGCTGAATCTTTACGGAAGATATTTTTTGTATATGGAGTTGAATCGAGCTACTCAAATTCTTGCTTTGTATGCAGAGGACGAGTTGGCAGGTGTTTTGCTGGCGGAGATAAAAGGAGAAAAAAAGAAACATCGTTCTTTTGGACAGCAAATATATGTTAAGATATTCGATTTTTTACAAAATATATTTGCTAAAGAAAGTAAAGGAGCTTACGAGACAGCAAATGACCAAATGCTTGCAGCATATTTAAAGAAGCATTCGCCAGATGGAGAGATCATTTTTTTAGCTGCAAATCCTGATTTGAAAATAAAAGGCATCGGTACCAAGTTGCTAACAGAATTTGAAAAAAGAGAGAAAGGAAAAGAAATATTCCTTTTTACAGATAGTGGCTGTACGTATCAATTCTATGAACGACGTGGATTTGAAAGACTAAAGGAAAAAATTAGCAAGATAAAAATCTTAGATAAAGAAATAGATCTCCGATGTATGCTGTACAGGAAAATCATTCAATGAAAATTTCGATAGAAACGACAATAGTTGGCAAGATCACTTTTAGTGAGTCTTCTTGCTAACTATTTTTTGTAGTGTATTCTACCAAAAGAAAACCGCCTTTTTGACTAAACTTGATAGTGGTCAATTTTTTATGATGGATAAGTCTCTATACTTAGTCTCGTAAGAACGAAAAGGAAAAGAGGGAGAAAGATGAAATTTCAAAAGTGGATCCAAGAGCACCGAAATCATATCACCGCCTTATCAGCTGTGTTGATTATTTTTGGTTTTATCGGAAAATTTACTGGATTTGTCTTGTTCTATAACATTGTTCTAGCCATAGCTTCTGTTATTGCGGTCATACCTATTATGATCCACGCGTATCAGGCAGTAAAAGTCAAAGTTATCTCAATTGATTTACTCGTTACTATTGCTGTGCTTGGTGCCTTTATGATCGGAGAATACAAGGAGTCAGCTATCGTTACATTCTTGTTTTTGTTTGGTAGTTATCTGGAACAAAAAACATTGACCAAAACGCGGGAATCAATCAAGGCTTTGACCGAGATGGCCCCATCGACTGCTAGTGTTGTCCAAGAAGATGGAACGACTGAAGAAGTGGAAATCGATGACGTGGAAGAAGGCGATATCGTCTTAGTAAAAACTGGTGGAGCTATTCCTGTGGACGGACGAGTCATTGACGGGAAAGGGTATGCGGATGAAGCCACAGTGACGGGTGAATCACGACAAGTCGTCAAAATCAGTGGAGATGACGTATTTTCTGGAACGATTTTAGCAGATGGCTACGTGACGATTGAAGCAACTAAGGTCGGAGATGATACGACCTTTGCCAAAATTATCGAATTAGTAGAAGAAGCACAAGATACCAAATCACATGCGGAAAAATTCATTGATCGATTTTCTCAGTATTATACTCCAACCGTTTTACTTATTGCGTTGCTTGTTGGTCTGATCAGTCGTGATTTTCGTTTAGCAATCACTGTTTTGGTTCTTGGTTGTCCTGGCGCTTTAGTCATTGGTGCGCCTGTTTCGAATGTAGCAGGAATCGGTAATGGAGCGAAACGGGGCATCTTAGTCAAAGGCGGTGAAGCAATGGATACTTTTTCCAAAATCGATACTTTTGTCTTTGATAAAACCGGTACATTGACCAAAGGAACTACTGCTGTATCCACTATCAAGAACTATACAGAGGATGAAGGGGACAGCTTAGCTTTAGTGGCTCGATTAGAAACGTTATCCGATCATCCTCTGGGGCACGCCGTGATCCATTATGCTCAGGAGAAAGACATTGATTTTCAACAATTAGTAGTCAAAGATAATCAGACGATCAAGGGACAAGGAATCACAGCTGAGATTGATGGTCATACAGTTTGTGCGGGCAACACCAAATTGATTGCCGCTCACAAACTTTCTCTCACACCAAAGCAAGTACAAGATTTACATCAATTACAACAAACAGGCAGCTCGGTCATTATTGTAGCAATCGACAAAAAAATCACTCAAATCATAGGTGTGTCAGATGTGATTCGACCAGAAGTCGCTGAACAATTAGCTAAGTTGAAACAAGCAGGAGCAAAACAGTTAGTGATGCTGACAGGTGATAATCAGATGACTGCTGATTATGTAGCTTATATGTTAGGCATTGATGAAGTCCATGCTGAATTATTACCAGACGAAAAGGTTCAATTTGTGAAAAAATACCAAGAACAAGGATTGCGCGTTGCTTTCATTGGAGATGGAATCAATGATTCTCCCTCTTTGGCTGCGGCTGATATCGGGATTGCTATGGGATCAGGAACGGATGTTGCTATCGAAACGAGTGACGTTGTCTTGATGCAATCTAGTTTTGGATCGTTGGTTCATGCCTACCGCTTGGCTAAGAAAACTGTTTTAAATACCCGTGAAAATGTAGTGATTGCCATTGGTGTCGTCTTATTTTTACTCATCGGCTTATTTGCCGGGTTTATTTACATGGCTAGTGGGATGTTCGTTCACGAAGCTAGTATCTTGATCGTTATCTTTAACGCGATGCGTTTATTGTATTTTGGATACGAAAGCAAAGAAGAAAAATCGTAAAACTTGATAAGAATCAATTTTTTTATGGAAGCTGTAATCTAGAATAAGACTATCAAGAAAAAGGAAGGAAGAACTACGATGAAAAAAATTATTATGCAATTAGATACACTAGCTTGTCCAAGCTGTATGCAAAAAATCGAACATGCGGTTTCTCAACAGCCTGGGGTAAGCAATACGAAAGTTTTGTTTAATGCGAGCAAAATCAAAGCAAACTTTGATCCAGATGAAGTCCACCCTGAACAATTAGCTGCAGTTGTGGAAAAATTAGGTTATGAAGTCCAATCAACAAAAGTAAAAGAGGCGTAAATCAGTGAATATAGTGGAAGAAAAATTTGCTCAAGAAACAAAACAAGCAGATATCGATCATCATAAACCAACTGCTGGCGCCATGGTGGGGCATGTATTGGCAAATTTTAAATTAGAAGAAATGAAATTGATCCAAGCACAATTGTATGTTTTGGGTACATCTTCGCAAGAATTAAGTACCCTTTTTTCAGAATATGCTGATCAAGAAGCGAGATGGTTCAATAAAATCTCTCATGAGTTAGTGATTGAAAATGAAATCGTTCCGTCTACTTTAGAAGAAGTCATGCGTTATGGAAAAATTTATGAACATGGTCAAAACAAATATTTACCAGCCTCAACAATGTTGGAAAACTTTGCAAAAGATTTTGATTTCCAAAATGTCTTTATCACACGGGCAATCAAATTAGCTGAAAAAGAAGAAAAATATGGCTTGCAACAATTGCTTGTTGAACTTTTAAGTTTCAATAAAGAAATCATCTACCAAGTACAAAGACTCCAAGGAAAAACTGTCCGACAAGATTTGGATGAGGAAGACGATGATGACTAAAAGTCTATGTTTCTTCAAATACAAATATAAAGCGTGAGGTAAATTGGAAAATCACGAAGATTAAAATAAAAGAAGCACCCGCTGATGTATTACAGACAACATCAGCGGGTGCTTCTTAGTTTTTAAAAGGTTTAAAAGATGGATGAGAAAATACAAAAAATCAATAAAATCACATTGCTTATTTGATAGAATAAAGAAGTGGGAGTAATCGAAAGGAGTTTTTTAATCGCCGATTGTAAAATTAAGCTAGACAACTAAAAAAGTCATTTGTGCTACACTCAAAATAGTTCCGTCCAAAGAATTATAAGGAGTGAGTACAAATGACCTATACCCATCTTACAACGGATGAACTTGTAATGATAGAGTCTTATTTCAAAATAAATCAATCTGTTGCGAAAACTGCGCATTGCTTGAATCGTTCAAGACAAACGATCCATAAAGTATACCTGTTCTTCAAGCAAGGAAAATCAGCCTTAGAGTACTATCAACAGTATAAGAAAAACAAATCAAACTGTGGTAGACGCCCGCTTGTTTTACCTGAGGAACAATCAGAATATATTCAAAGAAAGGTTGTTCAAGGATGGACACCCGATGTGATTGTTGGTCGTGCAGCGTTTCCTATTCGTTGTTCTGCTCGTACCATTTATCGTATGTTCAAAAAGGGGCTATTTAATCCTTCTGACTTACCGATGAAAGGCAAGCGTAAACCAAATGGACATCAAGAAAGACGTGGAAAACAAGCTTTCCGTCGCTCTATTCATGAACGTGAAAAAGATTATAGCCAATTCTCAAATGAGTTTGGTCACCTTGAAGGTGACACTATCGTAGGTTTGAAACATAAAAGTGCTGTAATTACCTTAGTTGAGCGATTATCAAAAGTTATCATCACATTGAAACCGTGTGGTAGACAAGCGATTGATATTGAAAACAAATTAAATCATTGGTTTGAATCTGTACCGAAAAATCTATTCAAATCCATCACTTTTGATTGTGGAAAGGAATTTTCAAATTGGAAACAGATCAGTAATGCCAATGATATTGCCATTTATTTCGCTGATCCAGGAACGCCGTCTCAAAGAGGCCTAAACGAGAATTCTAACGGATTGTTACGTAGAGATGGTTTATTGAAATCTATGGATTTCAATTCAGTAGATGAATCTTTTATTCAATCTGTCGCATCGAAACGAAATAATATTCCTAGAAAATCACTGAATTATCGAACACCTTTGGAAGTATTTTTGAGTTACGTAAGTATTGATGATTTGTCTAACTTAATTTGACAATTAAGAAATTGAAAAAAAGGATTTTAGTAACAATTGGTCTAGCTTTTTTGTTAGCTGGTTGTACCAACGGGAATGAATCGAAAAAAGAATCAACAAAAGAAACATCAAAAGCAACAATTGCAACTACTACAACAACTAGCACAGAGAGCAAGCCAACTGCAGCAAGTACGGAAACAGCAGATACCTCTACTTCGTCAGAGTCTTCCAAAACGACTGAAACAACTCAAACATCTACTTCAAGTTTTTCTGTAGAGGCTTCATCTTCAGAAAGCAGCGAACAAGTCGAACAAACACTGTGGAATGCAGACAAATCCGCACAATTAGAGGCATTTATGGCTACATGGGGCCAAACAATGGGACAACAATACAAAAGCTATACGAATCAAATGAGTGTGGACTTATATGGTCTTAAAGTCCCTCAAGCTATTTTGAACGGGGAGTGGAAGATGGCTATTGGTGGAGTGCCTGTTTCTGCAGAATGGTCAGAAAGTGGGACAGGTCAAGCAGACTATCAAATCACAGCCGTCTATTCCGATGCAGAGACAGAACCATATCTGAAAAAGCACGTCTATCTATTCGGGTTTCAGCAAAATCAGCCAAAAGTATTGGTGACACAACAAAATCAGGGGAATCCCGATAATTATCTTTATTTTAACGAGACAGCGAATAATGAATTGAAAAATGGTTTTAATCAAATCGTTTATGGACAAGCAAATTAATGAGATAAACAAGGGGTTGTGACATGTCTTTTATCACAACCCCTTGCTCAGTTTATTTGTTAGTCTTTTATTTTTTGTGTCGCCCATGTTGCACTGTACTGGTTACCTGCAACAAGATCATATTGTATCAGACGATAATCTTCTAGAATTTCTTTTTGTTTCTCAGTTAAATTTTTTTCTTGGATAATTTGACTATTCTCTGTAACAAAGACCTGTTTTCCATTAAAACGATTAGACAAGCTTTCTGTAGGATCAATTGTTAATGCAGGTAGATGATTAGATACTTCTGTCAACAACGCATAGTAAGGAGTTACTTTGATATTCGCATGCTCAAGAGCCATAGCACCAAAGTTATTAGGAGCAACAACTTCTTTATTTAACGTAGCTGCTTGTTCACGACTATACTTGTTGTTATAAATGAAATAATCTGTCTGGTGCTGTTCTAATCCATATTTTTTCGAATCATTCCCACTATAGATTGCGGGTAAATGGTCACCATAAAAAACAAAGGTAATCGGTTTATCGATTTTGTCGATTTCTTGGATGAATTTTTTTACTGCTGTATCGGTATAGTGAAGGCCTTGCATATAAGTTTGTAATTCTTTTCTTCTATTAGGAATGACAGCAGTTCCTTCAGCAGTGTAGTTCAATTCACTATAGTAATCATCATAAGGCATATGGTTTTGCATAGTGGATAATTGGATGAATTGCGACGTTTCTGTATTGCTTTGTAAAGCTTTCAAGGTTTCTTTGTATGCTGAATCATCCGATATGCGTGGGCTTTGTTCTATTTTATCCGTATAAGTTAATTTATTCGGACTGTCTAAATAATAGAACCTGTCAAAACCAAATTTATCAAACACTTGTTTTCTGCGATAAAGAGCAGCTGTAAAAGGATGGATGGCTATTTTTTCATCGAATAGATCGGTAATATTTGGACTTATTTTCTGACGCTCCACTAGCTGGGTATAAGGTGTAACTAACGAAGCAGACAGGTTACTGATACTCAAGCCTGTCAGTCCTTCCCATTCCATGTTAGCTGTTCCGCCACCATAACCGACGGATAACATCAATCCTCCTGTTCCTTCTGTTATAATGCTTTTGATGTAAGGAATAGGGTCTGTAGGTACTGTCAGATTAGGGACACGTGCAGGATCACTGAAGCTTTCACTTAAATTGAGAACGATCGTCTGATTGTTTAACCAGTCACTTCTTGTTTGGTTGATTTCATCTGCCTTTGTGTTGTACTTTTTCATTATTCCATTAATTTTTTCTTTCGAATAGCCAGCAGGTTCTTCCATGATTTTAATGTCGATATTGTTTAGGAATTGAATGACTGGTCCGTTATCTTTTACGGCGCCTTGCTGGTTAAAGAAAGTCTTGTTTACTTTAAATAAATTAAACAGCAAGAAAGAAGGTGAATTTTTGTGATTAATGAAAAAGACACCCGAAAAACATCCTAATAATACAGCGATACTGATAAATCGACGTTTCCAATGAATCTTCAAGGAATACTGTTTTTGTAGTCTACGTTGTACAATAATACTAGTAATCAATAATAGGAGAAGGATCAATCCGCCCACGATTAATAAGACTGGGCTAACCATCGATAATAGTTCTGACAATCCGGTCAGCATTTTTAAATCTGAAGGAAAGACAGGCTCTTCCCGCATTTCCATTTTGATTACTGTCGAAATAGTGAGCAGTAAGTTAATGATCAAGGTAGCAGTCAAGGCGTACCAAAAACGATTGGAAATCAACAATAGTAAGAAGAAAAATCCCATAATAATGATGATTGTCAGGATCATGGGTGCTTGTCGCTGAGTAAATATTTTTAAGGCAACCTGGATAGTTTCTTTCCAACCTTCTTTTGGTTCTAAAACGAAAATCTGCACGAAGGTAAAGCAGTAAAAAAATGCTGCAACTAAAAAATAACTTTTATGAACAAAAAGCCAATGAATTCTTTTTTTCCAACGTTGTGTTAATTGTTCAATCGAATCAAAAGCGAAGTATTCGATGAAACGATGAATGAAACGGATTTTTTGTATATAAAATAAAAAGATAACTAGGAGGGACACTGCTAATAAATAGTAAATAAAAAACTGCCCGATATTTATCAGCCATGCCTTCCCTGAGTTTGGAAATTCACGTTTCATAAATGTAGATACGCGATAAGAAACTAAAGGGAAATTACATATAACTTGAGTGACAATCAAAAATACAGCAAGAAAATTTCCTCTTCCTTTTATACCTAATTTATCAGATAGCATTTCTAAAAATAAAAACGAAGAGAAAGTATAATACATTGCGAAGAGAGAATATGGTTTAGAAAACCTCAGCGCTGTATCTGTATTTCCTCTGATGATGAGTGAAATTTGTGTCATCAAAATAATCAAACCGAATAAAACAATCAAGCTGATAAATACTTGAGGAAGCTTATAGCGGACCTTTTCTTTCCAGTTCCATTCTTTCAAACCATAACCCATTAAAAATAAATAAAAAATCCATAAAATACTCTGTCCATTCTGTAATGCAAACGGGTCTTTATTAAATAGAGTAGAGCAGCCAACTAATCCAATTGTTAAAAATAATAGTAGATATTTAATTGTTGTTTTCGATAATTTATTTAAAAATCCAACTGTATAAGGAATACTACAAAAAAGCAAAGTACAAGAAACAGCATAAGTAAAGTAGTTCTGACTGATAGGTGTTAGGATAAGCCAATAATCACGAATATTCAAGCTGCCAGCTTGTACGTAAAAAAAGATATTGCAAACTAGTGTGGCTATTAGGAATATAAAGGCAAAACGACTTAAATAATGTAAAACTTTTAAACGGGCGATTTTTTGATATTGGTAACCCATGTAAAGTGGGATCAAATTTGTACCAATAACAACGGAAGTTTGTAAAAATGTATAGATGTAGAATCGACCAGGGTTTGTTGCATATGTAGGAATAGTGACTGCTGAAATCAATATACGCTGTAAAACCATCATTATACAAGCGACAAAGATTGTCAGGAAGCCATAACTCTCCTTCTTTATTTTTTTCAAGAATAAACACCTCACAAAAAAATTGAACAAAAACATAAGAAAACGTTTCCTGATAAGTTGCCCATTAATAACATCCTAACTTAGAATATCTCAAAAAACAACGTGTAGACAGAAAAAGTGCAAAATTAGCAAGTAATGGTTGTTTGTATTGTTAGAATTTTTAGAAAATTATATCTTTAGTTTCTTTGCATAAAATGATACAATGATTGTTAAAATTGTGAAAGGGTGGTCATTTGTTAGAGAAGTTTTTGAATATGTCGTTAGTTCAACGTATTGTTGTTGGTATTTTAGTCGGAATATTGTTTGGTATCTTTTTCCCCACATGGACATTTATTTCAATATTGGGAACGTTGTTTGTCAGTTGCTTGAAGGCAATCGCACCTATTCTGGTTTTTTTCTTGACGATGGCGTCAATTGCCAAGCACAAAATTGGGAATAAGACATTCGTGAAGCCTATTTTGATCTTATATTTAGTGGGAACATTGCTTTCTGCACTTGTAGCAGTTATTGTAAGTTCAATTTTTACTGTTCCTATTACTTTACAAGAAACAGTATCTGAAAAAGCACCGCAAAGTTTGGAAAGTGTTTTATCTACTATGTTGACGAATGTCACACAAAATCCTGTTCAATCTCTTATTGATGCGAATTACCTTGGCGTCTTATTCTGGGCTGTATTGTTGGGACTAGCTTTTCGAGCACGTTCAGAATCGACAAAAGAGTTGGTGGATCAGATATCTATAGCGTTGTCACAAGTCGTACAAGTGATTATTGCATTTGCTCCGATAGGGATTTTAGGATTGGTTTATCAATCAATTGCTACGACTGGAATCGCTGGATTGGCAGAGTATCTGCAGCTTTTACTTGTTTTGATCGGTACGATGCTGTTTGTCGCATTAGTTGTGTACCCATTCCTCACGTTTTTGTTTATTAAAGAAAATCCCTATCCATTGATTTTCTTTTGTTTGAAAGAAAGCGCACTTCCCGCTTTCTTTACCCGAAGTTCTGCCGCAAATATCCCGATAAACATGATGTTGGCTGAAAGATTGAAATTGACAAAAGAGTCTTATTCCATATCGATCCCGTTAGGTGCTACGATCAATATGGGCGGTGCCGCGATTACCATTTCCTTGATGACGTTGACTGCTGTACATTCTTTAGGGATTGAAGCACCATTTGTTTTGAAAGTCCTTTTATGTATTTTGTCTGCTTTAGCTGCTTGTGGAGCTTCAGGCGTTGCGGGCGGTTCACTGTTATTGATTCCATTAGCTTGTAGTTTGTTTGGTATCTCTAATGATGTCGCGATGCAAATCGTCGGTATTGGATTTATTATCGGTGTTATCCAGGATTCAATGGAAACTGCCTTAAATTCGTCAAGTGATCTGTTGTTTACTGCAATAGGAGAGCTAGGCGCGCGTAAAAGAAGTGGAGAAAAAATCAAATTGAAAGACCGATTAGACGGATTAAATGAACGTTGAACATTAGATATTTAGGGATGAACCTTAAGACGCTTCAAGTTTTTAATGAGTTATATAGATGTTCCTGTAGAATAGAGGTTTCTGTTAAATCAAGATAAAGTCGTTTATAATAACAATTAAAAGCATAGGTAATTGTTATTGGAGGCGTATCATGGATTTTTTACGTAAATTTGGTTTTTTCTTTTTATTATTAGGCGTGCTGAGTGATTTTTTGACTCCGTACGTATTAGGATTGTATTATCCTGAATTAGATCAAATGAAGAGCGTGATCAGTGTATTTGGAGAGGTTTCCAGTCCTGTAAGAAAAGCGTTTCTTATTTGGTCTGTGGTTTCAGGGATCTTTTTCATCCTGTCATTGCCTGCATTGTATGCTGCATTTGTAAGTACATCTCGTGTGTTAGCTACCCTAGTTACAGCAGCCATCGCGTTCTATGGTATAGGTGATTGTATCTTTACAGGTTTGTTCAGTATCAATACCCATGAATCTTCGTGGAATGTCTCGACATGGGTCCATAATATCGGATCAGGTTTAGGTTACAGTGGTTTTTTATTGTTTCCAGTTCTTCTTTTATTGATCTATCGAAAAAATGGGCAAATGGACGTAAGCCACATATACCTTGGACTGTCTGTGATCAGTTTGCTTTTTGCGGCGATTTATGGTCTGGCAAGAATTCCTTCTATAAATTCTTGGCCATTACTGAATAAAATAGGATTTTGCCAAAGAATCAGTTTTTTCTTTAATTATGTGCCCATTGCCTGGTTGAGTATCTTGCATCTCAAACAGTAAAACTTGAGCCGTCAAATTGAACAGTCAGCGGATACTTCATCCGGTGGCTGTTTTTTTGTTTTTCTGAAATATATATTTCCACAGTTTTCTTGTATAGCTTCTGTCTTAGAGAAGCAAGGAGCTATATTTTATGCTACAATCTTAAAAAGGTAGTGAGAAGACCAAATGGAAGACAGAGGAGCCACTAAAATATGAGAAACATCAAGTTGACAATCGAATATGACGGAAAAAGATATTCAGGCTGGCAAAGACTTGGAGATGACGATAAAACCATTCAAGGAAAAATCGAAAAAGTATTGCATCAGATGACAAATGAAGAGATAGAAATTATTGGATCAGGAAGAACAGATGCTGGCACCCATGCGCGAGGACAAGTAGCAAATTTCAAAACAAACACAGAAATTGGACTGGCAGAAATGATCGACTTTATGAATCGTTACCTTCCGCGGGATATTGTCATCAAAAGAATCGAAGAAATGCCTGAGCGCTTCCATTCAAGATATAATGCGGTGGGCAAAAAATACAGCTATTATGTTTGGAACAACGTGATTCCTTCAGCATTTGAGCGAAACCACAACTTTTATTTCCCTCAAGAGTTGGATATGGACAAGCTGAATGCAGCTTGCGAAAAATTAGTGGGTACACATGATTTCATTGGTTTTTCTGCATTGAAAAAATCAAAAAAATCCACAGTGCGTACGATTGATGAATTATCTATCGAACGAAAGGGAGAAATGCTTCATTTTACTTTTGTCGGAGACGGATTCTTATATAAAATGGTGCGGATTATCATGGGGACATTACTAGAAATCGGCACAGGTGCCATGCCGATAGAAACAATCGATGAAATATTTGAAAGCAAAGTGCGGCAACATGCAGGAGAAACCGTCCCTGCACAAGGTCTGTTTTTGGATGAAGTTTATTATCGATAAAAATACTTTGATAATGGATGAAACGCATGTTTCACAGTATAAATATCGATGTTAAATAATGTATGAAGCAAATTAAAGAAATATAAAAAAAGACTTTTTAGCCTGTTTATGTGTACAGCTAAAAAGTCTTTCTTAAATAAAAATCTAGTGAGAATGTTGTACTTCTCTTCTCGGTTGTTTTTGTTTAGAAAAAGTAAATCGATAAAGTAAAAATAAAATCAAAGTAACGATAGATAAATATCTTGAAGCAATTGCTAGTTTTGTGTACTGATAAGTAATAACGACTTTATTTATACCTGGAGGAATAGTTAATTCAGTTGTGCCAAACTTAGATAATTTTGTTTGTACTAGTTTGCCATTAATAGAAGCCACTTGCCCTTTATAACGATAAATAGGTGTCGTCAAGACAGTATTTTTATTATTCGAATTATCTAATTCAATTGTAAGTTTGTTACTCATAAAATGAGTTGTTGGATTTATTTCCTGGTTACCTAGTAAATATTGATCATTATTAATCATATCAGGATGATAGATTGACTCTTTGTTTGCATAATCAGTATGATTGTAATTTTCAGCTATAGCAACAGCGTCTTCAGGTGCTATAAGTGTTAATGAATCTTTGTTAGCATGGATAGAATTACTTACTCCTGAGAGATGCAATATTAGTGCAAGAAACGTAAAGACCATTATTTTCCATGAATTATTTTTAGTAGAAAAAATATAATAGATCACTATACTCATCGTATAGGCTATAAATAAAGAAGAAAAACCATTTAACCGCCAGACAAATTGTAGACTCTTAACTGGTGTATGGTTAAAAAGTTGCCAAGGAAATAAATTGGTTGAACAAAAAAGAACAAATACACCAAGAAAGAAAATAAATAAATCATCAGCAGTTAATTTTTTTATAAAAATAAAAGCACCAATCAATCCGAGAAATAAGAATAATCCAATAGTATAGTTGTTATAGTTATTATTTAAAATATGTGTCAGCATATCACTAGGAGCCATACCACTTAATTCTTTTCCCAGTGGGACTTTTAATTCTTGTGCTCTAGATTGTTGAATAAAAGGAATTAAGAATCCCGCACTTAAAAAAAAGGTGAGGGCGGTAGCTTTTAAAAGACTTAAGAGTCTAGCGATTTTTTGGTCCCAAAAATAAAAAGAAAGAAACAACGTTCCTCCAATAAATACAGAAACCATAGCGACAGAAAGTAAATGAGTATACACTACTAGCGTCATGCCAATAGACAACCAGTACCATTTTTGGTAATCTCTAATATAAATTTCGTAACACCCCATTAGTATCAAAGGCAAAAATGTTAAAGCGACAGCTTCTCCCAATGAAGCACGATGGAATATGTCAATGGCACGATAGGCGGAAAATGTATAAATAATCGAAAATAACAGCGAAATATAACGATTGTTTTTTATTTGTTTCATAGAAAAATAAGAAACGACCATTGTTAAAAAAGTGATAAAAAAATAGTAGATATTATAACCTAAAACAAGATTTCCCATCATTTTATAAAATAAAAAAGCTGGATAAAGAGTAAGCCATGGATAAAAAATATTCATCATTGTTCCATGATGATCGAAGTTATTGAAGTTTACTGGAGAACTCCATACATTATCTAGTCCTATGATTCGAGATAAATGAAAGTAAGTATCCTGATTGACACTATGATAGATTCCCTTAGACATGAATAGAGGGATGACGTAAGCAAAACTTAGAAATAACATAAAAATGATATCTATTATTTGGTTTTTGTTTTTTTTCATTTTTTTCTCCTATTTAAAAGTAATAAAAATTGATTCTTTTCTAGTATATCATACTAGTGCTATGAAAAATTTAACGCAAAGCTTATTAAAAAAAGACAATTCTAGTATACTTAAAATAGAATTAAAAAAGGAGAACAACAAATCTATGAAAATAAGTAAAAAAGCATTTCTTTTAGTAGTTCTTATCTTACTTAGTACTTTATATTCAGTAAATTTTATGAGAAATGCTCAAGAAATTTATACAACTGGTGATTTATCTTTTCATCTTTCACGAATCAAAGGGTTATCTTCTATTTTTGAAGGGCCAATCAACTATACAACATTTAACAATTATGGAGATGGACTGAACTATTTTTATCCTTTTCTTACAATAATTCCTGCAGTCGTTTTTTATGGAATTTCAAATAACTTAATATTAAGTTATGTTCTATATATTTGGTTATTAAATATTTGTACGATTCTGATTAGTTTTTATTATGGAGAAAAGTTTTTTAAAAAGATAGATGCTGCTTTTTTATTTAGTTGTTTATATACTTTTGCAACTTATCGAACAGTTGATATCTATTATCGATCCGCAATTGCAGAAGCAATCGCTCTTACGATTATCCCAGCTGTTTTATATTATGCTTATGGATTGATATTCAATAGAGAAAAAAAAGTCATCGCTTTATCTGTCAGTATAAGTCTACTTGTGTATACTCATGTCTTAACTACACTATTGTGTAGTGCATTGATTGCTTGTATGATTATAGTTCGTTTGTTTTTAAGCAAGCAAATAAAAAACGATATAAAATTTGTGGTCGTGAATTTAGTAAAGGCTGTTTTTTTGACTTGTGCATTAACTAGCTATTTTTGGTATCCTATGTTGCAGCAGATGAATTATCAAGAAATACACAGTCCCTTCAAAACAGATTTGCAGCTAGAAGCACTTTCTATTTCAGATAGTATCATTCAAGCGTTAAATAACGATATTACAACATACACTATGGGGTTATTAGGATTGGTTGCGTTGATTTTTCCTTTATTCATACTGAAAGAAATGGAGAAAAAAGAAAAAATCATCTATGTTGGCGTAGTTTCTACATGGGTATGCGTAACTAATTTATTTCCATGGTTTTTGTTTCAAAAAACACCGATAAGCTTGCTCCAGTTTCCTTGGCGTATCTTAGGTATCCAAATCTTTTTTTCTTCAATGATCATAACGCTTGTTTTTATGAAAAAGACTATGAATAAAAAATATTCATGGTTAATCATTGGCGCTACTGTGGTGTTTCTACTCGTCACGTCTATAGCAGCAAAAGAAAATTACGCAAAAGTTATCCAATCAAAACACGGTCATATTGTTATCAATGAAGAAACACTCCCACGTTATACAACATCAGATATGGGAGGATTATACGATTACGCCCCAACAGAAGCGATAAAAGAAAGGTCTCACTTAGAAAAACATGAAGTAAAAGTAGGAGAATCGTGGGAAAAAGGGAAGTATAAAGCTGCAGATAATAACATTACTTACACAGTGGCAAGCAACAAAAAGCAAAAAGTGACAGTACCAGTATATGCTTATTTAGGTACACAGGTAAAAGTAAACGGTAAAGTCGTAAATGACTCTTATAAAAAACATGGCTTAGTGAATGTGGATGTAAATGCTGGAGAAAATAAGATAGAAATTACAACAAAATATACTCCAACTGCTCTCATGGCTTTATGGATCAGTATTCTGACTTATTGTTTAGTGGTGTATTCAAGTTTTAAACGATTTGCACCTAATAAGTTGAAAGATTCTCGATATGTGACTAAAAAGGAGATAAACAAGAAGAATGAAAATAAATAAAAAAGTAGTAATATTGAGTGGATTAATTATAGTTAGTAGTATATATTCTTTCATCTTTTTCAAAAATACACAGAGTATTTATACCACTGGAGATCTTTCTTTTCACTTATCTCGAATCAAGGGGTTATCGACTATTTTTACCAGTCCGATTAATTATGAGACATTCAATTATACTGGATATGGTGTAAATTATTTTTATCCCTTTCTGACTTTTTTTCCAGCTGTAATGTTATATTGGATGACAAAAAATTTGATTGTAAGCTATATTATTTACGTTTGGTTATTGAACTTGTGTACAACACTCGTAGCTTATCATTATGGCGAGCGGTTTTTAAAACAAAAAAAAGCGGCATTTTTATTTAGTTGTCTCTATATTTTCTCTGCTTATCGGACAGTAGACATCTACTATCGTTCCGCAATTGCCGAAGCTATCGCAATAACACTTGTTATCCCTGTATTATTTTATGCTTATCAAATCATCTCTGGAAAAGAAGAAAAGTATCCGTCTGTAAAGCTAGCATTGAGTATGAGTTTGCTAGTGTACAGCCATGTACTATCAACATTAATGAGTACAGCATTAATTATCATTTTTATTTTTATTCGTTTGGTTTCTAAAGGTTTCAAGAATGCAGATTTTATTGCTATATTTAAAAAATTATTTAGTGCGGCAGGAATGACATTGGTTCTGACGAGTGCTTTTTGGTATCCGATGTTTGAACAAATGCTCTACCAAAAAATCAACAAACCTAGCGTGACAAATTTATATGCTCATGCATCTAATGTGTTCGATAGTCTGACTGAAGCTATGAACAACGACTTAACTACTTACTCAATGGGACTAGTTGGTCTGTTATCTTTATGTATTCCCCTGATTTTATTTAAAAAATTAACAAACATAGAAAAAAAGATTTATTATGGTACGTGTTTGACTTGGCTAGCTACAACTAGTTTGGTGCCATGGTATCTTCTGCAAAATACGCCAGCCAAATTGTTACAATTTCCTTGGCGGATCTTAAGCTTGCAAATAATATTCTCTTCTCTGATATTAACGATGATATTTTTCAAAAATAGAAGATACAATAAGACAAGAGAACTATTTTATTTATTTATGACTGTTTTGTTATTAATCACTTTAACTGTTTCTAGTAAAAAAAATTTCAATCAAAAAATAATTTCTCAGCCGGGACATATTGTTGTAAACAAAGAAACAGTAGAGACGTATACCACTAAAGGAATGGATTATTTTTTATATGATTATTCTCCTATCGCTTCATTGGAGAATAAGGAGCATATAATAAAACACGAAGCAAAGATTGGCAGTCAATGGGTAAACCTTCCTTATAAAACAACTGGTAGTTCTATCATATATAGAGTAACTAATGAGAAGAGCCAAGTAATCACACTTCCTGTATATGCTTATTTAGGAACGAATGTAGAAATAAATCATCAACCTGTAAAGGAGCAGGTGAATGCTAATGGATTGGTACAAATAAGCGGAGTCAAAGGAGTTGCTGATATTAAAGTAAGCACAAATTATACAGTAACGACTATTATTTCTTATCTTGTTACATTAACTGCATATTTATGTTTATTTTTTAAAATAGTTTTCCATAAAAGGTAAATTAACTTTTCATTTATAAAATAAATTGATTAAAAAGGAGAATCTGTCGATAAGGATTCTCTCTTTTTTATACGAAAAATCTGTAGGGGGATGAAGTAATCGCTTATTTCCTCACTTTATGATAAATTACAGCTAAAGTCACTAGCTTGTCTTCTTCGGAAAGGAGGAGAATCTATGGATGAGGAACAAATATTCATTCAAACACTTTATAATCTGATTTTGAATCCGAATACACGAGATTGGGAACGAAAAGTATTGATTCAGACAAAGAATGACACAAGAGAAAATATATCCGTTAAAGAACAGTTATCAAAACTAGAAGCAACACTACGTCCATTAGCTATCCGAATGAATCTGACGCCTGATGTAATGGACTTTTATTTATTGATTACGGAAGGATTTGATAAGGAGCAAAAATATGACTTTTCCAAGCATGCCATGCAAGATGCTGACTATCAAGAACGTGCAGTATTTGCAGGGGGATGTTTCTGGTGTATGGTCGAGCCGTTTGAATCGAAAAAAGGGATCCTATCTGTTTTGTCAGGATACACGGGCGGACATGTTGAAAAACCAAATTATGATCAAGTAAGTGGTGGTTACACAGGTCATGTGGAAGCTGTGGAGATCATTTATGACACAAGAGAAATAAGTTATAGCGAGTTGCTGACAATCTATTGGCAAATTACTGATCCCACAGATACATTTGGACAATTTCAAGATAGAGGGAAGCAATATCGTCCAGTGATTTTTTATCAAGACGAACGACAAAAAGAATTAGCGGAACAATCAAAACAGAAACTAGACAGTTCAGGAACTTTCCACCAACCAATCGTCACAAAAATCGAACCAGCCGGTACGTTTTGGCCAGCAGAAAACTATCATCAGCAATTTTACAAAAAACAACCGAAACGTTATAAAAAAATCCAGCAAGCACGTAATCAATTTCTGATCTATCAACGAGTAAAAAACAAATGGCAAAAAAATATACGAAAAAATCATTTTGAGTAACTCCTTTTCTTTAAAATGTAGTAAACTAAAAATAGAAAACAAGAAAGCGTTTTAAAAAGATTTGATGAGGAGGAGAAAAATTGTATATTGCAGATAGTGCACGTTATGAAAAAATGGAATATCGTAAATCCGGTCATTCAGGTTTGAAATTACCGATTTTATCTCTCGGATTATGGCAAAATTTTGGTGATTATGATCCTATCCATAATCAAAGAGAGATTTTAAGAGGCGCATTCGACATGGGAATTACCCATTTCGACCTTGCGAATAATTATGGAGGCTCTGCTGGAGCTGCAGAGAAAAACTTTGGGCGTATTTTTAGAGAAGATTTTCAAGCCTACCGTGATGAACTGATTATTTCTAGCAAAGCAGGTTATCATATGTGGGAAGGGCCATATGGGGAATGGGGCTCTCGTAAATCCATCATTTCAAGTTGTGACCAAAGTCTCCAAAGAATGGGGCTAGATTATGTTGACATCTTCTATCATCATCGCCCAGACCCTGATACACCTTTGGAAGAAACAGCAGAAGCTTTGATGCAACTTGTAAGACAAGGAAAAGCATTATATATTGGTATATCCAACTATAATGGAGAAGATACAAAAAAAATGACTGAAATTTTAAAAAGAAAGGAAGCACCGTTCATTATTCATCAGATGCGCTACAATATGTTTTCTCGTGCACTACTAGAAGACGATCTATCTCCAGTATTAGAAGAAGAAGGGCTAGGGGCAATCACGTTCAGTCCGCTTGCTCAAGGGTTGCTGACAAATCGTTATCTACATGGTATTCCTGAAGATTCTAGAGCACATCGTAAGGAAATACCATTCCTTTCAGAAGAACAAGTTGGATCAACTCTGGAAAAAATCAAAGCACTGCAAACAATCGCCGTATCACGAGGACAATCATTAGCGCAAATGGCCCTTGCATGGAATTTGCGACAAAAATCTGTTACAAGTGTACTGGTCGGAGCAAGTCGGTTAAGTCAGTTACAAGAAAGTGTTCGAATGATGGATAATTTAGATTTCTCACCAGAAGAAGAATTGAGAATCGACCAAATTCTAGAATAGAAACGATGTAATCAAACTTTTTATCCATATATTAAAAAAAACAAAAGATGACATCAAGAATCGAATGAAGATCGTCTGTTATTGAACATCATATTTTTTGTCGTTCAAAATAAAAATGATCGAAGGCTAGGAGTGAATTTTATCCTAGTCTTTTTTATGGTAAATATCTTCTTCGTTTGTATGTCTATGAACGGATTAATCAATTTTGTATACAAAAAATCATCAGATGATTCAAACGTGTTATAATAATTACGAAAAAATACATCAGATGAAAAGGAGGTATGTGGTTTGGAAGAAAATAAAACCCTAGTAGAAGTAACTACTGACAAGATCCTTAGATATTTAAAGGAAATGCAGTTGCAAGTAGGAGATAAACTGCCGAATGAATATGAATTGTCCGATTATTTAGAGGTGGGGCGAAGCACGGTGCGAGAAGCTGTGCGGGCTCTAGCTTCCAGGAATATCCTTGAAGTTCGGCAAGGAGCGGGGACATTTGTCAGTGATAAGCGAGGGATTGCCAATGACCCACTCGGTTTTTCTTTGATTGAAGACCAGGATCGGATGATACGAGACTTATTTGAACTGAGATATTTATTGGAGCCTAAGATGGCAGGTTTGGCAGCGGAATATGCAACGAAGAATCAAATCGTCCAAATGAAAAAATTAACGCAAAAGATTGAAACTTCTTTTCGAGAAGGCACACAAGAACATGTTCAATTAGACATCGATTTTCATACGATGATTGCAGAAGCTAGCGGAAACGTAGCCTTGCTGCATATTATCCCAATCATTAATGAATCAATTGCTTTGTTTAATAAAAATTATGATATCCAGCATCTGAAAATCGAGACGATCGATATTCATACAGAGATCGTTCAGGCCATCGAAAGGCGGAACGCACTTGCTGCGTTTGACGCAATGACTGTCCATATGGCAATAAATCGGAGAGAATTACAGAAAATAATAGGAGAAAAAGAAACTAATTGACAGTTCATCTGATGTATTTTATGATAAATACATCAGATGAATTTTTGTTTTATATTTGGTAAAAAAGAGGAGTAAATAGTTTCTGTTCATCGAAATGTAAACGCTGACTAATAGTCAAAAAGAGATGACGTCAAGGAGAAGAAGCAGGAATGAGGGGATCTGGAATGAGTTTTATGGATAAATTAGCCAATGTTTTAGGGAACGTGGCAACGAGAATCAATAATTTAAGGTATATCATGGTGATAAAAAACGCATTTGCTGCATTGATTCCGGTAATTATTACGGGTGCTTTTGGCACATTGTTTTCAGCAATGGTCTTTGACTCGGAAAATGGCTTAGCACAGATAAGTTTCTTGCGTTTTTTAGAAGAATTAAAGCCTATCGCATCTGCCATCAGCTATGTCACACTAAGTTTCTTGACCATCTATGCTGTTTTTCTGATAGGGATCGAATTAGCCAAGCTGAATAAAGTGGATGGTGTATTCCCTGGTATCATCGCAGTGATGTCTTATTTATCTGTTAATCCAACTGTTTATGAATTAGTGAATGAAAATCAGACTGTTATAGTAGAAAACGTATTGGCTAAACAATATACAGACACGAAAGGGTTATTTTTGGGAATGTTGGTCTCCATCCTTTCTATTGAACTTTATTGCTGGTTGAGGAAACAGAAGAAACTACAGCTGAGAATGCCTGATACCGTGCCAACGAATGTTTCTGCTAGTTTTTCTGCTTTATTCCCGACGATTCTGACTGTATCGGGTATCGCGGCTGCGGGATTTATCATCAAAGAACTTACAGGAATGTACCTTTATGATATCATTTACAATGTCGTACAACGCCCATTAGAAGGTGTCGTACAAGGGTTACCGGGTATTTTGCTATTGATGTTTATTGCGCAAGTCTTTTGGGTGATTGGTATCCATGGAAATCAAATGGTGAAGCCGATACGGGAACCGTTGCTTTTAGCGGCAATTGCTGTAAATACGGAAGCTTTTGAAGCTGGAAAAGAAGTACCTAACATTATTACTATGCCATTTTGGGATATGTATATGAGTATGGGCGGGTCTGGAGTCACGATCGGTTTACTGATTGCAGTATTGTTAGTTGGAAAACGGGAAGATATGAAACAAATCACCAAGTTATCCCTTGCTCCTGGGATCTTCAACATCAATGAACCAGTTATTTTTGGTATGCCGATCATGCTGAATCCAATTTTAGCTATTCCGTTTATCTTAACGCCTCTTATCACCGGAACGATTGGTTATTTTGCAACCGCTTTAGGATTTGCGGCGAAAGCAGTTGTAATGGTCCCTTGGCCGATGCCGCCGATCGTCAATGCTTATCTGGCAACAGCAGGAAATATCGGTGCAGTTATTACGCAACTTGTTTGTATTATTGTTTCTATTTTGATCTATCTGCCATTCGTAAAAGTAGCAAATCGTGTGGAAAATGATGGGGTCTAAAAAACAGGAGGAAATCATGAAAATTACTATTCCAAAAAATTTTATTCTTGGTGCTGCATCTTCTGCTTGGCAAACGGAAGGTTGGAAAGGAAAAAAAGAAGGACAGGATTCGTTTATAGATAGCTGGTATAAAAATGAACATTTTGTTTGGCATAATGGGTATGGCCCAGCCGTAGCAACTAATTTTATGGAACAATACCAGCAGGATGTGGATCTGATGAAATCCATCCATCTGACACATTATCGGACTTCTATCAATTGGGCTCGTTTTTTTACTGATTATGAGAACTGTATAGTAGATGAAGAATATGCTCAGCATATAAGTGAAATGATCGACTCTTTGATCGAAGCAGACGTAGAACCGATGATTTGTTTGGAACATTATGAAGTCCCAGCTTTTCTTTTGGAAAAATATGATGGCTGGTCTTCAAGAAAAGTAGTTGATTTTTATGCTAAGTATGCTCAAATTGCCTTTGATCGTTACGGTGATAGGGTAAAAAACTGGTTTACATTCAACGAACCAATCGTTCCCCAAACGCGTTGCTATTTGGATGCTGTTCGCTGGCCGCATGAACAAAACACAAAAAAGTGGATGATGTGGAATTATCATAAAGTTTTAGCAACGGCTAAAGCAGTAGAGATTTACCGCAGCGGAAATTATGGTGGAAGGATTGGCTGTATTTTAAATCCTGAAATGGTCTATGCTCGATCCAATTCTCCAGAAGACCAAAAAGCTGCTTATATGTATGATTTGTTTTATAATCGAGTATCTTTTGATCCGATGGTAAAAGGGTATTACACAGAAGAGTTCCTGGAGTTGTGTCAAAAACAATCGATTTATTTCGATCCTGCAACAGAGGATTTAGAAACGATTCAGCATCATACAGTAGATTTCCTTGGAATCAATCAATATTATCCTAAACGCGTTCGCGCTCCTCGTTATCAATGGAATGAAGAGACACCTTTCCATCCAGAACGATATTATGAAGTCTTTGATTTACCTGGGAAGAAAATGAATAATTCCAGGGGATGGGAAATCTATCCGAAAATCATGTATGATATAGCCATGTATCTAAAAGAAAATTATCATAATATCCCTTGGCTGATAACAGAAAACGGTATGGGAAGAGAACATGAAGAACGGTATATGGATGAGAAAGAAATCGTGCAAGATGATTACCGTATCGAATTTATCGGACAGCATTTGCGTTATTTGATCAAAGCAACAGAAGAAGGCGCAAATTGCGAAGGCTATATGTTATGGGCATTCACTGACTGTGTGTCACCAATGAATGCATTTAAGAATCGATATGGATTAGTTCGAATCGAATTGAACGATGAACGAAGCAGAACATTGAAAAAATCTGCTTCGTGGTATCAGACTTTGATTGATAAGAGAGAATTGGATTTGCCTGACGAAATCTATAAATAAATAGAAGTTTTTTGTAGACGTTCATTGTATTTACTGGTTATTTGAAATAAAAGAGGTTGTGAATCCAGCGTTTTGAGCTAATACCCAGGGTCAGCTGATTGAACACCGTTTATTGAGAGGTTGTGAAAAAGCTGTCCTGCAACAAGTAATAAGAACAGCAAAGTAAAAACAACATCTTATGTTTTTAACTTGGTTGGACTTATTACCGCAGATGCAAGCTTTTGAATACCGTTTATTCGAAAAAAGTTGTGACAAGTTTTGTGTCACAACTTTTTTTGTGCACGTTAAAAGAAAAAAGGTAATAAAAATTAATTTGTGTGTTTAGTGTGCGCTTTCTTTTTTAGTGTGTATGCAACTTGGTATAGACCTTAAATGTGATGATATCAACTTTTTAAAGCGCTTTTAAAGTTGGCACGCTACTTGCTTATATACAAGTGTAAGTATAGAAAGGAACGTGTTTAAAATGGAAAAGAAAACAATCATGCTTGTATGTTCAGCTGGAATGAGTACAAGTCTCCTAGTCACAAAAATGCAAAAGGCAGCAGAAGCAAAAGGAATGGAAGCAGACATCTTTGCTGTATCTGCTTCAGATGCGGATAATCAACTAGAATCTAAAAATGTAGACGTTTTACTTTTAGGACCGCAAGTACGCTTTATGCAAAATCAATTTGCTGAAAAGCTAGCACCTAAAGGCATTCCTTTAGATGTAATCAATATGGCTGACTATGGCATGATGAATGGTGAAAAAGTACTCGACCAAGCAGAAAAACTAATAAACAAATAATAAAAATTATCGGAGGATACAATAAATGGAAGATCAAAAAAATCTAGAAGCCATCATGGGTCTGATCATGTTTGGCGGAAATGCAAAAAGCGATGCAATGGAAGCGATTGCTGCTGCGAAAAAAGGTGATTTCACTTTAGCAGATGAAAAAATCAAAGATGCAGAGGAATCTTTAGTCCAAGCACATCACTCTCAAACAGAGATGCTGACACAAGAAGCACAAGGAAATCACGTTGAAGTCACGCTTTTGACGGTCCACAGTCAAGATCATCTGATGACATCCATAGCTTTTACAGATTTAGCAAAAGAGATCATTGATCTGTATCGTCGATTGAACGCGTAATCTACAGTAAAGAAAAGAGGGAAGATTTATGGATAAATTTGTTGCATTTATGGAGAAACATTTTATACCTGTAGCATCAAAAATTGGTGCACAACGGCATTTAGTTGCGATTCGGGACTCATTTATGGTGAGTATGCCGTTAATGATCTTAGGAGCATTAGCAGTAATGATCAATAACTTACCGATTCCCGGGTTCCAAGAATTGATGAACTCAATTTTTGGTGGTGAATCATGGAAAGGATTCGGGGCTGCTGCTTGGAACGGTACATTTGCCATTCTTTCTGTCTTGATTGCTTTCTTGCTTGCTTATCATTTAGCTAACGGCTACCGAAAAGACGGTGTTTCCGCAGGTGTGATTTCTTTAGGCTCTTTCTTCGCTTTAGGCGGAGCATTAGGTATGAGCTCAAACGGTTTGTTTATTGCTATTATTGTTGGGATTATTTCAACAGAAATCTTTGTACGTTTAAGCGGAAATGAAAAATTGATCATCAAAATGCCTGATGGTGTGCCACCGGCAGTTGCAAAAGCATTTGCTTCATTACTACCAGCAATGATCACTATCTCTGCGTTTGCTTTAGTTGCTGCAATTTTTGCTGCATTCGGTGTTGATGATATCGTAGGTTCTTTCTATACAGTGGTCCAAGAACCATTTATGGGACTTGCAAACTCTTATCCATCTGCCTTACTGCTTGCATTTATCACACCATTCTTATGGTTCTTTGGTTTACACGGAGCGAATATGGTCGATCCTTTGATGCAAACAATCAATGCGCCAGCCATTGAAGCAAATGTTAATGCAATCGCAGCTGGACATAGCGCACCGTTTATCGTGAACAAACCTTTCTTTGACAGCTTTGTCAACTTAGGAGGAACAGGTGCAACTTTAGGTTTACTGTTAGCTATTTATTTAGTAGGACGTAAAAACAAACCATATATGGTTGTAACAAACTTGTCGATTGCGCCAGGTGTCTTCAATATTAATGAACCAACGATGTTTGGGTTACCTATCGTGTTGAACCCGATCATGTTCATTCCATTTATTTTGACACCAATGGTCTTAGTTAGTGTTGCTTACTTTGCGACTTCTACAGGTTTAGTGCCAGCAGCTACCGTTATGCCTCCATGGGTAACTCCACCAATTATTGGCGGTGTATTGGCAACAAAAAGTATTGCAGGTGGTGTACTAGCCGCTGTCAATTTGGTTCTTTCTATTTTGATCTATCTACCGTTCGTCAAGGTAGCTACGATCCAAGAAAGAAGAAAAGAAGCTTTAGATGCTTGATTAATCAAAAAACGGAGAACAAGTGATTGTTTTCCGTTTTTTTTTTACATCACTATTGTTGTCATTGCTAATTTTCATAAAGACTTGTATAATTTTTGTAAACGTTTTATTTTAGTCGGAGGTTTAAACATTGGTTACATATAACTGGATCAAATTAAGAGAACACCCAGAATTAGTAAAACAAAGTGCGAAGTGGTTTTCATCAAAATGGGGAGTTCCTGCTGTTGTGTATGAGGAAAGTATTCGTACTGGAATCGCTAATAAGGAAAGTATTCCTCAATGGTATGTGGTCTTAGATGAAAAAGAAACCATCGTCGGAGGAGCGGGCGTTATTGAAAACGACTTCCATAACCGCCCTGATTTGACACCAAATCTTTGTGCCCTGTTTGTTGAACCGGAAAAGCGTAAGCAGGGGATAGCCAAGCGGATATTAGCGGAAATCAGAAAAGAAATGCATCAACTTGGGTACGAAAAACTTTACTTAATTACAGATCATACCACGTTTTATGAACGATACGAGTGGACATTTTTGACAATGGTCAAGGAAGAAAGTGGGACGACCGCTCGTCTGTATCAAAGTGATACGATAGGGTGAAAAAAGAGGCATGAGATTTGAAAAATTCTCATGCCTCTTTTTTTTTGCTTGTTCTCTTCATTGCTTTTTTTTCGTCGTAAATAAAAATGTTCCTTACGATTCTGAGAATAGGACGAATCGTCAAGAAAATAGCACCAGCCAAATAAAAATAGGTGCCATATCGATCGGGGATTTTAGTTAAGGAAGCAAGGCTTCCAAAAATATAGAAAATCCCGGTTAATAAATCGACAGCCAGTGAGATCAATGTGTAACGATTTTGGAAATAGAAGCGGAAGCGACGTCCTCGTATTTCGATATCTTCTTCTTTTCCTATTTCGATCTCATGGGTATTTCGTTTGATTTTGGGCATAAAGAAAATCACCTGTATTTTTTACTGAATTCAAGGTTTCAAAACAACTTTTATATTTTTATCTTCTTTTTTGTCAAAGATCTCATATGCTTGTGCTGCTTCTGATAGTGGCAGCGAATGAGTAATGATTTGTGTAGGATCGAATAGTCCTTCTGCAATCATTTCGTAAATTTTTGGCATTAGATGGATAATTGGTGCCTGTCCATGCTTGACAGCGATATCCCGCATAAAAAATTCTTGCAGCGGGTAAGAAGAAGCTGGAGTCATATAAACACCAGTTACTTGGACTGTTCCGAATTTTTTGACAGCTTGCGATGCCATCTGTAATGGAGAGATTGTGCCGCTTTGTAAGCTTACTAAATTTTTCGCTTTTTCTTTGACAGGCTCTAATCCGTCCATTCCTACACAATCGATAATGACATCTGCGCCACCTTTAGCCAGTTCATACAATTCCGTTCCAGCTTGTGCCGTGTCTTCTAAGAAATAAGTTTCCACCCCATTGTAATTAGCTGCTTTATCTAGACGGTGCTGTACTGGATCTACTGCGATCACGCGCTCTGCTCCAGCCATAACAGCGAATTTTTGAGCGAATAGACCGACTGGACCAGAACCTAGAATCACAACTGTATCGCCTTTTTTTACTCCTGCATTTTCAACGCTCCAATAAGCTGTGGGCAAAATATCTGATAGAAATAAAACTTTTTCATCAGGAAGATCATTATCTGGTACAACAAATGAAGTAGAGTCTGCATAAGGAACTCTTAGATACTCCGCTTGACCACCCCAATGATTACCGTTCAACTTGCCAAATCCGAAAAGCCCGCCATATAACTGATCTGGATTTGATTCATCACATTGGCTTTCCATGTGATTCAGGCAGAAATGACAATGACCACAACTAATATTAAAAGGGATAACCACACGTTGCCCTTTTTTCAATGTTTGAACTTGAGATCCCACTTCTTCAACGATTCCCATTGGTTCGTGTCCTACAACATACCCTTTTTCCAAAACTGCTTCACCATGATGGTAAAGATGCAGATCGGAGCCGCAAATGGCTGTTGCTGTGATACGGATGATTGCATCTGTTGGTTCTAATATTTTTGGATCATCTACGTTTCTGATTTCCATTTTCTGTTTTCCTTGCCAAGTGACTGCTTTCATTGGAGATGCTCCTTTCAGATTCATAAAATTGTCTGCATTATTAGTACTACAGATAATTTCATTTTAAAGGAGATCTTACCTTTTTGATAATGAAACGCTTTTTTTCTTAAATGAAACATTCTATAGTCTTATGTATTTGTGTTCGGAGAGGTGTGTTTCCGATTTTTTAGTGTAATGGTAATCATTGAAATAGTTGTATCCGTTAGATGATGTTGGATTGGCAAGAGAGTAAACGTTGAAAAAATAGTTGTTTTCAAAAAGAAACAGACATAAATAAAAAGAGGTTATGACAGAAGGGATCAGTTTCTCGGTATTAAGTCAAATTTATGCAAAAACGTGAGGAACCATTTTCACAAAATTTTTCTTCATACTCGAAACTAAACGCCTTTTTCATAACCTCTTGGTAAACGGTGTTCAAAAGCTTGCATCTGCGGTAATAAGTCCAACCAAATCAAAAACATAAGAAGCTGTTTTAGCCTGGTTGTTCTTATTACTTGATGCAGGGCAGCTTTTTCACAACCTCTTGGTTATTCAAACATTTTTTTTGCGGCACGAGCTAGAGTAGGAATATCTTTGTCGTAACGCGGTGTTTTGACAAGACGGGACATAGGGATACCCGCAAAATGGAAAGCAGCGATTTCTCCAGAACGTACAGCACTTTGTTCAGTAAAGATCATCTGATAAGGCTGCTCGACAAATTCTCCTGTAAAGGCCAGATTGGTCGAATGTTTAGGAATGACTTTTGGCCGATCGCTTTTGGCACGATTATTGAACAACGCGGAAGCATAAGGCATATAGACAGGGATATTATTTATTACGCTGTCGAAAATTTCTGTTTCTTTTTCACGAATATTCACTGGTCCAGGATCTACTTTTGAAAGTTGTCCGATCAGTTCTTCTAGCATTTCTTTTCCATTCATTTTAATATACTGTTTATCCACAAATTCGCCACGTCGTCTTGGATAAAGGAAATAACCCCAAATAACTGTTTCATTTGGTTTCTGAGACGTAAAATGCGGTTGATGATGCACGACGATAGACATATTGACATCTTTTTGGCCTAACGGCGTGATCGGTGTGGATGAAATAAATGAATTCAAGGCATTTCCTGGTTCTTGAGTCGTGATACGGGTGATTTCATTCAACAACAAATGGTTTTTCGTCGTCAGGGTAAAGCTGACCCATTCGCTTGCATCTCGATCAGCAAAGAATTTGTCAGGATTTCCCAAGTTGTAGAAACGTTCACTGGCTTTTTTCCAGAGACTAGAAGCTGCACCATAATCCATATTTTCTACAGCTGGTGTTTCGTAATCTCCTAAAGTAGCTGAATCTGTAATGGACCCATTAGTGAAAATAACTGCTGTATCTTCATCGACCACAACGTGTTCTTCTTCTTGAGTCAGTGTATTGGTCATTTTCAAACCAGTCACAGTGATTTCATCTTGCATCGGTGTTTCTTTGAATTCCCAGTCAGTGACACGGCGGTTCAAAATGATTTTGCATCCTTGTTCTTTCAAGTACTCGATCAAAGGAAGCATAATACTTTCGTATTGATTGTAACGTGTTCGATTGACGCCCACTAGATGTTCGATTTGAGTGAATTCATAAATCATTTGATGCATATAGCGACGCAATTCTTGAGCAGAACTACGTGTTCTGAAAGCAAATGTTGTTTCCCACATAAACCAGAAGTTTGTTTCAAAAAAGTGTGGATCATCTTTGAAATATTCTTCGATAGTGATATTGTCTAGTTTTTCTTCTTCTGAATCAGGCATAGCAATCAGTTTAGTCAGAAGAATACGGTCTTTATTATTGAATCCCAGTTTTCCGCCATCAATGATTCCTTTGCCACCTTCCATCAAACGTGCTTTGTCAAAGGTTCGGTGTTTTGCATCAAAATCTCTCGTATCTTCTTCAGCAGTCATCCCTGGCTCAGTAACAGAAGGTATTCGACTTAACAGATCCATCAAATCTACATAGGTACGGTAATTAAGCATGCGACCGCCTCGAGCAATATAGCCTTTTTGGTTTTCTAATGGATGGTTTTTATTCCAATATTCATCCACTACAGTGTCGGTCGGTGCACCATCATTTGAACCGTGATCATCCAATGAATAAAAGGTGATCTGATCCCCTTTCCATTTGCCTTCTTGAATCAAATAAACAGCCGCTGCCATATTGGCAATACCGGCACCAATCATTATTGCTTTACTTTTTCTCATTGTGATTCCTCCAATGTCTTCCAAGTATGTCCGTAGTGATTCAACTAAATAGGATGCTAGATTGATTCGAATTCATCATATAAATGACTGTCATCTTCGAATAGTCCTGTCTTTTTTCCTAGATATGCAGCGCCAAGGGCAAGCAAACCTAAACCGATGCCGACTTTGATTAATTTTTTACTCATGAAAAACGCCTCCTTGTTTTCTCTTTCTATATCCAAGGATAGTTCGTTTTTATTAGAATGCCAAATGATAGGACGAGAAGAAAAAGGAAATTTTGACAAAAAAGAAGAAGTGTCTGATTTTCCTGTAAATAAAAATAGGGTAGGTAAGAAGAAAAGATTTGAGGAGGTGTATGGTTCTATTTTTAGAAATTTGGGTACAAAAAAAGCACCGAGACAGTGCTTCTTTGAAAAGCTGATGACGGACTAAGCCTTATTTTAACTTGCTACGTTGTTTTGGATACTTCCACGATTTATGGATGGGGGGAGAAAAATGGGAGAGTGAAAAAGAAAAATTTAAGCGAACCGTTATCATTAGAACAACTTTTAAATAGACGAACAAGGTAACTTTCTTTTACAATAAAAGAATAGGAACAAATTAAAAGAAAGTAGGTAGCGTATATGTTTCGCTCAAATTTAATTGAATTTCTAGAATGGATCATTGCTATTTTAAATATTTGTTCTATCGGTATCTTAATTGTCGGGATCGTTCTTGTTCTATTCAAACTTTTTGATTGGTCTCATGTCAAGAAAAACTATGCAGAACGTAATACTCGTAATGCAGATACAAGAAAATTGCTAGCAAGTTATATTTTGTTAAGCTTGGAAGTACTAGTCGTTGCTGATATCATCGAGTCAGTTATCAAGCCGACTTGGACAGATATTTTGAAGCTTGCACTTATTATTATCATTCGAACAGTCATTTCTTATTTCTTGAATCAGGAAATAGAAGACAAAGAAAAACAAAGAAGAGGAGAGGTAGGATGACGACAGAGTTGATGCAGTTTCTTCTTCCATATTTTGAAAAACTTGTACTGGGACTTGATATCTTTGCTATCTGTTTATTGGTTTGGGGTGTTTGTCTATCAATCAAGGATTTTTTGAAATATTTATTTGTCCATACAAAAGTGCAAAACGACCGAGTCAGCGAGAACAATGCTATTAAAAAGATGTTGGGAGGCTATATACTTCTAAGTTTGGAAATTCTTGTTTCAGCTGGGATCATCGAATCGATTATCAAACCTACCTTGCAGGATATTTTCCAACTAGCGGCGTTGGTAGTTATCCGAACCATCATTTCTTATTTTTTAAATAAAGAGATCGGACCCGTAGATGTCCAAAATAAGTGAGGTTGTGAGCCTGACGTGTATCAAGAGATTGTTACAGAAATGGGCATCTTCAACAAATAAGAGGCTGTGACATGATTTTTGTCACAGCCCCTTATTTGTTTTGCACAGCTGAAATGATAGCTCGATCGATCGTATTGATCGAAATAGGAATAATATTTTCATATTGGACCGCATCTGGTGTATATAATGTACGTTCACATAATACCCGGTTTGAGGACTGCTGCGCATACTTCTTTATATCAGATATACTTGAATAAATTGTTGGTGCAACTTGAAAATCGAAAGTAGTTACAGCTTCCAAGGCTTCCCGATAAATCAGATAATGAACATCCGAATTTGTGACGATATAGATAGTCAGATGTTCTTTTGTCAGACGGAGAATTCCGCTCAATTCGATCACAAAAGCCCGCATGCAATTAGGATTCAACCGTAGATCATAAGGTAACTGGCTGGACCAGCTGGAAAAAATTGTCTGGACTTCTTTATATAAATTTGTCTGTTCCTCATTTAAAAGATAAAATTTTTCTGGCATGAATAATTGATAGTTATCCCAAGCCGAACGCATCAGATGAATCAGCGCACGTTCGAACGGTTGGTTTCCGAATAATTCTTGATTGAAGTGAGATTCAAAGGTAGCAACTAGTTCTTTTATTTCGGGAGTATTGTCAATAAACACTTGGTATAGCTGTTGAAAGTCTTCCGCAATCAACTGATAAGAATGGAAACCATAATTACAAAGATTGAATAGTGTCAAAATAAAGGCGAATTCTTCTTTTTTATAATAGGTTTGGAAATCAGTGTTTTCCCATGCTGATTCGACATAATTGTAAATAGGACGTTTTTTGATTTCTTCGATAAATTTTGAATCTATTGTCACAGCACACACTTGCTGGCGTAGGAAACTGATAGCAAAACCAATCGATAAGATTTCTTTATTTTCTTTATCATAAAATCTACCACTATTTTCCGTTACGGATTCAATGAAACGATCGGCACGTTCAAAAAACGATTCAGGTAGCTCCCAAGAATTAAAACCGCCTAAACGATACGACACATTAAGAAGCAGCAGACGTCTTTCCATTTCAGTGAATCGAGGGGAGTAGCGGTCGATTTCGATCCCGCAGTCATTAAAATAAGCTAATACTTGTTTTTTTAATGAATAAGCTTTGCTGACAGAGATGAATTCACATTCAGTTAATTGAAGATAATCAGGTTCATCTTCTTCCAAATAAAGCAGACAAGTTTTTAAAAACAACGAATTTTGAGACAATTGCTGCATGATCTTGCATCGAGGTATATGTTCTGAAAAATATAAAGTGTAACGGTCCTTTTCCCGATGTGTATAAGCGATCTGTTCTTCAAATTCTTTTTTTATGTTATTGATATCATTGAGCAAAGTGGTTTTGCAAAAATGCAGGAGATTGGAGAGCTTTTCTAGATTGACTTCTTTATTTACATAGAATTGCCCACATAAAAACAGCTGTCTTAAAATATTTTTCTCAATATATTCTTCAATCATAGTAGAGCCTCCACCTTGTATTTTTTTGCACAATATGGGAAATATTATGACATGTTTTCTTTTTGAAATCATCAGTTAATTTCTGAAAAAGCACATAAATGCCGTTAAAAAAGGTTTTTTATGTTATAAAATTTGGAAAACAGATAATTCTATTAAAAAATAAATTGTGAATTTTTAACAATATAAAAAAATAAAAATATGTTTAGTGAATGAAGGACAGTCATTTTATTTGTTTGTTCGTTTTTTTTAGGTTATCTATTTTAGAAGACTGATTTATTGAAAAATTGTTCGTTTTTTTGCGTTGAATTATCAGAAAAATCCGACTTTATTTATTTTTGTTTGTAAAAATCTACGTGGATTTGATGTTATAAAAAAAAATTTCTCATTTTTGGCGCTATAGTGAAGAGGTGTTACAGATAAACACATGTATCTGCGAGACATTGACCAACAAAATATGGAGGGAAGAAAAATGAAAGATATGGATATCAAGGCCGTCTTTATAGGCGACAAAGCTGAAAATGGACCAGTTTATAAAATGTTGTTGAACAAGATGGTAGATGAACATCTTGGATGGAGAGAAAATTATATTCCTTCAGATATGCCTGCAATTAGCGAAGGAGATAAGCTCACTCCAGATTATCTAGCCACCCGCGACCATATGATAGAGGTCTTGGATGAAGTCAGTCAGCGATTACGCGCAGGATCGATCCCATGGCATTCAGCAGGCCGTTACTGGGGACAAATGAATGCTGAAACATTGATGCCTGCTTTATTAGCTTACAACTATGCGATGCTGTGGAACCCAAATAATGTTGCATTGGAATCTTCTATGGCAACTTCGCAAATGGAAGCAGAAGTAGGACAGGATTTTGCTTCATTATTCAATATGACAGACGGATGGGGACACATTGCAGCAGATGGTTCTATTGCTAATCTTGAAGGATTATGGTACGCCCGTTGCATCAAATCGATTCCTTTAGCTGTCAAGGAAGTGCTGCCTGAAAAAGTGAAAAAAATGTCTGAGTGGGAACTTTTGAATTTATCTGTTGAAGAAATTTTGGAAATGACCGAAAGCTTTACGGACGAAGAAATGGATGAGGTCAAAGCAGCTTCTTCCCGTAGCGGAAAAAATATCCAAAGATTAGGGAAATGGCTGGTCCCTCAAACAAAACACTATTCTTGGATGAAGGCGTTAGATATTTGCGGAGTAGGCTTAGATCAGATGGTTGCTATCCCAGTTCAAGAGGATTATCGAATGGATATTAATGCTTTGGAAAAAACAATTCGTGAATTAGCTGAACAAAAAATCCCAATTCTAGGTGTGGTTGCTGTCGTAGGAACGACAGAAGAAGGTCAAGTAGACAGTGTAGATAAAATCGTCCAATTAAGAGAAAGGTTAAAAGATGAAGGGATCTATTTCTATTTACATGTTGATGCCGCATATGGCGGCTATGCGCGTTCACTGTTTCTAAACGAAGCAGGAGAATTTGTGCCGTATGCTTCCTTAGCTGAATTCTTTGAAGAACATCATGTTTTCCACCACTGCGTAACGATTGACAAAGAGGTATATGAAGGGTTCAGAGCTATTTCAGAAGCGGATTCTGTCACGATAGATCCTCATAAGATGGGCTATGTCCCTTATGCTGCTGGAGGAATCGTAATCAAACATAAAAATATGAGAAATATCATTTCTTATTTCGCGCCATATGTGTTTGAAAAATCAGTAAAGGCTCCAGATATGTTAGGAGCTTATATTTTGGAAGGATCAAAAGCTGGAGCAACCGCCGCCGCAGTCTGGACAGCACATCGTGTATTGCCATTGAATGTGACCGGATATGGTCAATTGATTGGGGCTTCAATCGAGGCAGCTCAAAGATTCAGAGAATTTCTCGATCATCTGACTTTTACTGTTAAAGGAAAAACAATCGAAGTCTATCCATTGAATCATCCTGATTTTAATATGGTCAATTGGGTATTCAAAGAACATGGCTGTACAGATTTGAACGCTATCAATGAATTAAATGAAAAAATGTTCGATCGGTCTTCTTATATGGATGGCGATGTTTATGGTGAACGGTTTATTACTTCTCATACTACATTTACACAAGAAGATTACGGTGATTCTCCGATTCGTTTTGTTGAAAGAATGGGTCTAACGAAAGAAGAATGGAAAAAAGAACAGAAAATCACTCTGCTACGTGCGGCTATCATGACTCCTTATTTGAATGATGATCGAATTTTCAATTTTTATACAAAAGAAATCGCCAAAGCAATGGAAAAGAAACTAAACGAAATCATCCAATAGAACTGATTTTTGTGTGAAAGAATAACAAGAGACATATGGAGAACAGACAATTATTTGCTTCATCAAAACAATTGTATTTCCCCCTGTTTTTCATATATTCCTCGCCAAGATATTCTTTTTTATAAAACGTTCTATAAGTTGGATCGTTCGTTTCATGTATCAAACCCAGTTCACTAAGATCGTTCAATGGATGTTTCGGTGATACTGGGTTTTGTACTGAATCGATGAAACCTTGTCATTTCTGTTCTTGAACAAAAATAAAAGAAAACAAAAACATATGTCGCTATTGAAAGAAGGAATAAAGATGAAAGATACTGGTTCATCAAAGCAAATCACGACCATGACCTTTATCGGAATGACCTGCGCCCTTGTAGCAAGTGTACGAAATATTCCAGATGTAGCAGCAACGAGCTGGATGATGATTTTTTACATGCTGGTTGCAGTATTATTGTACGCTTTTCCAATCTCATTGATCTCTGGTGAATTTGCCGGAATGTTTCCCCAAAAAGGTGGTCCAGAACTTTGGGTATCGAATGCTCTAGGAAAAAAATGGGGGTTCGTTGTCTCATGGCTGTTATGGGTCCAAATGTTTCCTGGGATGGTGATGGTCGCTTCAGCACTTGCTCCGTTGTTTGGTAATATTATCGATAATGTGCCGCTTGGTTTGAACAGCAAATTTACATTAGTTGTTATTTTAGTCGTTTATTGGATCATCACTTTTTTGAATTTGAAATTTGATATGGCAAAAATCGGCGGAAAAGTCGGTGTTTGGTTAGGATTGTACGTGCCTTTGACGATGATGCTCTTATTAGGGTTTGCTGCGTGGATCAAAGTTGGGATCGTACCAACCGGAACATTAGGCAGTTTTTCATGGGACAAATTAATACCAGATACTACGACTGCATCCTCATTTGTTTATTTTGCGCCGATCATGTTTATTTTTACTGGTATCGAAATGTCCTCTGTGTATATCACTCGGTTGAAAAATCCAGTTAAAACGTATATTCGCGGAGTATTTGCCGCGTTAATTTTTATATTTTTCGTCAATATTTTGAATGCTTTAGTTGTAGCAAATGTCGTACCAAAAGGACAAATGGAATTGAATAATATCGCGCAATCTATTTCGATTTATTGCCAAATTCTTGGTTTGCCACATCTTATTGTGAATCTGTTTAGTTTACTTGTCTTCATTGGTGTAGCAGTCCAATTATCTGCTTGGGCCTCAGGACCAGCAAAGACAGTGACAGAAAGTGCTAGAAAAGGTGCGTATCCACCAAAATTCAATTTTTGGAAGACGAATCAATTTGACGTATCCAAATCCGTTATTTTGACTCAGTCCGTCATTATCTCAATCTTTGCACTTTTTTATTTGCTGATTCCTGGCGTCAATCAAGCATTTTTGATGCTCGTAAATTCAACTACTGTTATCTACTGTATCGTCTATGTCATCATGGGGATCGCAGTTTTGAGATTGCGTTATACACATGCAAAGTTGAATCGACCATTTAGAATTGGAAAAAAAGAGAAAAAGAGCAATCTTGGAGTTTGGACTGTCGTTATTGTTTTATTTGCGGCAATCGGATTTTCTGTCGGGCTGACGATGAAAGCTGGAACATGGATCAATCTAATTGCAGTCACCGCCATCAGTGTCATTTTGTTTGTAGTACCACTCTGTATTGAAAAAATAAAGAAACCTTCTTGGGAACAGGAAGTCGCCATGCTGCTTGAAAAAGAAAAAGGTGAACTTGATGGAAAAACCGGCCATGAAACGGACTCTAACTAATCGAAATATCCAGTTAATCGCATTAGGTGGCGCAATTGGAACAGGATTATTTTTAGGTTCAGCAAAGGCAATTGCATCAGCAGGGCCAGCTGTTATTCTCGTCTATTTGATATGCGGTTTGGCTATTTATGGTTTGATGCGGGCCATGGGTGATTTATTTTTAGCAAATAGTACATTTAACTCTATCAGTGATTTCATTGACTACTATTTAGGCAAAAAGTGGGCATTTTTTGTCAATTGGACTTATTGGCTTTGCTGGATTGGAGCTGGACTTGCGGAATTAACAGCAATAGGATTGTATATCCATTTCTGGTTTGTACATGTACCAGCTTTGATAAGCGGAGGTAGCGCACTAATGATCTTAATGGCAGTCAACCTTGTTGCAGTCAAGTGGTTTGGTGAATTGGAATCTTTTTTCTCAATCATCAAGATCTTGGGGATTTTCCTTTTTATCTTATTGGGTATAGGATTGAGTGTCTCAGATTTTCATACCCAGTCTATCGGAATCAAAGAAAATTTTGGACAGATCGATGAATTACTACCGTTTGGCTTTGCTGGAATGGTAGTCTCATTTCCTATGGTTTTATTCAGTTTTGCTGGAATTGAAATGATCGGCTTAACCGTTGGCGAGACAAGTGATCCGCAAAAGAATTTGAAAAAAGCAATCAACTGTCTGCCTTGGCGTATTCTCTTTTTCTATATAGGAACGATTTTGTCGATTTTATTTGTTGTTCCATGGCATTGTTTAGATTTAAAAGAAAGTCCTTTAGTGACTATGCTGCAAGTGATCCATTGCCAAAGCGGAGCAGCAATTGTCAATCTAATGATTTTGGTTGCTTCTTTGTCCTCAGCAAATAGTGCAGTCTACAGTACTAGCAGGATTTTATATCAAACAGCAAAAGAAAAAAGTTTGCCCCATTGGTTTTGTGCGCTTTCTAAGAAAGGCGTACCTTTACACGGTATTTTAATTACAGGGATGTTATTTTTTGCCGGTCTTTGTCTACATTTTTTTGTAGCTGATAGTCGATTGTTTTTTCAGCTTTTGGCAGGCATGACAACGAGTTGTTTTCTATTTGTGTGGTCTTCGATCTTGTGTGCACATGTTCAATTTATTAAAGAAAAGAAACGGAACACTACACAAAGATATAAAGATCTTGCTTTGTTGGTGTTTTTTACTTCAATTGCTTTCAGCTTGTTATTCGAAAGCACGACACGCTTTATTCCTTTTTTATTGGTTATCTGGTTTGTATTCTTAAATTTTGTATATAAAAGAATAAGCAATAGAAATATCAGTTAGGCCCAGATACATTCTGCAAAACGAATTATTTCAGACCCCCCTGAAATAATCGATACGCCTGAAAAAACTTCCCTGCGTATAATAACAGTATCAATTAAACAGGAGGGGATAGGATGAACTGGTACAGATTGACGGTAGAAGATGTATTGAAAAACTATCAAACATCAACAGAAGGCTTGTCGCAAGAAGAACGACAGAAACGCCTGACTGATCAAGGATATAATGAAATAAAAGCAAGGCAGCAGACAAAACGATGGAAAAAAATAGCAAAGCATTTTACTGATCTGCTGATGATCGTGTTGATCATTGCCTCTTTTTTGAAATTTGCTTCTAGTGAATATATTGAAGGAAGTATTATTTTATTCGTAGTGATCGTCAATGGACTCGTTAGTTACTGGCAAGAAAGAAAAGCGGAAGAATCATTGAATGGTTTGAAGCAGCTGATGGGACAAGAAGCGATAGTACTATCAGACGGGATGCAAGAAAAAATCCCTGCGAAAGAACTGGTAAAAGGAGATGTCATTGTCTTACGTGCCGGAGATGTCGTTCCAGCAGATATCCGATTAATCGAAGCACATGATTTATTAGTGGAAGAATCGATTTTGACGGGAGAATCAGAAGCATCTGAAAAAAGTCATGCCGTTTTGACAGAAGAAGAATCGATCGGCGACCAGAAAAATATGGCTTTTTCAGGAACGCTTGTACAATCTGGTTCTGCAGTCGGTGTCGTTGTAGAAACAGGAAACACGACAGAAATCGGTAAAATCAATCAAGCATTGCAATCGGTCGAACAACAAACGACGCCTCTGATTAAAAAAATCAACCGATTAAACAAACAAATTTTTCAAGGCATTCTTTGTTTGAGTCTATTCTTAGTTATTTTTACGACATTTCGCTATGGTATGGATTGGCATATCCTTCTTTCGGCTATGATTGCTTTGGTGGTGTCAATGGTACCCGAAGGATTGCCAGCTGTTTTGACCATGATCCTATCCGTTGGAGTACATGAAATGGCAAAAGAAAAGGCGATCATCAAAGGACTTCCTTCGGTAGAAACATTAGGTTCTATGACAGTGATCTGTTCAGATAAGACAGGGACATTGACAAAAAATGAAATGACAGTTGTGGATGTATCTGCAAAAGAAGAAGCCTGCGTGTTGTCCATTATGAAAAACTGTCAGGAATTAAAAACAAAAGAAGAACAGAAATCAGAAAATTTAAGTGGCAATCCGACAGAAGTTGCGCTGATTCGACACACAGAAACAGCCAATCTGCCTTTGAAAAAAATAGAAGCAAAGATTCCGTTCAGTTCTGAATACAAATATATGGCAACGATGCATGCGGAGGAAAAAGGAGCGGTGATTTACGTCAAAGGTGCACCAGAAGTATTATTTGCTAAATCAACTCTTTCTTCTGCAGAACAAGAAGCATGGAGTCAGACAGCTGCAGAATTTGCGAGAAAAGGTCAGCGTGTTTTAGGATTTGCTTATAAAAAAGTAGATTCGAAACAGGAACTCACGCATGAGACTTTAACCCAATTAACTTTTGCAGGGATCGCCGGATTGATCGATCCGCCAAAAGAAAGTGCAGTCAAAGCTGTAAAGGAATGTCAACAAGCAGGGATCTCAGTGAAAATGATTACAGGGGATCACAAAGACACAGCAAAAGCGATTGCGGAACAAATTGGCTTAAAACATACTGCCAAAGTTTTAGAAGGGATCGATTTGGATCTTATGTCTGATGAAGAGTTGATTCAGCAAGTGCCAATAGTCGATGTCTTTGCTCGAACGACGCCAGAACATAAACTGCGGATTGTTAAAGCTTTGCAGAAAAATGGAGAAATCGTCGGAATGACCGGAGACGGCGTAAATGATGCACCTGCTTTGAAACGATCCGATGTAGGAATTGCTATGGGAATCAAAGGTAGTGAAGTAAGCAAACAGGCAGCTGATATGGTTTTAGGAGATGATAATTTCCATACGATTGCAAAAGCCGTAAAAGAGGGCCGGCGGATTTTGGATAATTTGCAAAAAACCATCAATTTCTTCTTGCCAACTGCATTAGCTCAAGGATTGATCTTGATTTGGGCACTTATGCTGAATCGCCCGCTACCTTTGTCCCCAGTACAGATTTTATGGGTCAATATGGTAACGACAATCACTTTATCTTATGCACTAGGGTTCGAGTCGCCAGATCCAGAAATCATGAAGCGCCCACCAAGAGATCCAAAGCAAGGAATCCTATCTGGTTATCATTTGTTTCGGATCATCTATGTCTCCCTACTGATCATGGTTCCTGCCTATTTATTGGCTATGCAGTTTGAAGGGCAAAGCTTACAGCAAACCATTCTTCTACAAAATATCGTCTTAGCTCAAGCTGTTTACATGATCAATTGCAGAGAGTTGTCCAAGCCGTCATTGAACCAGGGCCTTTTGCAAAACAAAGCGCTTTTTCTTTCATTAGGTATCCTTGCTTTATTGCAAGGGATGGTTATTTTTCTACCAGTCGGCCAGCAGCTGATCGGTACAGTAAGTTTAACGATGACACAACAGTTATTGATTGGGGCAAATGTGATTCTTCTATTCTTAGTTGTAGAAATAGAAAAAGGGATCATGAATAAACTGTTTCGCAAAAAAGAAAAAACAGCTAGAGAATACAGTCGCTAGCCGTTACTATAAAAAAGTTTTGAAAGTGAGTTCAGTCAAACGATTGAGCTCATTTTTCGTAGGAATAGAAGAAATGTATACGATAGGGATATCTAGAGAATCCAGCGGGAAATTGGAAATCAAGATATCTGTTTTTTCGAAAGAAATAGTGGAAAGATCGGTTAGTTCGATAGGTAAGAAGCAGACACGTTTTCCCAAGTAATCTTTTAATTCCTGCTGCAAGAATGCCTTCCATGAAGGTTCTCCTTGGAAAATAAAATAGACATTGAACAAATTCGGTTTGATAGAAAAAATCGTTTGTTGGATCAGTAAGGACAAGAGTTGAAGGAAGAAATTCGGTTCATTGATTTCCATTTCTTTTTTTAGATCGTTCAGTAAATTCTCTTTCTGTTGAGACAAATGTGCATATTGCTGATCATATGTTTCTAAAAAACGATGGTATTGACGGTCCAATGCTTCAATCAATATCGGCGATTCATGATATTTTAATACGAGAAGAGCCAAGTTATCAGTTAGAGATGTTTTTTTTAGTTGATCAAGAGACAGCTCTGAAGCTAGTTCCTCTACAAACGTTTCGAGGCGTTCGAAAAATGGAGAATGATGCAGGCAGCAAGCGGTTTCTTTTCCATAGTTATTGTTGTAATTCCAACTTTCCAGAAAGCAGAAAGAAGCAAAAGAAAGCTCAGTGTCTTTGAGATAAATACCTTCCGTTAAATACAATTTTTTCAATGCAGAGTCATACAGGGAGGAGAGTGTACTGTTGATATGGATAGAAGAATCTAATCGGCAATTCGCTTTTATACGGATCGTATTGATAAAGAACCAACATGTTCCAAAAATCTCTTCTGTTTCAACCGCTAGCTCCGTTCGATTTATTGTTTTTAAAAATTGAAAATAATGGGATTCATGAATCGAATAATCTTCGAAAAAATAGTTGTTATGAGTAAAAGGAATCAGCAGTCGATGATAGAAAGTGCGAATCGCACGCTCTTTCCCAAGAATAGAAGCGGTATATTTCGTCAAATCGATCTGCAAGTCGTAACTTGCTAAACGCTGATTGATTTTAGTCACATGTCTTTTCAATGTCCCATAAGAAAGCCCATGGTCGGCTAGAAAATCAGGGACAGCAACTTTTTTTGTAAAAAGCAGACTTTTCAATAGTTCGACACTGACTGATTGTTTGAAAAAAATCTCCCAAAGGTCATTTGCTAATAAATTTTGCTGGTTTTGCAAACTAATCCCTGCTTGATCGCTAATGATGTCCCAGCCTTCAGGCAGTTGAGAGCGAATAGATTGAAGGTCAGAATAAATCGTTCGTTCGGTTGTCCCTATGATTTCAGCTAATTCATTTACGGTTATCTTTGTATGATTCAGCAATTGTTCTACTAAAGAAACATGACGTCGAATATCTTTTTCGGTAATGATTTTTTTCATTAGTGAATACATCAATCAGACTCCCTTCTATTCTAAGAATACGGAGAAAATAAACGGTGGTCAAGTTTCAACTGATTTTTCAATCAGTGTTTATTTTTATGGAGCATTTACTGATGATAAGAATTTCATCATGAACTTGAAAAATGATACCACTAAAATAAAAAAATAGATGGGCAAACAATAATCAACATTTTAATAGTAGATGGTAGCAAGACCAACACAGGCGGATTGAACATTTAAGAGTTGATAAAAAAGAAAAATATCGAAGTATTTGATTAGCAACTACTTGTATTCATTTTTCTATTCTTACGTGGTATCTTTGAATAAAGCGAATCAATAAGAAAGAGATGGAAGCAGATGCTAACGAAAAAAGAACTAATCGATCACATCAATGAAACATACAATTTGTCTCCAGAATATATTTTTAAAAAATTTCCTGATTATTGCGTATTCAGACATCAAAAAAGCAAAAAATGGTTTGGGGTCCTGATGTCTGTTCCAGAAGAAAAAATCTATGATGATGCAAGTGACCATAGGATCATCAATATTCTTGATTTGAAGGTCGATCCTGAACTTGGCGGAATTTTGCGAGGAAAAGAGGGGTATTTTCCAGCCTATCACATGAATAAAGAACATTGGATCTCTATTGATCTACGTAAAATAGAAAAGCTAGATGAACTAGCAGATTTGATTGATGGAAGTTTTAAATCAACGCAATGAATGTCTAGGACAATAGAGAAGAGGTTGTGACAGAAATGTTTAGCTTCAAGAAATAAGAAGGAATTTACGAAAATTGCTTCTCAAATTTTTGGGAAATTTCGGCTTATTTTCTAAGAAATTACTTCTGGAACACCGTTTGTTCGAAAAAAGAGCTGCGACAAGAATTTTGTCCCAGCTCTTTTTTTTATTTTCCTAAATAAAATTCCCGCATCGTTTTTGCAATCATTTTGATCAAAGGATGATCTTCTGTGAAGCTAGAAGATAAATAAATTGTTCGTGTCAAGGGCAAATCTTTGATTTCCCGCAAGACGAAAGGATCATTTTTATCGTAAGACCAAGAAACTTTTGGGAAAAAGCTAACAGCTAATCCTTGCTTGACAATAGAACGTAATGTCGCAGGATCATCTGTCGTCGAACTGATCGTCAATTCGATACTTTTCGCTTCAAGTGCTGCATCCAGTGTATGACGGAAGGCGTTGCTCTTTGACAGCATCAAGATGGGGGTGCGCTGGATATCTTCTAATTGCAGATGTTCTTTTTTCGCAAGAGGATGTTTCTTAGGAATGGCGACATAAACAGGTTCTTTCATGATAGGAATATTGGTCATGCCAGGCTTCATCTCCGAAGTGATGTACAGTACAGGATCGGTAATATCATCTGGTAAATGATGTTGCATGATCGTTAATTGGATATCAGGATGCTTTTCCATAAAAATTCGGACCAAGTTCGGAATAGAAACAGAGGCTACCTCTAAATACAATATGACGGAAGTAACGATCTTCTCATTGACCGAAGACAATAATTTGATTCCTTCTTCTAATGTGTCTAATGTCTTGACTGCATATGGATAAAATTCTTCTGCAAAAACGGTCGTCTCAATGTTTCTGCCGCTATGGTAAAACAAAGGGACCCCTAATTCGTTTTCCAAATGTTTGATCGCACGGCTCAAGGCAGGTTGAGAAATAAATAATTCTTTGGCTGCTTGGGTAACATTTTTTGTTTCGAATACTTTTTTAAAATACTGCAGATGAAGCAATTTCATAATTATCCATCCCATCCATACCTTTTTGTTATGGTTTTTTCTTTTTTTGGCATTTTTTATTATAGCAGAAATTGACTAAGATAGCAGTGGAAAAAGTAAGTGCTGAGGAGGCGAGGCTCATGAGTACAGGTTTCTTATTTCCTGGACAAGGCAGTCAGAAGTTAGGGATGTTAGCGGATATCCCTGAAATGTACATGGAACGTTTAGAAAATGTGACGGGGTATCGGTTAGTTGATAAAGAAGAAAACTATCAAGATACGGTTTTTATCCAGCTAGCATTACTGACAAAAGCAGTATTTTATTTAGATGAAATGGAAAAAAACGGTATTCAGCCTGATATTGCAGCAGGACATTCGATTGGTGCTTTTTGTGCAGCTGTTGCTTGTCGATCTTTGAGATTTGAGAATGCAGCGGAACTAGTCTATCACCGCGCAGTCTTAATGAAAGAAGCTTATCCAAGCGGTTATGCAATGGGCGTAGTAGTAGGTGTGACGAGAAGCGAAGCTGAGGAAATTGTAGCAAAAACATTTGATCCTGACCATCCAGTTTATCTGTCAAATGAAAATTGTCCGATGCAACATACGTTATCTGGGAGTATCGAAGGTTTATCCGTTACGTTGGCAGAAGCCAAACGGCACCAAGCGCAAACAGCGAAGCTGCTGAAAGTCCCTGTGCCATCTCACTGTCTCTTGATGAATGATACGGTCAAGAAATTCAAGCCGTATATGCAGTCTGTCCATCTATCTGATGCTAGATGTTTGTATATAAAAAATACGGATGGAAGAGCCACTCAGGACGCAGAAGAGATTTGTAAAGATTTGTTGGAAAACCTAGCTTTCCCTGTGCAGTGGAACCAAATGATGGACTTGGCAAAAGAATTAGGAATGGATCTGACGATTGAATGTCCCCCCGGCAATACTTTGACAAAGCTGATTCATACAAAATTTGGTGTAGATAAAGGGATCCGTACGATCAATCTAGACCAACATGGTATTGATGACGCCACGTTTCTATATCAAAAATGGAGATGACTAATTATGGAAAAACCAAACCGCAACTGGGCTTCTAAACGCGAAAAAAAAGCGCAGCGATTGGAAAAAATCAGCAACTTGCTCAATGGCAAGTATGTAGAAACTGAAAAAATCGTAGAAGTAATGGAAAAACTGATTGCTCCCGGCGACAAAGTTGTATTAGAAGGCGACAATCAAAAACAAGCAAGTTTTCTTTCAGAAAGTCTTGAAAAAGTAGATGCAGAAAAAGTGAATGATCTGCATTTGATCATGTCTAGTATCTCACGACCAGAACATTTGAATATTTTTGAAAAAGGAATCGCAAGCAAGATCGATTTCTCTTATGCTGGTGCACAAAGCTTGCGTGTCGCCCAAATGATTGAAGACGGCACAATGAAATTAGGTGATATCCATACTTATTTGGAACTTTATGGACGCTTATTCATCGATTTGATTCCAAATGTTGTTTTAGTAGCTGCAGATAAAGCAGATAAAGACGGCAACTTGTACACAGGTTTCAATACGGAAGAAACACCAACAATCATCGAAGCTGCAGCTTTCAAAGATGGTATCGTGATCGTTCAAGTCAACGAAGTTGTCGATTCTTTACCACGTGTAGATATCCCTGGTGACTGGGTAGACGTTGTCGTGAAAGCAGATAAACCTTATCAATTAGAAGCTTTATTCACACGAGATCCTCAAAACATCACAGAATTGCAAATTCTAATGGCAATGATGGCAATCAAAGGAATCTACGCAGAACACGGCGTACAATCTTTGAATCACGGTATTGGATTCAATACAGCAGCTATCGAATTGTTACTGCCAACTTATGGTGAATCACTAGGGTTAAAAGGGAAAATCGCGAAGAACTGGGTATTGAACCCACATCCAACGATGATTCCAGCCATCGAATCAGGTTGGGTTGAAAGCATCCATAGTTTTGGTGGCGAAGTTGGTATGGAAAAATATATTTCTGCTCGCCCAGATGTCTTTTTTGTCGGTAAAGACGGCACGATGCGCAGTAACCGAACATTATCACAAGCAGCTGGACAATATGCAATCGATATGTTTATCGGTTCAACCTTGCAATTAGATTACGAAGGAAATTCTTCTACCGTAACAAAAGGACGTTTATCTGGTTTTGGTGGAGCGCCTAACATGGGACATAATCCTGGCGGTCGTCGTCATTCTACACCAGCATGGCAATCACTTCGCGACAATGATGATCCATTAGGTAAAGGACAAAAATTAGTTGTTCAAATGGTTGAAACATATGGTTCAAATAAAAAACCAGTCTTTGTCGAAGAATTAGATGCATTAGCTGTTCAAAAACAGGCAGGCTTAGCCAATGCACCAGTGATGATCTATAGCGAAGATACTACCCATATCGTGACAGAAGAAGGAATTGCTTATTTGTACAAAGCAAAAACAAAAGAAGAACGTCAAGCAGCAATTGCAGCAATTGGCGGTGTTACACCTCTTGGAATGACTAGCACGAAAGAATCACTAGATAGCTTGCGTGAAGCCGGCATCGTGAAATTACCAGAAGATCTAGGTATCAAACGCAGTGAAGCGAAACGTTCATTATTAGCTGCACAAACAATCGATGATTTGATCGAATGGTCAGATGGCCTGTATGAACCACCAATGAAATTCAGAACTTGGTCATAAAATTGGCGAGAAAAACCTTTTGTCGCCATTTACCCAGATGGAAGAAGAAAGACGAATAAGCAGAACGTGTATGCTCTGTTTTACAAAAAGGGGAGAGATCCATGGAACAATTAGCTTATAAATATCCAACGAAACAGCCGATCAATAAGAAAATTCATGTAGGAGTGGTCGGTTCAGGAGATTTGGAAATCTTGATGTTTCCAACAGAAAAAACAGAATCTACTGTAAAAATCTGTACAGGAAGCGATGGCTTCGGCGAAGTATGGAACAATGTATTAACGAGATTTTTTGATCGTTATCCAATTTCAGCAGATATCGTTATCAATGACTTCGGTGCTACACCAGGAGTTGTGTACCTGCGATTGACGCAAGCAATGGAGGAACTTTCAGATGAAAAATAGTTTTGTAGAATTAAATGCCAGAGAACGAGTGAATGCTCTACTTGACAATGGACGTGAATTGATTGGCCCATTCGATCAAATCATCGCGCCAAGTTTACCAGCACAAGGAATCGTCCCTGAAAGTGATGACGGGATCGTTGTCAGCCGTGGAACGATCAATGGCAAACAAGCAGTAGTAATCGCTATGGAAGGAAAATTCCAAGGTGGCGGTATCGGTGAAGTTTCCGGTGCAAAAATCGTTGCTGCACTTGAACATGTGTTAGAAGAAAATAAAAAAGGAAATGAGATCTTTCCAGTCATTGTACTAGATACAGGTGGTGTTCGTTTGCAAGAAGCAAACTACGGACTGTTATCTATTTCAGAAATCGGAAATGCAATCATTGCTCTAAAACAATATGTACCAGTCATCGGTTTGATTCCAGGACGTGTAGGATCATTTGGCGGTATGTCGATTACTTCAGCATTAATGAGTTATTTAATCGCAACAAAAAAAGCGAGAGTCGGTTTGAATGGACCAGAAGTTATTGAACAAGAAGCAGGCGTTCGAGAATTTGATTCTAGTGACAAAGACTTGATTTGGAATACATTAGGATCTCGTCAACGGGTAGAATCAAAAATCATTGATGAATTAGTGACTGATAGTGTAGAAGCAATCAAAGCTGCTGTCATCGCAGCAATGGACGAACGAAAAGACACGCATCGCAGTGAAAGCTCAGCATTTTATTTATCATTACTTGATTCTTTAGATCTTTCAAAACCAATGGCCATTGACGATTACAATGAAGCAATTGCTAACCATCAAGCAAAATCAATTGACTTACCAGAAGTAGCAGAAGGAAATGAACCAGCTGCAGCAAGTGTTGGTTACGATTGGTTTGCGGCACTAACTGGCATGAAAAATCCAACTTCTTCTATTAGTACTGTGTATTATGGTAAATCAAGTAAATTCATAGAAGAAGCCATCGTGACATCAATCGTACCTGATCCTAAAAACCCGATGTACCGTGTACGAAACGGTGAAGTTGGTTTAGTTGAAGGTTTCCGCATGGGACAAATTTTGGATCACGTTTACGAAGAAGATAAAGACAAAAAAGTGAAACGGCCAATCATCGTTGTGATCGATGTACCAAGCCAAGCATACGGCTATAACGAAGAATTGATCGGTATCCATGTGGCTTTGGCTAATAGTGCTGCTGCTTATGCAAAACTCCGTCAAGCTGGACATCCAGTTATTGGATTGATTGCAGGAAATGCTATTTCAGGTGCATTTTTAGCACATGGATTACAATCAAGCCGCTTGATTGCTTTAAACAATAAAGAAATTACCGTCCAAGCGATGTCTAAAGAAAGTGCTGCACGTGTGACAAAACGTTCGGTTGCTGAAATCGAAGCAGCTGCTGAAAAAGTTCCAGCTATCGCTTACGATATCAATAATTATACAAAACTAGGAGCGATCTATCATTTCCTAGAAGATATCACCGACCAAGCTTCTTCAGAACAAAATGTCAGCAAAGTCATCGAAGCAATCAATGAAGCCATTCAAGATGTCCGCAATACAAATGACACGATGCTGACAAATCGATACACAAACGAAACAGCCAAAACATTCGGACGTGTCGAAACAAATAAAGTCCGTGCCAAAATGGACGAAGAATGGGATGCATAAAAAATGATTCAAGCACATGATATTGTCCTTTTTGATAAACATGAAATAGAAGGGTTTACCTTGCCTGAATGGGTCGTTCTAACTGAAAAGATGTTCGGAACAGTTCGTCGTGCGTCGACGGATCACGCAGAAATACTACCGATTGGTTTACGTGGACCTGCCCGCAATCAGAGATGGGCAACAGAAATCTCAAAACATGCCGTCAAACAAGTCATTCATCCGTGGGACATCATCGAACAAGAATCGTATAGACAAGAGAAAATCATGGATTATCCTGTTTATCAGCAATTTCATGCTGCTAGAAACATATTATCAGGATGTAAATGGGGAATCGGCGGCAGCTTAGGATTTGAATTATCGACTGGGATTCCGGCAGTAAAAGAAACCAGTGATTTTGATTTGCTACTGTACGCAGATTCACCGATTGAATTGCCAATTCAGGTAATTCAATCGCATCCTGCTTTTTTTGAGCAATTCGATACCCAAGTAGTGACTCGGCAAGGCGGTTTTTCACTAAAAGAGTATTTGAGAGAGCCAGAGAAAAAAATTCTATTGAAAACAGTCGAAGGACCTAAATTAACCAAAGAACTTTGGTAATAAAGAAAAAGAGAGAGAAAGAGATGTTTGAAAACAAAAAAATCAAAATCAACGTAAGTGACTTCCAGAAAGTATCAGCTGTAACGGCTGTTATGATGCAAACGATATTGAGCTTTGCTTTGGCAAACAGCCACAGCGCAACAAATACAGCTTTTCTTGGTACCTTTTACGTCATCGTTAAATACACAGCACCAATGTTTATTTTTGCAATTGTTTATAATATGGTAAAAACAAGCCAGCATTTGTCTTATTGGGAATTTTTGAAAGAAAAGTTTTTTGAACTAGTCGTTCCGTATCTTCTATGGACGACGGCTTATCTTTGGCTATTTCCAGCAGTCCAACAACAAACTCCGTATACGGATACTGCAAGCTTTTTACTGAAATATGTCACAGGTGATGGAGCGCCTCATTTATGGTATACCGTTATGATGCTGCAGATCCAATTGTTCATGCCGTTTTTTGTTTGGCTCGGTTACAAAGTATTTGCTAACGCCGATTGTAAAATTAAGCTAGACAACTAAAAAAGTCATTTGTGCTACACTCAAAATAGTTCCGTCCAAAGAATTATAAGGAGTGAGTACAAATGACCTATACCCATCTTACAACGGATGAACTTGTAATGATAGAGTCTTATTTCAAAATAAATCAATCTGTTGCGAAAACTGCGCATTGCTTGAATCGTTCAAGACAAACGATCCATAAAGTATACCTGTTCTTCAAGCAAGGAAAATCAGCCTTAGAGTACTATCAACAGTATAAGAAAAACAAATCAAACTGTGGTAGACGCCCGCTTGTTTTACCTGAGGAACAATCAGAATATATTCAAAGAAAGGTTGTTCAAGGATGGACACCCGATGTGATTGTTGGTCGTGCAGCGTTTCCTATTCGTTGTTCTGCTCGTACCATTTATCGTATGTTCAAAAAGGGGCTATTTAATCCTTCTGACTTACCGATGAAAGGCAAGCGTAAACCAAATGGACATCAAGAAAGACGTGGAAAACAAGCTTTCCGTCGCTCTATTCATGAACGTGAAAAAGATTATAGCCAATTCTCAAATGAGTTTGGTCACCTTGAAGGTGACACTATCGTAGGTTTGAAACATAAAAGTGCTGTAATTACCTTAGTTGAGCGATTATCAAAAGTTATCATCACATTGAAACCGTGTGGTAGACAAGCGATTGATATTGAAAACAAATTAAATCATTGGTTTGAATCTGTACCGAAAAATCTATTCAAATCCATCACTTTTGATTGTGGAAAGGAATTTTCAAATTGGAAACAGATCAGTAATGCCAATGATATTGCCATTTATTTCGCTGATCCAGGAACGCCGTCTCAAAGAGGCCTAAACGAGAATTCTAACGGATTGTTACGTAGAGATGGTTTATTGAAATCTATGGATTTCAATTCAGTAGATGAATCTTTTATTCAATCTGTCGCATCGAAACGAAATAATATTCCTAGAAAATCACTGAATTATCGAACACCTTTGGAAGTATTTTTGAGTTACGTAAGTATTGATGATTTGTCTAACTTAATTTGACAATTAAGATAATAAAAAATATGTATGGCCAGTATTGATTGGTTCAACGATTTTATATGTCGCATGGTATCTGTTCTATCAAACACAAGTATTGACTGAGCCTTATCATGACAGCTGGTACTTGTTAGATCGGTTTGTTGCTAGTTTCATGATTTACGGGATTTATGGGGTAGCCGCATTTGTTTATCATGAAAAAGTTTATCAATATTTGGACAGAGTACGTTATCTTTTCTTACCTGTTGCCTTAGTTATCGCGTTCTTTTCTGTCCGTTCATTGCTCGCACATCCAGGAGACTTGAGCTTTGCGACTGCGCCTTACTTGAATACGCTCCAAAGTTTATACAGTTTAGTCATCATCTTTGCTGTCTTCATAGGCGCTTCCAAAATGATTGTAAACGATTCGCCAAAATTGCCATTGTTCAAATGGTTGTCTGTTTATGCTTATCGTACGTATTTAGCCAATGTATTTGTTTTCCAAGTACTGTTATTATTGTTTAAAGATAGTTGGCTGCAGTTACCTTCAGGAGTCATGATTCTTGTAGCTTATCTAATGACGGCAAGTTGTGCATTTGCTTTAAGCTGGTTACTTCATATCATTTGGGTAGCTATCAAAAAAGGTTTCAGCAAGTAATAGTAGGAAGAAGGAGTGAGTGTCATGATAAATGACGAACGAAAAAAAGCAGTGACTCAGCAACTCGCTGCGTTGGTAGAGGAAGCATTGATCGCAGAAGTAACATTAAGTCCAAAACCTGGATTAGTGGATGCACTGGATGCGGGTGCACATTCCGATATGGACTATGCTTTATTTCTTAAGTCTGCTAAGACGCTAACTCCTTTTTTTGAAGAAATGGCTCAAATAGCGTGGCATCATGCTATTGATCAGGAGTTAAGAGAAAGAATTGCTGAGATTGGGCGAAAAGCGGAAAAGGCAATGCTGATTGCTACAAATGGCATCAATACCCATAAAGGAGCGATTTGGGCAATGGGGCTATTGATCAGTGTCATTGCACAAAAAATCAGTATGGAACAGCCTTTTTCTTTATCGAAAATACTTGATGATGTCAGCAAGCTTGCTGCTTTTCCTGATACAAAATATCGTCATAAAAAAACCACTCATGGTCATACGGTGAAGCAAAAATATGGCGTAAATGGTGCATATGAAGAAGCGATATTAGGGTATCCGCATATCAGGCTTGCAATCCAAGCAGCTAAGGAGCTAGATAATGATTCATATGTACAGAAACAAATGCATATGTTGTTAGTTTTGATGAGTTCGCTAGATGACACATGCGTATTGCATCGCAGTGATCAGAAAACGTTAGTGGAAATGCAAAAACTTGCTCATGCTGCTAGTCAAAGTGCTTTACCAAATCGTCCATTTACAGCACTGTTGCACTTTTGTCAGGAAAACCAAATCTCTCCTGGAGGAAGCGCAGATCTCTTGTCTGCAAGCTTGTTCATGCTGAAGATAGAGGAATTATGGACTGCCGACACATACATCTGTCCGATGTTACTCAATGACTAAATAAGACAAAATTGCTAAAAAAACAGTTTATGCATCTGGTTATTGACTCTTCCTTTTAGCAAGGCTATGATAAAAATAGTTTTTTGTAATAAAAGATAACGAGGAAGACAATGAAAAAAATCAATTATTTAGCAATCATTTTGTTAGTGGGCCTATGTTTGTTTGCTCTGCCGACCCAAGGATTCGCTGTCGCGGGTGGTCATGGTGGAGGTACATCTAGCGGTCGAAGTTCGGGCAGAGGTTCATTTGGCGGTCGTTCATATGGGGGCAGTTATTTTGGCAGTCGTTCTTACGGCAGAGATTCTTATGGGTATTATGGTCCAAGTACAGGTCCTTCTAGTTATGAGCAAACGGGATTTCTTGCATTAGCTGTTTTGTCAGTAGGAGGGGTTTCTGCTTTTTCTATCGTCAAGAATAAAAGACAAAAGAAAAGGCTGAAAGCGGAGATATTGTCCCGCATGTCAGGAACGGCTAAAGAAAAGAAAGCACAGTTTCTGGAAATCCAAAAGATATTCATGAAGATCCAATCCGCTTGGGAAGAAGAAACTCCTGAAAAAGCCAGAAGCTGTTATACAGACAAGCTGTTTGCCAAACATCAGAAAGTTCTGCAAAAAAACAAAGCAGACGGTGTAAGAAATCATACTAAAAAAATAACTATTCAGGAAGTAGGAAATTATCGACAGATCCACGAAAATAGTTTTGCCATCCGAATTGATTTCAGATGCTGTGATTATTCAGTCGATCGAAAAGATGGGCGATTGATCTCAGGAAGTAAGACACAACGACAGTATTTTTCTCAGATATGGTATTTTGATTTTTCTGAGAAAGAAAAAAGATGGCAAGCCGATTTTATTCAGCCGATTATGCTGGATTGACAGGAAATATTTATGAATGGAGCTGTGACAAAAGCCTTGTTGCAGCTCCTTTTTCTGAATAAACGGTGTGCCAGAGATAGCCTATCGGCAATAAGGCACGATTTTGTAAAAGATGGGAAGCTATTTTTCAAAATCGCTTCTTATCGCTCAAGGCTGAACATCTCTGTCACAACCTCTCCACTAAATGGTGTTTAAAAGCTTGCATCTGCGATAATATGAACAACCAAACGAAAAATAGGAAGCACTATTTTAGTTTAGTTGTTCTTATTACTTGATGCAGGACAGCTTTTTCACAACCTCTTTTTTGTATAGATGGGCAAAATTTTTGTAATAATAGGCGTATGTCTTTTTCGTTGAGGAGATGAAAAAGCATATGGCTTATTTTTTGTTTGCTTTGCTTACTTTCTTTCCACTTCAAGTGGCAGAAATATCTACTTTTTATTATGTAAGCGGAACCATATACTTGAAATCAGAAGGAGATCATTTCTATGAAAACAAGAACAATTGAAATACTTCACAGAATCATGACAGCCCAATATCCAGTAAAAGCAAAACATCTAGCAAGTGAGTTCAATGTCAGTCAGCGGACGATTCGTCAGGAAGTTCTTGAAGCGAATATCTGGTTGAGCAGTAAAAAGCTTCCGGAGATCCGTACAATTCGCAACAAAGGTTTTTTGTTGAAGCTGGAAAAGGAAAAGCAAGCTCGATTAGAAACTGAAATAAAAGATGTGAAAGACGGCTTTTTGAATCGGCGCGAACGTATTTTTGATCTAGTTTTAGCCGTTGCTTACAGCCGAATCCCGATCCATCTAAACAAAAAAGAAGAAGAATTTCAAATCTCTAAAAGTACATTAGATGAAGATATGAGACGGTTACGAGCAACACTGGTCAGTTATGGGATAGAGATCGTCAGTTATGGAAAGCAAGGACTGGTTTATAAAGGTTCAGAACGATCTATCCGTACGATGATCTATGATTTTATCAATCAGAATCTGGGAATGACCGGCTTCTTTATGAATCAAGATGCACAATTAACACCGGCTCAAAAAATCTTTCTCCATTATTTTCCTTTGGTGGAAATCAAAAGAATACAGGAGATCTATTCCAATAAGTTGTTGAAACAAGAAGATGATATTTATAAAAAACAAATCCTGCTTTTTACATTGATCTGGATCCAGCGAATCAGGAAACATGAATTTATCTCTGCCATTAATTGGAAAAATACAGAAATAAAAGACAGTAGCTTTTCTGCATTTATTGACCACATGATCGAGGAATTTCAATTGGACAATGTCCCGCAAGTAGAAAGAAATTATCTTCGTTTCACTATTGAGACGTTCAATGCTAGAGATATCTCCAATTCAATCGAGTGGGTACAAGCTCAATTACTAACGATCCAATTGATCCAATTTGTAGAGAACGAGACACACGTACCTTTCCATCTAAAGGAAGAAGCTTTATTCGAAAATCTCTATAAGCACATGGCTGCACTGATTGTAAGAATCAAGAATCATATCCAAGTCATGAATCCATTGAAAGAAAACATCCGAACAAATTATTTCCCAATCTACCGCGCAGTCACTCATTTTGTTCCTACGATCGAAGAAGTAATTGGTGGCAAGATACTGGAGGACGAGATAGCTTTTCTTGTCATCCACTTTTCGACGATCGCCAGTGTAATCAAGCGAGACTTGAATTATGTTTATAAATCAGTCGTTGTCTGTAACCATGGGATGGCTACTGGAAATCTGTTAGCAGAGAATCTGAAAGAAAAGTTTCCTCAGATCGAGATTACTGCAGTTTTAAGTTCAAAAGAAATCGAATTAGTAGATAAATTGGATGTCAATCTGGTTTTCAGCACCTTTCAATTGAATTATCGAAATAAGCCGCTTTTAGTTGTCGATCCGATTTTAACTGAGACGAATATCTTGGTTATAGAAGACTTTTTGAAAAGAAATGAAGAACTACAGCGGTTAGAGCCTAACAGTCATGAATCGACGGAGTTATTCACTCAAATAATAGATGTCATGAAAGAAAGTGGTGGCCGAGTAGATCGAATCATCTATGGCAAGTTAGAAAAATTATTCGAAACAAACAATTTAGAAATCAACAAAAGGGAGATCCAGCCTATGTTAAAAGATATTTTGACGGACAGCAATATCATGATCAAAGAAAAAGCCACTACTTGGGAGGAATCGATTGAACTAGCTGCTAGACCATTGGTTAAAGAAAACATTGTCGAAGAGCGCTATGTCGAAGCGATGATTCGTGCAGTGAATGAATATGGACCGTATATCGTGATTGGCAAACACATGGCGCTAGCCCATGCCCGACCAGAAGATGGGGTCAATAAATTAGGAGTCAGCGTAGCTACGATTGAGCAACCAATCGATTTCGGTAATCCTGAAATGGATCCAGTAAAGATTATTTTTTGTTTGGCAGCAGTAGACTCCTACTCGCATCTGAACATCATGAAAGAACTAATTGAATTGATCAACAACGAAGAGAAATTGGATCGATTGATTGAATGCACAAATATCGAAGATTTCAAACAACTGCTTTTTTCAGTAGTTGAGAAATAATAAATGATACGGGGGAGAACAAAGATGAACAAATTGAACATTTTATTCGTATGCGGTGCAGGTTTAGGAAGCAGTTTTGCAGCACAGATGTCTGCTGAGGATGTTTTGAACAAATTAGGAGTAGAAGCCAAACTGGACCATTGTGATATTTCTTCCGCAGTTTCCATGAAACCAGATGTGATCATCACAGCAGAAAATTTTCGTTCGCAGTTCGAAAAGTTCGCAGTTGATCCTAAAACGGCGATGATCTATTTGAAAAATATTGTTTCAAAAAATGAAATTGAAGAAAAAATCACCCCAGTTCTGCAAGATAAGGGAGTTATCTAAATACAAAAAGAAAAGAGGGTAAAAACATGGGCGTTATCAATTTTATCATCGAAAATATTTTGACTCAGGCATCGATCACCATTGCATTGATTGCTATGTTGGGTCTACTACTGCAGAAGAAATCAGCAGGACAAGTCATCTCTGGCACGTTAAAAACACTCCTAGGATTTCAAGTATTGAGTGCCGGTTCGAGCATCATCGTTGGAAGTTTAACTTATTTCGGGAAAATCTTTACTGAAGGATTTCATATGCAAGGGATCATCCCTTCTATTGAATCTATCAATGGTCAAGCAATGAATGATTTGGGTTTAGGTAGAGATATTGCACTGACATTCTTAGCCATTTTTGTATTCAATATTATTTTGGCTCGTTTCACAAAATGGAAGTACATTTTTTTAACTGGTCAAGCAATTTTATGGATGGCAACGATGACGACAGTCTTTGGCTATTTTGCCGGTCTGCGAGGGATCGTATTGATCTTGGTCGGTGGTTTTATCGGAGCTTGTTTCGCCATTGCTATGCCGGCAGTAGCGCAACCGATCATTCGTAAAATCACTGGATCAAATGATATTGCTTTAGGTCATTTTTGTACGATCGGGTACTTATTTGAAGCCGGTGTTGCTAAGCTTTTTGGTGAGAAAGGCGAAAATAAAAAGTCGATCGAAGATATCAAGTTGCCGACACATTTCGAATTTCTGCAAGATACTTATTTGTCTGTCATGGTCGTGATGGTCCCGCTATATATCATCACTGTTTTATTTGCAGGCGAACCATTCGCTTCTGAATTATCAGGAGATCAAAACTATATCATGTTTGCCTTTTTACAAGCCATCCAATTCGTAGTGGGTGTGTATGTATTGCTAGCTGGTGTACGTCTACTGTTAGGTGAAATCGTGCCGGCATTTCGAGGGATAGCTATGAAATTAGTTCCTGATGCGATCCCTGCCTTAGATTGTCCAGTTTTCTTTCCTTATAGCCCAAATGCTGTCATTTTAGGTTTCATTACGACAACGATTGGTACGATTATTGCCATGTTTACTTTGCCCATGTTCGGCTTAGCGATGATTTTACCTGGTATGCTAACCAATTTCTTTGCCGGAGGGACAGCAGGGATATTTGGCAACGCAGTTGGCGGACGCCGAGGAGCGATCATTGGCGGTATTGCTCATGGTTTCTTTATTACATTATTGCCCGCTTTGCTAGTAACGATCTTTAATTCGATGGGATTCATCAATGCTACAGCAACCGATGTAGATACAGTAGCCGCAGCACTCTTATATGCCTGGATCTTAAGCCCAGTTTTGAAAGCATTTTAATTGAAAGTAGGGAAAATGATGTTTGGATTTTTTAAGAAAAAAGAAAAAGAACCGAAAAAAGTTCTGGCAAAAGAAGAAAAAGCCCTATCGCCAGAAGCGACCGAAAAGATTCAATCAGAGATTACACAATTGAAACAAGAGATTTCCACTACCCAAGATAGGCATAAATTAGCGGAACTTTATGAACAAGTTGGACTTAAATTTTCTGAATTGTATGAGAACGATCAAGCCATCCAATATTTAGAAAAGAGCTTGGAAAATAAACAGACGATCGGAGATGGGTATAAAAAACTGATGAGCCTCTATAACCAGAAGCGTGCAGATGCTGCTCGTGCTGGTGATGATCAAGGGATCGATTACTACATGGGCAAAATGGATGAGATGCGACAAATTGCAAAACAAGTAACGATCAAAGGAAACAAATAAAAAGATAAGGTGGCAATAAAAGATGTATACAACATTGAAAGAAGTAACAAAAACAGCAGAAGAGTTGAATTTTACAGTTGGAGCTTTTAATACGCATAACCTAGAAATGCTTCCTGCCATGCTAGGCGCAGCAAAAGAAATGGGTTCGCCAATCATTATTCAAACAAGTGTCGATACCGCTAAATATATCGGCATGCATGTGTTAGTCAATGTAATGACAGCTATTGCAGAAGAAGAAATGGTTGATGCAGTCTTGCACTTAGACCACGCCCGAGACTTTGATGATATCAAAGAAGCAATCGACAGCGGATATACTTCTGTCATGTATGATGGGTCCCATCTGCCTTTCAAAGAAAATATCCTGAAGACAAAAGCAGTAGTAGAATATGCCCATGCGCACGGTGTTTCCGTAGAAGGAGAACTTGGAACAATCGGCGGTACAGAAGAAGGAATCCATGTCGCTGAAAATGACAAGGTATATACAAGACCGGAAGACGCAGTGAAATTTGTAGAAGCTACAGGCGTGGATGCATTAGCTATTGCTATCGGTACGAATCATGGACAATTCAAATCAAAAACAGAAGTAAACATTCCCTTGCTGAAAGAAATCGATGCAGTAGTTGATGTCCCCCTAGTTATCCATGGAGGAACAGGTGTGAAAGAAGAAGATTATCCTGAATTGATCAATAACGGGATCCGCAAATTCAATGTTGGAACGGAGCTTTTAGTCAACTGGACGAAAGTAGCTAAAGAAACCTTTAGTGAAACAGAAATCAACAAGTCTCTTCGCCATAATGTGATTCCAGCAAATGAAGCAGTAAAAGAAATTGTCAAGCATAAGATTGGACTGTTTATGAACTTGGAAAGTCCAATTAACTTAGGAAATAAATGAGATGAAAAAGTATTTCATTCTTCTGGCTGGTAGTCCTGGTACAGGAAAAACATATCTTATGAATAAACTACGGGAACGATTTCCAGATATGTATGCCATCACGCTCGATGAAATCAAGGAATACTATGCAGAATCCATCGGGTTTAACAATTTGGAAGAACGGGCGGAACAAGAAAGGACGAAAGTTTATCCTTTCTATTACAAAGCACTTGATTTGTATATGGAAGCAGGAAAGAAAGTGATTGTGTCCGAGTATCCTTTTAGTGATAAGCAAAAAGCACGACTCCAAGAATTAGCAGATAGATACGGATATCAGGTGATCACGATTCGCCTAACAGCAGACTTTGAAGTGTTATGGCAACGTCGGTACAAACGTGATCGTGAATCAGATCGTCATTTGAGCTATATCATGGATCATTATCACTATGGTGACGTATTGGAAGATCGAACGAAAGGGACCAATCATATTACGAAAGAAGCATTCAAAAAGATCATCGCCGACCGAAAATATGACAAATTCCAGTTAGGAACACTATATGAATTTGATGTAACAGACTATACTCAAGTGGATTACACTCCACTATTGGATAAATTAGAAAAAGAAATCAATGACAATAAGTAACAAAGAAATGGCTTAATATCGAAAAATTGGCTTTTGAACACCGTTTAAGGAAGAGGTTGTGAAGTCAGTGTTTTAATATGAGTATTATAGAAAAAAACGGCAAAATAGCTCCTCATATTTTGCCGTTTTTTTAGTGAATACCGAGCATCAGCTGATTGAACACCGTTTAGTGGGGAGGTTGTGAAAAAGCTGTCCTGCCTCAATTAATAAGAACAGCCAAACAAGAATAGCTCATCATATTTTTCGTTTGGTGGGGCTTATTACTGCAGATGCAAGCTTTTGAACGCCGTTTATTCACAGCCCCAGAGAAGTCGAATGTCTTTTGTTCTCGAGTTTTTTAACATTCTTTTATTTATTGCAGATTTCATTATATTTATTTGCCGTAATTAAACTAGTCTTCTATACTTGATTACATAGTCATACATTTGCTAAAAAAGAAGGGAAGAGAATGAACAAGAAGTTGGCTCAATACAAAAGACTACTCGCACTTTCTCAAGCTGGTCTATATTATGGAAAAGATGTATTTGATAAAGAGCGTTTTGAGGAGATCCGGACGATTTCATTGGAATTGATCAGTGAAATAGGAAAAGAAACTTTCGAAGAAATAAAAGCGCTCACAACGATTGGAGAAGGACATCCAACACCAAAAATAGATGTTCGTGCCTATATCAAAAAAGAAGGCAAGGTCCTACTAATCGAAGATAAACGGACGAAAGAATGGTCACTTCCTGGTGGATTTGCTGAAATAGGATTGTCTCCTGAAGAAAATGTGCGTAAAGAAGTCTATGAAGAAATAGGATTAACAGTAGAAACTACTCAGTTGCGAGCAGTTTTTGATACGAATAAACAAAAAGATATTCCACAGCTTTTTCAGTATTATAAACTTGTTTTTGCTTGTGCGATCCACGGTGAAGAGGCCAAGTTTATTGAGAATAATGAAACTTCCAACATGGGATTTTTTAGTATAGAAGAGTTGCCAAAGCTATCAGAAAAGCGAACAACGAAGAAACAGTTACTTATTTTAGAAAACAAAAACCAGATCTATTGTGATTGAGCTTTTTCGTAAAAGAAGAAAAGAATATACTTTACTAGTTATTAAAAAAGAACTTGATTTTTTTATTGAAAATAGTTGCATTTGCAACAAAAAGAGGTAAACTAGTCTTACAAACAAAATAAAGGTGGGATGAAATGGCTGAAATCCTTCGAGACATCGGAATGATTGCCCGAGCGCTAGATTCTATTAGCAATATCGAATTCAAAGAAGTCGATTTAACAAGAGGACAGTATCTTTATTTAGTACGTATTTGCGAAAATCCTGGAATCATCCAAGAAAAACTAGCAGAAATGATCAAAGTAGATCGTACAACGACTGCCCGAGCAATCAAGAAATTAGAATCCAATGGGATGATCGAACGTTTGGAAGATAAAGAAAATAAAAAAATCAAGAAACTCTATCCGACTAAAAAAGGAGCAGAAATCTATCCTTTCATCATTCGAGAAAACAACTACTCCAATGCAGTCGCATTAAATGGTCTTTCTGACGAAGAAGCAAAACAATTGGAATATCTTTTAAATAAAGTATGCAAGAATGTTAGCGAAGATTGGAATTTTGTCAAAAAAGGCAATAAAAGGATCTATTGAAAGGAAGAAGCCGTGAATAAATACGAAATTCGAAAAATGACGCCTTCAGATGTAGACTTACTACAACAAATTAGTATCGAAACATTTACAGATACATTTGGAAAAGATAATTCACCGGAGCATTTAGCTGATTACTTGACACAAGCTTATGCACTAGAAAAACTTACAGAAGAGCTAAAAGATAAAGAAACCGATTTTTTCCTAGTGAGTATCGATCAAGAGCCTGCGGGTTACCTGAAACTAAATACAGGAACGAGTCAATCTGAGGAAATGGCTGATCATTTTTTAGAAATCGAGCGAATCTATGTACGAAAAAAATTTAAACATCAAGGTATCGGTACATTTTTACTAGATACAGCTATTGAAAAAGCAAAAGAAAAGCAAAAAACAGCCATTTGGCTCGGTGTTTGGGAACACAACGATGTTGCGCTCGCTTTTTATCGTAAAAAAGGATTTATCAAATACAGCGAACATGTTTTTTATATGGGAGATGATCCCCAAACAGACTATCTATTCATCAAGCAATTATTCTAATCAAGAGGTGTGAACAGATGAAAAAAGTAATAGTGGATACCAATTTCTGGGAAGTATTTCCTGAAGCAACCATCGAAATCTTATCCGTAAATGGTATCGATAACCACGTAACAAAAGAAAGTGAAGAAACGTATCATCAATTATTGAATGAGGCAGCAAAAGAAGCAAGAAATTACCTTACAGAAGAAACATTCAGCCAAAACGAAGTCATTGCTCAGTGGCGTCAGGCATTTACCACATTCAAGACTAAAAAAGGTGCACGTTCTTCTATTGAAGCTTTACTGAAACGTGCAAATCAAGAACGGGAATTTTTCCCAATCAATCCGCTTGTAGATATCTATAATAGTATTTCCTTGTCTTTTGGCGTACCTTGCGGCGGAGAAGATATCGAAAAGATCGCAGGAAATCTGCATTTAGGAAAAGCCCAAGGTGGCGAATCATTCCTGCCTTTAGGTGCAGATTCCGATGCTCCGGCACTTCCGGAAGAAATCATCTACTATGATGAACAAGGAGCGATCTGTCGCTGTCTCAACTGGCGTGAAGCCCAAAGAACGATGCTGACGGAAGAAACACAAGCAGCGGTGCTGGTCATTGAATCCATCAATGCTGAACAAGCGGCACGTGGCGCACAGGCAATCGAAGCGTTGAAGGAAAAAATCGATCAAACATTTGGCGTAACTAGTGTTAGACACACACTAACCAAAGATGAATCAGAAGCAGAATTATAAAAGAATCGAAAAAAGAAGAGCGGCATTCATTGCCGTTTTTTTTTTGTAAAAAAAGTTTGTGGAGGAAAGCAATCCTAGAAACTATTGCTTTATTTTTCTTGAATAGTATCAAACACAAGGTGTTTGCGCTTTCGTGATATAATGAAATCAGTTTATAGACAGGAAAGAAAATCAAATAGAAAGAAGGGTCAAACGATGATACAAAAAACACGTGTGATGCTTTATGTCAATGACGTAGAGATGATTTGCCGATTCTTTGTAGAAAAAATTGGTGCAGAAATTTCTGAAACAATCGAATTGCCAGAAGAATTTAAGAGTATTGTACTCAGCATCTCAAAAGAATTAGAATTAGGCGTATTCCCAAAAGTATTTGTGCAGAAATTTTCACCAGAAGTATTAGGACCACCGCCTTCTTTAGTGTTTTTTACGGACGAATTTGAGACTATCTACGAGAACATGGAAGAACCAGGAGAAATCACAGATAACAATGGCATCTTGACTTTCAATTTTTCTGACCCTGAAGGCAATTATTTTGTTATAGGAAAAGCTGAGTCGTCTGATTGAATAAAAAGGAGGAAAAACAGTGGATCTAATGGGAAGATTAGAAGGTTATTTGAAGTATCGGCGAGCAAAACATAGTGAGAAGCTTCGAGCAAAGAATCTCAAATCAGGAAAAAAGAAGACAAAAGGCTGGGGAAAAATGGTCGATACAGGTTTTGGCGGACTAAATAATCTGAATCCTGTCGATACAAAAGAATTCATCAAAGAAGAACAGAAACGAAATGGTAAAATCAAATCACACTATTGATTTTTGAGACTAGAATGAAGAAACTTTATTAACACAATAAAGAAATTCTTGTAATCCAAAGTGAATGTTCATGAACTTTGAGATAAAGAGATTTAATCAGATGGAACGTTCGGATTTTGCTTAAAATCCGAATTTTTTGTTTACTTATGTTTTGTTTTAGTATATGATAAAACACGTTGTTTTATTAATAAATCGAAATTTTAACGGACTTTATTTATAATGTTCGGATTTAGGGGGATGGAAGATGAAGGAAAAAATACTTTCCTACTTCGAAATAGAAAAATTGAACACCACGGTAAAACGTGAGGTACTGGCAGGATTTACAACATTTATCTCAATGGCTTATATCTTATTTGTAAATCCAACTGTATTAGGTGCTTCTGGAATGGATGAAGGAGCAGTGTTTACTGCGACTGCATTAGCCAGTGCGATCGGCTGTATTTTAATGGGGGTATTAGCCCGTTATCCAATTGGAACGGCACCTGCTCTTGGGATCAATGCTTTTTTTGCTTATTCTGTTTGTTTAGGAATGGGGATTCCATGGGAAACAGCATTAGCCGGCGTATTCGTTGCTTCTTTGATTTTTATTTTGATCACAATCTTCAAGCTGCGGGAAATGATCATTGATGCGATCCCAGCAGATTTGAAATATGCGATTTCTGGCGGTATCGGTCTATTTATCGCTTTCCTTGGTCTGAGCGAAGGTGGGATCATCGTTTCGAATGAATCTACATTAGTAGGATTAGGATCACTCAACGTTGGTTCTACTTGGTTGACGATTTTTGGATTAGTCGTAACTGCTATCTTGCTTGTTCGGCGTGTACCAGGTGGCATCTTCATCGGGATGGCAGCTACAACGATTTTAGGTCTGGTCACAGGTTTGATTCCAATGCCTTCTGAAATTGTTGCCGCAGCACCAAGTTTGAAACCAACATTTTTAGTTGCATTAAAACATGTAGGGGACATCAATTCTCTTCAAATGTGGGTCGTAGTGCTGACATTCTTGCTTGTGACTTTCTTTGATACAGCAGGAACTTTAGTTGGATTAGCAAACCAAGCAGGTTTCATGAAAGACAACAAGATGCCTCGCGTAGGGAAAGCTTTAGCTTCTGATTCAACAGCTATGCTTGCGGGTTCCTTATTAGGTACTTCTCCTGTTGGTGCATTTGTAGAATCATCAGCTGGTATCGCCGTTGGAGGACGTTCAGGTATCACAGCTATTACTACAGGGATTTTCTTCTTGTTAGGCTTGTTCTTTTCTCCATTACTATCAGTTGTTACTTCACAAGTAACTGCACCAGCATTGATTATGGTAGGAGTATTGATGGCACAATCTTTGCGACAAATCGAATGGGGAAAATTAGAGATTGCGATCCCTTCATTCTTGATCTTGATCGGCATGCCTTTGACTTATAGTATTTCAGATGGGATTGCATTAGGTTTTATCTTCTATCCAATTACCATGTTAGCAGCTAAAAGAGGAAAAGAAGTATCTCCCATCATGTATGGTCTGTTCTTTGTATTCGTGGGATTCATGTGGATATTGAATGTGAAATAAAGAGGTTGTGAAATCAGTGTTCTGGCCTGAGTATTAGAGAAAAAAACGAAAAAATAGTTCCTCATATTTTGCCGTTTTTTGAGCTAATACCAAGGGACAGCTGAGTGAACACCGTTTATAAAGAAGTTGTGAAATCAGCATTCTTCCCTGCATAAATCAATCCTTTCAAAAAACAGTTGAGGAAATTTCCTCAGCTGTTTTTTTGTTTTATTCTGTTACCGATAACAAGGTGCAATAGCTATTTGAAAGCGTTACAATTTTTAGTGAGAGAGACTAAAATAAATGATTAAGCAAAAAATAGAAACATCCATTTATAGGAGGAAAATCATGGAACAAAAATGGTGGCACCATTCAGTTGTTTATCAAATCTATCCAAGAAGTTTTCAAGATTCAAATCAAGATGGTATTGGAGATTTGCGGGGGATTATTTCCAGGTTGGATTATCTGGCGTATTTAGGTATTGATGCAATTTGGCTTTCTCCAGTATACGAGTCTCCGAATGATGACAATGGGTATGATATCAGTAATTATCAAGCAATCATGGCAGAATTCGGTACGATGGAAGAAATGGAAGAACTGATTGAAGAAGCAAAGAAAAGAAATATCCGTATCATCATGGATCTGGTGGTGAATCATACTTCTGATGAACATCCGTGGTTCATTGAGGCCCGTAAAAATAAAGAAAATCCTTATCGGGACTATTATATTTGGCGTGATCTGGTCAATGGAAAAGAGCCTAATAGATTGCGCTCAATATTCAGTGGTTCTGCTTGGCAGTTGGATGAAAAAACGGGGCAATATTTTCTGCACTTGTATAGCAAGCGTCAACCTGATTTGAATTGGAAAAATAAACAGGTTCGCCAAGAGATTTATCAAATGATGAATTTCTGGATCGATAAAGGTATTGGTGGCTTTCGTATGGACGTGATCGATATGATTGGCAAAGAACCGGATAAAGAAATCACAAGTAATGGACCTAAACTGCATGAGTATCTTCAGGAAATGAATCAAGCAACTTTTGGTGACAAAAATCTGATGACTGTTGGCGAAACATGGGGAGCAACTACCGAAATCGCGAAACTTTATTCCAATCCTAAAAGAAATGAATTATCCATGGTCTTCCAATTCGAACACATAGGATTAGATCAGCAAGAAGGCAAAGACAAATGGGATTTGAAACCCTTGAGTATCTCTGAACTGAAAAAAGTATTATCGAAATGGCAAACTTCTTTGGGTGGTGAAGGATGGAATAGTTTATTTTGGAATAATCATGATCTTCCGCGAATTGTTTCTCGTTGGGGAAATGACGATGTGTATCGAAAAGAAAGTGCCAAGATGTTTGCTATCTTGCTTCATATGATGAAAGGTACTCCTTATATCTATCAAGGAGAAGAATTAGGCATGACGAATTGCCCAATTGATGATATCGCGGAAGCAAAAGATATTGAGACAATCAATATGTATAACGAAAGGATTTCTTCTGGATTTACAAAAGAGGAAATCTTGGAATCAATCAATGTGAAAGGAAGAGACAATGCTAGGACGCCTATGCAATGGAACGCCCGTGAACATGCTGGGTTTACTACTGGAATTCCATGGCTTCGAGTCAACCCAAATTATAAAGAAATCAATGCAGAAGAAGCGTTAGCAGATCAAGATTCTGTTTTTTATATGTACAAGAAATTGATCGATTTGCGTAGAAAACATGACATCATCGTCTGGGGAGACTATGAATTAGTAGAAGAGACGCCAGAGCATGTCTTTGCCTATTCTCGCATATATGAAGATCAGCGATGGCTCGTTGTTTGCAATATGTCTAGTGAAAAACAGGTGTTCACTGTTCCACGTGAAGCTTTAAGGATTATTGTGTCAAATTATCCTCTGAAACAGTTACCAGACGGCAAAGTCGAGTTACGACCATATGAAGCATTTGTGGTGGAAGTAAATAAAGAAAAGCTTATTTGATTGAAACGTATTACCGAGAGGTTGTGACACATTTTTTGTCACAACTTCTTTTTCTCAAAACTAAACAGAGGAGGCGGTCATTACTCCGTGTTTTTTGACAAAAAATAAAAATCATACTATGATATGTACGCCAATGGAGGGGATGAAATGGAAAAGCCAATTGAAAAAGCGTTGGATGAATGTCTTTTCTTTAGCGTGAAAAAGCTAGATCGCCTATTGAATAAATTAGCTGATGAAGCGTTTAGAAAAACAGGTCTGGCACCAACTTATGGATTTATTTTATTGATATTAAAAGAAAAAGATGGTATACCGCAAAAAGATATTGCACAAATGCTCTATTCTGCGCCTTCAACAATCGCTCGTTTTGTTGAAAAATTAGAATATAAAGGATACGTCAAAACAGTTAGCGAAGGGCGCTTGTCATTAGTTTATCTTACAGAACAAGGACGCCAATTTACTAAGGAAGTCGATGGTAGTTGGGAAGAACTCCATCAGTCGTACAAAGCAGTCTTGGGAAATGAAGCAAGTAAAGAATTAGCCGAGATAATGAATGAAGCAACAGATAAGTTACAAAAAAAATAAAAATTTTTTAAGCAAATTAGTTGCATGTGCAACTAACAGAGTGGTTTAATGATAGATGATTCTCGATAGGTTAATCAGAGCGAATTATGGGAGGAATGACAATGTCACAATTTGATCAATCAATTACTTTACCTTCAGGAGTTCAATTGAAGAACCGATTGATGCTGTCGCCTATGACGACACAACTCAGCTTCTTCAATGGAGTGATCACCGAAGATGAGATCACTTATTATAAACAACGTTCTAAAGGACTTGGTGCTGTTATTACTGGTGCTGCAAATGTCCAAGATATCGGAAAAGGCTGGCCAGGTGAACTGAGCATCGCTCACGATGAAATGATTCCTCGGTTAAGTGAACTAGCTAAAGCAATCCAAGGAGAAGGTGCAAAAGCGATTGTTCAGATTTTCCACGGTGGACGAATGACTAGTCGAGCTACTCTATCAGGAGAACAGCCTGTATCTGCAAGTGCAGTTGCAGCGGAACGACCTGATGCAGAAACACCGCGAGCATTAAGTGAAAATGAAATCAAAGAAACAATCCAAGCATTTGGCGAAGCCACACGCAGAGCGATTGAATCAGGATTTGATGGAATCGAGTTGCATGGAGCAAATACGTATTTGATTCAACAATTTTTCTCTCCGCATTCGAATAGACGAGAGGATCAATGGGGCGGTAGCTTGGAAAGTCGTTATCGTTTTATTGAAGAATTATTAACAACGGTTTTCTCAGCGGTTGAACAATATGCTAAAAAACCATTCATCGTAGGGTATCGTTTCTCACCAGAAGAATATGAAACACCAGGTATCCGTTTTGAAGACACGATCTGGCTTCTTGAACGATTACGTGAGTCAAAACTAGATTATCTGCATGTTTCATTAAATATGTATGATCGAATAGCTCGTTCTGATAAATACAACGATAAATCGATTCTTGAAGTGGTCCATAACACGATTCAAGGAAAGATCCCTTTAGTTGGTGTCGGTGGGATCCGCAATCGCGAAGATGTAGAGCAGGTATTGAAATATGCAGAACTTGCAGCAATTGGACAGCAAATGATCGTCGATCCTGACTGGGCAGAGAAATTATTGGAAAACCGTGAGGATGAATTTGTAACGAAACCCTTCGAAGAAGCATATAAAGAGCTTTATTTGCCAAGTCCATTATATAATTTCTTGAAAGCACGTTATCAATAACGCAATTTTTATAGAAAGAGGATGGGAAAATGAAAGTATTGATCGTATTAACAAATGTAGAAAAGTACGAAAAGATCGAGCGTCCTACAGGTTTGTGGTTAAGTGAACTGACTCATTTTTATGATGTATTAGTAAAAAATGGGATCGATGCAGATTTTGTCAGTCCTAAAGGCGGATATGTACCTTTAGAACCGCAAAGTGTTTTGAATATGGATGAAATCGATTGGGCCTATTATAAAGATGAAGATTTCAGAAATCGGGCCTTGGGAAATACCTTACGTCCTGATGATGTGGATGCAAATGATTATGCAGCGGTTTATTATGCTGGTGGCCACGGAACAATGTGGGATTTTCCAGAAGCAATAGATCTTGGGAAAGTCGCTTCACAAATCTATCGAAATGAAGGGCTGGTCTCAGCTGTTTGTCACGGTGTTGTAGGATTGTTGCCAGTTACAGATGAGTCTGGAAAATCTATTTTAGCTGGACGTACAGTGACTGGGTTCAGTAATGAAGAAGAGGAAGCAAATGGTACAACGAATGAAGTACCATTCTTAGCAGAAGATGCTTTGAAAGAAAAAGGAGCAAACTATCAGTCTGGTGGAGCTTTTTCAGAAGTGGTTCACATTGATGGGCGGCTTCTTACAGGGCAAAATCCTCAATCTGCTCATCAATTAGGCGAAGCAGTTGTTGAAGCATTAAAGAATTAAAAATTGTTAGCATAAAAATGATGTGTCTATTCTAACTATTACATTACACACACTAAAACTCGTCTTTTCGTTCTTTTCTGTTTCCTATTTGGACAGAGGTACGTAAAAGGCGAGTTTTTTTCTTTTATAAGAGTACATTTTTTGAAACATCTCTTCAGAAATGATACTCTTCAATTAGGTCCACTAGTATATTATTGAGAAACAGACCTAGAACACGGTATGATGGAGAGGGTTGATTCTGCTGCATCGCTATGTATCATAAGGTTGAAAGCGAGTTATGAATACTGTGTTTTCTGATTGAGAAGTTAGCAGTAGAACACCTTATAAGAAAGAGGAATGCAGATGAACATTGTAATTGTCGGCGGGTCGTTTGCAGGGATTCATGCGGCTATTTATCTTCGCCAATTGATGCCAACAAGTGAAATATATTTGATTGAAAAGCAATCGAAGTTAGGATGGATTCCCAGCGGGTTCAATTTGATATTAAAAGGAAAGGTTACCAGTGAAAAACAACTTTCTTGGATCACGAAAGAAGAACTGACTGACCGCTATCGAATCCATGTTTACACAGAAAAGACAGTAATAGGATTGAAAGAAAAAAAAGTCGTTTTAGCAGGAGGAAAAAAATTGGATTTTGATCGTTTGATTCTAGCGACTGGTTCAAATCAAAAGTTTCGAAATATTTCTGCAGAATCAACGCTTATTCATCCAGTTAAAAAGATACAAAACGTAACGGCTCTTCAGCAAAAGATCATGAATGCAAAGAAAATTGCAATTATTGGTGCAGGACAAGCAGGAATCGAAATAGCTGAAGGTTTGGCATCAAGAAAAAAACAAATCCATCTTTACGAAAGCCGAGAGTCAATTCTTTTTCGTTATCTAGATCCTGAAATGACAGAACCGTTAGTAAAGGAAATGAAAAATCAAGGGCTTTCACTTTTTTTAGAAGAACAAGTTGTGTCTTTGACTGAAAATGAAACCGCTATTGTAGAGACGGAAAAAAGAAAGGAGAACTATGATCTTGTTTTGCTGGCTAATCATTCTCGCCCCGACAATCAGATGTGGGAAGAACAATTAACATTGAATGATGATGGAACGATCTGGGTAGATGACTACTTGCAAACGTCTCAAAAAGACGTCTATGCGATTGGCGATGCGATCCAAGTAACTTTTCGTCCAACAAATGAAAAAATGTATGTTTCTCTAGTAAATAACGCTGTCCGTACAGCACGAAATGTCAGCAAGACAATTAGTGGCTCACAGACAAAGGATCAGGGAACCTATCGTCCAGTCGGCAATCAGTGGTTTGGCTATTTCTTAGGAAGCGTAGGTTTGACAGAAGAAGAGAGCATTTTTTATCCCCAAAAAATTGAAACAGGATACGTAGAATACAAGCTTACAGCAATAAATCAAAGCAAAGTTAAACTCAAATTTCTATTTGATTCTGAAAAAAAGATTCTTGGAGCACAGCTCCAAAGCAAAAAAGAGATGTTCCACCTTCTTGACCAACTGACAATTGCAGTAGAAGAAGGATGGACGTTTGAACAGTTAGAAGAACATGAGCTATTTTTCCAGCCAGAATACCGTGTGCCAGATATGGTGTGGTCAAAGGTGGCGAATACTGCCTATGAAGATTGAAGCATTATTAGAAAGAAAAGAGCAGTTACAGATCCTGATTTTGCGAAACCTTGTTCTGCAAGGGGGAACAGCCTCTATCAATGGTTTGAGAGAGCATGTCCAACTGTCAAAAGCCTCGTTTGATCAATATTTGGAAGATATTGAATTGATTGGCCGAATGATGGAAAAAAAAGTAGAAGTACAGCGAAATGAGTATCAGGCGCTGCTGGTGTTGGACGAAGATGTAAGTTTGGAAAAAATTCTATTGTTTTTATTGCAGGAAAGCTTGAAGTTTAAGATGCTCGTCTATTTATTAGAACATCAGCAAGTATCCATCATTCGATTAGCGACAGCGTTTAATATCAGTGAGTCTTCTGTTTTTCGAAAGATCAAAGAATTGAACCAGCTCTTAGAGGAATTTGGATTACAAATCAAAAACGGTCAATTATACGGAGAAGAGCTACAGATACGATATTTTTATTATGAACTATTCCAATATATCCCGGAAGATCAGCGACCGCTTTTTTTGCAAAATACACCAGAAAAAAGACCGTTCATTCTAGGATTGGACCGTGTATTAGAAACAACGTTTACGGCATCAGCAGAAGCACAGATTGCTTGCTGGCTCGGGATTACGAAAAAAAGACTATTGAATGAAAAAAGTACGTACGCAACTTTGAAAGAAAAGAAATTACTCTATCAGTCGGACCGGCTTTATCAAGCAATCGATCCAATCATCGTGATGCATCTTAGTCGAACAGCAGCAGAACTGAATGTATACGAAACAATGATGTTTTACAGCTTTTTTGTTTCTTTTTCGATAGTAGACGAAGAAATATTTTATCAGTATGATTTGACACGGAGCAAAAAGTTACCAACCGCTGTTTTAGATACTTACATTCGGGAAACGATGTTATGGCATTATCGTCCTCGTCGTTTGAAAATCAAAGAAGAAAAGGCAGTAGGCTACCAAATTTCCCAGATCAACAATGAATGGTTTTTCTTTGTTGGAAAGATCGAAGTCTACGAGCGTGATCGGCTTTTGGAACAGCAGCAGAAAATGCTCGGGCATTCCTTAACACAGTTACTGGCGAAACTACAGGAAACAGCGGTGCAGCAATTGCCGAGGAAAAGAGCTGAAGGCAGTGAGCTTAGTTACCTGATGATCCAGTATGCCAATGTTCTTTTGATGATCGATTTTTATATTGCAAAACCAGTAGTGATTGGAATCGATTTAGAAAGTCTGCCGATTTATCGTATTGCTTTTCAACAATATCTGATCAGAGAACTGAGGGGAATCGGCGGTATTGAGATTGGAAGTTATGAAGAAGGTAAAGAATATGATTTGGTGATCACATTTTGCCAGAGAAACAAAAAACAGTGTGAATATTATCTGTCAGAATTTGCGTCACCTTACGACATTATTCGATTGAAAAGAAGAATAGAGACGCTGAAAAAAGAAAAGAATTGATTAAAAAATAGCTTCATAATAAAAAACTGTCAAAAAAAGAAAAAAAGAATAAAATTTTGACAGTTTCTTTTTTTAAAACAGTAGTATGATAAGAGTAGTTAAAGAAAGCGTTTGCATATAATGGAGGGAATCACAATGACAGAATCAACGTATATCATGGCGATTGACCAAGGTACAACTAGCTCACGAGCAATTATCTTTGACAAGAAAGGAAGACACATCGGCAGTTCTCAAAAAGAGTTCACGCAATATTTCCCGCAAGAAAGTTGGGTGGAACATGATGCAAATGAAATCTGGAATTCTGTACAGTCAGTTATTGCCGGAGCGTTCATCGAATCAGGGATCAAACCAAATCAGATTGCTGGGATTGGCATAACGAACCAGCGTGAAACAACAGTAATATGGGAAAAAGATACAGGACGTCCAATCTATCATGCAGTTGTTTGGCAATCCAGACAGTCAGCTGGAATTGCAGATAACTTAAAAAATGAAGGCTATCAAGAATTTTTCCACGAAAAAACAGGGTTAGTGATCGATGCCTATTTCTCAGCAACGAAGATACGCTGGATTCTTGATCATGTAGAAGGCGCGCAAGAACGAGCTGAAAAAGGCGAATTGATGTTTGGAACGATCGATTCTTGGTTAGTATGGAAACTAACTGATGGGCAAGCGCACGTTACTGATTACTCGAATGCCAGCCGGACGATGTTGTTCAATATCCATCAGCTAGATTGGGATCAGGAGATTTTAGATTTACTAAATATTCCTCGAGTGATGTTACCAAAAGTCACTTCTAACTCAGAAGTTTATGGTTATACGCAAGGTTATCATTTTTATGGAAGCGAAGCACCAATTTCAGGGATGGCAGGAGACCAGCAAGCCGCATTATTCGGACAAATGGCATTCGAACCAGGCATGGTCAAGAATACTTATGGTACAGGTTCATTTATTGTCATGAATACCGGTGAAAAACCGCAATTATCCAAAAATAATTTATTGACGACAATTGGTTACGGCATAAATGGAAAGGTTTACTATGCTTTAGAAGGAAGTATTTTTGTGGCTGGTTCTTCGATTCAATGGCTGAGAGATGGACTTCAAATGTTGCAAAAAGCTAGCGATTCAGAAGACGCAGCGAAACGCTCTACAAGCGAAGATGAGGTCTATGTTGTTCCTGCATTTGTTGGACTGGGTGCTCCTTATTGGGATCAGGCAGCACGAGGGGCTATGTTTGGTTTGACACGTGGAACGACAAAAGAAGATATCATTAAAGCTACTTTGCAGTCGATTGCCTATCAAGTGAGAGATATCATCGATACGATGCAAGATGACACTGGAATCAAGATTCCTGTATTGAAAGTAGATGGCGGTGCAGCAAACAATGAATATCTGATGCAATTCCAAACAGATATCTTGAATGTACCGATCCAACGAGCAGAAAACTTGGAAACAACGGCGCTAGGGGCAGCATTTTTAGCAGGATTAGCTGTCGGTTATTGGAAAGATACAGACGAGATCCGCGAATTTTATGAAGCTGGCAAGCTATTTGAAGTTCAAATGGAGGAAGAGCGCCGAGAAAAACTTTACAACGGTTGGAAAAAAGCAGTAAAAGCTACCCAAGCATTTGAATAAGGAGGAAATCCATATGTTTTCAAACAAGACAAGACAAGATAGCATTCAAAAAATGCAGCAAGAAGAATTGGATCTGTTGATCATCGGTGGCGGAATCACTGGTGCCGGTGTGGCAGTCCAGTCAGCAGCATCAGGAATCAAAACAGGATTGATCGAAATGCAGGATTTTGCAGAAGGGACTTCCTCTCGCTCGACCAAACTTGTTCATGGCGGTATTCGTTATCTGAAGACATTTGATGTGGAAGTAGTAGCTGACACAGTTGGTGAACGTGCAGTCGTACAAAGTATTGCCCCACACATCCCAAAACCAGATCCAATGCTTTTGCCAATCTATGAGGGAGAAGGAGCAACAACCTTCAATATGTTCTCGGTCAAAGTAGCAATGGACCTTTATGACAAATTGGCAAATGTGACAGGAACCAAATATGAGAATTATACGCTGACACCAGAAGAAGTATTGGAAAGAGAACCGTTTTTGAAAAAAGAAGGGCTAAAAGGCGCGGGTGTCTATCTAGATTTCCGCAACAATGATGCCCGTTTAGTGATTGATAATATCAAAAAGGCTGCCGAAGATGGGGCTTATCTAGTAAGTAAAATGAAAGCGGTTGGCTTTTTATATGATGGCGATCAAATCGTTGGCGTCAAAGCTCGTGACCTGCTGACAGATGAAGTGATCGAAATCAAAGCAAAATTAGTGATCAATACGAGTGGTCCTTGGGTAGATAAAGTACGAAACTTGAATTTTACGCGTCCAGTCTCTCCTAAAATGCGTCCAACTAAAGGGATCCATTTAGTTGTAGATGCGAAAAAACTGCCTGTACCGCAACCCACATACTTCGATACAGGAAAGCAAGATGGGCGGATGGTTTTTGCTATTCCAAGAGAAAACAAGACTTATTTTGGTACGACAGATACGGATTACCAAGGAGATTTTACGGATCCGAAAGTCACACAAGAAGATGTAGATTATCTATTGGATGTGATCAATCATCGCTATCCAGAAGCAAATATCACATTGAAAGATATCGAAGCAAGCTGGGCAGGACTTCGTCCACTGTTGATTGGTAATTCTGGTTCTGATTACAATGGTGGAGATAATGGATCGATTTCAGACAAGAGCTTCAATAAAGTTGTCGATACAGTAAGTGAATATAAGGAAAACAAAGTTTCTCGTGCTGAAGTAGAAGACGTGCTGAACCATTTGGAAAACAGCCGTGATGAAAAAGCACCTTCTACGATTTCCAGAGGTAGTTCTTTAGAAAGAGAACCAGATGGTTTGCTGACTTTATCTGGCGGGAAAATCACCGATTACCGTAAGATGGCAGAAGGAGCTTTGCGATTGATCCGTCAGCTGTTAAAAGAAGAATACGGAATAGAGACGAAAGAAATCGACTCTAAAAAATATCAGATTTCAGGTGGAAACTTCGATCCAACTAAATTAGAAGAAACAGTGACAGAATTGGCAAAAGAAGGAGTAGCAGCCGGCTTAGAGGAAGAAGACGCTACTTATATCGCTGATTTTTACGGGACTAATGCCCGACGTATCTTTGAATTAGCAAAAGAAATGGCACCTTATCCTGGTTTGAGTCGTGCTGAGTCAGCTCGGTTACGTTATGGATTAGAAGAAGAAATGGTTTTGGCCCCAGGCGATTATCTCATTCGTCGTACAAATCATCTGTTGTTTGAACGAGATCAGCTTGATGAGATCAAGCAACCTGTGATCGATGCAATTGCTGGGTATTTTGGGTGGACAGAAGAGGAGAAGGCGCAACAGACTAAACGTTTAGAAGCATTGATTGCAGAATCAGATCTGCGGGAACTAAAGGGGGAGAAATAAATGAACAGTGATATGACTCAAATCATGGGGGAGTTTATTGGGACACTGATCCTAGTTTTGCTTGGAGATGGTGTGTGTGCGGCTGTGAATTTAAACAAAAGTAAAGCACAGGCTTCTGGCTGGATTGTCATCGCATTTGGTTGGGGACTCGCTGTAACAATGGCTGTCTATATTTCTGGATTCATGGGCCCAGCTCATTTGAATCCTGCAGTCTCTCTAGCTATGGCGATGACAGGGGCAATTAGTTGGAATCTTGTCGTTCCTTTCATCATTGCGCAAGTTTTAGGAGCTTTTGCAGGGGCCATTCTTGTTTGGCTTTCTTATTTGCCACATTGGAATGCAACGAAAGATGAAAGTGCGATTTTAGGCACGTTTGCAACAGGTCCTGCTATACGGAATTATCCAGCAAATGTGATAACAGAATTAATTGGTACATTTGTATTAGTTCTTGGGTTGCTAGCTTTTGGACAAAACGAATTTGCACCTGGAACGAACGTATTCGCTGTAGGTGGATTAATCTTGGCAATCGGTCTTTCATTAGGAGGGCCAACAGGATATGCAATCAACCCTGCTCGGGACTTTGGTCCTCGATTAGCTCATGCGGTATTGCCAATAGCTAATAAAGGTACTTCAGATTGGGCATATTCATGGGTACCAATTGCAGGGCCAATGATTGGAGCAATTATCGCTGTAGGTGTCTATTCATTAATGGTGTAAATCTATAAAACATACTAAAGTTTGACAACCAAAATGTGTCTTGCTATAGTTAAGTGGAAAATAAATAAGACCTAGAAGAATGGGGTATGTTTTGTGAGTGTAGCTGGTATCTAATCAGTAAGTCGAATAGCCAATAAACAAAGTTTATTTGGTGTGCTTATGAAACGGTACCTGTCAGGAAAACAATATCTTTGTATTCTAATAAGGATAGGACATGACTTTTTTAAGCTGTGTTCTATCCTTTTATTTATCTCTAGGCCCTTATTTATTTTGTGATAGGTATCTCTTCAAGAAAAGGAGAGAGTATGAACAACGAAATGATTAGTCAATTACAATTTGATCGGATCAAAAAGGAAATTCAAGCAAGAGCAATTGGAAACTATAGCAAAAAACGAATCAGCGATATGACGGTCTCGACAAACCTACAAACTGTCTTGGATCGTCAAGAAGAAACAAGAGAAGCACGCTTGATCTTAGAAAGCAGTCAGCATGTTCCATTTATGGGGTTGCCGAGGATCGATGCACTGACAGAACAAGTCAAAAAAGGGTTGATTCTGCAGCCAACCGATTTGATCGAATATGCGGATTTTCTTAGAAGCAGTCGGATGATCACAAAGTTTTTTGATAAGAATCAATACCAGACATCCTTGTTGTTTGCTTATAGCAAACATCTTCCTGATTTGATAAATGTAGAAGAGTTGATTGACCAGAAAATAAAAAATAATAAAGTCAGTGACGACGCGTCACGTAATTTGCGTAAAGTACGCAAACAATTGCAACTAATCGAAAAAGAAATCCAGTCAAAATTGCTGAAATTCTTGCGTCATCCGAAAAACAAAGAAATGATCCAAGAAGCAATGATTGTTCAAAAAGGCGAATACTATACGATTCCTATCAAAGCCAGCTATAAAAATAAAATAGATGGAACGATTATCGATGAATCAAATAAAAGAACGACGGTTTTTATTGAACCAACTGTGATTTCTAAATTGAATGAACGCTATCAGTTGTTAAAAGCTGAAGAAATCAGTGAAGAATATCAAGTCCTGGCGGCATTAACTGGTGCTATCGCAGAAAACGAAGAAGTGATCGATTTATTGATCGAAACGATCACGGTGTTAGATATCATCTTTGCTCGGGCAAAAGTTAGCCGAGAAATCAATGGAATCACACCTAGAATCAATAAATCAGAACATATCATTATCAAGCAAGGCAGACATCCATTTTTACCTGAGCATGCGGTACCATTGGATGTTGAAATCGGTAAAGACTATCGAGGCTTGATTATCACCGGAGCAAATGCCGGAGGCAAAACAGTCGTGTTGAAGACGGTCGGTTTATTGACTTTGATGGCGATGTTCGGTATGCAAGTTCCGGCAAAAGAAGGGACAGAGCTTGCTGTCTTTGATGAGATTTTCGTCGATGTCGGTGACCACCAAAATTTAGAAAATGCGTTGAGTACATTTTCTGGTCATATGCAAAACATCGCTGCTATTTTGAAAAAGATAAAAAGGAATACGTTGGTACTTTTAGATGAGATTGGCAGTGGAACAGAGCCAAATGAAGGGGCTGCACTAGCGATCGCAATCATGGAATCTATATATGAGCAAGGGGCATTGATCATTGCCACGACCCATTATGGAGAAATCAAGAAATTCGCCGGAGATCATGAAGATTTTGTGCCGGCTGCTATGGCTTTCGATCGGGAAGCACTTCGTCCTAAATATCAGTTGCGGGTTGGAGAAACAGGAGAAAGCCAAGCTTTGTGGATTGCTCATAAAATGGATATGTCGATGAAATTGATCCATCAAGCAGAGCGTTACTTGGCGGAAAAAGCCTATCGGACACAGAAAAAAGAATTTCTTCCTAAGACAGCTGTTACAAATAGGAAGGACAATAAAAAAGAACGCCAGCTCTTTGCAAAAGGTGATCGGATATTTGTCAATGAATACCAAAAAGAAGCGTTAGTTTATGAAGATATAGGTGAAGATACGATTGATGTATATTTAGGCAAAAAAATAATCCACGTGCCTCGTCAGCGTGTTCGTCTGGTGCGTTCAGCAGAAGATCTGTACCCGACAGGTTACGATTTAGACAGTCTGTTTATCGATTATAAAACACGTAAACGGCAGCGTGACCTAGAGCGAGGATCAAAAAAAGCTCATAAAGTACTAGTAAAAGAAATGCGCAAACGACAGGAAGAAAGAAGAGTAAACGATGAAAACAGCAAGTGATTATCTCAAATTAGCTCATAATATCAGTGGCTGTAAAGAAAAATAAAAACAGTGAAATCATTGGTTTTATTCCCCGTGTAAGCTAAAATAAAAAGAAAAGAGTGCTGAGGAGGTGGGGCGATAAAATGAAATTAAGCACAGACTGGCGTAAAGAAATACAAACGATTCCGAATCTTTTATCGATATTCCGTATTTTTTTGCTGCCAATTTATCTTTATTTTGTGCTGAGACAGTCATTTTATATAGCAGGAGCGGTCATTGTTGTCTCAGGTTTGTCTGATTATCTAGACGGGGTCATTGCTCGGAGATATAATCAGGTAACAGACTTAGGGAAGGTGCTTGATCCGTTTGCAGATAAATTGACACAACTTTTTCTGATTTTGTCTATGGCATGGTATCGACCGTGGCTTTGGCTGTTGTTTGGTCTATTCTTGATAAAAGAAGGCTTTATGTTTGTAGCTGGATTAATCGGGCTATCTAAAAATATCAAATTAAGTGGAGCGAAGTGGTATGGCAAAGTAGCGACTGCTGTCATCTATGTTGGCATGATCCTTTTGCTGCTTTTCCCAGAATTACCAACGCTGTGGGTGAGAGTCATTTTTGCCGTCATCACTTACGGTCTTTTACAATCTTTTGTCTTGTATGCTGTCGAGTACCGAAAGATGTTTCAAAGAAAATAAAAAAGGGGTGTGACCTATGTCGCATTCCTTTTTTTGATAAATAGACTCCCAGTAGCTACTTCTCGATAATAAGCCAACCAAACCAAAAACAGGAGAAGTTGTTTTTGAAATTATTTCTTGTGATTCGGAGTTAAATGGTAGGCTCACAACCTCTGGATAAACGGTATTCAAAAGCCAGTTTCTCGGTATTAAGCCAAATTTATGCAAAAATGTAGAAAGCCATTTTCACAAAATTTTTCTTAATACTCGAAACTAAGCGACTTTTTCACAATCTCTTCCTTAAACGGTGTTCAAAAGCTTGCATCTGCGGTAATAAGCCCAACCAAACGAAAAATATGAGAAGCTATTTTTGTTTGGCTGTTCTTATTACTTGATGCAGGACAGCGTTTTCGCAACCTTTGATTCACGGTTTTCCAGAAGTAGCTTCTTCGAAAAATAAGCCGAAATTTCTTGAAGCTGATCACTTCTGTCGCAACCTCTACTGACTAAGGCTTGATATAAGCATAACCTTGGGATTGCAGTTCAACTAAATCAAGGACACCTGCTGGTACAACGATTACTTGTTCAGGTAAAGAACTTTCTGAAATATGATTAGCACGCATAGCATTGGCGCAAGCGTGAAAAACGACTCCTTGCAAATCTAAGAATTCTGCATTGGCAGAGTCTAGATAACCGGTAATCGCGATGCCATTTACAGATACGACAATCGTCGTTTCTGGAGAAGCTTTTATCAGGTTTTTTACGTTTTTCCCTGTTTCTGACCATTTTTCTAATTCATCAATATGGAAAACGACTTTCATTGAAATCATTCCTTTACTTTTTAATAATCATCTTGATCGCTTGTTCTAGTTTAGCCGCTTGTTCTTCTGGATTACTATCAGGTTTCTCAAAGCAATTTTTCAGATTATCTGCAACGATCATGCCCATTACGCGATCAATACTAGAACGAACAGCGCTTAATTGAGTGATGACATCCATACATTCTTTTTCGTCTTCGATCATTTTTTGGATACCACGAATTTGTCCCTCTGTACGTTTCAAACGGTTCAGGATATTTTTATTATCAATCTCCATAACACATTCTCCTCTGTTTTTATAATTAGATAATACCCCTTATCGGTATTTTATGCAAATATAAAAAGTAGTGAAAAAAATGAAGAGTCATTCTGGTTGACATATTAATAAAGCTCCTGTTTAATATACCCCACGAGGTATTTATAAAAATGTAAATGAGGTGCAGAAAATGAATTTGCTATTTCAATCAATAAAATCGATAACAGTCCCAGAATTAAAGGAAAAGCTTTTGGAAAATCCAGCGTTACTTGATGTTAGAACACCTGCAGAATACCGGGGTGGGCATATAAAAGGAGCTAAAAATGTTCCGTTACAAAGTATAAACAGATATGATGGAGACAAAGAAAAGACCGTCTATGTGATTTGTCAATCAGGGATGAGGAGTAAACAAGCAGCTAAAGAATTAAAGAAATCTGGTTATGATGTAGTGAATGTACGTGGTGGCATGAATCAATGGTTTGATCGAACAGTAGGAGGGAAATAAGATGAAAATCGTTATTGTCGGAGGTGTAGCAGGTGGAATGTCTGCTGCTACACGGCTTCGCCGATTAATGGAAGATGCAGAAATCGTTGTTTTTGAAAAAGGACCGTATGTTTCTTTTGCAAATTGCGGCTTGCCTTATTATCTTTCGGGAGAAATCAGTGAACGGGAAAATCTTCTTGTCCAATCGCCAGAATCATTATCCGCTCGTTTTTGTTTAGATGTGCGTCCAAATCATGAAGTGACAGCCATCTTTCCCGAAAACAAAACGGTAGAAGTCGTACATGAGGGTCAAAAACACATTGAACAGTACGATGCATTGGTTTTATCTCCTGGTGCAAAACCAGTTGTTCCATCGATTCCAGGGATAACAGAAGCCGACAATGTTTTTTCTATTAGAAATGTACCAGATATCGATAAAGTGATGCATGCATTAGAAAAACAGCCAAAGCGTGCCGTGATCGTTGGTGCAGGATTCATCGGATTGGAAATGGCAGAAAACCTAAAAAGAAGAGGTTTAGAAGTCATGGTGATCGAACAAGCACCACATATTCTTCCGACACTGGATGAAGAAATGGCAGCTTTTATAGAAAAAGAATTGTCTCATCAAGGAGTAGAAGTGATTACTTCTCATGCTGTCGCTGGATTTGAAGACCACGGGAAACGATTGCGACTGGATGATGGGCGTACCATCCCTGCTGATTTAGTTATTTTATCCATTGGTGTTCGTCCTGATAACCAGCTAGCAGTGACTGCTGGAATCGAATTAGGTATACGCGGGGGTATCCTAGTAGACGAACGATATCAAACGAATATTCCTGATATTTATGCGGTGGGGGATGCTATCGTTGTAAAACAGCAAATCACTGGAAAAGATGCACTTATTTCTCTTGCTTCACCAGCCAATCGTCAAGGTAGACAAGTTGCGGACACGATTTCCGGAATTTCTCGAAGAAATCAAGGCGGTATTGGAACAGCAATTATACGAACGTTTGGAATGACTGCCGCATCCACCGGATTAAGTGAAAGAACAGCCAAAGAAAACGAGCTGTCTTTTGAAGTCGTTCATGTGTCAGGAAAAGATCATGCAAGCTATTATCCAGAAGCAACAGATATTTTACTGAAGTTGATCTTCCATCCAGAGACTGGCGAGATTTATGGTGCACAAGGTGTTGGGGCAAAAGGTGTGGATAAACGGATCGATATTTTAGCAACAGCAATCAAAGGGCATTTGACGATCTTCGATTTACCGGAATTAGAATTGACGTATGCACCGCCATTTGGCTCAGCCAAAGATCCAGTAAACATGCTAGGATATGCAGCAATGAATATTGCAGAAGGGCTTAGTGAAACCGTACAATGGCATGAATTGCCGACAGAATTAGCAAAAGGAAAAATTTTATTAGATGTGCGAACAGCAGAAGAATTGGAAAAAGGCAAATTCAAGGAAGCCAAACATATCCCTTTGAATGAACTTCGGGACCGATTAGATGAATTAGACAGCCAGCAAGAATATATCGTCATCTGTCATAGTGGACTACGTAGCTATCTAGCGGAAAGAATCTTGAAGCAGTCTGGCTACCACGTAAAAAACCTTGATGGTGCATTTTCTTTATATCAAACTGTCCGACCAGAAGAACTGATATATCCTAACAAATAATACTCGTTAAAAAGCTTGCATTCGACTCTTAAAAGAGGTAGACTGATCGGTTCCACCACTTTAAAAAAAGAGGAGAATGTGTATGGTCAACACACAAAAGCAGTTAGAAGAAGCATATCTGAAGAACGTGTATCAAAAGCTAATCGATAAAAGAAACGAACTGTGGGAATCGATGGATACGGCAAAAATAGAAGGAAACCAGTCGCTGAAAGAAATGGCTGGCGATCTTCGATTGAATTTTGACAGTTATTTAGATAATTTGGATACTTTTTCGATGATTGAAATGAAAAATAGAGAAATCGATCAGATGAATATCAAACAGAAAAACGCAGAAAATCAGCTGGCAAAGATCGAACGTTTGTTGAAAAGTCCCTACTTTGGAAAAGTCATTGTAGATTTTCTAGATAATGAGCCACAAGAATCCTTTTATATTGGTACAGCAAATTTCACAGATGATGCAGATGAGAATCTTGTTTATGATTGGCGATCGCCAATTGCCGAACTTTTTTACAATAACATGATTGGTCCATCTTCTTATACGGTTCGTCAAAATAAAATCGATACGGTTATTAAAGAAAGACGACAATTTCTTTTGGAAAGAGATCGTTTGGTCAAGTTTTTTGATACGTCTGTAGCTATTCAAGATGACGTATTATTAGAAGTCTTAGGCCAAGATGAGACCAATGAAATGAAGGCTATCACAGCTACGATCCAATCGGAACAAAACACAATCATTCGGGATGTGAAAAGTCAAAATATCTTGGTAAATGGCGTAGCAGGAAGTGGTAAAACCTCTGCTATCATGCAGCGTATTGCGTATCTGCTCTATTTATATCGAGATACGATGACATCTGATGACTTGCTGATTCTATCACCTAATCATCGGTTTATCGACTATATTTCGAATGTCCTACCATCATTAGGTGAAAGAAATCCACTGAATCTAACCATCATGCAGCTGGTTTCACAGCTTTCAGCAGAGGAAATAGAAGGTGAAGAGGCTTATTTCAAACATATCACGGGAGAAAATGTATCGGAGCAGACAGAACGTTTGCGTAGCAAAAAGTTTATCGATAATCTAAAACAATCAGATCCTTTGTTTTTAGATCATCCGAATTTTATCCGTGGACTTACTAAAAATGGAAAAACAGTTCTTTCTAAAAAAACGATCGAAAAAATATATGAGAAAGTTCCTGCTCATCCTAAATTGATCGATAGGCTTCAAGCAACGAAAAAGGCACTGATGAGCGAATGGAAGAATCATCTTTTGAAACAAGCAAAAAGTCCTGCTGTGCAGAATCAGGTACTCTCGTTGACAGAAGATAGGCAGTTGGAATTATTCGGTAAATTGATTTCTGATGATTCGGAACAAAGTATTGCAGCTTATGCAAGGAAACTTTTACAAAAAAAATATCGAAAAATAACCAGACAAATCGAAGAAATGGCATGGGTGGCTGAGCACCAGTTGTTTGAAAGAATTTATGAAAAGCGATATGGCTCAGCTTATGCTTGGCAACCCACACGTACTGTTGATGAAGCAGTCATTATATTAGCTATTCGTCATTTACTTGTTGAAAAGGTAAATGTACCAGCATTTCGCTATCTATTGATTGATGAAGTACAAGATTATACCCTGGCACAATTAGGTCTATTGATCGAATTATTTCCAAAAACTCACTTTACTTTAGTAGGTGACGAGAATCAGGCAATCTTTAATTCTTCCAATACTTTTGCTGATATTATGCGTTGTTTCGACGACTACCATCTGCCGATCCATCGGTATGATCTTAGAAATAGTTACCGTTCTAGCGGAGCAATCACAGAGCTTTTCAAAACCTATGCTGTGGATCAAGAGAAGTCGACATCGTATCGATCCGACCGCAAGGAAAAGAACCCGAATACCGCTCTTTTCGATCCTCTGAAGAATTGTTGAAAATACTAGCTGAGATTTTGGTTTCTCTAAAAGGAGAAAAAGCGGCAGTTATCACCCAAACAGAAGAGGAAACCCAAACGCTACAAGAATCGATTAAAAAAAATTCATATGGATTAGAAAACTGCCAAATCATTCCTTTGAGTCTAGCAAAAGGACTGGAATTTGATTATGTAATCTTATATCCATTTGAAAACGATGGAGATGAGCAAAGAAGACGCAGACAAATGTACACGGCGATATCTAGAGGAATGAAAAGCATTGTCGTATTGGAAAGAGCAACATAATTAAGAGATAAAAAATAAAAAGAACAACTGATAAAAAGAACAAAATATTTTTCATTTGCTGATGAGAAATGTTTTGTTCTTTTTCTTAGGAAAAATTTAGGAACACTTTATGTGAAAAGAAATGAAATGTATGGTAAACTCCTACGTCGTAACAAAAAAACGTGAGGTGAGGATATGAAAAAAGTAACAAGAGAAGAAGTTGCATCAATTTTGGTGAAAGATAAGTATTTTTCAAAAGGTAATTACTGGTTAAAGATTTGGCAAACGTTAGTGGCTCTTTTAGGATGGATGATCGTTGTTCTTCCTTTTATATGGGTGTTTTTCCCATTAACGAGACCAGAAAGAGCCAAGGATTTTTCCTTGTACGCTTTTTTATCAGAAAAGAAAATGCTGTATTTCTTAAACGGCTTTTTTGTATTGATTTTTTTCAGTTTCCTGATTACCTCATTTGTATTGACTAGGTGGAACAATCGAAATCTATACAAAAAAGTAAATAAATCTTTTGAATATGAAGATGAAGAATTGGAAAAAAGACAAGAATTACTTGAAGAAATGTATACGGAACGTTTTGGAACAAAAGAAGAGAGAGAAACGGTCCGTTTTTATTCTGTCTCCGCGGAGCAAAATCTAGATACGACATTCATTGCAGATTTGTATAAAGAAAATGGGGTGGAACTGAAATGATCTCAATCACCCATACAGGTAATTTATTCTTAGATACTTGTTTGTCTATTATGTATTTTTTTCTCGTTTCTTATCCGATTTTAGGCGGATTCAGACAAGATCGAGCGACAGAAGACATCAGTATTGCTTGGGATCATCAGTTAAATGATTGGGTATCTGTATTTGCTCCTGGGATCATCTTTTTCATGGAAGTACCTGTGACGTTGAAGATGCTATATCGACAAAGAAAACGTTGGGCAAAAGGTGGAACAGAAGTCTGGCTGACGAATTTCAAAAAAGTGATGCTCCATCCTTTTAAACATATTGGAAGAACGATCATCTTCATTGATCAAACATTGAGTATTGTCGGTCAATATTCTTTTGTATTTCCGTAGTTCTTTTTGCTGGATTAATCGGGCATTATGTATATCAAGGAAACTACGAACAGATTTATATTACTTTTACATTCAGTTTTGTGTTCATCTGCTTTGAAATGGTCGCAGGATTTTTCCAGTTGCTAGCTTCGCTGATTGTAGATGATCGACGAAGAAAATTGAAATACCTTCTTTTCGCACCACTATATATGCTTTTGTTCTGGATAGTGAACGCGATAACGATCGTGACGACTTTCATTCCAGCAGTCAAAACGATTTTAGGTTATGGAAGCGGGACATGGAAAAGCCCGGAACGTACAAAAAAATAAAAGATGCACCGTTTTTTAGACAAACAGCCTGTTGTGTTTATGGTTCTTCCAAACATTTTTGCTTATAATAAGAAATTAGTTAAAAAGTAGTAAGGATGGGAAAAGTGATGAAAAAAAGAATGAAGCCGTTAATCTGGCCAATTGCTGTTTCCAGTATTTTCTTATTGGGACAGACAGCTTTTGCGGAAACTTCTGAACCTGCTCAAACAGAACCTTCAACAACTATAAGCTCTTCTGATGCTGAAAAAGGTGCCTCGGAAACAGAAACGACTTCCAATGTACCGATAGATAATTCAGGAGAAACGATTTCATCTTCAGAAGATACATCAATAAATAGTTCTACCTCTTCTGACCAAATCGATCATTTGCAAGACTTGGAAAATAAAAGAAAAGAACTCGAAGAAGCATTAGAAGCTGCAAAAAACAAATTGAAAGAAGACCAAGCAGCAATCGATCAAGATTTAGCTGATCTTAAAAATAAAGTGGGAAATGACCGTGCACAACTTGAGAAAAAGCTTGCCGAAGCGAAAGCAAAAGCGGAAGCTGTCCAAACAGATCTTGACGGGAAGATCCAACAAGCAAAAGAATTCAATCAGCAATTAAATCAGGTTGCTCAAACAGCTTCTGGAAAGCTAAGTCAAACTCAAGCGGATATCATAGCGGCCAGTCAAGCAATCCACGGAAAGATCAGCGAAGCACAAACAGTTGCTAATGATTTTGAAGCAAAAAAAGCTGACATAGCAGCTAGTATCCAACGAATAAAAGATATTTTGCATTCGGCAGGAGAAAAATCAGTGACCTCTGGAAGCACGACAGAAACAGTTCAGCAAACGACAGAGCCATCCAAATCAACAAGTCAGACTTTGCCAAAAACAAATGAAAAAACAGCTTCTGTCAGTTATTCCTTAGCAGGGGCGGGTGTGTTAGTCGCAGCAGCTTACGGAATCATCCGCAAAAAGAAATAAAAAAGAGAGGATGGGAAGGTAGAGTACCTCGAAGTTAGACTGAAAAATCTAATTCTTGAGTGCCACTACATGTCCCATCTCTCTTTAGTTATTAAAACAGATGTCCCCTACTTATCTCGTGGAGACAGCTGTTCCACTACATGTGACCATCAGCATGCCATTGTCGCTGCCTAATACTTCATAGTCCATTTTTACGCCAATGATCGCATCAGCTCCTAATGCTTTTGCACGTTCGGCCATTTCCGCAAGGGCTTCTTCTCTTGCGCCCATTAGTTCATTTTCATAACTTTTTGAACGGCCGCCGAAGACGTTTCGCAAACCAGCCCCAAAATCTTTCAATACATTGATCCCAGTAATAACTTCACCAAAAACGATTCCTTTATAAGCTACTACGGTTTTTCCTTCCACACTATTCGTGGTTGTTGTAATCATTCGATCACTCCTCTCTTTAATAAAAGTATAACAAAGTTCAAGATGCGCAACACATATTTTCCCAAAATTAGGAATTTATTATATACTTGAATTGTTCATTAATGAAAGCGAAACCAATCGTTAGCAACTATGTAAAAGAAAGGAAGATTCTTGTGAAAAAGAGTATTTTGCTTATTTCTCATAGTCAAAAAGTAACAGATGGTATTAAAGAAATGATTGAGCAGATGCAAAAATCCGAAGAGGTGCAGATCTTTTCTCTCGGCGGAATAAATGGCGAGATCGGATCAGACCCGATGAAAATCGTAGAAGCTGTCAATGAATCAAGTGATGCAGCTAGTTATTTTGTTTTTGCGGATATCGGCAGCGCGGTATTGAATTCGGAACTGGCAAAAGACATGTTGGAAGAAGAACAGCAGCAACGTTATCATCTGGTGGATGCGCCTTTAGTGGAAGGAGCTTTTGCAGCAGCCATCACTGCCGGTATAACGGATGATACTCAGCAAATCTTAACAGAAGCACAAAATGCCGGAAAGAAAGGATGGGAATAAATTGAAAAAAATCATGAATGATCCAAGCAATATTGTCGAAGAAATGCTGGAAGGATTAGTAAAAAGCTATCCAGAACTTGTTCATCGTGTAGAATCTTCCCGTGTTGTAGCCAAGAATCAGAAAGCGGAACAAGTTGGTTTGGTTTCTGGTGGAGGAAGCGGACATGAACCATCCCATGCCGGGTTTGTAGGGGAAGGAATGTTAAGTGCAGCGGTGCTTGGTGATGTGTTTACTTCTCCAACTCCAGATCAGATTCAAACGGCTATCAAGGAAGCGGATAGTGGAAAAGGAGTTTTACTGATCGTTAAGAATTATACAGGGGATGCATTGAACTTCGATATGGCAAAGGAACTAGCTGCTATGGACGATATTGAAGTAGAAAGTGTGATCGTAGATGATGATATCGCCGTTGAAAATAGTACGTATACTGCTGGAAAACGCGGAGTTGCAGGTACTGTCCTTGTACACAAAATCGTGGGCGATGCAGCAAGAAACGGTGCTTCCCTAGCTGAGTTGAAAGAACTGGGAGAAAAGGTCGTACAGGCAACTAAGACGATCGGTCTAGCGCTTCGAGCAGCAACTGTACCAGAAGTAGGGAAACCAGGATTCGAACTAGGAGAAGATGAGATCGAGTATGGTGTTGGTATCCATGGTGAGCCAGGCTATCGTCGAGAAAAGATGCAGCCTTCTAAAGTACTGGCAAAGGAACTTGTTACTAAGATTTTAGATGATTACTCGAATTTACCAAAAGAAGCAGGTGTACTAGTCAACGGAATGGGCGGGACGCCTTTGATGGAACAGTTCGTGTTCATGAATGATGTTTTAGCTTTGTTGGAAGAAAGAGGAGTCAATGTAGTTTTCCGAAAAGTCGGTAATTTCATGACTTCACTAGACATGCAAGGTCTTTCTCTGACACTGATCGACTTGACAGGGACACAATGGAAAGATTCTTTAGAAAGCAATGTACAGACGATTTCATGGTAAAAAATCTCAAGATAAAAGGGTGATAATATGAAACTAAGCGTTCAAGAAATCCAAGAATGGCTCACGCAATTTGCAGAGGCAATCAATCAGAACAAACAATATCTCAGTGATCTAGATACCCCGATTGGCGATGGAGACCACGGAAATAACATGGGAAGAGGAGTTTCAGCTTATGAAGAAGCTTTTCAAGCCGATCATCCTGAAACAATCAGCGATACATTCAAAGTATTTTCTATGGCGATGATATCGAAAGTCGGTGGTGCTTCTGGTCCGTTATACGGATCTGCATTCATGAACATGATGAAAGCGACAAAAGAGGTCGATTCTATTGATTCTCAAGAAAAATTAGGAGAAGTGATCGAGCAGGGAACAGCGGGTATTCAAAGCCGAGGAAAGGCAGAAGCTGACGATAAAACGATGTTAGATGTTTGGCTGCCAGTCACAGAGGCATTGAAGGCAGGGAATTTAACAAAAGAAATCATTGACCAGGCAAAAGAACACACCAAAGACTTGGTAGCTAAAAAAGGACGAGCTTCCTATCTAGGAGAGCGTGCAATCGGACATATCGACCCAGGAGCTGCTTCTAGTGCCATTTTATTTTCAACGCTTTTAGATGTGATCAATCAACCTTAAGTTCAATAAAACTGCGGTGATGCTCATCGCAGTTTTTTGTTTGGCTGTTCTTATGACTTGATGCAGAACAGCTTTTTCACAACCTCTATTTGTCCATATCGCAAAATTCAGGTAGAATACAAAAGATAACGGAAAGAGGCGAAACAATGGAACTTGGAAAATCAGATTATCAGTTGTTTGATCGACCAATCTACGCATTCAAACAGCTCAAAGAGAGCCATCCAACAGATAAGATCGAACAAATCAAGAAAGAATATAAAGAACACTGGCAAAAATGGAAAGAGATTCAGCTCCAGACAGCTGCACTTTTGCCTGATATGTACGGCATGAGCAAACCTAAAATCGAAAGCTGGACGAATGGCTGGAATTTACGCAGTCATTTTTGGAGCGCGTACCGAAGCGAATCTCGTCAAGACGAGAATGCCTGTCTAGCAGTTTTGTTGAATCAAAAACAATACCAAATCTATTTGATGTACCAACATTATAAAAGCGAAGAACGATATGGTAGCATTGCAGCGTATAACCAGTTGCTTGCGATACTGAAAGAGTGGAGCAAAACAGTCGATATCAAGGATTATTACATATGGCCGCAACCAGAACATGAACTTGACGACCACTTAGCTTTGTCTGACTATTTGTCCGATACAAAGAAACAAGAAGAGTTGAAAAAAGCGATGAGAGACCGAACCTTTCAAATGGGTAAACTATTCTTCTATCCGCAAGAAATCGAACACGTTGAGCAAATAACCGCTGAAACCTTACAAGAACTAGCACCACTATATCAAAAGCTAGGTGCGGAAAAATTTCAATAGACAACACGAAATAAGCAATGCGAAAAACAAACCTTACTCTCGGCTTGCGAGTGAAGGTTTGTTTTTGATTATTCAAAAAGTAAATATTTAAAAAATTGATAGGAATCAATTACTTAAGGTCTCAAAAGAAGGAAAATAAAGCAAGTGACAAAAAGAAATCCACTCTATTTGCTGGTATCTGGTTCGCTTGACGTTTATGCTATGATAAAAGAAAATTATCAGTTGGAATAAGGCAAGCCATGTTCCTTTATTAGAAATAGCTGTTTAGAAGGAGGAGAGATTATGAGTCATGATCATTTATGTGTTTCATTTGTTCCTTTGTTCAATCACTTAGTACAGCAAGATCAAGAAAAAGTACACGCACTTGTCAAACATCACTATGTGGAAAAAGGAGAACAGATTCTTGCGCCGAATGGAGAACCTCAATTAGTGATCGTGGCCTCCGGCAGTATGAAAGTGTATCAATTATCTGCTAGCGGAAAGGAACAGCTTTTACGAGTAATAGAGCCGGGCGGATATGAGGGAGAGAGCCAGTTGCTAGGCGTTCCAAATGAGTCTTTATTTGGCGAAGCACTAGAAAAAACGGAAATTTGCATATTGAGACAAAAAGATTTCTCGGAACTCTTACTGCATTATCCCGCCCTTAGTCTGAAACTTTTAGCAATCAACGTTGAGAAATTAACAAAAGTACAGCAGCAGACAACTTTTTTGATGATGGAAAAAGTAGAAGAACGAGTCGCTGTCTATCTGCTTGACTTAGCTAAAGCGACAGGGAAGGATCACTTTTTCCTGCCAATGAAAATGAAAGAACTTGCTGCATTTATCGGTACGACCCCCGAAACTTTATCTAGAAAATTTAAATTATTAGAGGAGAATGGTTATGTAAAAAGAAAGAATCGAGAAGTCTGGATCATTGATAAAGAGCAGTTAGAAGACTTGTAAATAAAAAAATGACCTCCAAATGTTGGATTTTTGACCCAGATTTGGAGGCTAGCATGAAATTGTACATGCTTTTTTATTATCCTTCTAGTAAGTCTCTTCGCCTATAACTAATAGAACCAAGGACGAACAGTGCAAGGCTGATACATGATAACGTAAGGAACACGGAAAGATCAAAAGAATCGTTTGGCATCCGTGGAACCCAGCTAGGGACAGCTGTTTTGGAAAACCATTCTGGTAAATCCAAAATTCCGCCAAAGTAATTGAGTGCAAAGGAGTAAGCTAAGTAGATATAAGCAAGTTTACCCATTCGAGGAAGCCATCCGAATAGAAAGCCACTAATTCCGATAAACACTAAAACGGCAGGCAGGAAATTGAACCCGGCTTTAAGAAACATCAATAGATCCATGTCTTTCGCATCCTTCATCGAAGCCAAAGCAGAAAGCCCTAGTGCACCAGAACTAATCAGGATTGCCAATATAGCAAATAGAATAGCTAGTAACATATTGGTCCAATAAAGTTGGTTCCTAGAAATTTTTGTTGCGAACAGCTGATTCATACGTCCGTGGGTTTCTTCTGTAAATAAACGATTGATGCTAGCAATTGGTAAAATAGCAGCTAGACAAATCAAGACGACCATGATCATGCTTGTAAAGTTTTTTTCAATTGAGACGCCAGATTGGATAAACATCTGTTTCATTAAGTCGTTACTTTCTAAAAACTGTTGCATATTCCCGTAGATAGAGCCGTATGCCGCCCCCATCAAACCAAAAGTGATAAGCCAACTGATTGTCATCCCTTTATTTAGATAGAATAATAAACCACGCAAGGATAAAAGAGAACGTTTAGCATACGGTTTTCCTTCACGTTCGGGGATATAGCCGGTGTTCAAATCTCGATGTTCCTCTAAAACAAATGAACTGATTATCAAGATTAGACTGAACAAAAACAAATAAAGCAAAGGAATCCAGTTGTTAATTGTAAATGGATAGGTCAAATAAGACCAGCCTAAAGGATTCCACATCGAAAGGGAGGAATCAGCTACATCTGTTATTGCTCGTAGAAGGTAAAGTCCACCTAAAAACGCTAAAGACAGACCATTCGAACTGGCTGAACTTGGCATCAGTTGTGCAGCAAACAGTGCAACGGCACTCCCCAAAATCCCCATACTACCTACAGATAGCCCAAAAAGCCAAGCACCTTCTGCAGTGATCGAATCTGCTTGGAAAAAAATCATCGTACAGCTGATCGATATTGCTAAAAGCAAATTGATCAGAATACTTTCAGCGATGACAGCTAAAGAGTTTGCTTGACGTCCGACTCGAAAGGAACGAATAAGTTCAATCAGACCAAGTTCTTCTTTTTTTCTCGTTTGGCTCACCACGTGTAAAACAGAGATCACAGCAGCAAACAAACTGCAAAAAAGCAACATTTCATTTGCATACATCGCTCCTAAAGTATACTCAGCAGCATTCGAAGCTGGAGTTGGTCCGACCATTGCAATCATTGCCGGGTTTTGCAAGGTTTCGTATAATCCAGCTAATCCTTGTCCGGAAGTCAATTCTTCAAACGCAGGGACAAAACCACCAGAAAAAGCAGTGACACCGACTAGCCATATCAGGATCTTTTTCCAGTCACGGCTAAGGTTTTGAGAAAAAAGGGTGGACCAGCGTGAAAATTTATCAGTCATTTCGCTTCCTCCTCATCCTTCATAATGTCTCATGAATAAATCCTCAAGAGTCGGTGGAATAGATTCAAATTTTTTCGCACCTAATTTGGACGCTTCAGCTAAAATCACATCGAAAGCTTCGTTATCAGCAGCAAATTGAGCGAGGTGACCTTTTTGCACAAAGTCATGGACACCGTTCAATTGTGCTAAGTGACTATTCTCTGCTTCTGTTTCTATAGTGATGGTCGAACGAGTCAAATGACGCAATTCATCGAGTGTTCCTTCTTCTACGACTGTTCCTTCGCGTATGATCACGACTTTATCCGCTAGTCGCTCGACTTCACTGAGAATATGAGAAGAAAGTAGGATGGATTTGCCCTGTTCTTTCAATTTTTCAACTTCTTCTTGGAAAATCGTTTCCATCAAAGGATCTAAACCAGAAGTAGGCTCATCAAATAAATAGAGATCCGAATCAACAGCCAAAGCAGCAATCAAGCCCACTTTTTGGCGATTTCCTTTTGAATAGTTTTTTGCTTTTTTCTTAGGATCAAGAGAGAAACGTTGAATCAGTTCATCTTTTTTTTGAGCACTCCCTTTTCCATGAAGCTTCATGAAGAGATCGATGATCGCTCCTCCAGTCAAATTTCCCCACAAAGAGATATCGCCTGGAACATAAGAAAGACGTTCATGGATAGATAAACTATCTTCCCATACATCTTGCCCAAAAATCGTTGCCGTTCCGCCGTCTTTTTTTATAATCCCTAAAAGTGTCCGAATCGTCGTGGATTTTCCAGAACCATTTGGTCCGATAAATCCAACGACTTCACCTGAATGTACGGTGAAAGAGACATCTTTTAAAGCTTCGAAACGTCCAAAGCTCTTTTTCAAATGTGTGACTTTGACGATTTCTGCCATAAAAACCCCACTCCTTTTTCTAAAAATATATACTAAACAAGATTAAATAGTTTAATAAAATGGTTTTATACCTTTTTATAAAACTTTTTTTATTATTTTAGTACATAATATTCTTTTTATAAATTTCTGTCAATGAATTCATAAACAAGGAATTGCTAGCTTGATACTTTCTCAATAGATAGTTATAATAAACCTCAGAATAAATTTGAACTATATATATTATAAAAGTTTAAAATTACGGGAGGCTCTACAAATGAACGGTTTTGAAAAGAGAGCACAAGAGAAAAAGAAAGAGATTTTACAAGCAGCTTTTGACTTGATGAACACAGACATAGGAACCGCTGGAGTGACAATGGATAAGGTAGCTGAGAACGCTCAGGTAAGTAAAGCGACGATTTTTAAATATTTTGGCAGCAAGGAAGGGCTGATTTATGAAGTATTTTTTGCATTTATGAATGATTTAGGGCAAGAAGCGAAAGCGTTGATTGCGGAAAATCTTCCATTTGAAGAAACACTGATTGCCATGAGTGAAAACAAAATCCGTTATCTCAATCGAGTGAACAAACAATTTTATATCGATTTGATGACATACTATACAAAAAAAGAAAAAAAAGAATTTTCTGACGCGATGGATGCGTATACGCAAGAAAGTTTCAGTATCATGCTTGATCTTTTCCATCGAGGGCGGAAAGAAGGAAAAGTGGATTTGAAATATTCGGATGAGTTCTTGATCCTCTATTTTCAAGCAATGGTAGAAGGAATTTCTAAGCCGGAGATATACGCAAAACTGCTTCCATATACAGCAGAATGGACAGAAGTCCTGATCAAGGGAATCGCACCGAAGAAGAAATAAAGCATAAAAAAGCCGAAACTGACGATAAAATGTCAGTTCGGCTTTTTTGGTTCATAAATGACGTAAAATCAAGCAGATTCGCGTGCTTCTTTGTCATAGACATCATGGACATTGATGAATGGATCAAGAATAGGATTTTTTCCGTCTAAATCAGATTGAAAACGAATGCCATCGATATTGATCCGAGCATTTCGATAGAAATCGGTACCTAATTGTCCCCAAGCTGGTGTAGAAGCATCGACATTACAGAAAATATCGAAACCTTGACTCTTCAAGTAAGCAAATTTTTGATTTTCTGCTGAATAAGGCTGCCAGTCGCTGATGTCTGCACCAAATGGATAAATCAGAATATTTGTTTTTCCTAGGATAGGTGCAACTTCTTGCTGCCACAATTCATTGTCTTTTTTTACATCTTCTAGTGAAGCTTGAGTCATATTCAAGTGACCCCATGTATGGGAAGCAAAGCTCCAGCCATCTTTCTTCAACTGTTCCGCCACTTTTTTAGCTTCTTTAATCTCTTTTTTTGTTTTTTCATTGTCTCCATATTGAGATTTTGATGTTCGATAACCTAAAACTCCGTTGTAACCTGTCAGGGCCAAGGTACCTTTTGCGCCTCGATAAGAAAAATCAGGATGTTTCTTGACAAAAACATCGATCAGAGGAACCATGTCAAAGTCACCGATTTCTTCTTTATCTTTCTCTTTATAGACATTTTTGATTTCATTGTTATTTGATACGACCAATCGGCTAGGAAAACCGGAATTATCCATATATTCATAATAGCTGACATCATCTTGTGAAAGAACCAATGGTTTTTTTCCTTCAGGTAGCGCAAGCCCGTTAAAGGAAAGATTTCCTTGTTCGTCTTTTTGGATCAAATCATTCAAATTAACTAAAACAAAATCATTTTGATAAAGTTGTTCGATCGAACGGTTGAATTCTTCAACAGTCACCATATAATCTTTGTATCCTTGTGCCTGTTGAGAGTGGAAGGCTTTTTGCGGGTCCACGATCAAGCTGTGGAAAAAAACATGAGAGATCTGAGTAGGATCAGACCAGTCGATCAATTGTTCTTTCTCCTTTTTTAGTGTTTGAAGAAGCTGTTGTGTTTCAGTAGATCCGTTCTTACTATCTTTTTCCAATAACGCAATCGCTTGGTCATAATCGTAGCTTTGAGCCAGATTTTTTGCTTGAGTAACTAGTTGTTGCTTATCATCTGTCGGTTCTTTTGCTTTTTCTGTTATTTTTTTTTCAGGAATGATTGGTTCTTTTTTTGTAGATGATCGGATGACAAAAAACAAACTTAGAATTAAAATAACGATAGTTAAAGCAGAAGTGGCTCCTAAAATAATTTTTTGCTTTTTTTCCATATACCTCGTCCCTTGCTTTTTCATTTTTTTACTTGTCCCATTCCTTATTGTAACGAAGAAAGAATAAGAGGCAAAGTAAAGTGACTTCTCGATAAATTGCAGAAAAAATACAGAAAAAGTTATTTCTTTTAACAATAATTGAAAATAAAATGTTCGGAATTAGAGCGGATTCAAAAAAGAAAAAATGAGGAATTTAAAAAAAATATCCTTTTTCTGTTGACAAAGAAAAAGTTGCGCTCTATGATAGACACATATTAATAATAACAAGACGAAGATCGAAACGAAGTAGTTGTTAAAGCCAATGTTTCAGAAAGCTGGTGGTCGCTGCAAACCAGTACATGCTTTAAAGCGAATTACATTTCAGGAGTCTTTGGCAGTGATTGCCACGCGACAGCGTTAAATGTTCGAGAGGTATGTTGGATATCTAGACATACAAATTGGGTGGTACCGCGAGATTTCGTCCCTTGGCTTATATGCCAAGGGACTTTTTTTATTTCCTATCCTATCCTGAAGAAATAATTAATTACACATGCTAGCAGGTTCCTGCTTTCATAAAAAAACTACACGGAGGTCAGTAAAATGAATATTATTGATGAATTAACTTGGCGCGACGCCATTAATCAGCAAACAAACGAAGAAAGACTTCGCGAGCTCGTTGAAGAAAAGAGCATTTCACTTTATTGCGGCGTTGATCCAACTGGTGATTCGATGCATATCGGACATTTGATTCCATTTATGATGATGAAAAGATTCCAATTGGCAGGCCATCATCCATATATTCTGATTGGCGGCGGAACAGGAACGATCGGCGACCCAAGCGGCCGCAAAACAGAACGTGTGTTGCAAACGATGGAACAAGTGCAACATAACGTGGACGCACTTTCCAATCAAATGAGAAAATTGTTTGGTAAAGATGCAAATATCACATTTGTGAACAACTACGACTGGTTGTCAAAAATCTCTTTACTTGAATTTTTGAGAGACTACGGTAAAAACTTCAACATCAACACGATGTTAGCAAAAGATATCGTTGCCAGCCGTTTGGAAGTAGGAATCTCATTTACAGAGTTTACTTACCAAATCCTGCAATCTATCGACTTTTTGCATCTGCATAAAACATACGATGTGCAATTGCAAATCGGTGGAGCAGACCAATGGGGAAATATCACAGCTGGATTAGACCTAATCCGAAAATTAGAAGGACCAGAAGCAGAAGCGTTCGGTTTAACGATCCCATTGATGCTGAAGGCTGATGGAACGAAATTCGGAAAAACTGCAGGCGGTGCCGTTTGGCTTGATCCGAAGAAAACTTCACCATTTGAGTTCTACCAATTCTGGTTGAATCAAGATGATCGCGATGTAGTGAAATACTTGAAATTCTTTACTTTCTTGTCTCAAGAAGAAATCGAAGACTTAGCGAAAAAAGTAGAGACAGAACCTGAGAAACGTGAAGCACAACGCCGTTTGGCAGAAGAAGTTACAAGATTTGTGCATAGTGAAGAAGACTTGAAAGAAGCGCAAAAAATAACGCAAGCATTGTTCTCTGGAAATATTAAAGAACTAAATGCGGAAGAAATCGCGCAAGGATTCGGTAAAATGCCGAACGTTGAAATTTCAAGCACACCTGAAAATATCGTGGAACTGCTTGTTTCCACAAAAATTGAACCATCTAAACGTCAAGCACGTGAAGATGTTTCAAACGGAGCTATAAGTATTAACGGTGACCGCGTTACCGATTTAAATTTTGTCATAAATCCATCCGATGAATTCGATGGTAAGTTTGTGGTTATTCGAAAAGGTAAGAAAAATTACTTTTTGGCCAAAGTAATTGATTAGAATTTAGTAAGTTTTTACCTTGAAAAAGGGAAATACTATTACAACATTCCAATTTTGAAACCCATCCTAAAATAGAACGCTGGTTGTCGTTAATACAATCTTTGCGAGGGAGTTTACATTTGTAAATTCCCTCGTTTTTTTTAATTATTTCAAAAGTGTGAACAATTCGGACAATTGATACATATTAAAATATGATTAAAAAGCAGGCCAAAACTTAGTTTACAGAATAGAAGAACAGGTGTAATGTAGGGCTCGACAAAATTTAAATATTTTTTTAGGAGGGTTTCACTATGAGTGAATCATTGTCGAAAGATCTAAACCTAAATGCCCTATTCATTGGGGACAAAGCTGAGAACGGCCAAATCTATAAAGCTTTGTTGAATGAATTGGTGGATGAACATTTAGGCTGGCGTCAAAACTACATGCCTCAAGACATGCCTATTATTACGCCAGAAGAAAAAAGCAGTGCTAGTTTTGAACACACTGTGAATAAAACAAAGGATGTTCTATCAGAAATTTCAGCGCGGATGCGTACCCATTCCGTTCCTTGGCATAATGCCGGACGTTACTGGGGTCATATGAACTCTGAAACATTGATGCCATCTTTACTAGCGTACAATTTTGCTATGCTATGGAATGGTAATAACGTTGCCTATGAATCTTCTCCTGCAACAAGCCAAATGGAAGAAGAAGTAGGAATGGAATTTGCAAAATTAATGAGCTATAAAGATGGCTGGGGCCACATCGTTGCTGATGGTTCTTTAGCAAACTTAGAAGGACTTTGGTATGCCCGCAACATCAAATCATTGCCGCTTGCAATGAAAGAAGTGACACCTGAACTAGTTACTGGAAAAAGCGATTGGGAATTAATGAACTTGTCAACAGAAGAAATCATGAATCTGTTAGACAGCGTCCCAGAAAAAATCGACGAAATCAAAGCTCACTCAGCACGTAGCGGAAAACATTTAGAAAAATTAGGAAAATGGTTGGTTCCACAAACTAAACACTATTCATGGCTAAAAGCTGCCGACATCATCGGTATCGGTTTAGACCAAGTGATTCCAGTGCCAGTTGACCACAACTATCGCATGGACATCAACGAACTTGAAAAAATCGTTCGTGGTCTAGCAGCTGAAAAAACACCAATCCTAGGTGTAGTCGGTGTTGTAGGATCAACAGAAGAAGGAGCAATCGACGGTATTGATAAAATCGTTGCATTGCGTCGCGTATTAGAAAAAGACGGTATTTACTTCTACTTACACGTAGATGCTGCTTATGGCGGATACGGCCGTGCGATTTTCTTAGACGAAGACAACAACTTCATTCCATTTGAAGATTTAAAAGATGTTCATTACAAATACAATGTCTTTACAGAAAACAAAGATTATATCTTAGAAGAAGTACACAGTGCATATAAAGCAATCGAAGAAGCAGAATCTGTAACGATCGACCCACATAAAATGGGTTATGTTCCATATTCTGCCGGTGGTATCGTCATCAAAGATATCCGCATGAGAGACGTTATCTCTTACTTTGCGACATATGTATTTGAAAAAGGCGCAGATATCCCAGCATTACTTGGGGCTTATATCTTGGAAGGTTCAAAAGCAGGGGCAACAGCAGCCAGCGTTTGGGCAGCACACCATGTCTTACCTTTGAATGTCACAGGATATGGTAAATTAATGGGTGCATCAATCGAAGGTGCACATCGTTTCTACAACTTCTTGAATGACTTGTCATTTAAAGTAGGAGACAAAGAAATCGAAGTTCATCCATTAACTTATCCAGATTTCAATATGGTAGACTATGTATTCAAAGAAAAAGGCAACGATGACTTAGTTGCAATGAATAAATTGAACCATGACGTATATGATTATTCTTCATACGTGAAAGGAAGCATTTACGGTAATGAGTTCTTAACTTCACATACTGACTTTGCTATCCCAGACTATGGCAACAGCCCATTACAATTTGTGAACCAACTAGGATTCTCAGATGAAGAATGGAACCGTGCCGGAAAAGTAACTGTATTGCGTGCCAGCGTAATGACACCATACATGAACAAAGAAGAACACTTTGAAGAATATGCTGAAAAAATCAAAGCAGCTCTTCAAGAAAAATTGGAAAAAATCTACGCAGACCAATTATTGGCAAGCGAAGCAAAATAAGCAAGGTAATCATGTTAGAAAACAGCTTGAATACTAACTGTTTCTGACGCATGTTTGGATCTGAAGAGCAAGGGGAGACCTAAGCTCTTCGATCCCTTTGTTTTGAGGTTGTCTTTGAAGAAACCCTTCAAGCAATAGACTCAAAGAATCCCCTCAAATATTCGCTGAATTGTTTCGTTTATTGCTGAAACTACTTCAAAGACACCGTTATTTTATCCAAAAAATCAAGGAGAGTGTCAACGGTGAGTAAATCTGAAGTAAGTAAAATGGGTCTTGGGACCTTTATCGGTCTGACAATGGCACTGTGTGCAACGGTTCGGAGTATTCCTACGTTAGCCGCAGTCGGTTGGACATTGATTTTTTATTCAATTTTTGCAGTTTTGTTTTTTGCCGGTCCGATATCAATGGTTTCCGGTGAGCTTTCAACGATGCTTCCTCAAGAAGGCGGTCCTCAGTTATGGGTAAAAACAGCACTGGGCAGCAAATGGGGATTTGTCGTTGCATGGCTATTATGGGTGCAAATGTTCCCAGGTATGGTAATGGTCGCTTCTACTTTAGGACCATTGTTAGGAAACACATTTGGTAATGTAGAACTTGGCAATAATCACTGGTTCGTTTTAGGTTGTATTTTAGTTATCTACTGGATCATCACGATCTTGAACTTGAAATTCGATATGGCAAAAGTCGGCGGGAACATCGGTGTATGGCTAGGGGTATATATCCCAGTAGTCATCATGTTCGTTTTAGGTGTTTTGGCAGCCTTCAAAGTCGGACTAGTCTCAAACGGCTATCTAGGTGACTTTTCATGGTCAAAAGCTTTCCCTGACTTGGAACATATTGATTCATTGAAATACTTAGCTGGTATCACATTTATTTTTGTTGGGATCGAAATGAGTTCTGTTTACATGCCTCGTTTGAAAGACGCAACAAAAAATTATACAAAAGGCGTATTTATCGCTTTGATCGGATTAGTTTTATTGAATGTCATCAATGCGATGCTTGTAGCAAATGTCGTACCAGATGGAAAAATGGAATTAGCAAATATCACGCAGCCTATCTTGATTGACTGTCAAATCCTAGGCTTACCAGAAGTGATCGGAAATATCTTCAGCTTCATGGTATTTATTGGTGTGCTTTTACAATTATCAGCTTGGGTTACTGGACCATCAAAAACAATCATCCAAGTAGCTCGTGAAGGATTCCTTCCACCAAAATTCGGATTCCATAAAGAAAACAAATACGGCGTATCTAGAAATGTCGTTCTAACACAATCAATCGTTATTTCATTATTTGCTTTGCTTTATGGTGTAATGGATGACGTAAGTGCTGTATTCTTGACACTTACAAATGCTACAACTGTTATTTATTGTATCGTGTACATTTTGATTGCTGTTTCATTGCTTAAAATGCGTAAGAAACATCCAGAATTCGAACGTCCTTACCGAATTGGTAAAAACGGAAACGGATTAGCTTGGGTAGTCAGCTGCATGCTGATCTTCTCTATCATCGTTGTCGTATTTGCTACATTAGGTACAGCGACATTGAGTGATGCATTATTAGTAGCAGCTATCACAGTGGTCATGTTCGTTATTCCATTGATCATCAATCACTTCAAGAAAGATTCTTGGGGGATTGAGGTAGAAAAAAGTTTAGAAGAAAAATAAAAAAATAAGTCTTTCAGCCGACGTTTTGTCGCTGATTTAGTAGGAGGTCCTGCCAAGTGAATAGTTTTTTCATGGCAGGGCCTTTTCATTTGAAATAGGAGATCGACGATGAATAAAAATATTTCTTTAAAAGAAAGTATCGCTGTATTGATCGTGTTGTTGGCACTCCTAGGAGTACTGATCATCGGATTCCAGCTCTCGCCACATATCCCGATCCTTGCAGCTTTCATGTGTTTGTTGTTTTATGGCAGATTTAAAAAGTTCACATGGGATGAGATCCATGACGGGATCATCAAAGGAATCACTCCAGGGATCATTCCAATCCTGATTTTTCTTTTGATTGGTGTCTTAGTTGCTTCATGGATTTTATCTGGAACCATCCCTACGATTATGGTTTATGGATTTAAACTTGTTTCTGTGCGTTTCTTTTTACCGACAGCATTTCTTGTTTGTGCAATTGTCGGAGTGACTGTCGGCAGTTCATTTACAACGATTTCGACGATTGGAATTGCTTTTTTGGGGATCGGTCATTTACTTGGATTCAATGATGCAATGACTACAGGCGCAGTCGTTTCCGGTGCCTTTTTAGGGAATAACTGCTCGCCTTTATCAGATACGACCAACTTGGCAGCGGGTATTGGAGGAGTTAATCTATTCGAACATATCGCTGGTATGCGTTATACAGATTTCCCAGCATTCGTCCTTTCGTTGATTTTTTATACGATATTAGGACATAACAGTCATTCAGCCGATCTAGCTAGTATCAATGAAATGATCCAAAACATGAAAGCGAGCTTTTGGATCTCTCCTTGGACATTGATTCCACTAGTTATTTTATTTGGGGGGGCAATCAAAAAAATTCCGGCTATCCCTACATTACTAGCGGGATCAACAGCTGCTCTCGTTCTTTCTTTTATCCATGAGAAAAGTTTGACGGTCGGAAAAGCAGCAGACATCTTGATGAATGGTTATGTCGCAAATACACCTGATCCAAAGCTAGATGAACTGCTTTCTCGAGGCGGGATCATGAGTATGTTAGGTTCTGCTAGTTTGATTTTACTTGCATTGGCATTAGGTGGGTTACTGATCAAATATCTGATCGTTGATACCATCGTTCAAGAATTAAAAGAAAAGATGGACCGACCTTCTCGTTTAGTCGGGTTTACTGCCTTGAGCTGTATCGGAATCAATCTGATCGTTGGAGAACAGTATCTGTCCATCATTCTTCCAGGAGAAACATTCAAGCGTTCTTTTGATGACGTTGGCTTATCAAAAACCTATTTGACACGAACACTAGCGGATTCAGGTGCGACCGTCAATTCTCTCGTACCGTGGGGAGTCAGCGGCACATTCATTATGGGAACGATGAAAGTTAGCGCGTTGCATTACTTGCCATTCGCCTTTTTCTCGATTCTTGCACCTGTCTTTACAATATTAGGCGGTTTTTTATTGAATCGTCGACGTGTAAAAAATTGAAGGAAGGAAAAAAGAGGCTGGGACAGAAGCGTTTAACTCCAAGAAATAAGAAGAAATTCAAGAAAATTGCTTTTTAAATTTTTGTGAATTTCAGCTTATTTCCGAAGGAGTTGCTTCTGCTTCCGCCGTTTATACGTGTTTAGAGCGTGAGACAAAAGTGTTCTTTACTTTTGTCCCACGCTCTTTTTTACAGATAAACAATGTGTTAGAAGTAGTATCTTCTTTTACATAAAAAGCTGACCATAGAATAAATGGTCAGCGTATTTAGTGAGTCAGCTATTTAGTATGGGTTTTCTAAAGGAACGACTGTCTCTCTTTTGATCAAGCGATGAGGGATGACCAAGCGTACGCCGCTACTTAATTCTTCATGGATCAGTTCACGCAGTTTTTGCATAGCGACACGTCCTAATTCGGAGATATCGATATCGATGCTTGTAAGGTAAGGATGTATCAATGTTGAGAAGATCGAGTTGTTGAAGCTAATGACGGAAAGTGTCTCTGGAATGACATAACCATACATTTGTGCCAACTGCATCGTGCGAAGGGCGAAGATATCGTCAATGACTACCAATGCTGTGGCTTCGTTTTCTTTCAACGTTTTCTCAAAGGTCAGATAATCTTCTGTATGTTCCAGTACTACACTGGAAAACGCAGGAAGATCAGCCATCATCATCGCTTTTTGATAACCGAAATATCGTTCGAAATACAAACTCTCATGAGTCGTATTCGTCACGAATAGGATATTCTTATGTCCATTCTGGATCAAAAATTCTGTTGCTTGTTTGCCTAGAAGCTGGTTGTCATTATCTACATAAACGATTTCGTTTTCGTGATGATAAGGCTGTCCGATCAAAGTGAAAGGGATGTGGTTTTGGTATAAATAATCAATGACAGGGTCTTGACTATCTGAATACACTAGAATAAAACCATCTACTTGTTTTTGTAGATGCATACGCTGGACGTTCTCTAACAGTAAATCAAAATTTTTAGCAGTAGCAATCGCTGTCGTCATATCATAATTCCGAGCTTCTTCGTTGATTGCTTCCATGATCTCAAGATAAAAGGGATTCCCAATCCGCTCTTTTGAATCAAGAGGGGGTAAGATCACGCCGATGGCACTAGAAATGCGTTTTCCTAGATTGCGGGCAGTCATGTTAGGAACATAACCTAGTTCATCCATGATTTTTCGGACTTTCTTCTTTGTTGCTTCGGAAATACTAGGATGATCATTGATAACACGAGAGACGGTCGAGGTAGCAACACCGGCTTTTTTCGCCACATCTTTTACGGTAATAGCCATGATAAAAACACCTTTCTCTTGTTATTGTGCAGAGAACCGATAAATCGTCTGACTGATCCGTTCTTGACCAGGATGGAGGTTGATCGATCCAAAGTTGGGGAAATGAACGATATCAGGGATTTCTTGCGGTTCGATTGCTAATCCGTAGTTTGAATGCATCTGTTTTCCGTTGACAGAGAAATCAGCTTCAAATCCAGTCGTAGAAAATAATACCATACTTTTATTGGAAGTTGCTATAGTCATTTGACGACCAGAATGCTTCTCGAATAATTGTAAGGAAGTTCTGGAAAGCCTAGGATGATGCAAAAGAAATACATCATCTAGTCCAGCTGGATAACAAGCAAGGATTTCTTGCAGTGTTGGAGATTTTCTAAAGTCGATGGGCAGGTCTTCTTTTTTCGTCCAATTTCCAGTAGGTAGTTTTTCTTGATCTAATTCAATTATACCATCTAAGAAGACCGTTAACTGATGGTCATAGATGTCTCTTTTTCCATTTCCTGAAAGGTTGAAGTAGGCATGATTGGTCGGATTGCAGATGGTTTCGACCAGGCTACTGGCAGAGGTCGTCATCTCTAACTCGTTTTTTGTCAAACGGTAAGTGATCGTAGCAGTGATTGGTCCTGGATAGGTAGAAAATTCATCTTTTAAGTAAAAGACCACGCCTATTGATGAAGGAGTTTTGAAAACTTCTACTTCCCAAAATTGGAAAGACCAGCCTTTCGTGCCACCGTGGATATGGTGTGATCCGCAGTTTTTCTCCAATCTATGCTCACCCCAAGAAGCATCCCGGATCCTTCCGGCTACAGGTCCGACAGTTGCTCCAAAAAAGCTTTTGTCTGTTAGAACATCTTCGAAACGATCGTAAGACAATAAAACATTTTCTGATTTTCCTTCTTTGTCTGGTGCGAAGATTTGGTGCAGGCGGGCACCGTAATTGAGAAGAACGACTTCTAAGTAGTCGTTCTTCAATGTGACTTTTTTTATTTCAGTCTCTGGAACTGGTACGACGGAGATTTCTGGATTATCCATGGTCATGCCACTTTTCTTTCAAGTAATCGATCGTAAGAAAAGTCGTATCAGGGACAAGCGGGATCTCCTCTCCAAGGTCTTCAGCACGTCCCACGCCAATTGGTTGAGCACCACTTGAGAGGATGGCTTGGATACCGGCTTGCGCGTCTTCGATCCCGATACATTCTTCTGCTTTTAGTCCGACAGCTTTTGCTGCAAGGAGGAAGATATCTGGCGCAGGTTTTCCGTTTGTTGCTTCTGCCGGGTCGGCAATAGCATCAAAGTAAGGTGTAAGACCCATTTTTTCAAGTAGGAAAGGCCCATTTTTACTTGCAGAAGCAAGAGCAATCTTGATTTTTTCTTCTTTTAAAGAATCCAGTAAAGGCACGACCCCGGGGAAGACATCTTTTGGTTCGATCGTCTGGATCATCTCTAAATAATAATCGTTTTTTCTTTTCGCTAATTCTGCAAATTCTTCCTTTGAAAAAGAGTGTTCTTTTCCGCCATAAGCTAAAAGCAAAGAGAGTGAGTCTTCTCGGCTGACACCTTTTAGCTGTTCGTTGAATGTGCGGTCGATCGTAATGCCGATTTCCTGACCAAGCTTTCGCCAAGCACGATAATGGAATTCAGCAGTATCGGTAATGACACCGTCTAAATCAAACAATACCCCTTTAAACATTTGCTTCCTCCTTTCTTAGCGTTATTTCTAGACGATCCGCTAAAGAATAAGACTGTTCATAGACGTAAATTTCTAGAGGAGAACCTTCTAATAACTCGAAAGTAACTTGTTCATCTGTGACTGAGATGAACAATAAACGTCCGCGATAATTGATATGGAAAGAATAAGCTTTCCAAGTTTTTGGCAGAAATGGTGCGAATCTCAACTGATCATGGGCAGTTTTCATTTGAGCAAACCCTTGGACGATCGACAACCAGCTACCAGTCATGGAAGTGATGTGCAAGCCGTCTTCTGTGTCGTTATTGTAATTATCCAAATCCAAGCGAGCTGTTCGCTGGTACATTTCTACAGCTTTGCTTTCCATTCCTAATTCTGCTGCTAAAATCGAATGGATACTTGGCGAAAGGGAAGACTCATGGACAGTCATTGGTTCATAGAAATCAAAGTTTTTTTGTTTTTCTTCTTTTGTAAAAGTATCATTGAAGAAATAAATCCCCTGTAGTACATCTGCCTGCTTGATGAAGCAAGATCTAAGGATTTTGTCCCAAGACCAATGCTGATTCAGAGGAAGATCGCTTGTGGGAATATCGGATACAGGCATGAGATCTTTATCTAAGAATGTGTCATGCTGGACAAAGATTCCTAATTCTTCGTCAACTGGGAAGTACATGTTCTCTGCGATATCTTTCCATTTGGCTAGTTCTTCTTCGCTGATAGTGATAGCAGCTTCTTTTTGATAAGTTAAATAATTTTCTCGCGTGTAACGCAAGACCCAAGCTGCGATCGTATTTGTATACCAATTGTTATTGATATTGTTCTCATATTCGTTTGGGCCGGTCACACCGTGGATCATGTATTTATTTGCTCGTTTTGAAAAATGGACACGGTCTGCCCAGAAGCGTGCGATTTCTGCTAAAACTTCCAGTCCTTCATTTTTCAAATATTCCGTATCGCCGGTGTAATTCGTATAATTGTAGATTGCATAGGCAATCGCGCCATTTCGGTGAATCTCCTCGAATGTGATTTCCCACTCGTTATGGCATTCGACACCAGTGAAGGTGACCATAGGATAAAGCGCGCCTTTTAATCCTTGTTGCTGAGCGTTGTGGATTGCTTGCGGCAGTTGATTATGCCGATATTTCAGCAGATTCTTAGTTACTTCAGGTTTGGCTAAAGCAAGATAAAGAGGGACAGCATACGCTTCTGTATCCCAGTAAGTGGCTCCGCCGTATTTTTCTCCTGTGAATCCTTTGGGGCCGATATTTAATCGTTCATCTTCGCCGTAGTAAGTAGAGAATAGTTGGAACAAATTGAATCGAATACCTTGTTGTGCTTCTTCGTCTCCTTCGATGACCACATCGGCAAGCTTCCATCGTTCTGCCCAAGCCGCTGTTTGCTCTTCTTTTGCTTGGATATAATTGTTTGTCTGGTTCGTTAATTCTGAGACAGCTTTTTCTGCTTGCTGCGCTTCTGGAATATCTCTACTAGTAAGAACGATAATTTCTTTTTCCACTGACCATGTCTCACCTTGAGATAATTCTGCAGACAAGCAACCATGTAATGCTAAAGTATCTTCGTGATAGTCAGGGATGACTGATTTTCCATTAACGAAATGGCGCATTGCTGCAGTAACAGTAAATTGTTCAATCCCAAAGTTGTTTGGAATAGTTTTAGTCGTCAAATAGCCGATTTCTTCTATAGTTCCACAATCAATCTCATTCCAAAAATGTTCATCATAGTTGCTGTCTTCGTTTTGAACATTTCCATCCAATTTTGATACGAGTTTGACTGTTCCGCTACCTTCAAGCATTTCTATAGTTAAATAGATATAAGCTGATTCTTTTTTGACAATGCTCAGAAAACGTTCGAAGGAAATGCGTACTTTATTAGTAGAAGTAGTGATTGTGAATGTACGAGATAATACACCATTTTTCATATCTAATTCCCAGTAAAAGTCTTCTGGTTCCAAAGAAGCCAAGTCGATCAGCTGATCGTTGATCGAAATATCTATCGCGATAAAGTTCAAGGCGTTGATCACTTTTCCAAAGTATTCTGGATAACCATTTTTCCACCAGCCGACACGTGTCTTATCGGGATACCAGACACCCGCCAAATAAGTACCTTGATGGTGGTCCCCTGAGTAAGTTTCTTCAAAGTTCCCGCGCATCCCCATATAACCGTTCCCAATACTTGTTAAAGATTCTTGCAGTCGAAGATTTTTTTTATCTAATTGTGTCGTGCTGATTTTCCATGGATCAATAGCAAATAGTCGTTTGATCTGTTTCATTTTTCTCCTCCTAATGAGCTGTTTTATACGTTCATAATAAACGCAACCGATTGCACAAGTCAATAGACAAAAGAAAATATTTCATAGAAAAAAGCATAAAAAAATAAATTTTTAGGAGAAAATTATAGAAGGAAACACACGCATTATAGGTTTTATAGAATGGTATAGACAGAAAAATAAAAAATAAAGCATTTACAAAAAAGAAAACGCACGCTATAATACGTTTAACGAAATCGATTGCGTAAAGGAGCTAAACGGAATGAAAAAGATATTTAGTTTTGAGTTTTGGCAAAAATTTGGAAAGGCTTTAATGGTTGTGGTAGCAGTTATGCCGGCAGCTGGGTTGATGATCAGTATAGGAAAATCAATTCCCTTGATCAATCCTGATTGGACGCCGCTTGTCACAACGGGCGGAGTAATTGAAAATATTGGTTGGGCAATTATTGGTAATCTTCATATTTTATTTGCTTTAGCAATAGGAGGAAGTTGGGCAAAAGAAAGAGCAGGCGGAGCATTTGCAGCTGGGATCTCATTTATTTTGATCAATCGGATCACTGGGGCTATCTTTGGTGTCACAAGTGACATGCTTGCGAATGAAGATGCATTTACCCACACTCTGTTCGGTACGAAGATCATGGTTAAAGGATTTTTTACAAGTGTATTGGAAGCACCAGCTTTGAATATGGGAGTATTCGTAGGGATCATCGCTGGATTTGTCGGGGCAATGGCTTATAATAAGTACTATAATTATAGAAAATTGCCGGATGCTTTGTCATTTTTTAATGGAAAGCGCTTTGTTCCGTTTGTTGTTATCTTATGGTCAACAATCGTGGCATTGATTCTTGCTGTGGTGTGGCCAAACGTACAGGCTGGAATCAATAATTTTGGTTTATGGATCGCAGAATCACAAGAAAGCGCACCGATTCTAGCACCGTTTTTATTTGGAACATTAGAACGTTTACTATTGCCATTTGGATTGCATCATATGCTGACGATTCCTATCAACTATACACAGCTTGGCGGATCGTATGAGATTTTATCAGGCGCACAGGCGGGGACACAAGTATTTGGGCAAGATCCGTTATGGTTGGCTTGGGCCACTGATTTAGTGAATCTTAAAGGTGCAGGGGATATGTCGCAATATGAGTTTGTGTTGCATAACTGGACGCCGGCTCGTTTCAAAGTAGGACAAATGATTGGTTCTTCAGGTATCTTGATGGGAATGGCTTTTGCGATGTATCGTAATGTCGATCCTGATAAGAAAGCAAGATATAAATCAATGTATTTTTCAGCAGCGTTGGCTGTCTTTCTAACAGGTGTAACAGAACCATTGGAGTTCATGTTTATGTTTGCTGCTGTGCCATTATATGTCATTTATTCAGTGATCCAAGGGGCTGCATTTGCGATGGCAGATATCTTGCCATTGCGGGTCCATTCATTTGGGAATATCGAATTGCTGACTCGGACACCGTTAGCTATCAAAGCGGGTTTAGGTGGAGATCTTATCAACTTCGTGTTGTGTGTGATCGCTTTTGGTGTTGTTACGTATTTCTTAGCAAATTTCTTGATCAAAAAATTCAACTTTGCTACACCGGGACGTAACGGAAATTACGACAATGACAGTGAAGAAACCGTTGTATCTAACAGCGGAACAGGAACAGCAGATCAGCAAGTGGTCCAGATCATTCATTTGCTGGGAGGAAAAGAAAATATCAAAGATGTCGATGCTTGTATGACTCGGTTACGCGTAAGTGTAAATGATCGAGAAAAAGTAGGGACTGAAGAAGCCTGGAAACGAGCAGGGGCGATGGGATTGATCGTCAAAGACAATGGAGTCCAAGCAGTTTATGGACCAAAAGCAGATGTCTTGAAATCAGATATCGAAGATCTGCTGCAATCAGGAGCAGAGATTCCAGAGCCAGAAATGGTTTCTACAGGAAATAGACAAGCAGATAGTAAGCAATACTTAGGTATAGAACAAGAACTAGTTTCCGCAGCTTCTGGAGAAGTGATTCCTTTATCTGAAGTAAAAGATCCGGTATTCTCACAAAAAATGATGGGTGACGGCTTTGCTGTTATTCCAACATCAAGAGAAGTTGTTGCGCCGATCGCTGGAAAAGTGACAAGTATTTTCCCAAGCAAACATGCAATTGGGCTGGAGACGAAAGATGGTATCGAAGTTTTGATCCATATGGGAATCGATACAGTCCAAATGAATCAGCCAGCTTTTGAGATTGCTGTCAAAGAAGGCCAAGAAGTAGGAACAGGAACGAAATTAGCTGAGATGGATCTTGATGTGATCCAAAACGAAGAAAAAGATCCAACGATCATGATCGTATTTACAAACGATAAAGTAGAAGAAGTAGTGATCAAGCAATTAGGTACAGTGACAGCTGGTAAAGTGATCGGCTCCATTAAAATGTAAGGTGAGGTTGTGAAATCATTGCCCTGACCTGAGTATTAGAGAAACAAAACGAAAAAACAGCTCCTCGTATTTTGCCGTTTTTTGAACTAATACCGAAGGTCAGCTGATTGAACACCATTTATCGAGAGGTTGTGAAAAAGCTGTCCTGCATCAAGTAATAAGAACAGCCAAACAAAAATAGCTCCTCCTATTTTTCGTTTGGTTGGGCTTATTACCGCAGATGCAAGCTTTTGAACACCGTTTAAGGAAGAGGTTGTGAAAACTGCGTTATGCATTGAGTAATAAGAGCGCTAGTCAGAAAATAGCTTTTCATATTTTCTAGGCTAGTGAGCTTATTACCGAGAAGCAGCAGTTTGAATACTGTTTAGTGGAGAGGTCGTGAAAAAGCTGCCCTGCACCAAGTGATAAAAACAGCCAAACAAAAAATAGCTCCTGGTCCATTGAGCTTATTACTGAGGAGTTAGCAGGAGAACACTATTTGCTGGAGAGGTTGTGACAAAAATTTTGTCACAACCCTTTTGTTTCGAAATGAAGACAAGGAGAAAACCAATGAAATTCATGACACTCAACACGCATAGCTGGCTTGAGCCAGAACCAGAGAAAAAATTGCAAGAATTAGCAGATAAGATCCTGTTAGAAGATTATGAAGTGATTGCTTTACAAGAAATCAACCAATTACTGGAATCTGAAGAAGTAGAACCTGCGAAGCTAATGAAGTTCTGTCCGGTAAAGAATCAAGTACCTATCCGTAAAGATAATTTTGCCTACCGTTTAGTTCAGCTTTTAAAGGAACACGGAAAAGAGTATTTTTGGAGTTGGGAAATGAGCCACATCGGTTATGATAAATATGAAGAAGGAAATGCACTGCTTGCGAAAAAAACATTGGAAAGTCAGGTCCTTACCGTCTCCCAATCTCAAAAGAAAGAAGATTATCAGACACGCAAGATCTTGATTGGGAAAACAAAGATAGATGATCAGGACATTTTTGTCTCGAGCTGCCACTTTTCTTGGTGGACAGATAAAAAAAGTGGCTTTTATTTTGAGTGGAAAAACTTGGAAAACTACTTTTTGGAAACTCGCGTACCACTTTTTTTCCTAGGTGATTTCAATAATCCAGTAGACTCTCAAGGTTATTATACTGTAAGAGAAAGTTGCCTTCTTCTTCAAGATTCGTATGTTGTCGCGAATGAAAAAGGAAAAGCAGCTACTGTGGAAAAGAAAATCGATGGTTGGGAACAAAATACAGAAAAATTGCGTATAGATTTTATTTTCGTCCCTGAAGGAATGCAGGTTAAAAAATATCAACGGATTTTTGATGGGATCGATAGTCCAATCATCAGTGATCACTACGGGGTGGAAATCGAATTAGATGTGAACGAATAAAAAATATAACATATAACATAAAAAAACTGATTAAAATAAAACTCTCCAAACGATTATACCGTTTGGAGAGTTTTTTGATCGGATGTATTTATCCCTTTTGCCTAAGCACGTAAAAGCTTGTATCTATGATAAATAAATAAACATAGCAAGGTAAACCAGCCAATCAAAGTAAGAGAAAGAATGAAATAGAAATAGATTGGCGTTTGATAATGAAGCGTGAGCTCGTTGATTCCTTTTTGCTGCTTCACGATTGGGGTCCCGATATCTGTTACTTCATAATCAGTCAATGTTTTTCCATTTTGCTGTAGCACAGTCCGATCGTAGACGATAACAGGGATATGAACAGTTTTGTCCCCAGTGTTTTTCCACTTGATTGTCAGAAGACCGCCTGGATGTGTTTTTATAAAAGTTGTTTCGTTTTCTAGTATTTCTTCGTTATACCGGTCGTATTTATTGTCTTTTGTCTCCTTATAGATTGGCAGATAGTCAGGTGTGGTTTTTTGGAAAACGAACAAGCTGGTAGACATATCTTTGCTGAAGAATGTTTTCCTTGCTTCTTCCGGCGTATCGAATAGATAAGTATGTCGACTGACAAATGTTTCATTTTCCCACTTTTCCAGATGCTGGTATAAGTTCTGGATCGTCTGTGCTGAAAAAATAAGAATGCCAAATATACTTAAAAGACGGAACCACTTTTGTTCAGACCACTGGTTCAGTGAAAGGGCAAGGTAAAGTAGAAGCAATAGCGTAAATGGCACGAAAAATCGAAATGGAAACTGGATCAAACTAATAAAAGGCACATTTTTTTCGATCAATGTCGTCCATGGAATCAAGCTAGTAGAAAGAAAAAAGAAAACAAGACTTGTGTACAACACGATTTTTTGGAATAAGGTGTTCTTTTGTTGAAAGAAAATAAAAAGCAAAAAACCTGATAATATCAATATAGGAAAGGCCTTAGGGTAATGGAGCCAATAACTGCCATCCAGATCTATCGCCTTTTGACTCATTTCTCTGTTAACAAAGGGAGGAAGAATCTTATTCCCACTGTAAACAATAGCTAATCCTGCCCAAATATTTGCTGTCAGAACAAAATAAAGCAAGACCGACTTAATCAGTTGAAGCAGTGCTTTTCCTTTTTCAGTCTGGTTAAAAAAGTAATAAAGATAAAAAGGGATATACATCAAAGCTAACATGATCGAAGACAGTAAATGGATCTGTGTCATAAGTCCCACTGAGACAGCGACTTTGATAACAGGGAACTTTTTATGAAGGACGAAATCAGCAATAGGGATCATACATAAAGGATAAAAACAAGTCCCCCAGCTAGTGAATCCTTGGTTGATAGACCAGTATTGAATAGAATACGTACTCATGAATAAAACGGCTACTGGTACACTTACCCAATTTCGAATATTGACATATCTCAGTAAAATCAGCATAGAAAATCCTGAAATAAGATAAAGAATGAAATTTGAAAGAATCTGATAATGAAACCAGCTACCTGCAAGCAACACGATCAATCCTTGTAAATAAGCGAAAAATGGGCCGTAAACGGCATTCACGATCCTGCCACTTTGCTGGAATCCATAAAGGGAAGGAAAATAATGGAAATCCCCATATTTAATTTGTTGCGCGGCATCATAGAACCGATTGTAATGGAATGGGGCATCAGCACCCAAAATTAGTTTATGTGTGAATAAATGAGGCATGAGAAATGCCAAAGCAATGAAAAAAATTGCTAAAAATGGGCCATATTTTTTCAATTGTCGAACTCCTTTGCAAACTTTAGATAAATTCATCATATATCCTATGCGAGAGGTAGGCAAGAAATTAGAAAATTCATGAAAATATTTATGAATTTTACAAGAAAAACATAAGTGAAAGTTCTAAGGAGAGAGGATGCGACATAAGTTTTGTTGCATCTCCTTGTTTTGAAACAGAATTTTTCTTAATACTCGAAACAAAGTAGCTTTTTCATGACCTCTCGGTAAACGGTGTTCAATCAGCTGCTTCTCGGTAATAAGCTCACTAGCCTAGAAAATATGAAAAGCTATTTTCTGACTAGCGCTCTTATTATTCAAAACATAACACAGTTTTCACAACCTCTTCCTTAAATGGTGTTCAATCAGCTGCTTCTCGGTAATAAGCTCACTAGCCTAGAAAATATGAGAAGCTATTTTCTGACTAGCGCTCTTATTACTCAAAGCATAACGCAGTTTTCACAACCTCTTCCTTAAACGGTGTTCAAAAGCTTGCATCTGCGGTAATAAGCCCAACCAAACAAAAAATATGAGTAGCTATTTTTTTTGGCTGTACTTATTACTTGATGCAGGACAGCTTTTTCACAACCTCATCGGCTTTCATTTTCTATTTTTTTCCTGAACCCATATAATAAAAGAAAGAACAAAAAAACTTGCAAGGGAGGACACATGTGAAGCAGAGTAAGCAAAAACAGTCTCGTCGACTTTTGTTTCGTTTGTTTTTATTAATATGTATCGTCGTAGGGTTACTGATCGCTTTATATCCATTTTATGTGGATTCTTTAAATAGTTTTATTGATCAAAAACGTATCGAACAAGTACAAAAACGGACCGCAGCTGAAATTGAAGTGCAGCGAAAGAAAATGGAGGAGAAAAACCAACGATTAACTGACCAAGGATTCAATCCTGGTACTGATCCTTTCAATGAAAAGAACAGAAATGAAAGTACAACATCCAGCCAATTAGAGGAATGGCTGATCGGAAGTATCAATATACCTAAGATCCAATTAAATATTTCACTTTATGATCGGCTCAATGGTAGGATCCTTGAAAATGGAGCAGGCGTCTTGCAAGGAACCTCTTTCCCGCTTGGTGGAAATTCGACGCATTCAGTGATCTCTGCTCACAGCGGTTTACCTAATCGACGGTTATTTACCGAATTAGATCGTTTAGAAAACGGAGACACGTTTATTTTGACTGTTTTGGGGGAGAAATTGGCTTATCAAGTTAAAAATATACAAGTGGTACTGCCAGATGACACGTCTGTTCTAACGATTGCAGAAGGAGAAGACTTAGTTACCTTGCTTACATGTACGCCGTATATGATCAACACGCATCGTTTGCTAGTGACAGGACATCGGATTCCTTATAACGAATCGGTAAAAAAAGAAGAAGGAAAAGGAAATCAGGAAAGAACCATGAGGCAATGGTTTATTCTTGCAGGAACGATAATAGCTGTAGTCATACTGTTAGTGTTTATCGGACGACTAATCTATCAGTATAGATTAAGTAAAAAAGTGCTTGATTTTTCATTTATTATTAGTGATTCGTCAGGGAAACCGGTAAATGGTAGTTCATTCATTTTGAAACATAAGAAAAAAATACTTACTAGAAATGGTGTGCCGTTTTCAGTACAAAGCGACCATCATGGGAAAGTCAAGCTGGATCAATTGCCTGGTGGGACTTATCGAATCGTTTCAGCTGATGATCCTAAAGTTGCTGTTTCTTTTGGTATTAGAAAAGTAAAACAAGAGAAGATATACTTTTTTGAGGGGCGAAAACTTGTAAAAGAGCTTCAAAAAATGGTTTTTATTTTAAAATCAATGAATAAGTAAGGAGAGAAAAAATGATCCGCACAACAACAAAATTGTCTGCCAAAGAACTGGAATCTGTTCTATCGATTTGGCTGCATGCTAACTTGGATTCTCATGAATTCATTCCATCAACTTATTGGGAGAATCAAGTAGAATCTGTTAGGAAAGCTTTACCAGATGCAGTGATTTACTTAGCAGAAATAGATCAAGAAATTATTGGTTTTGCTGGGGTGATTGATCAGTTTATCGCAGGAATCTTTGTGAAAAGGGAATACCGGCAACAAAGAATCGGTACGCAACTAATGAAAAAAATAAAAGAAACCAATAAAACACTGACTTTGACAGTCTATCAAAAAAATCAATCAGCTATTCATTTCTATCTTTCACAAGGTTTTACAATTCAAACACAGCAAAAAGATGAAGCAGTAAATGAGGAGGAACTTGTGATGAAATGGAATCAAAACGCTGATTTTTGATGAACAGAATAACGAAATAATGCTCCCAGCAAAAAATTAGGCTGGGAGCATTATTTCATTTTGAAGTCACTAATTTAACTGTGTGAATATGCAGTTGTTACGACCTTTGATAAACGGTGTTCAATCAGCTGACCCTCGGTATTAGCTCAAAAAACGGCAAAACATGAGGAACTATTTTTCCGTTTCTTTCTCTAATACTCAGGTCAGAACGCTGATTTCACAACCTCTCTTTCACAACCTTATTTTACTCGTTTATAATTTTCATCGAAATATTTTCCGCTACGGATATCATCTGGCATTCCATCGTATGGTTCTTCGCTAATAACATCTTCATTGTCTATACCTGCATCACCCATATAAGTGATAGTAGCAAATTCAGGAACAAGTAATTTTGGATAAGTTTCATATTTTTCACGAGCTGCTTCCATTTCTGCGATATGTTCGTTTTGGAAAGTAACAGTGATTTCTGGCTGTTCTTCAACCCATTTAGGGAAAAAGATCATTCCGTGAAGTTTCTTTTCATTTGGCATAAAGTCCAATGCCACGTCTGTCCCTGTTGGCTCTGTCCAAGTGATTTTGAATACGCCGTCCGTCAATTTAACGATATCAGCTTCTTGGTCTTTTACCCAACGGCCTTTGACCATTCCGCCATGGATACGGTAATCAACAGTATGGTCATTTTTGGCATACCATTCATATTCCCAACCATTATCATACGTATAGATAAAGTGAGTTCCAATAAAATCTTCCAATTCTTTAAATTCTTTCATGTTTAAGCATCTCCTTATAAATTAAAACATGTAATAAACTACATGTTTTCGATTACTCATTTATGATAGAATGGATTTAAAGATTTGTCAAGGAGGGAAAACTGATGGCAAGAAAAAATACACTTCGATATATTTTGTTAGGGTTATTAAGTAAGAAGAAGATGACAGGATATGAATTGAATCAATCGTTCAAAAATGAAATAGGAGAATTTTGGCAAGCAAAACATAGTCAGATTTATCCTGAACTTGCAAAAATGGAAGAGCAAGGAATCATTCAGCATCAAGTAGAGATCACAGGTGAAAAATTGGAAAAGAAAGTTTATGAATTAACAGAAGAAGGGAAGGAACAATTGGCAGAGTGGATTCATACACCCACCAATGAACTACCGGTTAATCGAGACGAATTTGTTCTGAAATTGTATTTCGTCAAAGACGTGAATGATCCGGCATTAGTAGAAATTATTCAGCAGCAGCGTGACCTTCATGAAGAAAAACGACTTCATCTATTAGAGCGAAAAAAAACGATCTTTCCTACTGAAAAAGAAAAACATGAAAATTACGGACACTACCTGATTTTAGCGCATGCGATCAATCGGGAAACAGAATATGCAAATTGGCTAACAGATGTATTAGAAGAAAGTAACCGAAAAAAATAAAAAAATATCCGAACAGTGATGGAGAATTCCTTTCTATATGAAAGAAACGCAGATCACCGTTCGGATATTCTTATGTTCAAACAGGCCTTTTTTCAAGTATTTATGTAGCATCTACTTATTAAAAAGCTTGGTACTTAGGAGATTAGTGGCGTTTAGAGTTCTTTTAACAGCTGTTCGTAGTCAGCTTTTTCATCGACAGGAAGGAGCTTGTAAGTTAATTCGTCTGTCTCGTTGTCATGAATGATGTACATCTTAGCATTCTCTTCTTTGAAGTTACCAATTTGTAAAATCGTATAGCGTTCGTCGATCAATTCGATATCTTTGATTGCTTTTGAAAAAACTTTACGGACATGGTGCATTTTCTTTTGGCGGATTTCTGCCTTTTCTGCAGCTTTTGACAAAGTAAATCCGTCATCTAAATATTTTTTGATCAGTTCTACTTTTATGACTGTAGGTAAACGATATTTTCTAGGACAATTCGCATCAGCTTCGATCGAACGAATGAATCCCTTTTGTTCCCAATACCTTAATTGACGTGGAGACACACCTACGATATCACTTAATTCACTGATGCCAACAACCAATTGATCATTTTCCAACAAACGTTTAAGGGAAGCCCCAACCATTTTTGTCACTCCTTTTGTCCTCTTGCTTCCCTTAATTATATCCGTATTAACTTATGTGTCAAGTAGGTTGACAAATAGCGAATTTAGGACTAAAGTATTCTAGTAGTTTCAGAAAAAATTCAGAAAGAAGGAGAAATATGAGTAACAACCAACCCGTAGATATTTACGGAAAACCATATAATCGGACACTTTTAGTTGTTGTCTTATTAATTGGTACATTTTGTACCGTTTTGAATCAGACCTTATTGACGACAGCTTTTCCTACATTGATGAAAGCTTTCGATATTTCAGCGTCTGATGTGCAATGGTTAACGACTGGTTTCTTGCTAGTCAACGGGATCATGATCCCAATAACAGCATGGCTGATCAATAAATTCAGTTCAAGAAATTTATATCTTTCTGCCATGACGATCTTTTTGATCGGAACAATTACTTGCTTTACAGCACCTAATTTTAGTACATTACTAATCGGTCGCTTGATCCAAGCTTGCGGTGTGGGAGTATCGATGCCATTATTGCAAAATATCATGCTATCTATTTTCCCGCCAGAAAAAAGAGGATCAGCAATGGGGATGTCAGGGATCGTTATTGGACTTGCTCCTGCTTTAGGCCCTACATTATCTGGTTATATCATTGATAACTACCATTGGCGTGACTTGTTTGGTATGGTACTGCCAATCGTTGTTCTTGTCTTGGTTTTAGCATTCTTCCTAATGAAGAGCGTTATTCCATTGTCAAATCCTAGCATTGATATTTTATCCGCTATTTTATCAACGATTGGATTCGGTAGTTTGCTTTACGGATTTTCTAGTGTAGGAGATGACGGCTGGGGAAGCTTGAAAGTAATTGGTTTCTTAGTTGTTGGTGTGATTTTCATCGCATTGTTTTCATGGCGTCAATTACATTTGGAACATCCATTCTTGGAACTTCGCGTATTCAAATCATCTACATTCACGATTGCCGCTGTTTTAGCTGGTGTAACAAATATGGCGATGGTAGGGGCAGAAATGGTCGTACCATTGTATATTCAAAATATTCGTGGAGAATCAGCATTCCATTCTGGCTTGATGTTGTTGCCGGGTGCATTGATCATGGGGGCTATGATGCCTGTTACGGGTGCGATTTTCGATAAATATGGCGCGAAACGTTTAGCCATCACAGGGATGTTCATTTTGACAGCCGCAACTGCACCATTTGCTTTCTTGACAAAAACGACTCCAGTTTTATATATCGTGATCCTTTATGCAATCCGTATGTTTGGGATCTCCATGGTCATGATGCCGGTAACGACTTCTGGTATGAATGCATTGCCAAATAACTTGATCAGTCACGGGACAGCGGTAAATAATACATTCCGTCAAATCGCAAGCTCGATTGGTACAGCTATTTTGATCAGTGTGTTGACGAATGTGACAAAAGTAAATATCCCAAGCAAATCTGTATTGGATAATACACCATTAGCTTATAAAGATCAGGCAATCAATGCCACACTGTCAGGTTACCATGCCGCGTTTATCGTAGCGATCATCTTTGGGATCCTTGGCTTTATTATTGCCTTTTTATTGAAGAAAAAAGAACCTGTTCTAACGAAAGCGGGGGATAATGCATGATTATTGGAGTTTTGATTGTCAGCTTGCTTGCTTTTGCTTTAACGAACGTGTTCGCTAAAAAAACATGGCAAACCTTTTTATCTTTGATTTTCGGACTAATCTTCGTCGCTTCACTAAGTTTGATCGTCGCTAATTTGTCCAATCACTTTGGAATGGAAAAAGTAACGGAAACAAAAACAGAAAAAATTGTTTCCAGTGCTGATTCCCAAGGAGCAGATATGCTTTTGTATAAAGCTTTAGGGAATGGAAAAGAAAAAGTGTATCTTTACCGAACAAATGAAAAACAAGAAAAACCAAAAGCAACTGGTACGGATAACGAAACAAATAAAGTAGAAAAGACAGACGGCGATGCTGAAAAAGTGACGAAAACTACTTATTGGGAATACAAAAACGACATGTATAAATTCTGGTTCAATATTGCTGATAACAATCACGAATATGACAGCCGAGTGAATACATTCAAAATCCCAGAGACATGGGTAGAATTAAGTACGGACCAAGCAGCCAAGTTAGCTGAATTAGTGAAGAAACAGCAAAGTACGATGGAAAGTGAAGCAAAAGCTTATGTTCAAGACGGTATGGTAAAAGCAATGACTGAAAATCCAAAAATGAGCAAAGCAGAGCAAGAACAACGTACGAAAGCCTTAGCTGCTGAATTCCAACAACAAGCATTCGCAAAATTAGTGAAAGAAGCAAAAGGCGAATAATATTTTGAACACCGTTTATTCGAAAAAAGGAACTGCGACAAGACTTTTGTCACAGTTCCTTCTTTTTTTTGCTATGCTATACTAGATGTAAAAAATAGGAGAAATAAAATGAGGGAAATTTATTCTTTTGAATCAAAAATCTATGCTTCCGAAGTCGGCAAGGGCGGGGCATATATTATTTTTCCGTATGATATAAGAAAAGAATTCGGTGCTGGAAGAGTTAAAGTCCAAGCAACTTTTGACAATGTGCCGTACGAAGGCAGTATCGTGAATATGGGTGTGAAAAATCCAGATGGTTCAGTCTGCTACATCCTTGGACTACGAAAAGATATTCGTAAAAACATCGGTAAAGAAATCGGTGATATTGTAGCAGTTACAGTGAAGCAAAAATAAAAGAGGTTGTGACAAAAGACGTGTCACAACCTCTTGATAAACGGTGTTCAAAAGCCAGTTTCTCGGTAGTAAGTCAAATTTATGCAAAAATGTGGAAACCCATGTTTACAAAATTTTTCTTACTACTCGAAACGAAGCGGCTTTATCACAACCTCTTGATAAACGGCGTTCAATCAGCTGTCCCTCGGTATTAGCTCAAAAACGGCAAAATATGAGAAGCTATTTTTCCATTTTTTTCTCTCATACTCAGGTCATAACGCTGATTTCACAACCTCTTCTTTCATAATGGTTTTTCACCATCTTTATAATAAACTGGTTCTTTGATATGGAAATCTATTTTTTCCAACCAATCTAAAATCTTGTAACCTAACTCTTCTGACATCGGAAAAGAGGCGTTGATTTGTGCATTGGAGATATGGTCAACATGGATACCGGAAGTGATCGTACAACTTCCCGGAACGGCAGTTTTGATGATCACAGCTATTTTTTCGGCTAAGACATCGTCTTTATGGAACCGACCATCGTGGCTAGGGAAACGTACAGTTTGCATCTCTGTATTACGAGAAAATGTAGTGACTGTTCCGATATGTGGTGTATCTCCGCCTGTTAAAGTAATCAATAAGTCTTTACCAATTACTTTAACAGCAGCTTGGATCGTGAAACCTAGTTTTGTTACTTCAACTATCGTTTCTTTTTCCATATTAATCACCTTGCCAACGTTTTGAATGCTCATTTACAATCCCAAATTGATCCAAAAGTTTCATTGTATGGTGATCAACAAGATCTTGGATCGTTTGAGGCTGATTATAAAAAGCAGGGATCGGTGGTATGATTTGCACACCTAGTCGTGCTAATTTAGTCAAGTTTTCCAAGTGAATGGCATTTAATGGCGTTTCACGAGGAACAATAACTAACTTTCGTTGCTCCTTCATTGTTACATCAGCAGCACGTGCAATCAGGTTGTCGCCTAAACCAACAGAGATACCTGCGACTGTTTTCATACTTGCCGGTACGATGATCATTCCATCGGTCAAAAATGATCCGCTGGCGACAGCAGCACCTAAATCTTTGTTTGAATAATGGTAATCAAACAGGCTTTCGAATTCATTTAGTGATAAGTCGGATTCCAGCTTTAAGTTCTGTTTTGCCCATGGACTGATGATTCCGTGTGTTTCTACCATCGGATATTCTTTTAGTTTCTTCACTAGGTTGATGGCATAAATGGTGCCTGAAGCGCCACTTACACCAATCACGATTTTTTTCTTCCGTTGTGCCAATTGTTCCATTTTCCGCACTCCTTTTTATGATGTCAAAACAGTTGCAGATCATTCATTATTTCAAATATTTTTCCCAATCTTTTACTTCTTGGAATTTTGCACGTACAAAATGTTCTTTCATATCGAAAGGAACTGTACCGTCAAAGATAGTTTTTGCACTCATCCCACGGAAACGAATAGAGCCAGGATTATATTCTGGTAATTCTGATGGGTCCAATGGATGGTTCCTCATTCCTGGGATCACGATGATATCTTTATCTCCTTGGAAACGAGTGTTGAAAGTCCAAACTACATCGTTCATGTCGAAAATATCAACATCTTCATCGACTAAAATGACTGTCTTCAATTCTTTGAAGGCTGATAAAGCAAGAATAGCTGCTTGACGCTGAATACCTTCATCCGCTTCGTTTTCTTTACGGATTTGCATGATGGTCATCAATTTACCACCACCTGCAGGAGGATTGTAGACATTTACTACTTTTCCTGGAATAGCTTTATCGACCAAGGCAAGAATACTTGCTTCTGTAGGAATACCGGCCATAGATACGTGTTCTTCACTGGGACCAATCGTTGTTTGCATGATTGGATTGTCTTTTCGGTGAGTAACTGCTTTGACTTTCACTACTTGTACAGCTGAATTAGCATCCCCAGTATAGCCAGGAAATTCTGGCATTGCTTTTCCTGAGTTCGTGTTGATATCTTCTTGCATTGTTTCATTTGGCATGATTTCTGCTTCAATAATGAATTCAGCACGAGCAATACCCACTTCATCGACTGCTATACCATCAACGATTTGAATAGGTTCGTTACGCAAAGCTCCTGCACACCATAGTTCATTGTAGCCAAGTGGAGTGGTAGGTGGTTCGAAAGTCGTGCCAATGGCAATTGCTGGATCTAAACCAATATTGATAGTGATAGGCATTGGTTTATTCAAGGCTTCGAATTGTTTTTGGAAGTGACCAATGTGGCGTCCGCCAGGCATGATGTACATACCGATCGTATCTTTATCTTCTAGAACCATACGATGGATCGTTACATCGCTCATTGTTTTTTCTGGATCTGATCCTAAGACTACACCCATTGTGATGTATGGACCAGCATCTTCAGGAGTATTTGTAGGTGCAGGCAAAATGTTGCGAATATCGAAGTCTGCATCGGTAGATAGATGAACGACTTCTTGTGCTGGAGCGTCTGCTTTGTCTACTTTCACAGGTTTGATTGGATTTTCTACAGCGTCTTTCAAGAAACGACCAAGTGTTCGATAATCATGGTGCAAAATTTCACCTACACGTTTACGACTAGCCATTGTTCCGATGTTCACACGTGTGCCGGGGAAACCTTTGATATTGTTGAAAGTCATAGCTGGTCCTTCTTGAGTCGGACGTTTTACTGTATCGCCAGCACCGATATAACGGTAAACACCAGATAATTCTGCTTCAGGATCGATTTCAATATCTGTTTCGTGATATTGACCTGGAAGTGTTTTTAGTTCTTCGATGACTTTTCTTAAATCATACGGTTGATCTGTCATGAGAGATTCCTCCTTAGTTGTCTTTACCTATCTATAGTAAAAGGTGAAAAAGAGGAAAACAATTCAACTTGTTCGGTAAAGTATTCTACAATGGAATGGATGCGTTTTTTTGATAATAGAATAAACTATGATATACTTATCACTAAAAGAAAGCGTATACTTAAAATTAACAGAAGGAAAGTGAAAAAATGGAGGAGTCATTTCCTAAAGCAGTAAAAGTGGAAAATATAGCGAATATTTTGAAAGTTACATTTGAAAACGGAGAAGTAAAATACGTGAAATCTCATTGGACAGAAGAGATAACCGATGCCTTGCAATTTGGAAAAAAAGGAAGAGGAAAAAGAAAAAATCTTCTCGCACTTTCTCGTAATATGTGGATTGGGACTGAAGTAACGATTGAAGCAGATGGAACAGTATTCATAAATGGAAAAGACAGGTATACGCCAGAAGAGTTGTGGTACAAAGGAAAGAAAAGTATACCAGAATTATAAAAAATAATTAAAAAAAACAGCGCGAAACAAGGAACATATTACTTCCTCGTTTCTTGCTGTTTTCTACTATTTCAGCGCTCTTATGACTCAAATATAAATGTGGTTGTCACAACCTTATTCTGCACGCAAAGCGATAGCGGCGTCTTTTTTCGCTGCCATTCGTGCAGGAAGATGACCGCCAAGCATCGTCAATATAGTAGAGACGATCACTAGAATAATCGCATGGACAGGATTTAGTTGAGCAACATTTTTTAGATCCGTCATGTTGTATAAGATGCTATTGATAGGGAACGTAGCTAGCCATGCAATAAACACACCTAATATCCCAGAAGAAATACCTAAAATACACGTTTCTGCGTCAAATACGCGAGTGATGTCTTTTTTACGTGCACCTAAAGCTTTTAGTACACCGATTTCTTTTGTCCGTTCAATCACAGATGTATAAGTAATGATACTGATCATGATCATACTTGTTACTAAAGAGATCCCTGCAAAAGCAATAAGGACATAAGTGATAGCATCCATCAATCCGCCAGTCAGTTCAGTCATCGTTCCAGCTAAATCAGTATAAATGATTTTATCTTCATCTGATTTGCCTTTATTGTAATCATCTAGATAATCCAAGATCTTTTCTTTGTCTTCAAAATTGTTCGGATAAATCATGATACTTGAAGGCAAGCTGTCTCCACCTAAATAACTAAGCAATGTTTGTTTGGCATTTTCGTCAACTTTTTCAGTAGTTAAGACATTTACATCACTGTCTCTTTGAGCTTTGACGATTTCTGATTCTTTGTTTTCGTTGACGATTTGAGTCGTTAATTGATCGCTATAAGCGATTCCTGGAGATAAGAGATTCATTGTAGAAGAAGATTTCACGCGTAGGATCCCCGAGATCTTCAATTCATCAGAAGCATTCTGATACATCGCATCATAATCTGTATTAGGGATAAAATTCCCAGTTGGAAGTTTTGTATAGTAAGTATTGTTGTTTACTAATTTGAATGTTGTACCAACGATATCATCAAAATCAAGTTTTTCGTCTTCTTTCACATCAAATCCAAGATTCTTCAATGCGTTGATATTAGTATTATTATTGCCGTCTACGATCAGCACGACATCTGTTGCTGAGGCTGGATAACTTCCGGCAAGTAAAGAATAATTGTCTTTTAAAAAGTTTTCTTTGCTAGTGTCAAGCTGTGTAGGGAAACTTGACACTCCCACACCTGTCATTGTTGACATCGTACTAGATAAAGAAAGAGATTCCGTATCAGGATTTTGATTCGAGAAGCTGACAGGCTGTACTTTGCCATTTACATCACGTAAAAGATTGATTCCTGTAGTACGGGTAAATCCGATATTATTACTTAAGTTAGGATCGATGTCTGTTACGTAATCGACGTATGTTTGATCAATCTTATTCGTGTGCTGTGCTTTATCTTCTTCGCTGACTTTTGCAGTAATCGTTTTGCTGTCTGGATAATCCGCTTTGCTTGCACCCAATCCGGCATCGTCACGAGTCTGGTTAGTCGTTACCTTAGAAATAGTAATCGGAAATTTCGCCATCGTTTCAGCTTGCGTGTTATCGATTTGTTTTTGGAATCCAGAAGAAAGGGACAGAACGATCGCGATTCCGATGATCCCAATACTGGAAGCAAAGGAGGTCAAGAAAGTACGTCCTTTTTTTGTTCGGATATTGTTGAAGGAAAGCTTCAACGCTGTCCAAAAACTCATCTTTGTTCTGCGTAAGTTAAATTGATCATCTTTTGGTCGTTCGATGTGAGGATGGGAATCTGTTAAGATCTTACCATCAGAAAATTCAATGATCCGATCTGCGTATTGATGGGCCAATTCAGGATTATGTGTGACCATGATCACTAATTTTTCTTTCGATAACTCTTGGATCAATTCCATGATCTGGATACTTGTTTCTGTATCTAACGCTCCGGTTGGTTCATCGCACAAAAGGATATCTGGGTCATTGGCTAGTGCTCGAGCGATGGCCACTCGCTGCATTTGTCCACCAGATAACTGATTTGGCTTTTTATGCATATGATCTGTCAAGCCGACCCGGTGCAATGCATCTTCTGCCCGTTTTCGTTTTTCGTCTTTAGAAACACCACTTAATGTCATCCCAAGCTCAACGTTTTCAATAATGCCTAGATGACCAATCAAGTTGTAACTTTGAAAAATGAAACCGATAGAGTTGTTTCGGTAGGCATCCCAGTCACTGTCCTTAAAGTCTTTAGTAGACTTTCCATTGATCACCATATCACCGGAATCATAATTATCTAGTCCACCAATCACATTCAGCATAGTCGTTTTACCAGAACCACTAGGACCTAAAATCGCTACGAATTCTTTTTGTCTGAAAGCGACAGACACACCATCCAATGCTTTGGTGGTGGTTTCGCCGACTTTATAATATTTTTTTATATCTTTTAATTGAAGCATAATCACCCTTCTCCCGTATTGAAATATTCGGTATACTAATAAGTATATCAGAACAATGATCGTAGTATACGAAATAAATGTTAACTGAAGATGAACTACAAGAAAAAATCTAGAAATTTTTCAAAAAACAGAGGGAGATCAATGAATCGTATTTTAGTAGTAGAAGATGATCCGCAATTACAGTTGCTTTACCGTTCTGTGTTGGAACGAGCGGGCTTTTCAGTCATCACCGCACTGAATGGAGAGGATGCGCTGAAAAAACTAGAAGCGACACATATAGAATTGATCATTACAGATGTCATGATGCCTGAAATGGATGGCTATGACTTGGTAGGATCATTACGTAACGCCAGATTCGACATGCCAGTTCTGATGATTACAGCAAAGGCTGATTTCGAGGACAAGAAACGTGGATTCAAATTAGGTGCAGATGATTATATGACAAAACCCATCGATGTCAATGAAATGATCCTGCGTGTGGAAGCATTGCTTCGACGTTCAAAAATCAATTACAGCAGTATCTTGACGATTGGGCAAACAAAATTAGAGCTGGATACTTATACAGTGGTACAAAATCAGCATTCTTTTATTCTGCCTCAAAAAGAATTTCTGCTTCTGTATAAATTACTGTCTTATCCAAACAAGATTTTCACTCGCCAGCAGTTGATGGACGATATTTGGGGATTAGACACGAATACAGAAGAACGAACGATCGATGTACATATCAAACGTTTAAGGACCCGTTTTGAAAAGACAGAAGATTTTCAAATCATCACAGTACGGGGACTAGGCTATAAGGCGGTTATTTAAAGATGAAAAAGAAGCTATTTTCACAATTATGGATCTATTTTGCTAGTATCGTATTTATTTCGATCTTAGTAACACTGCTGTGTTTTCTTGGTTTTATTTTCTTATTGTCTCGACATTCTATCTCGCCTGCTGAATCGGCTGGAAAACCAACGTTATACCCGTTATTCGTCTTTGCGGGGTTCAGTATGGTCGTGGGTACAGGAATATCGATTTTTGTTGGGCGGCGTATCCTGCATCCAATCAGTGCGCTAGGGACAAATATGAGTCTGGTAGCAACGGGAGATTTTTCGATTCGAATGGATGAACAGCAGAAAGTAGCAGAAGTACAGCAACTGTATAAAGATTTCAACGTTATGGTCCAAGAACTCAATAGTATCGAGACACTGAGGAATGACTTTGTGTCCAGTGTATCCCATGAATTCAAAACACCACTAGCAACAATCCAAGGATATGTTCAATTGTTACAAGCCCCAAATCTTTCTGACGAAGAACGCCAAATATTTTTATATCGGGTCATCGAAAGTATCACGCAGCTTTCACAATTAACAGAGAACATTTTAAAATTGAACAAACTGGAAAACCAGCGTATCCAACTGGAAAAGAAAGAGTATCGATTAGATGAACAAATCAGAGAAGTAATCGTTTTTTTGCAGCCTAAATGGGAAAAAGAACAGCTAGAATTGGATATCGAACTTGCTGCAGTAAACTATACAGGTAATGAAGAGTTTTTGTACCAAGTGTGGCTGAATATCATGGATAACGCCATAAAGTACAATCAAGTCAATGGAAAGATTCATATCAAACTATTTGAGACAGCCACAGAGATTGTACTGGAAGTGACTGATTCAGGTGTAGGAATGAATGAAGAGACCAAAGATCGAATGTTTGAAAAATTTTATCAAGGAGATACAAGTCGTCAAATTTCTGGGAATGGGCTAGGACTTTCACTGGTCAAAAAAATTCTAGAACTGCATGATGGACGTATTGATTATAGCAGTATCGAAGGAGTAGGAACGACAGCAATGATACGGTTAAGTAAACAATAGGAAAAAGAATAAAACCCCTAAAAATTCTATTGAAGATTTTTAGGGGTTTTTAGTCGTTTTTTGTGATTAGGGAAATGTTCTTACGGTTCTTTTGGCATAAAAATCGCTGCTTTCCTATTGAACTACGAGAAATGTTAGAGGTGTTATTGAAACAAGGATATGATGCAAGAAAGAGAGCGAAAGTCATGAGTCGCTCTCTTTTTGGATGGATAGATAGACAGAAAATGAAGGGCTTAGTTCTCTTCTTGTCTCAAATACTCCCAAAATGTGTCTGAAGCCAAAGAATGTTCACCGATTTTACGCGTAAATGCGAGATAACTTTCTTTTGTTGGAGAGATGGGGAGGATCACAGTATTTTCTTTTAACAGATTTTTGACTGTTTTTTCCATAACAATAGCAATCCCCATGTCATTTGCAATCATATTGATGATCAAGTCGATTCTTGCTCCTTTATAAGAGATTTTTGGTTCAAATCCAGCTTTGCGACACAGATCTAGTACAGGTTGATACAAGTTCGTAGTGGGGCCAAGGAGCAAAAAGTTCTCCTTTTTCAGTTCGCTTAGATCCAATTTCTTTTTACTAGCTAAAGGATGATTTTTAGGTAGAACTGCTACAAAATCGTCTGTTTCAGTAGGCAACCACTCAATCGAACTCGGCGGGGCCTGGAAACTTCTAGCAAAGTGGATCGTGTCACTATGTTCATTGGCGTCATTGTAAGTTAATTCGACACTTTCCACTTCTTTCAACTGGACTGTAAATTCAGGATGGCGTTTCAAAAAGTCGGTGATTTTGGAAAAACCTTTATAATTGATCATTGTCGGTATCGTTAAGATATTTAATGAAAGATTGTTGTCTTTCGTATAGGTTTCAAGCACTTCTTGCATAGCATGGTATTGTTCTACGACATTTTTTACATATGGGAGCAATAAGCTTCCAGCTTCGGTCAATTCGATTTTTCTATGGGCGCGTTCGAATAATTTGACGTCTAATTCTGTTTCTAACGAAAGAATCTGTTTAGAAATATTTCCTTGGGTGGTGAATTGTCGATCAGCAGTTTTGGTGAAATTCATTGTTTCGGCTAAATCAAGAAAAACTTCGAATTTATGGATATCCATCATATTCCTCCTACTTATTCCAATAAAGAATACTTTAACACAAAAAATGAATTGGTGTAATCTTCTCTGTCTGTTACAATCTTTCTTGCAGCGAAAGCAATAATTACAGAAATTTTTCTGATTTTTTTCGCTTCGTAGAAAAAGAGAGGAGTTTTTTGATGCCAACTGGAGTTTTGATCAATGTAGGTTCCGTTTTGCTTGGCGGACTAATTGGCGGATTAGTAGGAAATAAATTAAGTGAACATTTTAAAGCACAGCTGACGATGGTTTTTGGTGTGTGTTCGATGGGGATGGGAATCTATTCCATTGCGCCGATGAAAAATATGCCGGCTGTTATTTTTGCTTTAGTGATAGGAACAGCGATTGGTCTGATTGTTCATTTAGGTAATGGGATAAATAAGGGGGCTGCGCTGATGCAAGTACCTATTTCTAAAATCTTCCCTAGTGAAAAGCTTGGTATGACCCACGATGAATTTATCAGTACATTAGTGACGGTCATTGTTCTATTTTGTGCAAGTGGTACGGGGATCTATGGAAGTTTAGATTCTGGGATGACAGGAGACAGTACGATTTTGATTTCTAAATCTGTCCTTGATTTTTTCACAGCAGCTATTTTTGCGTGTAATTTAGGGTATGTCGTTTCTGTGATAGCAATTCCCCAATTCATTATTTTTTATATTTTGTTCTTATTGGCAAAATTTATTTATCCATTGACTACACCAGACATGATCTTAGATTTTAAAGCTTGCGGCGGATTCTTGATGGTCGCTACCGGTTTTAGAATGATCAACGTGAAAATGTTCCCAGTAGCTGACATGATACCTGCAATGATCGTTATCATGCCACTGAGCTGGATGTGGACAAATTGGATTATGCCACTGTTATAATAAAAATCAAAGAGAAGCCATTTTTTGCTGACTAAAAAGGATCAAATCTTTTAGTCAGTTTTTTTGTATTTGACAAACTAATTTTGAAACTATATTATATGTTGTATAATATAGATTGAAATAAAATATTACACTTGAGAATAGAAGGTGACGTAATGCACATCCAGATTCCAACTGTTCTTCTTGATGGTACTGTGCTAGCAGCATTAAGCAAGGAAGATATGTATGGGTATGCCTTAACAAAAATCGTACAAGAAAGTCTCTCTGTCAGTGAATCTACACTATATCCGGTTTTGAGAAGATTGAAAAAAGAAGGATATCTTGAGACCTATGATGAACCTTTTGAAGGCAGAAACCGTCGATATTACTCGTTGACACCAATGGGAAGTCGTCATTTAGAAGAAATTATTGATGAATGGATTGTTTTTCGAGATTCTTTAGACCGGTTATTGGAGGAGAGCACAAATGAATGAATATTTGAATGAAGTTGTGGATCATCTTCAAGAAATTCCTGAAGACGATCGTTTTGATTTGATCCAGTATTATGAGGAATATTTTTTAGATTCTGGAAAAACATTAGATCAGATCATTGATGAATATGGTACACCAAAGCAGTTTGCCTTAAAATTAAAAATCAGTTACTTTTCAGAAGAAGAACAAGCAGAAAACGAGTTAGTGAAAAATCCAAAAAGACAAATTCGCCTGATTTGGTTAATCATTATCGGTTTATTTGCTTCTCCTGTCCTCATTCCACTAGCACTGGGGTTTATATTGGTTATTGGGGGACTATTGGTTGCTTTACTAGCGCTCATTTTTAGTATCTATGTTTTATGTATCAGTATCTTAGGTGTTGGCCTATTCATGATCATATCAGGAATAAGTGTGTTTGGACAATCGATTCTGAGTGGATTATTCTTTATCGGTGTCGGTCTGTTCGCCACAGGAAGCGCAGTATTTATTTCGCCACTGTTGCTGAAAGGAACAAAAGGGCTTTTTTATGTCATGATGAACTTTGTTAAATGGATGGGACGACGTTTTATTACAAAAAGAGATCTGCATTCAGCGGGCGTTTGAAGGAGGACACATAAATTGAGATTGAAACATTTTTTGATTACCGGTATTGGTCTGATGCTTACTGGTGGCCTCCTAGCAGGTGCAACTTATACATTAGGCGCTCAAAAGAGTCTGACTTGGGATAATGGTCCTCGATTGATCGATATGGTTACTGAGACAAAAAAAATCAAGGATGCAAACAAAATCGTCATCCATGCAGAAAATCAAACAGTTTCGGTCATACGCGGATTGGATTTTGAGATAAAAACGACTTATGATAAGACAGAAAAGCCAGAAATAAAGGAGAAAAATGGCGTGTTGACTGTGAATGCAGTCAAAAAATCAACAGGTGCAATCATTAGTTTAGAAGACACAAGTGCACAAATCACTATTGTTGTCCCTGCAGATCATGAATTATCTGAATTGACAATCGAAGGGAATAATAGTGCAATTGATATCAACGAAGTATCAATCAAAAAAGTGAATACTAAGACACATGATGGCTGGGTATCGTTCAATGAATTTACAGGAGGAACAATAACTGCGAAAGATGAATTAGGCTCACTTCGACTAGATGAGGCCAATGTGGATAACTTGATCGTCACAGGTGAAAACAGCAACTTCCATCTAGAAGACAGTTTGATCAGCAAAGAAGGAAAAGTCATCCTAAACGGTGGTAATTTATCTTTGCATGAGATGGAAAACAGTGGCTATACTATCCAAACGTCTGGTGAATCTTATATTGAAAAAGACTACCAGCCAATAACAAATACTTTGTTAGAACAAGGACAGAAAAAGCTAAAGATCACTGCTAAAGACACATCGATCAATATTACGACGGATCAAGAGGACAATGAAACAGATTGATCCTGTACTCAACTGGATATTTTAAGAAAAAACAGCAAAGATCCTTCCAATCTTTGCTGTTTTTCATCGCTTAACGCACATAACTATAGTAAAATAAGAAAGAAAATATCTAAAAAGAAAACAGGGTGAAAGAGTATATGAAGGTAGAAGAAGGTCAAAGAGAAAAGTTAAAGACAGAAATGGAAAGATTACATACTTATATCACTCAACTAAGCCAAACCTTCTATGATCCAGACAAAGAAAAAGTGATGGTTAATTACCCGAACAATTCAGAAGGTCGCCAATTAGAGCAAGTGTACCATGAAGTTTTCAAACATTTATTGACGGTGAAGAAAGAGCTGGATTATTATTCTTTACCGATTATCGATACAGGAATATTGAAGTATGATGGGAAGAAGGAACGATTTATCTTTAAATCTGTTCGGGAAGATTTGCCTCTTTCAGCAGGGATGGATCTAGAGGTCTTGGTAGAAGACTATTTTACAGAAGAAAAGCACTGGGTTCGAACAAAATTGGATTATTTACCGCAGGCAGCCGGAGGGACACAGGCAAGCGGTTGGTACATCACTGAAGACAAAGAGTTAGAACTAGAAGGTGTAATGGCGCGTATTCGAAAAAAAATTAAAAAAGTAACATTAGATATTTATTGAAGGATAAAGGAGCGCAGGAAGTAGTATGAGAGAAAAAAGAGCATTTTATATCAATGGTTATGCAGGGATTGTCGGATTGGTCGTATTAGCTTTAGTTGGATTGTTTTTCTTCTATTTAGGCATGTGGCAAGCGAAAGTTTGGGCACTTTTTTTAAGTATTTTTCTTTGGTTGATCACGTTATTGTTGTTAAGTTCGGCAACTGTAGTCAGTCCTAATCAAGCAAAAGTAATTTTGTTTTTTGGACAATATTTAGGTACGATTCGAGAAAATGGCTTTTTCCTTACGATACCTTTGGCACAAAAAATGACTGTTTCGTTGAAAGTTCGGAATTTCAATAGTTCTGTTTTAAAAGTCAATGATTTGGATGGAAACCCCATCGAAATCTCAGCAGTAGTAGTCTTTAAAGTCGTTGATACAGCAAAGGCATTATTCGATGTAGCGTATTATCAAGATTTTGTAGAAATCCAAAGTGAGACAGCCATTCGGCATATCGCTAGCCAATACCCGTATGATACATTCAATGAGAATGATTTGACGCTTCGAGGAAACACGACGGCAGTGTCTGACGAGTTGCAAAAAGAGCTGCAAGAGCGTTTAGCAGTAGCAGGTGTCGAAGTAATCGAAACACGCTTGAACCATTTAGCCTATGCAACAGAAATCGCTAGTGCCATGCTCCAACGTCAACAAGCAAAAGCCATTTTGTCTGCTCGACAAACCATTGTTGAAGGAGCTGTCACGATCACTAAAATGGCCTTAGAGCAAATCGAAGATGGACAAGAAATCAATTTCACCGATGATCGGAAAGTCCAATTGATCAATAATTTACTTGTCTCAATCATTACAGACAAAGGAACGCAACCTGTTATCAATACAGGCGACATGAAAGACCGTAAGTGACATACTTTTTGTAAGATAGGAAGAAGGAGTTTAGGACGGATTATTGTCTTGAACTCTTTTTTTAGTTGTTTTAAAGAAAATGACAAAATTGAAAGAAGAATGATAGTTGATTCGAAGGCAGAATTGTTCGCTTTTTTCTATAATCAGTATATAAAGTAAGAGAGAAGGGGAAAAAGTGAAAAAACTTCTGATCGGTCTACTTGTTTTCATCGTTGTGGTACTTGCAGGGGTGAAAATCGCAGATTACGTAGTTATGGGTGGAGAAGAATACTATGTACAAATTACGACAGATGGTACAAAAACAGTTTCAAAATCAGACTCTGGACAAGAAACAGTCAACTATAGATATATCCTGCCTGGCTATACGAAAGAGGGTAAGGAAAAAGAACTGGACTTCAAGGGACAATTGACTCGACCGCTTCGTAAAGGAGCATATTTAAAAATCACCTGGAACAAAAATAAAGGTGTCACTTCGTATGAAGAAGTCGAAAAAAAAGACGTGCCGAAAACAGCACTGGAAAAACTAATTAAAGGGTAGGGAAAGAAATAAACAAAATAGTCGAAGTACAGAATGTAACAAAAGTATACGGAAAAAACAATGAGAAAAAGACGCAAGCATTAAGCGGCATCAGCTTCGATGTAGAAAAAGGCGAATTTATTGGGATCATGGGCGCTTCTGGTTCTGGTAAATCGACACTTTTGAATATTTTATCCACATTAGATAAACCAACAGATGGGCATATCCGAATCAATCAAAAAGATGTGACTACATTAAAAGGAAATCAACTAGCAGATTTTCGTGCGAATGAGATTGGCTTTATTTTCCAAGACTTTAATTTATTAGAAAGCTTGACAGCACAAGAAAATATCGCTGTTCCTCTTTCTTTACAAGGCGTCAGACCAAAAGAAATCAAGCAACGTGTCCAAAAAATTGCAGAACGTTTATCCATCTCTCATATTTTGGAAAGCTATCCTTCTGAGATTTCCGGTGGACAAAAACAACGGGTCGCCGCCGCACGTGCATTGATCACACAACCAACGATTCTATTAGGGGATGAGCCTACAGGTGCGCTGGATTCCAAAAGTGCCCGGGATCTTTTAGATACGATGGACGAATTGAATACAAAAGATCATGTATCGATTCTTCTTGTGACGCATGATCCGTTTTCTGCAAGTTATTGCCAACGTATTTTATTCATCAAGGATGGCGGTATCCATCAAGAAGTGAAACGTGGAGATCAAAGCCGTGATTCCTTCTATCGAGAAATACTATCTATTCTTGGAAACTTGGAACAGTAGGGGGAGATTGACTATGCTTTGGAAATTATCACTTACTGGGATAAAGAGCCGTTTAAGAGACTACCTGGTGTTATTCTCAGGATTAGTTATGGCATCTGCTATTTTTTACATGTTTGAATCAATGGCAAGCAACGAAGCTTTTTTGAAAAGTAATACGATCGTTGCGGCTACAGTTATCATTTTCCGATTCGGTTCTGTTTTACTAGGGATCATCACATTCGTTTATATTTTATATGCAAATTCCTTTTTGATGACGATGCGGCAAAAAGACTATGCAATGTTTATGATGCTAGGAGCAAAAGGCAGAAAAATCGCACAGATGATTTTTTCTGAAACATTCTTAGTAGGGATCGCAGCTACTTTAGTGGGTTCAGCTGTCGGTGTAGGATTGACAAGTATCGTCCACCGATTATTAGTGGATCAGTTAGATCTCAATATTTCGCATTTTACACCTTTTAGTATTCACGGGTTGTTGATCACTGTTTTGTTTTTTGCTGTTTTGTTTTTATTAGCTGCTGTTGTCAATGCTTTTTCTATTGTCAAAAAACCGATATTAGCATTGATTCGTGCGGATCAGACACCAACAAGAATCAAGCAGCATAAATTCTTGTTTTTCCTTGAAGTAGTACTGGGGATTGCTTTTCTAGGCTGCGGTTACTATATGATGAAACACGTGGGGACCTATCAAGTCTTTGGTATAGGGGTAGCCTTAGTTACGATCGTATTAGGAACTTATTTCATTTTCCATTCTGTGATCATTTTCTTTTTATCATTACTAAAGAAATCAGAACAGATTTCATTGAAAAAATTGAACAATTTCACATTGTCACAGTTAAACTTTCGTATTCGTGAATATACACAAATGCTCTCAATGGTCGCTATGCTGTTTGCCTTGGCACTGGGCGCTTTGACGGTAGGATTAGGTTTTAAAAATGAAATTGCAGACTTGACAGAAAACAATTCTGGATATGATCTAGTGATGAATAATCCTCGGGCAGAAGATCAGCAAAAAATCAAAGAACTTTCACCAACACTTTCTGCTTCTTATACTCAAAAAGAAGATGCGGGAACGATTTACTATAATGCAAGTGAATTTGCGGCTCAACCATTGATCATGATAAAACATGAAGATGGAACACCGCCGAAGATCACGAAAGAAAAAGTTCCTGCTGAAAAAATGAATGAACTGACTGTACAAGAGGAACTTCGAAGCTATGAATTGCCGGAACAGCAAGAAAAAGAAATCAAGGTAGTCAGTCAATCAGAATTTGATCAACTGAACTTGCCACAATCCACTTTACAGCTAGTTCAGGTAAAAGACTTCCAAGCAAACCTGAAACCAATCGAAACACTTGTTGCTCAAAATAAAATGAACAATCCATCTTTGCAAAAAGTAGAGTACAGCAACCAGAAATATGAAATGTATGAAGTGTATAATTGTCTATTCTCTGGTTTTGAATTTATGGGATTCTTCCTAGGTTTAGCTTTCTTGACCATGCTTGCTAGCTGTTTGATGTTCAAGATCTTGTCAGGAAGCAAGAGTGACATTGCTCGTTATGAAATGCTTGAAAAGATAGGAACACGACGCGGGTTGCTTAAACAATCGATCCGTAGAGAAGTAGGCGTGTTATTCTTAGCACCAGGAATCTTAGGTGTAGTCCATGTCTTATTCGGATTACAAATGTTTAGTCTATTCATGCAAAATCCATACAAAGATATTTGGGTTCCGTTTACGATCTTCTTCGTATTGTATTTCATCTACTATGTACTGACGACATGGTTATATACTGGAATCGTATTGAAAAAGAGATTGTGAAAAAGCTGTCCTGCATCAAGTAATAAGAACAGCCAAGCAAAAATAGCTCCTCATATTTTTCGTTTGGTTGGGCTTATTACCGCAGATGCAAGCTTTTGAACACCGTTTGTTCGGAAAAAGAGGTTGTGACAATATTTTTGTCACAACCTTTTTTTCACGGTCTTTTATTAAAATATAGTAAATTTTTTCTCGTTACTCACGGAATAAGCTGTTAAGAAAACGGTTTCCATGTATACTGGAATCAGTGCAAATGAAAGAAAAGAGGGTGCAAGGAACATGGAAATCAATGAACAAAATTTTGGCGAAAACTATCACTTGATTACGATCACGAATCAAAATGGGACATCTTTGTCTGTCAGTGATCTTGGGGCACGGGTTGTTCATTTTCAAACAATAATCGATAATGAAAAACGAGAGTTGATCTTAGGTTTTGATGAAGCAAAAGAATATCTAGAAAAAGACCCTTATATCGGTGCTTCAATCGGACGTATGGCTGGACGGATTACGAATGGCACATTCAAATTAGATGATGAAACGTTCGAAGTAAAAACAGACCCGGACACTGGTCATTGTTTACATGGTGGTGCACCTAGCTTTGAAGCCAAGCAGTGGCATTATACAGTCATCAATGGTGAAAACGAAGCATCGGTCATTTTCTATCAGACTAGCCCAGATATGGAAAACGGATTTCCTGGAACTTTAGATGTAGAAGTACGGTATACGCTGACGAACGATGATACATGGCGAGTGACGGTCCAAGGGATCAGTGACCGCAAAACAGTATTCAATCCTACAAATCATGTCTATTTCAATTTAACCGGTGATCCAGCACAGTCAATCGACGAACATATACTTTGGTTGAATAGCCGATTATTTGCTACGCTCAATAAAGATACAACGCCTACAGAAGAAGTAGTTTCAGTAAGTGGCACAGCATTTGACTTCCAACGTCCTAAAAAATTAGGTGAGGTCTTTGCCAGTGATTTTCGCCAATCAATGATAGTGGGCGGTATCGATCATCCATTTTTGTTGAAAAAACAATCTGGTTTACTAAATGCTGCGGAATTGACAAGCCCAGATGAAAAAGTATCGATCCAAGTAAAAACAGGTGCTTCAGGAATCGTGATTTTTACAGCAAATTTTGGAGAAGATGGACCGGAAATGCGCGGGAATAAATTAGTAAATCATGGCGGTATCACATTTGAGACTCAAGAACTGCCAGGAGCGGAGCGACTTGAAAGTTTTGGAGATGTCACTCTGGAACCTAACCAAGTACGCGAGTTTGTAACGGAATACAAAATAAATATAAAGAAATAGAATAAATTAAAAAGGGAGTGTGACAGTGTCACATCCCCTTTTTAATTTATTCTATTTCTTTAAAGGCAGATCAAGCCAGAATGATTTGTCTAAACTTAACAAGGTTAGTACAGGAACAGTTGCAGCTTTAACTGTACGAGTAGTTGTTTCTGGTATCTGTCTTGCCGTAAAATTGTTCCACAAATCCCAGATTGAAGCGACACGGAAGATGGAAGAAGCGTTGTTGACGCGTTTTATCGTTGAAAATTCTAATCCTGTGATTGGCACGCCATCTGTTGTCCATTTGATTGGCACATCGAATCGCTTAGACATATTGAGGATTTCAGCGTTTGCTTCTTCAGTTGTTGCTGCTTCTTTTTTCGGTTCATCATATTTTGTCAGGTCGTACGCTTCGATGATCGCGTTCAATTTTTGTGAATATTGGCGATCTGTAGCATAACTTCCTTCCAAATATTTGGTTGCTTCTTTGTAGTCTTTTGTTTCCGACTTCCAAGTTGGTTTGTAGAAATCAGGATTGCCAGTCAGTCCATTTTTGATCAAGTCGGCATAGTCTTCCAAACTTTCCTTGTAAGAAGGATATTTACGGAATTGTGCGCGGATTTGGTAGCTTTGTCCGGAACTATCTTGTTCAAGTGTATTGAAGGTCACGCTGCTTCCATTATATGATCCTTTGATACCAAAAAGGTTATGATTTGGTTCGCTTGATAATAAGCTGTTTCCAGATCCACTTTCAAGGATAGCTTGAGCCATCATGACTGATGCGTAGATTCCTTCTTTTTGCCCGATTTCCTGTGCATCATCTGCAATCTTTTTCAAGAACTGATCAGTTGTTTGGTTTTGACTGAAATGGAACGAGCCATCTAATCCATCTAAAATAGATGAACCAGTTAGCGAGCCTGAAGCAGCAGGTAAACCTGCTAAGTTTACTCGGACAGCAAAATCAGGCGTGAAATCTGAAATAGAAGTTACTCGAACTTTATCTCCTGGTTGGGGCGCATGGATAAATTGTCCGTTCCCAATATAGATACCTACATGGTGAGTAACACCGGAAGAAGGTCCCCAGAAGACGAGATCGCCAGGTTGGGCCTGACTTACTGGAATCTGCGTACCTGCATATTGCTGTTCGCCTGTCCAGCCACCGATATAATGACCGGTTGCTTTCATATATACGTAATAAATCAAACCAGAACAGTCAAAAGTATTTGGACCTTTTGCTCCCCATACATATGGTTTTCCAAGATGCTCGAATGCTTCTCGAACGATTGCTTGTTGGACATTCGTTGTATTTGTAGGCAATACAGCATCAATTGGTGATTTTACAACAAAATCAGAAGAAGCAGAAGATGGATTCTCTATACCGCTTTGATTTGCTGTATTTGGACGAGATGAAGCATTGTTCGTTCCGCCATTCGATGAACCATTGTTTGGATGGTTTGGTTCTCTCTGAGTATTTCCATTGTTATTCGATCCAGATGGGTTTGTTTGATTCGAAGAATTCCCGTTGTTCGAATTATTGTTATTATTGTTTGAATTATTTGAACCATTATTATTGTTGTTATTGTTGTTATTACCCACATCTGGTTTGTTTGGCGTTTCCGGATCTGGTGTACTAGGGACTTCTTCACTAGGATCAGTTGGTTTCTCTGTTGAAGTATCCGGTACAGGTTCAAATTCTGCAGTAATAGATAAATTGTTCGTACCTACTGTAAAGGTCTTTGCATCATAATTTACTTCTTTGGCACCATTAACAGCGACTGAAGCAATTTGTTCACCTTCAGCTGGCGTAATAGTGTAAGTTACCTTCGTTTCCGCTGATAAACCTTCTACCGTTCCACTTTCCGTAATATCCAAAGGTTGCTGTTCAGGGGAATCCGCTGTCGAAGCAGTCAGTTGGATCTTACCAATCAAAGAAGGAGCAATTGTAAGGGAATATGTCTCGGCTGGCTTTTCATTTTCTGATGGATCAGCCGGATCAATTTCAGTTGGCTCGGTCGATCCTGTTGTTGAGTTAGTTGTTCCAGTTGGGTCTTCTGTAAAAGAATCCGTTGTTTCACTAGTAGCTGAGCTGGATGTAGTCGTATCTGTTGTGACTGTTTGACCAGCTGTTTGATTATCTACGGCAAATACGGTATTGGTCGACAAAACAGACGGAGCAATCAGCCAAGTAGCAGCTAGCAAACGTATCGTTTTTTTATTTTTCATAATAAACTAGTCCTTTTCCTTTCATTGATTTTCTGTCTTATTCAGCATTCATTAGACATTTTTTGGAACAGATAATCGTGTCGAAAAGCTTTTTCTTTTCATAAATCTGTCTGTGTATTCTAAATAAAACAATTTGTAAATAAGCAACGAGCATTCATTCGTTTTTCTTTGACGTTCATTTTATTGCATAGACCACCTTTGTTTGGGGATAAACAAGTGGGGATAAAAATGGTTATGCATATGTAAATTATACCAAAGTTTGGAAAGTATCACAAAAATTTATAAAAATAATGATCCTAAAAAGAAAAAGACTGAAATATGTGATAAACATCTCATACTTCAGTCTTTTTCATTAACTATTCATAAGACATTAGGTCTTCATCAAACCCGCTAACAAGAGTAGTGATCATTGCTACGACTAGACTAACAGCCAGTCCTACTAAGTACCAGAAAAAAGTACCGGAAATGAATGCAGGCAATGTGGTCAGACTACCAAATACAAAAGCGATCGCTTTCACTTGGGCAAATCCCATTACAGCTCCACCAACAGCTGCACCAATGCAAGCAGCAACAAATGGTTTTTTCAATGGGATCGCAATTCCGTAAACAGTTGGTTCGGTCACTCCCGCAAGTAAAATCGAAGCAAAAGCAGAACCGGAGATCGAACGGGTTTTTGAACGTTTACTTCGCAGAAATACACCTAAAGCTGCACCAGCCATTCCAAAATTGGCTGCTCCTGTCAACGGAACGATTCGGTCGAACCCATAAGCAGAGATATTACTGATCATGACAGGGTTTACAGCCCATTGGATACCAAATATTACCAAAATATTCCAACCACCAGCGATGATTGCGCCACTGATCGGTCCGTTAATATCCATCATCCAAGTAATTGCGGCAGCTAAACCTTCGCCAAGGTAAACACCCGCAGGCCCGAATACCATTAACGTCAAAGGAACCGTGATAACTAATGAAAGTAAAGGTACAAATACTAATTGCATATTTTCGCGAATATATTTTTTGAGGAATTTTTCAACAAAAGAATAAAAGAAAATACCTAAAATCGCCGGCATGACAGTAGACGTATACTGCATCAGTACTACAGGAATCCCCAGAAAATCAGTAGCTGCTTTGCCACTGTCTGAAAGTAAAGAGGTCAGATTCGGTTCAATCAGTGCTGCAGCAATGACAGCCGCAATATATCCATTCACTTTAAACGTTTTGGCAGCAGAAAAAGCAAGAAAGATTGGCAGAAAATAAAAGACGGCATTCGACGCAGCAGACAAAATATGATAAGTTCCGCTTGTTTCACTAAGCCAGCCAATCGTAGTCGCTAAAACAACCAGACCTTTTAATATACCAGAACCGGCAAACAGCGGAATGATCGGCGTAAAGATTTCCGATATCAAACCAAATAGTTTTTCGATCGGATTTAGCTTTTCTTTCGGAGCTGAATGATCGATTTGACGCGTCAATTCCTTGTAAGCAGGAGCCAATCCCTGATCCATGATTATTTCTGCATATCTATCGAGTAAAATGAAATACTTAATGGAAGGGATTTGCTGTTTTAATTTTTCTGCATTGGCTACTGGCTGTTTTTTCAATTTGATACGAAGCCGAGTCGCACATGGAAGGACAGAATCAATATTGTCTTTTCCTCCCAACTGTTCAATCAGCATATGAATCTGCTCGGACAGTACCATCTGTTCAGGATTCATTGTCGTTTCCATTAGAAGACCACTCCACTCACTAATATAATATTGGCGTAAGGTGTCATTTCGCCTGTACGAATAAATGCATGACAGTTATTCAACTCTTTTTTCATTTCTTCATGTGGGATAAAGCTAATCGGTGTATCTGGTAACAATAATTTGATTTTTTCCAATATTTCCGGGTTCATTGTCTTTATTTCTTCCGCCAATTCAATCGATTGTACCTCGAGTTCTTCTAAAACGTTTTCTAAAACAGATAAAAAGCTTGGAAGACCGTTTGAGACAGCCAAATCTATTTTTTCAGTACCAAAGGGGACAGGCATGCCTGCATCCCCGATACTTAATTTATCAAAGTGCCCCATTTGTGCGATTACTCGTGAAATATCTGAATTGATTACTTTTCCTTTTTTCATGTTTGTTTCTTCCTCTCATTGTTAATTTTAGACTGCTGATTGTTCTAAAGCTTCGCGGTAAGGGATAGAAGGTTGCGCACCATAAGACTGCACAGCAACAGAAGAGGCTAGATTTCCATAAAGGATCGCTTCTTTCAAGTTACTAAGGTCTGGCTGAAGTGTGCTGCTTAATGCGCCAATAAATGTATCACCTGCGGCTGTTGTGTCAACGGCATCCACTTTAAAAGCAGGGATGATACCGTGTTCTTTTTCTGTATGATAGAAAGCGCCGGCACTGCCTAGTGTAATGATTACTGTTCCAATACCTAATTCATGGAGTTTTTCGGCTGCTGCGACCAAACTGTTATGATCTGTCACTCTGATTCCTGTAATGATTTCTGTTTCTGTTTCATTTGGTATAATGATATCTGTCTTTTCAAGTAGTTCAGTAGGGATCGTTTCACGAGCTGGTGCAGGATTCAGGATCGTTGTTTTTCCTGCGTCTTTTGCAATAGAAAAAGCTAGGATCGTCGCATCTAAGCTACTTTCAAACTGAGCAATAATAAAGTCACTGTTTGTAATCAGTTGCTTGTTTTTTAGGACTTCTTGTTCATGGAAAGCATTATTTGCCCCTGCATGGATCAAGATACTATTTTCTCCTGCTGCGTCTACCATAATCATTGCTTGTCCGGTTGTGGCGCCTTGGATTTCAGCTATCCCAGATGTATCGATGTTTTCTTTTGTCAGTAGATCTAATAACTGTTGTCCTTCGCTGTCAGCCCCAACGCCTCCAATAAAAGATGTCCCTGCGCCTGAACGTTTGGCTGCCACTGCTTGGTTGGCGCCTTTACCTCCGCCAGCGTGAAAAATCTCATGCGCATGCATCGTTTCGCCTGGCTTGGGCATGTTGGTTAAACGAAGGGTAGTGTCCATATTAATACTTCCAATTACTGTAACCGCGTTCATTTTACAAACCTCCAACTATCTCATTTATTTTGATGGGAAAAATTATTTTTTAAAACGTTTTAGTAAAACGTTTTAATAGCTCGATAAAAATATAGCACACCTTGAAAGCTATTTCAAGGGTGCAGTTGAAAATCTTTTTTCTAATCGTACAGGTAATCTTTTTTCTTCCCATTCTTTTTCTGGGAATTGGATCCGATCTAACAATAACTTGGCAGATGTTTGTCCCAATTCGAAGATTGGTTGTGCGATCGTTGTCAGTTTCGGCTTGATATACTCGCACATATCTATATTATCATAGCCAATAATGCTGTAGTCTTCAGGGATGCTTTTTCCAGCTTCCTCTAATCCGCGATATAATCCAAAAGCTAATTCATCATTTAAAGCAAACACACCAGTTGCAGCAGAATCAAGAAGTTTTGCTGTGATCTGGTAGCCACCTTGTTTTGAGAACTGTGTAGGTAAGAGGATCAGTTGGTCGTGAGGGATTTGGTAAACATCAAGAGCAGATTTAAACCCCTCAATCCGAGCGTGGACATTTTCCGGTGGATTTTCAGGATAGACAAGGGCGATCGTTTGATGTCCTAGACTAAGCAAGTGCATGCCCGCTAGGTAACCACCGCGAAAATCGTCTGTTCGTACGGCATCACTAAATCCTTCAGATTTTTTCTGATCCAAAACAATGAAGGGCCGGCCTTGTTTTTTCAAATTTTCGTTGATTGCATCTGTAGAGACAGCAGAAGTCGCGATAATGAATCCATCCACACCTCGACGTGTGAGCTCGGCTAGATATTCGATTTCTTTTTGATGATCAGAATCAGCATTACATAATATCGTGACGAAATTCTGCTTATACAAGATATCCTCAATTCCTCGCATCAGTGTACTGAAGAATGGATTCGTGATATCAGGAACGAGTACACCAATTGTTTTCGTTTCCTTGGTAATCATTTGTCTAGCAAAATAGTCAGGCTGATAGCCTAATTCTTCTTTGGCAGCTAAAACTTTCTGAACAGTTTTCGGACTGAATTTCTCCGTATTTCCATTTAATATCAAGGAGACAGTTGTGATTGAAACGCCGGAAAGTTTAGCGACTTCTTTGATTGTGATCTTTTTTTTCACCATGTTCATACTCCTATCTAAATCCTGTGGTTATTTTCCCATGAAATCAAAAAGAAGTAAATGAAAATCACGTGTGCCAGTACTTATTTGCTTTGTTGGATAGCTTCGATTATTTGTTTCGTTGAGCGTACTCGTGCAGTTTTCGGAAATATCTTTTTTATGAACAATTGATGGGATTCTTTGTCACGATCACTGCAAGCATCTTCAGCAAGTACGACATGATACCCATGTTGAAAGGCATCTAATGCAGTAGCATATACACCGTTTGTTGTCGCTACACCGCTTAAAATGATAGTTTCGATTCCACGCCGGCGAAGTTGAAGATCAAGAGAAGTACCAAAAAAGGCACTTGGATTGTATTTTGTGATAGTCAACATATTATCTGTATCTTTCAAGGAATCCTTCAACAACAAGTCAGTGAATTCTGGAGGTACAGAAGCAGTCATTCCACCCATATCAGTTTGTTGACTCAAATAAGGGAAAGTGGAGATGTCTACGTTCACTAAAACTTTCAAGGCAGCGGTACGTTTCAATGTTCTTACTAACAAATCATTGTTTGTCAGAATAGATGCTGCAGTGTGTGGAGAGAGTGTACCGTTATTTACGATCCCTTTTTGCATGTCGATCGCGACAAAAGCAGTTTTTGATAAATCAAAAATCATATTTTCCTTTAAATCATTCATGATGTTCCTTCTTTCAAATAACAATGTTTTTTATGTAAGTAAATCATAAATCGTTTATTTGTCAACTAAATAAAGGATTCCTTTCTTTAGTCTAGAGAAATTCAGTGGTAAAATAAATAAGTGTGAGAAAACGCATTCGATGCATAGATATAGCGAGAAATATCGTGAAAATGGAGGAATCAGAGTGAAGTATGTCGAAGTAAAAAATGAATACAAACGATACAAAATGGGAGAAACGACCATTACAGCAAATGACGATATTTCTTTTTCAATTGAAAAAGGCGAATTAGTGATTATACTTGGTCCAAGTGGAGCAGGAAAGTCAACGATTCTTAATATTTTAGGTGGGATGGATACACCTGATGAAGGTCAGATCATTATTGATGACACAGATATTGCGCAATTTTCAGATAAACAGCTTACTGCTTACCGACGAACAGATGTAGGGTTCGTTTTCCAATTCTACAATCTCGTTCCTAATCTAACAGCAAAAGAAAATGTGGAATTGGCAACGGAAGTTTCTCCTGATGCGCTTGATCCTGTAGAGGTATTGAGGCAAGTGGGCCTAGCTCATCGATTGAATAACTTTCCGTCCCAATTATCAGGAGGCGAACAGCAGAGGGTTTCAATTGCTCGTGCACTAGCTAAAAATCCCAAACTTCTTTTATGTGATGAACCGACAGGCGCGCTGGATTTTGAAACGGGCAAGCAAGTATTGAAATTATTGCAAAACGCTAGCAGACAACACGGCAATACCGTTTTGATCATTACACATAATTCTGCTTTAGCGCCCATCGCTGATAGAGTCATTCACATTAATGATGCTAAAGTAAGGTCTGTTGAATTAAATGATCATCCTTCATCCATTGATGAGATTGTATGGTAGGGGGATTTTATGAAAACAAGAACATATCTTAAAGCAGGTTTTCGCGAAATTCGGCAATCTAAAGGACGATTCATTGCAATCATCCTTATTGTCATGCTAGGAACACTTTTATTTGTAGGTGTCAAAACTGCTGGACCTGTCATGCAAAAAACGATGGATCACTATGTTGGTACAGCAGGACTTTCTGATTTGCAAATCGTTTCTACTGGTGGCTTGACACAAAAAGATATTGCTCAAGCAGAAAAGATCCCAGATGCAAAAGTAGAAACAGGAAAACAGATCTATTATTCCAATACTGGCAAAAACGAAGTGATTCAAATATTTTCTTATAACAAAAATAACAAGCAGAACAAGCTACAATTAACTGATGGAAAACTCCCGGAAAAACCAAACCAGCTTGTATTGGATGAAAAAGCGGAAGATGAAGGGTATAAAATCGGTGATATTTATCAGATTGATTCAGATGAATTGAAAGAAAAAGAGTATACCATCACGGGCTTTGTCCGTTCTCCATTGTTCATCAACAATTTGGAGAGAGGATACGCGAACGTCGGAAATGGTAGCGTCGATTATTTTGTCTATTTACCTGAATCCGTTTTTAAAACAGATATTTATTCTGTCTTATATCTTGATTTTACAAACGTAAAGAATTTGAATACGTACAGCAAAGCTTACAAAGATAAAATGGAGCAAAATCAAGAAAAGGTAGAAAAGTATTTACAAGATCGCCCTGAAGAACGCTTAGAAGAGCTGAAAAAATCGGCCAACGAAGAATTAGAACCGGCACAGCAAAAAATAGCGGATGGCAAAGCACAAACAACGCAAGCAAGAACACGGTTAGAAGATGCTAAAAAACAGTTAGCGCAACAGTCAGCAACTATCCAGCAGCTTCCTGAAGCGCAACGAACAATCGCTGTTCAAACATTATCTCAACAAGAAGCTCAACTTGCTGAACAAGAAAGGCAATTAGTTGAGAAAGAACGTGAACTGGCCTCTGCAGAGGAAGAATTGAATCGAAATGCAGAAAAAATTGAAAATTTAACTAAACCATCATACCTATACAATGAACGTTCAGAAAATGTCGGTTTTCAAGAATTTGGTGATCTGTCTGATCGTATCGCTGCGATTGCCAATGTTTTTCCTGTTTTCTTTTTCTTTATTGCCGCATTGATCACCTTTACGACAATGACACGTATGGTAGAAGAAAACCGCAGGGAAATCGGGACATTAAAGGCGTTAGGTTATACGAAAGTTGAAATCGCAAAAAAATATGCAATCTATGCAAGTCTAGCCTCAGGGATAGGCATTGTTTTAGGAACGATATTAGGAACGAATCTTTTGCCAAGGATCATTTTTGAGCTGTCTAACGAGCGGTATGATATTGGGAGTGCGCTTATTTTTTATGACTGGCCGCCGATTTTACAAGCAGCTGCCGCATTCTTCATTGCCGCATTTGGCGCTGCAATGATCGTTTTATTCAAAGATTTAAGAGAACGGCCTGCTGCATTGCTTCAACCGAAAGCACCGAAGCCAGGGAAACGCATTTTTCTTGAATACATCACTCCGCTGTGGTCACGCCTTAGCTTTAATCAAAAAATCAGTTACCGAAATCTCTTCCGATATAAGTCAAGAATGCTTATGGCGATTATCGGAATTGCTGGATGTGCCGGGCTGATGGTTGCAGGCGTGGGATTGAAAGATTCTCTAAGTTCTGTTTCAGCCAAACAATTTGGACCGATCATTGACTATCAAGCAATCGTTACATTGGATTCATCCACGGAAGATAGTCGTCAAAAAGCAGCGGATATGCTGCAGAAGCAAGAAAAAGTAAATGAGATCCTAGCTATTCATACTCAAACCGTAGAATTGAGAAAAAAAGGACATGCTTCGCAAAGTCTGACAGTGATCGTACCAAGTAAAACAGCTGATTTGGATCGTTTTATCCATTTAACTGATCTTGAAGAGAACCCACGCTCCTTGCCTAAAACAGGAATCGCTATTACGCAAAAAGCAGCAGAACTATTTGACTTATCTACAGGAGATCATATTTCGCTTTATGATGAAGATCAAAAAGAATGGAAAGTCGAAGTAAAAGAAATCGTGAAAAACTATCTAGGTAGCTTTATTTATATGTCCCCTGAATATTATGCTTCAGTTACTGATCAATCGATGATGGATAATGCATTTTTGCTGCGTACAGATAAGATGACAACAAAAGAAGAAGAAATGCTTTCCGAGAAACTGCTTGCCACAGACGCTGTGACAAATACGTCTTTCATGTCCAAACAAATCGAAACGCAAGAAGAATCAATGGCGAACTTAGACTCGGTTGTCTTAATCTTTGTCGTATTATCAGGACTGCTGGCTTTTATCGTCTTGTATAATCTAACTAATATCAATATTTCCGAGCGTGTACGCGAATTATCTACAATAAAAGTCCTTGGATTTTTTGATAAAGAAGTCACGATGTACATTGTTCGAGAAAATATCATCTTTACTCTTTTAGGAATCATCGGAGGATTTGGTGTAGGATATATATTGACTGACTTCATCTTGCAACAAGCGTCTATGGAGAATGTCATCTTTCCATTAGTGATCACATGGTGGGCTTATGTCTTATCAGCAGGATTAACTATCGTATTTACGGTTATTGTGATGATTGTTACCCATTTCAAATTAAAGCATATCGATATGATTGATGCGTTGAAATCGAATGAATAAAAACAGAGGTTGTGAAATCAGCGGTTTGACCTGAGTATTAGAGAAACAAACGGCAAAATAGTTTCTCATATTTTGCCGTTTTTTGAGCTAATACCGAAGGACAGCTGATTGAACACCGTTTAAGAAAGAGGTTGTGACAGAAGTGGTCAGCTTCAAGAAATAAGAAGGAATTTACGGAAATTGCTTCTCAAATTTTTGTAAAATTTCGGCTTATTTCCGAAGAAGCTACTTTTGGAACACCGTGAATCAGAGGTTGTGAAAAAGCTGTCCTGCATCGAGCAAAAAGAATACTCAAATAAAATTAGCTCCTCATGTTTTACATTTGAGAAGACTGATTGCCGTAGATAAAAGCTTTTGAACACCATTTATAGAAGAAACAAGAATATTTTGCTATTTTAAACAAGAGGATAGACAAATACATGTCTGATCTCTTGTTTTTTATTGGGCAACAGACCTCTTAGAATGTATAAAGATAAATTTTACAAACGCTTTCGGTTCAGTTATAATAATAAATGATAACTTGTATATATAAGTTGTGGTAGGTAATAAATCAGTTGAATGGAGGTAAATATCCATGACATTTAAAGACAAAGTCATTTACCAAATCTATCCCAAATCTTACAAAGACAGCAATGGTGATGGAATTGGAGATTTAAAAGGAATCAAAGAAAAACTCCCGTATCTGAATGATCTAGGCATCGACATGATTTGGCTAAACCCTATTTATCCAAGCCCTCAAAAAGACAACGGTTATGATATCTCTGATTACACAGCCATCGATCCTATCTTTGGTACGATGGAGGAATTCGAACAGCTAATAGCCGAAGCAAAGAAATACCGGATAGAAATCATGCTCGATATGGTGCTGAATCACGTTTCGACAGAACATGAATGGTTCAAAAAAGCACTAGCAGGGGACCAGCATTATCAGGACTTCTTCATTTTAAGAGAAGAGCCAACGGATTGGGTATCAAAATTTGGTGGAAGTGCTTGGTCGCCATTTGGAGATACGGGGAAATATTATTTGCACTTATATGATCGGACACAAGCTGACTTGAACTGGCGGAACCAAGCAGTAAGAGAGGAACTATTCAAAGTTGTTCGTTTTTGGATGGAAAAAGGGGTAAAAGGATTCCGTTTCGATGTTATCAATGTTATCGGTAAAGACGAACAATTGAAAAATAATAAAGAAAATGATGGCAAACCTGAATATACGGACAAACCAATCACCCATACGTATCTAAAAGAATTGAACCAAGCAACGTTTGGGACGGATTCCACTATCATCACAGTCGGTGAAATGAGCTCTACGACGATCGAAAATTGTATCTTGTATACAGAACCTAGTAGAGAAGAATTATCAATGGTCTTTAATTTCCATCATTTGAAAGTCGATTATGAAAATGGGAATAAATGGTCTACTCCTCCATTTGATTTTGCAGAATTAAAGCGACTATTTCATACATGGGGAGAAAAGATGAGTGAGGGTAACGGCTGGAATGCTCTATTTTTTAATAATCATGATCAGCCACGTGCGCTCAATCGATTTGTAGCTATCGATCAGTATCGAAAACAAGGAGCAGAGATGCTAGCAACCATGATCCATTTGAACCGTGGGACGCCCTATATTTATATGGGAGAAGAAATCGGCATGATCGACCCAGACTATTCATCGATTTCCGACTATATTGACGTAGAAAGTTTGAATGCTTATAAGTTACTCCTTGAACAAGGATTCACAGAAAAAGAAGCGTTTCGTCGGATCAAAGCAAAATCTCGCGATAACTCTCGAACACCCATGCAATGGTCAGACACAGAACAAGCAGGATTTACTACAGGGAAACCTTGGTTAAAAGTTGGAGGCAAGCTAGAAGAGATTAATGTAGAAAAAGAACTATCTTCTGAAGATTCTATTTTGTCCTATTACAAGCAATTGATTCGGCTGAGAAAAACATATCCAATCGTTGCACAAGGAGATTATCATGCTTATGAAGCAAATCATCCGGAAGTTTATGGCTTTCTTCGCCAATTTGAAGGACAGCAGCTGCTTGTATTAACAAATTTCTATGATAAAGATACAAGGATCGCCATCCCAGAAGGATTCACAGAAGCCAATATTCTTATCGATAATTATTCCGATACTGTTCTTCATCAAAGTCTGGAGCTAAAACCATACCAGGCAATTGCTTTGCTGAAAAATTAAAACAAAAACACAAAACGTCGTTCCTACGAGCTATTCTCGTAAGATCGACGTTTTGTGTTTTATTTAAAATAATCTTCTTCAGAAAATGAAGAGTTTTCATACTCTCCTTTATCGCCATAAAATTTATTGTAGCGTTGTTTGAATTTACGGAAAATAAAAGTAACGAGTAATTTGACTAACGTATAGATAGGAATACCAAAAATAACGCCCACAATTCCCATTAGATCACCCATGACAAGTAAAACGATTAAGATCGTAATCGGATGGATCTGTAAACGATCACCCATTACTCGAGGAATCACCAAGTCACCGTGGAGAAGTTGTACGGCAAACCAGACAATGACAAATTTGACAGCCATAAAAGTAGAGTCTTGGAATGCAATGATCAAACCTGGAAAGAAGGCGATAAACGGCCCAATATATGGAATGATACATAACAACCCAGCAGAAATAGCTAAAACACTAGCAAATTCTAATCCGATCAGTAAGAAACAAACCCAGTAGACTGCTCCAAGGATAAATGAAGCAATGATTTGCCCCTTTAGAAATGAACCCAATTGTTGATTAGCAATCTTTGTCAAATTTTTAAAATCTGTACGAAATGCTGGTGGGACAATCGCTAAAACTGACTGATAAAATTTTTGAGGATCTCTCAAAAGGAAAAAAGCGACAATTGGACCAGTAAATAAAGTAATAAAAATAGCTGTAACAGTTGAAAAAATGTTGCTGATCCGTTGTGCGCCACTTTCCCAATAATTTCCAATAAATCCAGCTATATCAGACGTCACGTCGTCAATAGAAGCGAAAAATTGATTAAATGAATCGGCAAAAGGTGTTTTCTCCAAAAATTGTCGGAGACTCTCTTGAAAATCTTGAAACAAATCTGGCAAACTACTGATCAATGTCTTTGCCTGTTCTTTAAGAAAAGGAACAAGCCATACGCTTCCAAGCCCCAATAAAAATAAAATAATCACATAAACGATAATGACTGACAAGTTCCTCGAAAGGTGCTTGCTCAAACGTTTGATGACTGGTTCCAAAAGATAATACAAGATCAGTGCAAACAATAATGGGGGCAAGATAGTAGCGATAATGATTCCGACAGGCTTGAATATAAACGAGATCTGATGGAAAAAATAAATGATCAGCGCAAGTAAGATAACTATTCCTAAAACATAGTAAGAGGTTTTTCCTCCTAAAAAGCGGATCAAACGATTCGTTGTATCTGTTTCTTTTTTCACTCTTTTTCCTCCTTTATTTATAACTTCATTATAGACAAAAGCGGGTATAAAAGGAAAATGATAGAGGTTGATTGCAAAAATATCGTCAATCATTCATATAAACTTTCTCATCAATTAAAATAAGAAAACGCTTGACAGTTCTTTTAACCATATGATAAATTAAATCCTGTTGCTAAAACGTAACTATTACGATTTGCGAAAAGCGAATCGGAACATTCAAATGAAAGAAGATGAGAAGAGGAGTGTCATAAATGAAACGATTGATAGGTATATTGGCCATGCTGGTTTTAGCAGGTATGTTAACTGCTTGCGGGGCAAGTGGGAAAGCCGAGGACAGTAAAGAAAAATTGAGCGTGATGACGACCTTTTATCCCATGTATGATTTTACAAAAGCAATCGTCGGGGATGAAGGAGAAGTAGAGTTATTGATTCCAGCAGGGACTGATTCCCACGATTATGAACCTTCTGCTAAAGACATGGCAAAGATCCAAGATACAGATATCTTTGTTTATAATGATGAAAACATGGAAACATGGGTCCCCGCAATCCAAAAAACATTACAAGAAGGCAATGTCCATACGATAAAAGCGACAGAAGGTATGCTTTTACTTCCGGGAAGTGAAGAAGGACATGATCATGACCATGAACACGGGGAAGAAGGCCATACACATGAGCTAGACCCACATGTATGGCTAGCTCCAAGTTTAGCAATCAAGCAGGTAGCAAACATACGTGATCAGCTGATTGAAGCTTACCCAGAAAAACAGGAAGTATGGACAAAAAATGCAGCAGCCTATACCGAGAAACTTCAATCACTCCATCAGCTTTATCAAGAAACCTTTAAGCAAGCAAAACAAAGATCTTTTGTCACGCAACATGCTGCATTCAACTATCTAGCGTTAGAATATGGATTGAATCAAGTATCGATTGCTGGTCTTTCTTCTAGTGAAGAACCGTCTGCGGCGAGAATTGCTGAACTGAAACACTTTGTTAAAGAACATGGAATCAACTATATTTATTTTGAAGAAAACGCCAAAGATAGTATTGCCAGAACGTTAGTAAACGAAGCAGGTGTATCTTTAGAAGTATTGAATCCTTTGGAAGGATTGACGAATGAACAAATAGAAAATGGAGAAAACTATCTTTCTATCATGGAAGCAAACCTCGAAGCGTTGAAAAAAACGACAGAGACAGAAAACCCGCTAGAAGATACTTTGACCCCCAAAAAAGAAAAGAGCGTCTACAACGGTTATTTTGAAGACGAGGATGTACAAGATCGCTCTCTTTCAGATTGGGCAGGAACTTGGCAAACAGTAGATACGTATGTAGAAGATGGGACTTTTGATCCTGTTTTTGAATATAAAGAAAAATTGAATCAGGATAAGACAGCACAAGAATATAAAGAATATTATACGAAGGGCTATCAAACAGATATTGCTTCAATCAAGATCAGTGAGAAAGAGATGGCATTTACGTTTAAGGATGGAACAACGAAACGTTCAAATTATCGTTATGTAGGGAAAGAAATCTTGACCTACGAGGCAGGAAACCGTGGCGTAAGGTATCTATTCGAAGCAGAAGATAAGGAAAGTGGCGCTTTTAGATATATTCAATTCAGTGATCACACGATTGCACCGGCTGACTCCGAACATTTTCATTTATATGCAGGAAATGAAAGTCAAGAAGCATTGCTGAAAGAAATGGAGAATTGGCCAACATTTTATCCAGATACAATGGATGGACGTGAAATTGCACAGGAAATGCTTTTGCACTGATAGGCAAAAAAGAACCGAAGGGTTTGGATCGGCTGGTCATTTAGTCGGTCCAAACTATTCGGTTCTTTTTATGAAATCAATTTCTTTAATCCACGGATAGAGGCTGGGATGGTCTCGCCGTTTGCCAACGTGACTTCTCTGGTTTTTTTATTAATCGACCGCACATTTTGTGTATTGATAACATAGGATTTATGACAACGGATAAAATTCCGATGCATTTTCTCGATTTCTTTGATCTTCTCATAGAATTGTAATTGGGCATGAGTCAAATGGACTTCCAGTTTATGTGGTGCTCCTAGCGAAGTAGAAAAATATTGGATGTCTTTGATCGGTAAAAATTTGATCTCATCATTAAACTCTATTTTGAAGATATCTTTTTGGATTTGGGACATTTGAAAATCTTCGAAAATTTTGCTCAGGATATGCTCGACATTTTCTTTTAAATCATAAAGATCTTCTTTGACGATATAATCAGTCGGTTCGATGTTGCTTTTTAAGATTTTCATCGACATTTCCGTATGGGAAGTCACATAGATTATTTTTCCTAAAGGATCTAATTCACGGATCAATTTACCGATAGCTACACCATCCATTTCACTGTCTTCTAGTTCGATATCTAAAAAGTAAATACCAAAAGAAGAAGTTCTGATCTTGGCTGCATTGAGAAGTTCTTCCGGATCAGAGGTAGAAATATGGACATAACTGTCTAAGTTTTCAATCATGATTCTATTTTTGATCACCGTTGATAAAACTTCTAATTGTTTTGGATCGTCTTCACAAATATAAATGGGAATCATATCATTACTCCTTTATTTTATTTGTATATAAATCGTTTGAGAAAAACGCTGGTTTTCAATTGATGTTTCAAGGAAAAGATAAGGATTGGTCTTTGTCAATTCATCCAAGATAAACAAGCCAAGGCCTTCGTTTTTTGGATTTGTTTTTGTTGAGAACCCTTTTTGTTTCAACTGGTTTAACGGTAATGTATTTGTTGTTGTATTGATCACACGAATCATCACGGAATGATTCTTCTTGAGTATGGTCAATTCGATTTTTTTCTTCTTTGCAGCACTAGCTCCTTCAATCGCATTGTCCAAGATAATACCAAGCATACGTACAAGGTTTACCGTATGTTTCGTATCCAGTTCGATTGGCTCAGGAAAATGAAGCTGGACGATCAACCCTTTTTCCTGTGCCATCATGAGTTTTAATGACAGTAAACTACGGATCTCAGGAACTTTCATATTATCCAACATACTTAGATTGGCCGGAAAAAGGTTCATCATCTGGCGTGTAGGTAATATCGTTTGATCATAATAAGACCGTAATCCTTCTAAGTCGCCTTCTGAAATATAGCTGTGAAGAGAAAAAAGCAGATTTTGGTAATCATGTTTGAATTCTCTCAAGTCTTGATAGTTTTTTTCTAGATCTTTGATATAATCCTGTTGCATCCTGACTTGTTGCTCTAATAACTGATCAGCTAATTTCTTATTAGAGATTTTCCAATAATAAACCAAGATGATCAGGCCAACACACAGATATAGAATGAAAAAACTCGTATTCAAAGCTAAGACATCAGGTGTTTCACCAGAAAAACGAGTATAAAAAATAATGATATAGTATGTAAATAATATCAATGTCCCGATCGTACCGATCATACGGCGGTCCACAGTGTGAAACCAAGTCTCTAACGATTTTTTAAAACAAAAAGCTAATAAAGCAGATAAAAAAGCGGATAAGGCAATGTGAAAATACTGCAATGAATCTCCTGGTTCAATAACCGAAGATTTCAAAACAAAAAAATCGCCGATGCTTGTTAAGTGATCTCCTAAAAGCGACGTCAATAACCCAAAAGGAAGCGCATAAACCAATTGTTGACGCGAAGTCGAAAAGAAGAAAAAAGTAAGCATCAGCATTCCTATAGCAATTAGAGCAGTAAAAATCCCTAAAATCGAATAGACCCATCCAATCAAAATACAAGAAATCAGAATGACTCCCGCAAACAGATATTTGTATCGGATGTGATGGTCAATCAATAAGATACAAATTGTGTAAATCAAATATTGCAACGCTATGGACCATAAAAACATAAAGTACAGCTCCCATTGATTTTTACCAAATTATATCACAATTAGCGTATTATTTTTTTAATTTTTCAGGGATTTTGAATTCAGAACTCATACCAAAGCAGCAGCCAGATACAAAAAAGTCAGATAAGTTAGTTAATTGTTTAATGATTGTTTTTTTCATGAAAGATTCCTCCAAAATTCATCAAGTAGTTTGTAATAGGAAGCAACGTAGCTATTTCTAAAACAATCCCAAGTAGCAAATAGGTAGAAAAGTAAGAAGCTGAGAAAAATAAAGTAATGAGAGAAAAAATTAGAAACATGCTGATCGCCTTCTTTAATAATGGGGGACGTTTCTCGGGTTCAATGGGATTGATTGCTGTACCTCTTGATCCATAGCGAAGCAGTAACAAAAAGCAGCTGATTAACAAAAAGACCATCATTGGGAAGGAGATAGTCAATTGCAGATGTTTCATCACCAAGGGAACGCCCCATAAATAAAGTAGTGTCCACAGCAGACAAACGAATTCAGAGTCGGAATGCAATCCATAAGCATATCTGCGGATGCAGATATAAGAAAGAAAGGTGATTCCTGTTTCCGCCCATGAGCCTGTCACCAGAGAAAAGACTAGAACGACCGCTAGTTTTCCAAGATTATTCAATAAAACTTCTAAGGCAAATTTTACTTGGACATACACCATATCTTCTTCCGATTTGTCTCCGCTGAATAAGGCTTCTAATAATTTGTTCACAACTTTATCTTTCATCTCATACGTACCTCCACCACAAATTTTATGCTAAAAAAATAAAAAACGTCTTTTGTTTCATAAAAAGTGGTTTTGACATCAAAACCGTCATGATTTCCTAAAAAAATCTTCGTTTTCCAAGAACCTTACCAAAAAAAGTGACAGTTTTGATACGAAAAGTACTTTTTATGACAAGTTTGTGCTTTTTCGAGTGATTTATGTTAAAAAAATTACTGACCTTATAAAAGGTGATGGAGGGATTCTTATGGAAAATGAACAATTGTTTGAAGTCGGCGAAACATATGCATTTAAATCTGATTTATTTGAATCACCAATAAAAGGAAAAATAGAAAAAATCTATGAAAATAGTGTGATGATACGTGTCATGAAATGCGCAGTAGAAGACAATGATACCGCTCATAATCTGCACTGGCAGTTAGTTGTACGCAAATCAAGTACAATAGAAGAATAAAAACAGATAAAATGTTGAGAGCATAAAGAGGTTGTGAGTCTCCCGTTTAGCTCTGAGTTACAAGGAATAATGTTAAAAAACAGCTTTTCATGTTTTATGAATATTGCCACTTGTGACCGAGGTGTTGGCAGGAGAATAGTGTTTATTTGAAAAAAAGGCTGCGACAAGACTTTTGTCACAGCCTTTATTTTCATGAATAGGAGTTACTTTTGGCTACTTTTAGAGAAGTAGCTTTTAAGGAGCAGATAAAGTCAAGGCTTTTATTTCTATAAATGAAGTAGTAAAATGAAGAACAGATTTTATTACAGGAAGGATGCCGATAATTGTGATCATTGTTGCAGGAACGATCGGTGCAGGGAAAAGCACACTGACTGAAATGCTTGCCCAAGATTTAGAAACAAAACCTTTTTATGAGAACGTGGAAGATAATGAAGTATTGCCGCTATTTTATTCTAATCCAGAAAAGTATACTTTTTTATTACAGATTTTCTTTTTGAACAAACGCTTTTTGGCAATCAAAGATGCTTTCAGCCATGATGACAACGTACTAGACCGCTCCATCTACGAAGATAGTATGCTGTTTCATTTGAATGCAGATTTAGGGCGTGTTTCTGAAGTAGAAGTAAAGCAGTATGAAGGTCTTTTAGAAACGATGCTGAAGGAGTTAGAAGAAATTTCGCCACAAAAGAAACCAGATCTACTGGTTTATATTCGTGTATCCTTTGAAACTATGTTAGCGAGAATCAAAAAAAGAGGCCGGGAATATGAACAGCTAGAACAAGATCCTGAACTCTATTCCTACTATAAAGAACTCAATCGACGATACGAAGAGTGGTATGAACAGTTTGATATATGTCCCAAAATAGTGATCGATGGGGACAAATATGATTTCGTAGCCGATCCGGCATGTGGAGAACAAATCGTACAAGAAATCAAGATGCGGGCAAAGAAAATGACAGAAGAGGCAGATGCCCAGTCGATCCGCTACACTACAAATAACCCGAAAGCAAAGGGAATCTTTACAACTAAATAATATAAAAACTAAGCAAATTGCTCACTCGCAGATATTTCTCTGTGAGCAGCATCTTGCTTAGTTTTTTTGATTCATTGAGATCAAATAGTGAACCGATTCGTATGATAAAATTGCCATAAATGAAATGTCTGAGTGAGGGCCATGATCAAAAATAAAATGGAAACGATCAAAATCGAATGGGCGCCAAACAGATGATGACAGAAAACAAGGACAATAGCTCCTGCGATAAAGGCAAGAACGACACTTAGATAGTGGAAAAATCGATCAAAATCTGCTTTTTCTTTAGAAATACAATAATCATATAAGTTCGTTGCTACCCCTTTTAAATTTCCAGTTGTAAATAAATTAGTGTAGGCACGCCCGTTGATTTTATCAAAAGCTACCCACTGGATCGATGCAGTAAAAGCAATCAAAATCGTTACTAATGCGGGATGCTCATGGACGGGTGTCAAACTAACAAAGAAAAAAATCACTGCTTCATAATATAGAACAAACAAGCGCCAGAAATGTTTTTCTTTTTTTCTAAAATAATCAATTAGATACTTTGTTAGAAGAATCCCTAAGAAAAAGAAAAGGGTAGACAATACTTTTTTACCAACACTTAGCCATTCTCCGTCAAATGCTTGGATGATCGATAGAATGATATTGCCAGTTTGAGCAGAGGCAAAAGCACCATATTGGATATAAGTATAACTGTCCATGGCTCCTCCGATAAATGTCAGCAAAAGTCCTATTGTACGCCCCTCGTGAAAGGAAGTCTGCATTTTTTTCATCACCTTTTATGAATATTTTTGTCTTCCTTATCTTAGCATAAACGATTGAAAAAAAGGAAAAATTTTCAGAAAACTAAAATCGTATCGCTTCCCATTTTCATTTTTAGAAAGGTCTGTTAGTATAAAGAAAAAATAGACAACGAAACTTTAAATAACCAACTTGAAATAAACAAATTCAAAGAAGAAAGATGGGAAGGAAATCAATCAGTTGAATGAAAAAGAAATTCTCCGATTACAAAAAGAATTGAAACGCTGGGAGAACAAGTATAAAAAGCTTCAACAAGTCTTTCGGCTACAAGAAGAAATCATTGCTACCTATGAAGCGGCTTATGGCGAAGCACCCGGACTTATTGAGGAAGAAGTACAAGTAAAAGAAAGTGAAGGAAACAGCTCTTTCTTTAAAATGATGGAGAAACGTTCCTATAATCGCTTCAATCAAGAACAAAAAGCAGCTATCACATATGATATGAAGAAACATCTTCGAATCATAGCAGGAGCTGGGAGCGGCAAAACGCAAACAATCTGTGCAAAAGCTGTTTATCTGATGACGCAAAAACAAGTAGACGAAGAACGCATACTAATGATCACTTTTACAAGGAACGCTGCAAATGAACTAAAAAAACGAGTAGATAATTTCAGCCAGAGAAAAACCGCTGTCCATATCGGAACATTCCATAGTATCTTTTTTAGGATATACAATGAAATTTGTCGAAAATTTCCTGAAGTAGCAATGCAAGGAATACAAGGAGACTTTTCAAAGGATACTGCACAAAAAGTGAATGCTGTTTTGCAACAGCTGATACGTAAATATAATCTTTATATATTTGATCAATATGGAGAAAAAACGATTGCTTCTCGGTTAGACTATTGGCAGAATATGAACCTTTCAGTAGAAGAAATGGTTCAGTTAGTTAAAGAAAAATATGATTCCATTGATAAGAATGCACGACAGCCGATATCAGAACGACTGTATGGATTGCTCACGGAACTCCAAGAACAAAAAAGAAGCCAGCAATTGCTAGAGTTCAATGATGTACTCCAAAATCTGAAAAGCGCTTTGGAGAATGAGGAGATCCAGCATTATATCGGCCAAAAATATGATTATCTATTCATTGATGAATTTCAAGATACTAATCCACTTCAATGGGAAATCGTGAAACGGATGACAAAGGAAAACAGGATCAAGTTGATTGTTGTTGGAGATGATGATCAGAGTATCTATGGATTCAGAGGATCAGAGCCAGCATACATCAAGAACTTTGAAAAAGAATATCCTACCAAAACTCTTTTCTTATTAACTAATTATCGTTCTCGGGCAGCTATTGTCCAAGGAGCAAATAGATTGATCAGCTATAATAAAAATGATCGGATACCAAAGGCGATGATTCCAGCACAAAAAGAAGCAGGCGTTATGGAAGCCTATTTGTTTTCTGATACTAAAGCAGAAAGTCAGTGGCTAATCAAACAAATTCAGACATTTATTCAAAAAAATGGGAAATATAAGGAATCAATCATATTATACCGATCAGCTTCACAAACGCAGCAGCTTGTCCAATCTCTGCTGAAAACGAATATTCCTTTTGTACTGGAAGCAGATAGTCCATATGAAGGTATCTTTGGTATCAAGCCTTTCCAACATTTCTATCAAAAAATTGTTCATTGGCAAACAGCACTGAATCTGCAAAAGAAAAATCAGGCCTACCAGCAATTGCTCCGGCAGCTGATGGCAGACTGCTACCTGAAAAAAAGTGAATGCGATCAATACTTTTCTCCTAAATATCAAAATATAGCCGTTGCAGATTATATTTTGTCGATAAGCCCCAATTTAAAATCGAAATCTGCAGAAATCCGAGAGTTTGAGGAAGCGTTGCGTAAAACAGACCAGCATCAAGAAATCTATTCGCTTGTTCAAAGCTATCTTCATCTGCCACGTATAGCTAAGGAAATCGACCAGAGTGATCAAGAATGGATACGAGAAGAAGTAAAGCAGCATGCTACTTTCAGAAGACTCCAAGCCTTATCGCAAGAAACCCAAGCGACAGCTAAAGAATTAAAAACCCGCTTGATTGCTTACAGACAAGGAAAACTTGATGCACTATGTATCCAGAGCATTCACAAAAGTAAAGGTCTTAGTTACCGAAATGTCTTTTTGATTGGTTGTAACGAAGGAAGTTTGCCTTATAACGGAGCGACAGAAAAGAAAGTAATCGACTTTAATGAAATAAAAGCAGAACCAGTGACGACGATAGAAGAAGAACGAAGACTATTTTATGTTGCGATGACTAGAGCAAGAAATCGTCTGTATCTATGTGTACCTCAAATGAAAAATTCAAGAAAATTGAAAGTATCGAGATTTATCAAAGAAACCGGGAGTCGTGTGAAAAAAGGAAAGTGATAGAAGAGAGGGCGTGACAGAAGTGGTCAGTTTCAAGAAAGAAGAAGGAATGTACGAAAATTGCTTCTCAAATTTTTGTGAAATTTCAGCTTATTTTCGAAGAAGCTATTTCTGGAACACCGTTTATTCGGAAAAAGGAGGTGTGACAAGAATTTTGTCACACCTCCCTTATTTATTTTGAAAATGAGAATACTATTATCAAAATAGAGAATATATAGAATAATTCTCATTATTCAAACGTAAATAATCAGTTATTTTGATTTTTTTTTATATTTTCTTAATTGTCAAATTAAGTTAGACAAATCATCAATACTTACGTAACTCAAAAATACTTCCAAAGGTGTTCGATAATTCAGTGATTTTCTAGGAATATTATTTCGTTTCGATGCGACAGATTGAATAAAAGATTCATCTACTGAATTGAAATCCATAGATTTCAATAAACCATCTCTACGTAACAATCCGTTAGAATTCTCGTTTAGGCCTCTTTGAGACGGCGTTCCTGGATCAGCGAAATAAATGGCAATATCATTGGCATTACTGATCTGTTTCCAATTTGAAAATTCCTTTCCACAATCAAAAGTGATGGATTTGAATAGATTTTTCGGTACAGATTCAAACCAATGATTTAATTTGTTTTCAATATCAATCGCTTGTCTACCACACGGTTTCAATGTGATGATAACTTTTGATAATCGCTCAACTAAGGTAATTACAGCACTTTTATGTTTCAAACCTACGATAGTGTCACCTTCAAGGTGACCAAACTCATTTGAGAATTGGCTATAATCTTTTTCACGTTCATGAATAGAGCGACGGAAAGCTTGTTTTCCACGTCTTTCTTGATGTCCATTTGGTTTACGCTTGCCTTTCATCGGTAAGTCAGAAGGATTAAATAGCCCCTTTTTGAACATACGATAAATGGTACGAGCAGAACAACGAATAGGAAACGCTGCACGACCAACAATCACATCGGGTGTCCATCCTTGAACAACCTTTCTTTGAATATATTCTGATTGTTCCTCAGGTAAAACAAGCGGGCGTCTACCACAGTTTGATTTGTTTTTCTTATACTGTTGATAGTACTCTAAGGCTGATTTTCCTTGCTTGAAGAACAGGTATACTTTATGGATCGTTTGTCTTGAACGATTCAAGCAATGCGCAGTTTTCGCAACAGATTGATTTATTTTGAAATAAGACTCTATCATTACAAGTTCATCCGTTGTAAGATGGGTATAGGTCATTTGTACTCACTCCTTATAATTCTTTGGACGGAACTATTTTGAGTGTAGCACAAATGACTTTTTTAGTTGTCTAGCTTAATTTTACAATCGGCGTTTTATTAGCTAATAATTGGTATTTTAAAAGAAATTACTGTAGAATTGGATTATAATTAAAAAGGAGTGAGAAAATGATAAAAGTATATACTTCGCCTAGCTGTACTTCCTGTAGAAAAGCAAGAGCATGGTTGCAAGCGAATCAACTTGAATTTGAAGAGAAGAATATTTTTGCCGAACCGTTAACAGAAAGTGAGATCAAAAAGATCTTGGCAGCGACTGAAGGAGGAGTTCAAGATATTATTTCCACTCGGTCGAAAATTTACGAAAAGCTGGGCATAGATTTTAACGAATTAACTTTAAAGCAAATGATCGTCTTATTCAAAGAATATCCTTCATTATTGAGACGACCTATTTTGATTGATGAAAAAAGAATACTAATCGGATTTAATGAAGATGAGATCCGGTCATTTGTCCCTCGTGAAATTCGATGTGTTGCCAGAAATCTGATCTATTTACAAAACAATAACATCTTAAATTCATGGGGAGGGAGCCTTCGTGGAAGTGAAAGTCTATGGATCAGCGCACTGTGTAACAAGTCTGAAGGCGAAACAATGGTTAGAACACCATCAATTGCCTTATCAATTTGTTGACTTAGAAGAACGCGATCTAAGTACAGAAGAAGCAGAGGAATTATGCAGTTTTGAAGAAGTGCAAGCAGAACAGCTATTTGCGACTTGGTCTGAGGCTTTTCACAACATTGCGATTGACCTTTCCTGTGTAGGAAAAAAACAACTGATTTTTTTATGCACACAACATACCAACCTCCTCAGACGTCCTTTGATTATTATCGATGAAGTTCTATTTATTGGATACAATGAGCAGTTGATGGAACAGCTTATCTTAAATAAATAGACTTTAACTGTTTTAATCAAGTCACTGAGCATTTCATACAGTTGTAACAGTCGAACACTTAGCATCAAGCGTGTTATGTGTTCTTTTTTTGACTTTATTTTTCTACTATAGAGACATGCTCAATTTATGTGGTCAAAATTCAAATCTAGGTGGGGATATAGAGTTAAAAATATATTGACATGTGTAAATTTACATGATATATTCATTTCTGTTGTTTTAAGTAGCAAAGCAATAAAATAGTATTTTAAAAAACATATAAAATAGTTGTTGACATGTTAGAAATGACATGATAAGATAACTGAGTCGTTAAAAAAGGACCACTTGCGAAGTTTGATTCTATAGGAAAAAACTTCAAAAAAGTTCTTGACAAATAACAAACGATAAATTAACGATAAATTATGGTAAATGAGTTGCTGAAAGATTTCGAAAAACGAAATCGAAAAAACTTTTAAAAAAGAGTTGACAATCGCTTGTCTCTCTGATATGATATAAAAGTTGCTACGGCAGCCAAAAATGAATCGGGAAATACTCCTGATGAAGTAGACCTTTGAAAACTGAACAAAGTAAGACAAACCAAATGTGTAGGGCGTCTTGATTCAATTCAAGACAACAAACATTTTTAACAAGCAAGCAATATGCTAGCAAACAAATTGAGCTTAACAATCGCAAGATTGTTCGAACTTTTTATGAGAGTTTGATCCTGGCTCAGGACGAACGCTGGCGGCGTGCCTAATACATGCAAGTCGAACGCCTCTTTTTCCACCGGAGCTTGCTCCACCGGAAAAAGAGGAGTGGCGAACGGGTGAGTAACACGTGGGTAACCTGCCCATCAGAAGGGGATAACACTTGGAAACAGGTGCTAATACCGTATAACAATCGAAACCGCATGGTTTTGATTTGAAAGGCGCTTTCGGGTGTCGCTGATGGATGGACCCGCGGTGCATTAGCTAGTTGGTGAGGTAACGGCTCACCAAGGCCACGATGCATAGCCGACCTGAGAGGGTGATCGGCCACATTGGGACTGAGACACGGCCCAAACTCCTACGGGAGGCAGCAGTAGGGAATCTTCGGCAATGGACGAAAGTCTGACCGAGCAACGCCGCGTGAGTGAAGAAGGTTTTCGGATCGTAAAACTCTGTTGTTAGAGAAGAACAAGGATGAGAGTAACTGTTCATCCCTTGACGGTATCTAACCAGAAAGCCACGGCTAACTACGTGCCAGCAGCCGCGGTAATACGTAGGTGGCAAGCGTTGTCCGGATTTATTGGGCGTAAAGCGAGCGCAGGCGGTTTCTTAAGTCTGATGTGAAAGCCCCCGGCTCAACCGGGGAGGGTCATTGGAAACTGGGAGACTTGAGTGCAGAAGAGGAGAGTGGAATTCCATGTGTAGCGGTGAAATGCGTAGATATATGGAGGAACACCAGTGGCGAAGGCGGCTCTCTGGTCTGTAACTGACGCTGAGGCTCGAAAGCGTGGGGAGCAAACAGGATTAGATACCCTGGTAGTCCACGCCGTAAACGATGAGTGCTAAGTGTTGGAGGGTTTCCGCCCTTCAGTGCTGCAGCTAACGCATTAAGCACTCCGCCTGGGGAGTACGACCGCAAGGTTGAAACTCAAAGGAATTGACGGGGGCCCGCACAAGCGGTGGAGCATGTGGTTTAATTCGAAGCAACGCGAAGAACCTTACCAGGTCTTGACATCCTTTGACCACTCTAGAGATAGAGCTTCCCCTTCGGGGGCAAAGTGACAGGTGGTGCATGGTTGTCGTCAGCTCGTGTCGTGAGATGTTGGGTTAAGTCCCGCAACGAGCGCAACCCTTATTGTTAGTTGCCATCATTCAGTTGGGCACTCTAGCAAGACTGCCGGTGACAAACCGGAGGAAGGTGGGGATGACGTCAAATCATCATGCCCCTTATGACCTGGGCTACACACGTGCTACAATGGGAAGTACAACGAGTTGCGAAGTCGCGAGGCTAAGCTAATCTCTTAAAGCTTCTCTCAGTTCGGATTGCAGGCTGCAACTCGCCTGCATGAAGCCGGAATCGCTAGTAATCGCGGATCAGCACGCCGCGGTGAATACGTTCCCGGGCCTTGTACACACCGCCCGTCACACCACGAGAGTTTGTAACACCCGAAGTCGGTGAGGTAACCTTTTGGAGCCAGCCGCCTAAGGTGGGATAGATGATTGGGGTGAAGTCGTAACAAGGTAGCCGTATCGGAAGGTGCGGCTGGATCACCTCCTTTCTAAGGAATATTACGGAGACTACACAATTTGTTTTTACTTTGTTCAGTTTTGAGAGGTTTACTCTCAAACACTTTTGTTCATTGAAAACTGGATATTTGAAGTAAATGTAAGTAATACAAACCGAGAACACCGCGTTGAATTTGAAAGCTGAACAAATTGTTTAGCCTGAAGCAAAATAGGCGGACGGCCATAAAATCTTTGATTTTATGAGACGATCGATCTTTTTGCCGTACAGGCTGATTTGTGAGCTGGATAGAGTTTTTTAATAAGTTCAATTGCTTATTTTCTTGATCTAACTTCTATCGCTAGAAGAAGGATCAAAACCCAACCGTAAGGTTGATAAGGTTAAGTGAATAAGGGCGCACGGTGGATGCCTTGGCACTAGGAGCCGATGAAGGACGGGACTAACACCGATATGCTTTGGGGAGCTGTACGTAAGCTATGATCCAGAGATTTCCGAATGGGGGAACCCAACATCTTTAATAGGATGTTACGATTGTGTGAATACATAGCACATTCGAGGTAGACGCAGAGAACTGAAACATCTAAGTACCTGCAGGAAGAGAAAGAAAATTCGATTCCCTGAGTAGCGGCGAGCGAAACGGGAAAAGCCCAAACCAGCAAGCTTGCTTGTTGGGGTTGTAGGACTCCAATATGGTAGTTCTTTCAGATAGTCGAATGACTTGGAAAAGTCAGTCAAAGAGGGTAAAAACCCCGTAGACGAAATGTGGAAGACACCTAGGAGGATCCTGAGTACGGCGGAACACGAGAAATTCCGTCGGAATCCGGGAGGACCATCTCCCAAGGCTAAATACTCCCTAGTGACCGATAGTGAACCAGTACCGTGAGGGAAAGGTGAAAAGCACCCCGGAAGGGGAGTGAAATAGAACCTGAAACCGTGTGCCTACAACAAGTCAAAGCCCGTTAATGGGTGATGGCGTGCCTTTTGTAGAATGAACCGGCGAGTTACGATTGCATGCGAGGTTAAGTTGAAGAGACGGAGCCGCAGCGAAAGCGAGTCTGAATAGGGCGTTTGAGTATGTAGTCGTAGACCCGAAACCATGTGATCTACCCATGTCCAGGTTGAAGGTGCGGTAAAACGCACTGGAGGACCGAACCCACGTACGTTGAAAAGTGCGGGGATGAGGTGTGGGTAGCGGAGAAATTCCAAACGAACTTGGAGATAGCTGGTTCTCTCCGAAATAGCTTTAGGGCTAGCCTCGGAATTGAGAATGATGGAGGTAGAGCACTGTTTGGACTAGGGGCCCATCTCGGGTTACCGAATTCAGATAAACTCCGAATGCCATTCATTCATATCCGGGAGTCAGACTGTGAGTGATAAGATCCATAGTCGAAAGGGAAACAGCCCAGACCACCAGCTAAGGTCCCAAAATATATGTTAAGTGGAAAAGGATGTGGGGTTGCACAGACAACTAGGATGTTGGCTTAGAAGCAGCCACCATTTAAAGAGTGCGTAATAGCTCACTAGTCGAGTGACCCTGCGCCGAAAATGTACCGGGGCTAAACATATTACCGAAGCTGTGGAGTACACCTTTAG
>NZ_JBBOYG010000001.1:490000-1692500 GCF_038008005.1 Enterococcus sp. FSL R5-0957
CCGTTTAGAACTCTTTTCAGACAATAAATATTTAATAAAATACGAAGATAAGATAGCTATATTGCTTCTCATCTTTACGTTCTTTATGATTTGTCAAATTAAGCTAGAATAAAATGCTTCTTGTACATAGCTCAAAAATATTTCGATTGGTGTTCTGTAATTCAATGATTTTCTTGGAATATGATTACGTTGATTGCTGACACTGGAAATAAATGTCTGATTCACTTCTCTAAAATCCATTGATTTCGGCAGTCCATTACGACGCAGAATCCCGTTAGAATTCTCGTTTAATGGGCGTTGAGAAGGTGTTCCAGGGTCCGCAAAATATATATCAATATCATGTTGGTTACTAATGGCTTTCCAGTTAGAAAATTCTTTTCCACAGTCAAACGTAATAGATTTAAAGAAGTTTTTAGGGAAGCGAGAAAACCATTGATTAAGGGCAGTTTCAATATCTAATGCCTTACGGCCGTTGGGTTTAATCGTGATAATGACTTTAGATAATCTTTCAACTAAAGTAATGACGGCACTTTTATGATGAATGCCAACGATCGTATCACCTTCAAGGTGACCAAACTCAGAATTGAAATCAGGATAATTATCAGGTCGATCATGGATTGAGCGCTGATACTGTTGTTTTCCCCGTTTTTCCTGATGGCCATTGGGTTTTCTTTTACCTTTCATCGGTAGTGTGTCAATATCAAATATTCCTTTAGAAAATAAACGATAAAGGGTTCTCATACCGCATGAAACAGGTCTTTCTTTTCGCCCGATAATGACGTCAGGCGTCCAACCAAGAGTGACTTTCTCTTTAATGTAATCTACTTCATGAGCAGGTAATTGAATGACTTTTCTACCACATTTTTTCTTATTTTCTTTATACTGGTGCCAATAATCAAGAGCAGTCTTGCCTTGCTTGAACTTATTGACTACATTATAAATAGTTTGTATAGTACGTCCCATTCGGTTAGCGATTTCAACCGGCTTATTATGTTGAAGATAATATGATTCTATCATTGTCAGTTCGTCTATGGTAAGATGTTTGTAGGTCATTTATGGTTACACTCCTTTGTTTTCTTTCGTCGGAAATACAATTTGAGTGTACCATAAATGCCTTTTTATTTTTCTAACTTAATTTTACAATTCGCGCTTTTAGAAACTATGCTTCTACTTCAGACCATTCATCGCGTTTTGCTAAAAATTCACGAGCCAAAGCTTGTGCACCTTCTAGTGTATGGCTGGCAGCCCAGCCACATTGTGTTTCATTGCTTGCAGGTACTTCAGTAGCTTCAAGAACATCTTTCATTGTTGCTTCAAGAACATCTAAAATGTCTTCGTAGCTTTCATGATTCAATACAGTCAAGTAAAAGCCTGTTTGGCATCCCATTGGAGACCAGTCTACGATGTAATCTGCGTGATTGCGGATTAGTTCGGCAGTCAAGTGCTCAAGTGAATGTAGACTTGGCATGTCCATGTGTTCTTTATTTGGTTGTTTAAAGCGGACGTCGTATTTAATGATGACATCGCCATGCGCACCCGTTTTTCGATCAGCTACACGTACATAAGGTGCTTTGACTTTTGTATGGTCAAGATTAAAACTTTCGACATTCATTCTCATTTGTAAGACTCCTATCTGTTTGTTCATTCGTTTTGATGCTTTTCACTAAAGAATTATTTAGTGAAATTTACAAAAACGTCTTTCTACTTGATTCTAACACTTATCGTTTCCAAGGTGTAGCAATCTGAAATATTTTTTAGATTTTTCTGCTAAGTCGTTTATTGGGACTTCTAGTTCTTGATTCTGTCAAATGCCTGAGCTAAATCGTTTATGAGATCCTGACCATACTCAATTCCTACAGAAAGACGGATCAAGCCGTCCTTTATGCCAGCCTCTTCTAGTTTTTCTTTTGGAATAGACGCATGAGTCATGACAGAAGGAATTTCCACTAAACTTTCTACGCCACCTAAACTTTCTGCTAAAGTAAATAGTTGGAGTGATTCAACAAATGGAATAGCAGATTCTTCATTTTTTAAAGTAAAAGAAATCATTCCGCTAAAGCCGCTCATCTGTTGCTTAGCAACTCCATGGAGTTCATGATCGGGTAATCCTGGATAGTAGACCTTTTCTACTGCTGGATGAGAAAATAGAAAATCAGCTATCACAAAAGCATTTTTTTGATGTTCCTCCATACGAACACTTAGTGTCTTGATTCCGCGCTGAAGTAACCAGCTATCTTGGGGACCAAGTACGGCTCCGATAGCATTTTGGTAAAATCCGATCTGATCGGCTAGATCTTTATGGTTAGAAGTCACTAAACCAGCTACTACATCGCTGTGTCCGCCTAGATATTTGGTACCGCTATGGACAACGATATCAGAACCGAGATCTAAAGGTCTTTGAAAATAAGGAGTAGCAAATGTATTGTCAGCAATAACTATCAATCCATGTTGATGAGCCAGAGTGGCACTTTTTTCTAAATCAGTAATCTTTAGAAGCGGATTGCTAGGTGTTTCAAGATAAAGTGCTTTTGTATTGGGTTTGATGGATTGTTCTATTTTATCAAGATTACTCGTATCTATGATCGTGTACTCGAGACCATTTTTAGTAAGAACTTTGTCAAATAGACGGAATGTTCCTCCATAGACATCATCTCCTAATAAGATATGATCGCCAGCTTGAAAAAGAGAAAAAACGGCATGAATCCCAGAAAGACCAGAAGAAAAAGCGAATCCTCGAACACCGCCTTCCAAATCAGCAATCAGTTCTTCCAATGCAAAACGAGTAGGATTACCAGATCTTGAATATTCATATTGTTTAGGCTGGCCGACGCCATCTTGCCGATAAGTGGATGTTTGATAAATAGGTACACTGACAGCTCCTGTTGTGGGATCTTCACTGATGCCTCCGTGGATCAATTTTGTTTGAATGTGCATGTTTCTTTCCTCCTATAAGTAAATGTTTTTTGATAAATAGCGGTCTGCTGCGTCTGGAAAAATCGTAACGACACGATGACCAGGTGGTAAACGACGAATTTCTCTTAATGCTGCTGCAAAAGCCGCACCACTCGAACTTCCAACTAATAGTCCTTGTTCTCGTGCTAACTGCCTAGTATAGTTAAACCCTTCTACATCAGAGATTGTCTCGATCTGATTGATTGAAAGGTGAGAAAGAAACGGCGGAATGAATTCTACACCGATACCCTCAATTTCGTGAGGGGCTGGATCACCACCATTTAACACAGAGCCCTCTGGTTCTACACCGATTATTCGAATGTCGGGATATTTTTCTTTCAAAAAGGTAGAAGTTCCAGCAAAGGTTCCACCACTCCCAATTCCTGCTACAAAACTATGGATATTTTCTTTGATTTCATGAAAGATTTCTGGCCCTAACGTATGATAGTAAGCAGCAGGATTATCTTTATTTTCAAATTGAAGAGGCAGATAGCTGTTTGATATCTCCTCTGCAAGTTTTTTACTTTTGCTGATGGCACCGATGATTCCTTGCTCACTAGGAGAATGGATGATCTTTGCTCCCAATGCTTTCATCAATTGTTGTTTTTCTAAGCTAAACTTCTCTGGAACAACAAAAACCGTTCTTAATTTGTATGTGAGTGCGGCCAGAGCGATCCCAATTCCTGTATTTCCGGCAGTTGGTTCGATGATCGTCGTTTTTTCATTGATTTTTCCTTGGGCAAATCCTTCTTTGATCAAATAACTGCCCAATCTATCTTTGATACTTCCTCCAGGATTTAAATATTCTAGTTTTGCATAAATAGCAGAACCTTTAGGCATAGAATAGTGCTGATTGTCAAAGCGATAAAGCGGTGTGGAACCAATAGCTTCTGTAATTGTCGAGATAATCATATGGGCCTCCTAAAAAAAGATAATAAAAAAAGGAGCTGACTATTAAATCAGCTCCTTGAAAGACATAGAGAAAAATTGAGTAGATAAAAAGATAAGTTACCTGGTACTCATTCTATGAAGGGCAATTAATAGACATGACAAATAGTATGCTGCTTTTATGCACCATACAACAGCAACGATTCAATTGTTTTTGGTTGCTGACTGTCATGTGTATCCCTCCAAGTAAAATTTTTATTAACGATAGCATGAAAAAAAATAAAAGTCAAAGGCTTGAAAGAAAAAAATATTTCGATAGCATCGTTTACCCGTGTTTATTTTTCTGACAAATAGGCATGAGACCTTAAAAGATAGAGAATACTCTAGTTTTCTGGCCGGTTGTCTGATACAATAAAGTTGATTATGATAAAGAAAAGAAGGAGCAAAAATAATGATCTCAGCAAGTGATTTAAGAGCCGGTATGACTTTCGTACAAGACGGCAAACTGATTAAAGTTCTGGATGCAAGCCACCATAAACCTGGTAAAGGAAATACAGTTATGCGTATGAAACTGAAAGATGTCCGTTCAGGTGCAACATACGACACAACGTTCAGACCAGAAGAAAAATTTGAAAAAGCACATATCGACACAAAACCTGTACAATATTTGTACACGATGGATGATACAGCTTTCTTCATGGATTTGGAAACATATGAGCAATATGAAATTCCTGTAGAAACAGTAGAAGAAGAAATGAAATATATCCTAGAAAACATGGAAGTAAAAATCCAATTCTTCGGTAGCGAAGTCATCGGCGTTCAATTACCAACAACTGTCGTATTACGTGTTGTGGAAACACAACCTTCCATCAAAGGTGCAACAGTCACTGGTTCAGGTAAACCAGCGACAATGGAAACTGGCTTAGTAGTCAATGTTCCTGACTTCATCGAAACAGATGAATTGTTGGAAATCAATACAGCAGAAGGTTCTTATGTAAAACGTGCGTCAAAATAATTCGCTAACGGATTGATAAGAATTTGAAAACAGAGCTTGACCTCTTGAAAGGCAGATCATCGGATCTGCCTTTCAAGAGGTTTTTTTGTGGAATCAGCAAATTGAAAAATAAAAAAGTATTTGATTTTATTTATATTTTGAAAGATGAATGGCAAAAGCTAGAGAAAGAAGAAACTGCACTTATTTATGAAGAAATTGAAATGATTCATAAAATTGAAAATATCCGAACTATTCCGAACTATATTGAAGCGAAAATATTCTTTCATCACTAAATAGTGTTGAATTTATGTTTTTATGTATAAATAGCTTCTAATAGTTCGGGTATTTTGTTTTTATAACCATTTTTATTCTTATTTTTAAAAAAATATTTCGAAATATACTAGACAATTCAGAAAATTTTGTTTAATATTATTCCAATAAAATTCAAATCTTTATCAAATTAAATTCCAATAAAAACGGAAAAAAAGTGAAAAGAGGAATGAAAAAATGACAGAATTGATAATTGGCGGAGTCACAGCAAGCACATTGGCAGAAAAGTATAAGACACCTCTGTATGTGTATGATGAAGAAAAGATGAGACAAACGATGCTGTCATTCAAGCGAGGCTTTGTATCGAAACGTTTTGATACAAAAGTGCTTTACGCCTCTAAAGCATTCCAAACGATTGAGATGCTGCATTTAGTTCGTGAATATGGATTCGGGCTAGATGTTGTCAGTGGTGGGGAAATCTATACCGCTTTGCAAGCTGATTTCCCTAGAGATACTATCTACTTCCATGGTAACAACAAGACGCCAGAGGAACTGATCTATGCACTTGAAAATGATTTGTTGCATATTGTTGCCGATAATTTGATGGAAGTTGAATTATTAGCAGAATTAAGCCAACGCTATTTAAAAAAAATCTGTATCATGCTTCGGTTGAATGTCGGAGTAGAAGCACATACTCATGAATATATCGTCACTGCGCATATTGATTCAAAATTCGGCATGAGCTATGAAAGTAAAGAGTGCCAACAAGCCCTTCAGTTGATAAAAGAAAGCAGCTATCTAGAGTTAGAAGGATTTCATGCTCATATCGGGTCACAAATTTTTGATGTTACTGCTTGGTTAGCTGAAATCGACAAATTGACGAATTACTTAACCGATTTTGACCAACCTCTTTCCTTGAATCTTGGCGGAGGGTTTGGGATTCGTTATACACAAAATGATCAGCCAATCCCAGTCGAAGAGGCACTAAAAAAACTGATTGAATATACGGAAGAAGCTTTGGAAAAACGAAAACTGACCATTCGTCAATTACTGATCGAACCGGGTAGAAGTATTGTTGGAGAAGCTGGTACAACACTATACACGATTGGTTTCATCAAAAAGACACCACATAAAAAATATTACTTTGTAGATGGCGGGATGACAGATAATATCCGTCCAGCTCTGTATCAGGCAGAATACGATTGTGATTTAGCAGCAAAACTGTCGGAAGAAAAAACAGAGAAAGTGACGATTGCAGGAAAAATGTGTGAATCAGGCGATGTGGTAATTAAAGAAGCTTATTTGCCGAAAGCAGAATCGGGTGATCTTTTAGCTGTTTATTCCACGGGAGCTTATGGATACTCGATGAGCAGCAACTACAATCGAGCGACACGACCAGCAGTTGTTTTTGTCAATAATGGCCAATCAAGACTGATTGTTCGCAGACAAGCATTTTCTGATCTACTAAGGGGGGAAGTTTCCTATGATCCTTCATAAATATAATGGCTGCGGAAATGATTTTATCTTATTAGATTACGCAGAAGACACAGATTATAGTCAATTAGCCGCTTCTTTATGCACAAAAGAAAAATATGATACAGACGGATTGATCGCCGTAAAAATCGATCCGTTGGAAATGATCTATTACAACAAAGATGGCAGTCGCGCGCCGATGTGCGGAAATGGCATTCGCTGTTTTGCTCGATACGTAAATGATCAGAACATGATGAATGAACAGGAATTCAACGTAGAGACATTAGCAGGCACAAGAAAAATTACGGTGTTGGACCCCTCACCTTTTTATTGCAGCGTAGATATGGGAGTGCCAGATGATTCTCCGGAAAAAATCAAAACTAATCAAACTTATCCAATAAAAAACCAGGAAATAGAGATCAATGGTGACAAAGTAACGATCACTAGTTTATTTTTAGGAACGATTCATACCGTTGTTTTTGTTGAAAATGCGCGTGAGGAAGTCTGGAGAAAAAGAGGTGAACTGATCTGTCATCATCCTTTGTTCAAAGAAAAAACCAATGTCAACTTTGTAGAAGTAGTCAATGAACAAGAATTGATCGTCCGTACCTATGAAAGAGGTGTAGGTTGGACACTTGCTTGCGGTACAGGTTGCTGTGCCTCTTATGTGGTTGCTAAGGAAACTGGGAAAATTTCAGCAGATCAGGTAGTTGTTCACTTGGAACAAGGAGACTTGATGATCTCTGGTAAGGATACGATACAAATGGCTGGCCCAGCAGTTCATGAATGGACAAGAATATTGGAGGAATGAAGATGATAAAAGGTTCGATCGTGGCGCTGATCACGCCGATGAATGAAGAGGGATCAGTAGATTATGCTGGTTTGGAAAAATTGATCCAATTCCATTTAGATGAACAAACAGACGGATTATTAGTTTTAGGTACAACAGGAGAATCTTCTACGCTCACACAATCTGAGGAGGAGAAGATCCTTCAACTGACAGTAAAGAAAGTGGCTGGCCGTGTGCCGGTGATTGCAGGAGCTGGAACGAATAATACAAAAGAAACGATTGAAAAAGCGAAGCATTTTGCTTCTTTGGGGGCAGACGCACTTTTGGTCATCACCCCTTACTACAACAAAACAAGTGACGCAGGACTAGCTGCTCATTTTACAGCAATTGCAGAAGCCTCACCGATTCCGCTTATTTTGTATAATGTTCCTTCTAGAACAGGCATGTCGATTCCAATTCATGTATTAGTAAATTTAGCAGAACATCCTAATATCATTGGTTTGAAAGAAGCCTCAGGAGATATGGCTTATGTGATGGATGCCGCTCGGTTGATTGGAGAAGAATTCTTCCTTTACAGTGGAAATGATGATTTGATCCTACCAGTAATGAGTGTAGGAGGAAGCGGTGTAATAAGTGTATGGGCGAATATCCAACCTAAAATAGTCCATGAATTAGTAAAAGATACGCAGGACGGAAGATGGCAGCAAGCAAAAGAAAAGCAATTAAATGCACTTGAACTGATCCATGCCTTGTTCAGTGAGACCAATCCTATTCCTGTCAAAGCAGCCATGTCATTATTAGACTTACCTTCCGGACCTCTACGCCTGCCTTTAGTTTCTCTTTCAAAAGAGAAAAAGAAACAATTAGCTCTGCTTTTGCTAAGGGAAAGGACGGTTGAAAAATGAAAATCGGACTGATTGGCAGTGGACAGATGGGAAATAGAGTCGAAGAAGTTGCACAAGAAAGAGGAGATACGGTCCTTCTTTTACGGACGGCACCTAAAGAAGCAACTACGCTTGCTTTTACGGAACTGCCAGAACTGCTTATTGATTTTTCTCATCCAGATAATTTAGAGAAAATCCTTTCGTATAGCTTATCATATCAACTTCCGTTAGTCATTGGCACGACAGGTTATACACAATCACAGTTCCAAGAAATAAAAGAACATGCCAAACATGTACCTGTGATGTATAGTGCTAATTTTTCGTTCGGCATCATGGTGATGAATCAACTAATCAAGCAAGCAACTGCAATGTTGCAAGGCTGGCAGATCGAACTGATTGAAAAACATCATAGTCGTAAAAAAGATGCACCATCTGGTACTGCAAATATGCTGCTTCAAACAATCCAAGAAGTGCAAAAGCTGCAGCCCGTATACAACTGGCAAGGGAAAAAAAGAGAAGAAAACCAAATTGGTGTACACAGTATTCGTGCAGGTTCTTTACCTGGTGAACATGATGTATTGTTTGCTGCTACTGATGAAATATTTACGATCAAACATGAATCTTTTTCTAATCGAATCTTTGCTGCAGGCGCAGTAGAAGCAGCGGACTGGTTGAAAGATCAGTCACCAGGTTATTACAAATTAGAAGATTTATTAATGGACAAAGGGGTGTAAAAAACGTGGAAGCTCAAGAAATCATCCGCTACATTCAAACGGCATCTAAAAAGACGCCTGTGAAAGTCTATCTGAATGTAACCGAGCCAATCGAATTTAAAGAAAGTAAAGTTTTTGGTGAAGGAAGCAGCTTCGTTGTTTTTGGTGACTATGAGACGATTGCTCCGGTTTTAGAAGCTGAATCAGAAAAAATCATTGAAATCGAAATCGAAACTGCTGCAAGATACAGCGCAGTTCCTTTGCTAGATATTAAAAAAATTAATGCTCGTATCGAACCAGGTGCTATTATCAGAGATCAAGTGTCAATCGGCAACAATGCCGTGATCATGATGGGAGCGATTATCAATATTGGTGCAGTAATCGGTGAAAACACGATGATTGATATGGGTGCTGTCTTAGGTGGACGAGCGACAGTGGGCAAAAACTGCCATATTGGTGCAGGAGCTGTCTTAGCAGGTGTGATCGAACCAGCATCGGCCAAACCGGTTATCGTAGAAGACGGCGTACTGGTAGGTGCGAATGCAGTGATTGTTGAAGGTGTCCATATCGGAAAAGATGCAGTCGTGGCAGCAGGAGCAGTGGTTTTAGAAGATGTGGCAGCAGGCACTGTTGTCGGTGGAATACCTGCACGTGTATTAAAAATAAGTGATGATCAGACAAAAGAAAATACAGCATTGATTGCTGCGTTACGCGAATTATAGAGGAGATGGAGAAAAATGCGCGAAATAGATACCTGTATTGTGGGGGCAACCGGATTAGTCGGCCAAACGATGCTCAAAGTGTTAGAAGAATATGATTTTCCAGTAGGACGATTGAAATTATTAGCTTCAAAACGTTCAGCCGGTAAAGTTTGTGTATTCAAGAAAAAGAAACACACTGTACAGGAATTGACAGAAACTTCATTTGAAGGATATGATTTAGCGCTATTTTCTGCAGGTGCTTCTGTATCCAAAGAGTTTGCGCCAATCGCACGAAGTCAGGGACTATTTGTCATAGATAATTCCTCAGCATGGCGGGAAGATTCGGATATTCCATTAATCGTTCCAGAGGTCAATCTGGAAGACTATACATTGAATCGGCTGATTGCAAATCCAAATTGTTCAACCATTCAAGCGGTACTTCCGCTTAAAGCTTTACAAGAAGCCTTTGGTATCCAGCGAGTCAATTATTCGACCTATCAAGCAGTTTCTGGTTCCGGGCAAAAAGGCATTGAAGATCTTCATCGTACGCAAAATGACGAGGAACCAGTTTTGTATCCTTATAATATTAGCCAAACGGTGATTCCGGAAATCGATCAGCCTTTGGAAAATGGGTATACAAAAGAAGAACAGAAAATGATAAATGAGACCCGTAAGATTCTGCATCAGCCTGCTTTGCCAGTATCAGCAACCTGCGTACGTGTGCCAATCGAAAATGGACATGGAGTCTCTGTGGCAGTTCAACTGCAAAAAGAGTTTACGACGGAAGAAATTAGAGAGTGTCTCAGCCAGTTTCCAGGGATTCAATTAGAAGATGATCTAGCAGCACATAAATATCCGACGAGCATTCTTGCTAGAGGAACAGATATGGTTTATGTTGGGAGGATCAGAAAAGACACTTCTTTAGAGAACGGATTGTTGTTCTATACGACTGCCGATAACATACGCAAAGGAGCCGCTGCGAATGCCGTACAGATTGCTGCAGCTTTAATGCAGAAAATAGCGGAGGTGGCAAGATGAGTAATACGCTGAAAGTAGCGAAATTCGGCGGAACATCGATGTCTCATGAAGAGCAATTCAAAAAAGTCCGTACAATTGTTCTTTCAGATCCCAATCGCCAAGTGATCGTTGTTTCTGCTTTAGGCAAACGTACGTCAGATGATGACAAAGTAACAGACTTACTTTATTTGATTTATGCTTACCTTCAGCATCATGTTGATTGGACACCCCTTTGGAAAAGGATTTGTGATCGTTTCATTCAAGTAAGAGATGTTCTTGCCCTGCAGTTACCTATTGAAGATGAACTAGCACGCATACAGAAACAACTGGAAGACGAAAAGATAACTGAAGATTATTTAGTAAGTAGAGGTGAATATCTGACTGCTCAACTGATGGCTGAGTATCTTGGTTACCAGTTTATTGACGCAAAAGACCTGATTTTCTTTGACTATGATGGGAAAATCGATCAGGAAAAAACAGCACAGGAAATCACAAAAGCATTTAAAAGATATCCGAAAATGGTTGTTCCAGGGTTTTACGGGGCGAACCCTGCAGGAAAAGAAAAATTATTGGGCCGTGGGGGAAGCGACATTACCGGCGCGATACTGGCGAAGATGTTGCAAGCGGAAAGTTATGAGAATTGGACGGATGTTTCAGGAATCATGATGGCTGATCCGCGAATCATCGATCATCCTAAAATCATCGAGGAAATCTCTTTTAGAGAACTGAGAGAGATGGCTTATATGGGGGCTAACGTTCTTCATGAAGCAGCTGTTTTCCCAGTTCAAGAGGCTGATATCCCCATCCAAATAAAAAATACCAATGATCCTTTCGCTCAAGGGACAAAAATATCGAATCACGAAATAGAAAAGGAAAATGGACTGACAGGAATAGCTGGACGCAAGGATTTTCTTTCCATCACTTTATTCAAACGTCATATGTCCGATGAAATCGGGTTTATCTGGAAAGCAATGAGCATTTTTGCTAAACATGAGATATCAATCGAACATATTCCTTCAGGGATCGACAATATCGGAGTGATCGTCTCAGCAGAAGCGATTGCCGATAAATTATTTCTCATCACGAAAGAATTAAAAGAAACACTTGGCGTGGAAGAAATCGTCGTGATTGAAGACTTAGCTTTGATCTCTGTCGTTGGCGGACCGCATAAAGAATTGATTGGATTATCTGGAAAAGTGTTATCGATATTGAACAAATTAGAAATTCGCACATCGATCTTATCACAAGGAGCACAGGAGTTGAATCTGATCATCGGTGTACCGAATAATCAATATGAAACAGTAGTGAAGGGTATCTATGAAGGGATGGTGAATACGGATGCTGAAAGAATATCGAATGGCACTCCATCAAATTCCTGAAATCGGATTTCATGAATTCAAGACAAAAAAATATTTATATGAACAAGTAAAAAACAGCGGGGCCGTTATCCATGAAATCGGCGAAACAGGACTACTCCTTTATTTTGATAATCAACAAGAAGAAACGATTGCTTTTCGAACAGATATCGATGCACTGCCAGTCAAAGAAGAAACGAATCTCTCTTTTGCTTCTAAGCATGAAGGTTATATGCATGCATGTGGTCATGACGGACATATGGCGATGCTTTTAGGGTTGACTGACTTTATAACTAAACACATTGAGGATCTTATTTATAATGTAGTACTGATCTATCAGCCATCAGAAGAAATTTCCGGTGGCGCACAAAGCGTTATTCAGTCAGGATTGTTGGATAAATATGAAGTACAAGCAATATTTGGCTTTCATCTATGGCCTGGACTAGCTAAGGGAGAAGTTTTCTCTCGACCAGGACCTTTGATGGCACAAAGCAGTGAAACAGACATTATCATTAAAGGCCAGTCTGCACATATTGCTTCTAGTGAAAAAGGAATCGATAGTCTTGAGGCAGCTGTACGATTTTTGAAGAATGTTTATGATTTTGACCGGCAATTACCGGCAGAGTGGAATCATCTAATGAAATTTGGCCAAATCCAAGGTGGAACGATCCGAAATGTTTTAGCTGGAGAAGTTATTGTATCCGGAAGTATCCGTTCTTACAGTTCAGATATGCAAAATTATTTGAAGAGGGGATTAGACCATTTAGCAGAACAGTTTCACTCTACAGCTACTATTTCTTTTCGCTATAATGACGGCTATCCAGCTGTAATCAACCATAGAGGCTTATATGCAGCACTGTTAGATTCAAACAAACTACATGAATTAGATGCTCCAGTTCTTCAAGCCGAAGATTTTGGCATATATACGCAACAATATCCATGTGTATTTTTCTTTTTAGGTGTCGGTGATACCCCTGCTTTACATGATCCGACGTTCGATTTTGATATGGATGTTTTAGAAAATGGTGTAGAATGGTACAAAACGATTCTTTTTACAGAAAATCTTCTTGTAAAAATCGATAGCAGTTCAAAAGAGGAGCGAGTAAATAATGATGAATTTATCCAATCGATTTAGTCCCAGGCTTTCTAGAATAGAAGTATCAAAAATACGACAATTCGATCAGCAAATATCGTCGATACCAGATGTGATCAAACTCACCCTGGGAGAACCGGATTTTCCAACTCCTAAACATGTCAAGCAAGCAGGAATAGCAGCGATTGAAGAAGACTTTTCTCACTATACCGGAATGAGAGGATTAGAGGAACTGCGGGAAGCGGCTTGTATGTTTCAGCAACAGCGTTATGGATTAACTTATGATCCGCAAACGGAAGTTTTGACGACAGTTGGTGCAACGGAAGCGATTGCCTCTGCGTTGTTATCTGTTTTGGAAGAAGGAGACAAGGTTCTTATTCCAGCGCCTGCTTATTCAGGATATCAGCCATTAGTGGAACTAGCTGGTGCTGAATTGATCCCGATAGATACTTCTGACACAGGGTTTGTCTGTCAGCCGGAACAATTTGAACGAGCATTTGAACAATATGGATCAGCTGTCAAAGCAGTCATTTTAAACTATCCTAACAATCCTACTGGGACGACATTGTCTGCAAAACAATTGAAAGCAATCGCTGAGGTTTTAAAAAAATATCCGGTATTTGTTATAAGTGATGAAGTATATGCTGAATTGACTTATAGTGGAACGCATATGTCCATAGCTACTTATCTTCCAGAACAAACAATCGTGATAAGCGGGTTATCCAAGTCACATGCGATGACTGGTTGGCGAGTGGGCTTTATTTTTGCTCAAAAAGCCCTTATTGACGAACTAATTAAAGTCCATCAATATCTGGTGACTGCCGCTACAACGATGTCGCAAAAAGCTGCAGCTGAAGCGCTAATAAATGGGGTGAAAGATAGCGAGAATATGAAAGAGCAATATCAAACACGAAGAGACTATCTGGTCCAGCAATTGGCGCCTTTAGGATTTGAAGTGACCCAGCCAAACGGTGCATTTTACTTGTTTTGCAAACTCCCAGCTGCCATTCAAACTGACTCTTGGCAGTTTTGTGTAGAATTAGCGGAACAGGCAAAAGTTGCGTGTATCCCAGGAATTGCATTTGGCCCAGAAGGAGAAGGTTATATCCGGATTTCTTATGCTAGCAGCATGGAAAAATTACATGAGGCCTGCAAACGGATCAAAGACTTTTTAACAGAACAGTGATTCATAGATTTTATCAAAAAAACAATCGTTAATTTTGCGGTATATTCTGCAAGGAGACGATTGTTTTTTAAATTTAGTTCAAATGAACGCGTTTCTTTTGATTCATAACTAATGTAATGTTAAGTTTAAATTGTTTAGAATGATTTTAAAAGAATATTCAAGGAGGTTTCATCAATGGAAAAAATCAAAGTTGTCATTGTAGGTGCATCTCATGGAGGGCATCAATCGATCTTGGAACTATTGACACGATACGGTGAAAATGTAGATATCACGCTATTTGAAGCAGGAGACTATATTTCCTTCATGTCATGCGGTATGGAGCTGTATTTAGAAGACAAGGTAACAGATGTAAATGATGTGCGTAATTTCAGACCAGAAAACTTTCCGCAATCCAATGTTCATATTTTAAATAATCACGAAGTAAAAACGATCGATGCCGATAAAAAAACAGTAACGGTTACTAGCGCATCAGATAACGAAACAAAAGAATATCCTTATGACAAATTGATTTTGAGTTCTGGTGTCAAACCAAACAATCTGCCAGTACCAGGAGCAGATCTAGAAAATGTCTACTTGATGCGTGGATACAATTGGGCAACCAAAATCAAAGAAAAATTAAATGATCCGGCTATAAAAAAAATCGCTGTCGTAGGTGCTGGTTACATTGGGATCGAAGCAGCAGAAGCAAGCCGAAAAGCTGGGAAAGAAGTCGTCTTGCTTGATGTGATCGACAGACCCTTAGGCACTTATTTAGATGCTGAGATGACAGACATTTTAGAACAACACCTAAATGAAAACGGTATTGAAGTTTTGACAAATGCAAAAATCGAAGCTTTTACTGGTAACGGAAAAGTTGAGGCAATCAAAACAAGTGAAAAAGAAATCCCAGCAGATCTGGTCATTCAAGCTGCCGGTGTGAAGGCAAATACAGAATGGTTAAAAGGGATCGTTGACTTAGATGAACGTGGCTGGATCCAAACAAATGAATACTTGCAAACGAATCTTCCAGATGTGTATGCAGTAGGAGATGCTACACTTGCTTATTCTATCCCAGCCCGCAAAAAAATGCCGATCGCTTTAGCGACTGTTGCACGTAGAGAAGCACGTTATGTAGTAAAACATCTTTTTGAAGAAGTACCAAACAAACCGTTCGGCGGAGTCGTAGGTTCCTCTGCATTAAGTGTCTTTGACTATCATTTTGCAGCAAGCGGATTGAATAGCTTTACAGCAGCAAAAGCAGGAGTAGATGTACGAGTGTCTTATTATGAAGATACGTTAAGACCAAAATATGTACCAGAAGAACAAGGAAATCCAAAAGTGTCCATCCAATTATTCTCGGATCCAATGACCCATCAATTGCTAGGAGGAGCAGTATTATCTACCTATGATGTTACAGGTCAAGGAAATGTATTGGCACTAGCGATCCAAAACAAACTGACTTTAGAAGAACTAGCAGAAGCTGACTTCTTCTTCCAGCCAGGCTTTGACCGACAATGGAGCATGTTGAATCTAGCCGCTCAACAAGCGTTAGGAGAAGAACCATTTGTAGAATAAGAAAACGAAATATTTGAAAAGAGGTTGTGACAGAAGTGGTCAGCTTCAAGAAATAAGAAGGAATTCACGAAAATCGTTTCTCAAATTTTTGTGAAAAAGCTGCCTTGCATCAAGTAATAAGAACAGCCAAGTAAAAACAGCTTCTTATGTTTTTAACTTGGCTGGACTTATTACCGCAGATGCAAGCTTTTGAACACCGTTTATTTGCAAAAAAGGGACTGTGACACGATTTGTGTACCGACCTCCAAAAGTTAGACCAAAAAATCTAACTTTTGGAGGTCGGTATTTTTTATGGTTAAATATACTTTTGAACTTAAATTAAAGATCGTTCATGATTATTTGGATGGCAAAGGCGATTGGACCGTAAAAATCCAGATCAAGAGATTGAAGCGGAAATGCTTAAAATTCGGGAGAAGCACAAGGATTATGGCTGTTTACGGATGACCAATGAACTAAGAAACCGCGGTTTCTCTATCAATAAAAAGAAAGTTCAGCGCCTGATCAAGAAGCTAGGAATAAAAGTAACGGCATACACACGTAAATCACGGCGCTACAATTCTTATCGAGGACAAGTCGGAGCAGTAGCCAAAAATCGGATCCATCGTCGTTTCTACACCAGTATCTGCCATCAGAAAATCACGACGGATACAACTGAATTTAAATACCATGAAGTGGATGCCAAAGGCATTATCCGTCAAAATAAATTGTATCTAGATCCTTTTATGGATATGTTCAATAGTGAGATTTTATCCTATCGTATCTCTGAAAAGCCCAATGCATTAGCGGTAATGGAAGGTTTGGAGGAAGCTATCCAGACCACTAACGATTGTCCCTATCGTCGTACGTTTCACTCAGATCAAGGTTGGGCGTATCAAATGAAAGCTTATAGAAACAAATTGAAGGAGTACAAAATCTTTCAAAGCATGTCTCGGAAAGGGAACTGCTTAGATAATTCACTTATGGAGAATTTTTTTGGCTTATTAAAACAAGAGATTTTTCACGGGAAAGTTTATAACTGTTTCGAGGAATTAAAATCAGCCATCGATAGCTATATCTATTACTACAATAATGAACGGATAAAACAGAAATTAAACTGGCAAAGTCTCTTCCAATTTCGTAAAACAACCGTAACGGTTGTGTAAAAATATCATTTTAGAGAATGAAAAAAAGGAGTGGATTTCTCCACTCCAAAAAAGTCTAACTTTTGGGGGTCACTACAGTGTCACAGTCCTTTTTTTAGTAAAAGGATACATTTCTTCCTTGTATATTCCATGCGTGTTCGTGAGAAAGCATATATAATTTAATTAACAGATAGTTAGGGGGAGAAAAAATGATTTTTTCAATTACAATGAAACTGGTATTCGGGTTGATCGGTTTATTATTAGTGGTACGTTTGCTTGGGAAGAAATCCATGTCAGAAATCACACCGTTTGATTTAGTCTATACGCTTGTTTTAGGTGGGATCTTAGAAGAATCAACCTATGATGACAATGTCCATGTAGGACATGTCCTATTTGCCATTGCGCTTTGGGCAGTAATGATTTATGGTATCGAACGTATCGTCCAAAAAAATGAAAAGGTCAATCGTTGGGTCAAAGGCGAGCCATCTGTTCTAATCAAAGACGGCGTCATCAACATGACAGAGTTGACAAATAACCATATCGAGATGGAGCAGTTGCGAGCAATCTTAAGACAGCAGGAATGCTTTTCTCTTGAAAATGCCAAACATGTTATCCTAGAGAATGCAGGTCAAATGAGTGTATTGAAAAAATCAGATGAAGACAAAGCTTTATCGATCCTGCTTGTAGATGAAGGGCAAATTCAGCATAAAGTGCTTCAGTCCAATCAATTGACTGAAGCATGGCTTACGGAGAACTTGAAGAAAGAAGGCTATGCAGATGTAAAACAGCTGATTTATGTTGAATGGTCAGAAGAAAAAGGGCTCTACATACTAAATAAAGAAGACGTCATGCATGAATCTTACCGAATAGATGGATAGACAGAGGTTGTGAAATCAGCGCCTTGGATTGTTACTCAAAACTAAGCGACTTTTTCACAACCTCTGATATCTAATATACGTTGTTCCAGAAGTTGCTTCTTCGAAAAATAAGCCAAAATTCCACAAAAATTTAAGAAGCAATTTTCGAAAAATCCTTTCTTATTTTTTGAAGTTGATCACTTCTGTCACAACCTCTCATGTCACAAACCATTTTTTTGTTTCCTTTAACTCAATATACCGTACGTCTTCCCACAATATCGGCTGATGGTCAATCATAAAGTAATCTTCATAGGCTTCACCAATGAAGTGCCCTTCGACCTCATCCAAGAGTCTTCCAAATTCATCTTTTAAATTGAGCTGAATGATTACTGCTTTACGAGATAAAAAGGCTTCTGTCAGTATACTATCGATTTCTTGCAATGTCATTTGTTGTTTAGGAAGAGGCTGTTTGCGTGCTTCTTCTTCATTTTTTTTGATACCGTTGACTAGTTCTTCCATCGCAAAAGCAGTCCCCCATTTTAATCCAAATGGCCGATCTCGATACTCGTTATAGTCAATGAATTTTTTTGCTGTCCGTCTCATCTTTTCCACCTTCTAATCCACTCATACCACCTGGCATGCCCGCCAACGAGAGAACTACGTGCGATGGCGCGTCCTCCTTGCAAGAGACTATGCGCATGGATGATTGATTGAAAGCCGTATTTTTTTCTAATCGTATCGACAACAAAATCAACTTTCGCTTCATTTATCTGCTTTTCAGGATCTTCAAAAAGGTTAAGCTGTAAACCTGTCGCGTATACGAGGTCGGAACAGTTCACGCCTACACGCCGAATATCCTGGTAGTGGTAATGCTGGTGGAAAATGGTCAATAAAGCATCTGCTAGATCTCTGCTAGCATTTGTCGCTTCGATTTTCATTTGCTGGTGAAACCCGGTCTTGCCATTTGGATCAAGATAGCCTAAAGAGTATCCTACCCATAAGCTGACTACTTGTGTTTTTGCTGCAGATCGTCTCAAGCGAGTGCCGACTTGGTCGGCCATTTCTTTGATAACGATCTCGATTTCTTCTCGTCTTGTATAATCTCTATCTAGGATTTGACTATTTCCGATACTTTTTGATTTTGGTGTATATTCTTGTCCCAAAAAACTTCGATTGATCCCCCAAGCATGGGCATAAAGCTGAGTACCGATGACCCCTAGCTTGCTTTTCAAGTGATAATAATCCGCGTGAGCTAAATCATAAACAGAATGTATACCCATTTGTTTCAGACGTTTTGCTGTTCGTTTGCCGATTCCCCAAAAGTCAGTGATATCTGAGATTTTCCATAACTTTTCTGGTACATCTTCATAACGCCATTCAGCAAACATTTGTTTTCCGTCTTTTGAGCCATTGTCTAAGGCTAGTTTAGCAAGTAGCGGGTTATCGCCAATTCCTATAGTCGTGTAGATTCCGGTCTGCTCAAACACATCTTTATGGATCAGTTTAGCCATGTCGTACGCATTTGTTTTACCAAAGAGTGCCATGCTATTTGTTACATCAAGGAAGCTTTCATCGACGGAATAGACACGATGGTTCGCTTCGTCTGCATATTTTTTATAGATAGAATTGATTTCTCTGTTCTTTTCCATATAATAGGCCATCCTTGGGGCAACAATATATAAATCACTTGGATAGGGGAAGGGAAGATCTCTGGCACGGCTGATATTGGTGATGCCGTAAGCTTTTTTTGCTGCAGGACTGGAAGCCAAGATTAATCCGCTACCCCGTGTTTCTGTCGAATCGGACGGATAGGACATGACTACTAATTTAGTTGTAAGGGGATCAAGATCCTTTTCAACGCACTCTACGGAGGCGTAAAAAGATTTGCAGTCAATACATAAAATATCTCTTGAAGGTTCTTTTTCATAAACAAATACCGGATTTTGATTCGCCCACATAACAATCACCTCTTCAACACAATTAGAACACACGTTCTCTTTCCGTGTCAATAAAAAACAGCAATTTTCGAATACGAGCAAAAGGCTCACATTTGAAAATTGCTGAGAGGTTATTTTTATCTATTTGTTTTTAGCTGAGATCGTTGATTTTTTTATCAAACATGAACAGCTTCTGGATCGATCTTTGTTGTCCCATTTCCAATGTGTGCAACATAAAATTCCGGAGCATAGCCGACAACTTTCATGTATTCATCATAGACATTGTTTTTGAAGGCAGGTATATTTTCTTCTTTGACAAGAGCAATCGCACAGCCACCAAATCCAGCTCCTGTCATTCGTGCACCTAAGACACCTTCTTGTTTTTGAGCAGCATCTACTAGTGTATCTAATTCGATCCCAGTTACTTCATAATCATAGCGAAGAGAGTGGTGAGAATCATTTAACAGTTGACCAAATGCTTCTAAGTTCCCAGCTTCTAATTCAGCTTTTGCCTTCAAAGTCCGCTGATTTTCAGAAACGGCATGGCGAGCTCTACGTATCAATGTATCATCGCCGATTTGGTCAATAGTTGATTCAAATTCTTCTTCATCTAAGTCTCCTAAAGAAGAGATAGGCAAAGTTTTTTGCAAACGTGCCATGGCTTCTTCGCATTCGCTGCGGCGTTCATTGTATTTTGAATCTGCCAATTCCCGCCGCTTATTCGTATTCATGATGACGATTGCATAACCATCTAGTTTCACTGGAACCATTTCGTATTTCAGCGTATTTGTATCTAATAAGATTGCATGATCTAGCTCACCGAAGCCGATGGCAAACTGATCCATGATACCTGAATTGACACCGATGAATTCATTTTCTACTTTTTTACCTGTTTGGACTAGTTCCAAGCGATTTGTTTTTAAATCAAACAGATCTTCTAATACAACACCTACCAATAATTCTAATGAAGCGCTACTGGAAAGTCCTGCACCATTAGGGATTGTTCCTTCCACTAACAACTCAAACCCATGATCGATTGAGTGTCCAGCTTCTTTTAATTTAAGGACCATTCCTTTTACGTAATTTGCCCAGTTTGCTTTTTTATCATATTCTAGCTCATCTAAAGTAAAACTAATGACACCGATATCGTCAAAGTTTGTGGAATAAACTAATATTTTATTATCGTCTCGAGGTGCTGCGACACCTTGCGTTCCATAAGTGATGGAAGCGGGGAAGACATGGCCTCCATTGTAATCTGTGTGTTCACCAATCAAATTGATGCGTCCTGGTGAGAAGTATTGTGTAGTTTTTTTAGGTCCGAATGTTTCGGCAAATTTTGTGTTTAAGCTTCTTTTGATTTCCATGATGAGTTATTCCTTTCTTGTTTTGATTTTGAATTCTGTCACTGTTTCAAATACTGATCCGGCTTTTAAATGAATCGAACCAAATGCTGAGAAGCGCTCTGCACCTGGAGCTGTTTGAGTCTCAAATGTGATGCCACCATGATGTGCCAGTTTTCGGTTGCGCATTTCTGGTGTTTCTGTGCCGAAATTTGCAGTGAAAATAACCACACTAGAAGCATCTGTAGCAATATCTACTTGGATTCTTTTATCGGGGCTAGTCAAGCGAGCGGCTTCTTTATCCAAGCCGGTTTCTTTTAAGAAAAATGGATGATCGATTCCGTCAACAAGATTTTTTTGATCCAAATCACTAGCAAAAACGGACGCTAATTTTTTAGGTATTTGAAAATCGAAAGCACTTCCTGCAGTATTTTCTTTTACCCCTATAGGAATACTATCTGTTCGCAAAGGAGCATAAGCTTCGCTATTGAGCCAAAGCTCATGTTGATCGATTGATTGAGAAGCATCTCCCGTCAAGTTGAAGTAAACATGATTTGTCGGATTGAATAAAGTATCTTGGTCACTGGTGCCGCGAGAGGTCACTCGCCAGATATTATCTTGTGTCAAAGTATAGCGGATTTCCACATCCATTGTACCTGGAAAACCATGTTCTCCGTCGGGACTTGTAGTAGTAAAAATGACAGAAGCTTCATTTTCGCCATTCAAAATGACATAAGACCATTTTTTTAATTCAAATCCAGGAGCACCACCATGCAGATTATGCCCAGTTTTTGGATCTGTGGCTAATTGGTAAGTTTTTCCATTGAGAGAAAAGCGGCCATTTTCGATTCTCCCTGCGGTGCGACCGATAGAAGCACCGATATACGGATCTTTTTCGATATATTCTTCAGCGGTATCAAATCCCAAAACTAATTCTCGATCATTTGATTTTAAACTGACGATTCTTGCACCTAAATCAGAGATAGAAAGTGCTAGCTTGTTTTTGTTCTCCAAGGTTATCAAGTGATAACCTTGGCCAAAATCTTTTTCTGTAATCTTCATTTTCAAGATCCTTTCTTAATGGGAAGGAACTACTGCATCGTGAAGTTCATCTTCCATTGTATCAGCTGGAGCCAATTTGTTTTCCAATTCCTCAACGATTTGTGCATGTTTTTTCTCTGTCAATGTAATCTTCCAAGCAAAAATAATAGCGGAGAAAATCATCAAAGCAGCAGGAGCATAGAATGCATAAGCTTTGAAAGTCGTTACGCCATGAGCAGTGATATCAGCAGCAGTAGCATTACCAGTCATCCCAGAAGCGATAGCGACAAACCCTACGATCCCGTTAGACAAAGCACCAGCGATTTTATCTAGTAAAGGGCGAATTGATAGAGTAACAGCTTCGTTACGGATACCATTTTTCCATTGACCATATTCAACAGAGTCTGTGATCGTCATCAAAGCGGATAAGAAAATCAATTGTTGAGGGAAGTAGAACAATACTAGCCCGATGATAACGATTGGCAAACTTGAACCTGCGATCGTAAAGAAAAAGTAAGAAGAAATCATCATTGCGATCCCTCCAAGGTAAACGTAGCGACGAGAGATGACGCGTGTAAGCATTGGGAATAGTGGAACAGCTACTAAACCAAGTAAGGCAGCAACTAGACCAACGATCCAAAATTCAGTTGGTTGGCCAAGTACATATTTGAAGAAGTAGAATAATACGGCAGTTGTTGCTACATTGGCAATCGCATAAGCGATATAAGCAAGGGCAAGCCACATCAACTGATCATTTTGAGCAACTGCTTTGAACACATCTTTGATCCCAGCTTTTTCATTTTGCTGACGGATCGCAGTATCGACTTCTTTTGTGCCCAAGGCAGTGATAATCGCAGTACCGCCTGAAATAACAGCAGCAATCACACCGAACCAGAACCAGCCTGAAGCGCCTTCAATATGTTTATGAGTAACAAGATAGGTAAAGAAAGTAACGATAGGGACAACGACTAGAGTAGTACCATTTGCACCTAGAGAAGAGCCGAAACGAGCAAACGTAGCAAATTTTTCACGTTCCTTTGTTTCCGTACTCAAAGCTGGAATCATTGACCAAAAAGCGATATCCTTAAATGAATAAAAACTATCCAATAAGATGAAAACGATTGCAAATAATATGATAAATAAAGTCGTATTATGAGTAGCTAAGCCAAAGAAATTGGTAAAGATTGCTACCAAGAGTACGGAACTAACAACGCCGCCGATAACTAACCATGGTTTGAATTTACCGTATTTTGTACGAGTATTATCGATGATGCCACCAATCAAAGGATCAAAAATAATTTCAACTAAGCGGATACCTACAACTAAGCTTGTAACTGTAGCAATCATTTTTGCATTCGTTGCCTTATCTGTTCCTGCGAACATCTGGCTTGTCACGAATACCATAAAATAAGTGCTTAATGTAACATAGAATGTGTCGTGTCCAAAAGCGCCTAAAGCGTAGGACACACGTTGGATCATTTTGCTTTTCATAATCTGTATTCCTCTCCTGTTCAATATATAATACTAAGTAAACCGGTTACAACGAATAACAAAGATCTTTTAATGACTTAAACTTAACAAGAAATCGCTTCCTTTTTAATATATTTCTGTGACTTTTATTTAACTTTTTGTTGCATTATACTAAAGGAGTAAGGAGGGATAGACGTGGAGCAATCGATTTTTTTAAAAAAGGAACATCAACAAGTAGAAAAAGAATTGTATTTTGATTTTTGTGGTTTCTCTAAAACGATGCCGTTTCATTCTTTTGGTCCTGCTATTCGCAATGATTACATCCTGCATGTCGTGATGGAAGGCAAAGGATCTTATCATGTGAAAAATCAACAATTCCAATTGAAAAAAGGTGATCTGTTCTTGATTCGTCCAGGAGACTCGACGTTTTACTTATCAGATGGAGAAGATCCGTGGATGTATTGCTGGCTTTCATTTGGTGGGAGTGCTGCAGAAGAAATCATTCGGCAGTCGCTTTTCAGAGAAGACCAATACACGATGGTCTCTTCTGACATACAAAAATATATCGACATTATTTTAGAATGCATGAAAGATACGGAAGAAACCTTGGAAAATGAATTACAGTTAACAGCATTAACCTACCGTTTTTTATCAGTCCTTTTAAAAGATGGCGGAAAGGTCAGCGGTGGTGTACAAAAGGTTCACTCCTCTTTAGCTGTTGAGACAGTCAAATACATCGAGGCACATTATGCTGAAAAATTGTCTGTTGAGGAAATCGCCCAGCATTTAGCGGTCAATCGGAGCCATTTGTCGCGAGTATTCAAAAATCATATGGGTACCAGTATCAAGGAATATTTGATCGGGGTACGGATCAATCGAGGGGCGTTTCTTCTTTCTCTGACGGATGAATCCGTGGAAAGTATTGCCTATCAAGTAGGGTTCAATAGTCTAGTCGTATTTAGCCGAATGTTCAAAAAGAGTACCGGAGAAACGGCTACGAACTATCGTAAACGTATGAAAAACGAAAATTTTAAGAATATTGCTTTGGATACCTTGAAAAAACAGTTGGAAAAACAAACCGCAGTTTCTTGGACAACCTGATTAGTCTGGTTAAAATGACAAGCATCGGCAAAAGAAACTTGTGGCGGTTATGCTACACTGTAAAGCGAAGACTAAAAAGGAGGAAAAGGGATGCGTACACTTATCATCATTAGCCATCCAACGATCGAAGAATCTTTAAATCAGCAATTTTTCAAAGAAGCTTCTGCTGGTTTACCAGCTACTTGGCATCATTTGGAATCAAGTTATCCAGACGGAAAAATAGATATAGAGACTGAACTACAGCTCTTGGCCCAGCATGATCGGATCATTTTCCAGTTTCCGTTTTACTGGTATAGTTCTCCTGCTCATTTAAAAATTTGGCAAGATAATGTCTTGGAACGAGCAGCACATGTATTAAAAGGGAAAGAACTAGGAATCGTATTGACAACAGGTGTGGCGGAAAAAGAATACCAAGCTGGAGGAAAAGAAGAATATACGATTTCCGAATTTTTGAGGCCGTATCAGCGAATCGCAAATAAATTCCATATGACCTATCTTCCGCCATTCGTTTTAGCACAATTTATGTATTTATCCCAGGAAAAACGTTGGGAAAAGCTAATTGCTTATCAGCAGTATCTCTCATTGGAAGGCAAACCATCGCTGACTCAGCGGATTGACTGGTTTATTCAAAGAGTACAGGAAAATCAGAAAATGCAGGAAGAAGAATCTGAAAAACAAGCATATATCGTAGAAGCACTGACTGAGGCAAAAGAGCAGATCGAAGACTTGACCTTTACACTGCAAGAAATGAAAGGAACTTCATTATGACAAATGATTGGCTGATCCAACAATTAGATGAATTAAGCGAAAAATCAGAATATCAAGACCGTGCGCTCTTATATGAAATAAAGAAACTGATGGCTGAGATAGACGAACGAACAATGCAGCTGCAAGGAGAAATCGACGGACAATCTTGGAATCATCTCAACTGGTGAAATTTTCTTATAAATAACAAAGATAAAAATGTGCACAGCGGCAATTATTTGCTACAATAAGAATATGAAGCGTTTGATAACGCTATTATACATAAAAATTGGTGGTGAAAAAAATGTATGATGAAAATGAGTGGGGAGAAAATGTTCGGATGACCCGAAGAAGACAGCAAAAACAGGCAGCTCGTAAGCGGATGATCATGATTGGGGCAGCAGTTGCCGTGTTTTTGATCATAGCAGGAGGAGTTGCGGGTCTATATTTTCATGGAAAAAATTCGTCAGAAGCGAAAAGTACGACCATAACGGAAACAACGACAAAGAAAACAGAGACGAAACAAACAAGTGAGTCATCAACTAAAACAAAAGAGACACAAACTTCTGAAGAAAAAACAGCAAATGGTTTGCCAGAGCAACTTCAAGCAATCGTAAATGATTATTCGAAAAAGATCGAAGAAAAGACGCCTGCATTGATTGAAGAATACCAGACAGAAATTCAGGGAAATCAAGAGGGCATAGCTGGTTTATCAGCAGTTGCTAACCAAAAAGCACGTGAGCTTCAAGCAATCTCCGACGAAGGGATCAGAAAATTACGTGCAGCGTATCAGGCAGCAGAAAATAAAGACGGTGTAGACTTAGATACTTTGATCAATCAATTATCGGCTAATTATACGAATCATGTAGCTAAGATTTCCGATATTTATTTGCAGACTAGCGCCTCTCTTCAAGCAGAGTCAACAAGCACACAAGACACAACATCTTCTGATTCTGAGACGGCAGAGTCGGTAGAAGCTTCTGAAATGCAAGCTCGAACAACACAAGACACAACAGATTCCTCTGAAACTAATACCAACAGCGCGACTTCACAGGCTGCGACAACCGTAGTTTTGGAAGGAGAAGGTCCAAATCAAATAGCCGAACGAACTGGCGTACCAGTAGAAACGATCTTGTCGCTGAATGGGATGAGCATGGAGAATTATTTCCTGACTCCCGGTGAGACGCTAAAATTGAATTGATAAAAGCAATAAAAAAGAACGAAGCTTCCACTAAGGTGAAGCTTCGTTCTTTTTTTATTTTCCGGTTCTTTTTTCGCGTACAAAGTAATGGATCGTCATGTAAAGCAAGAAAACGAGTCCAATAATCAATGAGATTCTCGTTTCAGGATTGATAAACATGAAAATCAATACGATAGCTAAAAAAGCAAGTGTCACATAATTCGTATAAGGAGATAGTGGCATTTTAAAAGGATGATCATGCATTTTATCTGCGTGCTTCTTTTTGAAGCGAATCTCGCTGATCAAAATCACTACCCAAGGAACCATACCAGGCAAAATACTTGAGCTGTATACGAAAACGAAAATATTTTCTGACTGGTTGATGAACATTGGTAGAAGATAATTTAAGATCAGACCAATTAAGATTCCACCTGAGATTGCTACGACAGGATAAAAAGGCGCGCCGTGACGAGAAAGTTTCAGAAATTTTTTAGACATCTTTCCATTCATGGCAAGTGTATAGACCATACGACTTGCGCTGAAAATCCCTGAATTGCAACCTGATAATGCCGCTGTAATCACGACAAAATTAATCAGTCCTGCAGCAAATGTAATGCCGACTTTAGAAAAAGTTTGTACAAAAGGTGAACCAATCTCACTCAATTGATTCCACGGATAGATACTCACAATGATAAAAATAGCACCAATATAAAAAATCAAGATTCGACCGATAGTGGACTGGACAGCTTCAATGATCGTCTTTTTAGGATTCTCTGCTTCACCAGCAGTCATTCCGATCAGTTCGATTCCTTGATAGGAAGCAACAACGATCGATAATGCAAAGAAAAATCCTTTGACGCCTCGAGTGAAGAATCCACCATTTTTCCAAAGATTTGAAATCCCTACTGCCTGACCATGATTACCAAATCCAAATAAGATTACCCCAAGACCTGCAATGATCATCAAAATGATCGTTATGACTTTGATGATCGAAAACCAAAATTCTAATTCGCCAAACGCCTTGACAGAAATAAGATTTGCCAGCATAAGAAACAAGACGACAATGATCCCGGGAATAATTGCCGGCAAATCAGGCCACCAATAATTCATATAAGATCCTACAGCAATCACTTCACTTATTCCTACGACAATATATTGAAAAATATTACTCCAAGCGGTCAAGTAGCCAGCCACAGGATGGATGTACTCGCTCGCGTAATTTGCAAAAGAACCAGTCGAAGGATCAACGTAAAGCATTTCGCCTAAAGCACGCATAATCAAATACAAAAAGAATCCTGCAATCGCATAGGCTCCCATCACTGAGGGCCCTGTCCAGCGTATGGTTGAGGAGGCACCCATAAACAGACCGACACCGATCGTTCCACCTAGTGCGATCATTTGGATATGACGGGCACTAAGACTTCGAGTTAACTTTTCTTCTTCCATACAAAAACTCCTTTCGTTGTTGAGTCAACAAGAAAAAATAATCAAACGTTTCAACACATGTTTTTCATTATTAGGTTAGCCTTATTGAACTCTTGATGTGATTCTACAGAAAATTTTCATAAAATGCGAGGAAAATTCGAAAAAAACTTTTTCATCATTCTACTTGAAAATGCTTTCCATTTTAGTTAAACTATATTTAAATAAAAAGTTAGGTAAACCTGAAAAGGAGTGTAAAATTTGGAACGTACGGCCATTGTAATTCAAGACCTTTCAGCCGCTTATCAAGGGAAAACTGTTTTGAAAACTATCAACTTGACGATAAATCCACAAAAAATTACCGGTATTATCGGACCAAACGGTGCAGGAAAATCAACATTTATGAAATCTTTGCTAGAGTTGATACCAGCTACTACTGGTAAAGTCACCTTTTCTGGACAGCCGGTAAACTCAGTCCGTAAAAAAATAGCCTACGTGGAACAGCGAAGTGAATTGGATCTTTCCTTTCCAATTGATGTATTAGGCGTTGTACTTTTAGGAACATATCCATCTTTACGAATTGGACAAAGACCTGGAAAAAAAGAAAAAGAACGTGCAAGACAAGCTTTGAAAAAAGTAGGGATGGAAGAATATGCCAAAAGACAGATCAGCGAACTATCGGGTGGACAGCTTCAGAGAGTTTTTATTGCAAGAGCTCTAGCCCAAGGAGCAGAATGGATCTTTTTAGATGAACCATTCGTAGGGATTGATGCGTTAAGTGAACGAAAGATCTTTGACATCTTGCAGGAATTGAAGAATTCAGGAAAAACGATTTTGATCGTCCATCATGATCTTCATAAAGTAGAAGAATATTTCGATGAGGTTATTCTTTTAAATAAACAGCTGATCGCTTCCGGTCCAGTACAAGAAGTCTTTACATCGAAGAACCTTCAATTGGCCTATGGTCAGATCATCAGACATTTAGTAAAAGGAGGAGAGAAAAAATGATCCAATCCTTTATTGATGGATTAATGAATTATCAATTCCTGCAATACGCTTTGGTCACTTCCATGCTTGTAGGACTTGCTTCTGGAGTCATCGGTTCTTTTATTATTTTACGAGGGATGTCTTTGATGGGAGACGCTATCTCTCACGCAGTTCTTCCAGGTGTAGCCATTTCTTATATGTTTGGTTTTAGTTACATCTTTGGAGCCACTGCTTTTGGGATGCTAACAGCAGCAGTGATTGGTTTCGTGACTCAGCGGAGCCGATTGAAAAATGATACAGCGATTGGAATTGTCTTTAGCTCCTTTTTTGCATTAGGGATTATCTTGATTTCATATGCCCAGAGTGCGACAGATTTGTATCATATTTTATTTGGGAATGTCTTAGCTGTTAGGGAAAGCGATTTGTTGCTGACAGCACTCGTTAGTGGAATCGTCTTGATATTTGTCTTTTTCTTTTATAAAGAATTGAAGATCACATCATTCGATCCGACAATGGCAAAAGCTTATGGGCTGAACACATCGCTGATCCATTATCTTTTGATGTTCTTTTTGACATTAGTGGCTGTAGTCAGTTTACAGACAGTAGGAACAATCTTGGTGATTGCCATGTTGATCACACCAGCCGCCACGGCTTACTTGCTAACGAACCATTTACTGAAAATGATCATTACAGCTGCAGGAATCGGTATGCTAAGTGCAGTTGTCGGTGTGTTTTTCAGTTATAGTTACAATTGGCCATCAGGAGCTACGATCGTGTTAGCATGTACCGCATTTTTTATCCTTGCTTTTTTATTTTCTCCAACAAAAGGAATTTTATTTCAGAAAGGAAGCAGATAGATGAAAACAAAAAAATCACTCTTTTTAATCTTGGCAGTTAGTTTCTTGGTATTAGCCGGTTGCGGAAAGCAGGCTTCTGACCAAGCGGATGAAGGAAGTAAAGAAAAGTTGTCAGTCGTGGCTACCAATTCGATCTTGGCGGACATGGCAAAAGAGGTCGGAACAGATCAAATAGATATCCACAGTATCGTACCAGTCGGAACAGATCCGCATGAATATGAAGTACTACCAGAAGACATCAAAAAGGCAAGCGATGCGGATGTTATTTTATACAACGGTTTGAATCTTGAAACAGGTAACAGCTGGTTCGATAACTTGATGGAAACGGCTAAAAAAGAAGAAGGAAAAGATTATTTTGCAGTTAGCAAAAATGTAGAACCTCTTTATTTAACTAGCGGTGAAGAACATACAAAAGCAGATCCACATGCTTGGCTAGACATATCTAACGGAATAAAATATGTGGAGGAAATCGCACGTATATTCTCTGAAAAAGATGCAGAAAATGCGACACTCTATAAAAAAAATGCAGAAGCATATGTGGAAAAACTAAGAGAATTAGATACACAAGCGAAGGAAAGTTTTGCTTCTATCGAAGAGAACAAAAAATTATTAGTAACAAGTGAAGGGGCATTCAAGTATTTTTCACGAGCATATGATTTGCCAGCAGCTTATATATGGGAGATCAATACAGAAAGTCAAGGTACGCCTGATCAAATGAAAGCGATCATTGATCAGATAAGAGCAAAAGAAGTACCGGTTTTATTCGTGGAAACCAGTGTAGACTCAAGAAGCATGGAACGGGTAGCAAAAGAAACGGGTTTGAAAATCTATGATAAACTGTTCACTGATTCCATAGCAAAAGAAGGAGAACAAGGAGATTCTTACTATCAGATGATGAAATGGAATATTGAAACGATCCATGAAGGTTTGTCACAAACAAAAGAAAGCTGAAAAGTGCAAGGTCTAGCTTGAGGAGCAGGCCTTGCATTTTTTATAAGAGATATGAAAAAAATTATGCTGTTTTTCGTCGTACAGATACCTTTTTTGAAGAAATTCCGTTATAGTTAGAGTAAGGAAGGAAGGTGTGGCTATGAATTTTACACGTAAAGATAAATATACGATTAAAGAAGAAGTCTTTCGATTGATCAGCCAGCAGGAAAATACCGACAAGGATCAAGACCTTCAATTTCTTGAAGCAGAATTAGCTAAATTATTCATAGCAAATCAAAATGAGACAACAGAACCAGATGAAGAGCTGTACATAGGCAAATGGTTGTTTGATGAATTTCAGCCTTTAGATGAAAATACCGGTATCGGTTATTTTGTGTTCCTTTCTCCAGTCGGCTTCACACCTGGCGTATTAGTTAAACAAAACGACGAAATAACCGTCAAAGCATGGCCTGCATTATTTTCAGTCATCAAAGCAGAAGGAGTAATCAAAAAGATCCAGTCGGCCTATTATAAAAGTCAATTTATTGCCAACAGCAAATTAATGAATATGTTTTATAATCGTCTAGTAGAAATTGCTAGGCCTGGGAAAATCCCGCAAACATTCACGTACACACAGCAAAAAAATCTCTATGAAGAAGTATTGTATTCCCGCGATCTGTCTGAGTTTTCGCCATGGGAAGAGGTAAGGCTCCATGAACTGTTAAGTACAAAACCAGTTTCATTGAATTTTTTTAATGCATTAGATAACAAAAGAAAATTAATTTCAACAAATTATTGGGAAGTATTTGCTGCAAGAAAAAAATGGATGGAAGAAAAGAAGATTGCCGATCAGCAGATCCAGTTTGTCCAGCTGAAAAAAGAAAAACTATATTATGGGTTATACAGCCGTTAACAGCAAGCGAGGAAGACCATGACATTAAAAGAAGAAATCATACAAGAAAGCAAACGATTAGGAATTGACAAAATCGGGTTCACCACGGCGGAACCTTTTGATTCATTAAAAGAATCGTTGGAAGAACAAAAAGCAGCTGGCCATACTTCTGGCTTTGAACATCCAAATATCGATGAGCGTCTTTATCCTGAAATGACATTTGATCAGCCGAAATCGATCATTTCCATTGCACTTGCGTATCCTACTAGGATCCATGAAGAAGTGCCTAGGGATGAAAAACGCGGACAGTTTGCTCGTGCTTCTTGGGGGATCGATTACCATGATATACTCAGAGACCGTTTGAACCGATTGATCGAATTCATCCAAACAAGAGCAGAAAAATGGCAAAAAGAAGAGGAATGGCGTCTAGCTCCGCAAGTAGATACTGGAGAACTGATCGATGTCGCTGTAGCACAGCGAGCTGGTTTAGGATTTATTGGACGAAACGGATTGTTGATCACTGAAGAGTTCGGTTCATTTGTCTATCTTGGTGAGATCGTTACTAATATTGTATTTGAGCCTGATAAACCAGGAGAATTTGGTTGCGGTGACTGTATGCGCTGCGTGACTGCTTGTCCGACAAAAGCATTGCTTGGTGACGGAAGAATGAATGCCCAGCGATGTTTGTCTTATCAAACTCAGACAAAAGGGATGATGCCGGAAGAATATCGTAAAAAAATGCGAAATGTCATTTATGGATGTGATATCTGCCAGTTAGTCTGCCCTTACAATCAAGGAAAAGATTTTCATTTTCATGAAGAGATGGAACCAAAAGTAGACGAAGTATATCCAAAATTAAAGCCAATGCTTTCGATGTCTAATAAAGACCTCAAACAGCAATTTGGGCATTTAGCTGGTTCATGGCGTGGGAAGAAACCTTTGCAGAGAAACGCATTGATTGCTTTAGCTAATCTAGGTGATCGAACGGCATTGCCTGAGATTTCAGAATGTTTAACAGATGTCCGCCCTGTCATCAGAGGAACAGCAGCTTGGGCTATTGGACGTCTAGGAACAAAAGAACCGGAAAAATGGCTTGATGTATTAGATGAAATATTAGCTAAAGAAACAGAAGAAGTCGTTATAAACGAATTGGAACATGCCCAGAAATTATTGTGGAGAAAGTTAAAATAAAAAAATAGTTAACATTATTCAAAGTTTTTGTCCAGTAATTGTTGTAACAATTACTGGTTTTTTTGTATTTTTTACATTTTTTTAAGAGAATTTGATAATAATCAAAAATTTTTTTGCTTTTTTTTATGGATTATTGCAGTGAATGTTACAGAATCTGCGTTTTTCATTCAAAAATAAAAAAACATAGAAAAACGATTACTTTTCTTATACAACAAGGCTTTTATGGTTTTGTATCAAAAAAATATTTGTTTAAATATTACAAATATTAAATAATTCGTCATTTTGTCATTAAATGTCATGATTCTTTTACCTATGAAATATTTCTAAATGATAAAGTTAATAGCGTCGAAAGAATAAAAAACGGAGAAAAAAAAGGAGTTTAATATGAATTCATTTAAGAAAATTGTTTTAGGTACAACTTTTGCTGCTGGTGCTACTGCAATGTTTGTAGGAACTACAAATGCTCACGCTGATGAAGTTTATACAGTAAAATCAGGTGATTCATTATCTAAGATCTCACAAAAATTTGCAGGAGACAACTCAATGATCGATGCAATTGCTGAAAAAAATTCGATCGCAAACATCAACCGCATTTATGTTGGTGAACAATTAACAATCCCAACTTCAAATGATTCTTCAGCAACAACAGAAAACAAAACAACAGAAAATACAGCATCTACAACTGAAACAGCAACGCAAGAACATACATACGTTGCACCTGTTGAAACAGTTGAAGTAGCTCCTGCTGCCCCAGCTGCTGCAACAGCGCCAACTTCAAGCTCTGCAAAAGAATGGATCGCACAAAAAGAATCAGGCGGTTCATACACAGCTACTAACGGACGTTACATCGGCCGTTATCAATTAGATGCTTCATACTTAAACGGCGACTATTCAGCTGCCAATCAAGAACGTGTAGCAGAACAATATGTAACATCTCGTTATGGTTCATGGGATGCTGCTAAAACATTCTGGTTAGCAAACGGCTGGTACTAAGCCGATAAAAGGAAAATGATGAAACCGAGAAACTTGTTTATTCAAGTTCTCGGTTTTTTTGTGTGAAAAATAACTCGTTTGCTTCCCACAGCGCAGCAGTACAAATAAAAACTCGAATAATGTATAATAAAGAAAACGTTTTTTTGTTTAGGGAATGAGGAGGAGCCATGAGTACAAAAGAGAGTCTCGAATTAAACGAAATCACAAGTGGAAATCCACTGTTATCCAGTATTCGATCGATTGTAGAAACGACATTTTACGGTAATAATGTTCATGAAGTTTTTGACAGGAAGACAGCTTATCAACTAGCAAAAGGGAGTCCAGGAACGATCATCACAGATTTAACAATCTCACATGCTGAAGAATTAGATTTACCAGCTGATGTCAGGACACTAGTATTCAATGATGGAAGCATTGTGGGAAGAACAGCAAGTGCTCGGCGGATCTTTGAGGACTTAGACAAGGAACAAAGCAAATACGAGAAAATTTTAAGAGAAGCTGTGTATCAAAGTCGCAAGCGCCAGTTTTACCATACAAAAGTAATCGTTGGCCTATCTGAAGAATTTTCTGTGCAAAGTCATTTGCTGATTCCAGAAGGATTTGAGAACAATTTGTATTCTTATTTGCTGAATTTTCAGCCAGCGAATTCGAAGATCTTAGAGACTTATCAAAAGTCTGTTTCCTTTGATGAGGGAGATCTTTATATCTTTTGTGATCCCGAATGGACACATGAAACATTTCCCAATGGACTCATTTTGTTTGATGCTCTCCATAATACAGCGGCTGTGCTAGGATTACGTTACTTTGGAGAATTAAAAAAAGCGACTTTTACGCTTGCTTGGGCATTGGGAAATCGCAATGGCTTTATTGCCTGCCACGGTGGGATGAAACAATATGCTAGTAATGACCAGACCTATACGATGGCTGTATTTGGGTTGTCCGGTTCTGGAAAATCAACGATTACCTTAGCAAAACATACGGAAGGTCACTCTGTTTCGATCTTGCATGACGATGCTTTCGTTATTTCTCGAAAAAATGGTTTTGCTACTGCCTTGGAACCTTCTTACTTTGATAAAACACAAGACTATCCGTCTGATGATCCGGCCATTTCTTCTTTCCTTACTTGTCAGAATGTGGGCGTGACATGTACAAGTAAAGGAGAAAAAGTCCTAGTAACAGGAGATATACGAAACGGAAATGGGCGGACAGTCAAATCACGTTATGCGACACCCGACCGAGTCGATCATCTTAGCGAAAAGATCGATGCTGTTTTTTGGATCATGAAAGATGATTCGCTTCCGCCAATTATCAAGATCAATGACCCAGTTTTAGCAGCGTCTTTTGGTGCAACATTAGCAACAAAACGATCAGACGCGGAAAATATCACTACAAAAAGACAGCTAGATGAGCTAGTCATTGAACCATTTGCTAATCCTTTCCGTGTCTATCCTCTTAGGGAAGACTATCAAGCTTTTCGAGAGTTGTTTTTGAAACAGCAAACAGCCTGCTATGTCCTGAATACTGGATATTTCGATGATAAAAAAATCAAACCTGAAACGACATTGTCAATCGTTGAAAGAATCGTGCAACAAACGGCAGAATTCAAGTCGTTTGGTCCATTTGAAGACATCCACTATTTACCTATACCAGATTTTCCTGTTTCTTTTGAGGATACGTCCTATAAAAATCTGGTGAAACAACGACTTGATATTCGTTTACGATTCATTGAAGCTCAGATAGGAAAAGATCTCTTGCCAGATGAAGCAAAAGAAAGTTTGGAGAATTTGATTCAGAAATTGAACTAAAATAACAGCTTTTTCAAGAAGTAATCCATGCGCAATATCGCTCGGGATCCTTACTTGAAAAAGCTGTTTTTCTATGATGGATTTTTCGTAATATAGGTGGAGATGTCCTTTTGATAATCTTCCGTAGGCCAATGACCAGTATTTAAGAAGTTGGCTAATAGATAGCCGATATAAGGACCTGTGGTCAAGCCAGAAGAGCCTAGACCGCTAGCAGCCAGTAAGCTTGGATCATCTGGCAGTACGCCGAAAAATGGGGAAAAATCTGACGTATAAGCACGGGTACCTACACGGAACTCGTATGGCCAGTTTTTTATCTGATCTGGATCAGTCAAGAACTGTTCTGTACTCTTAGTCAATCCCTTATAAGCTTCGCTAGTAGGAGCCAAATCCCAGCCTTGATCGTTTTCATGGGTAGCACCTAAAAGGATCTTTCCATCCATGAAAGGAATGAAATCAGCTTCTCCGTCAAGCATAGCAACAGGCCAGTCTTGACTCATCTTATAAGATGTCTGAAATGCTAAGAGCTGCCCTTTTTGCGGACGTATATCTGCAGCATAGCCTAATTCTTGTAATAAAGGCTTAAGTACCGGGCCAGGTGTCAAAATTACACGATCAGCTGTGTATTCTCCAAACGGTCCCTTGATGAGCCAAGAATTGCTCTTCTTATGCAAAGTGACTTTTGCCTGGATCTGCTCCATTTGTTTTTGTGCTAAACGCTGACCAAGATGTTCTAAATATGCTTTTCCATCCAGACGACCACCACCACTGATACGCAGTGAAACTGCTGGTTTCAATAACGGAAGTGCTTGAGATGTCTGTTCAGGTGAAAGCCATTCGATGTTTCCAATTTCTGGCGCTTCTTCTTTTCGTTTCTCGGCAAGAACAGTCAATTCAGCTAAATCTTTTTCAGGTCGAAGCAGAAGTGTCCCTGATTGTGCGTAAATCGTTTGATCAAGTTGGAAATCTTTTATAAGTTTAGGGAAAAAAGCAGCGCCGTCTTTAGCCAGACGATACCATTGTTTGTTTCTGCGTTTCGACAACCAAGGGGAGATAATCCCAGCGCTAGCTTTAGTTGCCTGTCCTGTCCCTTCATCAAATAAAGCAACATTGAATTTTGATGTATCTAAGTAACTGGCTAGGGTCATACCAATGATCCCGCCACCGATAATGGCAATTTTTTCCATAAAAAAGCCTCCTTTTACAAACAACCATTTTCACACAAAAAAACGGCAGATGCAACACCTGCCGTATATGGAATCTACGCTTTTTTAGCAAAGAACAGATAATAGGCGAATCGAGCAAAGCTTACGAGAAGCAACAGCAACAAGACGCCTAATGCTGCTTTTGATCCTAATGTAGTAGACACTTCATAGTTATGGGAAGTATGATGCTGGACGTAATTGATAATGACCGCTACTAATGAAGTAGCCACAGCGCCAGAAAACTGCTGCAAGGTATTGAACATTGCGTTCCCGTCTCCTTGTAGTTCTTCATTCAGTGCATTCATTCCGGTGGTCATCATATTGCTGTAAGATAATCCGATACCGATCATATAAAACACATGACAAGCAATCAATACACCCACTGAAGCGTGTCCTATGAGTAGGAATAATGCTAGCCAACCAATCAAAGAAAGAATCAGTCCAGCAAAAATTGGCTTCTTCGGACCATATTGATCCAGCATTTTCCCGGAAAAAGGGGAAAGCAAAGCACCAACCGCTGCGCCGGGAAGCATCGCTAATCCAGCGACAAAAGGACTACTTCCTTGAACGATCTGAAGGAAATTCGGCAAGACAAAAGATACACCAAGTAATAAAAACTGATAAACTAAGAAGCCAATCAAAAACAAGCGGAATGTTTTATTTGAAAGAATAGACAGTCGGATCAGCGGATGCTCCACTTTTTTACTTCGATAGTAAAAAAGGAACCAGCCAATACCGCCGATGATTAAAGCAATCCAGCTGGAAACTGTTCCCAACGTACTCAAAAATGTTAGACTTCCACTAAACAAAAGACAAATTCCTAAAACGCTTATCCAATCCAAATAACCACTTTTTTGTACTGCCATCTCGGGAATAGCAAACCAGCCGATAATCAAAGAAAGAATCAAAACGGGCACAAGAAACAGGAAGATATGATTCCATGTAAAATGTGAAGTCATAATGCCTCCATAAGTGGGACCAATTGCTGGAGCAATGGCCGTTGTCAAAGTACCAACACCCATCATCGCGCCTCGTCGATTGAGGGGGGCAAATGTCAAGATAATATGGAACATCAACGGAAGAGCGATACCTGTCGCTGCACCTTGGAGCAATCGACCAAACAATAGGACCATGAAGGTAGGAGAGAAGAAATCGATCATTATACCTGCCAAGAAAAGCAGATTTGAAGCTAAAAAGAGTTTTTTGAGACTAAAATTGCGATTCAAATAAGTAGACAGCGGAACAATGATCGAAATCATCAAAAGATAAATCGTTGTTACCCATTGGACTTGTGCAGTCGTTAAATCAAACTGTCTGATAAGAGTTGGGAAAGTTACATTCATGGCCGTCTCGATCAATACGCCCGCAAAAGACATCATCCCTGTTGCAATTACTGCAGGTACTAAAAGCAGCTGTTTTTGTTTTGTCATTTACATCACCTCTAAAAAATTTCGTAAAAAAAGAGAGTGATTTCTATTATAAAAATAGAAACCGCCTCTCTCTCGACACGCCGAAACGTGTTATCTGTACGATTTATTTACTTAACTTATTCTAGCACAAACTGAAAAATAGTGTCAACACGATTAGCCAAGTCACTCAAAAAGAGGTATGATAATAAATAACTAAATGGAATTTCGCGGAGGAAGAAAAATGGAAAAAATTGAATGGCGTAAAGACAAGAGCTATAGTATGAAAAAAAGCCCGCAAATACTAGAGGTTCCTAAAAAACCATTCTTTAGCATCAGAGGGATCGGCGACCCGAATCAGGAAGACTTTAAACGAAGAGTAGCCTGTCTATATGCAGTCAGCTATGCAATACGCATGTCGCCTAAAAAAAATTGGCTGATTCCTGATTATCAGATGTATACTGTCTATCCACTGGAAGGACAATGGGGACTGCAAGAAAAGTATTTGCATGAACCAGTGATGAAAAAAGAACATTTTTCTTATCAATTGATGATCCGACAGCCTGACTTTGTTACAGAAGCGATAGCACAAGAAGCCATTCAGCGTTCTAGCAAACTTCCGGAAGACTTGAAAGAACAAGTAGTATTCAAAAAGATGGAAGAAGGTCTTTGTGCCCAAATCTTACACGTCGGGCCCTATGACGAAGAACCAGCAACGTTTGAGAAATTAGAAGCATTCATCGCAAAAGAAGGCTATGAAAGAGCTTCTAAAGAACACAAAGAGATTTACATCAGCGATCCAAGAAAATCAGCACCTGAAAAAATGAAGACGATTTTGCGTGTTAAAATAGAAAAAGGTTAGCAACCTGAATGAAAACAAAAAATAAAAGTAAAAAATACTAAAATATGAAGAAATATTACTTATCTTTTGCTATAATCAACATTGAGAGGTGTCTAATATGAAAAAGAAACAGCGACAAGCACTGATCCGCCAGATCATTACAGAACAACCTATTGGGACACAGGAAGAGCTGCTTGCGCGGCTGCATGAAGCAGGCGCCGATGTGACTCAAGCAACGATTTCTCGAGACATTCGAGAAATGAAGTTAGTAAAAAGTCAAAATGAAAACAAAATAGTACGCTATACATTATTTAACCAGCCATCTGTTTCTTTAAATGAAGAACGTTTGCGAACAGCAATTAGACGCGAGGTTTTGCGTATCCAGTCTGTTCAGTTCATGGTCATCGTATTGACTGAACGAAATGGTGCCGATGTGGTAACGAATTGGCTAGATGAAGTGGCTTACCCTGAAGTTGTCGGAACGATGGCCGGTGTAGATACATTCATTATTATTTGTCGCTCAGAAGAAGAAGCACAGCGATTTGCAGAAAAGCTGGAAAAAATGAGGGAATAAATGAGGAGGACTTTTATATGAAAGATATGAAAGCGCTACAAAACGGATCGGATATTCGAGGAATCGCATTACCAGTTGAAGGATATGAAGTAAACTTGACGACAGACATGGTAAAAAAGATCGGCTGGGGACTAGCAAACTGGATAAAGAAAAAGAAGAAGTCAACCAATCCAAATAAAAAATGGACGATTGGGATTGGTCATGACAGTAGGATAAGCGGACCAGCACTGAAAGAGGCGTTGATCCAAAGTCTGAAAGAACAAGGGATACATGTCATCGATTTCGAATTAGCTACTACGCCTGCTATGTTTATGTCCACTCAATTTGAACAGTTCTCGTGCGATGCTGCGGTTATGCTGACTGCTAGCCATCTTCCCTATTATTATAATGGAATAAAATTCTTTACCTCAGAAGGAGGAGCAGAAAAAGAAGATATTGCTTTTATCCTATCACAGCAGCAAAAAATAAAAAGCGAACAAACTGGAAGCGTAGAAAAAGCAGACCTTTTGACACCTTATGCGCAAGATTTAGTCACAAAAATTAAAAAGGGGATTGGAACACTAGAAAGCAAACCACTAAATGGTTGGAAAATCATTGTTGATGCCGGAAATGGTGCTGGTGGATTCTTTGCTGAAAAAGTATTGAATAGCTTAGGTGCGGATTCAACAGGTTCCCAATTTTTGGAACCAGATGGCCGATTTCCTAATCATATCCCAAATCCTGATAATAAAGAAGCGATGGAAAGTATCAAGCAGGCTGTTTTAGCAAATGAAGCAGATCTTGGGATCATTTTCGATACAGATGTGGATCGTTCTGCAATTGTCAGTGCTTCTGGAACAGTGATCAATCGAAATAATTTGATCGCAGTATTAAGTACAATCGTATTAAAAGAGCATCCAGGAACAAGAATCGTGACGAATTCCCCTACTTCTTCTCATCTACAAAGATTCATTGAAGAAAAAGGAGGCATCCAAGTTCGTTATATTTCCGGCTATCGAAATGTAATCAATAAAGCATTAGAACTTAACCGTCTTGGGAAAGATACACAGCTAGCCATCGAAACAAGCGGACACGCTGCATTCAAGGAAAATTATTTTCTGGATGATGGTGCATATGTCATCGCAAAGATCCTGATGCTTTTGCCAGAATTAAAAAGAAAAGGTATCACATTAGATGAACAAATCAAAGAGTTGAAACAGCCCGTAGAAGTACAAGAAATCCGACTAAAATTGTTCAGCGATGAACCACGCGAACAAGGAAACAAGATATTAGAAGAAATGAAGCGACTGTTGGAAGAAGAAAAAGGGATGAACTTCGACCCGGAAAATGAAGAAGGTATTCGGTATGATCTAGAAGAGCCATACGGAAACGGCTGGTTTTTGATCCGTTTAAGCTTACATGAGCCGTTACTAGTATTACAGATAGAAAATGATGAATTCGGAAAGAACAAGTTGGCATTAGTAAAATTAGCAAAATTATTCGGACATTTTTCTGATCTTGAATCATTAACAGCAGAATAAACCAGTCTTTTTGAAAGGCTAGTTGCTTGGACGGCAAAAAAAGTGGTATGGTTAAATCGAGTGCTGGTAGGGAGACCAGCAAAAGGAGGAAAAAATGGTAACGAATATGGTTATTTTTTTAACAGTATTGGTTTATGGGGGCAACTTTCTGGTATATATGTATCTTAAAATCAATCATATAAAAGATTATGTAGAAAAGATTGCTATTTATTTTGGAACAAATATGACGCTGTTGTTCACGAGTAGTATTTTTTTGTTTTTTGGAAAAATAGTAGAAGACGGCATTCTGGTATTCGAATAAGCAGAATTTTTGTAGAAAGCGCCTTACTTGTCATACACTATAATTATAGCCAAGTAGCAAATGGTCAATCGAAAGGAGCAGTACAATGAAAAAAGCATACGAAACAGCAATGATCAACCATGGCGGGCGCAATGGAGAAGTCGAGGCACCAAATGGCTCGATGCATATGAAAATCACTCCTCCAGGAATCCATGCAGAAGGAACAAATCCAGAACAATTATTTGCAGCAGGTTATGCTTCTTGTTTCAATGGGGCGGTACAACATATGATCAAAGAAGCAGGAATGACAGCAGAGTCCACAGTAAAAGCACGTGTCTCTCTTTATAATTTAGATGATGGCGGCTATCAGATCGGTGTAGTATTAGAAGTGCATATCGATGGCATCAGCGAAGAAGAAGCCCAAAAAATTGCAGAAGATGCGCATGAATTCTGCCCTTACTCCAAAGCAACTAGAGGAAATATCGATGTAGAAGTAACGATTGTTTAGAAGAATAAAGGAAATCGAACCAGACTAAAAACGTGAAAGGACCGCTTTTTGTCTGGTTTTTTTTTTTGACAAATAAAGCAGATGATTTGGAAAATAGACGATTATCGGTTATTATATTTTTGTACCAATCGGTAGGTAAAAAGAAGCGAGGGAAAAATGATGGAAAAATATCAAAATATTGTGATCGGTTTTGGAAAGGGCGGTAAGACTTTAGCGAAGGCGTTAGCTTCAAAAGGTGAATCGGTTTTAGTCGTTGAAAAGTCAATACGTATGTATGGCGGAACATGTATCAACATCGGCTGTATTCCTTCTAAATCATTGATTTTCAATGGAGAAAGAGGAATCGACTTTACAGAGGCTGTTGCTCGGAAAGAAAAATTGACGGGCATGCTTCGCGCCAAAAATTATCATATGATCAGCGATGAGGCAACTGGGACAGTGATGGACGGTACAGCACGTTTTCTTTCTAACCATCAAATCGAAGTGACGAATAATGGTGAAAAAGTGATTGTTGAAGGCGAACGGATTTTCATCAATACTGGTTCTGAACCAATCATTTTACCAATCAAAGGATTGAATACAAGTCGCTACTTGATTGATTCTACGCAAGCGATGGATCAGGAACAATTACCGGAAAAATTAGTGATCATCGGGGCTGGATATATTGGCTTGGAATTTGCATCAATGTTCAATGAATACGGATCTAAAGTTGTCGTTCTTGATGCCCATTCTGAATTTCTTCCACGTGAAGATGAAGATATCGCGCAAATGATTTTAGAAGACATGACAAATGCGGGAATCGAATTCCATCTAGGTGTATCTGTAGATCAAGTAGCAGACCAAGAATCAACAGCTGCCGTCACCTTTACAGAAGATGGCCTAGAAGTAACAATCCAAGCGTCAAAAGTTTTGGCTGCAACTGGAAGAAAACCAAGTACAGCATCACTTGGATTAGAAAATACAGATGTTAAACTAACAGATCGCGGAGCAATCGCTGTGGATGAATACCTTCGTACAGATGCAGACAACATTTGGGCGATTGGAGACGTCAAAGGCGGATTGCAGTTCACTTATATCTCTCTAGATGATTATCGAATCATTATGGATCAGTTGAAGGGCGAGAATAAACGAACAACGAATAACCGGAAAGCTGTGCCTTACAGTGTATTTATCACTCCGACTTTATCCAATGTAGGTTTAACAGAAAAACAAGCCAAAGCACAAGGCGTCAATTACAAATTATTCAAGTATATGACAAGCGGTGTCCCTAAAGCACAAGTATTAGAAGATCCTAAAGGTGTATTCAAAGTTTTAGTCGACCCTGAAACTGACTTGATTCTAGGGGCAAGTATCTATGCGGAAGATTCTCATGAAGTCATCAACTTGATTTCGCTAGCTATGAATGGAAAACTTCCTTATACGTTATTGAGAGATCAAATCTATTCTCATCCAACAATGAGTGAAGCTCTAAATGATGTATTAAAATAAATAACGAATGGAGAATCCACCATGTTCAATAATAAAAATACAGCAGTAGTTCTCACTGACCCGCAAGTCGAGTTCTTGAAACCAGCAGGCGGTGGCTTTGGTTTGACAAAAGATATCTTAGAAAAATACAATACGATCGAAAACATGATCGAAATGGTGAAACAAGCAAAAGAAAAAGGATACAAACTCTTTATTTCTCCCTCATTATTTTTACCCACATGACCATAAATGGCAATTTGGCGGTGCAGGAGAACATATGATGCTTGAACAGCAAATGTTTGCTAGAAAAAGTCAATATGAATCAGTTGAAGAAGGTTCAGGAGCTGATTTCATCGAAGAATTGAAACCATATTTGGATGAAAATACGATCATCAGCTCTCCTCATAAAATCTTTGGACCAGAAAGCAACGACTTAGCGCTTCAATTGAGAAAAAATGGAATCGACACAGTAATTCTCGGTGGAATGAACGGAAACTTGTGTAGCGATTCCCATATGCGTGAATTGGTAGAGAGTGGATTCAATGTTGTGGTAGCGACAGATGCAGTTGGTGCTCCTGGTCAAGAAGCAATGGACGCAGCGTTGACGAACTTTGGCACAGTCTTTTTTAAACGATTAAGAAGAAAAAATGATGAATTTATTGTATAATATAGGACTATGAGAAATGAAAAAGGAGAATATCATTGAAAACAAAGGAAAAGATCTTGGAAGCGACCAAAGATCTTATTTATAAAAAAGGCTATCATGAAACGTCAATCCGAGATATTCTAGCAGCTTCTGAGACGGGGAAAGGGCAATTTTATTATTACTTTTCTTCAAAAAAAGAAGTTTGTCTAGCGGTGATCCATGCGCATATGGACGTGTGGCAGACAGAATTGTTCGAAGACATCTTAAATGCTGGAAAACAGCCAGAAGAAGCATTAGAAGAAATGTTGGACTGGATTTTTGCTGATCATGAGACACAGATCACTTATCATGGCTGTCCTGTAGGTAATTTGATTATTGAGTTGAGTACAGTGGATGAAGAATACCGTCTGTTGCTACTAGAATTAGTCAATCAATGGGTCAAGTATACGAAACAAAATATCCTGGCACTTTCTGAAGAAAAACTGTCCGATGAAGAAGCAGACCGTCAAGCCAAAGCGTTGATTGCTGAAATCCAGGGAAGTATCTTATTGTTGAAAGTCACACAGGATCTATCACTACTTAGACAAAATTTTCAATTGATCAAAGAAAGATTGTTAACTTCGCAAAAGGTTCTTTAATAATTAGAGGTTGTGAAAGAAGTGGTCAGCTTCAAGAAATAAGAAGGAATTTACGAAAATTGCTTCTCAAATTTTTGTGAAATTTCGGCTTAATACCGAGAAACTGGCTTTGGAACACCGTTTACCCAGAGGTCGTAAGCCTGCCGTTTCACTCCGAGTCACAAGGAACAATTTCAAAAAGCAGAGCTTCTCATGTTTGTTGAATATTGTGACTTGTGACCGAGGAGTTGGCAGGAGAATACCATTCACTGGAGAGTTTGTCACTTGTCACAACTTTTTTAGTTCTACACAAATTGAAAGCGTTTTGTTGGTGCGAACTTCTTGTTGCAGTGTATGATAGAAAAAAAGATTGGGAGGGATTAGGATGTGTGGTCGTTATTTTTTTGATCTAGAGTCAGAGCTCCTTCAGAATTATTATCGAGAAGCCCAGACGAAACAACCGGAGCAGGCAGCAGAATTAGCAGCTGGAGAAGTTTTTCCGTCAAATCTTGTTGTGACGTTAAGAAAAGAGGAAGAAAACATCCTCACTCCGGAAATCATGAAGTGGGGATTTACCGGATTTAAAAAAGGACAATTGATGATTAATGCCCGTGCAGAGACAGTAGAAGAAAAAAAGACCTTTCATCAACCATTTTTGCAAAATCGTTGTGTTTTCCCAATGAGTGGCTTTTATGAGTGGAATGAAGAAAAAGACAAATTTATGTTTTCAAATAAGGAAAAAATAGTGTATATTGGCGGTTTTTATCGTAGCCATCAGGATGAAAAAATGGCAGAATCAATCATAATGACTACTGAACCTAACCGCACAGTCGCACCAATCCATGACCGAATGCCGCTTGTCTTGACTGAAGAACAAATTGAACCTTGGGTAACAGATATTTCTTTTGCGCGAAAAATCATTACTCAGCAGATGCCTGAATTAGTAATGGAGAAGGTATAACATAATCGATTTTTCAAAGAAAGAGCGGCAAAAAACGAAAAAGACTTCAGCACAGATCCCAAAAACAAAGAGAACAGAAGAAATGCTCATAAGCTGCATATACTGCATCTATAGAGTCACAGTCGACCTTTCTAAGGTATAGCTTCTATTTGTTTTTTACTCGTGCTGCGAGTCTTTTTTATTTATACCTAACGATGTTTATCATTATGACTCTTTGAATTCTTGGAATCTAAAATTCAAACTTAACGACTGGTTGGCAGTTGTATATTCTCTGAGTTTATAGATAAGAGGTTGCCATTTATCCACATTGATATGAGTTGGATCATGTAAAATCCCTTCTTCTACAAAAATAGCTACGATCTCACATTCTACAATAGCAAAGTCTTCTCTAGTTGAAATTCGTTGAACCAACGTTTCTATTTGAATCGGGCATTCTTTGATCCGAACAGTTGAAACTTCTTCACCTGCTAGTTTCGTGAACTTTCCCAATTGAAATTTGTCAGAGCAAAAGGAATAGCCAGCTTTTTGTTTATAATCGGGCATGATAGGATGGCCTGTCGTCTTTGCGATTTTCTCCCAAAGCGTTTTATCTGCAAAATTGAAGGTAGCGGGGAGTTAGCTATAGTATTTGGGTAGCTTTTGGATCCATAGGTTCAATGTTTCTTGGATTATTTTTTTATTTTATGATTTGTCAAATTAAGCTAGAATAAAATGCTTCTTGTACATAGCTCAAAAATATTTCGATTGGTGTTCTGTAATTCAATGATTTTCTTGGAATATGATTACGTTGATTGCTGACACTGGAAATAAATGTCTGATTCACTTCTCTAAAATCCATTGATTTCGGCAGTCCATTACGACGCAGAATCCCGTTAGAATTCTCGTTTAATGGGCGTTGAGAAGGTGTTCCAGGGTCCGCAAAATATATATCAATATCATGTTGGTTACTAATGGCTTTCCAGTTAGAAAATTCTTTTCCACAGTCAAACGTAATAGATTTAAAGAAGTTTTTAGGGAAGCGAGAAAACCATTGATTAAGGGCAGTTTCAATATCTAATGCCTTACGGCCGTTGGGTTTAATCGTGATAATGACTTTAGATAATCTTTCAACTAAAGTAATGACGGCACTTTTATGATGAATGCCAACGATCGTATCACCTTCAAGGTGACCAAACTCAGAATTGAAATCAGGATAATTATCAGGTCGATCATGGATTGAGCGCTGATACTGTTGTTTTCCCCGTTTTTCCTGATGGCCATTGGGTTTTCTTTTACCTTTCATCGGTAGTGTGTCAATATCAAATATTCCTTTAGAAAATAAACGATAAAGTGTTCTCATACCGCATGAAACAGGTCTTTCTTTTCGCCCGATAATGACGTCAGGCGTCCAACCAAGAGTGACTTTCTCTTTAATGTAATCTACTTCATGAGCAGGTAATTGAATGACTTTTCTCCCACATTTTTTCTTATTTTCTTTATACTGGTGCCAATAATCAAGAGCAGTCTTACCTTGCTTGAACTTATTGACTACATTATAAATAGTTTGTATAGCACGTCCCATTCGGTTAGCGATTTCAACCGGCTTATTATGTTGAAGATAATATGATTCTATCATTGTCAGTTCGTCTATGGTAAGATGTTTGTAGGTCATTTATGGTTACACTCCTTTGTTTTCTTTCGTCGGAAATACAATTTGAGTGTACCATAAATGCCTTTTTATTTTTCTAACTTAATTTTACAATTCGCGTAAAATAACCAACAGCAAAAAATACGATGAAAAACAAACTTGGAACTAATGTATCATTAATAAATGTTGAAAGATTCAGCAACTCATTACTGTATGATTTTAGCAGCCCAACCAACATATACCCTATAAAAGCTAATAAGATGGTTAGGAATCCTTTAGAATTTTTACTCATTCATAAACACTTCCTTAAATAGCTTTTATTATAGAAGGTATTGTAAATAATAATATTGACAAAAAGTGACTCAAAATAAAAAAAACCTTACATTATACTGGAATGAACTGTATTGATAGTGTACCTAAAAGCTCTACTGACATAAGATCGTGTAATCGGTAAAGTAATTTTATTAATTATACGGGATGTAATCAATTAGAGAATAAACTAATCATAAAAGGTACTTTTACATTCATAATTGTCGCTTTGAGATTCTACTTTGGTTCACTATCTGACCCAATTGCACATTTTCGAGCATTACAAGTATTGGTGTCGTTAGAACAACTAAATAGAAACTAGCGGTAGATTTTTCAGAATCTATGCTAATTTCTGTACGGATGTTCCAGTGATGGCAAATTTCTCTTTTCATTGTTTTTCTTGTCGCATGATATGCCTTTTTGTGTTATTCAGTTAAACTATAGAAATTCTTTCCTAGACAGATCTTGATCCCAAATTTTACGTTTTTAAGCATCGATATAGTTTAAAATGACATTACTCATATCTAAAGAGTTTAGATTTTTTAGGACTAAAACTGTCAGTTGTTCTTTTTCTTCTTTCTGTTAAAGTATTGTCGCGACTTTTCGTATACGTTAAGATATGTCGTGAAAAAACAAGTTTTGTGACACAAAAAAACGAATGACTTGAGGAAATCACCTCAATCATTCATTTAAAATGCTATATATTCTTTAGTTTAAGATACAGAAATTAATCCCATCGACCACACTAGTAGAATGAACGACATTTACTTGGCCTTTTTTTAATTTCGTTATGTTTAGCGTATAAAAATATTATAGAGTTTACTTACAATGCTTAAAACATATACTGTATAATCTGATCAATTTTAGCCATGTCTTGCAATGGTAAGTTTTCTATTTTTTTGAGTTTTCGTTCCTTAAAATCAAGAGATTTTAATTGTGAAATAATTACTTGTCCTTTTATATCTAGCTCTTCAGGTAATGAGTAACGTGTCGGTAAATTCTTTATAGTGGAAGTAATTGGACATATGACCGAAAACATTGTTTTACGGTTAAATTCATAACGAGAGACGACTAGTCCTGGTCGTCTTTTTTGAATTTCTTTTCCTACTGAGGGATCAAAATCAATCCATACAATATCACCTTTTTTAGGAATATAAATTCTTTCTCCTGACACTATAAAATTTCTCTTCCTTCAGGAGTTAAATCTTCCCATTCGTCTTTCTCATAATACTCGGCCTCTTCCCCACCACTAAATGGATCTTCAATTTTTGGAACTAACGTAATTGTTCCATCATCAGAATACACAACGATATATTCTTGGTTTTCTGAAGGTTTCTTTCCGTTATCAGAAGGTAAAGTTACCACTACAGAACTTCCTTGTAATCTAGATTTTGTAACAAGCATTATCATCACTCCCTTAATAAAAGTATACTATATAACACTAAGTAACGCAAAATTCCCCTTTGTAAACTATCTAGAAAATTGTTTTGTTTAAAGTATATCTTATTGGATATAAATAGAAATAAATTGTAGCCAGTTCATTTTTTCTTTAAACGCGAATTGTAAAATTAAGTTAGAAAAATAAAAAGGCATTTATGGTACACTCAAATTGTATTTCCGACGAAAGAAAACAAAGGAGTGTAACCATAAATGACCTACAAACATCTTACCATAGACGAACTGACAATGATAGAATCATATTATCTTCAACATAATAAGCCGGTTGAAATCGCTAACCGAATGGGACGTGCTATACAAACTATTTATAATGTAGTCAATAAGTTCAAGCAAGGTAAGACTGCTCTTGATTATTGGCACCAGTATAAAGAAAATAAGAAAAAATGTGGGAGAAAAGTCATTCAATTACCTGCTCATGAAGTAGATTACATTAAAGAGAAAGTCACTCTTGGTTGGACGCCTGACGTCATTATCGGGCGAAAAGAAAGACCTGTTTCATGCGGTATGAGAACACTTTATCGTTTATTTTCTAAAGGAATATTTGATATTGACACACTACCGATGAAAGGTAAAAGAAAACCCAATGGCCATCAGGAAAAACGGGGAAAACAACAGTATCAGCGCTCAATCCATGATCGACCTGATAATTATCCTGATTTCAATTCTGAGTTTGGTCACCTTGAAGGTGATACGATCGTTGGCATTCATCATAAAAGTGCCGTCATTACTTTAGTTGAAAGATTATCTAAAGTCATTATCACGATTAAACCCAACGGCCGTAAGGCATTAGATATTGAAACTGCCCTTAATCAATGGTTTTCTCGCTTCCCTAAAAACTTCTTTAAATCTATTACGTTTGACTGTGGAAAAGAATTTTCTAACTGGAAAGCCATTAGTAACCAACATGATATTGATATATATTTTGCGGACCCTGGAACACCTTCTCAACGCCCATTAAACGAGAATTCTAACGGGATTCTGCGTCGTAATGGACTGCCGAAATCAATGGATTTTAGAGAAGTGAATCAGACATTTATTTCCAGTGTCAGCAATCAACGTAATCATATTCCAAGAAAATCATTGAATTACAGAACACCAATCGAAATATTTTTGAGCTATGTACAAGAAGCATTTTATTCTAGCTTAATTTGACAAATCATACAAACAAACAACGAATGAAGCTGGAGAAGCGGTATTTTCTACCGTCCAAGTGACGGAAGAAGCACCTTCTTCTAGAGATAAAGTCTATCTTTTCTTAGAAACTTATTCGCCAGCTCATATTTCCAGAATCGCGTCTCCAATGGTTGTTATGATGCCAGTGATGATGCCTGATATGGTGGATGGTGTGTGGGATGGTTCTACATGGAAAGACACATACAATACAGATGTGCATTTGTATCCGAAAAACGAAATCAGAGAAGCAGATAAACAGATGAATGTAGAGGAAAGCGACCTTAGACAAGTAACGATTATTAATGAAGCTGGAGAACAAGAAACGATTTCTTATATTGATCTAGAAAGAGGAAAAACGGCTTCTTACACGATCACAGCACCTATTCCTTATTTCATCGATTCTGTCCTTGAAAACGGAAGCGCTGTTATCAAAAATTACAAAATCACAGATACGCCTACAGTTGGTCTAACTTATTATGATCAGGAAATAGAAGTGCGAGCCGGCGAGACGATTTTAACAAAAGGACAAGATTATATAGTAGAAGTAGTAAACAACGGGTTTGTCGTGACGATTTTGACAGAAGAAAATGGAGTAGCCAAAGTAGATACTTTAGGTAGATTAGCAGATGCACGTGGAGGAGATTTAACGATCACGTATAATTTGAAGGTTTCCACAGAACTAGAAGCGGATGATTTCCATAACAACACAGCGGTTATTGAAATCGGACGAAATGATGAATTTGATTATGAAGAAGGAGTAGAGCCACCAGAGAAAGTCACAACAGGTGGAAGAAAGTTTGAAAAATATGATGCATCAAGTAGTGAATTGCTTAAAGATGCAAGATTCGAATTGTGGAATGAAGACCGTTCTGAATACGCAATATTTTATAAAGGGGTGTCGCCTTTAGCTGTTTATGAATCAGGAGCAGATAGAATTGAGTGGGCAACAAGCGGACAAGCAACAGAATTTGTCGCAGATGGAAATGGATACTTTGAGGTTCAAGGGTTAGATTATGGAACCTATCAAATGAAAGAGACCATGGCGCCAGAAGGTTATGTACTTCCAACAGGTGAGGCAGCCTTTACTGAATTTATCATCTCTTATGGAAGCTATAATGAAGAAATTCAGAACGTAGGAGTAGAAAATCCAGGGCCAGAAAGAGTACCGAATATGAAACGCGGGTCACTTCCTGCTACTGGTGGGAACGGGCTCTTGGCATTCTTACTAATCGGAATAAGTTTGATGATTGGAGCGTACAGCTGGTACCGTAAATCTAAAATGAAGTCTGAAGTATAAGCAACAAAAATAAGCTGCAGCAATCGGTTTTATAAAGGTTGCTGCAGTTTTTTTTAAATAAGAAGGTGAAGAAAATGGAAAAGAAAATAGGTAATAGACCTCAAACCCAAATCAGTCTTTTATTACAATTATTTATGGCAGTGATGTTTCTTGCCGGAGCTGCAGTTTTTACATATCCATTTTTAGCAGATGCTCTCAGCAATTATTTGGATCAAAGAAGGATCGAGAATTATCAAAAGCAGCTTGAACGCGATAAAGAAGAAAAACATGAGCAACAATTAGCAGTGCATGAAAAGAAAAATCAGACGCTTGCTCATACATCAGTAATCCCAGGAATGGGACAAGTCAAAGATCCTTTTGAGCAAGCGGTTAGAAATGTCCAAAATCCAGGAAAAGAATATTACGAACAACATATGATCGGAGCCATCTATATTCCGAAAATCAATGTTAGCTTGCCTTTATTTGATGAAACGAATGATCTTTTGTTAGATAGAGGAGCGACAGTCCTGCAAGGCACCTCTTTTCCAACTGGAGGAGAGAGTACACATTCCGTGATTACCGCCCATAGCGGTATTGCTGAGAAAAAACTCTTTACGGATCTTGAAGAAATGGAGCAAGATGACCGATTCTATCTTGAAGTGTATGGTCGGATGCTCGCTTATGAAGTCGTTGAGAAAATTGTTGTCCTTCCAACAAAAACAAATACATTAGCAATCAGAGAAAAGCAGGACCTAGTCACACTTATCACTTGTACACCTTACACCGTGAACACTCACCGATTACTAATGACAGGAAGGCGAGTTCCCTTTACAGAAGAAGTCTCTTCAAAGATAGAACAGACAAAAAAATACCATCTTTATCGATTACTTATACCCCTTCTAGGTATATTGCTAGTGCTAACGCTTTTCGGTTATTGGTGTTATTGGAAATTTAAAAGACAAAAACAACTAAGGAAAAATAACAGATCATAGACCAATTGTTAAGAATAACATAATAAATTTAAGCTGTATTGAAAAGACAAAAGCGATTAAATCGCATATTTCCAGTTTTTTTTAAACGTTTGCTAAAATGACATTTTCCAGGTAAGCCAACTTGTTTCACAAGGGCTTCTTTGATATTGTAGTAGCAAGAAGAAAGATGGAGGGATTTTTTATGGCAAAAATCATGGTAGTCGAAGACGAAGAGATCATTCGACAATTGATCATGGAGGAACTTGAGAAATGGCAATTTGAAACCTTTGGAACGACCGATTTCAATCAAGTGTTCTCAGACTTTGAAAGAGAAGAACCACAGCTTGTATTACTAGATATTAATCTTCCCGTTTTGGATGGCCATTATTGGTGTCAAAAAATACGTGAAGTATCGAAAGTACCGATCATTTTTATCTCCAGCAGGAATACGAATATGGATATGATCATGGCTATGAACATGGGGGCAGATGATTTTGTGACAAAACCTTTCCAAATCGATGTACTGATTGCAAAAATCAATGCATTACTTCGCCGTTCTTACAACTACACAGAATTATCTAGTGAAATGATGAGCCACAATGGCATTACGTTGAATGTTGACAACGGAAGTATGGAAATCAACGGAGAGATCATTGATTTGAGCAAAAATGAATATCGTCTATTATTTATTTTGATGAAGCACAATGGAAAGATCTTAAGTCGGGAAAAATTGCTGCGAGCACTGTGGGATGACGAACGATTTGTAGATGACAATACATTGACAGTCAACATCAATCGGTTACGCCGAAAAATCGAACAGGCAGGTATCCAAGGATATATCGAAACAAAAGTAGGACAGGGATATATCGTTCCCTGAAAGGATGAGCGGTTAAGATGAATTTTTTTAAATATTTGAAAGATCAGTGGACATTGATCTTGGGATGGCTGTTTTTTATTGCATTGACGATCTTTGTGATGTGGCTGGCGCCAAACATCAAAGTTGATTTGAGCACAATTGCTTATTTAGCTTTGATTGAGGGCGTCTTTCTGATTTTTTATCTGCTGGGTGGTTACTTGAGCAAGAGAAGATGGTGGGGAAAATTAGCTGACATACAAAAAACTTCCCCTTTGCAAAACTATTTGAGCGGTGGACGAACAGAAGAAGAAAAACTGGTAGAAGAATATATCAATCAGCTGATCCGTGAACACCAAGAAGTAATGCAATCAGCAATCAGTAATCAACAAGACCAAAAAGATTATATTGACTCATGGGTCCATGAAATCAAAGTACCACTTTCCGCTTCTAAATTGCTAGTTCGTTCGATCGAGTTCGATATTGACGATCAAAAGTATACATTACTAGAAAATGAATTATCAAAAATCGATGAATACGTAGAACAAGTTTTGTATTATGCAAGACTAGACAGTTTTTCGCGGGACTACCTCATCCAAGAATATGGACTAAAAGGAATCATTCAGCCTGTGATACGCAGTCAGGCAAATTATTTTATCCAAAAAAATATTCGCTACGAGATCGTTGGCGAGGATCATACTGTTTTGACCGATGCTAAATGGATCGCTTTTATCTTCAACCAATTGCTTAGTAATGCCATCAAATATACGCCGGATCACGGAAACATCATTGTGAGCATAGAAAAGGAAGCGCAAGGAGTCAGCCTTTCAGTTAAAGATTCAGGGATAGGTATCCCAGCAGAAGACTTGAAACGGATCTTTGATAAGGGATTTACTGGGAGAAATGGTCGACTTAGCAAAACACATTCAACAGGATTAGGACTTTATTTAGCAAAAAATCTGGCCGAAAAATTAGGGATCCATTTGACGGCTGAATCAACTGAAGGAAAAGGGACAACAATGACTTTATTTTTCCCAATCTTAAATTTTTATAATGAAAAACGTTAGAAAATCGTTAGAAACGAAAAAAAGTGCTTGTATTGTTAACGTTTTCGCTGATAAGTTTCTTATCATGTGAAATAAAAGGAGATTGGTTATGGAAATTTTAATAGCATTAGTCCCTATGTTGGCATGGGGTAGTATTGGTTTAGTAAGTGGTAAAATTGGTGGCGATGCCAATCAACAAACACTAGGAATGACGATCGGTGCATTTCTGTTTTCTTTAGTTGTCTTTTTCGTTGTTAGTCCTGTAATCACCCCTTGGATTTTCTTGATCGGATTTTTATCCGGCTTAGCTTGGAGTGTTGGACAAAATGGACAGTTCCATGGAATGAAGTACATGGGTGTTTCTGTAGGGTTACCATTGTCTACTGGTTTTCAATTAATTTTGAATACGATTGCGGGAGCCGTTTTCTTCCATGAATGGACACAAACGAAAGATTATGTATACGGTATTATTGCTTTAGCTCTTCTTGTAAGCGGTGCGTATTTGACTGCCCGACAAGATGACGAAGTAAAAATAGATACAGAGAATAAAATGCTTGATTTTGGTAAGGGTTTTAGAGCATTGATCTTCTCTACGATTGGTTATGGTGTATATACCATCATCGTCAACTGGGCGAATTTGGATGCGATGTCAATTATCTTACCTCAAAGTATCGGAATGATCTTAGGCGCAAGCTTTTTTGCTTTCCGTAAAGTTAAAGTCGATCAGTTTGTGTGGAAAAACATGATCTGTGGATTATTATGGGGCTTAGGAAACATCTGCATGCTTCTAACAGTCAAATCACTTGGTTTAGCTGTTGGCTTCTCACTTTCACAAATGGGGATCATTATCTCTACTTTAGGTGGGATTTTCATCCTTGGCGAAAGAAAAACGAAAAAAGAGCTCATTTATGTTATTGTTGGTTGCCTTTTAGTCATTTTAGGTGGTATCCTTTTAGGGTATATGAAAACAGTTTAATCGCTGTTTTCCAACCTAAAATGGGGAGGAACTTCAATGGATTTGTTTCGTAAGAAAGAGATCAATCTCAATCATACGAGTGAGATGAAAAAAGAACTAAAAACGTCTGATTTGATCATGCTTGGAATTGGTGCGATCATCGGTACGGGAATATTTGTGGTGACAGGGGTTGCGGCCAATCAAAATGCTGGTCCAGCACTGTCACTTTCATTTGTCTTAGCTGCAATCGTTGTCATTTTGTCTGGACTAAGTTTCGCAGAATTTGCTTCGCGAGTGCCAGTGATTGGTGGGCCATATGCCTATCTGTATGTTGTATTTGGTGAATTTGCTGCCTGGCTGACAGGGTGGTTGTTGATCGGGGAATTTTTACTAGCGGTTTCCTCTGTTGCTTCCGGATGGTCTGGCTATATGCAAGGTTTTTTGAAAAGTTTAGGGGCCGAACTTCCACAAGCATTAACTGGCGGGTACAATCCGGAAAATGGTACATACATTGACTTGATTGCGGTGCTCGTAGTGATATTCGTCACTTACATCGTGTCGCTTGAAGCCAAGAAAGCATTACGTTTGAATAATGCCATGGTATATGTCAAATTTGGTATCATCGCGTTGTTTATCATTGTAGGAATATTTTTCGTTAAACCTGATAACTGGCAGCCATTCATGCCTTTTGGTTTTTCCGGTGTGCTAGATGGTGCAGCTCTTGTGTTTTTTGCTTTCTTGGGATTTGATGCCGTTGCAATGGCAGCCGAGGAAGTCAAAAACCCGCAAAAAGATGTGCCAAGAGGAATCATTGGTTCGATACTGATTGCTACTGTCCTTTACATCATCGTAACGCTGATCTTGACAGGAATCGTTCCGTATACTGAACTAGGAGTCAATGACCCAGTGGCTTTTGCAATGAGGTATGTAGGACATGGAACAGTGGGCGCGGTGATCGCTGTAGGGGCAATTTTAACGCTACTGACGGTAACGATCTCGATGATGTATTCACTTGCTCGTTTACTGTTTGCTGTCAGCAAGGATGGCTTACTTCCTAAGTTTATGACAGAAATCGATCAAAAGCATTGTACACCGAAAAAAGCGACTTATGCCGCTGGTGTGGCAGCTGTATTCTTTGCCGGATTTTTCCCATTGAATGTATTAGCGGAACTAACGAATATCATGGCGCTCGCCTATTTGATGCTTGTTAGTCTAGGCTTACTGAAGTTGAGAAAAATGTTTGGCAAACCAAAAGCTGGAGAATTCAAAGTGCCATTCGTTCCGCTATTGCCAATCGTCTCCATCTTGACTTGTATTGTATTGATGCTTCGTCTGCAAACTGTGACATGGATCGTGTTCGGTATCGTAATGGTTATTGGACTGATCATTTATTTTGGCTATGGCTATGGACACAGCAAGATGAATGAGAAATAGACTCCAATGGAGAAGTTAGAAGAAAGATAAGAAAAACGCCCATCAACAGTGTAATAAACTGTTGATGGGCGTTTGTTTTAGTAACAAGCGAAAGGTGATCTATTGGGTTAAATCCAACAGTTTTTGTTTCAGATCTTCTTCCATGTGTCCAAGCTCTACTTCTGCATGACGACGTTTTTCTTTTCCTTCTTTTTGGATACGTAATGTCTCTTGGATTGTTTCGATCAAATCATTTTGAGTGGTTTGAAGGGTCTCGATATCCACGATTCCACGTTCATTTTCTTTTGCTGTTTCGATGGCTGAGATTTTCAGCATTTCTGAATTTTTCTTCAATAAGTCGTTTGTTGTTTCAGAGACTTGGCGTTGAGCAGTTACTGCATCTTTTTGACGAAGCAAGGTCAATGCGATCACGACTTGGTTTTTCCACAGCGGAATGGCTGTAGCGATAGATGCTTGGATCTTTTCAGCCAAGGCCTGATTTGTGTTTTGGATCAAACGGATTTGTGGTGCTTGCTGGATCGTGATCTGTCTAGCTAAGCGAAGATCATGCGTACGTTTATCCAGACGATCTAGGAATTGCGTGTAATCATTGGCAATCTGAACATCCATCTGATCGCCAGTTTCTTCTGCTCTTTTCATCGCTTCTGGAATGATCGTTGTTTGAAGTTCTTCCATTTTCAATTCTCCAGCAGCGATATAAATATTCAGTGCATCAAAGTAGTCTTTGTTTTTCTGGTAAAGCTGTTCTAACATCAGATTATCTTTTAGCAGACCGTCTTTTTCTTTATCTAATTTCACTGAAATCTTGTCAATTTGTGCACCAATCTTTTGATATTTTGCTGTCACTTCATAGATCGATTGTTTGACCTTCCCGAAGACACGCTGGAAGATGTTCCCTTCTCCGGCACGCAGTTCGTCAGGATTGGCTTCTTGGAGACGATACATCAGTTCAGTTAAGGAATCTCCTACAGGACCAATATCTTGTGCTTGCACATGATTCAACATCGATTGTGAGAATTCACTTAATTTTGCTTGGGCAGCCGATCCGTAGCTGATGACAGACTGTGCATCATTAGCATCGATTTTTGCTGCTAGCTGTTTAGCTTGTTCTTGGCGTTCCGCCGGTAGTTTGTCAATTAAACGAGCAGCTGTCTGTTGCTCTTGGAGCTGATCAATCTCCGCTTGTTGTGAAGTGGTCAGCGTATCTGTTGGAGTTGAAAACGGGTTGTTCAATAAATCTTCAAGTGTATCGTTAACTGGTGTAACATCTTTTGTTTCAGTCGGTTTATGATCCATAAAAAATTCCTCCTTGTTGAATCTGTTCTCGATTCTTACATGAATGTCTCTACTTTAGAAAAAGTACTCGAAACAGCCAGACATCATCTGAATGTTCCGAGTCTTCTTTTATGAACAAAAGAGTTAATCCTTTTGTTCTGGTTCATATTTATTATCACGCTTTAAGCTCTGTTTCGCAACAGATATCTCTACATCGATATCATCTAGATCCTCAGCAACGAATTTTTGATAATCTTGTGCGATTAAAGCTGACAGCTGGTCGATGATCTGCGCGCTTTCTTCTAGTTTTTCATAGGTCTGTTTGTTTTTGATCTCATGGTCATTGATCTCATTATACTTATTTGTCAAATCAACTAGATTCGGCAGATGCGTATAAAGAAACTGACTTGCTTCATGCAGTCGGTTTGGTTCTTTCACCAATTCTTTGAATAAAGCTTTTGCTGCTTTGACTGGATCATGGCGGAGATCGATTGCTTTAAGTTTGGCTGTCTGCTGCATATTCATTTGCAATTGATTGATCTCATTTTTTGTTTGATTCATTGTTTGTCGAAAAAATGAAATTTCATTCGCTGTCATACCACTTTTTTCATAGTGAGTTTCAAGTTCGTCAGTCAGTGCAGGAATTTCTTCTTGTTTTCCCTTTTTCCTACGCGAACCAAAGAGTCCCCACAAAACTAAAACTACACCTATCAATAAAAGTCCTAGAACAAAAGAAAAACTATTGTTTCGGACAAAGAGAAATAGCAAGACCAATGCTAGAAGCCACGGCCAATTTCGTTTTATCATAATAAACCCTCCATGTCATTTATCGTTGAGTATTGAATTCTTTTCGTTATTCGATTACATACTTATTTTAGCATACGGACTACTAGAAAGAGTATCGGACTAAAGAAGGATTTTCTATATTTAGAGAAAATCTAAGGTTTATCTATGGTAAACTAATAAGGAGTTTTTGAGAAAAATTGAAAAATGAAAAAAAAGCAGTTATGATTACAAAGAAAGCAGGAGAAGATATGCTGAACAATGAGCAATTTGAAGAAAAAACAATCAGTCGCAAAGAAATCTATAGCGGAAAAATTATTGATGTTGCTGTAGACGAAGTTCGTTTGCCAGATGGAGGAACTTCGAAGAGAGAACTGGTATTTCATCCTGGCGGTGTTGGGATCATTGCTTTTGACGAACAAGATCGTCTGATTCTTGTCAAACAATTTCGAAAACCTTTAGAAAAAGTGATTTTGGAGATTCCAGCTGGAAAAATCGATCCAGGAGAAGGACAAAATCCCGAAATGACAGCAGCTAGAGAATTAGAAGAAGAAACTGGCTATCGTGCGAAGTCGCTGAGCCATCTTACTTCGATGTATCTTTCACCAGGTTTTGCTAATGAAGTCCTTCATATTTATCATGCACAAGGGGTAGAGAAGGTCGAGAATACTTTAGCACAAGATGAAGACGAAGTACTGGAGTTGTATCATCTAACTCTTGAAGAGGCGCAACAAGCGATGAAAGATCAGTTGATTTGTGATGCAAAGACGATTTATGCGATTCAATACTGGGAACTATTGACCAAAGGAAAGTAGAGGGATCGGCTTATGGCCAAAGGACCGCTTATTACGCGAAGCGAACTTCGCAAGCGACAACAAGCACAAGCAAGCGAGTCATTAAAAAAACAGCGAAAAGCAGAAACAGCTTATCAGCAAGAAGAAAAAAAGATTGCCAGCTTTTATCGTAAAGAAAGCAAAAAGAATAAACCAATCACGAAAACAAGGATCAGCGAACGGGAAAAGACGACCAAATGGAACTCTTTTTTGATGAAATCTCTTATTATTGTTATCCTAATGTTATGTGTGGTTTTTTTAGCAATCGCATTTATATAGAAAGAAGGAATTAAAAAGATGAAAATCGGTATTATTGGCGCAATGGAAGAAGAAGTAAAAATTTTGAGAGAGAACCTAAGCGAACCATTATCATGGGAACGCGCAGGCGCTTTATTTATTTCAGGTTCATTAGGTAACCACGAAGTGATCGTCGTACGTTCCGGTATAGGAAAAGTCTTAGCATCTATTACCACAAGTCTGTTGATCCAACAATACGGCGTGAACATGGTGATCAATACAGGTTCAGCTGGCGGAATCGGTGAAGGCTTACAAGTAGGTGACATCGTTATATCAGACAAAGTAGCTTATTTTGATGCAGATGCAACAGGATTTGGCTACAAACCAGGACAATTACCAGGAATGCCTCTATATTATGAAGCAAGCACATATTTGCGCAGTGAAATGGTTAAAGCAGCAAAAGCAACGAATTTGAACGCAAAAGAAGGATTGATCGTTACAGGTGATACATTTGTCGACTCGCCAGATAAAATCAAAGAAATCTTAACGAATTTCCCTGAAGCATTAGCTTGCGAAATGGAAGGAGCCGCTGTTGGACAAACAGCTCGTCAGTTCAATATCCCATTTTTGATCGTACGTGCAATGAGCGACACAGCAGATCACTCGGCGACACAAAGCTTTGACGAATTTATCGAAGACGCAGGCAAACGATCAGCAGAAATGGTGATCGAATTTGTCAAACATCTTGTATAAGGAGGACTAAGATGAACGCATTGATCTCGATTGACTACACATATGATTTTGTTGCAGAGGATGGAAAGCTGACTACTGGGACAGCAGGACAAGTAATTGAAAAAAAGCTGACTGCTCATACAAAGAAGTTTATTGATCAAAAGGATTTTGTCGTTTTTGCCATTGATGCGCATGATCCAAAAGATTCCTTTCATCCGGAGAACCGCTTATTTCCTCCGCATAATGTGATAGGAACGGGTGGACGGGAATTGTACGGCTCTTTAAAAAGTTTATACCAAGACTATGAGCAAGAGGAAAATGTTTATTGGATAGACAAACGGCATTATTCCGCTTTTAGTGGAACAGATCTAGACATCCGTTTGCGAGAACGCCAGATCACAGATATTTATTTGACCGGCGTATGTACAGATATCTGTGTGTTGCATACAGCAGTCGATGCGTATAATCTTGGATACAAACTCCATATTTTCAAAGATGCCGTGGCAAGTTTCGATCCCGTTGGACATGAATGGGCATTGAGACATTTTGAATCCACACTAGGCGCAGAAATTTTATAAAAAAACAAAGTGATTTGATAAAATAAAAAGCACAAAATAATAAAAGAAGAGCATAAAACAAACGACTTTGTTTTACGCTCTTTTTTTATACGTTATTTTAAAAAAATATTATTCTTTTTACGTTAATAAATCTCTTTATTATCAACAACTTAAGTTATATTTTTTCTTTTTATAAAATACACTTATTATAATTTTGTTTTTTATTGACAGTGAAAATAAATTAGGTAATACTTTAAGTAAGCGCTTTCTAATTTGTTACGGGAGGAATACACTTGTTAAAAAAACGTATAAAATACAGTGCGCTAATGATGAATCTCCTTATGCTCAGTACCCCGGTTTTAATTTCTGTCGTTGAAGTTGCTGCTAACGAACAACAGTCTGTGAACGAAGAAAATGCACACGTGAACACTGAAGGGATGTCAACAATGGAGGAAGTACCAAGAACTAGTGAAGATATGGATACGGAAGAAGGAAATGATCCTATGATGAAAGAATCAGAAAATGAAAAGACAAAAAAGCAATCTGAAGAAGCAAATGAAGAGTGGAAAGGGGTTGTTTTCGGAGAAAGCACAAGTGCTAGTAGGTATGCCATTGAACCATTAGAAGACGGCGTGCGGCTCTCTTCCACGAATAACGGCGGAAAATTCCAGTCAAGCGGATCAGATGGAATGACCTATTATTATCAAGCAATCCCTAAAGACATCAACTTTAGGATGTGGGCGACGATCGAAATAGAATCTTGGACCTATACGAATGCCCAAGAAGGATTTGCTTTAATGGTAAGAGACGCAGTACCAAAAGATCATTTGTTTGGGCAGGCATTTTATTCAAATCCATTTGCCATACTAGGCAGTCGGATCGAATATGTCTGGGACTCGGATAGACAAGAAGTGGTCAACACGAGCGGCAGCAAATATACGATGCGACTTGGATTGGGGACACGGGCAATCACAGGAATATCATATGAAGATCCGCAAGCTGCGCCAGCTCCTGGGAGTGTCTCAGTGGAAACAACACCTTTAGAGACTTCAGCAGGGTTCTTGGAAAAAGAAACAGGTTCTTATAATATATTCGGAAACGGTCATGGGAATCTGTTTCCGGCCACGAACTCGATTACTAAACTGGACGTAGAGATGAAAAAAACGAATACTGGTTTAGAGGCATATTATTACGATCCTGAAACAGGAGAAGAAATGGCTTCTGACATCATGTATGACTGGGAAAAATTATACGCTTCAGATGAATCGGTTATTTATGCAGGATTTGCTGCAGCAAGGAATATGACGATCAAGGTAGAAGGAATCGAAGTTGCTTACTCAGATCCTGCGACAGATCCTCCTGGGCAAGAAAGACCTACTCGCTTGATTGATCCGATTTACACTGTGACCTCTAGTAATCATTCAGGAAACCAAGATCATACTATGTCCTTTAGAGCAAATGCTGACGGATTATTGACAATTAAAAATAAAGCAACAGGAGAGTTGCTTAAGAACGCAAAAGACTTGGCTATCACTGCGAATCGGGAATTTGATTATCAGACAAAACTGATGGAAGGAACGAACGAATTTACTTTCAGTTTTACGCCAGATAAAAACTATCCGCCAGAAGAATACGTAGAGATGACTAGTTATGAAACAAAAGAGATTCTTCATACAGTGGACTACCGTAAACCTAAATATTCGACAGTTTATGTAACACCAGAAGGGTCAGATGCAGGAAACGGAAGCAGACAAAATCCATTATCTCTGACACAAGCATTGAGATACGCATATGCTGGGCAGACAATCGTCATGGCGCCTGGAACTTATTCCTTCGAAAGAGGATTGACGATTCCCAAAGGCGTTAACGGGACAAGAGAAAACCCAATTCAGTTGATTGCAGAGAAAAATCCAGAAAACAAGCGTCCTGTACTTGATTTTAAAGGAACTGGAAATGGGATGACACTGTTCAGTCACTACTGGGGTTTACGAGGGTTTGACATTACAAATAGTGCAGCTATGCAAAAAGGATTACAGATTTCTGGAAATCATAATTTGATCGAAGAGATTCATGCTTATCGGAATGGAAATACAGGAATCCAAATCAGCGGTAGCTCAAATGATCCTTTCGAAGCATGGCCCGCGCATAACTTAGTCAAGAACTGTACATCTTTTGAAAATGCCGATCCAGGATTTGAAGATGCCGATGGATTTGCGGCCAAACTGACAATAGGAGAAGGAAATGTATTTGACGGTTGTATCGCGTATCATAATGCAGATGACGGTTGGGACCTTTTTGCTAAAAATGAAACAGGTTCGATCGGAAAAGTAATCATCAAAAACTCAGTTGCTTATCGAAACGGCTGGGTACCGGGAATTGAGGGAGAAGGTAACGGTAATGGATTCAAAATGGGCGGTTCTTCTTTAACGGGCCCTCATGAATTGATCAATAGTTTGTCTTTCGAAAATCTTGCGAAAGGAATCGATTCCAATAGCGGAACAGATATTATCGTCTATAGCAGTACAAGTTTTAATAACGGTTCATATAATGTGGCTCTTTATACCTCTTCAGCAGGAAACACAGACTACCATGCTTCTGGTATCTTATCTTTCCGAACAGAGAATCTTGAGATGAGAGAGCAGATCCGCCCATTGAATCAAAACGAAGATCAAATCTACCACTCGTTGAACTACTATTGGAATGAACGAGAGAAACAATCAGAAAATACTCTTGGACATACCGTATCAAAAGATTGGATCGAGTCTCTAAATACATGTTCGAAAGAAGGTCAGCAGCCTGTTACGCGCTATGAAAATGGAAGTATCCATGTTCATGGACTGATGCAGATTAAACCGGGGAATCGTCAAACAGAAAAGGAAAGAGTGGATGGTCTTCCATTATCTGTAGGTGCTATTTTTGACGGAGAAACCTCACCGTCTTCGGAATATCCAGAGTATGCAATCGTACAAGAACCAAATCAGACAAAACCAAATGAACAAAATAATCCGATTATTATACAAGAAGCAAATGGTGTGGCGGAGAATGCAGAAGGAAATATCATTGAACTGAAGCCTTTTACAGTTTTTGTGTCAACTTTCACACCAAATCAAGGAACGCCTGTCTTTGAAGATATGCGTTATTTCCCAGAAAAGATCCAAATCGTTGAAACACAGTCAAGTGCTCAATTTTCTAATCATACCGCTATTTTTTCAGCACCTTCAAAAGGAGAATATACGCTAGAAGTCACTTATCGTTCGGAAATATTTGATGGGGAAAAAATGGTCTGCTCATACAGAATCTGTTACCCAGCAAAAAGCGATCACTGTGCGAGAAACTGCCGATGTGCCCCCGGGAAATGACAAACCAGAAAGAGAAAATCCAGGAAATGAATCGTCAAATGGAAAACCTTCTCATCCGGATAGGACAGCAAAAGAAAGTGAAAAAAATGGCACTCAAGGACTCCCAAAAACGGGAGAATTTAATAACCCGTTGCTAGCATTAGCTGGAGGAATTTTGTTAATCGGTGTAGTTGTTTATGTCATGAAACAGCGAAAAAAGTAAGTGGAATTTCTCCTTTTATGATGTAAAACAATTGACTGAGGAAAGTAAAAATAGAAGGAAATGAGACCAATAGATGTCTCACTTCCTTCTATCTTTTTATAGATTAGGTTCTCCTTGCTGCTTTTGATTGGCTGTTCTTATTACTTGATGCAGGACAGCTTTTTCACAATCTCTCCACTAAACGATGTTCAATCAGCTGACCCTCGGTATTAGCTCAACAAACGGCAAAATATGAGGAACTATTTTGCCGTTTTTTTCTCTAATACTCAGGTCAGGACGCTGATTTCACAACCTCTCGATAAACGGTGTTCAAAAGCCAGTTTCTCAGTAGTAAGTCAAATTTATGCAAAAATGTGGAAAGCTATTTTCACAAAATTTTTCTTACTACTTGAAACTAAGCGGCTTTTTCACAACCTCTGATACATGGTATTCCAGAAGTAACTTCTTCGAAAAATAAGCCGAAATGTCACAAAAATTTGAGAAGCAATTTTCCCCAATTCCTTCTTATTTCTTGAAGCTGACCACTTCTGGCACAACCTCTTACCAGATTCGCACTCTTTTTTCTGGCGCTAGATACATAGCGTCTTGTTCCGTGATACCAAATGTTTCATAGAATTCGTCAAGGTTTTTTGGTTGCACGTTTGCTCGGAGTTTAGCAGGGGCATGGACATCGATTTGCAGTAAAAGTTGTTGGTATTCTTTTTTTGCTTTTGTACGCCAAATCGTTGCCCAATTGACAAAGAATTCCTCGATAGAAAGATCTGATTCCGTTTTTGCTGCTTCCAATGCACAGCTTAGACCGCCTGCATCAGCAATATTTTCCGAAACGGTTAATTTTCCGTTTACTTTTCCGTCAGCAAAAGGCAGACCATCGAATTCTTCGATCATTGCTTGTGCTTTGTTTTGAAATTGTGTAAGATCTTCTTCTGTCCACCAGTTGTTCAAGTTGCCATATTCGTCAAATAAAGCGCCGTTATTATCAAATGCATGGGAAATCTCATGAGCGATAACAGCTCCGATTCCACCATAATTAGCAGAGCTTGATTGTTCTAGACTGTAAAATGGTGCTTGAAGGATCGCTGCCGGAAAGACGATCACATTCCGAAATGGATGATAATAAGCATTGACCGTGTCAGCACTCATTTCCCATTCTGAACGATCCACTGGTTTGTTCCATTTGCTGAAACGATCTTTTAATGTGAGTTTGCTGAAAACAAGAGTATTTGAAAGCAAAGTACCACCCTGATCTGCAGGTACTGTTTTGAACTGGTCGAATAATGCTGGGATCTTATCGGGGTAGCCTACTTGGATACCTAAGTTATTTAATTTTATGACGGCTTTTTCTTTTGTTGCATCCCCAAGCCAGTCATTTTCTTCTAGACGTTTTTTATAAACGGCAATCATTTTTTTCACCATTTGTTCTACGTCTTTTTTAGCAGCTTCGCCAAAATATTTTTTTCCGTAGTAATCGCCAACTACTTGATCGAATTGTCCAGAGGCAAGGTAATACGCTGCTTTTTTCTGAGGCATTGCTTCGTCTGTTCCAGACAATACGCGAGAATAGATTCCGCTGACTTGGCGGAATTCTTCTGATAGATAACCACTAAGAGAACGTACTGTTTTAATGATCATCCAGCTTTTGAATAACGGAAAATGAGCTTCTGTCAGGATGTCATTCAAATGATCGAAGTACACTGGATCAGTTACGATCACTTTATCTGGAGTTGTCCCAATCAAACCCGTGACAAGTTTTTTCAAGTCCAGTTTATCTGTGTATTGAATAAATGTATCAAAAGATTGCGGATTATACATTTTGCTGTAATCTGCGTTTTCTTCTGCACTTTTTACATGAGGAGCAATCAATTTATCAAATTGCACTGCTTGTTCCGTGATTGCTTCTGCCTGACTTTTTTCTTTGCCGGCAAGCTCTAATAACTGAACAGCCATATCAAAGAAAACGCCTATTAGTTGTGCACCGTTGGGATGGTCTGATGCATAATACGTCTTATCTGGAAGGAATAAAGAAGGCGGATAAGCAAAGAAGGCGTTCGTTTGCGCATTCTTCATATCTGCATCTATATCCAGATTAAATGGCAATGGTAATGTATCCAACAGCCATTCTGGAAATTGCTTATTCAATTCGTCGAAAGACTGCAATGATTCAACTTTTTCGATTATAGGTTGAAGTGGTTGAGCATGCAACTCATTTCTTCGGTCATAATCGTTTGCCAGTTGATAATATGCAAGGAAATGTTTCATTTTTTCTGAAGACACTTTTTCTGGATGGGCAAGCAGATCGTCTGTTTCTCCCATCAAAAGTTGGTCGATCCCGTCAACTAAATCTTGGAAACCGCCTGTAGCTGGTTTATCTGCAGGGATTTTTGCTGTTTTTTGCCATTCTTCATTGACTGCTTCATAGAAATCTTGTTTCAATCGTTCTTTGTTCATTCATCGATCGCTCCTTTTTTGTTTCGTGTGCCCATTATCTTACAAAATGAAGTAATTAACAAATAGAACATAAAAAATTGAAAATTCGAACAATCAAACTGATTTGTTTTTTTCAATCCTTCACTTATAATGAAAAAAAGGAGGCGATCCCAACTGAATCAAGTAGTGGATAAACCTTTATATTTCAAAGTAGATAAAAAAATTAAAAAATTAGCCAGCACTCAGCAGCTGCAGTCAAGAAAAAGTAAATTGCTTTTTTTAGCTCTGGTTTTTGAAGATCAAAGTTATGTGATTATCGATCAATCAGGACATCCGGTAGAATATTCTCCAGCAAAATATACTTATCAAGAGGGTCTTTCTTGTAAAAAATGGAAGCTGATCAATGAAGAGCCAATCGAGTTATCTAGATGGATCAACAGAAAAGAAGATATTCCCGCTTTGATCGAAGAAAAAAGGTCAGGAAAGGAACTCGCAAATTGCTGGGTGGGATTGCCAGAAGAACGTTTTTTGAGGTATAAGAAATGGGCTACCCCCTCAGGCTATCTTTGTGGTACTTACGCGGCAGCAGTTCTCCTTGCCTATTATCAAGACTATCGTAAGGGGTGGATGCTTCCAAATGAGATTCGCAAGAAAAATACGGCTGATTCGTTGGTTTTGACGAAGGCATTGCGTAGCCAGATCCAACCACTAGGACTTCCTACGATTCCTTTTCAGGTTAGTACAGGGATTTCTAGTTTTTTAAAGAAGAATGGCAATCATGAGCGTGCACGAGCAACTCTTCTAGGTTCATGGCAGCGAGCTACAAAACGTATACGTGAAGGCAAACCTGTGATGATTGGTATTTTGAAAGTACTTGGCAGTACATATGGCAATCATTGGGTGACAGCGTACGCTTATTTTGAAACTGAAACAGGAGAACGTTATTACAAAGTACACGACAACTGGGGCGATTATCATAAAGTCATTCCTGCCAGTTGGAGTAACGGAACAGTTTCACTTCCTTAAGAATTTGCTGAAATTAACAGAAAATCTTGGAAAAATATGTTAAACTATCGAAGAATAGAGAAGTTTTGGGGAGGACTACATGAGTAATAAGTATCAGGATGACACGTTGAAGATTTTTAGTTTGAATGGCAACCGTCCATTAGCTGAAAAAATCGCGAAAGTGTTCGGAACAGAATTAGGTAAAAGCGTCGTGAAGCAATTTAGTGATGGCGAGATTTCCATCAATATCGAAGAAAGTATTCGAGGGGATCATGTGTATATCGTTCAATCAACGAATGCACCTGTCAATGACTACTATATGGAACTACTGATCATGATCGATGCAATGAAGCGAGCAAGTGCGAAAACGATCAATGTCGTATTGCCTTACTATGGGTATGCTAGGCAAGACCGCACGGCGAAACCTCATGAACCGATCACTGCGAAATTGATCGCTAACTTGATCGAAGAAGCAGGGGCAACTCGAGTACTGACTTTAGATCTGCACACGGTTCAAGTACAAGGATTCTTTGATATTCCTGTAGATAATTTATTTACGATGCCGTTGTTTGCTCATTATTACCGTCAATTAGGTCTGACGGGAGATGACATCGTAGTTGTTTCGCCAAAAAACAGCGGTGTTCAGCGTGCACGTAGTCTTTCAGAATATTTGAACAGCACATTAGCCATCGTAGATCATGCAGATGATGCTTCAACTGAGGGTGGTTATGTGATCGGTGATGTTCAAGGAAAGACATGTATCATGGTAGATGATATCTTGAACACAGGAGCAACGTTTGCACGAGCAGCAAATGTATTAAAAGAAAACGGCGCAAAAGAAGTATATGCCTGTGCGTCACATGGATTATTGTCCGATCATGCGAAAAGTATTTTAGACAATGCACCAATCAAAGATATTTGTATCACTGATTCTGTTTTCACAGAAGAAAATCGTCATCCAGAAAACTTAACAATCGTTACATGTTCAGAATTAATGGGTGAAGCGGTCAAACGCATCCATGAAAATACACCGATGAGTCCGTTATTCCGTCTGGAAGAAAAAGAATTCGAATAAACAAAAAAAAGAGGGAAAGAAGTTGTGACAGAAGTGAGCAGCTTCAAGGAGCTGCGACAAGACTTTTGTCACAGCTCCTTTTTTCTATGCCCATGAAACGTCCTCTAGACAAAAATGAGCTCTTCTTTGGTTTGTTCGCTATTTTATGCTAGAATGTGCCTAGCAATAATTTGGAAGGGATGAATGAAGTGAAAACTATTTATCTGGATCATGCGGCAACTACCCCCATGCATCCACAAGTAATTGAAGCGATGACGGCAATCATGCAAGACACGTTTGGAAATCCTTCAAGCATACATGGATTTGGTCGCCACGCGCATGAAAAATTGGAAACAGCAAGACAAATCATTGCAGACAGTCTGCAAGCAAAACCTCACGAGATCATCTTTAACAGTGGGGGAACAGAAGGGGATAATACAGCTATCTTAGAAACAGCGTTCTCGCGTCAAAAAGAAGGCAGACATCTAATCACTACAGCTATCGAACATCCTGCTGTTCTTAATACCATGAAATATTTAGAGACAAAGGGGTTTGACGTTACATATCTGCCTGTAGATGAAAAAGGGAATCTGTCGATCGAAGAGGTCAAAAAAGCGTTACGAGAAGATACGATCTTGGTCTCTGTGATGTACGGGAACAATGAAATCGGAAATTTGATGCCAATCAAAGAAATCGGTGAACTTTTAGCGGATCATCCAGCTTATTTCCATACAGATGCGGTACAAGCGTACGGAAACCAAACGATCCATCCAGAAGAATTAGGAATCGATTTATTAAGTATCTCTGCTCATAAAATCAATGGGCCAAAAGGCGTCGGTTTCTTATATAAACGAGACGGAGTAAATATCCCTGCATTGCTTTTAGGCGGGGAGCAGGAAGAAAAGCGGCGTGCAGGTACAGAAAATTTAGCAGGGATCTGGGGTATGGCAAAAGCAGTTGAACTGCTGTCACCTGAAGAACGTGAAGCACGTAACAACAAATATAAAGGATTCCAGCAATTGATTCTTGATACATTAGAAGCAAACGAAATCCCTTATCAAGTAAATGGTGATTTAACGAATAAACTCCCTCATGTGTTGAATCTTCGCTTAATTGGCGAAGCAAATGATTTGCTACTGATGAAGCTTGATCTTAATGGGGTCGCTATTTCTACTGGTTCAGCTTGTACAGCAGGAAATATCGAGCCTTCACACGTATTAGAAGCAATGTATGGAGAAGATACACCGATACTAAAAGAATCCATCCGTATCAGCTTTGGTTTGGGAAATACCGAAGACGACATCCAGTATTTCCTTGATCAATTAGTTCGTGCTGTCAAAAAATAACTAGTGAAGTCATTCTTATATGAACAGATGTCTGAGAGAACGCCTTCATTTTTTAGGGAACTTAACTGAAAAACCTAGTAAAAATCAGGATAAACTTTTATAATAAAGAGAAACTAATTTTATCGAGGTGAAAATCATGGCATTTGAAACAACAGCAACGGTACTGGGCGCACCAATTAGCTATCGTTTGCATCCTGATGCAAAAAGATATACATTGCGCGATAATGGATTTACAGAAACAAACGGAGGCAATTATCAATTGATCCGACCATTAGATGCCACGCCGCAAAGCAAAGAAGGATTCAAATTAAAAATCACTGTATCAAAAGATATTCAAACATTGAAAATGTCGATCACTACAGCAAATGGATTGAAAGCAGTCAATATTTTCAAAGATCCAAAACAGAAAATGAGCCAAGATAAATTTTATTTTCTGATGGATGGGATGATTAGCCGTGGGTTATTCGAAAAAGTCGAATGATCTGTGGATATAAAAAGACAACTAGTTTTGAAACGGCCTATTGTTAGATGACTAACTTTGTAAGGACGACGCAAATTAGTTGTCTTTTTTATTTTTAAATTTAACACATGTTGTTATTTTTAATATTCGCGAATTGTAAAATTAAGTTAGAAAAATAAAAAGGCATTTATGGTACACTCAAATTGTATTTCCGACGAAAGAAAACAAAGGAGTGTAACCATAAATGACCTACAAACATCTTACCATAGACGAACTGACAATGATAGAATCATATTATCTTCAACATAATAAGCCGGTTGAAATCGCTAACCGAATGGGACGTGCTATACAAACTATTTATAATGTAGTCAATAAGTTCAAGCAAGGTAAGACTGCTCTTGATTATTGGCACCAGTATAAAGAAAATAAGAAAAAATGTGGTAGAAAAGTCATTCAATTACCTGCTCATGAAGTAGATTACATTAAAGAGAAAGTCACTCTTGGTTGGACGCCTGACGTCATTATCGGGCGAAAAGAAAGACCTGTTTCATGCGGTATGAGAACCCTTTATCGTTTATTTTCTAAAGGAATATTTGATATTGACACACTACCGATGAAAGGTAAAAGAAAACCCAATGGCCATCAGGAAAAACGGGGAAAACAACAGTATCAGCGCTCAATCCATGATCGACCTGATAATTATCCTGATTTCAATTCTGAGTTTGGTCACCTTGAAGGTGATACGATCGTTGGCATTCATCATAAAAGTGCCGTCATTACTTTAGTTGAAAGATTATCTAAAGTCATTATCACGATTAAACCCAACGGCCGTAAGGCATTAGATATTGAAACTGCCCTTAATCAATGGTTTTCTCGCTTCCCTAAAAACTTCTTTAAATCTATTACGTTTGACTGTGGAAAAGAATTTTCTAACTGGAAAGCCATTAGTAACCAACATGATATTGATATATATTTTGCGGACCCTGGAACACCTTCTCAACGCCCATTAAACGAGAATTCTAACGGGATTCTGCGTCGTAATGGACTGCCGAAATCAATGGATTTTAGAGAAGTGAATCAGACATTTATTTCCAGTGTCAGCAATCAACGTAATCATATTCCAAGAAAATCATTGAATTACAGAACACCAATCGAAATATTTTTGAGCTATGTACAAGAAGCATTTTATTCTAGCTTAATTTGACAAATCATATTTTGCTGATTTATTGTTTCTAAGTAAAGAAATTTAAATTGAAACGATTGTTATTTAGGGAAAAAGGTATTTTTTGAAAAAAGAATCCCGTATAATGATTGTTGTGCAAACGCTATACAAAATGAAAAAGAAAAGAGGGATGTTTATGGAAAATGAACAGTCGGTCGTTTTAACGAATTGGAAGAGAAATTATTTGTTCTTTTTATCGGGACAGTTTTTGTCAGGAATCACTAGTATGGTCGTCCAATATGCGATCATCTGGTATTTGACAAGAGAAACCGGTTCGGCGACAATTTTGAGTTTTGCTACTTTACTAGGAATGATCCCCATGGTTTTACTAAGCCCATTTGTAGGACCGCTAGTGGATCGCTGGGATAAAAAAGCTCTTTTGATTGTCACGGATATTATTGTAGCGATTTTCGCGCTTATTTTAGCAGTAGTCGGAACGATTTCAGAATCCTTCCCGATTTGGCTAGTTTTTGTGTCTTTGTTTATGCGTTCGGTCGCACAAACATTCCAAATGCCAACGATCCAGTCGATTATGCCGACAATCGTTCCATCTTCTCACATAACAAGGACGAATGGACAGTTAGGAATGGTCCAATCAGCGAATTTTATCATTGCGCCAGCTCTAGGTGCGGCTTTGTTTTCAGTCGTTCCTGTCAATTACCTTATTTTATTAGATGTATTGGGGGCAGTTTTTGGTGTCGGCTTATTGATTTTTGTGAAGATCCCAAAAGTTTCTCCTGAAATATTGGAAGTTCCGCTTACTATTTTTAAAGATGCAAAATTTGGGCTGCAACAATTGATGGATAACAAAGGGTTATGGTACATAACGATCAATGGTGCATTTGTGATGCTGTTGTTCATGCCAGCAATCAGTCTGTATCCATTGATGACGCTAGATTACTTTGGTGGTTCCGTTGGACAGGCGGGAGCAGTGGAAGTAGTCTACGCAGTCGGAATGCTCTTAGGCGGTGCACTGATCAGTTTATAGGAACATGGAAAGACCGAATGAAACCTATTATTATAGCCTACATCATTATGGGCCTGACGATTGGTGCAAGCGGATTGGTTCCAAACGATAGTCAAGGGTTCTTATACTTTCTTATCTTGAATGCAGGAGCAGGTTGTGCAACGCCATATTTCAATACACTGCTGATGGCAATGATCCAGCAGAGTTATGAATCGAATGTTTTAGGTCGTGTCTTAGGGAACTTCAACTCTTTGATGAACCTGGCAGGTCCAATTGGATTATTATTTGCAGGACCATTAGCTGATCGTTTAGGGGTAGAAAAAATGTTCTTGTTTTCTGGAATCGGGATTTTATTATGCGGAATCGTTTTATTTTTAACGTCAGCTGCTCGAAATTATGATAAAGAATTACAGAAAAAATTGGTAAAAGAACACCATGAGCAAAAAGACGAATAGTATGGAATGGAGTTGTGACAGAAGTCTTGTTACAACTCCATTTCTGATCCTAATGTTCCTGTGGCAATAAGCCTACTCAAATGAAAAATATGAGTAATTATCTTTATTTGTTTAATACTTGATATAGGGCAGTTTTTTCACGACCTATCGTACTTCCTCTTTGCTTCATAGATTTCTTTGATTTGTTGCTCAGATAACGGAGTGCCAAATGGTAGTTTTTCCTTTAAGAGTTCTCTTTCCGGTGCGTCTACGCCTACATTGACATCGTTCTCGATAGGTACGCTGTAATGATGGATATGTCCATGAAGATTGCGGATAGTGTCGTTAGGCCCGAGCAACATCGGATAATGAGTCAAGTAATATTGTTGATGGTCGAATTTAACGATGGCACCTACATCATAAAAATAAAATTTGGGACTTCCGTCAGTAAGCCTAGGATCATTTTTTTCTAAATAACGGAAAAAAGCGCGACTGTCATGGTTCCCTTTGATCAAGTGGATTGTTCCTTGCAGTTGAGTGACCAGTTCCAAAATTTCTGCATTTGCTTTTTCATATTGCGGATGCATAGCAAGGTCGCCTAGATGATAAACATGGTCGGTTTCTTTTATTACTGCATTCCAGCTAGTGATCAACTGTTGGTTCATTTCATCCACATTTGCAAAGAGCCGCGGAGCAAAGTCGTTTTTTCCTAATAAGCGTTCATGGAAAAAGTGCATATCACTGGTAAAGTAATTCATGTATCTTTTGCCTCCCTTTTTTCTTAGAGTAAACAAAATCACTTATCTGAGCAACTCATACCATCTAAAAAGAAAAGGTTGTAAATGAGACGTGCAGCTTTAAGCGATAAGAAGCAATTTTGAAAAATAGTTTTTCACAATTTACAAAATTATTCCTTATTGCCGAAAGGCTGGCCCTTTTTATGAGTATGCCAATTTTTTATATCGAATGCTCAAAAGATGAGTGATTTTTTGGTTGACTATCATGTTTGTGTACTGAATAGGTCCAGTAGAACAGTATTTTTACGACTTGATAATTAAGGGATGAAATTTTCAGAAATATGACGTATAATGTAAAATACTGAAAAGTTGCGACCTTCAACTCGTAGATGTTTCAGAATCTAATTGAAATGATGGTGATATCATGACAGACAACAGCAAAACACGCGTTGTCGTAGGGATGAGCGGCGGTGTCGACTCATCTGTAACAGCACTTTTGTTAAAGGAACAAGGATACGACGTGATCGGAATATTCATGAAAAATTGGGATGACACGGACGAAAACGGTGTATGCACGGCCACGGAAGATTATAAGGATGTAGCGAAAGTAGCTGCTCAAATCGGGATTCCTTATTACTCTGTGAATTTTGAAAAAGAATATTGGGATCGTGTATTTGAATATTTCCTAGCCGAATACCGCGCAGGACGTACACCTAACCCAGACGTGATGTGCAACAAAGAAATAAAATTCAAAGCATTCTTGGATTATGCAATGGATCTTGGCGCCGATTATGTAGCTACTGGACATTATGCGCAAGTCACTCGCGATGAAAACGGCGTGGTCCACATGTTTCGTGGAGTAGACAATAATAAAGATCAAACTTACTTCCTTAGCCAATTATCACAAGAACAGCTTTCAAAAACGATGTTCCCTCTAGGCGGCATGGAAAAATCAGAAGTACGGGCAATTGCTGAACGCGCAGGCCTTGCGACTGCTAAGAAAAAAGATTCAACGGGAATCTGCTTTATTGGTGAAAAGAACTTCAAACAATTTTTGAGCAACTATCTGCCAGCAAAAAAAGGAAATATGGTCACTCTTAATGGTGAAGTCAAAGGACAACATGCTGGCTTGATGTATTATACGATTGGTCAACGTCAAGGACTAGGGATCGGTGGCGGAGGAGATTCGCAAGAACCCTGGTTTGTTGTAGGAAAAGATCTAGCGACAAACACATTATATGTGGGGCAAGGGTTCCATCATCCTGCCTTGTATGCCACAAGCTTGGATGCAAGTGAAATCCACTTTACGACGAATGAACCAATGCCAAAAGAATTCAAGTGTACAGCGAAATTCCGTTATCGTCAGCAAGACGTTCCTGTGACAGTTCGCTTATTGGATGATAATCGTGCAGAAGTCGTATTCGACGAACCTGTACGTGCAATCACTCCTGGACAAGCAGTTGTATTTTATGATGGAATGGAATGTCTGGGTGGTGGTTTGATCGACCACGCATATCAAGAAACAAAAGTTTTACAATACGTTTAAGCGATATTAAATGAATCAAAACAGCTATGGCTAACAAAAGAAACACCTTTTCTTTTGGATAGCATAGCTGTTTTTTTGCAATAAAATTAATTTTATTCATTTTATACTTGAAATACTTGTGTAAAAAGTTCATAATATCCAATAATATGAATAAAGTTGCTTTTTGTTAAGCAAGAGCAGTTGCAAAATAGAAGGGAATCTTTTGCAAGTGATTTGTTCAATTTTATAAGTGAGGGTGAAGGAAATGGAAAAGAAATCGACGGGTATTAGCAAATGGGGACTGGTTGCTCTGGTTGTCAGTTCGTCAATCGGAAGCGGTGTGTTTGGGATCACAAGTGATCTGGCTAGTTCTGCAGCTCCAGGGCCAGCGATCCTTTCATGGATAATCGTTGGGATTGGTATTTTAGCTTTGGTATTATCGCTGAATCATTTAGGAGAAAAACGTCCAGATCTAGATGGTGGTATTTTCGGTTACGCGGAAGCTTCATTTGGTAAATTAGGTGGCTTCATCAGTGGTTGGGGTTACTGGTTGTCTGCGTGGCTGGGAAATGTTGCTTTTGCAACGATGCTGATGAGCGCCATGGGAGAATTTTTCCCGATATTCAAAGGTGGACAAAATGTTCCTTCTATTTTATTTGCAAGTATTTTTATTTGGGGTCTGACTTTATTAGTAAACAATGGAGTTGAAGGAGCGAGCGTCATCAATACAATCGTGACGATCTGTAAATTAGTGCCATTATTCCTATTTTTAATATTTGTATTTATCGCATTTAAAGTGAATATATTCACTGCTGATTTTTGGGGTAACGTATCTGATAATCTAGTGAATGGAACAGGGCAGCAAGGAACGATCTGGTTGCAGATTAAAGGTTGTTTGATGGTTATGATGTGGGTCTTTGTAGGGATCGAAGGCGCAAGTGTTTTAGCCAACCGCGCGAAGAAACGTTCAGAAGCCCAGCAAGCATCGATCATTGGTCTGCTTTGTTTATTGTTTATCTATATCCTTGCTTCGATCTTGCCATACGGCGTCTTATCTCAAGAAGAGTTAGCAACTATTTCACAACCTGCTATGGCAAATATTTTAAAAGGAATCGTGGGAAATTGGGGAGCAGCGCTGATCAATATCGGCTTGATTATTTCGATCATTGGTTCTTGGTTGTCTTGGACGATGCTCCCAGCAGAAACAACGATGTTGATGGCTCGAGACGGTCTGTTGCCGAAAGGTTGGGGAAAAACGAATAAAAAAAATGCCCCAACTTATTCGTTAGTTGTTACTGCAATCTTGACTAATCTATTCTTATTGACTTTCTTAGTTACTGATTATGCCTATCAATTTGCCTATTCTTTATGTACAGCGGCAATTTTGATTTGTTATCTACTTGTCGGGATCTATCAAGTCCAGTTTTCTTTAAAAGAAGGAATCAAAAAACAAGTAGTGATCGGTGGGATTGCTGTAGTTTTTGAATTGATGGGCATCATTTTAGCAGGATTTTCTTATGTCCTTTTATGTAGTATTGCCTATCTTCCTGGTTTTTGCTTCTACTGGATCGCTTGTCGTGAAACCAAACATCAAATTACGGGAAAAGAAAAAGTAATGATTGGGCTGATTTGTGTGGCCGCACTGCTTTCAATCGGGTTGCTTGCTGTAGGCTGGATCAAGATATAAGGGGGAAAGAAACATGAAAATCGCAAATTTCGGTGTAGAAGAATGGCTAAATAAATGGGAAAAGAAAGCGGTATATGATATTGCACAAAGCTCGATCGAAGCATTGACATTAGACGAACTCGTTGGCTTAGATGGGACTAGCGTAAGTGAATTTTTCGAAAAACGCAAAAACGAACCATTGGACTATGGCTGGATCGAAGGATCAGATGTTTTCAAACAAGAAGTCGCTTCTCTTTATCAAACCGTCGATCCGGAAAACATCTTACAAACGAATGGAGCGACTGGTGCTAATCTTTTAGCTCTATACGCGTTAGTGGAAGCAGGAGACCATGTTGTTTCGATGCTTCCTACTTATCAGCAATTATATGACATCCCCAAATCTTTAGGTGCCGCTGTTGACTTTGTTCATTTGAAGGAAGAAGAAGATTGGCAGTTTGATTTAGAACAGCTAGAAGCCTTAGTCAAACCTGAAACAAAAATTATCTGTTTGAATAGTGCAAACAATCCTACAGGCACATTGCTAGATCGGAAAACTTTAGAAAAAATCGCAGAAATTGCTCGTACAGTAGATGCATATGTATTGATAGATGAAGTATATGCGCCTTTAACGGATAAAGGTGAATTCTTGTCGATCGTAGATGTCTATGAGAAAGGTATAGCAACCAATTCCTTATCCAAGACCTACTCCATTCCAGGTATTCGTATTGGCTGGACAGCTACTGGACCTGAGTTGGCAGAAGTTTTTCGAAAGTATCGAGACTACACGATGATTTGCGGCGGAGTCCTGTCAGATGATCTTGCTGTACATGCATTGAAGAATAAAGAAAAAATATTGGAGCGAAACAAAAAGATCATTACAGAGAACCTTATGATTTTAAAACAATGGGTAGCCAATGAACCGAAAGTTGAACTTGTCGCTCCCAATTACGTCTCTACTTCTTTCATTAAATTAGCCATCGAAGAAGATGACCAGACATTTTGTATCAATTTATTAGAAGAAACAGGAGTACTATTAGTACCAGGAAGTGCCTTTGATTTACCGAAGCATGCCCGACTAGGTTACTGTTGTAAAAAAGAAACCTTGGAAAAGGGATTATTCCTCTTATCTGAGTTCTTGAAAAAACAGGCCTAAACAAAAACACTGCAAGGACAGTCTGTGATAACTGTTCAAGCAGTGTTTTTCATTTACGCTTATTGTCTATGAGAAGGAGAGTGCCCTGAAGATATGGAGACTCCTGAAGCTTTTTCTTCTGCAGTTTCTTGCTGATGGATCTCTTGTGTATTGTGTCGTACAAGCAAGAAGTTGACCAAAACAAGAAGAGAAGTCGAAAGAAAAACGCCACGATAACCAAATGCACTGGAAACACTGGAGCCGATCATAGGCCCTACTACGTTACCAGTTGCTTGGAAAGATTGGTTATAACTGAAGATCCGTCCAGCAGCTTGATGAGGCGAATATTTTGTGATCAATGCTTGGACAGCAGGGAGCAGACAAGCATCAGAGATACCAATCAAAAAACGTAAGGCAGCTAATTGCCAAACATTCGTGACGAATGCCATTGGGATATAAACCAGAATCGCAAAACCCAAACCAATCGCAAGTATTCTTTCACTCCCAATCTTGTCACCTAAGCGACCAAATCTTGGAGCGGCTATCAAAGTGGCAATCCCAGGTATCGAAGCGATGATTCCGCTGATCAACGTAACATTCCCATGTCCATGCAGCAATTGACGAATGTACAGACTGATGATTGGACTAATGGAATTGTTGGATGCTTGGATGATCATCGTTGTGACGAACATACCGATGACGACGTGTGGATATTTCAAGTCTTTGAAAATCTGTTTGGCAGAAACCATGTTTTCTTTTTTCACTGGGACAAATTTTTCATGGACGAAAAACAGACTCAACAAGAAGACGAAAAATAAGATGATCCCTGTAATGAAAAAGGTAGGGCGATAGCCAAACGCTGAAGCAGAGATCCCGCCAAGAAGCGGTCCAAGTAATGTTCCTGTAACAGAACCAGTTGCTAAGGTTCCAAGAACTTGACCACTTTTTTCTTTTGGCGTCCCAGTTGCGACAAGGGCAGTGGCATTACTGATATAACCAGAAAAAATCCCTTGAAGCAGACGCAATGCGACTAATTGATACACACTAGTCACGCAACCCATCAAAGAAATGACGATTGCCATTCCTAATGAAGCACGCAACAGCATCAATTTTCTTCCTTTTTGGTCGGCTAATTTTCCCCACCAAGGAGAGATCAGCGTAGTCACCAAGAAAGTAGATGAAAAAGTCAATCCGCTCCAAAAGTTCAATTGTGACGTACTATAATTACCTAACGTATCTATGTAAAGTGACATAAAAGGCATGACTAAACTAAATCCGATACCAGCCATAAATGTTCCAAACCATAAGACAAACAAGTTTTGTTCCCAAGTTTCTCTTTTCCTAAATAATTTTTCCTTTATTCTTACAGCCAATTAGACTCCTTCTTTCTGAAAATTTTCATCTACAGCTCTTTATTATAAACTACAATATGTAGTTTATCAATGAAAGTCTCTTTTTTCTCTTTCTTTTTCGTGGTAAACTGAAAGAGTGAAGGATTTATTTTATGAGAGGAAACATGGAAATGAAAAAAAGAAATCTGTCTCAAGAGAAAATCATCGACTGCTTTCGAGAACTAGCAGAAGAGATGGATGTTCAGCAAATAACCTTTCAGCATTTAGCGAAACGCTTGGATATCAAGGCTCCCTCGCTGTATAACCATTTCAAAAATATTCGTGATGTCAAAACAGCGCTAACAGCGAAACTTCTGCAGGAACTTAATGACCAGCTGCGTCGGGCTCTTGTGGGAAAAAGTGGTCAGGAAGCACTGCAGATCTATGCAGAAACTTATCGATCCTTTGCTTTTTCAAATCAAGCAGTGTATGAGTTACTGATCAGTGTACCGCATACCAATGAAGCTGTTTTATTAGATGGAATCCATGAAACGAATCAGATCATTTTGCAGATATTTGAGGCTTTTCAATTAACGAAAGAAGAAAAAGTTCATCGAAGCAGGGAACTTCGTAGTATGATCCACGGTTATCTTTCCTTACGTTTTTTAGGATACTTTACAAAAGAACCAACAATCGATCCAGAAGACAGCTATTTTTGGATGATCAATGACTTTATCGCTACTTTGCCTTAAACAATCAGATTCATTTGTAACAATTTTAAGATGTTCATTAAATGACCCTTTTATAAGAGAAAATTCTTGCAACTTTCTTGAAAAGTGACTAAGATGAGTCTAGAAAAGCTGAAAGAAGGAGCACGAGTATGTATCAAGTAATTACCATGTTCGGGGACAATGAGCCTTGGTGGTTTTTTGAAGACTGGGAAGAAGATATTGAAGCAGAAGAAACATTCGAGTCTTTCGAAGAAGCACGACAAGCGTACGAAAAACAATGGAACGAAATCCATCAAAATTATGAATATATCAATGCAAAAAGTAACTTTCTCAGCGCCTTTTGGAATGACGGAGATGAGCGCTGGTGTGAAGAGTGTGACGATGATTTACAGCAATACAAAGGACTTGCGTTGTTGAAAAATCATCAGCCCATCACAGTAGAAAGCGGAAAGGAATTTTATGAAACAACTATTTCTAGCGGAAAAACCAAGCGTTGCGAAAGACCTAAGCAAGGTGCTTGGTGCTAATCAAAAGCACAAAAATTATTATGAAGGACCCAAGGTGATCGTTACTTGGGCCCTTGGTCATTTATTAGGATTGAAAATGCCGGAAGATCTGAATAAGGAATGGCAGAGCTGGCAAATGGACACGTTGCCAATGATCCCTAAAAATCTAGGAATCAAACCACTTCCTAAAACAGGACATCAATTAAAAGCAATCAAGCAGCTGGCTCAGCGAAAAGATGTCTCAGAAGCAGTCATTGCGACAGATGCCGGAAGAGAAGGGGAACTTGTTGCTCGCTGGATCTTAGAGTATGTGCATTTCAATAAACCAGTGAAGCGGTTATGGATCTCTTCTCAAACAGATAAAGCAATCAAAACTGGATTCAAGCAACTAAGACCTGCGAAAGAATATGATGCATTGTATGAATCTGCTCTTGCCCGGGCAAAAGCGGACTGGCTGGTAGGATTGAATGTGACCAGAGCCTTAACTGTGAAGTACGCGGATAATTTATCAGCAGGCCGTGTGCAGACACCGACACTAGCATTAGTGAGAGACCAAGAAAAGAAAATCGAGCAGTTCCGTCCACAAACGTATTTCACGATCACGTTGCAAGCTAGAAAAGAACAAGCCAAAATGCTTCAAAAAAATCAATTTGCTTTAAAAACACAAGAAGAAGCACAAAAACTTGTTCAATTGATCAGTACAAGCAAAGGAACTGTCACAGAAGTCCAAGAAAAATTAAAAACGGAATCTGCGCCATTGCCTTATGATTTAACAGAGATCCAAAGAGAAGCCAATCAACGCTATGGCTATTCTGCAAAGAAAACATTAAGTCTTGTACAAAGTTTGTATGAGACCCATAAGATCGTTACTTATCCGCGTACAGACAGCAAATATCTGACAAATGACATGAAAAGTACGATGAAAGAACGATTGCAAGCAGTCAGCGACTTTGCTCCTGAGGTCAAGCAGTATTTGAAAAACGGAGCCATCGTCCAACAGACAAAAGTATTCCAAGACAGTAAAGTGACCGATCACCATGCACTTTTGCCAACTGAAAACAGAGCACGTTATGAAAAATTAAGTAATGAAGAGCAAAAAATCTATCAAATGATTGTCTCTCGTTTTTTAGGACTGTTTGCTCAACCCCATAAAGTCAGCCAAACAAAAGTTACGGTTGAATTTGGTAAAGAACGATTCATTTTTCGGCAAAATCGTGTCGTCCAAGCAGGATGGAAAGGCGAAACTGAAACTGAGACGGAAACAGTCAAATGGGAAAAAGGAATGAGAATCAATCCCGATTTCGCCATCAAAAAAGAACTATCTGCACCGCCTAAACCATTGTCAGAAGCAAGCTTGCTTGGTCAAATGGAAAAATACAGTCTGGGAACCCCAGCTACGCGTGCAGAGATTATCGAGAAACTAATCAAATCTGAACTGATGGAACGTACCCCTCAAGGACTGCAAGTATCTCCTAAAGGTAAGCAATTATTAGTATTGGTAAATCCCTCTTTAGTAACACCAGATTTGACAGAAAGCTGGGAAAAAGACCTTGAAGCTATTGCTGCAGGAAAGAAACAAGCAGGAACCTTCTTGAATGGAATCGAAAAAGAAACAAAACGCTTGGTGAATGAGATCAAATCAAGCAAACAAGAATATCAAGATTTCTCGATTACCCAAAAGAAATGCCCAGAATGTGGGGCCAATCTGCGCGAGAAAAACACACGTGACGGCAAAATCTATGTCTGCACCAATTCAGATTGCAACTACCGCAGAAGAAAAGATCCAAAAGTCTCTAATCATCGATGCCCGCAATGTCACCGGCAAATGGAAATCATCGAAGGTAAAAACGGTGCTTATTTCCGTTGTAAATACGATGGAACGACAGAAAAAATGCTTGATAAAAAAGAGCAGAAGAAGAAAATGACCAAACATGAAGAACGACGCTTGCTGAAAAAATATGCACAAGCAGAAGAACCAGAAGAAAGCCCATTAGCAGCAGCACTAAAAGCAGCAATGAAGAAGTAATAAGATATGAAAGAGGTTGTGATAGAAGTGGTCAGCTTCAAGAAATAAGAAGGAATTTACGAAAATTGCTTCTCAAATTTTTGTGAAATTTCGGCTTATTTCCGAAGAAGCTACTTCTGGAACACCAATTATTCGGAAAAAAGGACTGTGACAAGACTTTTGTCACAGTCCTTTTTCATTTATGATTTGTCAAATTAAGCTAGAATAAAATGCTTCTTGTACATAGCTCAAAAATATTTCGATTGGTGTTCTGTAATTCAATGATTTTCTTGGAATATGATTACGTTGATTGCTGACACTGGAAATAAATGTCTGATTCACTTCTCTAAAATCCATTGATTTCGGCAGTCCATTACGACGCAGAATCCCGTTAGAATTCTCGTTTAATGGGCGTTGAGAAGGTGTTCCAGGGTCCGCAAAATATATATCAATATCATGTTGGTTACTAATGGCTTTCCAGTTAGAAAATTCTTTTCCACAGTCAAACGTAATAGATTTAAAGAAGTTTTTAGGGAAGCGAGAAAACCATTGATTAAGGGCAGTTTCAATATCTAATGCCTTACGGCCGTTGGGTTTAATCGTGATAATGACTTTAGATAATCTTTCAACTAAAGTAATGACGGCACTTTTATGATGAATGCCAACGATCGTATCACCTTCAAGGTGACCAAACTCAGAATTGAAATCAGGATAATTATCAGGTCGATCATGGATTGAGCGCTGATACTGTTGTTTTCCCCGTTTTTCCTGATGGCCATTGGGTTTTCTTTTACCTTTCATCGGTAGTGTGTCAATATCAAATATTCCTTTAGAAAATAAACGATAAAGTGTTCTCATACCGCATGAAACAGGTCTTTCTTTTCGCCCGATAATGACGTCAGGCGTCCAACCAAGAGTGACTTTCTCTTTAATGTAATCTACTTCATGAGCAGGTAATTGAATGACTTTTCTACCACATTTTTTCTTTATACTGGTGCCAATAATCAAGAGCAGTCTTACCTTGCTTGAACTTATTGACTACATTATAAATAGTTTGTATAGCACGTCCCATTCGGTTAGCGATTTCAACCGGCTTATTATGTTGAAGATAATATGATTCTATCATTGTCAGTTCGTCTATGGTAAGATGTTTGTAGGTCATTTATGGTTACACTCCTTTGTTTTCTTTCGTCGGAAATACAATTTGAGTGTACCATAAATGCCTTTTTATTTTTCTAACTTAATTTTACAATTCGCGATTTAAAAAAATGTTTACTTCATTTGACGTATATTATTGGTGAGGCTTCAATTCATTTGGCTTCACTTTTTCTGTTTCTCTTATGATATAAACAGGACGCTGTTTCGTTTCTAAGAAGATTTTCCCGATATATTTCCCGATGATTCCAAGACATAACAATTGGATTCCACCAATGAACAGGAAGATCGAGACCATGGAAGGCCATCCTGATGTAGGATCACCAAACAACAATGCCCGCAAAATAATGAACAAAATTGCAATACCAGAACCGACACAAGACAAAGCGCCGATAAATGAAGCAATCGTTAACGGTGCATCCGAGAAGTTCACGATACCATCAATCGAGTAGTTGAATAATTTCCAGAAGGACCAAGATGTTTCGCCAGCCACACGTTCGCGGTTTTCATAAGAAATATATTCTGTTTTAAATCCGACCCAGCTAAATAATCCTTTTGAAAATCGGTTGTATTCTGTTAATTCTAGGACGGCATCCACCATTTGACGAGTCATCAAGCGGAAATCACGAGCGCCATCGACCATTTCTGTATCGCTGATTTTATTGATCAACTGGTAGAATTTTTTCGCAAGGAAACTGCGTATCGCAGGCTCGCCTTCACGAGTCGAACGCCGGGTGCCGACACAATCGATATCAGAAGTAGTGATCCGGTTGATCATCTCAGGAAGCAGTTCGGGCGGATCTTGCAGATCAACATCCATCACGGTCACTAAATCTCCTGTAGAAGCTTGCAATCCAGCGTACAGAGCCGCTTCTTTCCCAAAATTTCTGGAAAATGAGACAAAGCGGACATAAGGATAAGCTGAGGCTAGCTTCTTGATTGCTGCTAACGTACAGTCTTTTGATCCGTCGTCAATAAACAAATATTCGAACTCATGGGCACCTTTGAATTTTTCAACCTCATCAAAAAAAAGAGGAACAGTTTTTTCTTCATTAAAACATGGGACAACAATTGATACTTTCATCGTTTCTATCCTTTCAATCGTATGTTTATATATGGTTTACATTCAAAATTTTAATAAACCTTAAATAACACCTTTAAAATTTGATTTTACGTAAAAGAACAGGTATTCTTTTTGTAAACTAACGTATTTAGTTTACCATGTTTCCTCGGTTTATCAAACTTTTAAGAACAATTTTTATTAGTTGGCAAGTAGTTTTGGATAGAGAAAAAGGAGGAAGTTCCAGTCTATTGACCAGGAGCAAACAAAATGAAAATACACACACCTATCGGCTTTTTATGGTTAGATGCAGATGAATCCGGATTGACTGCTGTATCTTTTCAGCCAATTTCAGAAAGCGAATCAGCGAATCAGCAAATTTTAACGCGCACACAAGAACAGTTTGAAGAATATTTTGCGGGAAAAAGAAAAGAATTTGATGTTCCTTTATCTATAAAGAGAGGTACGCCTTTTCAGCAAAATGTCTGGAAAGCTTTGTCGACCATTCCTTATGGAGAAATCCGAACGTATAAAGAAGTAGCTGTTGCTGTTGATAGTCCGAAAGCTGTGCGAGCGATTGGGCAGGCAAATCGAACCAATCCATTGCCAATCGTTATTCCTTGTCATCGAGTGATCGGGCAAAATGGAAAACTGACAGGATATATGGGAAACGTAATAGATGGGGTTGAAATCAAACGCCAATTGTTGTTGTTAGAAGGATATCTGCAAAATTAAAAACAGTTGTGATTCGGACATTGTTCCATGCGAGAATCACAACTGTTTTTTCATGTTCATTCTAAACTTTGATCAGCCAAATAAATAGTAAAGCCATCACTGTTTGGAGAAGCCCGACAGCTAATCCATAAGATAAGAAGCGTGTACCTTCTTTCATGAATTTTGCAAAGTCTAAACGCAGACCAATTGCCGCTAAAGCAGTGATCTCAAACCAGCTGCTGATAAAATGTGCCGATTGGTCAATAACTACAGGTAAAGAAAACAAGCTGTTGACCAAACAAAAGATCACAAACCCTAATACATACCAAGGAAGTGGTAATTTTCGTTTTTTCTGCGTATCAGTTGGCGTTTCAAACAGAGCTGGTTGTTTCTTGTGCATGAATTTTTCAAACAGATAGACAACAACAACGAGCATCATAATACGTAGAATCTTAAATAGCATGGCGAATTCGACAACAGAATTGTCAAGTAAGCTTGCCCCAGCGACTACTTGACCAACAGATTGGAGTGTACCACCCAAAAGTGCACTTTTTTCAATGAGATTTCCACCAAACAACTGTAATCCAAGAAAAGGGAGAGTCAACATCATCACAGTACCCAGTAGATTGACTAGTGTGATGATCTGTCCTTTTTCTTCCTCTTTCGCATGGATGGAAGGGGCGATCGAAGCAATAGCAGAAGAACCACAAACAGCGTTTCCTCCAGCCATCATCAAAGAAGAAGTATCGCTGAATTGCAGTTTTTTACCAATCAAGTAAGCACCGATGATAGTGACTGACATTTGCAGTAACACAAAAACAATTCCTTTTACACCAATTTGAGCAATCGTTTGAGCTGTGACAGTTGCACCTAGTAAAAAAACAGAGAATTCTAATAGTTTGCTTTCAGCAAATTTTGTGCCGATTGCTAGAACAGGCTGTTTAAAAAAAGTATTTCCTAATAAAATACCCAATAAAATAGCAATAGTCGCTCCACCTAACTGTGGCAGATAAATAGCAAGAAGCCTGCTGAAGGCAGCGATGGCAAAAGAAAGCAGTAAACCGGGTAAGATTTCGCGGACCGCTGAATCCCTTACAGATTTTATTGGATGTGACAATGATTTCATTTGATCGGTTCCTTTCGTCAATAAATACTAAAAGCATACTCGAACATAGTAGCACTAAACCAGTATTTTGACAAAAGAACAAGAGGTCGTGACAAAAGTCTTGTCACGACCTCTTGTTTCGAATAAACGGTGTTCCAGAAGTAGCTTTTTCGGAAATAAGCCGAAATTTCACAAAAATTTGAGAAGCAATTTTCGTAAATTCCTTCTTATTTCTTGAAGCTGACCACTTCTTTTACGACCTCTTGGTAAACGGTGTTCAAAAGCTTGCATCTGCGGTAATAAGCCCAACCAGTACAAAAACATGAACAGCTGTTTTTGTTTGGCCGTTCTTATTACTTGATGCAGAACAGCTTTTTCACAACCTATTGAATCGATTATTAAGCGATTTTTTTAGAAACAAATTTTCCATGTTTGCTATGTTCTTTAATTAAGAAACGTACGTAATGAGCAAGAACGTAGAAGACAACTACACTTGCAAACAGACATTCCGCAACTTTTAAGAAATCCAATACGCTACTATAGATACCTAAACTGTTGAAGTAATGAACAGTAGTAAATATAGCTGTTGCAGAGATAACAAGCGGGAATGTAAAGGCTGCATAGCTTGGATAAAAACGAAGCTTGAACAAACGTGGAAGCATAGACAGCACAACGAAATACAATACTTGAGATAAAGCGAACAATGCTACGACAAGATAAAAATTAGGTTCAGCAAAGTTTTTAAGATAACCTGTTAGGCAAAGAGAACCAGGTGCTGCAACGATCGTAATCAGCGGACGTGTCGGATGAGCCATATTTCTTACAAAAAAGACACGTTTGATGATGATCGGCAATAAGAACGCATAGCAGATCAATGAAATCCAAAAGAAAATTTTTCCAATAAGTGGGAAGAAGTTCCCGGCAGTTACAGTGATGACCCCAAATCCAACGTAAATGATAAACCAGCTTGGATAAATTGCTTCAATTGAAAGATCAGCTTTGATAACATGGTGATAATTGAAATAAAAGACAAGGATCACTTGGAAGATAACAGCGCACAGCCAAATGAATTTGACAATTGGTGCAATACTTTCATATGAAACAAAATAAGTACAAATAACCATGAGTGACATCGTAAAAGTTGGTGAAACGGAGGCGATGATTGGATCATGCAACGTTTGTTTCGTGTGTTCGAATAAGATAAACAATTTAACAAAAATGAATATCATAAGAATCATAGAGATACCGCCAGTTAGATTGCCTAAAGCAACATGGTGATAGTCTTTAAACAGATTTCCAAGGGAAGCTAACCCAAGGATCAACCCGCAGATCGGGATCGGAATAATTTTCAAAAAGTTCTTCATATATAATATTCTCCTTTTTATTTAATAGATTTTAGTACCAAGATGAACGAATACATTGTAAAATGAATAGGAATGTATGATTACGAGCAAGCAGACAGCTGATTGTCTTCATCTAAGTTACTAGTTGGATCAGCAACTGTTTTGTTGTACATTTCTATTATAGATGGTTTTTTGTATATTTAAATCAAATAGTTTTTATAGTAATTATCATAAAAAGTTATGGAAGTGGTGCCATGTTTAAGTTATTAACGACTTTTCGAGCAGTATATGAAACAAGAAATTTTTCCAGAGCAGCAGAAGTACTGTTTTTATCTCAACCAGCAGTCTCGAATCAAATCAAACAGTTGGAGCGGGAATTGAATATCGATCTTTTTCAACGTAACGGAAGAAAAGAGATGCTTCCAACTAAGCAAGCCGACTTATTATATGAACGGACACTGGTTTTGTTAGAAGAATGGGAAGAAACTCAGCAAAAATTGCTCAATGAACAAAATGAAGAAGAAGTATGTCGGATCGTTGCTTCCCACACCTTTGCTGTCTATCTTTTGCCTCAGTTGATGAAACATCTGATCAAAAGGTTTCCTAAAGTGCATTTTGAGATCGAAATCGCGAATTCTCATGAATCATTAGAACAAGTAGCGAAACATGAATCCGATTTTGGTTTTATCGAAAAGCCATTAGAGACTTCCGGCGTACAAAGATACTCTTTGGTGGAAGACCAGCTAGTCATCGCTGGGGACCCAAAAAGCAAATTGTGGCTTGTAAGAGAAGCAAACTCTGGTGTTTTTCATTACACGCAGCGTTATTTTGAAGAGATGAATATCCAAGATAAGAAGATGATCGTGAAAAGTAACGATGTAATTGTTGCGTTGCTGAAGGAAGGAATCGGTCGCTCGATTTTGTCTAAGCGCTCTGTTCCAGAAAATGTGCCAATGACTCCGTTGAATTTCCATCGATATTTTTATTTCATCCAACGAACCAATCTGGTTTCTGATCAGCTGCTAGAGATTGCTGAAGAGATCCTTCGATACAATGAAAGCACAGAAACTTCTCACAGCGAGGAGAATCTCAGTTGGTAGATAATTGCATGTATCAAAAAAAGTTCTATGATACACTAAAGATAAGCAGTAGGCTTTTGTACTGCATTTGCTCAAGCAACTGCACAAACGGAAAGTTAATTTTTCCCAAATGTCTATGGAAAGACTTTCCATTATCTAACTGGACCGCTATAATAATCAGCAGTATGGTTTTTAAGAAAAGGGATGAAACATGGAAAAAAAATTAAAAGCTTCGAACGATAATCGTATTGATTATGGCGTGATTTTACCAGTCTTTCTGTTATGTTTGATTGGTCTGCTCTCATTATATGTAGCACTTAGCCATGATCCGAACAATCCAGCAGTCTTGAAAGGCGTAGGGATGCAAGTTGTCTGGTATTTAGTTGGAGCGGCAGCAATCGTTGTCATCATGCATTTGAATTCCAAATGGATCTGGAAACTGACTCCTTACCTTTATGGTTTGGGGTTAGTGGTAATGGGACTCTTGCTCAAATTCTATGATCAGAATTTAGCTGCTTCAACAGGGTCTAAAAACTGGTTTCGATTCGGTGCATTTACTTTCCAGCCAGCAGAGTTGATGAAGATTGCGTACATCTTGATGATGGCACTGATCGTAACTAAACATAATACGCAAGTAAAAGAACGGACGATGAAATCGGACTTTTGGCTGATTGGGAAGCTCTTGATCGTGACAATACCGGTTTTAGCATTGATCATGGCCCAAGATGACTTTGGAACGATGCTTGTCTTTCTTGCGATCTTTGGCGGGATTTTCCTGATGTCTGGAATCTCTTGGCGCATCATCGCACCTGTAGTAATCTTGGCAGTGGTCGTTGGAGCAGGAACGATCTTCTTGGTTACGACTGAAGGCGGAAGAGACTTGCTTTACAAAGTTGGCTTCAAATCTTATCAGTTTACACGTATTGATTCATGGCTGGACCCTTTCCATGATACGTCAGGAATGAGTTATCAGCCGGCCCAAGGACTTTTGGCAATTGGTACCGGTGGCTTGTTTGGTAAAGGATTCAACGTAAGCAATATCTATGTGCCTGTTCGTGAGTCCGATATGATTTTTACCGTTATCGGTGAAAACTTCGGCTTTATCGGTGGTGCATTCGTCATTTTCTTGTATTTTATTTTAATCTATCGTATGATTCGGGTGTGTTTCGATACGAATAATGAATTTTACGCCTATATCGCAAGCGGTTTGATCATGATGCTGCTGTTCCATGTCTTTGAGAATATTGGAGCAAATATCGGATTACTTCCTTTAACAGGGATCCCATTGCCTTTCATTAGTCAGGGAGGATCTTCGATTTTAGGGAACATGATCGGTATCGGGTTGATATTATCGATGAGATACCAAAATGAAGCACCTGCAAGATCTTCAAGGAGGTAAGAAAATTGTACACCTTTTACTGGTACCCGAAATGTTCAACATGCAAAAAAGCCAAAGCGTGGTTAGACCAGCATGGCGTTAGTTATCAAACTATTGATATGATCAAAGAAGTACCGAAGGCCTCAACGATTGAGACTTGGCTAGAAACGAGTCAAGTACCAATCCGTCGCCTGTTCAACACAAGCGGGATGAAATATCGGGAACTTGGACTGAAAGATCAAGTAGGCGAGTTTACGACTTCAAAAGCAAGCCAAGTCTTATCGACAGATGGCATGCTGATCAAGCGGCCGCTGATCGTACGAGAGGACCAGCTTGTTGCAATTGGATTCAATGAAAAAATTTATGAAGGAGAACTGATATAAAATGGCAGGCAAGCATTTGAAGAAAAAGGACAACCTTTGGATCTTATTTAATGGAAAAGAATACTGTGTTGGTTTGACAAATGAAGCGCAAGAAGAACTTGGAGACATCACGTTTGCCAATCTGCCAAAAGCAGGACAATCGCTAAAAAAAGATGAACCTCTGATCGAAGTTGAAGCGGAAAAAGCGGTCAATGAATTTGCCAGCCCGCTAACGGGTACAGTTTCTTCTGTTAATGATAAAATCGGTGAAGATATCAATATCTTGAATGATTCAGATGAAATGAATGCGTGGATCTTAAGTTTCAAAGATGTTGATCCAAAAGAATTTGACGAATTATAAAATCAGAAAATCACTTGAAAAAAGTTGACACTGATTCTTCCAGTTGCTATAATCATAAGCAATCCTATATGAAACGAGAAAGCTTTGAAAAGAAGAGTACATGTCACGGACGTTTGAAGAGAGCCCTGTTTGCTGAAAATGGGTAACGAAAATGAGATGGAAGATGGTCTTAGAGCAGAGTAAGCGAGCGTAAGCAAACTTACTACGGGAGTGCCCGTTACAGCGCGACAGTATACGGAAAGAAGCTAAGTCCAAGTACTGGAAGAGGCTGTTATTGCGAAGTAACGGTAAATCAAGGTGGTAACACGGAAGTTCAAGCTTTCGTCCTTTTGCTTAAGGCAAGAGGGCGAAGGCTTTTTTGTTTGAAAAATCATAAGAGAAAGATGTGAATGGCATGTCATTAATCCAACTAACGAATGTCAAAAAGACATTCAATGGGAAAAACGGAAACATCCAAGCCGTCAATGACGTTTCACTAAACGTTGAAAAAGGGGATATTTATGGAATCGTCGGCTATTCTGGCGCAGGAAAAAGTACATTAGTCCGTCTCCTGAATGGACTTGAGCTTCCCACGAGCGGCGAAGTGATCGTAAACGATCAAGATATTACAAAATTAAAAAACAAAGAATTACGTACATTCCGAAAGAAAATCGGTATGATCTTCCAGCATTTCAACCTGTTATGGTCAAGAACTGTACTTGAAAATATCCAGCTGCCGCTGGAATTAGCTGGCGTACCAAAGAGCAAACGTAAAGAACGGGCAGAAGAACTGTTGCGTTTAGTCGGGTTAGAAGGACGCGGACAAGCGTATCCTTCACAACTTTCCGGCGGACAGAAACAACGCGTCGGTATCGCACGAGCATTGGCAAATGATCCTGAGATCCTGCTTTGTGATGAGGCTACTAGCGCATTGGACCCGCAAACAACAGAAGAAGTATTAGACTTATTGTTAGCGATCAATAAGAAATTGAATTTGACCATCGTCTTGATCACACATGAAATGAATGTAATCCGCAAAATCTGCAACAAAGTCGCTGTGATGGAGTTGGGGAAAGTCGTAGAAGAAGGAGACGTATTGACTGTCTTCAGACAACCGAAAAAAGAAGTAACCAAACGCTTTGTACAACAAGACATCGAACCAGAAGCTGATTCGACAGAACTATTAGCTGAACTCATCAAAGAAAATCCAAGCGGCCGTTTGGCAACTTTGACCTTTAGCGAAAGAAATGCCAACGAGCCAGTCATTTCCCAAGCGATTCGACGCTATAACATCGATGTCAACGTTGTGTATGGAAAGATCAAACAAGTGAAAGAAGGTTCCTTTGGTTCATTGACTGTCTTGATGACTGGTGAAACCAAAGAATTAGATCAAGCAGAAGTGTTCATCAACGAACAAGGAGTAGGAATTGAGGTGATCCATCGTGGATAAAAGCTTTTCAGAAACATATCTAGATTTTAAAAAAATCAACCCGGAAACGATGAATCAGGCTATCCTTGATACACTATATATGACATTAATCTCAATGGTCTTAGTGACGATCATCGGATTAGTTTTGGGATTGATCCTTTACTCTATTGGACGCAAAAACAAACCGTATGCTCGAATCATTTATGGAATCGTATCGATCATCAGTAATATTTTCCGGTCAACGCCATTTATGATCCTGATGGTTTTGATCATTCCATTTACTAAAGCAATCGTAGGCACTATGCTAGGTGCGCAAGCAGCCATTCCAGCTCTTGTTTTATCCGCAGCACCATTTTATGCCCGTCTAGTAGAGATTGCTTTTCGTGAAGTCAGCCCTGGTGTACTGGAAGCAGCAGATGCAATGGGAGCAAGTTACTGGGGAATCATCTGGAAGGTCTTGATACCTGAAAGTATTCCCGCATTGATTTCTGGATTAACAGTTACAACGATCTCGATGATCGGATTTACTGCGATGGCCGGCGCGATCGGCGCAGGTGGACTTGGAGGTCTTGCTTGGCAGGAAGGCTACCAGCGTGGTAATCTGACAGTGACATTCGTTGCGACTTTAATTATTTTACTAATCGTATTTATCGTTCAAGGAATCGGTGATTTCTTAACTAAGAAAACAGACAAAAGATAATAGGATATAGGGGGATGTAGGATATGAAAAAGAAAATTTTTGGATTTGCAGCAGCGCTTTTGCTGACTGTAGGATTAGCAGCATGCGGTAACAACAGCGACAGCAAAGATTCAGCAAATAAAGCAGACGACACGACATTGAAAGTCGGCGCTTCACCGACACCGCACGCAGAGATTTTGGAACATGTGAAACCATTATTGAAAGATGAAGGAATCGATCTTGAAATCGTCAAATTCGATGACTATGTATTACCGAACCAATCTTTGGAAGAAGGCGACATTGATGCCAATTACTTCCAGCATATTCCTTATTTGAACAAAGAAATCAAAGAAAAAGGATATGACTTTGTCAATGCCGGTGCTGTCCACATCGAACCAATGGGCTTGTACTCTAAAAAAGTCAAAGATGTTTCCGAATTAAAAGATGGTGCAACAATCATTACTTCAAATTCTGAATCAGACTGGGGACGCATCATCACAATTCTACAAGATGCTGGCTTAGTCAAAGTCAAAGATGGAGTAGATCTGGAAACAGCAACATTCGATGATATTGAAGAAAACCCTAAGAACTTGAAGTTCAACCATACGATCGACCCATCACTTTTAGCTTCTACGTACCAAAATGATGAAGGTGACCTAGTTGCAATCAACGCAAACTTCGCTTACGGCGCAGGGTTGAATCCATTAGAAGATGCCGTATTGCTTGAAAAGGACAACTCTCCTTACGTGAATATTATTGCGACTCGTAAAGGTGATGAAGACAGTGACAAAATCAAAAAACTGATTGAAGTGCTTCACCGCAAAGAAGTCCAAGAATGGATCACAGACAAATGGGGCGGCTCTGTTAAACCAGTAAAGGCTGATGCAAAATAAGGTATGGAACAAAAAAGATGAGAAATAAGTCTGTAATGGCTTATTTCTCATCTTTTTTATACCTATTCTAATTTAGAAATCAAAATTGTTTAATAATAAATAAAAGATATTTGATTTTAGTAAGGAAGGTCATTGCGCTTCATTCTCAATTAGTCTAAAATGAGTGAGAACGAAAGAGAATTTGGGGGTATAATGCATGTCTGTCTTAGAAATAAAAAATCTACATGTGTCGATCGAGGAAAAAGAAATCCTTAAAGGCGTAAACCTAACAATGAAAACCGGAGAAATTCATGCCATCATGGGACCTAACGGCACAGGAAAATCTACCTTATCTGCCGCTATCATGGGCAATCCAAACTATGAAGTAACAGAAGGCGAAATTTTGTTTGACGGGAAAAATGTTTTAGACTTGGAAGTAGATGAACGTGCGCGACTTGGCTTATTTTTAGCTATGCAATATCCAAGTGAGATACCAGGTATCACGAATGCGGAATTCATGCGTGCAGCGATCAATGCGAAACGTGATGAAAACGACAAAATTTCTGTTATGGCATTTTTGAAAAAGTTAGATGAAAAAATGGCTTTACTAAATATGCCAGAAGAAATGGCTGAACGTTATCTGAACGAAGGTTTTTCTGGCGGAGAAAAGAAACGGAATGAGATCCTGCAATTGTTGATGTTAGAACCAACATTTGCAATTTTAGACGAAATCGATTCAGGTCTGGATATCGATGCTTTGAAAGTCGTTGCTAAAGGAGTAAATGAAATGCGCGGAGACAATTTCGGTGCATTGATCATCACCCACTATCAACGATTATTGAACTATATCACACCTGATGTCGTTCACATCATGATGGAAGGCCGAGTAGTCATGACAGGGAATGCTGACCTAGCTAAACGTCTGGAAGCAGAAGGCTACGCTGGTATCAGTAAAGAATTAGGAATCGACTATAAAGAAGAAGAAGCGTAAGGGGGAGCAAGAATGAAAGAAAAAAACTGGCTCGATTATCTTGACGCGGTAAATGATTTTTCTTTAAGTAAAGGCGAACCTGATTGGATGAGAACCTTCCGTCAAGACGCACTAGCGAAAGCAGATGAACTGCCATTGCCGCATATCGATCGGGTGAAATTCCATCGCTGGTCGTTATTTGATGTGAAAGAAACACAAACCATCAGTGAAACAGGCACGATTCCGGCATTTGATGCAATGAAAGACAATCCTGTGCTTGTCCAACAAGGTTCATGGACGATTTTTGAACAACTGCCTGTGGAATTAGCAGAAAAAGGAGTCATTTTTACCGACTTGTTCACTGCAATGATCGAATATCCAGAACTAGTCCAAGAATATTATATGAAAAAAGCAGTAAACATGAACGAAGACCAATTGACTGCACTCCATGTAGCTTTTATGAACAGCGGTATTTTCCTGTATGTGCCTAAAAATGTCGTGATCGATGAACCACTCGAGTCCTTATTCATTCAAGATGGCGCATCCGATGAGCACTTCTTCAAGCATGTGTTGATCGTGGCAGATGAACATAGTGAATTTTCTTATCTGGAACGTTTCCAGACAACCAAAGAACAAGTAGCAAAATCATCAGGTAATATCATCGTGGAAGTCATCGCTAAAGCTGGTTCAAAAATCAAATATTCAGCCGTAGATCAATTAGGAGAAAATATTACTTCTTATATGAATCGCCGTGGGCACATTTTACGAGATGCTTCTGTCGACTGGGCAATTGGTGTCATGAATGACGGTCATGTGATCGCTGACTTTGACTCAGATTTAGCAGGAGAAGGTGCACACGCAGAAGTCAAAATCGTGGCAATCAGCTCGGGCAGACAAATCCAAGGAATCGATACGCGAGTAACCAATAAAGCCCCTCATACGATCGGGCATATTTTGCAACACGGAGTGATCCGAGAAAAAGGAACATTGACCTTTAATGGTATCGGCCACATCTTGAAAGGGGCAAAAGGTGCAGATGCCCAACAAGAAAGTCGTGTCTTGATGCTTTCTGATAAAGCACGTGGTGATGCGAATCCTATTCTTTTGATCGATGAAAACGAAGTAACTGCTGGACATGCTGCCAGTGTAGGACGAGTTGATCCAGAAGAAATGTACTATCTGATGAGTCGAGGATTGCATAAAGAAGAAGCAGAGCGCTTAGTGATTCGAGGATTCCTCGGTTCTGTCTTAACAGCAATCCCTGTAGAACAAGTTCGGAAAGAATTAGTCGAAGTAATCGAAGGGAAGTTGAATGGATGATCGATGCTAAAAAGCTACGCAATGATTTTCCTATCTTATTTCAAGACGTCAATGATGAACCTTTAGTTTATCTGGATAATGCAGCGACGACCCAAAAGCCAAAACAAGTACTCCAGGCATTAGCGCACTATTACGAACACGATAACGCCAATGTTCATCGCGGTGTCCATACGTTAGCAGAACGCGCGACCCATGATTATGAACAAGCAAGAGAAAAAGTACGGGCGTTCGTCCATGCAAAAGAAACAGCAGAAGTGCTGTTTACTCGTGGTACGACGACAAGCTTGAATTGGGTAGCCAGAAGCTTCGGCGACCGCTATATCAAAGCAGGAGACGAGATAGTGCTCTCTTACATGGAACATCATTCTAATGTTATCCCGTGGCAGCAGTTGGCAAAACGAACAGGTGCTGTCTTGAAATATATCGAACTAACAGAAGAAGGCTTCCTGGATATGGAGGATGCAGCGAAAAAGATTACGGACAAAACCAAAATCGTCTCCATTGCTCATGTATCCAATGTCTTAGGTGTCATCAATCCTGTTCAAGAATTAGCTGAACTTGTCCATGAAAACGGCGGGGTCATCGTAGTAGATGGTGCTCAATCTGCCCCGCACATGGCCATTGATGTCCAAGCACTAGACTGTGATTTCTTTGCTTTCAGCGGACACAAAATGTGCGGACCAACAGGTATTGGTGCTTTATATGGTAAAAGAAAATGGTTAGAAGAAATGGAACCTGTTGAATTTGGTGGCGAAATGATCGATTTTGTCGAATTATACGACAGTACATGGAAAGAACTACCTTGGAAATTCGAAGCAGGGACACCAAATATCGCCGGTGCTATCGCATTAGGCCATGCAATCGATTATTTGCAAGAACTCGGCATGGACAATATCCATCGATATGAAGAAGAACTAGCCGCTTATGTGTTGCCAAAATTACAAGCAATTGATGGATTGACTGTTTATGGTCCACAAGACCCGAATTTTCGGACAGGAGTCGTTGCATTCAATTTGGATGGGTTACATCCCCATGATGTCGCGACAGCTTTAGACATGGAAGGGGTAGCCGTCAGAGCAGGTCATCATTGTGCGCAACCGCTATTGAAGTACCTTGAAGTATCAGCGACTGCTCGCGCGAGCTTTTATTTCTACAACACAACGCAAGACGCCGACCGTTTAGTTGAAGCAATCATGGCAACAAAGGAGTTTTTCCAACATGGGACTATCTAAATTAGACAATTTATACCGTCAAGTGATCTTGGATCATTCTTCCCATCCGCATCATCGTGGAAGCTTGACTGACTCGACAAGTAAGATCGAATTGAACAACCCCACATGTGGAGATGTGATCGAATTGCAAGTCGATGTAAAAGACGGAATCATCAAAAATATCGCCTTTGACGGCAGTGGCTGCTCCATCAGTACGGCAAGTGCCTCGATGATGACAGACGCCGTCATCGGAAAATCAATAGAAGAAGCAGAACATTTAACTGTAGACTTTCTACAGCTTGTCCAAGGAAAAGAAGTCAAAGATCCCGACCAATTAGGCGATGCTGCTATGCTTGGTGGTGTAGCTAAATTTCCAGCTCGGATCAAATGTGCGACACTTGCCTGGAAAGCACTAGGAAAAGCAATGGAAAACGATGGTACCGCAGCTTTCCATCATTACCACAAGGAAGAGGAGTGAGAACATGGGCGTACCAGAATTAGAAGAATATAAATTCGGGTTTCACGATGATGTCGAACCGGTTTTCAGTACAGGAGAAGGCTTGACAGAAGAAGTGATCCGTGAGATGTCAAGAATCAAAGGCGAACCAGAATGGATGCTTGAATTCCGTCTGAAATCTCTAGAAACATTTAACAAAATGCCAATGCAAACATGGGGCCCCGACCTTTCAGACATCGATTTCGATGCCATCAAATATTACCAAAAACCAAGTGACAAACCCGCTCGTGACTGGGAAGACGTACCAGAAAAAATCAAAGATACATTTGAAAAGATTGGTATCCCAGAAGCAGAACGAGCTTATCTAGCCGGTGCTTCCGCACAATATGAATCAGAAGTCGTGTACCATAATATGAAAGATGAATTCGAAAAGTTAGGGATCGTCTTTACTGACACTGACTCTGCTTTGAAAGAATACCCTGAATTATTCAAAGAGTACTTTTCAAAACTTGTACCGCCAACTGACAACAAATTAGCAGCGCTGAATTCAGCCGTATGGTCAGGTGGCACCTTTATTTACGTGCCAAAAGGTGTCAAAGTCGATGTTCCATTACAAACTTACTTCCGGATCAATGCGGAAAACACGGGGCAATTCGAACGTACGCTGATCATCGTTGACGAAGGAGCAAGCATCCACTATGTCGAAGGTTGTACGGCACCTACTTATTCAAGTAACAGCCTGCATGCCGCCATCGTAGAAATCTTTACAAGAAAAGATGCGTATTGCCGTTACACAACGATCCAAAACTGGTCAGACAATGTGTACAACTTAGTAACCAAACGAGCAAAAGCATACGAAGGCGCAACCGTTGAATGGATAGACGGAAACCTAGGTGCAAAAACAACGATGAAATACCCAAGTGTTTACTTAGATGGAAAAGGTGCACGAGGCACCATGCTCTCCATCGCCTTTGCAGGAGCAAACCAAATCCAAGATACGGGTGCAAAAATGATCCACAATGCACCAAATACATCTAGCTCTATCGTCTCTAAATCAATCTCAAAAGACGGCGGAGAAGTAAACTATCGAGGACAAGTAACCTTCGCCAAAAACAGTGCGGGTTCGATCTCTCATATCGAATGTGACACAATCATTATGGACGAATGGTCGAAATCCGATACGATCCCATTCAATGAGATCCACAACAGCCAAGTCTCTTTAGAACACGAAGCCAAAGTCTCAAAAATCTCAGAAGAACAACTCTACTATCTGATGAGCCGAGGCCTGACCGAATCTGAAGCAACTGAAATGATCGTCATGGGCTTTGTTGAACCATTCACCAAAGAACTTCCAATGGAATATGCAGTCGAACTCAACCGATTGATCAGTTATGAGATGGAAGGGTCTGTGGGGTAATACTTAAATAAAGGCTAGGAACCTTGATGTTATCAGGTTCCTAGCCTTTTTATAATAAAATGAAGCGAAAATAATTTCTTTTAAAGAGCCAAGATTATCAGCTATATAAGAGTGAATTTGATGCAAAAAACAGAGCCGAAACAGTCTTGGTGTTCGTAGCTCTGCTTATATGTTTCGAATTTAAGACAAAGAGTTGGCAAAAGATGTTGATAAGGAAGATAAGATAACTGTGTTATATAAACTAGGTAACTAACTGTAACAAGCTAATTTTAAGAGATTCTTATTAGAAGACGTTTAGGAATATAACTAAGAAAATGATTATACAGGTAATTGTCATTTCAATAATGTTTTCTAATTTTCGCGTCTTTGTTTTAAGAAAAAGGCCAGAATCAGTTGAAAAAAAGTTGGTACGATAGTGAAGAGGGGCAAAATTTCCTACTAATATTCCCACTAACAAGAGATAAAATGGCCAGTTTGGTGTGATTCCTCTATAAAAAATGCCCATGCTACCGAAATCCCATAGATTAACAACTGAACAATTTTTACAATGAAAAAATTTTTTTGCCATTACTCAAAGTCTCTTCCTCCTTGTATCGTTTATTTGTTTCATTTTATCATTATGATAGGCGCTTGAACAATCCATTTTGTATTTTATTGAGTACTCTTGGATAAACTACCAGCGATTATCATATTTATTTATGTTACTGTAAGCCATCATATAAAAGTAAATGAGCAGATCATAGAAATATAAAAAAGAACTAAAATTGATCTAAATTATGTGCAGCTTGACTACGTACCAATCTATATTACTTACTAGATTGGTCGTTAATCTATTCGGATCGAATGAGCAAAATATTTTTGTGAATGTCCATCCTTGATTATGATTCCAAAAAGAATCATTGGGAGGCTGTGGCGTAAATATTATACTATAAGCCAGAAATACCTATCATTCTGAACTTTTTTATTTAGGAACTTTCATCTCAAGGCTTTTTCAATTAATTTGTACCCCTGTTTTTTGGATAAGATCATGTGCATTGATTTTTTCTATCTCCACGTTCATCTCCTACTTAATGCCTATCTGGCTCCTGAGGGCTTCTTTTTAAGGCATCGTCATAGTCTTTGCTGAGAATTTCTTGGTAATCTGAGGGAATGGCTTCCCAAGTGAGCAGGCGAACGTTCATGACGTGTTTTCCTTTGTGTTTGATTACAGCATGGTTTTTCTCTTTTTCTACCTCTCCAGCGTGAAAAGACAGCCATGTACCATGGCCAAAGATATCATTACATACCCAATGTTCGATGGAATTGTCCACGTATCCTACAGGGAGTGTGGTATAGCCGATTTGTGGTTTCAAAAAAGGATTGAATCGATCAATCGTTTCATTTTTGTATTGATAATTGATAAGAAAAAGATAGACCAAACAAAAGACGAGCAGAAAGAAAGATAGTGTCTTTTTGAGTGAGAAGGGTTGTTTTGATGAATAAGATTTCTTGATAACAAGAGGTTCGTCTGGCAATGTTGGTTCTATTGATTCGGTAGCTGATTCAATAGAAGGAAAATCAATCGGCAGACCTAAAGTCTGATGTAAAAGTGACAGCATTTCAAGGTCTGGCATTGTACGAGAATTTTCCCAACTAGAAATCGTTTTATCGGAAACACCAATTTTTTCGCCTAATTCTTTTTGCGTAAGCTTACAATTTCTGCGGTAAGTTCGTATTTTTTCTCCGATGTTCATCTTCTTCTCCTTTCGATTCTACAGTATATAGATTTATTCTACATGACCTATACACTTGATAGATACGTTTTTTTGATGAAAAACGGTATGATTTTATCAAAGAATCATTTAAGTAAGGGAGAGTGGTGATAATCAAAAAAAAGTTCACAGTTTTACTCACAATCATAGTGACCGGTATCATGAGTGGTTTTGCCTTGGTTAGTATAAATAAACAGGTACTCTATCGGACAAATGAATTTTTCCATCAAACAGATACTTATACTCCGATTCGATTGCCACAACATTTTATTGGGCAAGAAGAATATGAGCAGCTAATCATGGTATTTGAAAATGTCTCATCAGAAACTGAGCTTTCTTATATGAAAAAAACAGTAAATGAATCCAATGAAGTAGATACATCTTGGAACTTCAAGATACAGCCAAAGCTTGAAATGACATTGTATTATCAAGGGGATGTCAAATCTTCTCACGAGAAGGTACCTATTCTAATACCTCCTTTCGCGTAACGTCCATTGAAGAATCGATCAAAATAAAAGATTTTGAAGGTGAATTTTTCTTGATGACGAGAGAAAAAGAAGCCTATGAACGGTTCATTTCACTATTTGTGGAACGATTCAATCAAGCATTTCACACTGATTATGCCACTAATATTTTTGAAGACTTTGAAAATAGCTATTCGTATTCGGTTATTTCAAGTACAGACGTATATAATTATCGAGTGTATTTAACTATTGGATTGATTCTTTTATTCCTTTTGTTATCATCCTTTTTCTTATTGATGAATAAAGAAATCAGTTTATTGTTGAATAATGGCTTTTCATTACATCAAGTATTGTGGTGTTTATTGGGGAAAAAGAAAATCATTATTACATTCATAATTGCAGGAATCATTGGTGGTTTTATTTTTATGTATTATAAGGAGCAATTTCTTTATTTGTTCCAGATGTACGTTTTCTTGTTCAGCGGAATATATGGTATCTCTCTGATTTCTCTTCTATTAGTTGAAAAAATCGTTTCATTAAGAGAAGCGTTCAACTATATCCAATACATTCTTTTTACATTTTGGTTGTTATTTTCTCTTATTTTGACCGTTGCCAATGTCGAATTAGCAACTATCGTTTTTTCTTCTTCACAGTTAGCTGTTTCCCATGAACCGCCAAAAGAAATTGCTGGTGAAGACTATCATGTGTTTTATCCAGTAACCATCGGGAAAAACCATGTGGATTTTATTTATTCCAATCGTTTTGCATCAGCAGCAGATCAGGAATTATATGAAACTTTGAATAAAAACGGAAGTATATTAGTCAATGTATCAGATTACTTGAATGAAGAAAACGAACAGTTCGGCAGAGGGATAAAAATAAATCCGAATTATCTTAAGAAATTTCCTTTGGCTGATGACCATGGAAACTTGATCCAAGTAACCGAAGAAGAAGCGCACCCTGTTATATTGATTCCTGAACGATATAGACATACAGGTTTAAAAAATAATCTAGAAAAAATAACGGAATATTATCAAGAAATCAGTGAAAAAGAACCAAAATTTCTATTTACGCCGATTGTAAAATTAAGCTAGACAACTAAAAAAGCCATTTGTGCTACACTCAAAATAGTTCTGACCAAAGAATTATAAGGAGTGAGTACAAATGACCTATACCCATCTTACAACGGATGAACTTGTAATGATAGAGTCTTATTTCAAAATAAATCAATCTGTTGCGAAAACTGCGCATTGCTTGAATCGTTCAAGACAAACGATCCATAAAGTATACCTATTCTTCAAGCAAGGAAAATCAGCCTTAGAATACTATCAACAGTATAAGAAAAACAAATCAAACTGTGGTAGACGCCCGCTTGTTTTACCCGAGGAACAATCAGAATATATTCAAAGAAAGGTTGTTCAAGGATGGACACCCGATGTGATTGTTGGTCGTGCAGCGTTTCCTATTCGTTGTTCTGCTCGTACCATTTATCGTATGTTCAAAAAGGGGCTATTTAATCCTTCTGACTTACCGATGAAAGGCAAGCGTAAACCGAATGGACATCAAGAAAGGCGTGGAAAACAAGCTTTCCGCCGCTCTATTCATGAACGTGAAAAAGATTATAGCCAATTCTCAAATGAGTTTGGTCACCTTGAAGGTGACACTATCGTAGGTCTGAAACATAAAAGTGCTGTAATTACCTTAGTTGAACGATTATCAAAAGTTATCATTACATTGAAACCGTGTGGTAGACAAGCGATTGATATTGAAAAAAAATTAAATCATTGGTTTGAATCTGTACCGAAAAATCTATTCAAATCCATCACTTTTGATTGTGGAAAGGAATTTTCAAATTGGAAACAAATCAGTAATGCCAATGATATTGCCATTTATTTCGCTGATCCAGGAACACCGTCTCAAAGAGGCCTAAACGAGAATTCTAACGGATTGTTACGTAGAGATGGTTTATTGAAATCTATGGATTTCAATTCAGTAGATGAATCTTTTATTCAATCTGTCACATCTAAACGAAATAATATTCCTAGAAAATCACTGGATTATCGAACACCTTTGGAAGTATTTTTGAGTTACGTAAGTATTGATGATTTGTCTAACTTAATTTGACAATTAAGATTATAAAAAACAATCAACCCATTTATACATTTATTCCTTCTATCTCATGGATTGAACATTACCCGCTTGTGGAAGTACTGACATTGAAAAACAGTACTTATTGGGAAAGGAATATTCTCAGTGGAGAAATCTATCCGCCGTTAAAGATCAAGATAGGCTCTTTGTCGAAAGAAATGCTATTTGAATTGATTGAGGAAAGCCAGTTACGTGATAACTTGCAGTTATCATTTCCGTATACTCAAACAGAAGAGGCAGCTGTCAAGGTATTAAGCAGGTCATTTCATTATTTGATACAGGTATGTTTCCTCACTTTCTTTTCTTTTTTCTTATTGAGCTACGTCATGTTACGCATATATTTTGTCTACAATTGCCGGAAAATCTCTATCTTTCGTTTAAGTGGTTATTCGCTCTTCGAAACATATAAAGATTTCTTCATAATGAACCTCATCAAATGGGGAATGACAAGTGTAATCTTCCTTTTCCCTATAGAAAGAGAGCCTGAGTATCTTTTTAATATTTTTTTCTTTAGTTTCATTGATTTTATTCTTTCAGTTATTTTTATTTTGTCTACAGAAAAGAAAAGTCAGTTATTGTTGATGAATGGAGGTTAACAGTTGGAACCGTTGATAGCGATAAAAAGTGCAAAAAAAATCATTCGAAACAAAACCATTCTTCATTTGGACCATTTTACTGCGGATGCTGGGGATTTTGTGACTGTAGTTGGAGAGAGCGGAGCAGGGAAAAGTACTTTATTGAATATATTAGGATTGAATGATCAATTCAGTTCAGGGCAATTTTATTTATTTAATCAAGAAACAAAACATTTAACTGGAAGAGAGAAGCGCTTGATAAAAAGAAATGCCCTCTCTTTTCTTTTTCAAGACTTCGGATTGATTGAATATGAAACGATCAATTTTAATTTAGACATTGGCTTGAAGTTTTCGAATTTAAATGCTTCGGATAAACGAATAGTAAAGTATGAAGCATTGAAAAAAGTAAATATAGACAAGAAGCTAAGTACGCCTGTTTATACATTATCTGGTGGTGAGAAGCAAAGAATCGCCTGTGCGAGAGTCTTATTGAAGAATAGCAAAATCATTTTAGCCGATGAACCGACTGGGTCATTGGATAAAAGAAATAAGGATAAAGTAGTTGAAATTTTATCGCAACAGGCTTCCCAAGGTACGTTAGTTATCGTGGTCACGCATGATCCATATCTGACCAAAATAGGAAACAAGAAGATCATGCTTTAGAAAACAAATGAAAAATCAATTTTTTTCAATAAAAACAACAAAAAAATGTCTGGAAAATCGAACATAAAAGTGTCTGATTTGAATATCACAGCAGCGGAAGAAGAAAAACAAAATCGATAACATTTGTTCTAAGAATTAGTTACGTTAAATACGGAACGCAAGATAGACTTGAAAAACGGTAACAAAAGAAGTAGTATATTAAGGTGTGATGTGCTACTTGACATTTATTCTGCTGAGCGAACTTTCTGGATTGTGTAGCCTTATATCTATTCAGGACGTATCGAGCAGATTAGTAAAGGTGTTCTTGATGATTTTCATCTTGAACACCTTTGTTTTTAGCAATTCGCAAAAAACGAAAAGTAGGAGAATTGATAAATGAAAAAAAGATTTTTAGCACTTGCCATCGTACTAGGCACTGGCTTATTGTCAGGCTGTACGAATGCCGGTGAAAAAACAGCCGTTAGTTATAAAGGCGGTACAATCAGCGAACAAGAAGTAATGGATAGCTTGAAAAAAATGCAAGGAGCAGATTCCGCTGTGCAACAGTTGATCGTTTATCAAGTATTTGAAAATAAATATGGAGATGACGTATCAACCAAAGAAATCGATTCCCAATATGATCAAACAAAGAAACAATTGGGTGATTCATTTGATTCACAATTGAAATCTGCAGGTTACACAGAACAAACATTCAAAGACAGTATCAAACAAAGTCTAGCCTTTCAAGAAGGTCTAAAGAAACATATCAAATTGACCGATGAAGATTTAAAAACGGCTTGGGAATCTTTCCATCCAGAAGTGGAAGCTCAAATTATCCAAGTAGCAAGTGAAGATGATGCAAAAGATGTGAAGAAAGCTGCTGATAAGGGAGACGATTTCTCTAAATTAGCCAAAGACAAGTCAACTGATACTACGACAAAAGAAGATGGCGGAAAAGTGAAATTTGATTCCACTACTACAACGGTTCCGGCAGAAGTCAAAGAAGCAGCCTTTAAGTTGAAAGATGGTCAAGTTTCTGATGTGATCACTTCTACCAATGCTTCAACTTATACTACGGAATATTATGTGGTTAAAATGGTGAAAAACCAAAACAAAGGCAACGACATGGATAAATACAAAAAAGAATTGAAAGAAATTGCAACAGACACAAAATTAAGTGACAGTACCTTCCAGAATAAAGTAATTGGCGAAGTATTGAAAGACGCTAATGTAAAAATCAAAGACAAAGACTTTGAAAATGTTTTGAGTACATTCACTTCAGATTCTAGTACAGCAAGTAGTAAATAAGCGGAATAAATAAAAAATATGAACTATTTAAATCAATAAAACTGTTCATCTAAATCTTTTTATTAGAACTAAATCAACAGTAGTTTAATTACTACTTGATTTAGTTCTTTTTATTTTAAAAATTTTTTTTACTTAGAATCCAGCGACCCTAGATATTTTTCTGTATAATCTTAAATAAAGAAAACAATATCAAAAAATGCACGTAGAAGTAGATAAATGGAGTGGTTTTGCAAATTTCTTTTATTTCTAGAAGTTATTCACGTATACGGATTTGTTTTTCTCACAAATAAAAAGGCAGGAAGTACAATGGATCATTTGTATATAAAATATATTCATCAATTTTCCGTTTTGGTGTTAGGCACACTAATTATAGCGGGGATTGTCGCATTTATTATTCAAGGTCATGACATATTAACAGTACATCAAGAGTTTTTCAGTTATGCATTTGGTATTCCTCTGATCGCTATAAGGTCTGATAACAAAAAGTGGAAGAAACGCTATTACATTCTCTTGCTATTTTTGTGTTTTTATCTGCCACCTAAGATTTTTACTTTATTAGGTATACAATGCCTATCATTTTCTTTTATTTCCTATATCATTGTTTTAATTTTCCTCAGTTTCATAGTATGGGTGTTTTATCTTGTCAAAAAATAAATGAATGTTTCATGAACAGTACTTCATCACAGCCTAATTTTTTTCTTTATGCTATCGTTATATTAAAGAAATCAATCAGAAGGGAAAGAAAGTGATGAAAAAAGTTTTATTAGTGGTAAACCCCAGTTCAGGCGGTGAACAAGCAAAGGAATTTGAGCAATTAGCGATAGCAAAATTGGAATCGGTGTTTGATGAAGTGGTCGTCTTGTATACAAAAAAAGCAGGGGATGCAAAAAACTTTACTCGCGAAGCGGCTACGGAAGGGTATCATAGTGTGTTTGTCATGGGCGGAGATGGAACAGTCAACGAAGGAATCAGTGGAATCGCTGAACAAGAACATCGGCCAAATTTCGGATTTTTCCCATTGGGTACGGTGAATGACTTGGCTCGAGCATTAGGGATACCGCTAGAATCTGGGGAAGCGATCAATCATTTTTCGATTGAATCAGTCAAGCCATTGGATATTGGAAAAATAAATGACGACTATTTTATGAATGTCGTCGCAATTGGCTCTATCCCTGAAGCAATCAATGATGTAGATGCGGAGAAGAAGACGAAATTCGGAAAACTAGCTTATTTCATGTCAGGAATCAAACAGTTAGCTTCCACACAATCCTACTCGTTTCACTTAGAAGTTGATGGAAAGAAGGAAGAAATTGAGAGCAGTATCTTGCTGATAGGACTAACTAACTCAGTCGGCGGTTTTGAAACATTACTTCCAAATGCAAAAGTGGATGATGGTAAGCTCCATTTGGTTTATTTAAAAGATTCTTCTTTGATCGATACGCTTAAAACATTGCCAGACCTATTAAAAGGAGTAGATGAATCTACGAAAAATCTAGCCTATCTTACTTGTGAGCAATTAGTTGTGTCATTAGCTGATGAGGAAGAATTGACGACGAATGTTGATGGAGATGAAGGGGATAAATTACCTGTGACAATCAAAGTGTTACCCTCACATTTACAGGTTTATTGTTAAAATGGAGGTTGTGACCGAAGAGTTGTCAGGAGAACATCGGTTGTTCGGAATAAGGGACTGTGACAAGACTTTTGTCACAGCCTTTTTTTGTACAAAAAAGAAATTTTCACCTAACAGAAAAATTTGCCATAAAAATACATATTTTAAATATGAAAGTACAATTACAAATAAATTAAAACGTTAAAATAAAATTGTCAAAACGTCAGAGAGGATGGTGGAGAATGAATCAATATGTAAAAAAGCTGATTGCGTCGATTTTGTTTGTCTTCCCTCTCTTGATGGTGACATCCGTTTTTGCCGATGTAGAGAAAACAAGCGAATCAACGCAATCAGAGAATCAAAGTTTTGACAAGACTACTTTTTCAGAAGAATCAATTACTTCTGAAACTACAGAATCCCAAAGTGAGGCGCCTACTTCTAATACAAGGCAAGAAGAAAATAAGACAAGTGAGACCTCAGAAGTAGCTGAACAAACGTCTGATAGCAGTGAAGAGGTACAGGTTAGAGTTGTTTCAGCGGATGGGTACAGCGAAGCTGCCACAACAGAAGAACTGACGCAGCTTCTCGCAGACGAATCAGTAGCTAAGATTCGTTTAACTCAGCCTTTGACTTTAGACAGGGAATTGGAGATCAAGCGAGATATCGTTATCGATTTTGGCGGACTTGCTCATAATTTCGGCACACATCACATCTATATCAATGAGACACCTCAGTCGATCGAGTTTCAGAATTTTAAAGGAACGGCAGCTCATCCAGGTGGGTTGATACCAAATATCGATGGAAATGCCATTATCATTGCTTATATGTCCGATTTTTGGGGAAACAGATATCATTTTACGGGAGAAATAAAATTTACCGGGACACTTGACTTATATGATGGTTCTAAATTAGGCCTGATTTACGCCCCTCGTGCAACTGTCACATTAGATGGTGTTTCCGGTGTATTGGATGTCCAACCAGTGAAAGAAGGGATGAATGCCGATCCGGGTAAAGCTTATTTTTGTAGAAGCTATCAGCTAAATGTAATCAATGGTAGTCAGCTTTATGGACCATATCTAGGAAAATTCTATGGTTTTCTAGATTCAGGTGATGAGACGGGCAGTGGAAAAACAGCACCAGGACTCCATATCTTGAGTGGTTCAAAGGTCTCTCTTGACTATGATCGGGCAGATGGCGTCAGCGATGAAGGAGAGGCTGTCGATACGCTACCCGGGAATGTCACATTTGAAGTCAGTGGCTCAGGAAGTGAATTTTCGGTAAATACAAAGATCAATATTACCAACGACAACAATCGCGGAATTATCCAAATGAGAGGCTCAGGATCAAGAGTCGCTGTGTCGAATGATGGGAAAATCACAATCAATACAGCGACTACTGGCGGATTTCGCCTGCAAGGAGATTCTAGTCAAATCCATGTATCAAGTGGTGGACAAATCTCGGTCAAAATGGCTGGAGATAGCGACCAACCTGGAAACAATGGGATGCGTTTTGTAGGGAAAGGACTTTCTTTGATCGTAGAAGGAGCCGGATCAGTCATCGATATTGATAAGCAAAGTGGTCGTTCTAGCGCAGTTCGTTTTGAGAACGGTACGCAAAAACTAACAGTAACTAATGGAGGCTCATTGAAGGTAAGAAATGCAGGGGATGGCAAATCTTATGTGAACAGACTCAATCAAGGAAACCAAGCGATCCAATTTTATGACGCTTCTGGTTTTCTAGAAAGTCCAGGGTCAGCTGATTTTACGGTTACTGGAGAAAAATCAAATATCGATATACGCGCAGATTCCGGAGCTACCGTAGATACAACTGGAGATATTGATTTGAACTTTATGGCTGGCGAAAAAACTTATTTAGTCATGGTCGGGAAAACTGGGGAAGATAAGACTGGCATCATCAGTGGGGATGTGTTGAATGTAGACTTAGAATCTCCTACCTATTTCGATTTCCAAAACAAACGGATCGGAAGCGAGACTAATGGCATAGGTGGCTGGGTATTTCAAGGAAATGGCGATTCTTCTTTGAAGATCGCTCATTCAGAAATTGCTTTATGGCGAAAGGCAGGAGCAACGTTCGATAACTTTGAAAAAGATCCGGATTATTTTTCTGATATGACAGACTTATCGATCAATGGAACCGACTTAGGTAATTTTGTATCAAGCCCTAGTGCAGGTTTAACAAATGAATTTGCTCAGACAGGTGCCGGAATGAAAAATTATAATCGAATCAGTGCCAATAACCAGCTTCCGATGATTGAATCCTTAAGAGTACCAACGAATGCAGATAAAAAAATCTATGGGCATGTCGTTGTTCCCGAAGGTGTCGAGGCAAAGCCAAGAGATGCTTGGACAGGCGAAGTAGAAGTGACTTTACGTATTACTTATGCAGATACGACGAAATCACCTGTAGAAATTACTGCTCTCACACAAGGACAAACAGATGAAAATGAAGGGGCAGGATATAATCCGTGGGGAGAAGGCGAACAAGGCGGTTTGTTTGAAGTTCAAGTACCCAACGAAGAAAGACTAACAACGGGGGATCAAGTGCAAGTAGTTGCTGCTAAAAAAGTAAGAGGCGGCCAAGAAGTGACAGAACTGGACTCTGCCAAAACGACAGTCGATGTGATTCCTCCTGAACCTGCTAAATTAAGTACCACATTGATCAATGCAGCTTCTCGCACGATCACAGGTACAGGTGAAGCAGGAGCTTTGGTTTCATTGAAAAAAAATCAAGCTGTTTTGTCCGAAACAACTATTGATGATACAGGGAAATTTGTTCTTTCTATCCCAGAAAATCAACTTTTTGCAGGAGATGTATTAGAAATTGTATTAAACGACCAAGCAGGAGAAGCTGCTGCTAAGGGTGTGCAGAACAAGCCAAGTACCAACGATGAAATTGGGAATCACAATCCAAGTGATACGCCAGTTGTTTATCATGATGCCCCGCCTTTTGCACCTGCTACGAAGATCGTAGTAGAAGGTGGTCTCTCATTTCTTGCCCCTTCCAAACTCGATTTTGGTCAGATCAAAGCAACTGGGTTGACGCAAGAAGCATTTGGCCAAATGGATGGGCAGGAAAAATTATGGATTTATGATCAGCGAGAAACAAAAAGTCCATGGATCTTAACGATAAAATTATCTCAGCCTTTCACAAACGATGCAGGATTTTCTATGCAGGATGTCCTATATTTCAAGAAAGCTGAGGAGTATCAATTAGTGAATGAAGAAGAACTGGAAATTGTCAGAGGACAAAATTCAACGAATGTGCAAGCAGATTATTCAGAATATTTAAATAACGGTCGGGCGTTTAAACTTGTCTTAACCAAAGAAAATCAGATAGCTGGTAATTACTCAGCAGAGATGACATGGACATTAGCAGATGCGCCGACAGAATAAAGATCAAGGAGGATGATTGATGAATCGAATATGGAATAAAAGTCATCGAAACAACTGCTCTTTACTTCTGATCCTTCTCCTTGGATTCATCCTTTGGCAGACACCTGTCCATGCCTCCGAATTCAATTTTGCGGTAGATTTTGAATTACCGGCTAATCAGATTGATAAGAACAAAACATATATAAATGTAAGGATGGAGCCTGGGAAAACACAGGAAATCCCCTACACGGTCTTTAACCGAACAGATAAATCAGTAATAGTTGAGACATTGATCCACTCCGCTACGACGAATTCAAACGGTGTGATCGAATATGGAGAATCAAAAAGTAAATTAGATGAAACATTAAGTTATGATATGAAAAACTTAGCAAAAACAGTGGGAGAAATAACTGTTCCTCCTCAAAGTGCGGTCACTGAGACACTTTCACTGAAAGCGCCAGAAAAAGAGCTGGCTGGTGTGGTCGCAGGAGGGATCACGTTTCAAGAAAAAAAAGAGAACGTTTCTAACAAAAGTACAGTTGGTGTCGTCAATCAGTTTTCTCAAGTGAAAGCAATCTTGATTCGAAATAGCGAAAAAGAGTCTTCCCCAGATTTGAAATTAAAAAAAGCTTATGCGGATCAAAGCGATGGAAGAAATGTGATTAAGGTGAATTTTCAAAATCCAAATGCTTCTTATATGTTCGGCTTGACTACATCGGTTGAAATCTACAAAAAAGAATCAAAAGAACCTTACCTTTCAATAAAAAAAGAAAAAATAAATGTAGCACCCAATACAAATTTTGATTTACTTGTCCCATTAGAAGGAAAAAAATTAGCTCCGGGACATTATCAAGCGGTTGTGAAGGGTGCTTGGAAAGAAAAACGCTGGAATCTCTATACCGATTTTGAAATAACTGATGATGCAGCGGACCAATTGAATGAAAAGGATATTGATTTAAAAAATCAGCCAGAAACATTTGACTGGCGATGGCTGATATTTGTTGGAGTCATTCTTATTGGCTTATTTGCTGGATTATTTATTTTAAAAGAAAGAAGGAAAAAGAAATGAAAAAAACAATTGCATTAAGTACCGTTCTAGCTGGAAGTCTATTATTATGTACACAAAGTGTTTTTGCTGAGAATAAGTGCTCAGCCACTACAGAAGGAACGATTTCTGTAACAAAACCAGATGCCGCAAATCCTGAAGACGTTGTTCCAGTTCCTCCAGTTGATCCAAATGATCCCGATACGCCGTTTACACCTGACGAACCAAATCAGGGAACATCCGGATTACTGACGATTGACCAAGCTCCAGATCTTGATTTTGGAACAATCAAGTTAGGTACAGCAAAAACAGTATATGCTGCATTACAAAACGGAACGGACAGTACAGGGACAGCAACACAAGTACAGAATTTCGTACAAGTAACGGATAAAAGCGGAAATTATGCCGGTTGGAAACTATCAGTCAAACGAACAGAATTTATTGGTACAACATCTGATACGAATAAACTAACTGGTTCAAAGGTGAAATTCAAAAACGCCGTGATTCGAAATAGCGCAACTAATAGCAGTGGAACGCCATCTACTATTTCTGGTACTGGCGCTGAAGGAATTGAGATCCCAGCGGATCAGGCAGTAGATCTAGTAACTGCAGGAGCAAATGAAGGGATTGGCACATGGATTTATTCATTAGGAGAGAATGTGAAACAAGGGAGACAATCAGTGGAATTATTTGTTCCTGTATCCAATTATGCCGTAGACAACTACGTTTCAACATTCACATGGTCGTTAACAGATGCTCCTACAGAAGGGAAAGCGTAAAATCAAATCAATGACTTCAGGGAGTGGAGCCGATTCAAGGCCTACTCCCTGAAATCTGCTATGCTTACGTCTCAGCTCTTATTCATCAACTCGAAGCAGTTTTTTGGAAGTCATGGAAACGTTCCTTTGTCTTTTCAAAGATCTTTCGACCAACGAGTAAGGAGTCACCATTGAAAAATTCTAACACATAATGAGCAGAATCAATTTTCTGCAATTGCGATAAGTTGATACAGTAAGATTTTAATAGTAAAAAGTAAGCATACTTTTCCAACTCTGTCTTCAATTGTTTTAAAGAAGTATTCACTAATTTATCTTCTGTAGTTGTTTTGACCATAACTTGGTTTTTCAAACCTTTGATACTTTCAATATATAAAATTTCCCGAGGATACAGGACGAGACTTCCACCTTTTTGATCAATAAAGATTTTATCGACATTTACGATCTGCTGTTCTTTCCAATTGATCTGTTCTAGCACTTGACGAATTTGTTCAGATAAATTCCTGTCTTTTCTGATATATCCAATCGGAAGGATTTTCCGATTGATGATCTCTACTGCAAAATTCGTATAAGCGGTGAAAAAAACAATATTACTATGTGCATTTTTTTTACGTATTTGTTCGGCGACATCAATACCTGTGAGTGATTGCTTCAAGTCGATATCGATAAAGAAAACATCGTGATTATCAATAGTGCCCAACTGGATCAACTGATTGATTTGAGAGACAGAAGTGAGCTGCACGATATTCTCGATATGATGATTGACCAATTCTTTGATGATCCATTCGCTGTGAAACTGGTTATCTTCTATGATAAAATACTTTTTCATATGCAGGCTCCTATTAAAAAAATATGTGTACATTTTGAAACAAAACAATGGAGGAATAAGATGGTCGCAACAGTGACACTTTATTTGACCTTTACTTTGATTTTAGATTTAGGTATCTATTTATTCTTTTCGAAACAACTGCTAGTAAAAAACAGCTTTGGTTGTATAGCTTTGATGGTGGTGACACTTTTACTTCCTATCCCTAAAGTGAGCTTTCCTTACCTAGTTGGCTTATTATTGATGTTTCTTTTTTATTTTACTACGAAAAACCTGTTTATCAGCTGTTTGATCAGTAATCTTTTTTTTGCTATCACTGGACTCAGCTTTTTTCTGGTTTTTGATCTGATGGATTATTTAGGAAAGAGACATCTTGGAACAGCAAGTTTTTTTGCACTACTTATCGCATTTATTTTCTATCTATTAGTAAAAAGTATAGACAAACAGACGAGATTTCTCAACTTGCTTTTTACTTATCCAACTGAACACTATTTTGGAGGTATTTGTATTTTATTAAGCTGGGGCGTGATTTACTTGGTATTGGGAAGTGTTCACTTCCGCTCATCTAATTATCTGCTTCTATCTCTTTTGTCGATAGTCATCAGTTTTTTTTCTTTGTTTTTTTTCATTATGTTGATCAGTTTCCAAGTAAAAGAAAGACAACATCAGGAATCGCTTCAACTGTATCAAATAAATGAAGAATATTACCATCATCTAGAGGAATTCAAACATGATTATAAAAGTCTACTGTTTTCATTAAAAATTACTCTTCAGGAAAATAAAAAAGAAACGTTGGAATTTTTAGAAATATTAGAAGATCATTCTGCAGCTATTTTTGAAAAACCGCAAATACAACAGCTAACAAATATTGTATCCCCAGCTGTCAGGGGTGTCTTTTTAAAATTTCTAGAAAAAGCAGAATCGGAGAAAATCCCGATCCAAGTAGTTATTCCTGTCGAAGTGAAAACAATCCCGATTGATCTGGTTGTTTTTATTCGCTGTTTATCTATTTTTATTTCTAACGCATTCGATCATCGTGTAGCCGATCAGAGTCCGATTACGATCAATCTGCTGGAAGAAAAAGAGGGATCACGTTTTAGTATAGCGAACAAGGCAAATCCAACGAATTTGACGCTATCGGAGATGGTCAAAAGAGGAAAAACCTCTAAAAAAAATGGCGGGTTAGGTCTATACAGTGCGAAAAAAATGCTGGATGTTTACGAAAATGCAGAACTAAAAATCGATTTTTCAAAGCAGAATCACTGTTTCTTTGTAGAAATGTATCTGGCATCTAGAAAGAGCAAATCAGCCTACTGACTTACTGTCAAAGGATAAGCTTGAGGAAAGTCTACACGGAGATAGAGACAACAACACAGCATATTCAAAAGAAACAGAAGCGTGATGACCGTTGTCACCCTTCTGTTTCTTTTGCTATGTAGTTAAACAAAGTAGTTGACACTTCCGCTACTTAGTATTAGTACGAAAGTATACTTCGTGATACTAAGTAGATAAGAAGTGAAAAGCGGAATCCACGATCGTCAAAATGCTAACTGCTTTGCTTACACCAGATAAAGGGAAGAGCAATATCGCTTATTTTAGGCGTGGAGAAGCAAGAAAATCCCTACGATCACACAAAAAATGCTGACCCAGCAGTTAAGAGAGTTAGAACAAGATGGCATTGTCCATCGAAAAGTCTATAACCAAGTCCCGCCTAAAGTAGAGTACTCGCTCACCAAAGAAGGAAAATCATTAAGAGAGATTCTAGTAGCGATGTCTGTTTGGGGAGAAAAACGTATCGAAAAACAAAAAGCCTCAGGGGAAGAAGTCACATTACTGCATACACATGGTGGCTACCTAAATTACTGATTTCTATGACATTTATTTTAAATAAAAGAAAACATGAGTTTTTTTAAAAGCATCATCTATTTTTTATGTAAAAAAATGGTATGATTAATCAAGTAAGAAATGATTGGAAGAAGGCAAGCAAATGAATAGCATGGAAAAAGTCAACCAGTTTAGAGATGAACGTAATTGGCGACAATTTCATAACGAAAAAGATTTGGCTATTTCTATTTCTTTGGAAGCATCTGAATTGTTAGAACTTTTTCAATGGAAAACGCCGGAAGAAGTAAAAGAAACACAATTAGAACGAATCAAAGAAGAACTGGCGGATGTATTGATCTATTCATACATGATGGCAGACAACCTTCAGCTGGATCTAGATGAGATCATTGAAGAAAAATTGATCAAAAATAATTTGAAATATCCTGTAGAAAAAAGCGCAGGTGTACGAAAAAAATACACAGAGTTGTAGAAATGTGTCATTCGGCTGTTGGAAAGAGCAAAAGAAAAACAGTAAAATGAGTCTGGAGGGAGAGAAAATGAAAAAAAAAGGAAAAGCAAAAAGATGGCTAGTCAATATCCTCTTGTTCCTCTTGTTATTAGTAGGACTAGCTTTGATTTTCAATGAACAGATCAAGGATTATCTTGTCAGAGAGACAGGAGATAAATATGCTATAGCGAATGTAACAAAAGAAGATCTGAAAAAGAATAACGATAAAGATGTCAGTTTTGACTTTGATGCGGTAGAACCAATGACGACAGAAGGGGTCATGAGGTCGCAGATGAGAGGAACAGATCTACCAGTGATTGCTAGTATCGCAGTCCCTTCAGTTTCAATCAATTTACCGATTTTCAAAGGCTTGGATAATACGTCACTACTTTACGGAGCAGGAACATTATCTCCAGATCAAGAAATGGGAAAAGGAAATTATGCCTTAGCAAGCCATCGTGCAACGAACCCTGAATTGTTGTTTACACCGCTGGAAAATTTAGAGATGGGTGCCAAGATCTATTTGACAGATTTAGAAAATGTGTATACATACAAAACATTTTTTAAAGAAAAAGTTGCTCCTACAGATACCCAATTACTGAATGAAGTCGAGGGAAAAGAAATCGTCACACTAATTACTTGTGGCGACATGGATGCAGTCACGCGACTAGTTGTACAAGGCGAACTGGAAAGTGTTACACCGATAAAAGATGCGACAGATGATATGAGAACTGCTTTCAATCTAGAGACAAAAACGTTTTAGGATACTGGGACATAAGTCGTTACAGATCAAAAACAGCCAAAGGATATGAATCGATAAGGAAAAACCAATTTGCTGAAAAAAAGAGGAACGCAAAGAGGTGCATCTCTGATTTGGTTGTTTTCTAGATAGACTTGTGTTCCAGTTTTTCTATTTTTTATATGAAAAGGCTTGCATAAATAAAAATTCGATGGTATGATGATTTTGAATAAGAAATGGATTGTTACTGTACGGCAGGCAAAACCAGAATTCAGCTAAGAAACAGTAGGCGAATTCTAGGTTTTTTTATTTTTCTTGAGAGGGCGAAGCAAAATGAAAATTGATAAAATTTTGAATAACAACGTCGTCATTTCGAAAAATGGATTCGGGGAAGAAGTCGTTTGTATGGGAAAAGGACTAGCTTTTCAAAAAAAGATTGGGGACGAGATTTCGCCAGAAGCGGTCCAAAAAGAATTTGTTTTAAGAGATTCTTTTGCTAAAAACCAATTCCAACAGCTGATGGCTGATATTCCGGCAGAGGAGATCGAATGGGTCAAGCAAGTAGTAGAACAAGCTGAAGATAAACTAAAAGTTGAATTTTCGCCTAATATTTATCTGACGTTGACCGATCATCTTCATTATGCGATCACACGAGCAAAAGAAAATATCCAACTGCCTAATCCATTATTATTTGAAACAAAAAAATTTTATCCGAAAGAATATCAAGCAGCGAAAGAGGCTCTTTTGTTTGTGAAACAAAAGACTGGTGTGGAACTTTCTGAGGATGAAGCCGGTTTTATTGCCTTTCATTTTGTGAATAGCCAGCAAGGAAACGAAGACATGCAAGTGACGATGACCGCTACCACAATGGTAAGAGATATACTGAGTATCATCAGTAAATTCTTCGGCATCGTGTTCGATGAAGAATCTTTGAATTATCAGCGTATCATTACTCATCTGCAGTTTTTTGCCCAGCGTTATCTCAAAGGGGAAGGATCTGACGAACAAGATGAGTTTCTCTACGCATTAGTTCAAGGAAAATATCCAAAAGCGTTTCATTGTGTCGAACGGATCAATGAGTACCTTCGACAAACGCAAAAACAGGAAATGGGAATAGCAGAGCAGATTTATTTAACGATTCATATTCAAAGAGTAGTAAGTGAGAAAAAAGCATCCAATCATAAGGATTGTTACTGTATGGCAGGCAAAACCTGGATTGAAAAAATAGGTTCACGAATGTTTGTGACTGTTTTTTTCAATCTGGGTTTTTATTTTTTAAATAAAAAAGAAAGAAGGAAAAAACAATGGATAATCAAGCAGTTGGTCGTCGTGTATGGGAAGCGGTAGGAGGACAAAAGAATGTCAAAAGTTTAGTACATTGTGCTACGCGGTTGCGATTCAGATTAAAAGATGAATCTTTAGCAGATACGCAAAAGTTAAAAGAAGACCCGGACGTGATCCAAGTCGTACAAAGTGGCGGTCAGTATCAAGTAGTGATTGGCAGTAATGTAGCAGATGTTTATCAATCGATCGTGGATGAGGAAGGTCTTGCAGTTTCGGAGGATGGAAAAGAAGAGTCCAAAAATATTTTGAATCGTCTAATTGATATCATTTCTAGTATATTTACACCTTTTCTAGGGGCGATGGCAGCCGCCGGGGTATTGAAAGGATTCTTGTCATTGGCAACGGTGATGGGCTGGCTGACAGCTGATAGCGGTACTTATCAAATATTGTTTGCTGCAGCAGATGGTGTCTTTACCTTCTTACCTGTCATGCTTGCTTTTACAGCAGCTAAAAAGTTCAAAGCCAACCAGTTTTTAGCAGTAGCAATTGCTATGGCACTTGTGTATCCAGCTATCACAGCAGTTGCTGGTGCGGGAGAAGCTATCAGTTTCTTTGGGATCCCAGTGATTCTTTCACCATCTGGTTATACTTCTTCTGTCATACCAATCATTCTAGCCGTATGGGTTCAAAGTAAATTAGAGCCATTCGTAAAAAAAGTGATTCCGCAATTTCTGCAAATGATTTTAGTTCCGCTTGTCGTTTTAGTAGTGATGGTTCCATTAACATTTCTTGCTTTAGGACCAATCGGGACGGTTGCCGGTAATGCTTTAGGCGGTCTCTTCAACTCGATTTATGGATTTAGTCCAATCGTAGCAGGTCTAATCATGGGAAGTTTATGGCAAGTATTCGTGATGTTCGGCATGCATTGGGGATTCGTACCGATCATGTTTTTGAATATCGAACAATATGGGTTTGATGTATTGATGCCAATGCTTCTTCCAGCCATCTTGGCACAAGGTGGGGCTGCTTTAGCTGTAGCATTGCGAACAAAAGATACGAAACTTCGAGCATTAGGGATTTCTTCTACAGTGACTTCGTTATTTGGAATCACTGAACCAACTGTGTATGGTGTGACATTACCGTTGAAGAAACCATTCATTGCCGCTTGTATTTCTGGAGGTATTGGTGGAGCTATTATCGGATTTTCCGGAGTAAAAGCTTTCTCCAGCAGTTTGGTCAGCTTATTGACGATTCCGACTTTCATTAGTACGGTGGATGGTGTAGAGTCAAATGTGACAGTAGCAGTAATAGCTACAGGAATTGCTTTTGTTCTTGCATTCGTAGGTACATTGATTTTAGGATTTGACGAACAAACACAAGACAATCAATTAGAAAACAAACATGCGAATGCAGGAGAACCGATTACTTCAGCACGGCATACCTTAAAAAGTCCTTTAACGGGTAAAGTACTGCCATTGAGTGAAGTACCAGACCAAGTTTTTTCTTCTGGCGTGATGGGAAAAGGTATCGCTATTGATCCAGAATTAGGAGAACTAGTTGCACCTGCAGACGGAGAGATAACGACTATTTTCCCAACTGGACATGCTGTAGGGATCACAACGACTGACGGAGCGGAAATTTTGATTCATATCGGGATGGATACAGTAGAATTAAATGGGAATGGCTTTGAGATCTTAGTCAAACAAGGGGATCTCGTCAAAGCAGGAGATTTATTGATTCGTTTTGACATCGAAGCAATTAGAGCAGCTGGCTATAGCGTAATCACTCCAGTTGTCATTACGAATACTGATGCATTTGCCGATATACTTGAATTAGACCAAAAAGAGATTATTGCAAACGAAGATGTTCTAGCAATTGTAAAATAAGGAGGAAATCAGGATGCAATCACGTTTTTCAGAAAAATTTTTATGGGGTGGAGCAACTGCTGCCAATCAATTAGAAGGGGCTTATGATCGAGACGGAAAGGGGCTATCCGTTGCAGATGCTATGCCTGGAGGTAAGCAGCGCTTTGCGATTATCGGCAGTGAAGAATTTGACTGGACGATTGATCAAGAAAAATATATTTACCCGAATCATCGAGGAATCGATCATTACGATCGTTTCAAAGAAGATCTTGCCTTGTTTGCGGAAATGGGATTCAAATGTTATCGTTTTTCGATTGCCTGGACACGAATTTTTCCAAATGGAGACGAAGGTACTCCTAACGAAGCGGGATTAGAATTTTATGATCAGCTGATTGATGAGTGCTTAAAATATGATATTGAACCTGTGATCACGATTTCTCATTACGAAATGCCTCTTCATTTAGCAAAAGAATACGGTGGCTGGAAAAATCGGAAACTGATCGACTTCTATGAACGATTTGCTCAGACAGTATTAGAGAGATACAGCAGTAAAGTCAAATATTGGATGACTTTCAATGAAATTAATTCGGCCTTTCACTTTCCAGCTTTAAGTCAAGGATTAGTAAAAAGCAATGGAGCAGGAGAGTACCAAAATATTTTCCAAGCATGGCATAATCAATTCGTTGCAAGTAGTAAAGCCGTAAAAATCGGCCACGAATTGCGTTCGGATATCCAAATCGGCTGCATGATTATCTATGCAACAACTTACAGCATCGATGCCAATCCAGTCAATCAGGCAGCAACAATGATCCAAAACCAAGAATTCAATTTTTTCTGCACGGATGTCCAAGTACGTGGAGAATACCCTGCATACACAGCGCGTACCCATAAAAAATATGGAGTCGATCCGGAAAAATTAGAGCAAACGGAGGAAGACTTCCAGTTGCTAAAAGAATATCCAGTGGACTACATCGGATTTAGTTATTATATGTCTACGGCAATCAATGAGACTGATCCACAAGCAGCAACTTCAGAAGGGAACTTGCTGGGAGGAGTAAAAAATCCGTTTCTTGAGGCAAGTGAATGGGGCTGGCAGATCGATCCAGAAGGGCTGAGAATCGCATTGAATGAATTATACAATCGTTACCAGAAACCATTATTCATTGTTGAAAACGGTCTTGGAGCCATTGATCATATGGAAGAGGATGGCACGATTATTGATGATTATCGGATCGATTATTTACGTCGTCATATCGAAGCGATGGCTAATGCAGTAGCAGACGGTGTAGATTTGATGGGCTATACGCCTTGGGGATGTATCGATCTTGTCAGTGCATCAACAGGAGAAATGAGTAAACGTTACGGCTTTATCTATGTGGATCTAGACGATGAAGGAAATGGGACACTGAATCGATCAAAGAAAAAATCTTTTGATTGGTATAAAGAAGTAATTGCCTCAAATGGCGTAAACTTGTAATTAAAGCAGCTGAATGAAAAAGAACACACTTCTCACATGTGATTTGTGTTCTTTTTTTATTTTTTATGTGCTATTCTTTTAGTAATAGTAAAGCAAAGGGTGACGTTATGAAAAGGACACGTGTACTATACTTGGAAGTCGCAGATAAAATTAAAGAAGATATTTTCTCAGGAAAATATCCAGTCGGTTCGATGTTGCCGACAGAAAGTGAATTAGAAGAACTGTTTCAAGTCAGCAAAATCACTGTCCGAAAGGCAATCGAACTGCTGGCATCAGATGAATATGTCGAAAAGAAAAGTGGTCGTGGGACGACGGTTCTAAGCAATCGTCCTTACAATCGATTATCCAAAGCGGCAAGCTTTACGCAAATCTTGGAGAACTCCCGATATGAAGTCCGGAAAGAAACGCTGGATTTGCAATTGGTCCATATAAAGAAGGAAGATCCTTTGTTTTCCTTTTTCGGTGAGCAAGCTGTTTGTTTTAAGCGCTTATATTATTTGAACAATCAGCCTTATATTTATTTTGTTCATTATCTTCCACAAGAAATGATGCAATTCAGCAGAGAAGAATTTGGCAAAGAATCTTTGTATTGTTTGCTGACGAAAAAAGGATATACTATTGACTCATTTTCTGATGATTTCTCTGCAGTATTTTTAACAGAAGAAGAACAAGGAATTCTGAAAACAGACGCACAGATCGGCATCAAACGGATACGGAAATCGTCTACGCAAATTGGGGGAATGATTGAATATTCGGAGGCGGTCTACCATACGGATCTGCATCCTTACCATATTGATTATGAAACATAAATAAAAAAAGAGGTTGTGAAAAAGCTGCCCTGCATCAAGTAATAAGAACAGCCAAACAAAAATAGTTTCTCATATTTTTCGTTTGGTTAGGCTTATTACCGCAGATACACGGCTGTTTCTGGATTACCATTTATTCTGGATAAGGGGGTGTGGCACGATTTTCAGAAGGAATCTATGAACCAATCACTGTATTGATTTTAGCTTCGATGGTAACCCCATTCGGCTTGACGATCGCTTATTTCTTAGGGAAAATCATTCGTAAAAATATATTCAATCGTCAAGAAATCGATACATTGAAGACCGCTTTTCCTATGGGGATCTGTCAGATCACAGAGGGATGTTTCCCTATCGTATTGAACGACTTGGCACGCAATGTCATAGCAACGGGAGTCGGTGGGGCAGTAGGTGGCGGATTAAGCATGTTTTGGGGCGCAGATAGCCGTATTCCGGCATCGGGAATGTTTGCAGTCGCTACGATGACCAGACCATGGGCATTCATTGGTGCATTATTGGTGCATTGTTAGCTGGTTCTTTTGTCACAGGAATAACCATTTTATTATTGAAAAAACCAGTAGATCCGAATGCAGAAATCATCCAAGAAGAAAAAGAGGAAGAAGACATATCTTGGGATGATTTGACAATTAGTTAGGAGAGGCAGAATGGATTACAAGAAAAAAGTACAATAGATGTACCTTGAGGCAGGAATGGTATGAAAGAATCAGAGTTAGAAAGAATCGAATATACAGATTTTGGTTTAGGAGCGATCGAAACTGTCCAGAGCATCGGCACCCTCCTTGAAATGACGATGAAGGAAAAATGAGAACCTTTCGTTGTCGAAAAGGTCTGGTATACCTTATGTCGAAGGAAAGGAAACAAAAAAACTTTCCTGTACTATTCCAAAAAGGAAAGAAAGTTATTATACAGTAAAAAAAGAAATTATTCTTCATGCTAGAGATCAGTACACGATCGAGCCCAATATCAAACACTAGTTCCAGGCAGGCGCAACAGGTGCGGTTATCACTGAATTTTCTTCCAGCAGTGACGATTCAAGTGATATTTTTACAAATCCAGCTATTTATCGTTAACAAAAAGATTTTTAGGAGAAGCTGATGAACAAAAATGATCAAATTTTGATCGTTTAGTTCGTCGGCTTTTTTATTTAGAGAAACATCATTTATCAGTGAAACATAACACGAGAACAAAATGATTTTTTCGTTCATAAAAGAAACAAGTATTTGTTGTTTAAAATAATACACGTTATTGGCATATAGGACGAAATCCCAGTATCTTCTATAAGTAAGTCATTTCATATCGATGAAAACACGTTATTTATTTTTGTTTTATCTATAAAATAGCTGAAAAATGATTTTTTCCTAAATACTATATATAGTGGTGTCTATCCTATATACCACTAAAAAACTACAAAATCTAGTCTTTTATTTTAAAAAAACACGTGTAGAATGAAGATAGACTTTTGAGTTAGGGAGTGTTTTTTTATGAAACTTACTGTTTTTTGCGGTTCCCGTTTTGGTAATAAAGAAAGTTACAAATTTATTGCGCAAACGTTAGGAAAATACATGGCACAAGAAGAAATCGAACTGGTTTACGGTGGTTCATACTCCGGGATTATGGGAGTGATTAGTAAAACAGTACTGGAAAATAACGGAAAAGTCACAGGTATCTATCCGAATGGGCTTTTTGAAACTGAATTGCCTGGAAAAGATGTTACTACATTTATTCCTACAGAAACGATCGATGAAAGAAAGGTATTATTATTTGAAAAGGGAGATGCTGTCCTCGTTTTCCCTGGAGGTCTAGGTACATTGGAGGAATTCTCACAACTTCTTTCTTGGATAGCAATCGGTCTGACGCCTGACAAGCCAATCGGAATATTGAATATTGGCGGTTATTACAGCGGCTTGCAACAATTATTAGAAACTTTTGCAAAAGAGGATTTTATGGATAAAAAATGGTTGGATCAAGTAATCTTTTCCAACAATCCATTGGAACTGGTCAATGAATTACGAGCAGTATCTATTAAAAATCAGTTATTATTGAAGGAGGCAAAATAATGAGTCAAATATATTTAGCAGGACCATTTTTTTCAGAGGAGCAAATCGATCGAGTAAGTCGTATCGAAAAAGCGTTGGAGGAAAACAAAACAGTCACAAGTTTCTACTCTCCACGTCATCACCAAGAAAGCAATTATGAACTATTCAGCGCTGGATGGGCGCAGGAAGTATACGAAAAAGATATGGAAGAACTGACAAATGCAGAATTTGTTGTTGCTATCCTTGACTTTGAGCATCAAACAATCGATCCAGGAACGGCTTACGAATTAGGTGTGGCAACTATGTTGAAAAAACCGATGATCATTGTACAAGAAGAGACGGTACCTACAAACTTGATGATTACACAAAGTCTCCATACGTATTTAAAATCAGACCAAGCTGTACGTGAATATGATTTTGAAACATTGCCTGTTGAAACTTACGTAGGCGAGTACTTATAGAAGAGGAAGGGTTGTATGTCAGTGATTTTGATTTCAGGAACGATTGGTGCAGGTAAGAGCAGTTTGACGGATATGCTTGCAAAAGAGATTGATTCTAAACCATTTTATGAAAATGTCGAAGATAACGAAGTATTGCCGCTCTTTTATTCAAATCCTGAGCAGTACGCATTTTTATTGCAAATCTTCTTTTTGAACAAGCGATTTTTAGCAATGAAAAATGCTTTAGTGAACGATGACAATGTGCTAGACCGATCCATCTATGAAGATAGCCTGTTGTTCCATCTAAACGCTGATTTAGGTCGGGTAACGGATATCGAAGTACAGCAGTACGATAGCTTATTAGATACGATGCTAAACGAGTTAGATGATGTTGCTCCAAAAAAACGGCCTGATTTGATGGTCCATATCAAAGTTTCTTTGGACACGATGCTAGAACGTATCAAAAAACGTGGGCGTGATTATGAACAGCTAGAAAGCGATGAAACGTTATATACCTATTACGAAACGTTGAACACCCGCTATAATCAATGGTATGAAGATTTTGATGTATGTCCTAAAATACAAGTGGATGGGGATACATTCGATTTTGTAGAAAATCCAGAAGATGCAAAAAAGGTGATCCGTCAGATCCAAGAAAAATTAGCTGAATTGGAAGGAAAGCCTGTTGGAAAATATTTTACGGATAACCAGCATGCAAAAGGTCAAGAATTAGGCTAAAAATAAAAAACCAAACGACGGGAAAGAAAAATTACTACGTGATGTAGAATAAGCCTTTCTATCGTTTGGTTATTTTATATTCAAATATTTGAAATAAATAAATCTTTACTCTTTGATTTGTAAACTGAAATGATCCACTGTTTGTTTTACTGATGAAGCTTGATCAAAGGAAGAAGCTGAGTTTGAAGTTCATAAAAATCAGCCATAGTGAGTTTTGCTTGGATTTGTTTATCTTCTTCTACTTTTTACATAATTTTGAACAGGATAAGATTCAAATGTTTTAAATGAATCTTTGACTAGTTTGTGACAGTTGTCGCATATGCTCAAGCTTCCTTGGTCATTAAATTCTGTATGGATATTTTTGTTGTTATTACATGTACAATAATCAGGACTATCGATCATCCATTTCGTCTCCTTTACAATCATCTTGCTTCTTTACTATAGCAGAAAAGAAGGGGAGAAACAAAAGAAGATCCAACAGACGGCACTATAGACTGTAGATGTTGCCATCCTCATCCTTCAAACGGTAATTACCGATTTTGGTAAATGTGATGGTTGCTTCTTTTTTATTTTCTTTTCCTGAAATAATATATTCGTCATCTTTGGTAGTAATCTTGATGTCTGTCAGCACCGTTTTTTCTTCAGATGATTCAGAAGAATCAGTTCCTTGTGTCTGATACGTGCGTGTCCATTCCATTTTTTTATCTGTAAATGTCAACTGTCCCGCGGATAAATCCATATCTTTACGTACTTTTAGCGTATATACACTGTTGGTGATATCTGCTTTTTCCGCTTTTAAGACAGAAGAATCGGTTGTTTCGTCCGAGGATTGGTCAGAGCCGCCAAACAAATCACAGCCAGTCAATGTCAAAAGTCCCGCAGACAAAATAAATAGTACGATTAATTTCTTCAAAATACTTCCCCCATTTGATAGGATAAAGAAATTATACCATTGGAATGTAAAACTTCAAACAGATGGAAGAGAAAAACGCACAAAACACCCACAAATAGAGTAAATTTTAGAATAAAATTTTAAAAAGGCAAAAAATCCGCCACTTTCAGAAAGCGTTTTAAAAAAGTGTTGCAATCTTTTAAAAAAATGCTATATTAAAAATGAACCGGTTCAAATACTTGTTTAAGTATAATTAATAGTGAGAGGAAGTTGCTCTACTGAAGACTTTAGTTATATGGATATTGATGACAAGCAACACTATGCAAAGAATGCGGTCATCATAATCGAACAACAAGAAAGAGAAATCAAATGTAACTGGCAGGAGTGAGAATGTATGGCATCGATCCGTGACGTGGCTAAGATGGCTGGTGTTTCAGTGGGAACAGTTTCCCGTTACTTGAATGGTCAGCAACTGAAGGAAAAGAACATGAAAAAAATAGCAGAAGCGATTTCAGCGTTGGACTATAAAGAAAACATCATTGCTAAAGGGTTGAAGAATAATCGAAGCTTCTCTATTGGACTTTTGATAAACGGGATATCTAGCCGTTTTGGTTCGGAGGTTGTTTCAGGGATCGAAAGAGTAGCTGAAGAAAATGGATATAGCTTATTATTAAGCGGGTTTGCCGATCAGCCAGAAAAAATCGAACAAAAAATCGAATACCTGATGAAGCATGCAATCGATGGGTTGATCGTCTTCTTATCAGAAGAAGAGTGGTCTGGATTTGAAATGCTGACAAAAATGAGTATCCCAGTTGTCGCATTGAATTGTCCGGATGGGCCAGCAGGTATTGATACAATAGTAGTGAATGATCGAGAAAGTGTAGCAAAAGTGATTGCTCATCATGGCGAACAAGGACATAAAACAATAGGATTTATTGCTGCCGCTCAAACAGATTACGTAGCAAGAGAACGTTTAGCTGGAGCTAAAGAAGCGGTACAAAAGGATCCGTCTATCCATTTAGAGATCTTTACAGGAGACTATTCTAGAAAAAGCGGCTATTACGGGGCAAAAGCATTATTAGAAAAAGGGGCAACTGCTATTTTTGTCAGCAATTACAATATGTCGATTGGTGCCATCGAATGTTTCAATCAAGAAGGTGTCAGACTCGGGAATGATATTGCGTTCAGTCACTATGATTATTTAGATAAAAACGATCTGAGTATCCTTCCGAAAATCACGATCACGCCACCAACAGATAAAATCGGTGAACGAGCAGCAGAACAGCTGTTAAAACGAATCAAAAAAGAAGAGGAAGAAAATGAAAAAGTGATTGTGATGGAAAATATCATACATGGAATCAACTAAAACGAACTAAAAAAGAAAAAGAGGTGCTTTGATGAAAAAATATCAATTTCCAGCAAATTTTTGGTGGGGTTCTGCAGCAAGTGGCCCACAAACAGAAGGAAGGATTTCAGGTGATGGAAAAGGAGAGAACATTTTTGATTATTGGTACAAAAAAGAACCGCAAAAGTTCTTTGACCAAGTAGGACCTGAAAAAACTTCACAAGTTTATACGAAGTATCAAGAGGATGTACAGTTGATGAAACAGACTGGGCATAATTCATTTCGAACATCTATCCAATGGAGCCGTTTGATACCTGATGAATCTGGAACAATCAACGAAGAAGCCGTTCGTTTCTATCATCGTTATTTTGATGAGTTGATTGAAAACGGTATCGAACCCTTTGTGAATCTGTATCATTTCGATATGCCGATGTATCTGCAAGAAAAAGGCGGATGGTTGAACCTAGAAACGGTTGAAGCCTATGAAAAATATGCCAAAAGTTGTTTTGAATTGTTTGGTTCGAAAGTAAAAAAATGGTTTACTCATAATGAACCAATCGTTCCAGTCGAAGCAGGTTATTTATATCGATGGCATTATCCAGAAGAGTCAGATATGAAAAAAGCGATCCAAGTTGGCTATCATTAAGCGTTGGCTTCAGCGTTAGCCATCAAATCTTACCATGAAATGGAGCAAGGTGGTGTTATTGGTATCATCTTGAATCTGACACCAAGCTATCCAAGAGACGAATCAAACCCTGAAGATGTTAAAGCAGCGCAAATAGCAGATGCGTTCTTCAATCGTTCATTCCTTGATCCAGCTGTAAAAGGCGAGTTTCCAAGTGAATTGATTGAGATAGTAAAAGAACTTGATCTCATGCCTGTGATCCATGCAGAGGATTTGACGGTTATCAAAGAAAATACAGTAGATCTTTTAGGTATCAATTATTACCAGCCACGCCGGGTAAAAGCAAAAGAAACACCAATCGATACTGAAAACGGTCCAATGCCTGAGGATTATTTCGACAATTATGAAATGCCTGGTCGTAAAATGAATCCTTATCGCGGATGGGAGATCTATGAACAAGGAATCTATGATATTTTGATCAATGTACGAGATCATTATGGAAATATCGACTGCTTTATTTCTGAAAACGGTATGGGTGTAGAAAACGAAGCACGATTTATCAAAGAAGATGGCATGATCCACGATGATTATCGGATCGAATTTGTCCAATCTCATCTGAAATATGTCCATCAAGCCATTCAAGAAGATGCCAATTGTTTAGGCTATCATATGTGGACATGTATGGATAACTGGTCGTGGACCAATTCATATAAGAATCGATATGGCTTTATTTCAGTAGACTTAGCACAAGATGGAAAAAGAACAATCAAAAAATCGGGTCATTGGTTCAAAGACGTATCAGATAAAAACGGATTTGAGGCTTAAGAAAGAATAGTTGAGAGCAAATGCGTGAAATTCTCCATTCTTACCATTTTGTGAAAAAGAAGTTCAATTATTTACGATCTTTTTCAACTTTTTTGTCTTTCTATTTCATTTTTTGTATATAATAGAATAGTCAAAATTAAATAGGAGTGGAGGAAAGCATGAGGAAAAAAAGACCGTTTCTTCTCTTTTGGTTATTCGGTTTTTTCTTACTGCTTATTTTATCCGCAGCATTTTCAGGAAAAATGACAGCAGATCTTGCTCAGAAAGAAACAGAAAAAATCGTAGCAAGCAAAGAATCAGTAGATAATTTCAAAAAAGAATTCTCAACTTATTGGTGGGCGGAATATAAATTAACTGCCAATTACGAAAAAGGTGAATTGGATATCTATTTGCCGAAAGGAAAAGAAGAAAATCAATTTATCAATATCGATGACGTACTTAGTGCGATTTCTCTCAGACAATATCAATTCAAAGACAAACATTTGACCGTTTTGCTTTTGACTCATGATGGCGACAAGGTAGCTCGTTTGAAAAATGGAAAAGTGGTCACAGCTTATTCTGAAAAAGTGGACAAAAAAGTGGTGGCCGATCGATTAGCGGAATGGAAAAAGACCAATGAACAAGTCAAGAAAACAACAGATTCTTCTCAAAAAAACGAATTGACAGGAACAAGCCCTTCAGATTCTGGCAGTGGGCAAACGATAACGGGAAATGAAGAAAATCAAGCCTCAATCATTACGAATGAGTCATCAGAAGGACAATATCAAACTTATGGGCAATGAAAAACAGAGGTTGTGACAGAAGTGGTCAGCTTCAAGAAATAAGAAGAAATTTACGAAAAGTGCTTCTCAAGTTTTTGTAAAATTTCGGCTTATTTCCGAAAAAGCTGTCCTGCATCAAGAAATAAGGAGCTGCGACAAGAATTTTGTCACAGCCTCTTTTTTTGTACGAATACCGAGAAACTGGCTTTTGAATACCGTGGAGTGAAGCGGTCACCACAAGACTTTTATCTCTTCATTAGTTTAATCGCTTACATCGCAGCGGTTTTATGCTGTGAAAAGTGGACGGAATAATCTTTAGAAAGAATAAAAAAATCTTAAGATAACAACTTTTTTAGGAAATTTTCATTTTTCAGGAGCAAAATAAGAAAAAATGTGAATAGAGAGAAGTGATATACGTGACACAACTTAAAAAATTGTGCCAAAATCGTTTAGCAATCGTTTTGACAGCTGTTTTCTTTTTCTGGCTGAAGACGATCATTGCCTACTATGCAGATTTTTCATTAGGTGTGGAAGGTACGATCCAGTACTTTATCTTGTGGATCAACCCAATTGCGACTACCTTATTGTTTTTTGGCCTTTCTTTGTATATTAAAAAGCCAAAGCCAGCGTTAGCTGTTCTTTTGATCATTGATATTTTAAATACGCTTTTGTTGTACTTGAATATTATTTTTTATCGGGAATTCACAGATTTCATTACAGTCAAATCTGTATTAGGCTTTTCGAAAGTGTCGCAAGGATTGTCAGGAAGCTCCTTTTCTTTGATGAAGCCCCATGATGTCATCTACTGGCTGGATATCGCTGTGTTCATTGGGCTACTGGTTTGGTTGAAGGTCAAGAAAATACCTATCAAAAGCAACCCTGTCGGCAAACCGATGGCTATCGCTGTTACCTGTCTTTCAGGGCTTATTTTTTCAGGAAATCTAGCGCTGAGCGAAGCCAACCGTCCACAATTGCTGCAGCGAACATTTGACCGTTCATATATTGTCAAATATCTAGGAATCGATGCGTATACTATTTATGACGGAATCAAAACAGGAATGACTAGCAGTGTTCGCGCGCATGCAAGCAGTAATGGGATTGATGAAGTTTTAGATTATACAAAGAAACATTATGCAGAGCCAAATCCCGAAACATTTGGGATCGCTAAAGGGAAAAATGTGATCGTTCTCCATTTAGAAAGTTTCCAGCAGTTTTTGATTAATATAAAGGTAGACGGACAAGAAGTCACACCGTTTTTAAATAGTATTTTCCAGAATCAAGCAACGATCAGCTTTGACAATTTCTTTCATGAAGTAGGACAGGGAAAGACAAGTGATGCTGAAAATATGTTGGAAACTGGCACATTTGGTTTACCTCAAGGCTCATTATTCACAGAGCTTGGGTCAGACAATGTCTTTCAAGCCGCACCAGCGATCCTTGGACAAAAGCAAGGCTATACAAGCGCTGTTTTCCATGGGAATGTAGCTAGTTTTTGGAATAGAGATCATGTATATAAAAACTTAGGTTATGACAATTTCTTTGATCGATCTTATTTTGATGAATCCGACGAAACGTTAGGTTATGGGATATTAGATAAAGATTTATTCAGAGAATCTGCCCAATATCTTGAGCATCTACAACAGCCGTTTTACACGAAATTTCTTTCCGTAACCAACCACACGCCTTATTATACGGATGACAAGAATTTCGACTTTCCATCTTTGAATACTGGCAATAGCACAGTAGATAATTATGTTCGAACGGCACATTATCTGGATCAATCATTGGAACAATTTTTTACGTATTTGAAAAAATCTGGTATTTACCAAAATTCAATCTTTGTGATTTACGGGGATCATTTTGGGATCTCGAATACAGATAATAAAGATTTAGCAAGCGCTCTTGGTAAAGATCCAGATACATGGGATGAATTTGACAACGCACAGATGCAACGAGTGCCATTGATGATCCATATGCCTGGTTATACTAAAGGGTTAGTCAATCACGAATACGGTGGAGAAATCGATGTTTTGCCGACATTACTTCATCTCTTGGGAATCGATGATAAAGACTATCTCCATTTTGGTACGGATTTATTATCTCCTCAGCATGATCAAGTAGTGGCTTTTCGAAATGGGAACTTCGTGACACCTAAATACACCATCTTAGGAGGAAAAGCTTACAATAACCAAACAGGAGAAATCATCGATACGAAAGCAGCAGGAATCGACGAGGAAATTTCCAAAGATCAGGAAAAAGTCAAGTCTGCTTTAAGTCTTTCAGATAAGCTGAATCAAGAAAATCTCTTGCGTTTTTATGTGCCAAACGGATTTGAAACGATCGATCCGAAAAAATATGACTATAAAAATGAAGCAGAACGTAACATAGCCATCGAAAAGCAAAAAGGCGAACATTCGACAAGTGTCTTTTCAAAAAATGGCAATAAAACAACAACCAACTTATATCCAGTAACAAGAACAGACGTTGAACAGCAAAAAGATAATCAATAAACAATCAAACCAACCTTCAGTAGTTAAACAACATTCTAATGCTTGAAGGTTGGTATTTTTTATGAAAAAAACATTTTTTTATTTTTTTCGTGTATTTTTCCTTTTTAACGTATCTATTTATTGAATGTGGAAAAATTTAAATTAAAAAGGAGAACTATTATGTATGATGGTGAATTGATCAAGAAACTTCGAGTCAACAAGAAGTTGACACAGTCCCAATTAGCGGAAGGAATCTGTTCTAAGACTTCTCTAGTCGGGATTAAGACAAATTCAGTGAAAAAAATGTCATTTGTAACATTGAGATCATTTTTAGAGCGAATGAACATGACACTTGCAGAATATGAATGGATGCGAAACCAGCTGGATGAACCAATAAAGTTAAAGAAAAAAAGACGAATGCTAGATCGGGTACAAGAAGACAGCTTTGATCCTTATAAAGAGATCAGCAATAACCGTAGGCATTTTAAGAAAACAGAAGATCTGTATTATTTGGTTTTGAATCTTCACATGGTCGAAAAAACAGAAGTATCTGAGACAGAATTTGAATTTTTACGTTATGAATGCCGAATCATTGAAGAATACTTGATGCAGATACCAGACTATGGTCAATTTGAACTATCTATTCTAGCTGATTTTCCTTGGATATTCAGTGATCGGTTCATTGAGAACAATTATTTGAAAATCAAAAAAAGAATGCGACGATTAGCACAGTTGAACAATCATGAGCAGTATCTCTTTACTTTTTTAATAAACCTGACTTCGTTTTATATAGAAAATGGTCGGTTGAAAAAGGCACGTAGTGTGAATGAAGATATGAAACGGAGCTTAGCACATAAAGAAAGAAGTACAGTGATCTATGAAACATTGATGGCAGATTATTATCAAAGATTGATTTCTGCTGCTTTAGGGGAAGAAAAGACGAAAGACTACCAAGAATTCTTCACAGTGCTCGAATATATGTTAGGAAAGAATCAACGGAGGTCCTTAGAGAAAAAACTGCTGGCCATTGCTGAACCCAGCAACTAGACCAGCAGTTTAGAATTTGTATCACTTCGCCGCTTTTTCAGACGGTTTGTTTATATCGAATGGCGGGAAAAAGCGGGCGATCTCTTTTACCGCAGCATCACGGGAATCAGAAGCGTGAATGATGTTTTCAGTCCCCGGCAGCGCGTAGTCTCCTCGGATCGTACCTGGAACAGCATCGGCAGCTTTTGTTGCTCCAACCATCTTACGGACGATATCGATCACTTCCTCGCCGACCAGCACAAGATAAACGACAGGACCGGAAGTCATGTAATCGATCAGTTCATCAAAAAAACTGCGCTCAGTCAAGTGCTGATAATGTTCTTTTGCTAATTCAGGAGTCATAGTTTCAAACTTCATTTCAGCAATGGCCAGTCCCTTTGCTTCAAAACGTTGGATGATGCTTCCGACTAAATGGCGTCTCACGCCGTCTGGCTTGATAATAACAAGTGTTCTTTCCATAACAGCACCTCGTTTCCTACTATATTTCTATTATAGCGGGAGGTGGAAAATGAGACAAATAAAACCGCGTGAGACAGGAATATAACGTGTGTATTTTAAAAAAAGTATGAAAAACATGGAAAATTGATTTGACATCCTCTTTTTTAGTTGTTATATTAACGAAGGAAAACCGAATAAGATTTGTTAGGTGAGGCTCCTATACAAACATAGGCTACTGCCCAAAAACGTCGAGAGACGCCAATGGGTAGAACAGGAATTGTCGAGATAAGGCTTTTCATAAGGTAGCTAAAAGCAGGTATCTGCTTTTTACGTTGTACAGTGTCAAAACTCAACGATGAGATCTGAGAAGCTTTTTTTAATATGCTTTTTCAAACCTTTCGCTGAGTATTTGGCGAGAGGTTTTTTTGTTGCCGCAAATCCCCATCGGTGAAAAATAAAAAGGAGGTGGTCTAATTGGGAAAATAACTATTCGAAAAATGATTGGAAGTCATGAATTAAAATTACTTAGTAAAGGAGATGAGAACAAATGGATGACAGTCATTCGAAAAACAAGGATCTAGAGGAAAGGCCAGGGCTATTATCTATCTGTTCTCAGCCCCTTTCAGTTTTTTCTCTATCGATCCGATGAATAGCTAAAGACCAAAAGCAGCGAGAACAGCTGTCTTTTGGACACAAAGGAGAGATTGAGATGGAAAAAAAGAAAGATACACAAAAAATCTATGCAGCTTTTGCTGGAAAAACGAAACAAGAATTATTTGAACTATTCCATGCATCAGCAAATGGATTGACAGAAGAACAAATCGAACGTTCAAGAGAAAATTACGGTGAAAATGCGATTTCATATGGCAAAAAAACACCATTCATCGTAGAAATATTGAAAGCATACATCACGCCATTTACATTAGTGTTGATCGCATTAGGAATTATTTCATTCATCACGGAATATGTATTAGCAGCTCCTGGGGATAAAGATCTTTTCGGTGTAGCCATTATCTTCACTATGGTTATCGTCAGCGGGACAATGACGTTGATTCAGTCCGTACGTTCCAATCAAGCGGCTGAAAAACTGAAATCACTTGTGAAAGTAACGGCAGCTGTAAAACGTAATGGAAAGTACACAGAGATTCCTATGGAAGAAATCGTCTGTGGAGATCTTGTTCGGCTTTCAGCAGGGGATATGATACCAGCGGATATGCGTTTATTGTCCGCAAAGGATTTATTCATTTCCCAAGCAGCATTGACAGGGGAAAGCTATCCAGTAGAAAAGCATGCGAAAGTATGTGAAGACGATCAGCAAAGCGAAACAAGTTACGAAAATCTTGTCTTTATGGGAAGTAATGTCATCAGTGGAAGTGCGGAAGGAATCATTGTTTCTGTTGGAAATGAAACACTATTTGGTCATGTAGCAGAAACGCTATCTGAAAAACCAATTCAATCAAGCTTTGAATTAGGCATCCATAAAACATCCATGCTACTGATCAAATTTATGTCATTGATGGCTCCAGCAGTTATCGTCATCAATGGGCTTACAAAAGGGGATTGGCTAGAAGCTTTTCTTTTTGGACTATCTGTAGCAGTTGGTCTAACACCTGAAATGCTTCCAATGATCGTTACGACGAATTTGGTCAAAGGAGCAAGTGTGATGGCCAAAAAAGGAACAGTGATCAAAAATTTGAATGCCATCCAGAACTTTGGTGCAATCGATGTGTTATGTACGGATAAAACGGGGACATTGACACAAGATAAAATCATTCTTGAATATCATATGGATTGTGAAGGAAATGAAGATGATCGTGTTTTGCGCCATGCGTATCTAAATAGCTACTATCAAACAGGGCTGAAAAATTTGTTAGATGTGGCTATCATTGATGAAGCAACAGAAACTTTAGATACAGATAAGATCAATTATCAAAAAGTGGATGAAATTCCTTTTGATTTTGAACGTCGCCGTATGAGTGTTGTGGTTGCTGATCCAGCTGGTAAAACACAAATGATCACAAAAGGCGCGATTGAAGAAATGCTGAACATTTCTAAATTTATTGATCTTGGCGGTACTGTTACACCATTAACAAAAGAACGAAAAGAAGCCGTACTTGCAAAAGTACAGTCACTTAATGAAGATGGCTTACGAGTGATTGGTGTCGCACAAAAGACCAATCCAAGCGTCGTTGGAGAATTTTCAGTCAAAGATGAGTCAGACATGGTTCTGATTGGTTATCTTGCTTTCCTTGATCCACCAAAAGAAACAACGAAACAAGCGTTGAAAGCTCTGAAAGAACATGGTGTAGCTGTAAAAGTTCTGACTGGGGACAACGAATTAGTTACACGTTCAGTGTGCCGTCAAGTAGGTCTAGAGATCAATGAATTGGTTACCGGTGAGAAAATCTCGGAAATGAGTGATCATGAATTAGCACAAGTAGCTGAAGACCATGAAGTATTCGTAAAATTGAATCCTCAGCAAAAAGCACGTTTGACGACAGCTTTACGTAAAAATGGTCATACTGTCGGATTTTTAGGAGATGGTATCAATGACGCTCCTGCAATGAAAGTGGCTGATATCGGTATTTCTGTAGATACAGCTGTGGATATTGCGAAAGAATCTGCAGACGTGATCCTTTTAGAAAAAGATTTGACGATTTTGGAAAGAGGCCTTCTTTCTGGACGAGAAACTTTTGGAAATATCATGAAATATATCAAGGCTACAGCAAGTTCTAACTTTGGCAATATGTTTTCCGTGCTGATTGCAAGTACGTTCCTGCCATTTTTACCAATGCTGCCTTTACAACTTCTGTTTTTGAATCTGATCTATGATGTTTCCTGCATTTCCTTGCCATGGGATCGGATGGATAAAGAATATTTGGACGAGCCCAAAAAATGGAATGCATCTAGTATTGGGAAATTCATGGTTTACTTTGGTCCAACAAGTTCGATATTTGATATTACTACTTACTTGTTGATGTATTTTGTTATTTGTCCTGCTGTAGTTGGCGGAAGTTTCCATACATTGGATAGTTCACAGCAAGTGATTTTCATCGCATTATTCCATGCAGGATGGTTTGTCGAATCACTATGGACACAAACCTTAGTGCTCCATGCACTGCGTACACCGAAAGTACCATTTATCCAAAGCAACGCAACATTTGCCATGTTTGTTATCACTACATTAGGAATTATTGTCGGTTCTGTCCTTCCTTTTACAAGTTTTGGTGCTGAATTAGGCTTGATGCCACTTCCTGGCAATTACTGGTTATGGTTATTTGCTACAGTCATCGCTTATCTGGCGCTTGTGACAGCTGTGAAGAAAATCTATATCCGTCGATTCCAAGAACTCTTATAAACGAGAAGGCTGGTTCTTTGCTTCTGTTCTTTTTGGACCAGTCGTGCTAAACTATGTGTATTGTTTTGGAAAGGATTAATGTATAGATGAAAGGTGCAATATTTGATTTAGATGGTTTGTTAGTTGACACAGAAAAAACGTATCGTGATGGCTGGCTTTGGGGATTTCAGCAATTTGATATCCATATCCCAAAAGAAATCGTTGACGCTTGGGGCGGAAAAAACTGGAAACAAAGTTTTGATATTTTAGTGAAAGCAGCAGGTAGCCCTGAAAAAGTACAGGAAGTCCGAGCGAAGCGTGAAGAATATTTTTATCAACAGCTGACCAGCGGAGCCATCCACTTAAAACCATATGCAAAAGAAATATTGGCAGACTTAAAAGAACGTCATATGAAACTAGGCATTGCTACGACCACTGTTACGAAAAGAGCAACAGATATCTTGGATCACTTTAAATTAGCTGATTACTTTGACACGTTTACATTCGGAGACGAAGTGTCGGAGAACAAGCCTTCACCGATTCTTTATCTGACAGCTTTGGAACGAACAGGATTAAAAGCTAGTTCAGCCTGTGCAGTGGAAGATTCTTTAGTAGGAGCAACAGCTGCTTCACGAGCAGGATTAGGCGTTGTTTTGATACCTGATTCCAGTTTTGTCCGAAATTATACCGTCGAAGAAAAGAAAAAATTGAAACTTCTTGCGGAAGGAAAAGATCTTCGAACTGTTATTGAAATGTTAGATAAAAAAACAGAAAAATAAATATAGAAAAAATAATTTGAATTTCGTGCTTGACTTTTCAGTTTTCCTCATGTAGATTAATCCCAACAACAAAATATCGATTTCGTTGAAAAGGAAAGTAAGTTTGGAAACTTTGCAGAGAGGCTCTGGCTGGTGAGAAGAGTCAAGTAAGAAAAGCTGAAAATGGCCTTGGAGAATAATTTGTCGATAAGTAGGCAAATTCGGAACTGTTCGACCGTTAAAACGAACGCCAATCTCTCTTTTTGAGATGTTGGGCTTGAGGGAAGGAAACTTCCGAAAAAAGGTGGTACCGCGATACGTCGTCCTTTTACTGACATAGTTTATGTTAGTAAAAGGATTTTTTTTTTGAATATTATTTGCATTGAAATGGTAAGTACGATAGAAGAACCTTTGACAGAGAGCTTCGGTAGCTGAGAAGAAGCAAGGAACGACTATTGGAAAATGGCCATCGAGCAATTCATCCCGAGCATAGATGTAAGGCGATGACGGCTGCGACCGATATCTTGCTAGAGTATGATCGTACTTGAAGAGGAGTTGTGTGTGAACACAGCTTGAACATGAGGTGGTAACACGCAAAAAAGCGTCCTCAAGAAAATGACATTGTCATTTTCTTGAGGACGCTTTTTTTTTAGATAAGGAGGAATTTTAATGATTGAATTGCGAGATGTTTCTGTATGTTTCAAACAAAAAGAAAAAGAGATCCAGGCAGTAGATTCTGTAGATTTAACGATTGAAAAAGGCGATGTTTATGGAATCGTTGGTTACTCAGGTGCAGGGAAAAGTACGTTAGTTCGTGTGATGAATTTGCTGCAGAAACCAACAGCAGGAGAAGTCATTGTCAATCAGACGAATTTGAGTCAGCTCTCTCCCAAAGAATTGCGAAAAGAAAGAAAGGCCATCGGTATGATCTTTCAGCATTTCAATCTAATGGAAAGCCGAACTATTTTTGACAACGTTGATTTTTCTTTAAAGTATTCTGGAAAATCGAAACAGGAACGTCGTCAAAAAGTGAATGAACTACTGGAACTTGTCGGTTTGGAAGAAAAAGCATCTGCTTATCCTAAACAACTGTCGGGGGGGCAAAAACAACGAGTAGCAATCGCACGAGCTTTGGCGAATGAACCTAAGGTATTATTATGTGATGAAGCAACCAGTGCACTTGATCCGAAAACGACCCTTCAGATCCTTGCATTGTTAAAAAAATTGAATCGCCAGTTAGGTTTAACAATCGTCCTGATCACTCATGAGATGCAAGTTGTCAAAGAAATCTGCAACAAGGTAGCGGTTATGGAAGATGGAAGAATCATTGAAAAAGGTAGCAGCATCCAGATCTTCAGCAATCCTGAAGAAGAATTGACCAAAGATTTTATTCGAACAGCTACTCATCTTGACCAAGCATTAGAAACGATCATTGCCCATTCTGCTTTTGCCGATCAGATCGCCAATAAATGGCTGGTGGAATTAAGTTATATTGGAAATCAGACGAACGAACCTCTAATCGCTCATCTGTACAGCAAATATCAAGTAACAGCGAATATTTTATATGGCAATGTAGAGTTATTACAAGAAACGCCGTTAGGGAGTTTGATCGTTACTTTAGCTGGAGAAACCAAACAGCGGCAAAAAGCATTGGATTATTTGATCAAATCTGGTGTAAAAATAAATATTTTACAAAAAAACGAATTAGATAGTCGTATCAAAGTGATCGAAGGAGGAAGATAAAATGACTGATTTCTTTAAAACATATTTACCCAATGTTTATTTGATTCCGGATGAATTTGTCGAAGCGACGAAGCAAACACTATATATGTCTTTTTGGACAGCATTCATTGGCGGGATGATCGGAATCATCTTAGGTGTGACGTTAGTAGTGACACGCCCTAATGGATTACTAGCTAACCGTCTGCTATTTGAAATACTTGATAAGCTGATCAATATCATTCGTTCCATCCCTTTCATTATCTTGCTTTCTCTTTTAGCATTGACTACTCGTTTCTTAGTTGGAACGACGATTGGTGCGAAAGCAGCTTTAGTGCCATTGATTTTTGGAGTTGTTCCGTTTTTTGCTCGTCAAATCGAGAACGCACTGCTAGAAGTTGATCCTGGGGTGATCGAAGCGGCAGAAGCGATGGGAACCAGTCCAATCGGTATTATTTTACGTGTGTATTTGTTAGAAGGTTTGCCTGGTATCATTCGGGTCTCGGCGTTGACTATCATCAACGTGATCGGACTGACTACCATGGCTGGAGCAGTAGGTGCAGGCGGATTAGGGAATCTTGCTATATCGAGAGGGTATAATCGATTCCAAACAGATGTAACGATTGTGGCTACATTATTGATTCTAATCTTAGTTTTTTTAAGTCAATTTATCAGTAATCAACTGATTAAAAAAATTACACATTGAAAGTGGAGGAGAAAAAATGAAAAAAATTATTCGTTTTGTAGTCATTACATTTGTAGCAATTATTTGGTTGGCAGGGTGTAGCCAAGGAAAAGCAGATACAACTGACAAAAAAGAAACTACCGTAAAACTAGGGATTATTGGAGAAGATACAGATGTATGGGACAACGTGAAAGACCGTTTGAAAAAGGAGAACATTAATTTGGAATACGTGAAATTTACAGATTACAATCAACCAAATGCGGCTTTAGCAGATGGATCGATTGATTTGAATTCTTTCCAACATCAATTCTTTTTAGACAATTACAATAAAGAACACGGAACTGATTTAGTATCGATCGGAAATACTGTCAATGCACCGCTGGGAATTTATTCTAACACTTTGAAGGATGTAGCTGATATCAAAGACGGAGCAAAAGTAGCAATCCCTAATGATGTTACAAATGGCGGCAGAGCTCTTCTGTTATTGCAAACTGCTGGATTGATCAAAGTGGATAAGGCAAAAGGACAAGCGCCCACTGTTTCTGATATTACCGAGAATAGAAAAAATCTAGACATTTCTGAATTAGATGCTTCCCAAACAGCACGTGCTTTGTCAGATGTAGACATTTCAGTGATCAATAGCGGTGTAGCTGTAGATGCTGGATTTAATCCTGCTTCTGATGCCATCTTCTTAGAACCAGTGGATGACCATGCACGTCCTTATGTGAATATCATCGTTGCAAGAAAAGAAGATGAAAAAAATAAAACGTATCAAAAAATAGTAGACGCTTATCAAACAGAAGACACAGTCAAAGTAATCGAGAAAACATCAAAAGGATCAAGCGTGCCTGCATGGGAAACATTCGGGAGAAAATAAGAAAAATGACTAGCATAGGAGGAATTTTTTATGACAACAACAATCTCAACAAACCAATTGAAGGATCTAATCCAATATCGTTTACCAGAATATCAAGCACTTGCTCTAGATATCCACGAACATCCTGAAGTAAGTAACTATGAGTTTTATTCCTCAGCAGCGTTGATTAAACAATTAGAAAAAGAAGGGTTTTGGGTAGAAAAAGAAGTAGCTGGACACCGAACAGCCTTTGATGCACGTTATATTTCCAATAAACCCGGTCCCACAATTGCCTTTTTGGCAGAATTCGATGCTTTACCAGGTATTGGTCATGCATGCGGGCATAATTTGTTTGGTACTTACTCCGTATTAGCCGCCAGCATAGTGAAGCAATTTATTGATGAAACTGGTGGAGAAATCCGTGTATATGGCACCCCAGGGGAAGAAGGGGGCGAGAACGGATCAGCTAAAGGCAGCTTTGTTCGAGAAGGTTTTTTTGAGGATGTCGATGTAGCGTTATGCGTCCATCCAGCTTTTCGTTATGGGAAAACGACAGAATCTTTAGCGAATGATCCAGTCGACATCAAATTTTACGGTGTCGCTTCCCATGCAGCAGCAGCACCTGAAAAAGGAGTAAATGCTTTGGAAGCATTGATCCAAGTGTTTAATGGAATCAACGCTCTACGCTTGCAATTGCCAAAAGATGTCAATATCCATGGGATCATTACAGACGGAGGAGTAGCTGCCAACGTCATTCCAGATTACGCTGCTGGACGTTTCTATTTACGTGCAGGAAATCGGCAAACATTAGATAAAGTATATGAAAAAGTGGAAAATATCGTACGAGGTGCTGCGATAAGTACGGGCACGACTTTTGAGTTTGGATTGTTCCAAAATGCAGTTGATGATGTCATCGTTACTCCTTCTTTTGATGACTTATTCTTCCAGCATGCAAAAGAAGCAGGTGTTCCAGATGAAGAAATAGAAACGGAACAAAGAACAAGTCTCGGTTCTTCTGATGTAGGAAATGTCAGCCAAGTCATACCAACAATCCAGCCTACGGTAGCAATCTCTGAGACATATATTGCCGGACACACAGAAGAATTCAAAGCTGCTGCTAAAAGTGACAAAGGCCTTGCTTCTATTGCGATTGCAGCAGAACTACTCGCCAATACAGCTCTTGATCTGTTGAAAGAGCCAAAGCTATTAGAAAGAATCAAGCAAGAACATCAAGAAATAGTAGCAAGAAAAAAACAAGAGGGTGCTACTTTCTAGTAAAAAATAAACTTGTGTGTGAAAGTTATAAAAATAATTTTCAGAAAAATGAAAAAATATTTTCTTTTTCATTGACAAATGATCTTATGGAAGGTAAACTTCATACAAGTCAACTTTTCACGCAGTAGCGGTTAGGTGTTTTGTTCAGAAAGTCGGTGGTCGCTGTGAACCGATCAAGCCTAATTGACGAATTACATGGAAAGTCCATACATTTGAATAAAAGTTTGAAAGTGAAAAACAGATCTGTTTTTAATTAAGGTGGTACCGCGGAGTCATTCGTCCTTAGTTTAAAACAGGTCTTTTTATTTTTGTAAAGGAGGAATCGCGGATGAATTGCGGCGGAGTAATCCGATATCTTAACTTTTTTAGAACATAAGAACAACTAAAAAAGGAGAGATTATCATGGGAAAAAAAGGAACACCAAGTTTTTTAGAAGCAACACTTGTATTAATGGTTATTGTTTTAGGCATTGCGATTGGCGTTGTCGGATTAAAGGTCTCACCTAATATCACGATCTTAGCAGCGATCGGAATGGTTATGTTGTATGCAGTGATAAAAAGATACCCGACAGATTGGCTGCACGAAGGAATCATCAATGGCATCAAACCAGGAATCATCCCAATCTTTATTTTTATTTTAGTCGGTTCATTGATTGCTGTATGGATACAAGCAGGGATCATTCCAACTCTAATGGTCATTGGGTTCAAATTGATCAGTGTCCAGTGGTTTGTCCCTTCTGTATTTGTTGTGTGTGCAATCGTAGGTAGCGCTGTAGGGAGTGCCTTTACTGTTATGTCAACGATTGGGATTGCATTTTTCGGTATTGGGACAACACTAGGCCTAAATCCAGCGCTGGTTGTTGGAGCTATTGTTTCAGGTGCCGTTTTTGGAGATAAGATGTCTCCATTATCCGAATCAACAAATCTAGCAGCAGCTATTGTTGATGCCGATTTGTTCAAACACATCAAGCATATGATGTGGTCAACTGTTCCGGCATTTGTTGTTTCTTTCTTTTTATTCATGATTTTAGGACACACAAGTAAAGCCGCAAGTCTTTCATCTATTCGTGAAGTGACTGATGTTCTAGAAGCAAACTTTACTATTTCAATCTGGTCACTGATTCCTTTATTTTTAATGTTACTGTGTGCATGGAAAAAGGTGCCGGCAATTTTGACGATTTTGTTGAATATCGCTGTAGCAGTAGGAATGATTTTTATTCAAAACCCACAAACTTCCTTAACGAAGTTGGCTGGGGTCATCGAATCAGGGTTTGTTTCAAATACTGGAAACCAACAAATCGATTCACTGCTTAGCCGCGGAGGAATCGAAAGTATGATGCCTACTGTGTCATTAATTATTCTAACTTTGTCATTAGGTGGATTGTTGATCGAATTTGGCTTGATCTCAACCGTGATGGAACGAGTATCAAGAAAGATGACGAACACACCAAAATTGATTTTTACAACATTGATGACAAGTATCGGAGTAAATATTTTTATTGGTGAACAATTCCTATCTGTTATTCTGCCTGGTAATGCATTTAAAGAAACTTATGAAAAAGCAGGATTTGATCCAACTGTATTAGGTAGAACGCTAGAAGATGGTGGAACAGTAATCAACTACTTAGTGCCTTGGGGAATTGCCGGAAGTTTCGTAGCAAGTACATTTGGTATTCCTACACTCACTTACTTGCCATTCGTATTTTTCAGTTTGCTTTCTCCTGTGTTTTCGATGGTCAGTGCCTTCACAGGTTGGGGAATCTCAAAAAAATTTGTGAAACCGCAAGAAGCAGTAAGCAAGACAGCGCAATTAGAACAATAAAAACATAAAAAGGGATTGTGACAAGACTTTTGTCACAATCCCTTTTTATGAATAAACGGTGTTCAATCAGCTGACCTGAGTATTAGCTCAAAAAATGGCAAAATATGAGGAACTATTTTGCCATTTGTCTCTCTAATACTCAGGTCAGAACGCTGATTTTACAACCTCTTAATAAACGGTGTTCAAAAGCTTGCATCTGCGGTAATAAGCCTAACCAAACGAAAAATAGGAGAAGCTATTTTTGTTTGGCTGTTCTTATTACTTGATGCAGGGCAGCTTTTTCACAACCCCTTATTCACGGTGTTCCAGAAGTAGCTTCTTCTTATTTCTTGAAGCTGATCACTTCTGGAACACCCTCTTTTTTTATTTGGACGGATAATGGTCATTCCATTTCTTTGATCATTTTTTTCATTTTGTCGATCTCTTCTTCTTGTGCCTGGATGATTTCTTCCGCTAATTTTTTTACTTCAGGATCTTTTAAATCAGCTCGTTTACTTGTCAGGATAGCGATAGAATGATGAGGAATCATGGCCTTCATCCAAGCTGTGTCGTTGACAGTAGTTTGGCTTCGTACCATAAACAAGGAACCGGCAAAAACAAGAAGACTAGCGGCTAAGATCATAACATTTATCTTTTTGTTTTCATACATTTTCCACATGAACAACAGCATGATGACTGCCATGACTGCACCCATCATCAACGCCATGAATACTCGTGTACGACTGAAGAAGATATGATCGAGCGCATAGACATTCAAGTACATCATACCAAACATAACTACCGTTGAAACACCGATCATCAACAAAAACTTCCAATACTTTTTCATTTAAAACAAACTCCTTTTTTTCATTCCTTTCTTCTATCATGTCATGAGCATGGAGAACAATCAATTATTTTGCACAGAGGGTTTTTGAACACCGTTTACCAAGAGGTCGTGAGACTGTTTATTCGGAAAAAGGAACTGCAACAATTTTTGTCGCAGCTCCTTTTTTCAATAGCTCTAGCTATTCAATATAAATAGAATAAAACTCTCTATTGGTTTCATTCATTCGTCAAGACGAACGCATCATTCTTTTTTTGATAACTGAAATAAATGAACAGGTAAAGCAGGCCAGTCAATACAGTTACCCCAATGGAGTTCGTGAACAGGATACCAAGGAAAATCAATCCTAAGACAGCTAATGCAAAAAAGCTGATTCCTTTATCCCATAATGTTCCTTTTCTTAGTGCCAGTACAAAGGATGCCGCGCTGATAATGATCCAGATCAATAATACTGTATACGAAAGGGAACCTGCCAGATAGCCAAATAATTTGTCACCGACAAAATAAGAAAGAGCTACGCCAAGATAAAGAACACTGGTACAAAATAAAACAGCACGTTGCGGTACTTGATGCTTGTTTAAAACAGCTAGTTTTCTAGAGGAACCTTTTCGATCCTTCAAACGAAAGAACAAAATTCTCGAAGATGCATACACACCCGAATTGATAGATGAGAACAAAGCAAGGACAATCACAAAATTGACGATATCCGCTGCAAATGGGATATTCATTTTTTCAAATACCATCACAAAAGGACTGACATTCGTACCTGCTAAAGTATTCCAAGGAAAAAGAATCAAAAGCAAAAACAAAGGAATGATGTAAAAGGAAATGATTCTTCCCATGACACCTTTGATTGCTTTAGGAATCGCACGTTTAGGATCATCTGCTTCGCTTACCGTGATAGCAATCAGTTCAGAACCGCCGTAAGAATAGATAACTACAAGCAAAGAACTGATGATTCCCTTCATACCATGAGGAGTAAACCCACCATGGTCAGTCAATTGCTGAAGGGTAGGGAAAACGCCTGTGCCCAACATTTGCTGACCGACAAGATAAGTAGCAAAAATGATCAGTAAGATAATGACACTGATTTTAGCAAAAGCCAGCCAATATTCTGTTTCTGCGAATAACCGTACCGAATAAAGATTGATGATCGTAGTCAAAACAGCCAACATAAAAACAAATACCCAGGCTGGAATGTGTGGGAACCACAACTGCAAAAAGGAAGCAGCTGCAACAGCTTCAGCGATGATATTGATAATCCACATAGACCAGTAGACCCAATCAGTAAAATCAGCAGAATGAGCACCTAGATAAGGGCGTATCAAACCGGATAATCCGTGATGCGTGTCGCCACCGCTTAAAACGATTTTTCCCAGACCTTTCATCACGATATATAAAATCAGTCCACCAATCAAAAAAGCAATCAATACAGAAGGGCCGGCGATCCCAATCGCTTCGCCACTTCCTTTAAATAGACCTGCACCGATTGCTCCACCTAAAGCTAACATGGTGATATGTCTGGAGCTAAGTTGTTTTTTCAATTTTTTATCTTCCATAAATGACCTCTTTCTTTTAAATTCACAATCAAAATTTATATTAAGAATAAATAGCAATATTTAACAATGACTAATGATAACAAATTTTCAGACAATTACAACTATTCAGAAAACTTTTAGGCGAATTTTAATAGAAGAATGATTTATTTCATCATATTTTCATACAAATGTTAAATTTTCATACAAATATAGGAAGCGTTTTACTGGCTTTTTACTATTTAAACAGGCTATCATAGGAAAAAGTGACAGAGAAAGTGAGGCGGAAAAGATGAACAAAAATGACGTACTGCTAGTTGCAAAAAATAAATCACTTTATTTTTTGCCTTCCATCCGCTCTTTAGATGTTTGGTCCGGAAAAGATTTACTACAGTCGGAATTCATTAAATCAGCTAGACAACAGTTGGCAAATTATCAGCTGATCGTTTTTTTAGATTATGGATTTGATATGGAGATGGCTCGACGCGTGCGCCCATTTACCAATGCAAAAATTGTGTTATTTTTTTGGAATCACTTCAAAGCAGAACACGAGGCGATGCTGAAGCAGGCACAAGATGAACCGGCAATCGATGAGATTTATCATTTTGATTTTTTGGAAGCAAAAGAACTTGGGCTGAAACATAATAGTTCATTTTATTCGAAACATATGGATTTTTCTTCTAGCGAACCAAAGACGGATCTATTTTTTGGTGCAACGAATAATGGGAGAAAAGAACGAGCAGAAAGCTATAAGCAGGAATTTATAAAAAGAGATGTTACGACCAACTATTTCATTCTTCCACATCGAGGGAATGAACAACCTGGATATCTTACTTATGAAGAGTACCTGAAAAAAACAGGGGAATCGCGCGGGATTCTGGAACTGTTGCGGGAGGGTCAGCAAGGAGTGACTTTGCGGACATTTGAATCTATGTATTTTCAAAAGAAACTAGTGACGGATAATCAAGCGATTGCTCATTATCATTTTTATCGTCCTGAAAATATTTTTTTGCTTCGAGAACGTGATTTAGATGAATTACCGGAATTTCTGCATACACCTTTTAAGCCAATCCCATCAGAGCTATTGGAATTTTATGATGCAGAAAATTGGGCAAAACGATTTATCACTAACGATTCCACTATTTATGAGCAATACGAATATGACCTCTCCTCTGTTGAAAATAAATAAAAAACCTATATTTTGAAGAGATTATGTACTGAAACAAACAAGCACAATTCTTATGGCATCATGAGAGTTGTGTTTTCTTTTTGATCTTTCATTGGGCTTAAAAAAAGAGAACCAGCTGCTGATCCAGCTGATTCTCATCAGAGAGCCTTTTATTCTGCGCCAAGGATTCCTTCTTTTGCATGGACTAATTGGGTCAAAAAGGCACAATATGGTGTAGCAATATCATATTTTTGTCCTTTTCGCCAAATGGCACCATTGATGTAGTCGATTTCAGTCAAACGATGGTTTTTGATCAGGTCTTGGTACATAGATGGGTAATGCAACCCGATGTTGTCAGGATCATAAGTAGAAGCAATATGTTGGTACACTTCTTCTTGATCTAGTATGATTCCTTCTTTTGCTGCGATAGAAGCAAATTCAGATACGATTGTTCGAACCATGCTCTCTGCCGCTTTTTGCGCGCCTAGTTCAGCAATATTACAATCCAAAATCGTGCATAAACCATTCAATGTTCCATTTACACAAGCTTTTCGCCAAATGGAATAACGAACGTTATGGCTATAGATCGGATTTAAATTTGCTTCTTGAAAGACTTCTACAACTTTTTTTGTAAATGCTTCGCCTTCTGGTTCCAAGTTCTCTAGTTCGATTTCTCCATCACCTAACAATGTGACTTTTCCGGGACCAGCTAGACCAGCTGTCCACATCGTGATCCCAAATAAGATATTTTTCTTTGGCACATATTTTTCCAGTACATCTTCATGACCTAATCCATTTAGTAAACACAAAACATAAGTATTGTCAGTAATAATGGATTGGATCGAACAAAACATATCATCTAATTGATTGGCTTTTGTTAATGCTACGATCAAGTCCACGTGTTCGTTGCTTTCGATGATTTCTTCTGGTGAATAGATTGGCAGTTTTGCGACCACTTCTTTACCGTTAAAGTCAGCAATCAACCCATTTGTACGAATGGCTTCAATGTGAGCAGGCCAACGATCGATCAAGAGGACCTCATTTCCGCTTTGATGTAGCATCAATCCGATTCGGCTGCCCATTGCTCCGGCCCCAGCTATTGCGATTTTCATGTTTTTTCTCTCCTTTATTCAATGAGTTCCCTTTTAGTATATAGAAAAATGGAAGAAAATAGCATTGTTTTGTTTGAAAAAAATGAAAAAAAGTGTCTTACTTAAGAAGAAAGTGAGGGATACAGATGGATATTTTGGCGGCAATTGATTCATTTAAAGGAAGTGCTTCTTCATTTGAACTAAATCAGGCAGTTCTAAATGGCTGGGAAGATCGTAAAGGAAGAAAAATCAATGTGCCGATTGCAGATGGCGGAGAAAATACTGCAGAAGCAATCTATTACGCGCTCAGGGGAACATGGCGTACCATTGATGGGATGGATCTCTTATTCCGTCAGCGAAAAATCAGCTATTTATTGACAACTTGGCAAGGAAAAAATACCGCAGTCATCGAATCTGCACAAGCATTGGGGTTAGATCTACTTGATAAACCAACGGATCAAACTATCCGACTTGCTTCCAGTTATGCCTTAGGAGAACTTATCAAAGATGCACTGCTTCAAGAAGTAGAACAAATTATTGTCACTTTAGGAGGAAGCGGGTGTAGCGATGGTGGTCTAGGATTACTCCAATCCTTGGGTGCTTCTTTAGAAGGGTACACAGAAGGAAATCCTTTATTATCTACTAAAAAACTTCATTTTGATCGAAGAAACGTTCTTGTTTCTAAAGTAAAATTGATTATCGCTGCAGATGTTACCAATCCATATACAGGTCAACAAGGAGCTGCTTGGCAATTTGGAAGACAAAAAGGAGGAATAGATACGACGCTAGCTTTCTTAGATAAACAAGCAGGAAAGATTGCTCAGCAAATAAAAGATTTCTGGGAGGTGGATTTAGATGATATTCCAGGAAGTGGAGCAGCAGGCGGTATTGGTGGAGCCCTTTTTTTGTTGGGAGCGAAGATGGTTTCTGGTTTCGATTTAGTCAGCCAAATCACTGGATTGGAAAAAAAGATCGAACAAGCAGATGTCATCATTACAGGAGAAGGGCGGATCGATCAGCAAACGATCCACGGAAAAGTTCCATACGGTGTAGCAGTGCTTGCAAAAAAATATCGAAAACCAATAATCGCTATTTGCGGAAGTAGAGACCAAGAGCTAGAAGGACTTTCTGATTTTCTCCCAATTGTCTTAAGTATTCATTTGGGTCCAATAGGTTTAGAAGAAGCAATGGAACACAGGCAAACATTAGAAAAAACAAAAATCTTAGGACAGACACTTAGCAGATTTTTCACCATCCTCCCGAAGTAGTTGACAAAATCATTTTCTTTATGCTATCGTAATTTCAAATATAGGACAAAGTGAGGGATCCGTGCATTGAAAAATTAAGTCGATTGATGAAAGCTGCATTCAGACTGTACCTTGTGGAGACAAGGAAGCAGTGTGCAGATTTTCGGGATTGGCTTGGTTTTTTCGATGTATGGGTCTTTTTGTGTGTATCCAACCCTTGCATCCTCTTTAGCCAGTTCTGAAAATAGGACTGGTCTTTTTTTACGAGGTGATGGAAAATGTCTAAAATCGAAATAAAAAATCTGACATTCGGCTACGACAGCCAAGGCACATTATTATTTGAACAAGCAAATCTAAATTTTGACACACAATGGTAACTAGGACTTATCGGACGAAACGGTCGAGGAAAGACAACTTTACTGAATATTCTACAAAACAAACTACCTTATCAAGGGCAAGTAATCCATCAGCAAGAATTTGTCTATTTCCCGCAACAGACAAAAGATAAAGAACGTTTAACCTATTACGTGTTAAATGATATTACGGATTTTGAGATATGGGAAATCGAAAGAGAGCTCCAATTGATGCAAACAGATCCTGAAATCTTATGGAGAGAATTCAGCACACTATCGGGGGCGAGAAGACAAAAGTCCTACTGGCACTTTTATTTGTGGATGACACTCATTTCCCGTTAATCGATGAACCAACGAATCATTTGGATATCTCTGGTAGAAAACAAGTAGCGGCTTATTTGAAAAAGAAAAAACAAGGCTTCATCGTGGTCAGCCATGACCGGGGATTTATCGATGAAGTAGTGGACCATGTTTTAGCAATCGAAAAAAGTCAACTGGAACTTTATCAAGGGAATTTCTCTATCTATGAAGAACAGAAAAAACTTCGTGATGAATTTGAAATGGCTCAAAATGAAAAATTGAAAAAAGAAGTCAGTAGGCTAAAGAAAACAGCAGCTGAAAAAGCCGAATGGTCTCGTTCCCGAGAAGGAGATAAAACAAAGAAACAAGTCGGATTCATCGATACTGAATCTAGACGAGTGAATAAAGGAGCAGTGGGTGCTGATGCTGCACGGACGATGAAACGATCCAAAGCAATCGTGAATCGGATGGAGACCCAGATCAGCGAGAAAGAAAAACTATTAAAAGATATCGAATATATCGATTCTTTGACGATGAATAGCCAAGCGTCTCACCATAAGCGACTTTTAAGCGTAGAAGATCTTCAATTAGGGTATGAAAATCTGTTATTCGAGCCAATTCATTTTACAATCGAGCCTCATCAGCGGGTGGCGATTTCAGGTCCTAACGGTGCAGGAAAGTCATCCATTATCCATTATCTTCTGGGGGCATTCAACGGCAAGGTTATAGGAGAAAAATCCCAGCCAAAACATCTGAGCATTAGTTATGTACGCCAAAATTATGAAGACAATCGAGGAACGTTGGCGGAATTTGCAGAGAAAAACCAAGTAGACTACCAAGCATTTTTGAACAACCTCCGAAAGCTTGGGATGGAAAGAGATGTTTTTCATAACAAGATCGAGCAGATGAGTATGGGCCAACGGAAAAAAGTGGAATTGGCTAAATCTTTATCACAGCCAGCTGAACTATATATATATATATATGGGATGAACCATTGAATTATTTGGATGTCTTCAATCAAGAACAATTAGAACAACTGATCTTGAACGTGAAACCTGCCATATTACTAGTGGAACATGATCAAACCTTCCTGGATAAAGTATCTACTGAGATTATTTCTCTTGAGAAAATCTAACCCTTGTAATCTCAAGAACAACAAGGTATGGTTAAGGGGAACTTTGCCAACGAAGGAGAGAATCACATGCTTTATGTAACGAGACACGGAGAAACAACTTGGAACGCACAAGGATTAGTTTGCGGACGGGCAGATGTGCCGCTGACTGAAAAAGGACAGATGCAGGCACAGAAACTAGCAGAAAAGGTAGTAGATTTGCCTGTTCCAATCACGAAAATCATCCATTCCCCTCTTCAACGAGCAAGAGATACAGCACAAGCAGTTGCTGATCGTCTCAGCTTGCCGCTGACGGTTGATGAACGATTGGTAGAAATGGATTTTGGGGATTATGATGGACTGCCAAGCAAAGATGAGAACTTTCAAAAAGCACGTTTAGCGTTCGCTGTACGATTCCCAAATGGGGAGTCAGTCTTAGATGTGTATGCACGGATCGTTCCTTTATTGAAAGAATGCATCGAAGACGAAGAAAATGTCTATCTGTTAGTTTGCCATAATGCCTTGATAAGAGTGATCAATGCTTATTTTCATCCGATGCCTAATGAGGGGTTCTTTACATTCATGGTAGATAATACAGAATTGGTTTCTTATGAGTAATTATGTTTTTGTGTTATTTAAATAAAATATTTCAAGGCACTGCTTTTGCTTAGCAGTGCCTTTTTTTAGGTTATGACAATTCTTTTGGTAATATAAACTCAACTTTCAGAAATGAAATTTAATTATTTTAATAAAAGTATTGAAATTTTGTTTCTTTAGATATATACTCTAGTCATAGAAATGAAGACGGATACAGAAAAAGAGGGATAATATGTTTGGCTTTTCAATATTTATGAACGATTCTTTGTCAGAAGAGAAGAAACAGTATATCCGCCAAATGGCATCCAATGGCTTTGTCGGTATTTTCACTTCCATGCATATACCAGAAGATGATGTTTCGGCATATCAAAAGCGATTGATCGAACTAGGAAGCGAAGCGAAAAAGAATAAACTAGAATTGATGGTCGATATTTCAGGAGAGGCATTGGAACGAGCGGGTTTTTCATTAGAAGATCTAACGCCTTTGAAAGCAATTGGTGTAACAGGTTTAAGAATGGATTATCATATTTCCAATCAGCAGATTGCCGACTGGTCACATCAATTGAAAATCAGTTTGAATGCTAGCACGATCACGCCTAAAGATATCGATGAATTGAAAGAAGCAGAAGCTGATTTCTCACAGATTGAAGCTTGGCATAATTATTATCCACGTCCCGAAACAGGGCTGGACAAAGAATGGTATCAGAAAAAAAATCAATGGCTCAAAATTCAAGGTCTCCTTGTCCAAGGTTTTGTACCAGGAGACACAGAGTTGAGAGGCCCACTATATCAAGGATTGCCGACTTTGGAAGAACATCGCGGGGTCCATCCTCTTGCAGGCGCTCTAGATCTATTAGCAAGTAACACGGATATTGTTTACATCGGAGATGCAGGTCTGTCAGAAAACGTTCAGGAGCAATTTGCTTCTTTCCAAAAAGAACAGACAGTCTTGCTCCATACGGAACCTGTAGATGAAGAATTTTACGAATATATATTAGGGAAGCATACGAATCGGCAAGACGATGCAAGAGATGTCATACGAAGCGCAGATGCACGTTTTCGAGAGATTCCGTCTATCCCAGCAAGAAATACAGCTACGCGTATGAAAGGGTCTATTACTTTAGATAACGAAAAGTATTTGCGCTATATGGGTGAGATCCAATTAACTAAATATGATTTGCCAGCGGATGAAAAAGTGAATGTAGTAGCCAAAGTTATCAAAGAAGAGCTACCATTGATCAACCAAATCAAAGCTGGTATGAACTATCAATTTATAAGAAAAGAAGGAAGATAAAAATGAGCAAAATCAATTTAGAGAACCTAACAACGGAACGCAGAAACCAAGAAACTTTTGGATTAGATGAGATGAGTATTTCTCAAGCCGTTCAACTAATGAACAAAGAAGATCAGAAAGTGGCCGCTGCGGTTGAAAAAGAACTGACAAGTATCGAACCAGTGATTGCTAACACGATTGAATCCTTTAAAAAAGGTGGACGTCTGATTTATATGGGAGCCGGAACAAGTGGAAGACTAGGTGTGTTAGATGCTGCTGAATGCGTACCGACATTCGGTGTAGAACCGGAAATGGTCATAGGTCTAATTGCTGGTGGAGAAGAAGCAATGACTGTAGCTGTCGAAGGTGCCGAGGATTCTTATGAGCTAGGGCAAGAAGATCTAATCAAGCTGAATTTGACAAAAAATGATATAGTTATTGGTATCGCAGCTAGCGGTCGTACACCATATGTGATCGGTGGATTAGATTACGCAAAATCGATCGGTGCTGTCACAGGAACGATTTCTTGCAATAAACAAGCCGAAATCAGTAAACACGCGGATTTCCCAATCGAAGTCGATGCAGGTCCAGAATTTTTGACAGGCTCTACTCGATTGAAGTCAGGAACAGCACAAAAACTGATCTTGAATATGATTTCTACTATCAGTATGATTGGTATAGGTAAAGTATTCAATAACTTGATGGTCGATGTCAAACCAACAAATGAAAAACTAATCGAACGCTCAAAACGAATCATCATGCAAGCGACAGAAGCTGATTACGAAACAGCTGAAAAGTACTTTGAAGAAGCAGATCAAAATGTTAAGCTGGCTATCGTCATGATTTTGACAAATAGTGATAAAGAGGAAGCTCAAGCAAAATTAGCTGAAGCAAACGGATTTGTAAAAGGGACCTTATGAGGGGGAAAAGACCATGGCAAAAAACGAACTGACTTTGGAAGAACTGGCAAAACAAATTTATAAAGGGGCAGGCGGTATGGGCAATGTAGAAAGCATTGTCCACTGCATGACTCGTGTGCGTATGAAGATCATCAATGATGATCTTGTAAATGTCTCTGAATTAAAAGCGATTCCAGGAGTGCTTGGTGTAGTAGAAGATGAACAGCTTCAAGTCATCATCGGACCTGGGAAAGTGAACAAAGTAGCACAGCAAATGGTTGATTTGGCAGGCGTGAAATTAGGAGAAAAACTTCCTTCTGTAAGTGCAGCTACAGCAAATTCATCAGCGTCTGGAAAAGACCGTGTAAACGAACGGGCACAAGAAATGAAAGCGGCACAAAAATCGAAACAAAAACCATCTAAAATCAAATCGGTATTAAAAGACATTTCTAATATCTTTGTGCCAATGATTCCTGCATTTGTCGGTACTGGGATCGTGGCAGGGATTGCCGCAGTTTTAGCAAACTTAGTCACAGCCGGAACACTTGATGCAGCAACATGGCAACAATATATCGATGTGATGAACATCTTGAAAAACGGGATGTTTAGCTACCTAGTTATCTATACAGGTATCAATGCTGCACAAGTTTTTGGTGCAACACCAACTCTTGGTGGAGTTATCGGGGCCGTTGTGATGCTGACAGGGATGAATCCGGAAGCACCACTGAAAAACTTATTTACTGGTGAAGCTCTTGCAGCTGGACAAGGTGGGATCTTAGGTGTCATCTTTGCTGTTTGGCTATTGTCAATCGTTGAGAAAAAACTGCATAAAGTAGTACCTGATGCGGTAGATATCATCGTTACACCAACTCTTTCATTGATTGCCATCGGTCTGATTGAAATTTTCTTCATCATGCCTTTAGCAGGTTTCATTTCTGATGGCATGGTCGGTGGGATCAACTGGGTACTTGGCGTTGGTGGAGCATTTGCCGGCTTCGTTCTAGGCACATTATTCTTGCCGATGGTTATGTTCGGACTGCATCAAATTTTGACTCCAATCCATGTGCAAATGATTGATGAAACTGGTCGTACGCTATTGCTTCCAATTCTTGCGATGGCTGGTGCAGGACAAGTGGGTGCAGCATTGGCATTATGGATTCGCTGCAAAAAAGATAAAGAATTAACAGAAATGATCAAAGGAGCTTTACCAGTCGGGATCCTAGGAATCGGCGAACCATTGATTTACGGAGTAACATTACCTCTAGGACGCCCATTTATTACTGCTTGTATCGGTGGAGGTATCGGCGGGGCAGTGATCGGAATGATCGGAAATGTCGGGGCTATCGCTATTGGACCTTCAGGAGCCGCTTTGATCCCATTGATCTCTGACGGTAAATGGTTAGGCTACATCCTTGGATTATTGGCAGCTTATGCTGGTGGCTTCGTTGCTACATTCTTCTTCGGTATTCCTAAAGACCGTTTAGAAAAAGAAGAATTAGCGACTGAAACAGCCACAGTAAATGAAGTGCCTGAAAAAGCAGTACCTCAAACTTCAGCTGAAAGTGTGACTATCCTCTCATCAGTTGCTGACGGAACAGTTGTTTCTTTAGATAAAGCAAGTGATCCAGTTTTTGCACAAAAGATGATGGGTGAAGGCTACTTTGTAGAACCAGAAAACGGACATATCTATTCTCCAGTTACTGGGGTAGTCAGTTCTGTCTTCCCAACGAAACACGCTATTGGGATCACAACGCCAAATGGTTTAGAAATCTTGCTTCATATGGGAATCAACACAGTTGACTTAGGCGGTACGCCATTTGATGTGAAAGTAACAGAAGGGCAGCAAGTGACACCTGATACGCTTGTAGCAGAAGCTGACTTAGAAGCGATCAAAGCAGCAGGCAAAGAAACATCCATGATCGTCTTGGTAACCAATATGGATCGTGTAAAAAACTTTGTCTTGGAAAAAACAGGTAAAGCAAAAGCAAAAGCACATGTGATGGATGTCAAAGCTTAATATGATAGAAACAATAGAAACGAAAGAAGAAGCTGAAATCTATTTTTCAGCTTCTTCTTTTTTATTATTTATTGTTTTCTGCTAAAATCTGATAAATTCGTGTCACATCAGATGGTGTTCCCCGTAATTCATAATCTGCCAAGAAAGGAAAGCCAAATGTTTGTGCATATTGTTTGGCTGTTAGACAATACTGATTATTGAAGTTTTTATTCCCGCTACCGACTACACCAAGACAAAGTTTATGATTGTGTTCATGTTCCAGATATTCACGCATCGTTTCGGTCAAGATTTCTGTATCACCGTTATCTAAACCATTTCCGCCGTCTAAATAAGTAGGAACGAAAGTAAAAAATGGTTCTGTTTCTTTCGTAAAATCACTATTTTCATGGATTTCTTTTAAAGTAACTTCAGGATTGACAGGATCTTCTGCATGCATTTTTTCAGCATATTCTGCTAGATGTTTGGCAAAGGCACGCGTATTTCCTGAAATCGATATATATAAAATGTTCATGGATCATCCCCCAATTCTTTCCTTTTAGTATAGCATCTTTTTTAAGTTTTTTGGTGGTGTAATTTGGAAAGGGACTAGGCGCTTTGCTTGTATAATGAGAAAAAAGCCGGTAGAATTATATTTCTATTAAAGTTTTTATTATATGATTTGTCAAATTAAGCTAGAATAAAATGCTTCTTGTACATAGCTCAAAAATATTTCGATTGGTGTTCTGTAATTCAATGATTTTCTTGGAATATGATTACGTTGATTGCTGACACTGGAAATAAATGTCTGATTCACTTCTCTAAAATCCATTGATTTCGGCAGTCCATTACGACGCAGAATCCCGTTAGAATTCTCGTTTAATGGGCGTTGAGAAGGTGTTCCAGGGTCCGCAAAATATATATCAATATCATGTTGGTTACTAATGGCTTTCCAGTTAGAAAATTCTTTTCCACAGTCAAACGTAATAGATTTAAAGAAGTTTTTAGGGAAGCGAGAAAACCATTGATTAAGGGCAGTTTCAATATCTAATGCCTTACGGCCGTTGGGTTTAATCGTGATAATGACTTTAGATAATCTTTCAACTAAAGTAATGACGGCACTTTTATGATGAATGCCAACGATCGTATCACCTTCAAGGTGACCAAACTCAGAATTGAAATCAGGATAATTATCAGGTCGATCATGGATTGAGCGCTGATACTGTTGTTTTCCCCGTTTTTCCTGATGGCCATTGGGTTTTCTTTTACCTTTCATCGGTAGTGTGTCAATATCAAATATTCCTTTAGAAAATAAACGATAAAGTGTTCTCATACCGCATGAAACAGGCCTTTCTTTTCGCCCGATAATGACGTCAGGCGTCCAACCAAGAGTGACTTTCTCTTTAATGTAATCTACTTCATGAGCAGGTAATTGAATGACTTTTCTCCCACATTTTTTCTTATTTTCTTTATACTGGTGCCAATAATCAAGAGCAGTCTTGCCTTGGTTGAACTTATTGACTACACTATAAATAGTTTGTATAGCACGTCCCATTCGGTTAGCGATTTCAACCGGCTTATTATGTTGAAGATAATATGATTCTATCATTGTCAGTTCGTCTATGGTAAGATGTTTGTAGGTCATTTATGGTTACACTCCTTTGTTTTCTTTCGTCGGAAATACAATTTGAGTGTACCATAAATGCCTTTTTATTTTTCTAACTTAATTTTACAATTCGCGTTAATTAAGTAAAAATAAAAAAGGTTTGTTATACTTTTTGATAAAAGCGGTTTTATTTTGGAGGATGCTTACATGGATACAGAGCAACAGAAAAAAGGAATTGGTTTAATTCCACTTGCTGCCTTAGTAATTGGTTCAGCGATTGGAGGTGGCGTATTTGGTATTATGACGGACATCTCCGGATCGGCTGGCGGCCCAGCTATTTTCAGTTGGGTACTCGTAGGAACAGCAATGTTGATGCTCTCCTTATCGATCAATAATATCAATAAAAAACGTCCAGATTTAAAAGGCGGGATCTTTAGTTACGCAGAAGAAGGTTTTGGCCGTTTCGCTGGTTTTATCAGCGGTTGGGGTTACTGGCTCACATGCTGGTTAGGCAACGTAGCTTTTGCAACATTGTTGATGAGCGCATTAGGATATTTCTTCCCAGTATTTGAAGGTGGGCAAAATCTGGCATCGATCGTGATGAGTACAGTCTTTTTATGGGGATATGCATGGCTAGTGAATCGGGGAGTCGAAAATGCTAGTTTCGTCAATGCTATCGTCACATTCTGTAAATTAGTGCCATTATTTTTATTTATTGTAGTAGCTATCAGCACGTTTTCGATCCAACAATTCATTGATAACTTTTCTAGCGACATTATATTGAATGCGAATGGACAGCCGATCCCGTTTTCCAGTCAAGTATTGAGTTGCATCATGGTGATGCTTTGGGTATTTGTTGGTATTGAAGGAGCCTCTGTCGTAGGTTCACGAGCAAAAAAACAATCAGATGTTGGGAAAGCAACGATTCTAGGGATATTCGGCTTGATTATTATTTACGTCTTGGTTTCCATGCTTCCATATGGGACAATGACGATGAATCAGCTGCAAACGATCAAGGCGCAGCCTGCTATGGGCTATGTGTTTGAAATGATGGTTGGTAAATGGGGAGCAGTCGTGATCAACGGCGGTTTGATCATTTCTTTAGTTGGTGTTTGGCTCTCATGGACGATCTTACCGATTGAAACAATGGGAAACATGGCTGAAGACGGACTTTTGCCTAAAGCATGGGGAAAACTCAACAAAAATGGGGCACCAACTTATGCTATCGTATTGACGACGTTATGTACGAATGTCTTTTTACTTTCATTATTATTCACTGACAGTGCTTATAACTTTGCTTACACACTTGGTACAGCAGCTATTTTCTTCACGTGGCTTTTCTTAGGATTGTACCAAATGAAACTTTCTTATCAGCGGAAAGAATGGGTCCAATTTTTAGTAGGGCTTTTAGCAAGTGCCTTTCAAGTATGGGCTATGCTAGTCGTAGCCTTTAATGAAGTAATGCTTGTTCTTGTTCTTTTCTTGCCAGGCATTTATTTTTATCTCAAAGCACGTAAGGAGCAAAACGAGCCTGTACAACATATCCACTTAGATAAGATTTTACTTATAGGTGTGACGATGGTCGGAGTGATTGCAATGGTTTTATTTGCCACTGGGATGCTTCACGTATAGAAGTATAAAAGAAGTATAAAGAGAGGTTGTGAGCCTGTCGTTTATTCAAAAACATACTAGGAAAGGAGCTGTGACAAAAATGTTGTCACAGCTCCTTTTTCAGAATAAACGGTGTTTAAGAGACAGCCAATCGGCAATAAGGCTGAACGGCTCTTTCACAACCTCTTTTTTGATGAGTCATCATACATTTTTTCGCTTAAATACGAGATATCCTAATGCTAAGAACAAAACGATGTAAGCTAAATTACCGAACAGCATTTGATTAGTAGAAAGATGAGTCAATTGCTTCATGATCTCTTCGTTTCCAATTTGGTTTTGCAGATTCAACATACTGATCGGATTCCATTTGATCCACTCCCATTTTTGGATGAGTGCGATAAGGATACCAGATATGATTGACGAAGCAAAATAAAAGACGATTCCTGCTGAGATGGATGCACCGGAACTATTGATAAAGCAAGCAATCATCAACACTAAACTTAAAATCAGCCATAAACCGATATAACTACCCAAAGTATAAGTGAACAAGCTTTGGATCAGTGTTTGACCAGTAGAAACCTTCTCCGTGAAGGAAATCGAAGGGAAAAGAATCAGTTTCATCAACACAGTGACAATAATAGCTAAAAGGTATAAATAAACAGAATAAATAACTAATGTGATCCATTTGCTTACTAATATTTCTCCTCGAGAATACTTTCGATAAAGGAGATTTTTCAATGTACCATATTGTGCTTCCATCGAAATGATCGTGCTTGCAGCTGCAATCATGATAAAGACAATCCAAGATGTGGCACTAAAAAGCTGAGCAGTCATTTCAACTGGATCAATGATCGTCGTGTATTTTTTGGCTAGAAGTGCTGTTCCTATGAGCAAAACAACTAATAGAACAGATAAAACAGCAGTTGACTTTTTCTTGATCAATTTAAATAATTCTTGTTTTACAAGCAATGTCATTTTTCTTCTTCCCCCTTTACTGAATCCAGAATTTCCAATAGAGAAGATTCCAAATCATTCGTCAGATGCTGGACGTCTGTCACATGGATATTTTGTGCAGACAATAACTGGATCACGGTTCCTAATAATTCTTCGTTTTCTTTTAAAAGCTTGATTTTATCAGAATCTTCCAAAGTATATCCAGCTTCTGTCAAGATCGTTCGAGCAGCTAGATCATTCGTTGTAGAGATAATGATGAAATCTTGCGCTGCTTGGTTCAATTCAGCCATTGTACATTGCTTGATGATCTTTCCTTGATTGATCAGGATCAGCTCATCCACCATTTTTTCAAGCTCACTGAGTAAGTGACTGGAGATCAAGAAAGAGGTGCCTTGAGTAGCCAAGTCGGTAATGATTTTTCGCACATCTCTTGTTGCTTGTGGATCCAACCCGTTCATCGGTTCATCTAAAATAACGATAGAAGGATGGTTCAGTAAGGCAAGAGCAATCCCTAGCTTTTGTTTCATTCCCAACGAGTAAGATTTCGCTTTTTTGTGAATGTACTTTTCCATCTTGAGCTGATTCACGATAGTATCGATAGCAGATACATCGTTTGTTTCAGAGAATAACTTCAGATGATCATAGCCTGTTAAGAATGGGTAGATACCCGGATATTCGATCAATGCTCCTACTTGTTCCAACCCTTTATGACTAGAGGGAGAAATCTCATTTTCACCAATACGGATTGTTCCATCTGAGTAATGGATCAGTCCTAAAATAGCTTTCATGATCGTTGTTTTTCCAGCGCCATTAGGACCTACTAATCCAACGATTTTGCCAGGAGATAAGTTAAAACTGACATCGCTGAGGGCTTGTTTGTGACCAAAGTTCTTGGATAATTCTTGGACCGAAAGACTTTTCAAAAATATTCACTCCTTTTCTATAGATAGTACAAGCATACACCTGATGTGTGGAGAAGTCGCTAGGTCATTGGACTTATTTCTTATTTTTTCATAAAAAAATTGAATATTAAATAAAAAGGCTTATTTTTTCTGATCAGTACTTATTCCAAGTGTCTAGTGGCCGCTAGTAATCTTGATGCCAATGATACTGATGAGTAGCATCCCCACAAAGAACCAAGTGGAAAGATTCAGCTTATCATGAAACAAGACCACACCAATTATGACCGAACCAACTGCGCCAATCCCTGTCCAGATAGTATAAGAGAGACTCATCGGCAAACTTTTGATTGCCTTTGATAAAAAGTAAAAACTAGCAATCATTCCAATCACTGTGTAAAAAGAATAATTGATTTTAGAAAAACCATCACTCCATTTCATCATCGTTGACCAGAATACTTCCAAAATTCCTGCTATGATTAATTCCATCCATGCCATACATACGTTCCTCCTTCAATATAAAAAATACACAAAAAGAGGAGAATCATCCCTTCAAAGACCTAATGGAATGATCATCCTCTTTTTTACTACCCGGTGGCAGATCGTATATCTTTTTCTGTAGTATAGCACACCTATCCAGATATCGGCAATCTCATACTTTTTAGTAAAGTGTACCAAGCATTGACGAATATATCGTTAGCAGAAAAGAAGATGAATGCTTTGCAATTTCACAGAAAGGAGTTGTTATTTATTAATCATTTAAAAAAAACAGTAACTAGACCTTATTTCTATATATTAGCGGGCAATAAATTAAAAAAAGCTTTACCTTACAATAAGTAAGATAATTTTTGTGATAAAAAAATAACGAAAAATATTTAAAAATAGTGTCTATTTCGTGAGAAAACAACTATATTTTTTATGTGTTTTGCTTTATAATCGCCGATTGTAAAATTAAGCTAGACAACTAAAAAAGTCATTTGTGCTACACTCAAAATAGTTCCGTCCAAAGAATTATAAGGAGTGAGTACAAATGACCTATACCCATCTTACAACGGATGAACTTGTAATGATAGAGTCTTATTTCAAAATAAATCAATCTGTTGCGAAAACTGCGCATTGCTTGAATCGTTCAAGACAAACGATCCATAAAGTATACCTGTTCTTCAAGCAAGGAAAATCAGCCTTAGAGTACTATCAACAGTATAAGAAAAACAAATCAAACTGTGGTAGACGCCCGCTTGTTTTACCTGAGGAACAATCAGAATATATTCAAAGAAAGGTTGTTCAAGGATGGACACCCGATGTGATTGTTGGTCGTGCAGCGTTTCCTATTCGTTGTTCTGCTCGTACCATTTATCGTATGTTCAAAAAGGGGCTATTTAATCCTTCTGACTTACCGATGAAAGGCAAGCGTAAACCAAATGGACATCAAGAAAGACGTGGAAAACAAGCTTTCCGTCGCTCTATTCATGAACGTGAAAAAGATTATAGCCAATTCTCAAATGAGTTTGGTCACCTTGAAGGTGACACTATCGTAGGTTTGAAACATAAAAGTGCTGTAATTACCTTAGTTGAGCGATTATCAAAAGTTATCATCACATTGAAACCGTGTGGTAGACAAGCGATTGATATTGAAAACAAATTAAATCATTGGTTTGAATCTGTACCGAAAAATCTATTCAAATCCATCACTTTTGATTGTGGAAAGGAATTTTCAAATTGGAAACAGATCAGTAATGCCAATGATATTGCCATTTATTTCGCTGATCCAGGAACGCCGTCTCAAAGAGGCCTAAACGAGAATTCTAACGGATTGTTACGTAGAGATGGTTTATTGAAATCTATGGATTTCAATTCAGTAGATGAATCTTTTATTCAATCTGTCGCATCGAAACGAAATAATATTCCTAGAAAATCACTGAATTATCGAACACCTTTGGAAGTATTTTTGAGTTACGTAAGTATTGATGATTTGTCTAACTTAATTTGACAATTAAGAAATTAAAAAAATATTGTCATTTTATGGAGGAAAATATATGGAAAATTATCTTAGCCTTTTAGGCGTCTTGATTGTTATTCTCGGGTTTGCATTTAAATTAGACTCGATATTGATCGTAATGGTTGCTTTAGTTGTTACAGCTTTGACTGGCGGTCTTGGCATTCAAGGAATGTTAGAACTTTTAGGTACAAGTTTTGTAAACAATCGCGGGATGGCGATTTTTATCATCATTATGTTGGCAACAGGAACGCTTGAAAGAAATGGTCTGAAAGAATCAGCGGCTTCCTTGATCAAGCGATTCAAGAAAGTATCTGCTGGTATGATTGTAGATATTTATGGGATCTTTCGAATGATCTTTGCGGCTTTTAACGTGAGTTTTGGTGGAGTTGCTGGATTTGTTCGTCCAATCATTTTACCGATGGCATTGGGGACCATCGAATCAAAAGGATTAGAAGTCCATCCTAAGCATGAAGAAGAACTAAAAGGTATGGCTTCGGCTATGGAAAATGTCTGCTGGTTCTTTGGCCAAGTACTATTCATCGGAGGAGCAGGGGCGTTGCTAGTCCAATCAACACTGAAAGATCTAGGATATGACGTAACATTGGGACAGCTTGCTTTAGTGGAAGTTCCAGTGGCTATCACGGCTTTAGTTGTGGCAAGTGTCTACTTCTATCTTAAAGAAAAGAAATTAGCGAAGAAATATTATCCAGGAAAGGGGCAATAAGATGGACTTTTTTACAAATCCTGATATTTTGTTAGGTGATAAATTATTGGAGATCCTTTATATCGTGATGGGACTTGTGTTGATTTACACTGGAGTAAGAAACTTAACAGATAAAACCAATCCTCATCGTTACGGCTCAGCCTTTTTCTGGACGGTTTTAGGGGTAGTTATTGCAGGAGGAAGATGGCTTCCGGCAATCGTGAACGGTGGCTTGATCTTTGCGATGACCATACCAGCAATTGCTAAGAAAGTCAGCAAAGGAGAAAGCCGGCTTCCATCAAAAGAATATATGGAAAAAATGTCAGACAAACTAGGAATGAAAATCTTTATTCCAGCTTTGAGTATCGGTATCTTTGCGATCTTGTTTGCTCTATTTACCAATTTAGGTGCTTTAGTCGGCGTGGGCGTCGGTGTTTTTGCAGCCATGCTAATCTTGATGTTCTTTTCTCGAGATAATCGACCAAGTACATTTTTAGATGATGCAGCAGATATGCTGGGCACAGTAGGGCCGTTAAGCATGTTGCCAATGCTTTTAGCTTCTCTAGGTGCGGTATTTACAAGCGCTGGAGTTGGGACAGTGATTTCCAATGCAGTAGGTACGATCGTTCCAGAAGGAAATGTGAACATCGGCATCATCATTTACGCTCTTGGCATGGTGATATTTACGGTAATCATGGGGAATGCATTTGCAGCCATCACCGTGATGACGGTTGGGATCGGTGCACCATTCGTATTTAGTCATGGAGCGAATCCAGCGTTAATAGGAATGGTTGCATTGACTTGCGGTTTTTGTGGGACCCTGCTGACACCGATGGCTGCTAACTTCAATATCGTGCCTGTAGCGATGCTGGAGATGAAAGACAAATACGGAGTGATCAAAAACCAGTTGTTTATTGCGTTATTTATGCTAGTTTTCCAAATTGCTTATATGATTCTATTTAAATAATAGAAGAGAAGGGTTGTGACAGAATAATTGTCGCAACCTCTTCTAACATTGTAGTGGAACACTATTTTTTATAAGAATATATTAAGTTTGATCTGTTATGTTATTTAAACTATTGTTTCCTTTATTTACGCTGTTCAAGGAAAATGGTATGATAAAAGATAACCATATGTTAAATCAATCGGACGGAGGAACAACAGATGAAAGTACTAGTAACAGGTTTTGATCCATTTGGTGGGGACAAAGTGAATCCAGCCTATGAAGCAGTAAAAAAAATGCCAGATGAAATCAGCGGTGCTGAAATCATCAAAGTGGAAGTACCGACCGTATTCGAAAAAAGCAGTCAAGTAGTCAAAGAAGCCATCCAACAGCACCAACCAGATGTCGTGATCTGTGTCGGACAAGCAGGTGGGCGGTCAGCAGTCTCGTTCGAACGTGTCGCAATCAATCTAGCAGAAGCAAGAATCCCTGATAATGAAGGAAATCAGCCATTCGATACGGCTTTAGAAGAAAACGGTCCAGCCGCTTACTTTACCTCATTGCCAATCAAAGCAATGACAAAAAATGTACAAGATCATGGTCTACCAGCGTACATCTCTTATACAGCAGGAACATTTGTCTGCAATGATATCATGTATCGTTTGCTTCATTTGATCGAAACACAATTCCCGGCAATTCGAGGTGGGTTCATCCACGTGCCATTCTCACCCGATCAAGTGATCGATCGTCCAGTGGGTACGCCTTCTATGTCTTTAGAAGACATTGCTTCTTCTTTGACTTATGCAGTTGAAGCAGCAGTAGAAAATAAAGAAGATATTTCCGGAAATGCCGGAACAACTCATTAATTTAGCAAGAAACACTGGCTGGTTGCTAACGTTATGTTAGTAGCCAGCTTTTTGTAATTAGAAAGGAAAGAAACAGCCGTGGAAGAATGGCAATCCGTCTTTGAAGAATGGTTTCCAAAAGAAATCAGCAAAAGCTATCCCATCAAAATTTCTAAACAATACACAAGCAGTCAACGTTGGGAGATCTATGCAAAATTAACGAAAAAACAGCGGGAACTAGTCGATAAGCACCGCCGATATCTAATCAGCTCTCGTTTTATGGAAGAACATTATTTAGCTGCAACAGATTGGGTGTTTTCTGACTTCAAGATCAATCCGTTTTTTCGAACAAAACGAAGCCAGCAAAAATTGTATTGTGAGTGTGGTAGAGAATTAAAAGTGCAATACATCGTTAAATCGCCAAAAACCGGAAAGATCCTAAAACTAGTCATCAACCACTTTGCCGATCACCTGCATGTCTCTCCGACAGTGGCAGCTTCGATCCATCAGGGAATGACAAAAGTTGATCTGGCCTTAGACGAATTATTATGGCTTAAGCAGAAGAATATCGATTTTCCTGAAGGACTATGGCAAAAATACTGTTTTGTCTTGTACCAAAATCGTCGGATGAAACAGCCATATTTACCGGATATAAAATTAGCTCAGCGGCTCGCAGAATTTCGCCAAGTAGAAATGCCGATTTACATAGCGGATTATCAAGCATTGGAAAATGAAATCAAGAAAATAAGTGAACACATCAATGGGCAGCCAAAAAAGCGACAGATAAAAAAAGAACTATTTGACGACTTTGCAGAAGAATTAGTAAAGGATGTAGAAGAATTCTTGATCAACTATCGCGCATTTTTACGTAAAGATTGGCAATCCATCGTATATGAAGAAGTGCCAGTACATCCTAATGCTTATTTTGAAACATTTATTTCTGTGTTGAGAAAGACAAAACGTCAACGAACACCAGAAGTCACTGCTCAGATGGAATATTTTGCGAAAAACCAACGATTCATCCAACCAAAAATCTATCTATTTATTTGGAAGCAATATTGTCGCTATGGTTTTACAGAAGGGTTCTTCGACAGCATTCCTCGGATAGTCAGAAATGGTTTTTTAAAAGTATTGCGTAAAGAACGAGAAGCTATACAATCTGCTGATAAGAAAGACCGTACAGTCTCAAAAGAAAAATGGCAACTAGTAGTGAAAGATATCCAATCTGGAAATGTGCAAGAGACAATCGACAAATGGAAAGGAAAACATTATCGTTTTACTGAAGCTCAGAAACAAGCGTTGGAATATTATCAGAAGTTAGAAGAATCACTGCGTTTCAATGATGAGGCAAGAAAGTATCTGAAGGAATTACTATAAAAAATAGAGGCTGGGACAGAAGCGTTTAACTCCAAGAAATAAGAAGGAATTCACGAAAATTGCTTTTCGAATTTTTGTGAATTTCAGCTTATTTCCGAAGGAGTTGCTTCTGCTTCCGCCGTTTATACGTGTTTAGAGCGTGAGACAAAAGTGTTCTTTACTTTTGTCCCACGCTCAGTTTTTTTATGCGTGTTGTTGTGCGTTGTAGTATTCTTCTTCCATTTTTTGCATACGTTCACGTTCTTTTTGGTTATACCAAGGTGAAACGGTAAATGCAAGGACATCATTCAGCAAGTAAACAGAGCTGTTCACGAACATCGCCAAACTTGCAGATCCATGCGTAAATGAAATATACCAAAGGACCATTTGAGCAAGCCCTGAAGCTAACCACCAGTAATATTGGTTGTTGTAACGCAAGAAACTGATGATACCAGCAGTCAAGCTAATAGAAAAAGCAATGGCATCTACCCACGGCCGAGGATCATCTGTATAACGACCAATCAGGAATCCTGAAACAAGATAGACAAGGAAAGTACTGATGATTGCGATAAACCAGCTTTTTCCAGTGAATTTTCGGATTTTTGAAGCCATATTATGATTCCATTCTTTACTTAACAATACGGGGATATCCAATGTGATCATATAAGCAATCTGTTCACCGATACTTAAATAGTTCTTTGCTGAGAATCCAACGATAATAAAACAAATCGCAGACAAAATACCTAAAATACCGTTGACTGATTTTGCCGCATTGATGGATAAAATACACAATACACCAAGCGTGGTACCGATAAATGTAATAACGGCCAGCCAAGTGATGGGACTATTGACAAGAGTCATGACCTGACAGCCAAGACTGAAAAAGAAAAGATAATAATTTTGTTGCGGCCAGCCTTTTAGCTGATGAGCTAAAAACTGAAAATATGACTTCATGTATGAGGACTCCTTAAGACACTAAATGTAGTGTGTTCTGTATTTACTAACACAATCTATTGTATGCCTTTCTTAAAAAAAAACTAGTCTTTCAATTATAAATAATTTGTGTTATGATAATTTTCTGTTTGTTTTCTTGAAAATATAATTTCTTACTTTCATTTATTATATTGGGAACAGGAAGAGTGTCTTGGAGGACCTACTTTCTGTTTTTTTTTGCCTTTTTTCTTAATAAAAAGGAAAAACAGCTATTTTTTTCAATCTGACACATTTACAATGGAACTGGAGATTAATATAGATCCGAGCTTAAACGAAGAATAGGAGTGCTCATATGAACCTTACAACGATCCATCATATAGCCATCATTGTTTCAGATTATCAGAAATCACGTGATTTTTATGTTAATAAATTAGGATTTGAAGTAATCAGAGAAAATTACCGCAAAGAACGAGATGACTATAAATTAGATCTGAAACTAGGAAGTGCTGAATTGGAGATTTTTGGAATTGCTAATGCACCACAACGACCAAACTATCCAGAAGCTTGTGGCTTGCGTCATCTTGCTTTCAAAGTAGACGATATTGAAGAAACAATTGCAGAATTGCAGTCCTTAGGGATCGAATCAGAACCGATTAGAGAAGATACCTTTACAGGAAAAAAAATGACGTTTTTCTTTGATCCAGACGGATTGCCATTAGAATTGCACGAATAAAGATAACAAAATTGTCACTTTTTTTTCGTTTCATTCGATTTTTCATTCGTTCATTTCTTGATATTCTTTAAAAAAAAGAAACAGGAGAATGAAGAATGAAAAAAATGATGTTTGGTGTTGCTGCCCTCATCGTAATAGGGATTACCGGTATGACGGGACTGCTCAATGCCGCTTTTCACATGGATGATATTAGTGACCAGGAATATCGGATCTCATTGAAAAAAGCAGCAGCAATTGTAAAAAACGAAACAAAAGAACATAACATATCTGCTATTCATTTTGCAGTTGAAAAAGACTTGGATAATCCTACGAATGCAACATATGAATACCAGTTTTTTTGTGAAGGACAAGTCATAGCAGTCAATCCATCCACTGGGAAAACAACCGTACGAAATGACACGAAAAAGGCCGCAGAACATCTTTTTGATATAGAAAAAGCGGAAGAGTTCAAACAACCGCAAGCAGCGATGAAGGAAGCAGTCAGCTACTACGGGAAAAAAGCAAAAGTGAAAGAGTGGACACTTCTAGTCAAAGATGAACGTCCTTATTATAAAGTCCGATTAATAGATGGAGAACAGGACCGTCAGGTATGGATATCTGCATAGAAGAAGGATATTGCTTCTCTTTTTTTCAATATAAGAGTAAGCTAAGAGAGTAAAGATGAAAGGAAGTTGAGATAACATGGAAAAAATGAAATGCCCTAATTGCGGAAAAAAATTTGCATACGAAGAAGTCAATAATGTAGTCGAACATAATGATAAAGAAATGCCAGTCGTCTGCCCTTATTGCCGAACTGAAGCGGCAAGAATCGTTACTCATGGTTATTTCATTACTGAAAAGATTGAAGATTTTTTAAAATAACGATTTTGCGATTTCTTTTTCTGCATGTTAGAATGGAGAAAAGGAGAGGAAACTATGATTCGTTTTGCGAGAAAAGAAGATGCTCCAGAAATCGCCCCATTGATCTTAGTGATTCTAAAAGACATGGAATTGCCATTTTTGAAGCAGACAGGGGAACAAAAGACTTTAGAGATTTTAGAAGAAGCAATCACTGATCCAAATTATCGTTACAGTTATTCACGAGGTATCGTAGAAGAAATAGACGGTAAAGTTGCAGGAGTTGCTTACGGTTATACAGATGAAGAAGAATCAATCATCGATCAGCCACTGGTACCTATCTTAGAGAAATATCAGCTAGATGCGTCTACACGTTTGTTTATTGATAAAGAAACGTTTCCCGATGAATGGTATTTGGACTCTATCAGCGTATCAGAAGATTTTAGAGGGCAAGGCATCGGTTCACGGTTATTAGAAGCATTACCTAAATTGGCGAAGAAAGCTAATCGCTCCGTCATCGGTCTAAGTGTGGATGAAAAAAATCCAAAGGCTAAAAAATTATACGAACGCCATGACTTCAAAGTTGTCGGTCAGCGGATGATCAGTGGTCATCTTTATGATCATATGCAAAAGAAATTAAATTGATTTAAATTGTCAAATAGTGAAAAAATAATAATGGTGTAAAGAAGAATGAACGTTACTAAAAATTGAATAGGTTTTAATAAGGTTGTGACAGAAGTGGTCAGCTTCAAGAAATAAGAAGGAATTTACGAAAATTGCTTCTCAAATTTTTGTAAAATTTCGGCTTATTTTTCGAAGAAGCTACTTCTGGAACACCGTGAATCAGAGGTTGTGAAAAAGCTGCCCTGCATCAAGTAATAAGAACAGCCAAATAAAAATAGCTCCTCCTATTTTTCGTTTGGTTGGGCTTAATACCGAGAAACTGGCTTTTGAACACCGTTTATTCGAAATAAAGGACTGTGACACGATTTTTGTCACAGTCCTATTTGCTATCCGTTGTAAAACTGTATTCGACTCCGAATGAATCTTTCAATCTTGTTTGGTTATCAGCTACCCATGTAAATTCCTTTTTGAATCTTTTCCGATTAGATAAGTTTTTTTATTATCAGAATCGATTTCCACTCTTCCATTTTTGACTTTCCTGTTGAAACTTTGCAGAAAATTCTGGATTTTCAGTAGAAATAGTTTCGGAAGGAAAGTCTTCTTTAATCATTTCAGCTAGTAACAGTCGAGCGGTTTCGCTTAACAATTTTGTTGGAGAGGTATTTAAATTTATATTTTGTTTAAATTCTTTACTGATTTCTAAATACCCATTATCTAAAATATAAGTTCCTCTAGTTTGTAAGGTTCCATTAGCTGTAATTTGTTCTATTGTGACATGAGTTATTTTATTGTAATTCGAATTGCAACCGCTGATTATGAATAATAATAACAAATGCGATGTATAAATAGTTCTTTTTAATAACTTTTTTTCATATGTCCCTCTCCTTTACCATATTTTTTCTGATATTTTACCATATTTGCGAAAAAATAGTAATATAATTAAAGTTTTGTTTGGTGTGCATAAAAATTCAATATATAATCAGGATATAAAAATATAAATGGAGTTTTTTTATGATTAAAAATGTTTTTTTTATATAGCTGTTTTTTGCTGTCCGTTGCTGTTTTATTAAGCGCCGATTGTAAAATTAAGCTAGACAACTAAAAAAGCCATTTGTGCTACACTCAAAATAGTTCTGACCAAAGAATTATAAGGAGTGAGTACAAATGACCTATACCCATCTTACAACGGATGAACTTGTAATGATAGAGTCTTATTTCAAAATAAATCAATCTGTTGCGAAAACTGCGCATTGCTTGAATCGTTCAAGACAAACGATCCATAAAGTATACCTATTCTTCAAGCAAGGAAAATCAGCCTTAGAATACTATCAACAGTATAAGAAAAACAAATCAAACTGTGGTAGACGCCCGCTTGTTTTACCCGAGGAACAATCAGAATATATTCAAAGAAAGGTTGTTCAAGGATGGACACCCGATGTGATTGTTGGTCGTGCAGCGTTTCCTATTCGTTGTTCTGCTCGTACCATTTATCGTATGTTCAAAAAGGGGCTATTTAATCCTTCTGACTTACCGATGAAAGGCAAGCGTAAACCGAATGGACATCAAGAAAGGCGTGGAAAACAAGCTTTCCGCCGCTCTATTCATGAACGTGAAAAAGATTATAGCCAATTCTCAAATGAGTTTGGTCACCTTGAAGGTGACACTATCGTAGGTCTGAAACATAAAAGTGCTGTAATTACCTTAGTTGAACGATTATCAAAAGTTATCATTACATTGAAACCGTGTGGTAGACAAGCGATTGATATTGAAAAAAAATTAAATCATTGGTTTGAATCTGTACCGAAAAATCTATTCAAATCCATCACTTTTGATTGTGGAAAGGAATTTTCAAATTGGAAACAAATCAGTAATGCCAATGATATTGCCATTTATTTCGCTGATCCAGGAACACCGTCTCAAAGAGGCCTAAACGAGAATTCTAACGGATTGTTACGTAGAGATGGTTTATTGAAATCTATGGATTTCAATTCAGTAGATGAATCTTTTATTCAATCTGTCACATCTAAACGAAATAATATTCCTAGAAAATCACTGGATTATCGAACACCTTTGGAAGTATTTTTGAGTTACGTAAGTATTGATGATTTGTCTAACTTAATTTGACAATTAAGAAAGTAATAACTGTGTCCATGCTGAAGAAAAAGATTTTAGCTATGGTGAGGATGCTCCTTCTCACATTGTAGAAACTACTATTTTTGATTTTGATCAAATGAAGTTTATCATTATTTCCCCACAAGCTATATTGACTCGTTATTGGACAAGCGGATGGACAACGACTGGAAATCCTGCCCCAGCTGTTGCATTCTTCCAATCTGGAGCCTATCGAGGTTGGCTTGGAAAATATAGGGAAATGCCCCTTTCAAATGGAACTCGAGGTTATTATGAGGGATATTTTTATCACCATTCCTTACCTTTACCGATTCCTTCAAAAATAAATATCAGGAAGGAGATAATATAAGTGAAAAAATTTAAGAACTTATTTATTTTAATAATGGCTATATGGGGATTAACCGCTTTTTCACAAAAAATCCATGCTGATACAAATGATTTAAGTGCTTAGCAAGTAATGGGTACTATCAATAGCAGAGGTAGTAAAGTTATCTACCACACAAGACGATCGGCTACTTTAAGCGGTCTAACAAATACAATTATATATAATGATGGTATTTATTGTGGGCAATTATATTTACAAACTTGGTCTTACGAAAAAGATTTTGCTACAGGAAGATTTTGGTATGTAGGGATATATAGAGGAACAGTCAGATCGAATGGAGGATGTCCTATCGGACGATTAAAGTCTTAATATGTGTTATGAGAATATAGAAGGATAAAACAGCACTTTTTTAGTTCATCATCAAGAGTGTTTGAATACCTCCGTCTCGAAGGGAATTTTGGTATTTCCTATTTTTGATAAGAAATATTGGGAGTCGTTACTCGATCAAGTAACGACTCCCAATATCGTAGATTCTTAATTTTGACTTAGAGTTTGAGATTGTTTATTGTTAGCTTGCTTTCATTTTTTCTAGTTCACATCAAATCGATAGGATAAAGGCTTTTCTTTGCTTTTGTCTTTACGGTAGAGCCAGTAATCTAAAACCGCAGCAATACAAATACAAACTGGAGCATCTTCATCATTTGAGACATCCAATACATAGTAATCTCCTGAGAAAAGTGTTGCTTTATCCATTTTCATGATTTGCTGATTGAAATGATGGATTTGATATTGATGATTATAGATATCACCTTGGACTGTCCAGTGAAGTCTACGAATATAATAAAAATCACCGGGCCAATTGAATATTTTCTGCATGGTTCCCACCTTTTCGAACTCTTTATACAGCTCAAAACGCGTACCGAATGTCAGGCTTATCTGCTTGATGTGAGCAACGAGATCGCCATTCATGGCATAAAGAGACAATGCATCGCCCTTTGTTCCCCAGCGACCAACCATCAAAAACAGGGAATGTCCTTTTTCGTTTTTGACAATTGTCCGAGTTGCACGTCCAAGCTGTTTTTCCTGAATGAAAAATTCTGACATCTATATCCCTCTTTTCTAGATAAAACTACAAGTCTTCTGCAATCGCGCGCAATATGGCTTTTCCTACGCCAGATTCAAGGTTTGTGTCCGTTGTATATTTGGCATAATCTTTTACTTCGATTTCTGCATTTCCCATTGCGAAACTGACTCCTGCTACTTGCAGCATGCTGACATCATTGAAGTTATCGCCAATCGTCATGACTTCTTCTAAAGAAATCCCACGCTCGTGAGCGACATGGGCAACAGCAATTCCTTTTTGAGCGTTTTTATGGTTCACTTCGATATTGTTTTGACCAGAGGAAGTAACTGCTAGATCGCCTAAAAGAGAAATCTGCTTTCCAACTGGACCTAATACAGCTGGCCCTTCTGTATGAAAACAAATAATTTTTAAAACTTCCAGATTCTTTTCTTCCAAGATAGCACGAATACTGTCCACGTATGTGATGTGCAATAATTCCAGCTTAGCTGAGGCCATGGCAATCGCCATTTTATACGTAAGGTGAGGTAAATGGGTAGCCACTATGGAAGCAAAACTTTCGATTCGTTTCGCTTGATTTTCAGAATAAAGACCATCGTTGGTTGCTACTTCATAGTAAATACCGTTAGCATCTAGAATATCTAAAACAGAGATTGCTTGATTATTTGGAATCGATACGGTAAACAGTGAATTTCCTTCTTTATCAAATACCTGTGCCCCGTTCAAAGTGATCATCGCACAATCGATTCCTACCTCATCTAAAGCTGCGCGAGCTTCTTGATAGTTTCGACCAGTAGCGACCATGAACTCAACACCGGCATCATTTGCAAAACGTATCGCCTCGGCATTTTCAGGAGAAACACTCATATGGGCATCTAATAATGTGCCGTCCATATCTGATGCAATTAATTTGATCATAATGATTATCGTTCCTTTCTGCTTCTTGTTCCTAGTTTACCATATTAATCAAGTGCTGAGGGTGAAGATTGTCCCTTGTGATTGAAGAAAATGTGAGTTATTCTTTTTATTAGGAGGTGGAGGTTTTGAAAGAAATCATTCATAACAGTTGGCAAGAAGTTTTGTCCTCAGAATTTTCAAAAGATTATTATCTGCATCTAAGAGAATTTTTAAAAAAAGAATATGCGTCCCAAAAGATCCATCCAGATATGTATCATATCTATGAAGCATTGGAATTGACTCCTTATGAAGAAGTTAAAGTGGTGATTTTAGGACAAGATCCTTATCATGGAGAAAATCAAGCTCATGGCTTATCTTTTTCTGTGCAACCCGGCGTAAAGATCCCGCCATCGTTAAGAAATATCTATAAAGAGCTTAATGATGATCTTGGAATCGCACCTGTTCAACATGGAAATCTAGTGTCATGGGCTAAACAGGGAGTCCTTTTACTCAACACCGTTCTTACCGTTCGGGAAGGGCAAGCGTATTCTCATCGCGGGAAAGGTTGGGAAAGATTAACAGACACGATCATTGAAAAATTAAATGAACGGGAAAAACCAATCGTGTTTATCTTGTGGGGAAAACCGGCACAAGAAAAAATCAAAATAATCGATAAGAGTCGCCATATCATCATAACATCTCCACATCCCAGTCCGTTATCTGCAAGTCGTGGCTTTTTTGGTTCCAAACCCTTCTCGAAAACGAATGATGCGCTCCTTGCGTTAGGAGAAGAACCGATTGATTGGCAACTGCCTGAAACAGTGTAATAAAACAGCGCTTTCCTGTTATAGCGCAGTTCGCTATGTATGTGAAAAACTTAATTTTTCCAGCATTTTCGACTGATACAGATAAAATAAACTGTTCTTTTTTTCTGGAATAGTGTATGATAATACATATAAAAACGTCTGGAGGTCATCTTGTGGAATTGTTTGATAGTTTAAGATTTAAGATTGTTCGCCGTGGGATCAAAATCGTTTTCCCGGAAGCTACTGATGCTCGTATTTTAGGCGCAGCTGCCCGGTTGAAAGCAGAAGAACTTGTGGAACCCATTTTAGTAGGGAACGAAGAAGAAATAAGAAATGCAGCGCATGCCAGAGGAATCAAAACATCTAGCTTTACGATCATCAGCCCTGATAATTACGATAAGTGGGATGAAATGGTGGATGCTTTTGTTGAACGCAGAAATGGAAAGGCATCCAAAGAACAAGCAGAAAAGATTTTAAAAGATGTGAATTACTTTGGTACGATGCTTACGTATATGGGGATTGCAGACGGAATGGTCTCTGGAGCGATCCATTCGACTGGCGACACTGTTCGCCCAGCACTTCAGATCATCAAAACAAAGCCTGGCATCAGTCGGACAAGCGGAGCGATGATCATGGTACGTGGAAGAGATCAAGAAAAATATGTCTTTTCGGATTGTGCGATCAACGTGAATCCAACTGCGCAAGAATTGGCTGAAATCGCCGTAGATTCTGCAAAAACAGCAGAATTGTTCGATATCGAACCAAAAGTAGCAATGATGAGCTTCTCGACAAAAGGCTCAGCGAAATCGCCAGAAGTAGACAAAGTAGTTGAAGCAACTAAAATCGCTAAAAAACTAGCGCCACAATACATGATCGACGGCGAATTGCAATTTGATGCTTCTTATGTTCCTTCAGTTGCACAACTGAAAGCGCCAGATTCAGAAGTAGCTGGTCAAGCAACAGTCTTTGTATTTCCAGAATTGCAGTCAGGAAATATCGGCTATAAAATTGCTCAGCGTTTCGGTAACTTTGAAGCAATCGGACCAATTCTACAAGGCTTGAACAAACCGGTTTCTGATTTGTCTCGTGGAGCAAATGAAGAAGATGTATATAAATTATCGATTATCACAGCAGCACAAACATTGATTGATTAACAAATACACATGAACTAGCCAAAAACAGCAGCTGCTGTTCTTGACTAGTTCATTTTTTCTTTAAAAAAACTTCATTACGCGATATACTGGCAAAAAGAAAGAAGAGCGGGAGAAGATGAAAAATGATCGAACTATCAGGATTAACAATGACAGAACAATTCGCAGAGGCAATTGGTCATTCCGCAATGCCAGGTGACAATCTGATATTGACTGGTGATCTAGGTGCGGGTAAAACAACGTTGACGAAAGGAATTGCCCAAGGATTAGGGATAACGCAAATGATCAAAAGTCCGACATACACGATTATTAGAGAATATAGTCAAGGTCGGATTCCGTTGTATCATATGGATATTTATCGGGTAGCAGCTAGCGGAGCAGATTTAGGGTTAGATGAATATTTTGAAGGTGATGGGCTTTCCGTTGTCGAATGGGGAAATCTATTAGAAGAAGCACTGCCGGAGGATTATTTGGAACTGATTTTAGAAAAAAGTGATACAGATTTAGAAAAGCGGTATGTGAAACTAATCTCATACGGGGAGCAAAGTGAAACCTTCAAACAGCGAATTCTAGAAAAATGGGCTGAAAATCATGAGTGAAGAAGTTGGGATCATCTTGCGGGAAGCAGTGCCAGGAGATGCAAAAGACATTCTTTTGATGATGGGACAAGTCAATAAGGAGACAGAATTTTTAGTTTTGGATGAAGCAGAACTCCTGTTACCACCAGAAACCTTAGAAGAAGAGTTGGATTATATATACGAAAGCAATAATAATTTATTGCTGCTTGCAATCTATGAAGGGACGATTATTGGAACAGCATCTGTCAAGGCAGACAGTCAATTTCGTTTGTCTCACGTGGGAGAAGTCGGTATCAGTATTCTGCAGGAATATTGGGGAATGGGACTAGGCACTCTTATGCTAGAAGAAATCATCAGTTGGGCGAAGGAAATGGGTGTACTTTTTCGATTGGAGCTTGACGTTCAAGTTCGTAATGAAAGAGCCGTACACCTTTACCGAAAAATGGGCTTCCAAATCGAAGCGGTCATGCCTAGAGGGGCAAGAACAGATCTAGGTGAATTTTTAGATGTATATAAAATGAGTTATTTGATTGAATAGAAGAAATAGGAAAAGAGTGAGAAACTGTCATCCTTTTGAGAAGGCAGAAAAACACACGAAGGGACTGTGACAAAAGTCGTGTGTACCGACCCCCAAAAGTTAGACCAAAAAATCTAACTTTTGGAGGTCGGTATTTTTTATGGCTAAGTATACTTTTGAACTTAAATTAAAGATCGTTCATGATTATTTGGATGGCAAAGGCGGAAGTGATTATCTGGCAAAGAAGTATTCCATTAAGGCTCCATCACAAGTGAAGCGCTGGATCAATGCCTATCAAGAATTTGGTGAAGAGGGTCTAGTAAGAAAGCGACAAAAGAAAAAATATTCTGTTCAATTTAAGCTGGATGCGATAGAGTTATATCTAACAAGTGAGCTGTCCTATCGTGAAGTTGCCAACACACTTAACATGAACAACCCTAATTTGATCGCTAGTTGGATGCATCAATTCCGTGAGGGTGGGATCGATGGACTCTCAAAAACGAAAGGATGTCCACCTATCTTGTCTAAGAAAAATGAACCCAAAAATAAGAAAAAATCTACAACTAAAGCAACGTCTGAAGAACGTGAACGCATCGAGGAGTTGGAGAAACGAGTCCGTTCCCTTCAAATTGAAAATGCCTTTTTAAAAGAATTGAGGAAGCTGCGAAAACAGGAAGCCCAACAACGACGAATGAAGCAATCGCACGAATCATCGCAAGCCTCCGAGGACCGTTTAAATTAGTTGAGCTTCTAGAAACTTTAAAGTTCCCTAAGGCAACCTTTATGTACTGGCAAAAACGATTGGACCGTAAAAATCCAGATCAAGAGATTGAAGCGGAAATGCTTAAAATTCGGGAGAAGCACAAGGATTATGGCTGTTTACGGATGACCAATGAACTAAGAAACCGCGGTTTCTCTATCAATAAAAAGAAAGTTCAGCGCCTGATCAAGAAGCTAGGAATAAAAGTAACGACATACACACGTAAATCGCGGCGCTACAATTCTTATCGAGGACAAGTCGGAGCAGTAGCCAAAAATCGGATCCATCGTCGTTTCTACACCAGTATCTGCCATCAGAAAATCACGACGGATACAACTGAATTTAAATACCATGAAGTGGATGCCAAAGGCATTATCCGTCAAAAGAAATTGTATCTAGATCCTTTTATGGATATGTTCAATAGTGAGATTTTATCCTATCGTATCTCTGAAAAGCCCAATGCATTAGCGGTAATGGAAGGTTTGGAGGAAGCTATCCAGACCACTAACGATTGTCCCTATCGTCGTACGTTTCACTCAGATCAAGGTTGGGCGTATCAAATGAAAGCTTATAGAAACAAATTGAAGGAGTACAAAATCTTTCAAAGCATGTCTCGGAAAGGGAACTGCTTAGATAATTCACTTATGGAGAATTTTTTTGGCTTATTAAAACAAGAGATTTTTCACGGGAAAGTTTATAACTGTTTCGAGGAATTAAAATCAGCCATCGATAGCTATATCTATTACTACAATAATGAACGGATAAAACAGAAATTAAACTGGCAAAGTCCCGTCCAATTTCGTAAAACAACCGCAACGGTTGTGTAAAAATATCATTTTAGAGCATGAAAAAAGGAGTGGATTTCTCCACTCCAAAAAAGTCTAACTTTTGGGGGTCACTACAGTGTCACAGTCCCTTTTTCTGAATAAACGGTGTTCAAAAGCTTGCATCTGCGGTAATAAGTCCAACCAAATGAAAAATATCAGAAGCTATTTTTGTTTGGCTGTTCTTATTACTTGATGCAGAACAGCTTTTTCACAACCTCTTCCTTATACGGTGTTCTCCTGCCAGCTCCTCGGTCACCAGTCACAATATTTAATAAACATGAGGAGCTATTTTTTGAAATTGCTCCTTGTGACTCGGAGTGAAACGGCAGACTCACGACCTCTTTGTGTGTTTCATAAGTATTCTTTTACTTTATAGTCACAAGTTTTTTCAATGGATCTGTCCCGAATTTTTTTTCTTGATAAAGCAGGATTTCCGCACATGCACGACTATCTTCCAATGCATCATGGTGATGATCTAATTGGATGTTCAAATTTTCGCACACAGTGTTCAATCGATGATTTGGAAATTCAGGAAACAAGCGACGGCTACTTTTCACTGTACATAAAGAAAGATAATTAGGATGTTCAAGATGATAATAATCTAAGCATCCCGCTAAGACCTTTGTATCAAAAGCAGCATTATGTGCAACGACTAAACGATTTTTTTGAAAATATGGTTGGATAGTTTGCCAGACTTCTGGGAATTTCGGCGCATTGCGTACGTCTTCTTGATGGATTCCGTGAATTTGGACATTTCGCCAGAAAAAAGGAGTCTCAGGCTGTATCAATGTATAGAATTCATCAACGATCTGGCTGTTTTTTACCATGACTAGCGCAAGAGAACAAGCACTATAAGGCTGATGATTGGCAGTTTCAAAATCCATGGCAACAAAATTCATTTCTGTAAAACCTCCTTGGGAAATTACTGTAACATACTTTTGAAAAAAGCAAATAAATTTAACAAAAAACATAGAATTTTTTATGTAATATTTGTTGAAAAAAGCTAGTTTTTGAACTTATTCCTTGTGATTTGGAGTTAGATAGGGATCATGACTTCTCGGTATTAAGTCAAATTTATGCAAAAATGTGGAAAGCCATTTTCACAAAGTTTTTTTTAATACTCGAGACTAAACGACTTTTTCACAACCTCTCCACTAAACGGTGTTCAATCAGCTGACTCTCGGTATTAGCTCAAAAAATGGCAAAATATGAGGAACTATTTTTCCATTTGTTTCTCTAATACTCAGGTCAGAACGCTGATTTTACGACCTCTCCACTAAACGGTGTTCAATCAGCTGGCCCTCGGTATTAGCTCAAAAAATGGCAAAATATGAGGAACTATTTTTCCATTTGTTTCTCTAATACTCAGGTCAGAACGCTGATTTCACAACCTCTTTATTTCAAATCTAATTCTACTGGACAATGATCACTGCCCATAATGTCCGTATGGATCTTTGCATCAGCTAGTCTTGGCTCTAAATCTTTGCTCGTCAAAAAGTAATCGATCCGCCAACCAGCATTGTTTTTTCTTGAATTGAATCGGTAGTTCCACCAAGAGTAGACACCTTCCTGGGTTGGATAAAAATAACGGAATGTATCGATAAACCCGTTATCCAACAGTCGAGAAAGAGCCGCTCTTTCTTCTTGAGTGAATCCAGCATTTTTTTGATTCGTTTTCCAGTTTTTCAAATCAATCTTTTGATGAGCGACATTTAGATCCCCACACACGATGACTGGTTTTTGTTTTTTTAGATTTTCCAAATAATTATAAAAGGCTTCTTCCCATTCTAATCGGTAATCTAAACGTTTTAATTCGCTTTGAGAATTTGGCGTGTAACAGGTTACAAGAAAGAAATCGGAATATTCCAAAGTAATCAGACGGCCTTCTGTATCATGGATATCGATACCCATTCCGTAAGTGGCATTCAATGCTGGTTTTTTAGCAAAAATCGCTGTGCCGGAATAGCCTTTTCGTTCCGCGTAATTCCAATATTGATAATAACCTGGAAGATCTAAATCAATTTGTCCTGCTTGGAGTTTCGTTTCCTGCAGACAGAAAAAATCGGCGTCTAACTCATGAAAAACTTCTAAAAAATTTTTATTTACGATGGCACGAAGCCCGTTTACGTTCCAAGAGATAAATTTCAATAAAAGCACACTCCTTCGAATTAATTTCCTTACCTTTGCGATACTATTGTACCTCATTTTAGTAAAAAATGGTGTAAGATGAAAGTAACTAAATGATCCAGGAGGAAAGTCGATGAAGATTGGTGTAATCGGTGTAGGGGATATCGCAGAAAAAGCATATTTACCAACTTATGCGAAAAAACAAGGAACACTTGATTTTTATTTTGCAACAAGAAATAAAGAAACAAAAGAAAGAATTCAAAAAGAGTACGGGTTCCAACATCTATATGAAACGATCGATGAGCTTTTAGAAGAAAAAATCGAAGCATGTATGATCCACGCAGCAACAAAAGTACATTATGAATTAGCCAAAAAATGTCTAGAAAATGGTATCCATGTTTATATTGACAAACCACTGAGTGTCCATCTAAATGAAGTTCGTGAATTGCAAGAATTAGCTGATAAGAACCAAAAAATTTTGATGATCGGTTTCAACCGGCGCTTTGCTCCTATGGTAGAAGAAGTGAAACGTATCCCAGATAAGCGGTTGATCCACCTGCAAAAAAATCGAATAGCGGCAAAAGGAACGACAGAGTTCGTCCTTTATGATTTGTTTTTACATCTTATTGATACAGCTGTGTATTTATTAGATGAACCCATTTTGAGAACAAAATACCAGATAAGAGAAACAAAGGAATTTTTGGAATATGCCATTTTACAATTAGAAACACAAAATCAAACGGCTATTTTAACGATGGATTTAGCAAGTGGCGCTAATATAGAAAAATATCAAGTAACAAGTAAAAATGGTACTTATGAAGTAAACGATCTGACCCAGCTTGTCATTCAAGATGCTGATGGAAAAAAAGTGAAAGAATTTGGCGACTGGACAAACACGCTAGTCAAACGCGGGTTTGAGCCAATGGTAGAGGCCTTCTTTTCTCAGATCCGTTTAGGTAAATCGGAAACAGAAATGCTTAAACAAAAAGAAGTTGTAAGAAGTCATGAATTATGTGAGGAAGTGCTTAAAGATCACTACCGTCATCAACTTTGAACAAGACTGGCAAGATTGTATTAAGCGTGATAGAATAATGAGGACGTTTGAGAAAAGAAAGGAAAATCCTCAGTGAATAAAGAAGAAATAGTTGAAAGCTTAGCCACGATTACTTTATTGTTTGATGAACCATTGATGAACTATACGTTTACGAAAACAGGCGGACCAGCTGATGTCCTTGCATTCCCGAAAAAGCAAGAAGAAGTAAAGCAAATCATCGATTATTGCCGAATCCATGATATACCTTGGATGGTATTAGGAAATGCAAGCAATCTGATCGTTCAAGATGGCGGGATTCGCGGTGTAGTCATCATGCTGACTGAAATGAAACAGATTCATGTCAAAGGAACGATGGTCATTGCGGAAGCAGGTGCCTCACTGATTGATACGACTTATGCAGCTTTGGCAGAATCATTGACTGGATTTGAATTTGCTTGCGGCATCCCGGGAAGTGTCGGTGGAGCGGTTTATATGAATGCAGGTGCGTATGGCGGAGAGATCAAAGATGTTTTTGCTGAAGTGGATCTTTTGCTTGAAGATGGAACATTGAAAACTTTGACAAAAGACGAAATGGTATTTTCTTATCGTCACAGTAAAGTCCAAGAATTACGTGCTATCGTATTGGAAGCTCGATTCAGTTTGCAAACAGGGGATTATGAAGCAATCAAAGCAAGAATGGATGAGTTGACCGAATTGCGTCAATCAAAACAGCCATTAGAATACCCTTCATGCGGAAGTGTCTTTAAGCGCCCAGTAGGACACTATACAGGTCAGCTGATCCAACAAGCAGGATTGCAAGGCCTGAAATGGGGCGGTGCACAAGTCTCTGAAAAACATGCTGGATTCATCGTCAATATCGATCATGCGACAGCGACAGATTATATTGAATTGATTGCGCACATCCAAGAAGTAATCAAAGAAAAATTTGATGTGTCTTTAGAAACAGAAGTGCGGATCATTGGAGAAAAACAAGCAATATCAGAAACAAGCAGAAGTTTAGCCAATTAATAAGTAATGGAACTTAAAATAAGTAAAAGAGCAGGACGGTGGCCGCCCTGCTCTTTTTTGTGGTTGTTTACGCAAATGGCGCAAATCTTGTACAGTTTAACACAATAAAACAAAAAATATAGAATATTTCCTCATAAATTTTTCCATTTTTTGCAATATTCTCAAAAAAAAGATAAAAAATGAGAATAACTGATGAAAAAACAAGCATAATCCATCATAAAATCAGTATAGGTGAAAAGATGAACTTTCATCTGCATATCAAGTAATTGGTATGAGGCATTTTTTGAGGTGTAGGATATGAAGTTGGATTACCTTATAGAAGAGGAAGATAGAGAAAAACTGCTGCTAGCTAGATATTTAGAATTTGAGAAAAAGAATTATGTAGTGCTGCCTAAGTTATATGAAACATTAGGTTTGTCTAAATTTAAAACAAGAAATTATATCATAGAATTAAATAAAGAATTTACTGAATTCAAAACAAAGCCAGAGATCCAAATTTCAGAAGAAGCAGAGATCCATGTCGAACGTCTGAATTTGACGGATATCAAAAATTTAAGAAGAATCTACTTTCAACGATCAAAAATTGCTCGACTGTTAACGGAGATCGTGGATTCAAAAGTAACGATCGAAAAATTTGCAGAGAATCATTTTTTAAGCATATCAAGAGCCTATGTAAAAAGAAGAGAATTAGTCTCTTTTCTTGAACAGCATCAAATAAAGTTAAAGAAAAACATATTAGTTGGGGAAGAAATAAACATACGGAACGTATTATTTGGGGTATATTTCGGGGTCTTTAATGGTTTTTCTATGCCATTTAGAGAAAGCGTCATGAATGAAGCAAAGAGTATCGTGCAATATTTTGAATATCTGTTCAATTTAAAACTGTCTGCAACAAAACGAATCAAATTCAATTTGCTAACCACTATTAGTTTGTTGAGGGCCTATGGGAATCAACCAATCGGAAAACGTTTCTTTTCAGATGAATACTTTAAGAGCTCAGAAGGAATGAAGATCATCAAGGATTTATCACATATTTCTTTTCTTCATATCCCTAAAGAGCAGATCATTGATGAGATTTCTTATATCATGTTGTTTTTGATCACGGAAGAAGAATTTGAATTAGATGGCGCATTTGGACTTGCGGAAGCTCATTTTCATGATATCCACATGATTAGTCAAAAAATGTCAGTGGAATTGATTGATCAATTACCATTTTCGATTGAAATCTCTGAAGAAGAAAGACTATATATACGAAAAGAACTTCGTATGGGTATGATGCATGTCAATCGAAAAAATTGGATATTCGACTTTGAGATGACTAGCTTTACGTCTAAAAAGCAGCTACAGTTTTTCTTCGAGACGTATCCAATATTCAGTACAGCAATCCAAAAGGTCATACAAGAGAATAAACGCTATTTCTTGGGAAAAGATGAACGTTTCATGATTCGCTTATTTTATGATTATCTCTTTTTATTGGTCGGTATTTGTCCGGTATCATATTTTGAAGCACCGATTCATGTCTGTATTGATTTTTCGCAAGGATCTGCTTATACCGATTACATTATTTCTCAAGTGAAAGGATTTAAAAATTACAATATTGTGATTGAGAGTCGAATCACTTCTCGTACGAATATTTATTTATCTGATTGTTTACTTGAAAAATTTAATAAAGAACAGATAATTTGGAAAAATCCACCGACTCCAGATGACTGGGAATATTTTGGAAATACCATCATCAGAGAAAAAAATAGACATTTAACTGAAAAAATCAGCTAGTATTTATGGATGGCAGCTTTGTCTCACATATTTATTAGCTGATTTATGTTTTTTTCAAAGAAAAGGTAACTAGATATAACTAGATATAACTAGATATATTACTTAACAAAATTAAAAAGTACATAAGTTATTATTCCGATTTTCTTGAAACAACGCGAATTGTAAAATTAAGTTAGAAAAATAAAAAGGCATTTATGGTACACTCAAATTGTATTTCCGACGAAAGAAAACAAAGGAGTGTAACCATAAATGACCTACAAACATCTTACCATAGACGAACTGACAATGATAGAATCATATTATCTTCAACATAATAAGCCGGTTGAAATCGCTAACCGAATGGGACGTGCTATACAAACTATTTATAATGTAGTCAATAAGTTCAAGCAAGGTAAGACTGCTCTTGATTATTGGCACCAGTATAAAGAAAATAAGAAAAAATGTGGTAGAAAAGTCATTCAATTACCTGCTCATGAAGTAGATTACATTAAAGAGAAAGTCACTCTTGGTTGGACGCCTGACGTCATTATCGGGCGAAAAGAAAGACCTGTTTCATGCGGTATGAGAACCCTTTATCGTTTATTTTCTAAAGGAATATTTGATATTGACACACTACCGATGAAAGGTAAAAGAAAACCCAATGGCCATCAGGAAAAACGGGGAAAACAACAGTATCAGCGCTCAATCCATGATCGACCTGATAATTATCCTGATTTCAATTCTGAGTTTGGTCACCTTGAAGGTGATACGATCGTTGGCATTCATCATAAAAGTGCCGTCATTACTTTAGTTGAAAGATTATCTAAAGTCATTATCACGATTAAACCCAACGGCCGTAAGGCATTAGATATTGAAACTGCCCTTAATCAATGGTTTTCTCGCTTCCCTAAAAACTTCTTTAAATCTATTACGTTTGACTGTGGAAAAGAATTTTCTAACTGGAAAGCCATTAGTAACCAACATGATATTGATATATATTTTGCGGACCCTGGAACACCTTCTCAACGCCCATTAAACGAGAATTCTAACGGGATTCTGCGTCGTAATGGACTGCCGAAATCAATGGATTTTAGAGAAGTGAATCAGACATTTATTTCCAGTGTCAGCAATCAACGTAATCATATTCCAAGAAAATCATTGAATTACAGAACACCAATCGAAATATTTTTGAGCTATGTACAAGAAGCATTTTATTCTAGCTTAATTTGACAAATCATACAATAAAAAATCAAAAAAAAATACTCTCCTAATAGTCCATCTTCTTTTGATTTTATTTATATAATGAAATCATCTTATGAAAATTACTACTTCATGTTTAGACAAGAGTAGGGAGGACTAAGAATAAATGTGTTCAAAAAGACGTTCAAAACAACTAAATAAACACGCTTGTCGTTTAGATAAGGAACGGTCGTGTTCTGAAAAACACTACGTTAAGTTTATGATGCGCACGATGCTGATCAGTTTATCTGTAGGTGTCTATATGCATGTACCCGTTCAGGCAACGACACAAACCATCAAGGTCGTACGTACCTCTGCTTCTGAGACCACTGATTCCCCTATCACTATTACTCATACTTTCACTGATGCAAATGGAAAACAGCTACTTCCTGCATTGACTTCCTATAATAAAGTCAGTTATCCTCCAACGATAAACCACTACTGGTTAATTCCTAACAAAACATTATGGACATCGGAAACCGGAAGCAGTGTGCCGCTTTCTATCTTTTCCGATATGACTGATCCTACAAAAGGTGATCAGTTAAAACAGATCACTGATATTTTGAATCATGCTTTGACAGATATAAAGGACGGTGGAAGCGCACAAGTTTCTTATGTATATGAAAAAGATTATTCACAGTTTGAAGGAAAGAAAATCGATGTTCTGGCAGGGACAAAAGTTTCGATATCTGATCTGGTAGAAAGGCTGAAGAACGCAGATGGAACACAAGGAGATATGTCCAAAGTAATTTCAAACAATGGGAATATCGTGGATACGACTAATACAGGAACATCTACTATTTCCTTGTCCTATTTTGATCCAATTGCTTTAAAAACAATGACTGCATCTGCTGTGATCCATGTTCGTGCTGATCAAACAGCTATCAAAGGAAAAGATCTTCACTTAAGAACAGGAGAGAGTTACGCCCCTAAAGATCTTGTTGAATATGTAACAAAAAGCGATGGAACTTCAGGAAATAAAGAAGAAATCAAAATGAACGGGACAGTAGATACTACAACTCCGGGAGAATATCCCGTTGTATTAACTTATATAGACTCGAAAACATCAAATGTGGCAGAAACAACAGCTGTAGTTTATGTAGAAGCATCTGCTGCTTCATCGACTGTCATCACTCATTTTATAGATAGTCAAACAAATAAAGAACTTCGAGCAGAAACACATATGAGTAGTGTAAATCGTATTCCTGATTTGCGCCTACCTGCTGAATTTTCTGATCGAGTGCCAAATATAGATTTATCGACTTATGAACAAAATGGGAAAGTCACTTCTATTTCTGATTGGATGCAAGCAAACGGATTAGACAAAAAAAGTCACTGGTCGGAGATCCTTGAAGTACTTCACTCAGAACTGATGAATAATAGGAAGCAATCAGGAGGGGAAATTACCTTTACTTATGTTTATATACCAGACAATCGTTCATTAGAAGGTCATGATCTTATTGTTCATCCAAACGAAAAAATAAACAAAGAAGAGTTGATCCAATCAGCAACAAATTCCTTAGGTAAACCCGTACCGTTAAAGGATGTATCGGTTACAATCAACGGAGAACCATTGGAGGATGGTTATTTGACCAAACAGACAGGTGATTTTACGATTATGTATAGTTATCATGACCCGTATTCACTCCAAGAACGCAACACTCAGTCGCTTTTACACGTTTTACCATCGCCGATTGTAAAATTAAGCTAGACAACTAAAAAAGTCATTTGTGCTACACTCAAAATAGTTCCGTCCAAAGAATTATAAGGAGTGAGTACAAATGACCTATACCCATCTTACAACGGATGAACTTGTAATGATAGAGTCTTATTTCAAAATAAATCAATCTGTTGCGAAAACTGCGCATTGCTTGAATCGTTCAAGACAAACGATCCATAAAGTATACCTGTTCTTCAAGCAAGGAAAATCAGCCTTAGAGTACTATCAACAGTATAAGAAAAACAAATCAAACTGTGGTAGACGCCCGCTTGTTTTACCTGAGGAACAATCAGAATATATTCAAAGAAAGGTTGTTCAAGGATGGACACCCGATGTGATTGTTGGTCGTGCAGCGTTTCCTATTCGTTGTTCTGCTCGTACCATTTATCGTATGTTCAAAAAGGGGCTATTTAATCCTTCTGACTTACCGATGAAAGGCAAGCGTAAACCAAATGGACATCAAGAAAGACGTGGAAAACAAGCTTTCCGTCGCTCTATTCATGAACGTGAAAAAGATTATAGCCAATTCTCAAATGAGTTTGGTCACCTTGAAGGTGACACTATCGTAGGTTTGAAACATAAAAGTGCTGTAATTACCTTAGTTGAGCGATTATCAAAAGTTATCATCACATTGAAACCGTGTGGTAGACAAGCGATTGATATTGAAAACAAATTAAATCATTGGTTTGAATCTGTACCGAAAAATCTATTCAAATCCATCACTTTTGATTGTGGAAAGGAATTTTCAAATTGGAAACAGATCAGTAATGCCAATGATATTGCCATTTATTTCGCTGATCCAGGAACGCCGTCTCAAAGAGGCCTAAACGAGAATTCTAACGGATTGTTACGTAGAGATGGTTTATTGAAATCTATGGATTTCAATTCAGTAGATGAATCTTTTATTCAATCTGTCGCATCGAAACGAAATAATATTCCTAGAAAATCACTGAATTATCGAACACCTTTGGAAGTATTTTTGAGTTACGTAAGTATTGATGATTTGTCTAACTTAATTTGACAATTAAGACATTAAAAAAACAGATAAGACAAAAAGAACAAAAAAACAAGAAGAAAGCTTGTCAGAAAAAAAACAACAAATGGCTCATGCAGTTTCTCCAACAGGGAAAGTAAAACAAACAAGAAGCCTAGAGTTAGCAAGAATATCTAGAAAAATCTCAGAATCTAATAAAACGATAAGGCAAGAAGCTCATTTGGCCTCACAAGTTTCTGGATTGGAAAATGAAATTTTAGAGCCTAAAATAAAACAACAATCAGAAAAAGAATTTGTTGCTAAACAGTCGGAAGATCAGAATGAATCAGATGACCACAAGGAAACGAAGAAAAAACGCTTGTCAACTATTGATTCCACCGATGAGCATCTGCAGCCGCAAGTACCACTTCCTAGTCCGGGAACACCCGCACCTGGTGGAGGTATTCCTTCTTCTTCTGCTTTAGGAGATTTCATGCGAGGTATCGCAGGAACATGGGTATACGCTAATCGAAATGAATTTGACGCAGATGACTGGTTCTGATTTATATCTCTATCTGTTATAGTCAAATAAGTAGCTGAGTCATATGTTATTTGGCATAATGGAGACGAGGAGGGATAGAAAAATGTTAGATAAAACGTTACCTTACGCAGAAATCTGGATGACAAGACCACTTCAACAAAATGTTCCAATCACGCCTTTAGCGGAAGGTTTTGAATTTCGATTTTATCAAAAAGAAGATGAATCTGCTTGGGCGGAGATTGAGACTTCCGTTGGGGAATTTCAAACGACAGATGAAGCACTTGAGTATTTTCAACAAAACTTTGCTCCTTATCCTGAAGAACTTGAAAGAAGGATGTTTTTTGTAGAGACAAAAAAAGGAGAAAAAGTAGCAACCTGTACCGCTTGGCGAAAAAAATCAAGAGAGCAAGTGTATCCGGTTTTTCATTGGTTAGCAGTGAAACCAGATTACCAAGGAAAAGGGCTCGCAAAAGCATTGACTGCCAGAGTCTTGCAAGAATTTCCTACCCTCCATACGGACGGACCAATCTATCTTCACACACAGACATGGAGCCATCAGGCGATTGCTCTTTATAAAAAAATGGGTTTTACTTTTATTGCTGAAAATCTAGACGGCACACCTAATCCAGATTATGAAAAAGTTATGCAGGTTTTAAGTAAATTAGATAAATAACGAAATGGTGAAATAAGTCCTCAGTATTGGGATAAAAAACGAAATAGTCATTCCTCATATCTTACTTTTTTGAGTTAATACTATCGGATAACTAATGGCATGCCATACATTCAAAAAAGAAGGGGCAGTGACAAAAGTATTGTCACTGCCCCTTCTCTTGTTTTTTAGCATGTTTTATCGTTTGATTTTTTTAGGAATAAAATTCTTGATGAACGTAAATTTTTGGTAATCGTTTCGACTATAGAGGTAACCAAATACACTGAAAACAACTGCTCCAATAAAATTAACAAATAAATCCTTCATAGTATCCATGATTCCCACGTCTAAGTAACCATTTTGGATGATTGTTTTATCTGTTTTACCATCTGCATTTTGACTTTCAATGATTGTCCGAGTGATATCTGGAACATGATAGACAGTGTTTCCGTCTTTACTTAACTCCACACTATTGATTTGCTGGATGATCGTATCTTTTTGCATATCGAATTGCAGTAATTTATCTGCTGAAAATTCCACAAACTCCCACATAACACCAACTGTCATCGAAAAACAGAAGGAAACAACTGCTAGTAATAAAGGAGTCAAGTTCATGGTTTTTGTATTTTTATTGAGCAAATAAACAAGGGAAAAGCCGACACCCCCAGCTAAGAATCCGCTGAATGCATGTAGAAAAGTATCCCACATTGAAAAATAGCCATAAAAATCACTTAACTCACCTAAAACTGTTGAACTAAAAATAAAAGATAACAAAATGATTTCTAGCATATTTGGAATCTGTATCTTTAATATCTTTTCCAGAAAATAAGGGATTTCAAATAAAATTAGTGTCAGTAATAAAAGCATTGTATTTCCCCAGTGTTGGTTCCAGACCTGATCCACTAGCATAATAACGACGATGATACGTAATAAAATATAGATTCCGTTTGTGATTCTACCTGCAGTTTTTGTACTGTTCGTAAAAAAGGTTTTCAAATGATTCATAAAATAACTCCTTCATGTATATCCTTAATTATACTAAGAAGCGTGTGTTTACCAAAGCTATATGACTTAAAGAAAAACAGAGTTGATATTGTGAAAAAAATCACTTAATATAGTATAAGGAGAAAAGGGGGATACAAATGAAAAAATTAGTTGCTGGTTTATTAACAGCCGTTGCACTTCTTGCTATGAGCGCATGCGGCGCAGATCAGAAAAATACAGCGCAGACAAGTTCTAGTACGAAGGAATCTGCCGAAGTATCATCAGGCGCTTCTGAACAAGTATATACAGATCCAAAAGAAATGAAAGAATCTTATGATGTCGTGATTATTGGAGCTGGTGGTGCAGGGATGGCAGCAGCTATCGAAGCAAAAGATGCTGGGTTGAATCCAGTAATTTTGGAAAAGATGCCTGTTGCCGGAGGAAACACATCTAAATCATCAAGCGGTATGAATGCTTCAGAAACAAAATTTCAAAAAGAAGAAGGAATCAAAGACTCGAATGATGCCTTCTATGAAGAAACGCTAAAAGGTGGTGGAGGAACGAATGATAAAGAAATGCTTCGATACTTTGTCGATCACTCTGCTGATGCGGTCGATTGGCTAGATCAAAACGGTATCAAACTGGACAACTTAACGATCACTGGAGGGATGAGTGAAAAGAGGACACATCGTCCGTCTGATGGCTCGGCTATTGGTGGATACTTAGTGGAGGGGTTATTGAATAACGTCCATGAGCGGGAAATCCCTATTTTTGTCAACGCAGATGTGACAGACATTAAGAAAAATGGGGAAACGGTCAATGAAGTGACTGTACATGTTCAAGGAGAAGAACCAAAAGAGGTCACCGGAAAAGCAATCGTAGTTACCACAGGCGGTTTTGGTGCCAGCAAAGAATTTATTGAAAAATATCGTCCCGATTTAGCTGATTATATTACGACAAATCAAGAAGGATCAACTGGAGATGGTATCACCATGATTGAAAAATTAGGTGGACAAACCGTTGATATGGATAAAATACAAATTCATCCAACTGTGCAGCAGGATGAGGGGGTCTTGATTGGTGAGGTTGTTCGCGGAGAAGGAGCAATCTTGGTCGATCAAGAGGGGAAAAGATTTGTCAATGAAATGGATACAAGGGATAAAGTATCTGCAGCAATTACAGCATTGCCTGAAAAATCAGCTTATTTGATTTTTGACCAAGGCGTGCGTGATCGTGCCACAGCTATTGAATTTTATGACCAAAAAGGATATGTCACAACTGGAAAGACAATGGAAGAATTAGCAGAAAAAATCGATTTACCAAAAGAAACACTAGCAAAAACAGTTGATGGATGGAATACGGATGTTGCGGAGAAAAAAGATGCTCAATTCAACCGTGCCACAGCCATGGAACATGACTTATCGTCTCCGAATTATTATGCGATCAAAATCGCACCAGGAATCCATTACACGATGGGCGGTGTGAAAATCAATACGAACACTGAAGTATTAGATAAAGAAAACCAGCCAATTAGGGGGTTATATGCTGCTGGTGAAGTCACAGGTGGCTTACATGGAAACAACCGGATCGGTGGAAATTCAGTTGCGGAGATCATTATTTTTGGGCGACAAGCGGGCATACAAGCAGCTCGATTTGCTTCGGAAAATGAATGAAATAGAACGTAAATAAAAAGAGGTTGTGAAATCAGCGTTTTGACCTGAGTATTAGAGAAACAAACGGCAAAATAGTTCCTCATATTTTGCCGTTTTTTGAGCTAATACCGAGGGTCAGCTGATTGAACACCGTTTATTCGGAAAAAGAGCGTGGGACAAAAGTAAAGAACACTTTTGTCTCACGCTCTAAACACGTATAAACGACGGAAGCAGAAGAAACTCCTTCGGAAATAAGCTGAAATTCACAAAAATTTGAAAAGCAATTTTCGTGAATTTCTTCTTATTTCTTGGAGTTAAACACTTCTGTCCCAGCCTCTTTTTTGATCAGCATGATTTTATTCAGTTATCTTCAAAATGATTTTTCCGATGTTTTTGTTTGCTTCCATATATTCATGCGCTTGTTTGACTGCGCTGAATTGGAATGTACGGTCAATAATTGGCCGAATCTTGCCATTTTCTAGAAAAGGCCCAGCTTTTTGCATAAAAGTTTGTGCGAGCTCTGCTTTATACTGATCACTTCTAGGTGTCAATAATGTACCAAGCAGTTGGACACGTTTCCCAATCAATACACCAAGGTCTATCTCAGGCACGATGGTCCCACCTAGCATACCAATCAAGACCCAACGTCCATCAACGGCTATAGAAGCTAAATTCTTTTCCCAGTAAGAAGCGCCGATGAAATCCAAAATAACATCGACTCCCCGACCTTCAGTGATTTTTCGTACCTCTTCTTGAAAGTCTTGTTTTTTATAGTTGATCAATTCATCTGCACCAAGTTCTTTACAAAAGGCGAGTTTTTCTTCTGATCCTGCAGTAACGATGATTTTCGCGTGAGAAAGCTGTCTAGCTAATTGGATCGCTGCTGTTCCCACACCACTTGCTCCTGCATGGATCAAGACAGTTTCGCCTTCTTGTAATTTTCCAAGCCAGTAAAGTGTTTGATAAGCAGTCAAAAAAACTTCTGAGATTCCAGCAGCAGAAACATAGTCTAGCGTATCAGGGAGAAGGATTGCACGATCGGCAGGCATCACAGCATATTCGGCATAACCACCTAGATTGACTAATCCGTATACTTTTGTCCCAGGAGTAAAAGTGGAGATATCACTTTTATTCTCAACTACCTCTCCAGCTACTTCGACTCCCAAAATAGGGTAGGGAGGTTTCAAAGAGACTGATTCTCTTTTCATAATATCTGTTCGATTGACAGCTGCTGTATGGACTTTGATCAGTAATTCGCCTTGTTTTGGTTTAGGAACAGGCACTTCAATTTGTTCTAATACATCTACAGAACCAGGATGCTTGATTGAAATGGCACGCATGGATCTATTCCTCCTTTGCCCATTCTTGGAATGCTGCATCCAACTCTTTGCTACCTTCGGAAAGTACAAGAGTAGTACGGGAAATATCCGTTTCTTCCACTAGAGCGGCAAGTACAGCAGCAACTGTAGAGCGAGTGATCGTTTTTGATGCCTTCTCATTAGGCTTAGTTAATTGAATGGAAGTAACTTCTTCATCGTTAGTCAATGTGACTGGTTGAAGAATGACAAAATCTAAGTTAGTTCGTTTCAGCCATTCATCTGCATAATGTTTAGTAATATAATAATCTGTCATGGACTCAGGCCATTTTGCTGGTTCATCTGCATAAACAGCACTGACCATCAGATAGCGAGAGACATGCGCATTTTCAGCTGCGATCACTGTTTTGATTGCGCCATCCAAGTCTACTTGCAGAAGATTCTTTCCTTGAGAGCCGGCAGCAAAAATCAATACATCGATGCCTTTGAATGCTTCGGTCATTTTTTCCACGGACCAAGTTAAATCAAAAGAGACATACGAAACATTCTCTTTTTTTACTAATGTTTGGGAAGCGACATCTCTCACCCCTGCAAAAATTTCATGGGAACTTGGAGCTAAATCTTTTATCAGGTATCGGCCAATTTGTCCGTTTGCACCTACAACAAAAATTTTCATTTGGATCATCCTTTCAACGTCAAATCTTTCCATTCAATAGTAACACCAAAAGAGAAAAAAATCAGAGATCGGCTACGATGACTATCAGTTAGTAAGAGAAGGGTGCTTGAAGTATCTTAACAAGACATTGCATACTGCTGCAGTTGCAAGACCTGCGACGATTCCTTCAGGTAAACCACTTGTAAAAATAACCGCTAGAATAGCTGAATAAACAGCATTTAAATTTGTTCCGATGACTTTGGCATAATCTTGCTGGAATAAAAAGTAGATCATATTCATCACTAAAATCGTATTGGTCAATGAACCGGAAAGTCCAGCTAAGAATAAAGAAACGGAATCTGCTTTTTGTTTCATTAGTTTGCGCAGACCTTTATAAACGAAATAAGGAACCACCCCAATCAAGATACGAGGAATAAACGCGATCAGCAAGGCTTTCCAGCTTCCATGTTCTGTTCCGATGACTGGGATAAACGGAGAAAAGACAAAAGACAAAGGTGTTTGGATAACTGTGCTACGGATCATGCTGATCAGTCCAAATGTACCGCCAAGAAAAGCACCTAGTCTTGGTCCTAAAACGATCGAAGCAATGATTACAGGAATATGCATGGTTGTTGCATTGATTGGACCGATAGGGATAAAACCTAAAGGCGTAACAGCTAATAAAATCAAAATAGCTAAAAACATCGCAGTTAATGTAAAGTTTTTTGTATTTTTCATAAGTACTCCTTTTTTCTAAGCATTTCTTTCATTAAGAGTCAGCATGACCTGTTCGATGATCGTCTGAATATCAGCTAAGGCACCTTTTCCAAAATCTCCACAAGCTAAAAGAGATTCTCTTGGTTCAATTTCCTGATAGCCGACAGATCTCAATGTTTCCAGATTACGCTGAGTGATCGGGTTTTGATACATATTCGTGTTCATGGCAGGGGCAATCAATTTTGGTGTTCCCACTGGAAGCGCCATTGCGACTGTTGAAAGAAGATCGTCTGCAATGCCATTTGCTAGCTTGCCGATAATGTTTGCTGTAGCAGGCGCGATGAGAAACAAGTCAGCTTGTTTTGCTAGTTCGATATGATTGATTACCTGCGGATTTGATTCTTGCATGACGTCTGTATGGACTGCGCGCTTCGACAGAGATTGCAAGGTTAATGGCGTGATAAAATGTGTGCTGCTTTTAGACATAATCACATCTACCTGGGCACCTAATTTGACGAATTGACTTGTAAGATCAGCGCTTTTGTAAGCAGAAATACTTCCAGTAACGCCTAGTAAGATCTTTTTCATTTTGATTCCTCCAGTCTAATTTTCTCAGTAATCAATGCAGCAATCTCAGATTTACTTTGAGCTTCTTCCACTGTTCCATCTTTAGATAAGAGATAGCCGTGGTGTGTCTCGCCATGGATTTCCGTCAAATCATTTGCGAAAATAAAATCAGTTTTGTTATTTATCAGACTATTTTTTGCGACTGCCAGAAGAGATTCCTTTGGTACATCTACTAATAGTTTGAAACCAATGATTTTTGCTTTTGGCTGCCATTCACGTAGATAAGAAATGATTTTTGGTGTTTTCTTCAAAACGAGCACAAGATGCTCGGTGTCAGAAGAGATCTTTGAAACAGTGGTATCTGTCTGTTCATTTTCCGCAAACCAATTGTCCAGTTCTTCTTGCGTTGAAGAAGTGGGTAGGTTTTTTGCCAGCTGTTCTTCTGAAAAACTAAAAGCAGGAGTAAAATCACTGACTGCCATACTGTGGATAATCGCATCGTAGTGTTCTTTTTTCGTTAGTGCTTCTAATTGTAAAAATAAGTCCAGTGCAGATTCGATCGTATAAATCGTTATATTGGAGTGTCTTTTCGGTTTCAGTGCTTGTTTCGTAGTCACGTAATCGATTGTGGTATCCGGATTGGCAGCTAAATAATCAGCTAATGCTTGCCCTAATCGTCCTGTCGAATGATTTGTAATAGTACGTACTTGATCGATTTTTTCAGTCGTTCCTCCAGCAGTGATTAGAATCTTCATTTATGGTCACCTACATTTACCAGTGTTCTTCCTTGGTGTGTTCCAGCAAGTAGTTTAGATGCTGTTTCAGGCAATTGATCCAGAGTAATCTCTTGGACGACCAGTTCATCTGCAATCTGCAAATCCGCCATCTGTTGCCATAAAGAAAGACGTTGATCTATTGGTACATTGACAGAATCAATTCCAATCAACTGGATGTTTCGCAGAATAAAAGGCAAGACAGTCGCGTTTAGTTTGATTCCCCCAGCATTGCCACATAAAGCTACTGCACCGTTATAAGAGATCAATGGAAGAAAACTACTTAGCTGCTCGCCACCTACTGTGTCGATGACATAGTCGATTTGCTGTTTTCCTAAAGCTTTTGTTGTCTCTGGCAGAAATTCATCAGGTCGTACGACTTGAGAAGCACCTAGACTTTTTAGCCATGTGACAGACTCTTCTTTTCTGGAAAAGGCAATGATTGACTGGAATCCTAGTGTATGTAACAGAGCTATCGCTGTACTGCCTACACCGCCAGAAGCACCAGTAACGACAACTTTTTTATCGGAGGTCATACCTTGACGGATTAAAGCGTTCACACATAACATAGCAGTAAAGCCTGCTGTACCAAGGATCATCGCTTGACGCAGCGTCATATTTTTTGGTAGAGGAACTAACCAGTCTCCTGGTACTTTTTGATATTGGCTATAACCGCCTGGATGGGTGACGCCAAGCCCAAAACCAGTAGCAAGTACAAGATCTTCTTTTGAAAAACGTGGATTGTTACTTTGGACGACAGTTCCGGATAAATCAATCCCTGGAGTCATCGGATAGGTTCGTATCACCTGACCAGACTCGCTCATTGCCAATGCATCTTTATAATTGACATCAGAATAGGCAATTTTTACCAAGACTTCATTTTCAGCCAATTCAGTAAATGGCAGATCACTGATTGCTGTATGAAAAACAGGTTCCTTTATTACCTGAAAAGATCGAAAAGCGTTCATTCGTGAGACACTCCTTTTAAAATTTTCTTTTATCATACCATAAAGCCTACTCTTTTATTCTTGTTCTTCCGTAAATTTAGACAAAAATTAGGTGAAAAATAAAGAATCAAACAACTAGAATTTATTCCAAAAGATAAAGAAATATTCAGCAAAAAAAATTTTACAAAGGGTTGCCTTTTTCAATAAATTTCGTATACTAATACGAGTGGTAGTAAACAGGAAGTTTACTATTAGAAAACTTCGATTCGGAGGAAATTATGGAAATTGGTGAGAAGTTAAGAAATTTGCGCATCCAAAAGAATTTGACACAAGAAGAACTAGGCGAACGCACAGATTTGTCAAAAGGGTATATTTCCCAGTTGGAACGAGATTTAAGTTCACCATCAATGGAAACATTCTTTTCTATTCTTGAAGTCTTAGGTGTGACTCCAGAAGAATTTTTTCATCAAGAAGCAGCGAATCTGCAAGTGGTTTATTCAAAAGAAGATCATACGGTTTATTTCGATGAAGAAAACGGGTATGAATTGGAATGGCTCGTGGCTGATTCGAATGAAAAAGAAATGGAACCTGTCTTGCTGACTTTTGAAGGTGCAGGAGAATATAAGACGTTTGAACCTTCATTATCTGAAACGTTTATTTTTGTATTAGAAGGGGAATTAGAGTTAAGCTTAGGAGAGACGGTCTATGTGGCAAAAGCAGGACAGTCGATCTATTATCAAGCGACAAAACAACATCAATTAAGGAATCATCTCAAAAAACGAACAAAAGTATTGATTGTTGCAACGCAATCATATTTGTAATATAGGGGGTAAAAACGTGGGGAAACCAATCATTTCATTTGATCAAGTAGTGAAACGCTATGATGATGAAACAGTATTAAAAAAAGTAAGTTTTGAGATCGAACAAGGAAAATTTTATACACTGCTTGGTCCTTCCGGCTGTGGCAAAACAACGATCCTACGTATTATAGCTGGATTCACCGAAGCTACAGAAGGGGACATCTATTTTGAAGGGAAACGGTTGAATGATTTGCCAGCTAATAAGCGACAAGTAAATACAGTCTTCCAAGATTATGCACTTTTTCCTCATATGAATGTTTTTGATAACGTTGCTTTTGGATTGAAGATCAAGAAAATGTCCAAATCAGATATCGAAAAGAAGGTAAAAGATGCTTTGCGTATGGTCCAGCTTCCTGGATACGAAAAACGGGAGATCAGTGAAATGTCTGGTGGTCAAAGACAGCGTGTAGCGATTGCACGAGCAATCGTGAACGAACCCAAAGTATTGCTACTAGATGAACCGTTATCGGCGCTTGATTTGAAACTACGTACAGATATGCAGTATGAACTGCGGGATCTGCAACAACGATTAGGAATCACGTTTATTTTTGTTACTCATGACCAAGAAGAAGCGTTGGCAATGAGTGATGAGATTTTTGTCATGAATAAAGGGAAAATCGTCCAAAGTGGTACACCCGTAGATATTTATGATGAGCCAATCAATCATTTCGTTGCTGATTTTGTTGGGGAAAGCAATATCGTGGACGGTGTGATGATCGAAGATAATCTAGTTGAGTTTGTTGGTAAGCAATTTGAATGTGTCGATGGCGGGATGCGTCTAAATGAACCAGTTGAAGTTGTTTTACGCCCAGAGGATTTGACGATCACGACACCAGATAAAGGAAAACTAGTCGTAACGGTCGATACTCAGCTGTTTCGTGGTGTCCATTATGAAATCATCTGTTATGATGAACAGCAAAATGAATGGATGGTCCATTCAACGAAAAAAGCTAAAGAAGGAAGCAAAGTAGGATTGGCCTTTGAGCCAGAAGATATCCATGTCATGCGTTTCAACGAGTCTGAAGAAGAATTCGATGCACGTCTTGACAGCTACGAAGAATAGGGGGGACAAGAATGAAAACAATGCGCAGGATCTATTCCGTCCCTTATATTTTGTGGCTCGGTTTATTCGTGATCGCGCCTGTATTAATGATCATTTATCAATCTTTTTTTGATATGAATGGGCAATTCACGCTGAATAATTATCTATCTTATTTTACGTCGGGGACATCGCTTTCTATGACGATCAATTCTGTATGGTATGCATTTTTGATCACGTTTTTCACGCTGATCATCAGTTACCCGACTGCTTATTTTTTAACAAAACTGAAGCACAAGCAATTATGGCTGATGCTGATTATTTTGCCTACATGGGTGAATCTGCTGCTTAAAGCTTACGCATTTATTGGGATTTTCAGTGTGCACGGCAGCGTGAATCATTTCTTTGATTTTATCGGGATCGGACCGAAACAGATATTGTTCACAGACTTCAGTTTCTTGTTCGTCGCAACGTATATCGAGATTCCATTTATGATTATGCCGATTTTCAATGCATTGGAAGAGATGAATCCTTCTTTGATCAGTGCTAGCAGAGATTTAGGAGCGAATAGCTTTGAGACCTTCCGACGAGTGATTTTTCCATTATCATTAAATGGTGTGAAAAGCGGCGTCCAAGCAGTCTTTATTCCTTCTCTTTCTTTATTCATGCTGACTCGTCTGATTGGCGGAAATCGGGTGATCACTTTAGGAACGGCTATCGAACAGCATTTCTTGGTTACACAAAACTGGGGGATGGGTTCTACAATCGGTGTGATTTTAATCATTGCTATGTTTATCGTGATGCTCCTGACAGGCGAGAAGAAAAAAGGAGGTCGCTCATAAATGAAAAAAATTAAATGGTCGTATCTTTATTTAGGGATCGTCTTTTTATTCTTATATGCACCGATCTTCTATCTGATTTTTTATTCCTTCAATGAAGGAGGAACGATGAACAGCTTTACAGGGTTCACTTGGGAAAATTATGAAGCTGTTTTTGAAGATACTCGTTTGATCATTATCGTATTGAATACGTTCATGTTGGCTTTCTTATCTGCATTGATCGCCACGATCATCGGGACATTTGGGGCTATGGGGATCTATTACACGAAGAAACGACGTGCACGGACAGCGTTGTTGAGCATGAATAACATCTTATTAGTCTCTCCTGATGTTATTATCGGTGCTAGTTTCTTGATTTTCTTTACACTACTAGGGTTCGGATTAGGTTTTCAGAGTGTATTGCTTTCTCATATTGCTTTCAGCATTCCAATCGTCGTCTTGATGGTCTTGCCAAAATTGCAAGAAATGAACGATTCAATGGTTGATGCGGCTAGAGATCTTGGTGCGAATAATTTGCAAGTAGTCAAAAATATCATTTTGCCTTATCTTTCTCCAGGGATCATAGCTGGGTATTTTATGGCATTTACCTATTCTCTTGATGATTTTGCGGTTACGTTTTTCGTCACAGGAAATGGCTTTACGACGCTCTCAGTAGAGATTTATTCTCGTGCAAGACAAGGAATCAGTTTAGAAATCAATGCGCTAAGTGCATTAGTTTTCTTGTTCTCCATGATATTGGTCATTGGTTACTACTTCATTAGTAAAGAGAACCGTCCAAAACGGTTGAAGAAAAACAGAAGGGTACGCGAGGGGGTGGCACGGCTACGATGAAAAAATTACAATCTCTGTTTTTAGGTATTCTCATCATTATTGCGGTGCTGCTGCTTGGTGTTCGTCAACTTGAAAAAACAAGTGGCATGAGTGGAGCAAAGGTACTGACGATCTATAACTGGGGGGATTATATCGATCCTAGTTTGATCACGAAATTTGAAAAAAAATATGGATACAAAGTAAATTATGAAACATTTGATTCTAATGAAGCGATGTTCACAAAGATCCAACAAGGTGGAACAAACTACGATATCGCTATTCCAAGTGAATATATGATCCAAAAAATGATCAAAGAAAAACTAGTGCTACCCTTAGATCATTCAAAGATCAAAGGGTTAAATAATATCGATCCACGATTTTTAAATTTGGATTTTGATCCAGCTAATCAGTATTCGATTCCATATTTTTGGGGAACTTTAGGGATCGTATATAATGATAAATTCTTTGATGCAGATCAAATCCAGCATTGGGATGATTTGTGGAAACCGGAATTGAAAGACAGTTTGATGCTGATTGACGGTGCACGAGAAGTTATGGGGCTTTCTTTGAATAGTTTAGGCTATTCTTTGAATAGTAAGAATATGGCACAGCTGACAGAAGCAGCAAATAAATTGAATCATTTAACGCCAAATGTCAAAGCAATCGTGGCAGATGAGATCAAAATGTATATGATCAATGAAGAAGCCTCCGTGGCAGTGACATTTTCTGGCGAAGCTGCCGATATGATGTGGGAAAATGAACATTTACATTACGTAATCCCACCAGAAGGTTCCAATCTTTGGTTTGATAATATCGTTATGCCAAAAACCGTGAAAAATAAAGAAGGTGCCTATGATTTCATCAACTTTATGCTAGAACCGGAAAATGCGGCACAAAATGCAGAGTATATTGGTTATTCTACACCAAATGAAAAAGCAAAAGCGTTATTGCCAAAAGACATTTCGTCGGATGAACAATTCTATCCATCTGATGACACGATCTCCCATCTTGAAGTCTACGAAGATCTAGGATCGAAATACCTAGGCATCTATAATGACCTATTCTTAGAATTCAAGATGTATCGGAAATAATGGTAAAACTCAATAAAACTGGGGAAAACTCGGGGGTCAAAAACCATTGTTTACGTACTTCTGAAAGCTCAGTTTTCCAATTTTCTACCAAAAGCGCCTTTTTAGGCGCTTTTTTTGTGTTATTTTATCTTTTCTACCAGTGATTTTCTACCAGAGTAAAATTAAATAAAATACTGATATAATAAGGATTATATACTATCGTAAAAAGAAAGATATTACAGGATATAGTTAAAAATGAGGAGGAAACTAAAGAAAATATTTGATGTAAATTTGAACGGTTGATAATTTTTATGTAACTATAAAACTATACTTTATGATATTTTTGTAACTAATTTTAAATAGGTGCATATGATATTATTGGTTTAGATAAAAAAGAGGTAATCTTGAATTTTTTCTCTATGTCTATTTGGACATGCATTATGGGGCGATAGGTGGTCTTTTCTTGCTGGTTTTTAATTCTTTAAGGACTGTTGAAATTCATAAATTTGATTCTTTTTAATAAGCTTTAGTGGCACGTTATTAAAATATGTTTTACATAGTTTTCAAACAAGCGTTTCTGAGTAATTTTATATGAAGGTTTAAGATTGTGGGGCAAAAGAGAAAAATATTTATAAAGACCAAAATACTAAAACATGGTTTTTTCGAGCTTATTTAGGATTCGATGAAAATGGGAAAAAAATTCAAAAGACGAGACGTGGATTTAAGACACAAAAAGAAGCAAAAATTGCATATGATCGATTTATGGTTACGCATGCATTTAATCGTCCGCTTACAGAAATGATATCAAATAATAATAAAATGACGTTTGAAGAGTTTTACAAAACTCGGTTTGTTAAGTGGTATGAGAAACAGGTAAAAAGTCAAACTTATGAAAATGCTCAGTACATTTTCGAGAAAAAGCTTAAATATTTTTATCATATTCCTTTAAAAGATATTACAATGCAAGATATAGAGGACTGGATGTTTGAATTGAGTAAAACGATAACAAAAAATGCGAGGGTAGTAGATTCTAACCGAACTTTGTCTAACTCGTATATCAACAGAATCAGAGGACACCTAAAAATTGTGTTAGACCGAGCATTAAAAGAAGGATTAATACAGGTAAATCCTATTGATAATGTTTCTAAAATCCCAATCCAAAATCATAAGGTAGAGTTTTGGGAATTAAAAGAATTTCAGAAGGTAATGAGTTTGATTCCAGATAATAAAGTACAATTTCACCATAGGAGAATTGTTTATGAATTACTTTTCTTTACTGGTACGCGAATAGGTGAATTACAAGCTTTAACATGGTCTAATGTTAATTTTGATAAAAATACAATTACAATTGATAAGACACTCGTGTACAATTCCAAAAATGATTGGTACTTGTCTACGCCCAAAACCAGAAATGCTTATCGCACGATTGGAATAGGAGCAGAACTTGCTGAAAAATTAAAAAAATGGCAGAAGTTACAAATGGACATTGGAAAATTTGATTTTGTTTGTCAGTTGGACGGAACATTTACACCGAGTTATTCATTTGCTAATTGGTTAAAATCTTATGCAAAAGAAGCTAATGTAAAACCTATAAAACTACATGCGTTAAGACATTCGCATGTAGCTTTTTTAATTGAACAAAATATCCAACCATTAATTATTCAAGAAAGACTGGGACATGCTACCATTCAAATTACTTTAGGAACATACGGACATTTGTATGCTAAATCTGATGAAAAAGTGGTCAATCTTATTGATCATGTGCAAAAGGTTTAATTTAATAGTTACGATTTTAGATGCAAAATAACAATATTTTATATTTATAAAACTAGTTTTTTAATAGAAAACAGTTCACTTTTGCTAGTCTATAGAGTATTATTAAATTATTGAATAACATGTAAATAAAAAATATGGAGAAGCAAATGGAAGAAAATATAAGTATATCACAATATAACACAGCTCAAAAAGAACAATTTTTCATAGATAGATTAGTTGAGGCAAAAAATGAAAATTCTCTTATTTGCTTTATTGGAGCGGGAGTCTCAATATCGCAAGGATATCCAAATTGGAATCAGTATGTAAACCAACTTATAGATTATTGGAAGGGCCATTTAGATGTACTAACAAGTAAAGAAGAAACAGTTAAAGATAATGTTGAGATGAGTGATATGTTATTTTTAGAATCTTTACACAGCATGCCCGCGTCCAATAAACGAAAAGTTGATTTAGTAAATTTTTTATTAAAAGAATATTGTGAAACTGGCGAAAGTGAAAAAACATTAGAATTATACCAAGAACATGTTCTTGATTTTGAAAGAAAAATATTTACTGAAACCCAACCTATATTAATTAAAAATGACATTTTAGATGAATTAGTTAAGTTGGAACCAATTTTTATTACTACTAATTATGATAATCAAATAGAAAACAGTTATGAACGTTCTACTTCAAAAAAGCCAAAAAAAATAAATAGTATCGAGGAAATTGAGGGTGCTGTTGAATCTAATACTGTAATACATATTCATGGAGTACCTGATGCCGGATGTAATCCAGATTATTTTGTTAGTTCTGCTCGATCATACGCTGGTATATATTTTCTAGGTGATAAGCAAGAAAAAATTTTAGAAATACTTGATGGAAAAGAATCTCCAGTGTTTCTTTTTGTAGGTTGTAGTATGGAGGAAGATGAAATACTGGCGTTGTTGAAAAAAATAAAAGAATCTAGAGTTGGAGGTTTAAAAGCCTATGCTCTTATGAGGTTAGAGGATATTCATTCTATTCCTGTTGCAAATGATAGAAAGAAAAAGATTATAGAAAGTTACTACTTGGATGAACATAATGTTGATATTCTATGGTTTGGAAAAGAGTTTGAAGAATTAGCAAAATTTATAGAAAAATTCGTAATAAAATTTAAAGATAAGAGAAAAAATTCTATAAGCGATCCAGAAAGATTAAGAAGGGTGTTAACCATAAATGATCAATGAAGATACTTTTATTACCGAAGTAAATAGAGCTTTAAAGCGCGGAGATTTTTATATTTTGGATTCATTTTTTTCAGAATATGGGACATATAATGTTAAAAATTTAAATACTGTACTTGACTATTTGACCAAATCACAATTATTTATAGATAATTATATTTGCAACACAATTAAATTCTGTAATTTATGGCATATATTGAACTTTAGATTTGAAGACATAGAAATTAGGATAAGAAATAAAATTTTTGAAAAAATAAAAGAAATTAGTTTTTGGAATTCTAGCACAGAAATTGAGATTATTTCAATTATTAACAAAATGACTGAAAATATGGATGATGTTGAAAAAATACAAAAATATCGTGCTTATTTGAAAAAATTTATGAATACACAACATATTAATCATAGAATTAAAGATAGATTCTTTAATTGTGCGTTTTTACTTGAGATAATCTCAAAAGAAAAGTCACCATTTTTTGACAAAAGACAGACTTTAACTTTTGATTATACACAAGAAACTTTTAAGATACTTATTAATATAATTAAAGAGCAAAGCGAAACATGGAAATTTTATAACTTTTCATTTTTGTTAGAGCATACTTCGGTAGGGCTACTAACAAAAATTATTGAGGATCAATCTTTGAAGATTAATGGAGAGACCCGGTACCCTGATGATTTTTTGAAAATCACGATTATTCAAAGAATAATTATAAATATTGATTTAGATGAAAAAGATATACCTGAATGTTTAATAAAAAAAACAAATGAATTAATAGATTGGGATTATAACCTTTATGGAAAAGAAATGAATGATTATGTAAAGAAACATAACATAGATATAGAACAAAAATTTATAGATGGTATCGGACCAGTTACAGGAGGATGGGTAAAAACTCATCCATTTATTCCAGTTTCTCCATTAACCAATTTATCTCAAGTAGATGTGTTAGTAGATTTATTGAATAAATGTCCTGATTGGGAAACACAGGTATCTAACGATAATTTTTTAAACGAGCGAAGCAAACAAGGACAGAATGAAGAAATAATTAGAGTTTTAAATCCAATAACAAATTGGGAAGAAAATAAACAATTTAATGAAATTTTTCTAGAAAAAGTCATAAACCAACCGATATTGTATACTAATTTAACTCCTTCTATAGCAAAAATGCTGGAGACCGGAATAGAAAACAATTACATTAGTACAAAAACAGCGGACTCCTTTTTAGAAAAAATGAATTTTAAAGATATAACTAATATTTCTTACGAACAGGAAAAAATTATAAAAGTTTTGACTAAAAATAATAAGAGTACTAATGATACAGTCTTCCGTGTATTGTTTGAAGACATTAAACCTAATTTATTAAGTACGGAAAGTATTTTCTTAAATAAAGAAAAAACAGATTTTGTAGAATTAGATGATTTTATTAATACAGATTTAGGAAGGTATTATAGTATTGTTGAGAAAATTGATGAGGATGTATTTAAATTTTATTCAAAGTCTATTAAAGAGGGAATAAATTCTTTGAAAAATCCATATAAAGAATATTTAATTGGACGAAATGTTTATCATATTGAGTTTAATATAGAAACACCGACAAGAAATATGTTTATAGGATTCTGCCATAGATATAATTTGAGAAAAGATGAGAAAATGGATTTTTTTGAAGAAATAGCTATTTCACTACTTGAAGATAACGCATTTTCAGATGAATTTTGCCAAAATAATATTTTGATTATGTTAATATACAAAATAAACCCACAGGACACAAGAATTACACTAAATAAAAATATAGAGTATAAAGAAAAAATTCTTTATAGATTTTTGGATATTTTATTTGAAAATGAAGACTGTGATAAAAATAGTGAAATAGAAAATTGGATTAAATATTTTCTTAAAAAGGATATATTTGTAAAAACAGCGACTTCATTTTTATTACTTAACTTAGGAAGTAGTGAAAATGAAATTGCTTCAAGATTTATCGATTTTCTTGAAGAAGCAATAACTAGCGATGGAATAAGGTTAGGTGAATATGAGTTCTCTTATATTCACCAAATGGATGAATATCGTGAATGGCAATTTGATATACTTATTAATGTGATTCAGATTTTATTGCGGAAAAATTATATTGTTATGAGTCAAAATTTTATAGAGAGTATGTTTATTATTCTTACCCGACTAAGTCAAAAAAATATGATTGATGGTATAAAAAGGTTACTAAATATACTTGAAAATTATTTGTTAGAAAAAGATTTTATTTATTTGCAAACACAATTTCCTATATAATATTGACACCGATTTAACTTTTTTGACAATCAATATATATAAACAAGTTATATATGTAAAAAGTTAATAATAATTAAATATACTAATTTTCCAAATTTCTACCATAGTTACTGAAATTCTTATTAAATCAAGATCAATTATAGATTGTTTGTTAAACAAGATGTATCGGAAATAGCGAGAAAATAAGCAAATTTGCATAACTATAATAAAAAGGACTTAGTTTTGATGGGAAATTTTTCAAAATTAAGTCCTTTTTTATGTGGTTGAAACGGGTATGATCATTTTAAGGAAGTGATCTAAGATGAAAGGACGACTGAACAATTATCATATTAGAAAAGCTTTATTGTATTCCACAAACAAATTACTAAGAATAACAAATTAGTTTTTGTTTGTTCTTATTCCCTATTGACTTTTCTTTCAAACATGCTATTCTAATTTTATTCTAATAGTATCCGATGAGAAGGAAAGTAGACAGAAAATGGTTCAAGAGAGGCTTTGGTTGGTGTAAAAAGCTAGAAGTTGACTGTCGAAAATGGCCTTAGAGGATTTTTTGTCGAAAGGTAGGCAAAAACGAACAGTCTTTCGTTACCAAGACCACTGATTTTATTGTCAGGCTGAGAGAAAGAATGTTTTTTCTGAAAAAAGGTGGTACCACGAGTATAATCGTCCTTTTACTAGTATTTGCTAGTAAAAGGATTTTTTTTTACAAAAAACAAAGAAAAGAGTGAGTGAAATGAGCAAAAATAGACCATTTACAGTAGATCATGTCGGAAGTTTCTTACGCCCGCAATCGATCAAAGAAGCAAGAAAAGAAGTTCAAGAAGGCTTACTTTCAAAAGAAGAACTTCGTGCAATCGAAGACCAGGAAATAAAAAAATTAGTGGAAGACCAAAAAGCAGTCGGCATCAAAGGAATTACAGATGGTGAATTTCGGCGTGGGTTTTGGCATCTTGATTTTTTAGAAGAACTAAATGGTATCGAAGGCTATGTTCCAGAAACTGGATATAATCAAACATTCCACGGAAAAGCAGCACCAGCTTATAATATTCGGGTAGTAGATAAATTATCTTTCAATCCAAATCACCCATTTTTAAAAGATTTTGCTTTTCTGAAAGAAGTAGTGGAAACAGATGATACTTTTGTTGCAAAAGCAACGATCCCTAGTCCCACGATGATTTTACGACAAGAGATCCTATCTAATGATGGTTCTTCAAAAATCAAGGAGATTTATCCTGATCTATCTGATTTTTATGAGGACTTGTCCTCTACTTACAAAGCAGCGATTCATGCTTTTTATGAAAAAGGTTGCCGTTACCTGCAATTCGATGATACAAATTGGGCGTTTCTAGCTGATCAAACTAAAAGAGAAGCACTTCTTCAAAAAGGAATTGATCCGAAAGAAATGGCCCATATTTGTACAGAGATTATCAATAACGCACTGGAAGACAAACCAGAAGATTTGACGATCACAACACATATCTGCCGCGGGAATCACGCTTCTTCTTGGCTGTTTTCCGGTGGATATGAACCCATTGCAGAAGAGTTGTTTTCAACAAATTATGATGGTTTCTTTTTGGAATACGATTCTGACCGAGCAGGAGATTTTACTCCTTTAAGACATTGGAGTAACAAAGAAAGTAAAGTTGTTTTAGGATTAGTTACTTCTAAGTTTCCAGATTTGGAAGATACGGAGAAAATAAAAGAACGAATAAAAGAAGCACAACAATTTGTACCATTGGAAAATCTAAGTATCAGTCCTCAATGTGGGTTTGCTTCAACAGAAGAAGGAAACCATTTAACAGAAGAAGAACAATGGAAGAAAATCCAATTATTGCAGCAAGTCGCAAAAGAAGTTTGGCTATAAAAATGTGAGGCTTGGCAAAAAAAGCGTCCCAAAAAGTCGGCTTTTCATGGAGTGGAGAAATCCACTCTTTTTTATTTACCTTTTATATTATTTATTTGTTAAATAAATAGGAACAAAAAAATTAAATTACTTAGTACACACATTAGGGATCATTCATTGAAGGATTAGAAGACAACGAGGATGGCGAAAAATATGATTACAATAGAAAAGCCGTTCTAAACAAATCAGTTCCTAGTATCACACAACGCAAGCCAGTCGATTTGGTGAGATTAGAGGAGTGAAAGCAAACTTTATTATATAAGAAAAAATATTCGAAAGGGATGCTAGTTTAGGTACTAGTGCTGATAGATTAATATGATGCCTCGTAATATTAGGCGTAGTTACTCTAGAGACATCACTATGGACTATGATTTGTCTCAGAGTCACAACATGTTTTTTTATGAAAAGAAACAGCTAAAATAATTAAATTGCGCAATGTTTAAACTTTCTTAAACTATAACCTAATAAATGTGAAGAAATAATGCACAATTTCTTCACATTTATCTTCTATTCTATATACATACCAACCAACAACCCTATATACTTTTTCATTTTTACTCCTCAAGTAAAAATAACTCCTAGACCGCGGCTACCCACCGCGGTCGTTTTTTTATTCTTCAATCAAAATCGCTTTGATACCCAAACCTGCCAAGATTCGGGCAGAAGTATAAGTATTCAATCCTCTTCTGAAAGTAATATAAATTTTTTTATCTTTTGGGATTTCATTGATTCGATCTCGTAACTCATTCATTGGAATATTTTTTGTTGCCGAGATACTGCCAGAAGGTGCTTTATTAGGTTCACGTATATCTAAAAAGAACGCTTCTTTCAAATCGTTTTCGGGTATATCACTTGCTTTGATCGTTTCTACGATATTCGTCATTTGATTGATTGCGACATAACCAGCTATATTCAACGGATCACGGGTAGTAGAATACGGTGGAGAGTAAGGCAACTCCAAATCGGGCAAATCAAAGACTGTCAAGTTTCCGGTGATCGCTACAGAAAGTTCTCCCATCCGTTTATCGACACCTTTTTCTCCAAATGCTTGTCCACCTAAAATACGACCGCTATCTGCATCAAAAATCAGCTTTAGATTTAATCTTGTAGCTCCTGGATAGAAATAGGCATGGTCAAAAGGAGTGATAAAAACAGTTTTATAATTTGTTATGCCTGATGCTTTTAGTGCATGTTCTGTCATTCCAGCATAACTTGCTGTATGATCAAAGATTTTTGCGACACCTGCACCAATATATCCGCGATAGCGCATAGGCGTACCATTTAAAATATCTGCCAACATGTGTCCTTGACGATTGGCCGCACTGGAAAGCATACTTTGGATCGGCTGACCAGTCACTACACTAGTTGTTTCGATAATATCGCCAATCGCATAGATGTCCGGAAGATTGGTTTGTAACTGGTCATCGACAATGATCTGTCCTGTATCAGATAATTTTATGCCGGCTGCTTTCACCACTTCATTATTCGGAGAAACACCAACAGCAAAAATTAGCATATCAGCAGAAAGGACGGAGCCATCTGATAATATTATTTCTCGACCTTTATCACGGATCTCAGTAACTCTTGTTTCTAAATGAACGGCTAATCCTTCTTTCAGCAATTTGTCATAAACTAAATCAGCAATTTCTGGATCATAAGGGAAAGCGACTTGTGGCAATTGATCGATTAAAGTCACGTCTAAGCCGCGATGCTTGAAATTCTCAGCTAATTCCAGACCCATAACACCTGCACCAAGAATGACGACATGTTGTGGATTTTTTTCTTCAAGGAACGATTTGATTCGATCCGCATCCGTCACACTACGGAGGACAAAGCCGTTTTCTGCTTCAAAAACTCCGGGAATATCCGGATAATCTGGTCTAGCACCAGAAGAGATGATCAACTTATCGTAATCTGTTTTTGTTTCTTCATTTGTGGATAGGTCTTTAACTGTTAATCGCTTAGTAGAAGGATCGATTGCTGTTACTTCGTGTTTAGTAAATACGTCGATGTTGTTTTTTGTTTTCAATATTTCTGGTGTACGTTCGATCAGCGAGTCACGGTCCGTGATCACACCACCTAAATAATAAGGCAAAGCACAACTTGCGTAAGAAATATTCTCTCCGCGTTCATAGATAATGATTTCGTGTGCTTCATTCAATCGACGGAAACGAGTGGCAAATGAAGGACCGCCAGCTACACCGCCAATGACAACAACTTTCATAAAAACATCTCCTTTTCTATGTTGATCGTACTATGTTATGGCAAAAAACAGCAAATAATTGTGCCGGAAAATTATTGTTTATTTTGTCAGTAGAGAAAAATAGTAAGAAAAAAGAGAACGGTTTCGCTATGTTTCTGCATAAAAAAGAAAGAGGCTATGACAACAGTGCTGTCACAACCTCTTTCCATTGGCTTTTAATTCTCGTATTCTTCTAATTCCAAGCTTAGTTCTTCCCATTCCGTCAATTTTGTTTCTTGATCTTGTCTAGCAGCTTCTAAATCTTGGTTCAGCTCATTGAGTTTTACGTGATCTTCCAGGTTTTCTGGCGCGACCATTTCTTGTTCCAACTGATCGATCCATTCATCGATCCGCGCCATTTCTTCTTCAACCTGAGTAATTTTTCGTTGAAGGCTACGGATAAGCTTTTGCTGTTCTTTGCTCTGATAATAATCGGATTTATTCGTAGGAGCAGGAGCGGATTCTGGCTCATCTTGTGCCAATAATTCGGCGATTTCTTCTTCTTCTTGTTTTTTCTCTAAATAATAATCATAGTCTCCAAGATAGACTTTACTGCCATTTTCAGAGAGTTCGACGACTTTTGTCGCGATCCGATTGATGAAATATCGGTCATGGGAAACAAAAAGCAGTGTGCCATCGTAATCGATCAATGCATTTTCTAATACTTCTTTGTTGTCAATATCTAAATGGTTTGTTGGTTCGTCCAAGATCAAAAAATTTTCTTTGTTCATCGCTAGCTTGGCTAAAGCAACCCGTGCTTTTTCACCGCCGCTTAACAGAGGAATTGGTTTTTCTACATCTTCGCCAGAAAATAAGAAAGCACCTAAAGCACTTCGAATGTCTTTTTCAGGAGTGGTAGGATGCTCATCCCACAATTCTGCTAGAATCGTCTTGTTTGTATGCAGATCAGCTTGCCCTTGATCATAATAGCCGATGGTGACATTTGTCCCTAGCGTTTCTTTGCCACGGATAAAAGGGATCTGGTGGATGATTGATTTCAGCAACGTCGATTTTCCGATACCATTCGGACCTACTAGAGCAATCGCTTCTTGTCGGCGGATATCCAAATTGATTGGTTCAGATAAGGTGACATCATCATATCCGATAGCGGCATCTTCGATTTGCAAGACAACATTTCCAGAAGGTTTTTCTATACTGAAAAGAAAGTTTGCTTGTTTCTCATCCCCTTGAGGACGATCCAGACGTTCCATTTTTTCTAATGTCTTTCTGCGACTTTGCGCCCGTTTAGTGGTAGAGGCACGAACAAGATTCCGAGCAACGAAGTCTTCTAATTTGTGGATCTCTGTCTGCTGCTTTTCATAAGCCTTCCATTCACTTGTCAGCTGTTCTGCTTTCAAGTCTAGATACTTCGAGTAGTTGCCTTTGTAATGGCGCATTTTTCTTCTGCTTAGTTCATAAACTTCATTGACTACTTTGTCTAAGAAATAACGGTCATGTGAAACAATCAGTAATGCACCGGTATAGCTTTGCAGATAATTTTCAAGCCAGGAAAGCGTCTCGATATCTAAATGGTTCGTGGGTTCGTCTAGAATCAAAATGTCAGGGTGTTGCAAAAGCATGCGAGCTAAAGCTAAACGTGTACGCTGTCCACCTGATAAAGTATCGATTTTCTGGTCATAAAAGGAAGAATCGAATTTAAAACCATGCAATACGGAACGAATTTCATTTTCATAACCATAGCCGTTTCGATCCGAAAAATCGTGTTGCAGCCGATCATATTCTTTTAAATAAGAAGTATAAGCGGGTGTATCTGGCGTACCTTCGCTAATGAAAATCTCTAGTTCACGCATCCGCTGTTCCATTTGTCTAACTTGTTCAAAAGCTTTCAGCATCTCGTTCCACACTGTTTCATTGGAATCAAGTCCTGTGTCCTGAGCGAGGTATCCGAGAGTCGCTGTTTTATTTTTAGCAATCTTTCCATCATCTGGTGCTTCAATTCCAGCAATGATCTTCAATAAAGTCGATTTTCCAGCGCCATTTCTGCCAACTAAAGCGACACGAGCGCCTGTACTGATTTCTAAATGTATGTTTTCAAATAAGACGTCTGCACCAAAATGGCGAGCAATCTGATTGGCTTGTAATAATATCATGGAATCCTCTTTTCTACTTTGTGAATTCTCCTCAAATAAAAAACTATTTTTCAATTAGTAGTCTACCATAAATTCCATCATACTGCGAGATTTGCAGAAATGATAAATAAATGAATAAAGAATAAAATTTCACAATATCTGAGCAATGGAATTGATTTTTTCCTATAAATACTGCTATGATGGAGAAATCAAAGATGTAATTAGACAATACGTGGAGGTCATTTCGTGAAAGATCATATTATTCCAAAGGCGACAGCTAAAAGACTGCCTTTGTATTATCGTTATTTAAGGATTTTAAATAATGCTGGAAAGAAAAAAGTGTCTTCAACTGAATTAAGTGAAGCCGTTCAAGTAGATAGTGCAACGATCCGTCGAGATTTTTCTTATTTTGGCGAATTAGGAAAACGTGGGTATGGGTATGATGTAGAAGATCTTATGCACTTTTTTGCGAAGACATTAAATGATGATCAATTGACAAATGTTGCGCTGATTGGTGTAGGGAACTTGGGAAGTGCTTTACTAAAATATAAATTCCATCAAAGTAATAGCATACGTATCAGTTGTGCTTTTGATGTGAATGAAGAAATCGTTGGACGCATCGTAGACGGTATCCCCGTTTATCCAATGGAAGATATGTCGGAACAAATCAAGATCCAGCAAATCGAAGTAGCGATTTTAACGATTCCCGCTGAAAGAGCACAAGAAGTAGTCAATCAGTTAACGGAAGCAGGAATCAAAGGAATCTTGAACTTTACCGCTGCTCGATTGAATGCTCCGTCAGATGTATTGATCCAAAATGTTGATTTGACGAATGAATTGCAAACCTTGATCTATTTCTTGCATTCTGACGCAAATGCGCATTCCGAAAATACAGCAGAATAAAAATAAAAAGCGATTGAACAAATGAAGGCAAAACTTTCACTTGTTCAATCGCTTTTTTCTGTTTGGATAATGTTTATTCTGTTCGAAAGAGTTCTTCATAAGAAAGAGAATCATCTTCTGCTGTCAGTTCATCTAGTAAATGCCGGATTTTTTTAAAGTCGATGAACCGCGCTTGCCGAGAGATCTCTTTTCCATGATGAAAAACCAGAACAACTGGCGCAGTCAATACTTCAAATCTGCTAGCTACTTCTGGCGTTTCGAATGCATCCAAATGAAGTGCCGGAATATCATAATGGGTGAGCAGCTCCTCCAATCGTGGACGAACAGCGTGACAAACACTGCAATTAGGCATCGAAAGATAAACGATGGCAACGGATGATTGTTGCAGTATGTCTTGAACTTCAGACAAATTAGTGGTTTGTTTCATTTTCATTCTCCCTTTTGTGATAGAAGTGATATGTACGAGACCTTAATTTAATGGGAATAATAGAAAAAGTCAATTGAAGTGCTTCGATAAAAAATAAGAGTTGTGTAAAAATTGACAGAGCAACTTGTTTTTTTTTGAATAAAAGCGTATATTTGCAAAGCGAATGAACTAGAAATGAAAAGGAGGAAACTCATGTTTTCTTTTATTCCCAATTCGGTTTTGCAGATGAGTACGATTTTCTTATCGATCGTTATCGAAGCATTGCCCTTTGTACTATTAGGTTGTCTTATCTCAGGCGCCTTACAAGTATTTTTGACCCCAGAACGTGTGAAGCGATGGCTTCCTGAAAATCGTATATTCTCTATTTTTACTGGTTCGATCTTAGGATTTTTCTTTCCTTCATGTGAATGCGGCATCGTACCTATCGTTCATCAGTTTGTAAAAAAAGGCGTGCCGGTTCACACAGCATTTGCTTTTATGCTGACAGCGCCAATCATTAATCCCATCGTGATTTTTTCCACGTTTATCGCATTTGGCAATTCTTGGCAGATGGCAAGCTGGCGAGTGATAGGCAGCTTTTTTGTTGCACTTGTGATTGGTGTCTGGCTTGCCTATTTTCAAAAAGACGCTGTACTGAAAGAAAAAATCTCCTCTAAAGTAGCCGAAGATCACCATCATCATGCCCATGAAGAAGAACACAGTGATAAGAATGAGCCAAAAAATCGGCTGTTCCATCAAACGGGGCATGTGTTGACACATTCAATCGATGAATTTTTTGATACAGGTCGTTATTTGATTATTGGTGGGTTAATCGCAGCTGCGATGCAGACTTATTTACCAACTAGAATGATGCTAACGCTCGGCTCAACAAAGATTTTAGCCATCATTATCATGCTGTTATTAGCTTTTACGATGTCTCTTTGTTCAGAAGCAGATGCGTTTATCGGGTCTTCATTGTTAAGTTTGTTCGGCACAGCACCTGTAGCTGCCTTTTTGGTCTTTGGTCCAATGGTCGATATCAAAAATCTATTGATGATGAAACGATATTTTACAGGACGTTTTATTCTATCGCTGATCGGACTGATTGCCCTTAGCGTTGTTGGATTCACATTATTTATTTAGGAGGAAAAATATGCTGCGGTTTTTGATTTTATCTGGCTATTTCGAATTGATGATGTATTTGCAAGTCTCTGGCAAACTTGATCAATATATCAATGTCCACTATCGTTATTTAGCTATTCTTTCGATGATTTTATCCGCTCTTTTGGCTTTAGTTCAGCTGTATTTGTGGGTCAAAAACGGAAAAGCAGAGGAAGAGACGCACGAGCATGATCATGATCACGACCATGGGTTATCGAAACCTTATCAACGTGGAATCGCCTATGTACTGCTTGCTTTGCCAGTGATCGTTGGTACGTTGTTTCCAACAGTTAGTCTGGACACTACAATCGTAGAAGCCAAAGGATTTAATTTTCCGGTAAGCAAAGAATCGGTAGGTGATCCGGAAATGCAGACACAATACCTAAAGCCAGATACAAGTATTTATTTCAACAAGTCAGACTACTTAGACCAAATGAGTGAACTGAAAGAGAAGTATGGGGATAAGCAGAGTATCGAGATCACAGATGAAAATTATTTAGAAGTCATGGAGCTGATCTATAATTACCCTAGCGAATTCATTGGCAAAAAAATCAGCTATGAAGGATTTGTTTACCAAACACCGAACGATAGCAATGCAGATGTCTTCTTGTTCCGCTTCGGTATTATCCATTGTGTGGCAGATTCAGGAGTCTTTGGCTTGTTAACACATATGCCTGAAGGAGTAACGGTTAAAAATGATGAGTGGTATAAAATAGAAGGAACCATCCAATCGGACTATTATCAACCATTCAAGCGTGAAATTCCATCTGTAGTTGTGACAAACGCAGAGAAAGTCGCTGCTCCGAAAAATCAGTATGTGTATCGTTCTTTTTAAAAGAAAAAAATAAATGAACATAGCTCAGACAGTTGACGTGTAAGGACGTCGGTTGTCTGGCTTTTTTTGTATGAGATATTTGGCTATTTGATATGTTTTGTAAAATGATATTTATTTTAGAAGTTGCATGCTGAATGTAGTTAATAGCGGTTTCAAAGGTGTTGGAAAAGATTGTGAAGAGAATTACAATTTATTCCTAACATGTATGTTGAAAAGTTGTATGAAATGATTTTGATAGTAAAATATCGAGTGGAGGTACTTTGTATGATAACACGTATATTTATTTTGGATGACAGTTTGGTTTTTGAAAAAATGATAGAAGATATTTTGGAAGAATCCAGAAATTTACTGATTCCTTGGAATTTCGAGATAATCAAGGGATTGAACGTCATGCAGTTTGTTGAATTTGTCAAAAACAATGATATTCGTTCATCGGATATTTTTTTCTTGATATCGATTTGAACGCTTATTACAGCGGGATTGAACTAGGAGAAATGCTTAGAGAAAAGAACGCGAAGTGTAAAATTGTTTATTTGACCTCTCATCCGAATAAAGCAATAGCTGTTATTAACCGAAATATTACGCCTAGCGGGTATTTGATAAAAGAATTCACTTATGAAAAAAATAAAAAAAACATCCAAAGTTACTTATTGAAAGAAAAAGAGAACGAGCCTGTTCAACAAGCGAACAAAAAAAAGTGGACGTCTGTTCGTTATGGCAATAGCGATCATTATATCCATTACGATGAGATTCTTTATCTAATGAGCATGCCAGGCTATAAAAATAAGATAGGCTTGGTATTGAAAGACGAAGAGACACTCATAAACGGCACAATAAAAAAATATAAAAAAACACTGGAATATGAGTATTTATGTAAAGATTTAAAAGTCTACATCATTAATACTGAAAACATTACATCTATTAGCCGAGTAAATGAAGTAGTAACGTTTACGAATGGAGAACAACTAGAGATGGGTAAGAGAAGTATTGATAAACTAAAGAAATTTATTCAAGAAAAGATAAGGAATGAATCATTTTAAAAAATCTTAATTGTCAAATTAAGTTAGACAAATCATCAATACTTACGTAACTCAAAAATACTTCCAAAGGTGTTCGATAATTCAGTGATTTTCTAGGAATATTATTTCGTTTCGATGCGACAGATTGAATAAAAGATTCATCTACTGAATTGAAATCCATAGATTTCAATAAACCATCTCTACGTAACAATCCGTTAGAATTCTCGTTTAGGCCTCTTTGAGACGGCGTTCCTGGATCAGCGAAATAAATGGCAATATCATTGGCATTACTGATCTGTTTCCAATTTGAAAATTCCTTTCCACAATCAAAAGTGATGGATTTGAATAGATTTTTCGGTACAGATTCAAACCAATGATTTAATTTGTTTTCAATATCAATCGCTTGTCTACCACACGGTTTCAATGTGATGATAACTTTTGATAATCGCTCAACTAAGGTAATTACAGCACTTTTATGTTTCAAACCTACGATAGTGTCACCTTCAAGGTGACCAAACTCATTTGAGAATTGGCTATAATCTTTTTCACGTTCATGAATAGAGCGACGGAAAGCTTGTTTTCCACGTCTTTCTTGATGTCCATTTGGTTTACGCTTGCCTTTCATCGGTAAGTCAGAAGGATTAAATAGCCCCTTTTTGAACATACGATAAATGGTACGAGCAGAACAACGAATAGGAAACGCTGCACGACCAACAATCACATCGGGTGTCCATCCTTGAACAACCTTTCTTTGAATATATTCTGATTGTTCCTCAGGTAAAACAAGCGGGCGTCTACCACAGTTTGATTTGTTTTTCTTATACTGTTGATAGTACTCTAAGGCTGATTTTCCTTGCTTGAAGAACAGGTATACTTTATGGATCGTTTGTCTTGAACGATTCAAGCAATGCGCAGTTTTCGCAACAGATTGATTTATTTTGAAATAAGACTCTATCATTACAAGTTCATCCGTTGTAAGATGGGTATAGGTCATTTGTACTCACTCCTTATAATTCTTTGGACGGAACTATTTTGAGTGTAGCACAAATGACTTTTTTAGTTGTCTAGCTTAATTTTACAATCGGCGAAATTAAAAATAAAGGATCATATCTCACTTTTTAGTAAACAGACTTAAGTTAATCATGCAAGTTCCTTCTTCCATTTTGTTTCTCTAATACTCGGACCAAGATGCTGATCTCACCCCTTCTACTAAACAGTGTTCCAGAAGTAGTTTCTTCGAAAAATAAGATAGGATTCACAAAAATTTAAGAAACCATTTTCGTGAATCCTGTCTTATTTCGTGAAGCTAATCACTTCTGTCACAACCTTTTCTTTGTTACACTTCGTTTATTTAAAAAGCCGTTTTTTTCGTTTCAACATGATGGCATCACGCTTTACTTTGAAGTTGCGGATGTTATGGTTAAAGACTTCCGATAATACGAGACCTAAAGCAATTGCTCCAGCTATCATGATTGCTTGGACCGCATAGTGAGCTGCTTCTTGATAGGATTCAGTAACGAGATTCCGAACCGCTTGATAAGCCAAACCACCCGGAACTAAAGGAACCATCCCAGGAATATTGAAAATCGTTACAGGCATTCTCAAACGCTTAGAGAAAAGATCACTGATGAATGCGACTCCTAAAGAGCCAAGCAATGACCCGAAAGCAGCAGATCCGCCCATTTGAACACAGATCCAGTAGATCATCCAGCCGAAAGCACCAGAAAGACCACAACAAATCAATGAACGCCTAGGGACATTTGTAACAATGGCAAATGCCGCAGTCGCTAAAAAACTAAAAGAAAATTGAATAAATATCGTGCCCATACTCGTGCTCCTTTCTTAATAAAAAAGCTGGAAAATAAAAGCAATCGCAAAACCAATCATCGTAGCAGTCATCATCGCTTCTGTTCCGCGAGAAACCCCTGACACATAATGACCAGCTAGCAAATCACGGATAGCATTCGTAATTTGAACCCCAGGAACCAAAGGCATCACACATCCGATAATAATTAAATCCTGATTGCTTCCTAAGCCAAAACGAACACTGTAGATAGCAGCTATGCCAATCAATAAAGAAGATAAAAATTCCGATAAAAATTTGATTCTAAAAAATTTCAAACTATACAGATAAACTGCGTATCCCCATCCACCAATAATTAAAGTCACAGGCAAATCGGTCATCTTTCCGCCGAATAACACCATGATCGTTCCACTGATAACTGCCGCACTAACGATCTGCAACCAGACAGGAAAGAACGAACGGTCTCGGTCGATTGCTTGCAGTTCGCAGTAAAGTTCTTCTAATGTTAGCTCTGAAGCAACATATTTACGTGAAAGATCATTTACTTTTACTACTTTTTCTAAATTAATCGAACGGTTGGTGATTTGTTCCATTCGAATGGTCGAGGTACGATCAAGACCAATAAAGAGACCAGTCTGCGTGACATAGCTGACCAAACGGAAATTTCCAGAAGCTAAAGCAATTCGACTCATCGTATCTTCTACCCGATACATCTCTGCATTGCTTTCCATCATGATTTTCCCAGCGAGTAGACAAGTGTCTAGCAGCAGATCTAATTCTTTTCCCGTCATAGCATCTTCTCCAATAATTGATTGATTAGTTTTATTTTACTACAAAACATATCGGAAGCGTAAAGAATAAAAAAACTTGAGGAAGGAGTGAAAGAGGCGTATACTGTTTTTGTATCGCGGGTGTAGTTTAGTGGTAAAATCCCAGCTTCCCAAGCTGATGTCGCGGGTTCGATTCCCGTCACCCGCTTAAAAGAGGCTGTGAAAAAGCTGCTCTGCAACAAGTAATAAGTCCATCCAAGCAAAAACAATTTTTACTTGGATGGACTTATTACCGCAGATGCAAGCTTTTGAACACTGTTTACCAAGAGGTCGTACAGAAGCCGTTTAGTTTTGAGTATTAAGAAAAATTTTTTGAATGATAATAAATACCTTGTAAATAGTGTTTTGTGATTGAGTAGAGACGATGAATCCGTCTCTTTTTTTGTATTCTTAAGCCGTCTAAAAACTGGTTTTATTTTTTTACTGTTTCTATTTTTTTCCAGTATTTATTTATAGGGGAACATATGTTAAGATTTAGGGAACTGTTAGTAAAGGAGTAAAGAAATGAGCAAAAAAACAACCAAGGCGATCGTGGGGATCGTCGCTGCTGTGATTGCAGGGGCATTCGGTGTTTCCACCACACAAAAAGATTCAGATATTTTTCAGCAGATTACAACTATTTTTGATTCCACACCACAAGCTTCTCAAGTAGCGGATGTGCCAGAATATGATGGAAAACATCAAGAAATAGAAATCAATGGGAATCAGCCGGAATTTACAAAAGAGGATCTTAGCCTTTCCAAAGGAACATGGGAAAGCTATTCAAATATTGATAAATTGAACAGAGTAGGACAAGCCAATGCTATGCTTGGAAAAGATTTGTTCCCTACTGAAAAGAGAGAGCCTTTGTATATTGACCCGACAGGTTGGAAACAAAAGAAATTAAGTGACGGGCAATGGTTATATAATCGCAGCCATTTAATTGGCTTCCAGCTGACTGGTCAAAATAACAACATTAAAAACTTGATGACAGGGACACGTTCGTTGAATGCTCCATACATGCTTGCTCACGAAAATGATATTACGGCATATATCAAAGAAACAAATCATCATGTACGCTACCGTGTCACCCCTCATTTTGAGGGGGATGAACTGGTAGCCAGGGGAGTGCAATTGGAAGCAGAAAGCATTGAAGACAAAAAAATTGAATTTAATGTCTTTATCTACAATGTTCAAGATGGCTACACGATCAATTATGAGACAGGACAAGCAACAAAAACAAAAAATTAGTAGCAGCTATTCGAATTTTTTATGAATATTATGAAAAAATTGTGTAAAAACATACATTCAAAGAAATATAGCGTATACTTTATGAAAAGAGCACTTTTGATAAAGCTACAGAAAAAAGGAAAAAAACATACAAATAGTGTTTCTTAATTTATTCGGAAGTTTGGAATATTTGTTTGTAGTTTTCCCTTTCTTCGAGTAAAATAAGGTTGTAGAAGGTAAGCTGGAATTACCTTGCGGGAAAGAGGTGTAGAATCATGGGTTTTACAGATGAAACCGTACGTTTTGGTTTTGACGATAGTCGCAAAAAAGAAGTGAGCGAAACATTAGCGATTGTTTATCGGGCTTTGGAAGAAAAAGGCTACAATCCAATCAATCAGATTGTCGGCTACTTGCTTTCTGGAGACCCGGCCTACATTCCTCGTTATCGTGATGCTCGAAATTTGATTCGCCGTCACGAACGCGATGAGATCATGGAAGTAATTGTCAAGGACTACCTCTCAAATCATGGAGTGAATTTATGAGAGTAATGGGCTTGGATGTCGGTTCTAAGACAGTAGGTGTTGCTATCAGTGATCCCTTTGGCTGGACAGCTCAAGGAGTAGAGATCATTCGGATCAATGAAGCAGAAGAAGAGTTTGGCTTTGATCGGTTGAAGGAATTAGTAGCACAATATGAAGTAGACCGGTTTGTAGTTGGATTACCTAAAAATATGAACAATTCCATCGGACCAAGGGCAGAAGCTTCCATGTCATACGGAGAAAAGATCAAAGAACTATTCTCCTTGCCAGTTGATTATCAAGATGAACGATTAACCACTGTTCAGGCAGAACGTATGCTAGTAGAGCAGGCAAATACTTCAAGAGCCAAACGAAAAAAAGTCATCGATAAATTAGCAGCTGTGATGATCTTACAAAATTATTTAGACGGCTCAGGTAAGCAATTATTTTAATAATAAAAGAAAAGAGGTAATCTTATGACAGAACATAACCATTCCCACGACCATGAAGGACACGAACACATCACATTGGTGGATGACCAAGGAAATGAAACATTATATGAAATCCTACTAACAGTTGACGGACAAGAAGAATTTGGACGTAACTATGTTCTTTTATATCCTGCTGGTGTTTCAGAAGATGAAGATGTAGAATTACAAGCTTATGCATACATCGAAAACGAAGATGGAACAGAAGGCGAGTTAGAACAAATCGAAACAGACGCAGAATGGGATATGATCGAAGAAGTATTCAATACATTCATGGCGGAAGAAGAAGAATAGAACAAAAGAATTGATATGGTGCAAAAAAGCTGGACTCTCTGAAAAGGAGAGCCCGGTTTTTTTGTTTAGCACTACATTTCCTTAAAAAGTAGAAAAGCTTTCGAAGCCTCGTTCGTTTCTTTTACTGTATAATATAAGCAAAGAGTAAAAATCGCTAAAAGATATAAATAAGAGAAAGGATATACAAGATGATATGATTGGTCTGTTTTATTTTGTGGTGATCGTTCTGGCAAATACAGTTGGCGCTATTTCCGGCATGGGCGGAGGCGTGTTGATCAAACCGATTCTTGATCTTATCGGTGCCCATTCTGTTGCAGGTATTTCTTTTTACTCAACGGTTGCGGTATTCACGATGTCTATTGTTTCGACAGTGCGACAAGTATCAAGTGGGAAATCGCTGAATTGGCAGATTGTCGGTTGGGTATCTGGTGGAGCTGTAGTTGGAGGAATAGCCGGTAACATTGTATTCGAAGTTTTTTTACGGTTGTTTGAAAATGAAAAGCATGTGCAGCTGATCCAAATTTTCTTGACGGTATTGACCTTGGTTTTTGCGTTCTTCTACACCAAGCATCATCAGCCAAAATTTCATCTAACGTCATGAATTTGGTATCTTATATGTGGGGTGATCTTGGGCTTTTTAGCTAGCTTTTTAGGTATCGGTGGTGGGCCCATCAATGTTTCATTGCTGATGCTGATGTTTGCCTTGCCAATAAAAGAAGCAACGCTGTATTCTCTATCTACGATTTTCTTTTCTCAACTGGCTAAATTAGTAACGATTGCTTTAACAAGTGGCTTTATGCGCTTTGATTTATCTATGTTGTTTTATATTATCCCCGCTGCTGTTATTGGAGGTTTGTGGGGAGCAAAATTTAGCAGGATTTTGTCTCCAAAAAAAGTGACCTTTATTTTTCAAGTAATTGTCCTCGTGGTTCTTTTGGTCAATTGTTACAATGCCTTTGTCATCTTACAAACATTAGGAGAATCTAGACTAACGCAAGTCAAAATCACTGAAGCATATTGTTTTAAATGAAAAAAAGAGTATACTATGATAAAAAAATTCATTTTAAAAAATCAGAAATTGGCTGGTGATTTGGATGTTACGGGAAATGCGTTTAGAAGATGCAGAAGCACTACGTGAAATCAATGCGGATCAATTAGGGTATGATATACCATTAACCGTTACGGTGAGACAAATGAAGAAACTGCTGAAGGAGCCAGAGAAAAATTTTTTCTTGGTTTATGAAGATCCTACTTCTAAAAAAGCAGCTGGCTATGTACAAGCGGAGTCCTATGAATCGATTTTTAGCGATCCAATGTTCAATATTATGGCACTTGCTGTGTCTAAATATGCTGAAAAAAGAGGCATCGGAAAGGCTTTGATGACTGGCGTAGAAGAAGAAGCGAAAAAACGAGGAATAACGGCAATAAGGCTTAATTCTGCAGAATACAGAGTAGAAGCACACCAATTTTATGAACACATCGGTTATCATTCCGATAAAATGCAAAAAAGATTTTTGAAAATCCTGTAAATCTTTATCAAAAAAATACCCGATCATCAAGCCGATACTTGATGATCAGGTATTTTTGTTTTTTTGACTAAGAAAGTAATTGCATCAAGAAACCAGAGATGATCAAAACGATGGCACCACCAAGTCGATTGCCCATTTGAGCAAAAGCAATAAGTTCCATCCGATTAGCTGCAGATAAGACGGCTACATTTCCTGTTCCGCCCATCGAGTTGTTGCATAAGCCAGCAGTAATAGTTGATTCAATTGGATATAAACCAAACAAACGACCGACAAATCCTGAAACAACTGAAATCGCGATAACACTTGTCAGACATAAGACAACAAATTGCCATGTCAAAGCAGAAGCTAATACATTCAGATTCAGCAACGCAATACCGATACCGGCAAGAACAGCTGCTGTCAAGTTTTTGACAATCAAGTTATTGAACATGATAGCTGCATCTTCATAATATTCTGGTAATAGGTTGGCGATTTTACAGATGACAACGATAATAATCATAAATGCGTATGCATGGACTTTAGGAACAAAATAGTTACCAATTTGTCCTAAGATGAAGAAAGTCAATGATACCATCAAACCAACACCTAACTGTGGAATGGAAGGTTTCACAGTTCGAGGTTTTCCATCGCCAAGATCGCCTTTTTCCATTAATTTACCATTGCCGTTGAATTTTGGCATTGATTGTCCAGCACGAGCAACTAATGCTGCACCGATGATAGCTAAGACATTTGTCATTGCTGTAGCAGGAATCAGGCGGGAAATGATAGAAGAAGCATCCGTACCTAAAACATTTGCATAAATCGTTGATAAAGGAACGGCTCCGGCTCCAACACCACCAGCCATCGCAGGTAATGAGATGTATAAAACGGAATTTGCAAAACCATTTCCGATAAGCATGCCCACGAGTCCTACGGCAAAAAAGGAGGCGACCATTGAAATAAGTGCAACGGGAATAAAACGAACAGAAGCTTTCATCAATAGATTACGGTTCATACCAAGGATGCTACCAGTAATCAAGGCAGCAATATAAAAGTCCAAAAAGCCCATATTGCTGACAAAGTTTTCTGTGGATTTCACTACATATTCAGGTAAGATCCCAAATGTAGCAATCGCAGCAGAAGAGAAGATCGCAAAAACGGAACCACCACCCAAATAACTTTTGACGATAGGGATTTTTGTCCCGATAAAATGAAATAAATTACCGAAAATAACCAAAACTGCGATTGGTCCAATCATATTCGTCGGTAATTTCCCTAAAGCCATTGCAATGATCAGGACAAGGACCATGATCAAATAAAGTGGCAAACTTACGCCGGTGATTTTTGTGGACCAAAAACCTTCTTTTTTCTTTTCCTCAACTGCAGTTGCAGTTGTTGTTTTTTGTGCCATTTTTACAGATCCTTTCTTATTCTGTATCATATGAAAAAAGCCAAAGAAAAGCGGCAAAAGAGCAGGAGTTGGCTGGCCGCTGTTTTGCCGCAGTCGCTTTTTTCTTTTTAGACGTCATACAAAGTTTCTGTATGTTCTTTTACTATAACGATCTTAATCTTCTAAAGATTTATATTCAGGAACCCATTTAGCAGATTCAACTGCTTCTTTGATATCCGTGATTTCTTCACGATTCAAGTTTTGTGCGACAACTGATTTTGCGACAGTTTCAGCAATCGTTTGAGAAAATTCAGTGATTTTTGCTACTGGAGGCAAGATAGCTGCTCCTGGTTTTGTTACATCAACGATTCCGCCTAATGCTCGACTAGCTTGAGAAATGATTTCAGCATTTACTCGTGTAGCTGTTGAAGCAATCAAACCAAGTCCTAAACCTGGGTACATCAACGCATTATTTGCTTGACCGATTTGGTAAGTTACACCATTATATTCAACATCAGCAGCAGGGATACCTGTTCCAACTAATGCTTTTCCGTCCGTCCATTCTATTAAATCTTTTGCTTTTGCTTCTGCCAATTTTGTTGGATTAGACAAAGGCATGATGATCGGACGTGGTGTATGAGCAGCCATTTCTTTCACGATTTCTTCAGTGAATGCTCCAGGTTGGGTAGAAGTACCAATCATGATTGTCGGATGGATCGCTTTTACAACTGCTTCTAAGTTTGTCAATTCATCAGCATTAGTGAATTCTGAGCGTTTGCGAGCGAATGGGATTTGACCAGGAGTCAATCCTTCTGTATCTTCAAACAATAAACCTTGTTTATCTACTTGATAGAAATGTTGGCGTGCTTCTTCTTCAGGTACACCTTGACGGATCATCTCATCTAAAAGGATGTTTGCGATACCCACACCAGCAGTACCAGCACCAAATGTCAAAATTATTTGATCTTTCAATTGTTCACCGGATATATTCAATCCGCCTAATACACCTGCTAGGACAACAATTCCTGTACCTTGGATATCGTCGTTGAAAGTAGTGATTTGATCTTCGTATTTTTCTAAGATCGCTGCAGCATTTCCTCGTCCAAAATCTTCCCAATGCAATAACAATTCTGGGAATAATTCGGTAGCTGATTGAACGAATTGATCGATGAATTCATAGTAAGTTTCGCCTTCTACACGAGCATGACGATTGCCTAAGTATAAGGGATTATTCAATAATTCTTCATTATTAGTACCAGCGTCGATCGATACAGGCAAAACTTGTGCTGGATTAATACCAGCAGCAGCAGTATAGACCATCAATTTGCCGATAGCGATGTCAACACCGTTCACACCCCAGTCGCCCATACCTAAGATTCCTTCTGCATCAGTCACAACAATCAAACGAATGTCTCGTCCATCTGCCGCGTTCTTCAAACTTGCTTTGATGTTTTCTGGTTCGTCGATTGAAAGAAATGCAGCATCTTGCGGTTTCAAGAAAATTTCGTTGTATTGTTCGATTGAATCCGCAACGACAGGATCATAAACGACAGGCATGAATTCAACTAAATGTTCGCCCATCAATTTATAAAACAATGTCCGATTCGTATTGAATAGATTCATTAAGAAGATACGTTTTTCCAAATCTGTTTGTTTGCTTAAGTATTGACCATAAGCTTGAACAGATTGTTGTTCCAGTGTTTGGACAGTACTTGGAAGCATACCAGTGATTCCATATTTTGCCCGTTCTTCTTTTGTAAAAGCTGTTCCTTTATTTAGAAAAGGATTATTTAATAAGTTTAACCCTGTAAGCATGAATGATTCCTCCTAAGTTTTAATACAAACGAAGTATAGAAGTCAGATGATGATATAGTCAAAAAGAGCAGGTATGATAAATTTTATTTATATGTAATATAGCCAAAAGAAATCAAAATAGCAGTATTTGTTCTTTTTATATCGACAATCCTTGCTTGAATACTATGCGTATCTCTTATATGCTAGAGAAAGAAAAGTAGAAGAATAAGGGATAGATGGAATGGATAAATAGGATTTCTGAGGAAAAAAGCACATGATAGCGTTGATAGGAGTCACCTATGTCAGGTGATAAAAATACATAAGTAGAAAATTAAGAGGAGGAACAGAAAATGCAAGAAGTTCAATTGATCAGAAAAAGCGAACTATCAGAAGGCGGTTGCAATGCATGTGGCGTAGTAGAAGCGACAAGCTATACATTAAAATTAGATTCCAATCAAGCAATAATCTCTGAACTGACAGTAGGCGGTCTTGTGGACAGTCTGGCGCTTGCTGAAGGTTTTACTGGAGAAGATATTTATGAGATGTTTTCAGAGTCCGTCAGTTAAAAAAAGGAGAAAAATGCATAGAGGTTCATCATGAGAGCCCGAATGTGAGGTTCAAACGTGGTGATAATGAGATGATCTTCAAGAATCATGTGTCTGATCACACTGAACTATATGAAATCGTGAATCAAATACTGTCTGGGCTTTTTGAATTAGGACCTTATGAGTTCAAGGAAGAAAACGGTAATCCAAAATTAAATGAAGAATGGCAAGAAACGATTGAAACACAAAGAAACAATCCACACTTATTTCAATAGTCTTCCACAGTATTTCGTAAAAATGTTGATGAAAAAGAAACACCGTGAATCAGAGGTCGTGAAAAAGCTGCCCTGCATCAAGTAATATGAACAGCCAAAAAAAAATAGCTCCTCCTATTTTTCGTTTGGTTGGGCTTATTACCGCAGATGCAAGTTTTTGAACACCGTTTATTCAAAAAAAGGGACTTTGACACGAATTTTGTCAAAGTCCCATCGGTTTTTTATCTATTTTTATTACAATCATTTCTTCCAGAGTAGTGACATCTGGAATGGCTGAAATGTAAACAGATTATTTGCCTGTATCAATGTCGAAGAGTAATATAAAAAGTGTAAACGCTATCATATTGTTCGTCATTCAAATTTTATAGAGAGAAGGCATTGAGATGGAAAAAACATATCAAGCAGGTACAAATGAAGGAATAGTAGATTTTATCAATATGGAAGATTTAGAAATCGCGGCTTCACAAGTGATTCCAGCTGGTGGTTATGGTTACATCAGCAGTGGTGCTGGCGACTTATTTACTTATCAAGAAAATGAACGGGCATTCAATCATCGTTTGATTATTCCTCATGTATTAAGAGATGTAGAATTACCCGATACAACTACACATTTTGACGAAGAAATGCTGACTGCACCAATCATCATGGCACCAGTTGCTGCTCATGGATTAGTTCATGTGAAGGCGGAGAAAGCTTCTGCAAAAGGTGTAGCAGATTTTGGGACGATCTATACAGCAAGTTCTTACGCTTCTTGTACTTTAGAAGAGATAAGAGAAGCAGGCGGGGAGAAAGCACCGCAATGGTTTCAATTTTATATGAGCAAAGATAATGGAATCAATTTGGATATTCTTGAAGTGGCCAAGCGTAATGGAGCAAAAGCAATCGTATTGACAGCGGATGCAACAGTTGGCGGAAACCGTGAAACAGATCGCAGAAATGGGTTTACCTTCCCGCTGCCAATGCCGATCGTTCAGGCTTATCAATCAGGAGTAGGCCAAACGATGGATGCTGTATATAAATCTTCCAAACAAAAACTTAGTCCAAAAGATGTAGAATTTATCGCTGCTCATTCTGATTTGCCAGTCTACGTGAAAGGTGTTCAATCAGAAGAAGATGTCTATCGATCATTAGAATCTGGTGCTGGTGGAATTTGGGTATCTAACCATGGTGGCCGTCAATTAGATGGGGGTCCTGCTGCGTTTGATTCGTTGCAATATGTGGCAGAAGCAGTAGATAAACGTGTACCAATCGTGTTTGACAGCGGTGTACGACGTGGACAACATGTTTTCAAAGCAATCGCATCAGGTGCCGATCTTGTTGCTATTGGCAGACCCGTTATTTATGGATTGTCTTTAGGAGGAAGTACAGGAGTCCATCAAGTGTTTGATTTCTTTAAAACAGAATTGGAAATGGTCATGCAATTAGCTGGAACACAAACAGTAGAAGATATCAAAAAAATAAAATTGCGTGAGAATCGTTTTATTTAAGAAACAAATGACGAAAACAAATAGGAGTGCGGCAGATGATGCCGTACTCCTATTTTTATAGTTCAAGGATGTCACTAATAGAATAATTTGAAACGAAAAAATAAAATTGAAATATTTTTTCATACTTAATAAAAAAGGAAGAATATTCATGTAAACGATTTTATTGTTTTTTTCTCTTTTATACAAAAAGGGTCATAATTTCAAGTAAGCGGATGAATTCATGAGGATTTTTTGCATACTGTCTCTACTATACTTAGGTCACTAAGAAAAAGGAGTGATTTATTATGAAAAAGAACATGATTGGGACATTATTACTTTCAACACTTCTTCTAGGCGGCTTGGCAACACCAGCTTTTGCTGAGGGTCAAGCGACTTCAAAAGGAGACATTACCTTTACTGAACCAACAAATACCGTGGAGCCTCTTAACCCTACTGACCCTTCAAAACCAGTAGAGCCAGCAGATCCGGAAAATCCAGCAACTGGCCAGACAGGTCCTTTAACACTGGATGTAGTTCCCGAATTGCCATTTGGTACACACGAGATTGAAAGCGGAACAAAAACGTATCAAGTAGACGCTTCAAAAAACGATACACCTTATCTCCAAGTATCAGATCGTCGAGGTGTAGGTGCAGATGGCCAAGCACAAGGGTGGAACGTGACAGTTTCGGTTTCAGATTTTGTAAACGGTTCACAAGTTTTGCAAGGCGCTGAATTAGATTTTGGAACATCCATTGTTAAAAGTACGTCAGATAACGAATCCACTGGACCAACTAGTCAAACTGTAACTGGGTTGAGTAAAGCAAGTGCAGCGACACCAATATTTACAGCAGCAAAAGATCAAGGTCTGGGAACATGGCTTTCTGTTTATGATCCAGCAAATATCACACTGAAAGTGCCGAAAGCAGCAGCTGGAACATTCACGGCTGATTTGACTTGGAACCTCGTGGCTGGCCCAGTAGCATAGAGTATGAAATAAATTCAACAAACTGCGGTGAAAATACTATAGGTGAAGGATTTTTTACCGCAGTTGTTGTTGAAAGGATGTGGTGGACAATGAATCAAAGTAAACGACTGTTTGTTTCGTTTTTTTCTATTTTAAGTCTATTTTTCATTTTTCCGTCAATCAGCCAAGCAAAGGATTCAGCAGGAGACTTTGGAATCAAACCGGTATTTCCAGAGAACCAAATAGATAAAGCAATCGGTTATTTTGATTTATTAGTGGCACCGGAACAAAATCAGACACTAGAAGTAATTATCAGCAATTCTTCAGATGAAGAACGAACATTTGAGGTCTCTGTCAATCCGGCGGTAACGAGTGATGGTGGAACGATCGATTATAGTCAAAAAAACCCAACGTTAGATGAGACATTGCCGTTTGATGTCCGTGACGTTTTGCTCATTGCGAAAAAGGAAATCAATGTATCAGCACATGCAGAAACAACTGTACCTATAGAAGTGAAAATCCCAGCAAAAAGCTTTAAGGGACGTGTATTAGCGGGTATTCATGTTTCACCTAAAGAAGAAGCTGAAATAGAAAATGCTACAGAAGGAGCACAAATCAAAAATCGTATTGCTTATAATCTCGCAGTCGTTTTACAAGAAAGTCAAGAGACGATAGAAACGGATCTGAAACTTTTATCAGGAGATTTGGACGAGGTCAACGCAAAGCCAACTGTTCAGCTTCGTTTCCAAAATCCTCAGCCTAGGATTATCAGCAATTTGATATTTACGAGCAAGATCTTTTATGAAAATCAGCTTTATATTGAAAATACGTCTAATGCATTTTTAGTTGCACCAAATTCGAATTTTCACTTGAATCTTGATTTAGCTGGTGATAAAGCAAAAGCCGGCGATTACCGCGCAGAAATCATAGCAAAATCAGGCGACAGTAATGAATGGCGATTTACACAAAACTTTACGATCAAAAAAGAAAAAGCACAAAAAGTAAATGAAAATTCCGTTTTTGCAGTACAAGAACAATCTTTCCCATGGCTTTATGCAGGATTGGTTGCTGCAGTTCTAGTGTTATGGTTGATTTTGCTGTTTTTGTGGGTCCACAAGAAAAAGAAAAAAGGAGAAACAACATGATGAGGTGATTTCGTTGAAAACATCGATCTTATTGGGAGGGATTATTGCAAGTTTGATGTTCTTCAGCTGGCAAGAGCCAGTCCAAGCAGATACCAAAAGTTCAGGTACGATTACATTTTATGATCTAAGTCCAGTTCCGCATCCAAGTGGTTCAGTCAATGGCGCATCAAAACAGCAGACACAGCTACCGATTTATAAAGAATCTAATCAACATGGCGTATTCCCGGAGACGAATGAACAAAAGATCCGTTTTCTTTATTTGATCATTGGTATAGAATTATGGCTTCTTGCGTGGTTGTTGTTATGGAGAAGAAAGGAAAAGGAGGATGAACATGTTGCTACAAAATAAATTTTCATTTTTTCGCTCCTTCTTTTTTACTTCGCTTTTTGTTTTAAGTATATTTATCTTTTCACCTTCGGCAGAAGCTGTTGGAGCAACGCCTCCTGCCATTTCTTATGATCCATACACGTATGAAAATATCGTACCTCCAAATGGTGGACGTAGTGCAGTCAATGGCGGGAAGCTTGTCCAACTAACTGGGGCTAACCAATTGCCTAAATTGACTGCTACTTATTTGAACGATGGTTCAAATGATCCTTGGAAAGGTGGCACGGTCCGTTTTCATTGGGAAAGCCATGTGAAACTAACAAATGTACTTGATTTGGTGAATATCACTGCACAAGGATTTGCATTTGTGGCGATCATCAATTTGCCGGAACATGTATCAAGCAGTGATGTATTAAAAGCAATTGACTGGAACAACGCCTACTTGTATATTGCCGGTGCCCCCATCAAGGTTACTAGCGGAAGTTTATTATCAGCAGGAAGCCATACCTTGCGTTTCGGGATGGGTTCGTGGGATACAAATACTCTGTTGGCAGATATCATCGCTATTATTACGCGAGGCGAGTTCAATGTTGACGATGTTCCGCTTCAATTTGATATTACAGCTAATGTCGCGAAGATGACAGAAAACGGAGATAAATATGATACGAGTCCAAACAAAATTTTGACCAAGGGTAAATTACAACCTTCTATGTCTAAAAAGGCCGTTTTTTCTGTTGATTTTTATGATTCGAATAATATTATCCAAGATCGTATGTTCAATTCGATTTTAGCTCCAGCTGCAGGTAGATTTTATCCTAAATTAACTGGCGGAAACTTGAATCCAGGAGCATATGCATTTTCTGCAAGTGCAGAGATAAATACGTGAAATAGTTACATCTCACCAAGTGATTCAACAGGAAAATATAATACATTTGCTGATACCACAGAATACGTGGATGGAAATAACCAGAACCTTCCAGGCTCTACCAATAGTCGGACATTGACGATGGGGCTGACTGAAGGACGTTTTGATCAGTTGCCATTTAGTCGCTTTGATCGCGTAGTCAACTATTTTACAGGAAAAAACGTTACACAAGGAGCAATACTGACTCATACTCCAGCAAGCACAAGTGGATTGAATCAGACAGCCAATATCGTGTACAGTGGGAAAGATGCGCAAGGCGGATTGCTTTCTCCTGTTGCTTTAAAGGTATTGGAGCAGTACAAGCTAGACGGAACGGTTTTACCAACAAACTTAACAGCCGATAGTCAGTGGGGAAAGCTCCTTTCTTCTGCATCGAACCAAGTCACGGCCAATTGGTCAGCAACTGAACTAAAAAAGGGTTCGATCCATTACAGGCTTTATTCGAAAGGAACCCAAAAATTAGCGACAGGATGGACAGATCAACTTTTCCAAACGATCCAATCAAATAACGGGGGTGTAAATACAGCTACTTCTACACTACCTGCATTGGCTTCAGGGCAATATTATTTTGATTATCGCTTGGTGGACGATGTACTTACTAACATGTATCCGTCTTTTGCGTACAAATGGCAGTCTGAACAAGCTGGAATCACCACTCTTCCTCAAATAACAGTGGCTAATTTTCCATCTGTGAGTGCAGATAGTCAGCTAAAAAACCTTAGCAGACAACCTAAGACAGGAGATCCCCTGTCTGCTCTATCAGGAGATACGATTCAAGAAAATGTGACATTCACGTTAACAAAATCTGGGGATGCGATAACCGACAAAAAAATCACGATCTCACTTCCTGAAAATACTACTTATATCAATGGTTCCTTAAAATTAAATGGTACAACTATCGCAGATACCGGCATTCAACAAGGAGTTTCTGTCCCAGCAGATCTATTGAGCAAAATAGGAGATACCATTCATCTTACTTACAACTATCAATTAAATACTGTAGATACTTCTGTACAATCCGTCAGCATACTGACAAAGGCAGCTGTACTTTCCAGCAATATTACATTAGCAGATGGTGCTAAGCTTCCTAACCCAGTTGTCCAAACATCTGCTAAAACAATTCTTGTCCCCAAACAAGAATTAACATTAGTTAATGTACCAGATGATTTTACATTTGGTAACGATCTCCCCAAACCGTTGAAGACAAGTTATTATGAAGCAAAAGGCGATTTTTCTTTTGATGTGCGGGATACTCGGCTTCCAAGCACGTCTCCTTGGCAACTGACAGGTACATTGACTTCTTTATTTAAGAATGATCAAGGTCAAGAATTAAGCGGAACAAAATTATACTTCAATCATTCTGGATCAAAGCAATTGATTCAGCAAGGTCAAAACACGTTGATTTATGAGAGTGATGGAACAGCTAAAAGAGTTTAGTTTTGCTATTACAGAAGAAGGACGATTGAAATTTGAAATATGGCTTTCCATTATGAAGAAGCGAATGCGCTGTACGAAAAAATCCAAACCAGATTATAGCAATCTTCCTGTTGGATTGTTTCAAACGACACAATTTTTATTGGACCTCCATACATTTTTGACCCGTTACTTCTTTCAATATGCCTTTCCTTGGAATCAAAATGAAACGTTGGTTTTTTATCTTTTCATGATCAGTAACTTTACATTAGATACACATAACTCGCATGTCCAGGAGTTTTTGATAAGCGAAAAATACAAAGACGACGTAGTAGCTCAATTGAATCGAACGTTTAAACAATCGATAGAAGAATATTTCTCTTTTTATGTTTTTTCAGAAGAGATTTCGCAAAAGATTGCGTTGACAGTGATGCAAAACCACGCTCATTTTGCCTATTTTAGAGGATGGATGAATATTTTTGACCAAGAAGGATTAAAACAGCGGTTAACTGAAGTAGAAGATAAACAATTCCTGGTTTTATGTGAAAGATTGGTCAGACAAACTTTTGCTATTGTTGATTTTACTGAAGTAGACGAGGAGAATGCCCGCTTTGAATTATTTGCTCGCTATGCATCTATTTTACGGACGCTGATCAAGCAGTTAGAATTACGTCTGCAAATTGCTTATGATCTTCCTTATGAAAGGCTAATGGCGGATATCGTGAAAGAAATCATCCAGGAACAATTGCTGAATACGATCAAATATGATTTAGTCGAATACGAGAAAGAAAAGCAGTATGATATCATTTTGACTAGCCAATTGAAAGAGTACCCGTCACAGAAGTCCGCTAAAGTTTTTGTATTCACTAGCAACGAATATAATTATGATTTCCCCTATTTGAACCAATTTTTAAAAGAATGTTATTTAGAAAAATTGAATTTAAGGATGAATAAAACATGAAAATCGTAATCATTGGTGCTTCCCATGCAGGCATCACAGCTGCCCTAAATCTAAGAAAACTTCAACCGAAAGCAGAAGTTTTACTGATCGATGAAGATCATAAAGATGGACTAGGCTATGTTTCAAATGGAATCAACCTTTATTTAAAAGGAAAGATACGTAGTTTAGCTGAAGTTGCCCATAACATGCGGACTCTTCAAGAAAGTGGGGCAAAACTGATCACCGAATGGAGAGTAACTGAACTTGATCCAGACAAACATCAGCTCATCCTCGCATCCAAAGAAGGAAAAAACGAGACCATAACCTATGATAAATTAATCGTAGCGACAGATTCCTCTCCTGTCACCTTGTATAAACAAATTGAAGCTGAAAATGTCTACACCTATAAAAATCTAGTGCAATCTAAGCAAGTACTTGCCGCTTTAAAAGAAGCAAAAGAAGTAGTGATCTTCGGTGCTGGTTACATTGGATTGGAATTAGCAGATACTTTGAGAAATAAAGGATACATTATTCATCTAGTTGATTATATGCCGAATGTTTTATCAAGATATTTTGATAAGGATATGATCAACAGTTTTCAAAATCAGCTGCAAACTAAGCAAATAAATTTTTATCCAAATGAATTCTTGATCGATTGGAAAAAATCAGAAGAGAAAGTAGTATCCGTACAACTTCTGTCTCAAACAATAAAGGCAGATATGGTCATTTTTTCTGCCCAAACTCGTCCTAATACGACATTGTTAAAAGAAAAAGTGGCTTTGTATGAGGATGAGACTGTGATAGTCAATGAATATCTGCAGACAAGTGATCCGGACATCTATGCGATTGGAGATATCGTCCCAGTCAGTTTTGACAAAAATAAACGGCATCTCTTTTTACCTTTAGTTACTCGAGCTGTACATATGGCAAGAGCAGTAGCGCTAACTTTGAGTGGTCAGCCAACCGCTTACGACCTCAGACAAAAGATAACAGCAGCAGTCATTATAGACTACTTTTTAGGAACTGTAGGGCTGACAGAAGATGAAGCGCCATTCTTGGAACAAAATACCGGTTCGTGTTCAGGAGAATTTGATCTATTTCCACAATACGATGAAGAAAATAAAACAGTAAATGCAAAGCTGATCTACCATCCGGATACATTAGAAATAATTGGCGGACAGCTGATAAGCCAAGAATTCTTATTATCAGATTTGAACCTGCTTGCGGATATCGTGAAACACAAAACTACGATTCCACAGCTAGCAGTTGAGGATTTTGGATTTCTGTCTAAATATACCCCTCGTTTTCACTACCTCAATGAGTTAGCTTTTAAAGTACTAGCTAAAAGAGCAAATAGCAATAGAGTAGATAAAAGACTGTGAGAAATATCACGGTCTTTTATTGTGTGGGGATATAATAAATATTAATCAATCGAGAATAAAAAATTCATATAATGAAATAGCGGAAGAATTTTTTGAGCATAATATTCGCCAAAAATTTATCAAGTGATAAAATTGTTGTATAAAATGATTATTTCAGGAGGAGGAGTTAAATGTTTTTAGCATTAAATGAAATTATGCATTCAAAGTTACGTTATGCGTTAGTTGCAGGGGTGATGTTTTTGATTGCCTACCTGGTATTTTTTTTGACTGGGTTAGCTTATGGCTTAGCTCAAGATAATCGAACAGCAGTCGACAAGTGGGAGGCAGATTCGATTGTGCTTTCGAAAGATGCAAATTCAAATCTAGGGATGTCCATGATTACTAAGAAGATAGCAGAAGAAGTCGAAGGTGGGAAAGTGGCGTATCTTGCCCAGACACCTGGAGTCGTGACTAGTAAAGACAGTACAGAAGAAGGAAAAATCAATGTTAGCTTCTTCGGTATCGATAAAAATCAATTCATCATGCCCAATCTTGTTGAAGGAAAAGCTTTTGATAACGATGATGAGGCAGTAGGCGATATTAGTTTGAAAGAAGAATATGGTCTAGCCGTAGGAGATACAGTTAAGTTATCTGGTAGTGACAAGACGTTTAAACTAACTAGCTTTACGGATCATGCCAAATTCAATGTCTCACCAGTTCTCTATACAACCATCAATGCTTACCAAGAGATCCGCTTCGAAAAAGAAGATACAAGTGAAAATGCACGGATTAACGCAATAGTTGTCAGAGGTAAAATCAGTAATTTACCTGAAGATTTAGAACAGATCAAAATTTCTAAATTCATCAATGAATTACCTGGATATAATGCGCAAGTATTGACTTTTGGATTTATGATCGGATTTTTGATCGTTATTGCGGCTATTGTGATCGGGATTTTCATTTATGTACTGACGATGCAAAAGATTAATATCTTTGGTGTAATGAAAGCACAAGGGATCACAGGAGGATTTATTGCGCGTTCTGTAGTGGCACAAACATTTATTTTATCATTTGTTGGTATTCTTCTTGGTCTATTAGGAACAGTGGGAACATCCCTTGTTCTACCTGATGCGGTTCCATTCCAAAGCAATTGGCTGTTTTTTGGCGTCATTAGCTTGTTGATGCTGGTAGTAGCTGTGTTAGGCGCACTATTTTCTGTTCGGACAATCGTAAAAATCGATCCGTTGAAGGCAATTGGATAAGAAGGAGGAAGAGCATGAAAGCAATAGAATTTAAAGAAGTAGAAAAAAGTTTCCAAGATGGCGACCAAGTAGTTAAAGCATTGAAAGAAACAACCATGAGTATCGATAAAGGGAAATTTGTTGCAATCATCGGTCCTTCTGGTTCAGGTAAAAGTACTTTTTTGACTTTGGCAGGCGGATTGCAGACGCCTAGCAGTGGCTCTGTATTTATCAATGGTCAAGAATTCAGTAATCAAAAAGAAAGTGAACGCGTTAAACTACGTTTTAAAGAAATTGGCTTTATTTTGCAAGCTTCCAATCTGGTTCCTTTTCTGACAGTAAAAAAGCAGTTATTATTAGTAGATAAGATCAAACATGAACATCGTCAAAAAGAAGCAAACGAATTATTTGAGCAGCTTGGCGTGGATAAGTTGATCAACAAGTATCCAGAAGAACTATCTGGTGGAGAACGGCAAAGGGTCGCAATCGCTCGTGCATTGTACAATGATCCGTCCATTATTCTAGCAGATGAACCAACTGCTAGTTTGGATTCAGAAAAGGCACGAGAAGTAGTCGATATCTTGGCAAAAGAATCAAAAGACAAAAATAAAGCAACGATCATGGTTACTCACGATACACGGCTGATTGACAAATGCGATAGAATATTTATGATGGAAGATGGTGTATTGAAAGAAAAAGAATAACCAAAAAGCAGGTGGAAAAATGATCCATCGATACAACAAAGATACACAGCAAAAAATTTTGAAAGAAGCGACTGACTTGTTTATGTCCAAGGGATATCTCGGCACTTCAACAAGAGAGATCGCACAAAAAGTTGGGATCACCCAGCCCAATCTCTATCATTATTTCGGTGATAAAGAAAAACTATATACGGCAGTTTTAGAAAACCACTTAAAAGATGTTGGAAAAGCTTTGAGAGAAATCGTTCAAACAAGCGAAACGGGATTTCAAGTAACCTTGACAAAAATGGCGCAGTTTTTGATTGAGACACATCTGGTCGATTTGTTTCTGATGCTTCACGATCTTGAAAGCAATCTTTCAAAGGAAACAAGAGATCATCTTTTCTTTCTATGGAAGAAAAATTATCGTGAACCTTTTGAAGAAATCTTTTCAGCAAACCAATCTGTGCTAAGAAATGGGATTTCAAAAGAAATCGCAGCAAGGCATTTTTTCTTAGTGTTAGCACCTTACATCACTCGGTCGAAAAGACCTGTGGAAGAACCGCTAAATGTGGCGCAATTGATCGATTTATATTTGAATGGTGTATTAGGAGAAGCGTAAAGCTGTTATATAGGGAGAAAAATAGTTAGGTGAAGAAGCAAGATATGACGAAGATCGTTATATCTTGTTTTTTTTATATAGGTAGTTTTTCATAAATACAAATTTGTTATTCTCTCATGATTATCAGGGTATATTTTTATTTATTACGTCGGTGTTCCAGGAAGTGTTTTAATTTAATAACGAAGAAATTAATTGTTTGTAGAATGAAGGAAACTATTTATTGGGTAGATGAATCACCACGAATAGTCAAAGGAGATTTCAGGATATGCCAAAAATGAAAAAAATCATTTTAGCAGTAATATTATTTTCTACGGTTATATCTTTTACAGCCCCTTTTTTGCGTACTTAAGCTGATTTTAAGTTTTGACCCTTAGTCTGGATCTACGAGGTGAGAGTCAAGAATGAAAAAAATAATTGGAGCTTTTGTATTTGCAATCATTATCATTATTATCTGTTTTCAAATAGATGTTTTTGGTCAAAAAAAGATAGTTGGACAAACGGTCAGCAGTACGAACAGTACGGTTACAAAGACAAAGGAATCATTTGATGACACAGAACAAGAGACATTAATCAAAATCGGAAAAAATGACCGTACACTATATACAGATGACTCGCTAACTACCCCACTTGCAACTATAAACGGCGGAGAGCTGGCGGAGTTTCTTTCTGAAACAAAAAATGCTTATCAGATCAAGACAAATGATGGCTATACTGGATATTTAGCCCTCGAAGATGGAACCAAAGTCACAAAGAATATACAAACAAAACCGGAAGAGCTATCTGATGCAGTGATTGTATTAGATCCTGGGCATGGCGGAAATGATACTGGGGCATTAAGCAATGATGAACAAACAGAAGAAAAAGATATAACATTAAGTACAGCCATAAAAGTAAAAAAGGCGCTAGAGGATGCTGGAGCAACGGTTTATTTGACCCATATTACAGATGAATTAGTACAGCTTGGAGATATATGCGACTACAGTGAAGAAAAAAAGGCAGATGTCTTTATCAGTTTACACGCAGACTCCTTCACTGATCTGCCTCTGGATTCAAGAGGAATCTCCACTGGGAACTATCAAGTTCTTCGAGAAAATCTTCAACCTTCTATTTTAATCGAGATGGGTTATATGAATAATGATAGTGATTTAAAGGAATTAGTAACAGACAGTTATCAGCAGCAGATTGCTGCAAGTTTGACACAAGCATTGACCACTTATTTTCAGTAATAAATAAGCCCAGCCAAACAAAAATAGCTCTTCATATTTTTCGTTTGGCCGGGCTTATTATCGCAGATGCAAGCTTTTGAACACCGTTTAAGGAAGAGGTTGTGAGCCTGCCGTTTAACTCCGCGTCACAAGGAGCAATTTCAAAAAACAGCTTCTCATGTTTGATGACTATTGTGACTTGTGACCGAGGAGTTGGCATGAGAACACCGTTTAAGAAAAAGGTTGTGAAATCAACGTTTTGTTCTGAGTATTAGAGAAACAAACGGAAAAATAGTTCCTCATATTTTGCCGTTTTTTGAGCTAATACCGAGGATCAGATGATTGAACACCGTTTATTCGGAACAAGGGACTGTGACATGACTTTTGTCACAGTTCCATTATTTTTTTAGTAGCTTCAAAGCTTTTTCTGTATTGGCAAAATGAAGTTTGGCATATTTTTCAAGCATAGGCATGCCGCCTTTCTCCAATAGTTTTGCCGCTACTTGGTCAGATTTCGTTCCAGCTCCTGACGGAAGGGTGATTCCAGCTTCAGCTGATGCTTTGTCTAACTCTTCCAAAAAGCTGGCACGACTGATGATAGAAGCAGCAGCAACAGCTAAATGATATTGTTCTCCTTTAGTAACGAAGTACAGTTTTTCTTGTAATTGATTTTTTTCTAAACGCGCATATTTTTTAAAATTTGCTTCTGGCGTAAACTGATCGATCAAAATCGCTTCTGGTTTTTCTGGTGCGATTTTTTTTAACAATAGATGGATCGCTTGATTGTGCAAAGCGACTTTCATCCGAACGGCATTGTATTTTGGCTGGATCTCATTGTATTTTTCTGGAGATAAGACAAGCAGTTTATAGGGGATGGTTTTTTTTAAGATGTCAGCAAGCTGGATGATTTGGCTATCTTTTAACTCTTTTGAATCTCTAACACCAAGTTTACGTAATTCTGCAAGCTGATCACGTTTCACATAAGCAGCACATACTGTTAGCGGACCGAAATAGCTGCCATTTCCGACCTCATCACTACCTAAAACGGATAATTGACTGATATTTTTTGGCAAAGAAGAGGCTGTTTTTGCTGGCTTGGCTTGTTTATCCTGTGCCCCCCCCCATTTATCAGCTTCTATTGCTGCATTCGCACCTTGAAACATCACTTTTCCGGATGTATAAGCGGTAATGGTCGTCCCGTCTTTTTTTGCAGCAAAGCTAGTATAAGGAATCTGTTTATTTAACAAATAAGAGCGATAGTATGCTTTCATTTGACTAAGTTGGTCGTTTGTTGCTTTGATAATGACGTTGCTCATAAAATTCTCCTCGTTTTTATACATAAAACTATACCGCAACTCACGACTTTTCGTTTTCTAAGAGATTGCGAGACATAGCATTTTTTTAAAGTTTATCATATAATAGTTAAGTATGTGAAAAATATTTGTGGAGAACGGTGAAAGAACCAACTTCATGGTACACTAAATAAAACTTTCATCAAATAGGAGGAAATGATTCGTATGGCGCACGAAAAAACACGCTACAAAGCAGTGATTGCCAACCAAACATATACTATTATCGGACGGGAAACCAAGCATCATATGGATATCGTAACGAAGCTGATCAATGAACAGTTAGCAGAATTGAAACAATTATCACCACAAATGGATAATGAACAAGCAGCAATCTTGATGGCTGTCAATGCGCTTTCGGATCAATTGAAGAAACAAGAAAGAATCTTGGAGCTGGAAGAAGAAACAGCAGAATTAAAGAAAAAAATGATCAAATTTACAGAGCTTGAAAATCGTGTGAAACGCATTGAAGCAATCGAGAACGAAGCTCGGGAAGTATTGAAAGAAAATGGTCAAGCAGATCATACCATTAAAAATCATGTGGAAGCACAACAGATTTTAAACGAGAAACGAAAAGGACAAATTAAACAAAAATCTTCTAATTAAGATCCTTTTATCAAAATAAGAAAAATTTAAAAAAGTTAGAAGAGAAAGGAACGTAGCATGCTGAGTTTGCTGATTTTATTTTTATTGCTAATTGCGTTTTTTTCTGGAGCACGTCGCGGGTTTGCTTTGCAAATCATATTCGCGATTGGATATGTATTGTCATTTATTGCTGCCCAGCATTTTTACAAACCATTAGCAAGTCATTTGGAATTATACATTCCATACCCAGCTGTCACCCCAACATCAAAGTTAGCATTTTTTGATCAGGTATTTGCCTTTCATCTAGATGAAGCTTTTTATGCAGGAACTGCTTTTCTGATTATTTTGCTAATTGGCTGGCTGCTTACCCGATTTGTGGGGGTTTTTGTCCATGGATTGACGTATGTGCCGATCTTGAGACAGGTAGACTGGATTGCAGGAGGCATCCTGTCACTAATCATGGCTTACGTTACTATATTTTTGATTTTGCAGTTACTTGCCTTTGTTCCATTAGATGTGGTCCAAAATCAATTCGGCGAGCATAGTTTCGCTCGTTTTATCGTTGAGAGAACGCCATTTCTTACCAACAAGATGTATGAGCTTTGGGTAACGAATATTTTGAATTAAGGAAAATAGTGCTGGAAAATATTTCGTTTTTTGTACAGAGTAGTTTATTTAAGAAGGCTGCGTAGCGTATGTCCGGCACAGCTCTTTTTTCATAGTGAAAGATAAGGTGATAAAATGAATAACCGAATCCTTGAAACATTGGAATTTGAAAAAGTCAAACAGATGGTCAGACAATTTGTAGTGACTGCACAAGGAAAAGAAGAACTGGCAGAATTGGTACCAGTGAGTGAGAAACAAACGATCACAAACTGGCTTCAAGAAACTGAGGATGGATTGAAAGTGCAACGTCTGCGAGGCGGGATCCCTATACCTAAACTTGAAAATATCCGTCCCCATATGAAACGGATTGAGATCGGAGCAGACTTGAATGGAGTGGAGCTTGCACAAGTTTCCAGAGTATTGTCTACGACAAGCGAATTGAATCGTTTCATTAATGATCTTTCTGACAGTGAAATCGAATTTGCACGTTTGTATATGTGGGCAGATCAGTTAGTCACGATCCCTGTTTTGAGCCGCCGTTTAAAGGAAGCAATCGATGAAGACGGACGCGTGACTGATGACGCTTCTCCTGAGTTAAAGAGCATAAGACAGAACATTCGGCGAAGTGAACAAGCTGTTCGTGAACAGTTAGATGGGATCGTCCGTGGGAAAAATGCAAAGTATTTAAGTGATGCGATCATCACCATGCGAAATGACCGCTACGTTATCCCAGTCAAACAAGAATACCGCGGTGTATTTGGCGGTGTAGTCCACGATCAAAGTGCTTCAGGACAGACTTTATTTATTGAACCAAAACAAGTGGTGGATTTGAATAATCGTTTGCGTCAATACCAAATCGCTGAACGAAATGAGATTCAACGTATTTTAAGTGAACTTTCTGCTGAACTTGTTCCCCATCGTCAAGAAATCATCCACAATGCTTATGTGATTGGTAAAATGGATCTGATGAATGCAAAAGCACGATTTGGTAAAGAAGTAAAAGCCATCGTGCCGGGAATCAGTGAAGACAATCATGTCGTATTGAAACAAGCAAGACATCCACTGATCGATCAGGAAAAAGTAGTTTCTAATGACATCACAATCGGAAAAGACTATCAAGCCATCGTCATTACAGGACCTAACACAGGTGGGAAAACGATCACGTTGAAGACTTTAGGTCTGTTACAACTGATGGGGCAAGCAGGATTACCGATTCCTGCAGGTGAAGAAAGTCAAATCGGTATTTTTGAGGAAGTATTTGCGGATATAGGAGACGAACAGTCGATTGAGCAAAGTCTATCGACCTTTTCTTCTCATATGACGAACACTGTAGATATTTTATCAAAAGTCAATGAAAAAAGTCTGGTATTATTTGACGAGCTCGGTGCAGGAACAGATCCGCAAGAAGGTGCTGCTCTAGCAATCGCAATCTTAGATGATCTTGGTAAAAAGTCTGCTTATGTGATGGCAACAACGCATTATCCTGAATTGAAAGTTTATGGATACAATCGGGCAAATACGATTAATGCCAGCATGGAGTTCGATGTGGATACACTAAGTCCAACGTATCGTTTGCTGATTGGCTTTCCTGGACGAAGCAATGCGTTTGAAATCTCTAGCCGATTAGGTCTTGATACAGAAGTTATTGATGAAGCGAAGCAGTTGATGAATGATGAGAGCCAAGATTTAAACGAAATGATCACAGATTTAGAGAATCGCCGGAAAATGGCAGAGACCGAATATCTGGAAATGCGTCATTTTGTTTCTGAGGCACAAGAACTTCACGATGATTTGAAAGAAGCTTACAGCTATTTCTTTGAAGAACGTGAAAAAGAAATGGAAAAAGCAAAGAAAAAAGCAAACGAAGTCGTGTCAGAGGCGGAAGAAAAAGCAGAAAAAATCATTGCTGATATTCGTAAAATGCAACAGCAGATTGGGCAAGGAAATGTGAAAGAGCATCAGTTGATCGATGCAAAGACCCAATTAGCAAATCTACATCAAGAAGAAACTTTGAAGAAAAATAAAGTATTGAAGAAGGCGAAAGAACAAAAAACGTTGAAACCGGGAGACGAAGTGTTGGTTACGACTTACGGCCAAAGAGGGACGCTTTTACGTAAAAACGGGAATCAGTGGCAAGTAGAAATCGGTATATTAAAAATGAATGTATCCGAAGACGAGCTGACGCCTGTTGCTCCTCAAAAAGAGCCAACACAACGAGTTATCCATGCTGTACGATCTGAATCTAGTAGTCACGTGCCGAATCAATTGGACCTTCGAGGAAAACGATACGAAGAAGCGCTAAGTGAGGTAGATCAATATTTGGATTCTGCCATTCTAGCTGGTTATCCTCAAGTGACTATTGTCCACGGAAAAGGAACAGGCGCACTTCGCAAGGGAATTACTGATTATCTTAAAAACCATCGGAGCGTCAAAAGCTTTGAGTTTGCACCGGCAAACCAAGGCGGAAATGGTGCGACAATTGTTAAATTTAAGTAAATCTTACTAAAGGTAAGCAGATGGTTCGCTATCCAAGTATAGAAATGCTATACTAGTCATAGATTTTAAAAATGGAGGTCTTTGATATGTCACAAGTAATTACAGATAAGACATTTAATGAAGAAACAGATAAAGGACTTGTATTGATTGATTTTTGGGCAACTTGGTGTGGTCCATGTCGTATGCAAGCACCGATTTTGGATCAGTTGGAACAAGAATATGATGAAGAAGAATTCAGAATTGCTAAAATGGATGTGGATGAAAATCCAGAAACTCCTCAACAATTCGGTATCATGAGCATTCCAACATTAATGTTGAAAAAAGATGGTCAAGTAGTAGAAAAAGTTGTTGGTGTTCATTCAAAAGAACAACTACGTCAAATGATCGATCAATATTTATAAAAACTTACAGCAAAAATAAGCTGAGGGTGGGACTGAATCCAGTTCCGTCCTCGGTTTTTTTGCGGTTGAGTTAAGGTTATTCAAATTAATATTTTTTGAGTATAATTACGTTGTCAGGCTGGATTGTTTTTTTGACAGACATGCTATAATAACTTTAATTGAATATGAAGGGGAGTACCAGATGAACGAACGAATCAAAAACAAATTAGCTTTACTTCCTGATCAGCCCGGCTGTTACTTGATGAAAGATAAAAATGGAACGATCATTTATGTCGGCAAAGCCAAAATATTAAAAAATCGTGTCCGCTCATATTTTACTGGCAGCCATAATACGAAAACGGAACGGCTTGTTAGTGAAATCGAAGACTTTGAATACATCGTTACAGAATCGAATATCGAAGCATTGCTCTTAGAGATCAATCTGATAAAGAAAAATGATCCTAAATACAACATTATGTTAAAGGATGATAAAACCTATCCTTTCCTTAAGATAACGAATGAAAAATATCCCCGTTTGGTGATTACTCGTAAGGTACTAAAAGACAAAGCACTGTATTTTGGACCATATCCCGATGTCGGTGCGGCGAATGAGACAAAGAAGATCCTCGATCGATTATTTCCTCTGAGAAAATGCAAACCTAGTCAGACGAAGGAGCCTTGTCTTTACTATCATTTGGGACAATGTCTGTGTCCTTATTATTTCGACGTAGATCCGAAAGTCTATGCGAAAATCGTTGATGAAGTGAAAAACTTTTTAAACGGAGGACACGAAAAAATCGAGTCAGAGATCCATCAGAAAATGGAAAAAGCTGCTGAAAACATGGAGTTTGAAAAAGCTGCAGAATACCGAGACCAGATCCGTGCCATTGAGACAATCATGACTCGCCAAAAAATGACAAATACTGATTTACTGGATCGAGATGTATTTGGTTATGCGATTGACAAAGGATGGATGTGTGTCCAAGTGTTTTTCGTAAGACAAGGAAAGCTAATTGAACGAGATGTTTCAATGTTTCCTTTCTATAACGAAGCAGAAGAAGATTTCTTGACTTACCTCGGTCAGTTTTATCAGGAAAATGAGCATTTCATTCCTAAAGAAGTCTTGATTCCTGATACGATCGACAAGCCTAGTGTAGAAGCTTTGTTAGCTACGAAAGTGCTGCAACCAAAACGAGGAGAAAAGAAAAAATTAGTTGAATTGGCGAATAAGAATGCCTCAGTTGCTTTGAATGAACGGTTTGATCTGATTGCCAGAAAACAGGAACGGACGATCGGAGCAGTTGAACGTTTAGGAAACGCGATGAATATCCCGACCCCAATACGTATCGAGTCTTTTGATAACTCTAATATCATGGGGACGAATCCTGTGGCTGCGATGGTCGTATTCATTGATGGAAAACCGGCAAGAAAAGAATATCGGAAATATAAAATAAAAACAGTCAACGGACCGGATGATTATGCATCAATGAGAGAAGTCATCTATCGCAGATATTCACGAGTGATTCGCGAAGGGTTGCCTTTACCTGATTTGATCTTGATCGATGGAGGAAAAGGACAAGTAGATGTGGCAAAAGATGTCTTAGAAAATCAATTAGGAATCGATATTCCTATTGCTGGCATGGCAAAAAACGATAAACATAAAACAAATGAGTTGCTATTCGGTACAGATTTGGCTGTAGTACCGCTTGAGCGAAATTCACCAGAGTTTTTCTTACTCCAGCGAATCCAAGATGAAGTCCATCGATTCGCAATCACTTTCCATCGGCAGCTACGCAGTAAAAACAGTTTTGCTTCCCGATTAGATGAAATTGAAGGGTTAGGACCAAAACGAAAAAAAATGCTGCTTAAAGAGTTCAAATCGTTGAAAAATATCACAGCAGCCACGACAGAAGAATTACAAGAAATCGGACTGCCGAAAAATGTCGCACAAAACGTATTTGATAAATTACATCAGGAATGAGGAAAGGGCACTTTACAAAGAAAGTAAAGTGTCCTATCATTTTATGTACAACAAAAAGAGCGTTTACGTTTTGTTGGTGAATAATAAATCGCTTACGTCTGGTGTCTAAGGATATATGTGATTTCTTGAAGAAGGAGTGAAGAAATGTTAGAAGTCAAGGATCTTGTTAAAACTTTTGGGAACTACACAGCTGTCGATCATGTCTCTTTCCAAATCCCCGATGGAAAAATCATGGGGCTAATTGGCCAAAACGGGGCTGGGAAGACAACGACTTTTCGTTTGATCTTGGATTTTTTGACACAAGACCAAGGAGAAGTGTTATGGAATGGCCATCATCTTGGGGAGAAAGATTATGATGTCATCGGTTATCTTCCGGAGGAACGGGGACTTTATCCGAAAGTAACGATTCAAGACCAACTGCTTTATTTTGCAGAACTTAGAGGGAAATCAAGAAAAGAGATTGAACCAAAAATCGATTTTTGGATGGAAAAATTTCAGGTAAAAGGGAAAAAGACGGATAAAGTAAAATCTTTGTCTAAAGGAAATCAGCAAAAAGTCCAGCTGATCGCCACGTTAATCCATGAACCTAAATTGATCATTTTGGATGAGCCATTCAGCGGGTTAGATCCGGTAAATGCTGAATTGCTAAAAGATGGAATATTGGAATTGAAAAAACATGGTTCATGTGTCATTTTTTCTAGCCACAATATGGATAATGTAGAAAAAATCTGCGATCATTTGATCATGTTGCGAAACGGAAAAATGGTTTTGAATGGAAAAGTACATGAGATTCGTGAATCATTTGGCCGTACGAAGTTATTCTTGGAATCTGGTTTAAGCCAACAGGAAGTAGAAGAAATCGAAGGCGTGAAAAAAGTGATCCTTCATGAAGACAATACGTTAGAGATTACCTTAGAAGATCCTGAAGCTGGGAAAGAAATCTTTACTCGTGCGACTCAGTTCGGCTACATTCCTATGTTTAACCAGCAACCGCCAACTTTGGAAGAGATTTTCAAATTGAAAGCAGGTGAAATCGATGCGTAAGTTTTGGATTATTACCAAAGATGTCTATTTAAAAAATGTTAAGTCGATTTCTTTCTTGATCATGATATTAGTCCCTTTTATCATGCTGGGTATCATTTATGTAGTAGGAAACTTTGCTCAACAAAATAGTGATGTCAATAAAATCGGCGTATTGGCTGATAATGAGCAAATCAGTCAGCAAATGAGCCAAGTCAAAACAGATGATTTTGAGTTCAAAGCAGTTGATTCTGAAGAAAAAGCACAAAGAGAGCTTTCGGAAGAAAAAATCGATGCGTATTTAGTAGTCTCAACTGAGAATGATAAGATAAATGGGATGCTTTATAGCGAAAATTCATTAGGACAAAGTACACAACTACTGATACAACAACAACTGACTGGCTTGCAATCGATGCTTCGAGCAAGTCAATTAGGCATTTCACCAGAAGAAGTAGCTAGCTTGAGCCAACAAGCAAGTTTGACTCGACAAAAAGTCAATTTTGATTCAAAAGGAAAAATGACAGTCGGAGAAGATAACTCGACAGTCCAATATGTCGTAAGTTATGTAGCAACGATTGTCTTGTTCATTATTATTTTGACGTATGCGCAGATCATTGCACAAGAGATCGCTTCTGAAAAAGGCACGCGGATCATGGAAGTGATCCTGTCCAGTACGACTGCACAAAAGCATTTTTACGGAAAACTAACAGGTGTTTTACTTGTTGCATTAACGCAAATGGCATTATACGGTATTATTTTTGGTATAGGATACAGTCAATTCAAAGATATGGAAATGGTCAAAAATATATTAGACGGTATCTCATTGGATAACTTGATTGGACCATTCTTGTGGTATTCTCTTCTATTCATGATCTTTGGCATTTTGATTTTTTCTGTTTTAGCAGCTTTATGTGGCTCTTTGGTCAACAAAGCAGAAGATACAGCAAAAGCAATTTTGCCAGTGACTTATCTATCTCTAGGCGGATATATGCTTGGATTGATACTAGGAGCTTCAGATCCAAACAATATCGTTATTCGGATCACTTCGTATATTCCATTCTTATCTTCATATATTATGCCGGTTCGCTTAGCAAATGAGACAGTCGGTATGGGTGGAGCATTGATTTCCTTGTTGGTACTTGTAGCCGTAACATTCTTATTGATGATCTTGTCTGCAAACATGTACAAATCGAATGTACTCGTTTATAGCGAAGGCGGATTATGGAGTTCATTAAAACAATCGATTTCAATTATGAGGAATGAACGAAAAAAAGCATAAAACAATCCTAAAATACAGAAGGAAGCTGGACATCTATTGTTCCCAGCTTCTTTTTGTATAGACCTATTTTATTTATTTTACTATATTGGATATATATTCATTGAAAATAGTGTATAACAACTTTATAATATTGAGTATACCAATTTTTGGAGGCGTTTTAATGGACCGTTATTTAGATTTACTTTCAGAAAAATTCCCCTCAACGGAAGATGTCATCACGGAAATCATCAATCTCGAAGCAATTTTGCAGCTTCCAAAAGGAACAGAGTTATTTTTGAGTGATATACATGGCGAATTTCCTGCTTTTGATCATATTCTGCGTATCGGTTCAGGAAATCTTAAAGAAAAGATCAAAGACCTTTTTTCTGAACAAATGACGGAAACGGATATCAGCCAATTCACTATTTTTACGGCTTATCCAGAATATGCATTAACGACTGATTGGTACAAAGAACAAGATAAATCGCAGCTGATCCATCATTTGATCGATCTTTTACGGTTTACGACAGTCAAATATACCCGGTCAAAAGTTCGAAAAGGATTGCCGAAAGAATATAGCTATATCATTGAGGAACTCTTGTATATCGATGACCGTATCAATGGAAAAAAAGACTATGTAAAAAAAATCATTGAACAACTTGTTTTGATGAAGGAAGAAGAAAAATTTTTAACGAAACTTGCACAGACGATCCAAAAATCTGTCATCGATCATTTGCATATCGTTGGAGATATTTTTGACCGAGGAACTCAAGCAGCAAAAGTGATGGATCGAATCATGGATTTTTCTTCTGTAGATATCCAATGGGGAAATCATGATATTTTGTGGATTGGTGCGTATTGCGGCTCTGAGGCATGTTTACTGACACTTTTACGGATTGCAGCACGCTATAATTATTTATTTGAATTAGAGAAAGAATATGGGTTGAATTTACGTCCATTGTTTTCTTTTGCTCATCAAACTTATCAGAAGAATCCAGTATTTGCGCCTAAAAACAGTAAAGATCTATCCGAAAGAGAGCAAGAAGAATTAGAAAAGATCCATCAGGCACTTTCTATCCTTCAATTCAAATCAGAACATCAGTTATTGGATCGTCGACCTGAATTTAAAATGGACGATCGTAAATTGCTGGAAAAAATCGACTATGAAGCATCAACGGTTGATTTAGAAGGTCAGCTCTATGAGTTGAAAGGAACTTGTTTTCAAACGATCCAGCCAGATGATCCAAAAAAATTCTTGGAAGAGGAACAAAAAGTGATTGATAGTTTGATGTATTCATTCCAGCACTCTTTGAGAATGCAAAAACATATGACGTTTTTGATCGAAAAAGGGGGAATGTATCTCACGAACAATCAGCATGTGCTGTTTCATGGCTGTATACCTGTAGACGAGAAGGGACAGCTCTTAGCATTTGAATTAGACGAATCTTATCGCGGAAAAGAACTGCTGGGCTTTTTTGAAAAACAGATAACTGAAAGCGCAAAAGATCTGACCGCAAAAGAAGATTTAGCAACCGATTTGATTTGGTATGCGTGGAGTGGGGCATTTTCGCCTTTATTCGGTAAGAGTAAAATGGCGACTTTTGAACGTTATTTTCTCACAGAGCCTCATACGCACATCGAGAAAAGCAATCCTTATTATCACTTGCGAGATGAAGAGTGGTTCAGTGAAAAAATTTTAGCAGAATTCGACACAAAAGAAGAAGGGTCAGCAATCATTAATGGGCACACGCCAGTAAAAGTAAAAAAAGGGGAGTCACCGATCAAAGCAAATGGAAAAGTATTTGTCATTGACGGAGGTTTATCCAAAGCTTATCAAAAAACGACAGGAATTGCCGGTTATTCACTATTATGCAATTCTTATGGTTTCCAAATCGTGACACATTATCCGTTTTTGCCTATTGAACAACAATTTGCAAAAAAATCCGACCAAACAAATGTGAAAAAAGTAATCGAACAGCAACTACCACGCAAACTCAATCGTGATACAACAAAAGGTATGGAACTGCAACAGCAGATTACCCAGCTCAAAAGGCTGTTGGACTATCGAAAGGACGATTGAGAAGAATTCCAGTGAACATTGTTCCATAGACTGGAGACTGAGACAAAAGTCGTGTTGCAGTCTCTTTTTCCAGATAAACGGTGTTCTTCTGCCAACTCCTCGGTCACAAGTCATAATATCAAACAAACATGAGAAGCTGTTTTTTGAAATTGCTCCTTGTGACTCAGAGTTGAACGGCAGGCTCACGACCTCTTGGTATAAACGGTGTTCAATCAGCTGACCCTCGATATTAGCTCAAAAAACGGTAAAATATGAGAAGCTATTTTTCCGTTTTGTTTCTCTAATACTTAGGTCAAGGCACTGATCTCACAACCTCTTCCTTAAACGGTGTTCAAAAGCCAGTTTCTCGGTATTAAGCCAAGTTTATGCAAAAATGTGAAAAGCCATTTTCACAAAATTTTTCTTAATACTCGAAACTAAACAGCTTTTTCACAACCCCTCAGAAAGTCTATTAAAATTCATTCACAAAGAAATCGAATAAGCGCTGTTCAGATGGATGTACACGGTGGGTAAGTTCCGGATGCCATTGAACACCGAGGATTTTATGCATATAATCTTTGCTTTGAACCGCTTCAACGAGTCCATCGTTAGAAAAAGCGATGGCTTTTAATAAAGGTGAAAGATCTTTGACTGCCTGATGATGGTAAGAATTCACAAAATATGGATCGGGGAGAAGGTTGCTTAATAAACTGTCTGAAACAATCTTGACTTCGTGAGTCGTAAATTGCGGGGCAGTGGGCTGTTGTTCATGTTTTACTGACCACTTTGGATATAATGAAAGATCTTGATAAAGTGTACCTTCCAAAACGACATTCAATAGTTGGAGTCCCCGGCAGACTGCAAAAATTGGTTTTCTTTGTTTCAATGCTTCCAAGATCAGTGCCTGTTCAAATTGGTCTCGTTGAATATTTGTTTCCGTTAGCTTTGGATGAGGATCTTCCATGTAAAGTTGTGGACTGACATCTTGACCACCTGCAAGAATAAGTTTGTCGATTTGTCCAATCAGTTGAGGAGCTGAATCTGGAGACATGACTGGCAGAATAAGAGGCAATCCTTGAGCATCTAAAACTGCATCCACGAATCCTTGCGGTGTATAGCTCACTTGATTTCCTTGGAAAGTATCTGTTGCTCGAATCAGTTGATTTCCGGCAATGCCGATGATTGGTTTCATTTGTATTCCCCCTAAAGTAGACTTATTGTAACAAGGATTTAAAAAAAATTAAACTATGTAAGACTTGCCCCTATACTTATCTGTTCTTGCTGTGTTACTATCTGTAAAGAGAAATTTCGTGTGAAATTCATGACGATAGTTGAAAATATTGCTTAATTTGTTATAATAAAAAGTAAGCAGAAATAAAAAGGTTGGGCGTAAGCTTCAAGGATCTAGTTCTTCAAGGGGTGAGAAGGACATTTTATTGAAGGGACCTGCCTATACTAAGTTATCTATAGAGGTACATACTTTCAATGAAAAAAGAAAGCATGTACCTCTTTTTTAAATCGAAAGGAAGTGAAGCAAGTGTTAGAAGCTTTGGAACAAATCCGAAAAGCAGAAGAAGAAAATGAAAAGCGTGCTCAAACACTGCGGCAGCAGCTGAAGATCTATGCAACAGAAAAAGAGCAGGAATTGGAAACGATCCAAACAAACTATCGACAACAACTAAAACAGTTGGTGGAAGAAAAAGAACAATTCGAAATACAAGAATTAGAAAAAGAAAAAATGAAATTGAAAGCAGAAGCAGACAAGGTGCAAGCAACTTTGAAAGATCAATATCAAAAGCATCAGAGTCAAGCGATCGGTGCGATCATTGAAAGGGTGAAAGAAACTTATGGCCGTCACTAAGATGGAAAAAATGACCCTCATTTCAGATAAAAGAAATCAGGAGAGGATTTTACAAGCAGTACAAGGAATCCAAAACGTTGAAATCCGGGATCTGTATCAAAATAGAACAAACAACCAGTGGGTGGAGAAGTATTTTCCAGATACCACGATTATTGATAAAGAAGCAAAATTAAGCGCTTTAGGTAATCGGTTGAAAGACATCCAAGAAGCTATCCAATTCATACAACACCACGGCGATAGCCGTCAAAAGAAACTCCATTTGAAACGTCAAGAACTTTCCTTACAAGATTTGGAAGCCAATTATTCCGAAGAAAATTTCATAAATAAATTGAAAGAAGTCCTTGATTTAAAAGAAAAGTGGGAACAACTAACTGAAGAACGTGATCGTTTAGAAGAAGAGGAAGAATGGCTTCTTCATTGGCAACAGCTGGATATTGCTCCAAGTATGTATGCAAGTAAGACGACCATTTTTGAGATGGGGACTGTGAGTGCAGCAAATTTTGAAAGTTTCAAGGAAGAACTGAGTAAGCTTGATGACGTTTATATGGAAGAAATAGATTATACGCCAAAACAAGTTTATCTTTCGTATGTTGCTTTAAAAAAATCAGTTGCTGTTATAGAAGAAATTGCTGGGAAATACGGGTTCAATAAAGAAACGTATCCTTATGAACAAAATCCTAAAGAAAAACTGCAAGAGACCAAGCAGCAATTATCCATTGTTCACGAGCAGCAAAAGAAGATAACGACAGCGTTAGGTCAGTGCAGTGGCTATATCCAAGAATTTGAATGGGTAGAAGAAGTCACACTTGCCGTTGCAGAACGAGAAAAAATAAAAGAACGGTTTATCCATGCGACTTATCTGATCGTTTTGCAAGGTTGGGTAGATGCAGAAGAAAAACAGAATTTGCTGCATTTGTTAAACGAAACCGTATCAGAAGAAGATATATACGTCAGTTTCGAAACACCAAACTCAGAAGAGATTCAGCAGGAAGTCCCTACTAAATTGAAAAACCATCCGCTTGTCGAACCTTTTGAATTGCTGACTGAAATGTACAGTCTGCCAAAATATGAAGAAGTAGATCCAACACCTTGGATGACACCATTTTATCTTGTCTTCTTCGGGATGATGGTCGCAGATGTTGGTTACGGATTGCTGATGCTCATTGGGACAATACTAGCTCAAAAACTACTTGTTCTACCACGCGGGATGAAACGTTTCGTAAAATTCTTTGAGATTCTCTCGATACCATCGATCATCTGGGGATTGATCTACAGTTCATTTTTCGGACAGGCATTACCAAAAGAACTGTTTGGCATCCGCTTGCCTTTCCCAATCCTATCTACGACGGATGACGTCAATACGATTTTGATTTTATCCGTGATTTTCGGTCTGATACAGATTTTGGTTGGATTATTTGTGGCAGCAAAGGAAAATATCAGGAGAAAAGATTACTTGAGTGCTGTCAGTGATGGATTTGCCTGGCAAGGGATCCTAATTGGGATCGTTATTGCGTTGGTTGGTGCCATGTTGATAAAAAATACAGCATTTGTTTACCTTGGCGCTGGGCTATCGATCATTGCTGCCTTATGTATCTTGATCGTTCCGATTATCCAAACGCCGTCTAAAGTCAAAGGTGCTGCCAAAGGTGCGTATAATCTTTACGGACTGACCGGCTATATCGGTGATTTAGTCAGTTATACACGTTTGATGGCATTGGGTATTTCAGGCGGAAGTATTGGAGCGGCATTCAATATGCTAGTTGCTTTCATGCCGCCAGCTGCTCGATTCAGTGTAGGGATCCTTTTGATCATCGCTTTACACGCACTGAATATGGTTTTGACACTGCTAAGTGCCTATGTCCATGGCGCACGATTGCAGTATGTCGAATTTTTTGGGAAGTTTTATACAGGAGGCGGACGTGCCTTTGATCCGCTGAAAACGGCGGAAAAATACGTCAACATCAATCACAAGAAAAAAAACAATAAATAATTGGAGGATTTTTATATAATGATGGATTACTTAATTAGTCAAAATGGTGGAATGGTGTTTGCGGTATTAGCGATGGCAACAGCGACGATTTTTTCAGGGATCGGTTCAGCTAAAGGTGTTGGAATGACAGGTGAGGCAGCAGCAGCATTGACAACAAGTCAACCCGAAAAATTCGGGCAGGCTCTGATTCTGCAATTGCTTCCAGGTACGCAAGGTTTGTATGGATTCGTTATTGCCTTTTTGATTTTTATCAACTTAGGAAATGATATGTCAGTTGTACAAGGACTGAACTTTCTAGGCGCTTCTCTGCCGATTGCTTTTACAGGCTTGTTTTCAGGTATCGCCCAAGGAAAAGTCGCAGCAGCAGGTATTCAAATTTTAGCGAAAAAACCTGAACATGCTACAAAAGGAATCATTTTTGCTGCGATGGTTGAAACATACGCGATTTTAGGTTTCGTTATTTCCTTCCTATTAGTGTTGAATGCCTAAGCATAAAGGAGGAAAAGCAGATGAATGCCATTGAAAAAATCATCTCTCAGATGAACGAAGCAGCAGAGCAGGAAAGAGCGGCGTTAGAACAAGAAGAGCGAATGAAGATCGATCAAAACTTTGAACAAAAACGTACGCAAGTTGAAACAGAACATCAAAAACAAAAAGAAAAACAAATCGAATTACTCGAAAAAAAATACCGTCAGCTAAGGAATCGCCAGCAAGTAGAAGTACGACAAGAAAATTTGAATGCGAAGCAGGAATTTTTAAGACGATTGTTTGCAGATGCGGTAACTGAAATGGAAAATTGGGATGAATCTGAACAAATCCAGTTTATCAAAAATGCATTGTATTCATTACCTTTGACAGGAAAAGTAGCATTCATTGCTGGAGAAAAATCAGCAGCCTATCTTTCTCAGACGTTGTTGGATGAATGGAACAATGAACTTCCCTTTATGATGGTTTTAAGTGATGAAACTGTTGCTGATCAAGCGGGTTTTCTGATAAACGATCAAGGAGTTCAGTATAATTTTCTTTTCAGCAGCCTTGTACAAGATATCCAAGGAACGATGAGTTTTGAGATTGCCAATCAATTATTCGAATAAGGAGGGATCAGTGTATGGAATACCACGAACTAAATCCCTTGATTCGCGGAAGAGAGCTTGAACTTTTGTCCAATGAGACATTTGAACGGATGATTCAAACAAATTCTGTCGAAGCACTTGGTGAAATATTGAAATCCACGATTTACAATCCATATATTTATGACGGATATGAATATGACTTCGAACAGAATCTTTTAAAGGAGCAGAGCCGTCTATTTCGCTGGTTAAAGGAATCAGCACCGGAGCCTGAAATCGTTTGGATCTATACGATGCGTTATACTTTCCATAATCTGAAGGTTTTGACAAAAGCTGAGATGACAAATCAAAATCTGGACCATTTGCATATCGACGATGGATTTTATTCATTAGAAACCTTGAAGGATGCCATTCATACGCAAGTTTCAAATGAACTTCCTGAAAGCATTATGGACAGTATACGAGAAGTACGTGATTATTTTGAAGAGTCTACCATTCTTCAGGGAATTGACGTGATTTATGATCGACAGTTTTTGACAGAGCAGCGACGGCTTGCCGATAAGCTAGGATATCAAGAATTGCTGACAGAAGTCATTGCTTTTATTGACTTGACCAATATCACAACGATGGCTCGAGGAATATTGCAGAAAAGAACATATGGGTTCATGACGACGGTACTTTCCAGCTCGGGAAGTATCGAAAAAGAAGTATTTTTGAACTTTGTAGATAAAGATATGGAAGATTACACGAATTTTCTATTAGAGACAGATTATGCTGATTTTCTGCGCCCTGTCATCCGTGAGGGAAATATTGATCTCGTAAAGCTTGAACAGTTGAAAGATGATTATCTAAGTTCATTGTATCAAGAAGCACAAACCCAGGCTTTCGGACCACTGCCACTACTATCCTTTTTGAACGCAAAAGAGGTAGAAAGCAAAAACCTTCGTTTACTGGTTATCGGCAAAAGAAGCCATTTCGAATCAGAAACAATCAGAAAGCGGGTGAGACAAGTCTATGACGCATAAGATTGGTGTAGTTGGCGACAAAGATTCTGTTTTGCCATTCAAATTGTTTGGCTTTGATGTTCGTTATGGTACAACCAAGCAAACCGTTCGTCAGGCAATTGAAGAAATGGCAAAGAATGAGTATGGCGTGATTTATGTCACAGAGCAATGTGCAGCATTGAGCCCAGAAACGATCGAACGTTACAAGGAACAAATGATACCTGCTATCGTATTGATTCCCAATCATCAAGGATCATTAGGAATAGGGCTGGAAGAAATTCAAAAAAACGTAGAAAAAGCAGTAGGTCAAAATATCTTATAGTATGAAAAGGAGATAGAAATTTTGCAAATTGGAAAAATCATAAAAGTCTCCGGACCTCTTGTAATGGCTGAGAACATGTCTGATGCCAGTATCCAAGACATGTGTCTAGTGGGAGATCTAGGAGTTATCGGAGAAATCATCGAGATGCGTGGCGATGTGGCGTCTATTCAAGTATATGAAGAGACTTCTGGAATTGGTCCAGGCGAACCGGTTCGCTCTACTGGTGAAGCTTTATCTGTTGAATTAGGACCAGGGATCATTTCACAAATGTTTGACGGAATCCAACGGCCATTAGATACCTTTATGGAAATCACACAAAGTAATTTCTTAGGGCGCGGAGTTCAATTGCCCGCATTGGACCATGAGAAAAAATGGTGGTTCGAACCAACAGTAGAAGCCGGAGAAACGGTGAGTGCTGGAGATGTTATCGGGATCGTAGAAGAAACAAAAGTTATAAAACATAAAATCATGGTGCCAAATGGGATAAAAGGTACGATCAAAACAATCGAAAAAGGTTCATTCACTATTGATGAAACAGTATGTGTCATTGAAACCGAAAATGGTGACAAAAATTTGACGATGCTTCAAAAATGGCCAGTAAGACGTAGTCGGCCAATCAAAGAAAAATTAAACCCGGATGCACCCATGATCACTGGACAGCGAGTGATTGATACATTCTTCCCAGTGACAAAAGGAGGAGCAGCAGCTGTACCTGGTCCTTTTGGTGCAGGGAAAACAGTCGTTCAGCATCAAATTGCAAAATGGGCCGATGTGGACATGGTTGTCTATGTGGGATGTGGCGAGCGTGGAAATGAGATGACGGATGTTTTAAATGAATTCCCTGAATTGATTGACCCTAATACAGGAGAATCGTTGATGGAACGTACGGTATTGATTGCTAATACATCAAACATGCCAGTAGCAGCTCGAGAAGCTTCTATCTATACGGGAATCACAATTGCGGAATATTTCCGTGACATGGGTTATGACGTTGCTATCATGGCAGACTCCACTTCACGATGGGCAGAAGCACTTCGTGAGATGAGCGGACGTTTGGAAGAAATGCCTGGTGATGAAGGTTATCCAGCTTATCTTGGTTCACGGCTTGCGGAATACTATGAACGATCTGGAAGAGTCATTGCATTAGGATCAGAAGGTCGCGAAGGAAGTATAACCGCAATCAGTGCTGTATCGCCGTCTGGAGGGGATATTTCGGAACCAGTCACACAAAATACATTGCGGGTCGTAAAAGTATTCTGGGGTCTTGATTCCAGTTTAGCCCAAAAAAGACATTTTCCTTCGATCGATTGGATACAAAGCTATTCTCTTTATTCAACAGAAGTAGGGAAGTATATGGATCATATCCTTCAAGCTGACTGGGCAACCATGGTCACCGAGGGCATGCGTATTTTGCAGGAAGAACAGCAGCTGAATGAAATCGTGCGTTTGGTAGGGATTGATTCCCTTTCAGATAATGACCGTCTGACATTAGAAGTGGCAAAATCCATTCGTGAAGATTATTTGCAGCAAAATGCTTTCGATGATGTCGATACATTCACCTCAAGAGAGAAACAGTTCAAAATGTTGAAGATGATCTTGACCTTTGGTGAAGAAGGACGCCGTGCGTTGTCGTTAGGTGCTTATTTAAGTGAGATCATGGACGGTACCGTATCGATTCGTGAAAGGATCGGACGAAGCAAATATATCCCGGAAACAGAATTAGAAAAACTAGATCAAATTATTGGTGAAATCAAGCAAACGATGCAAACGATCGTTTCAGAAGGAGGCATGAGCAATGATTAAAGAATATCGTACGATCGGTGAAGTCGTCGGTCCATTGATGGCGGTTGAAAAAGTTGCTGGTGTCAAATATGAAGAATTAATCGAAGTCCGTATGCAAAATGGCGAGATTCGTCGTGGACAAGTATTGGAAGTCCAAGAAGATAAAGCAATGGTCCAAATATTCGAAGGAACAAGTGGTATCAATTTACGTGACTCTTCTGTACGATTTTTAGGCCATCCTTTAGAACTAGGTGTATCGGAAGACATGATCGGTCGAGTATTCGATGGTTTGGGACGACCGAAAGATAACGGACCAGAGATCCTACCTGAAAAGCATTTGGATATTAACGGAGAAGTAATCAATCCAGTAGCTCGGGATTATCCAGATGAGTTTATCCAAACAGGTATCTCTGCAATCGATCATTTGAATACATTAGTTCGTGGGCAAAAATTACCAGTATTTTCTGGCTCTGGTCTTCCTCATAAAGAATTAGCTGCTCAGATCGCGCGACAAGCAACGGTACTCGATTCATCAGATGATTTCGCCGTAGTCTTTGCTGCTATTGGAATCACTTTTGAAGAAGCTGAATTTTTCATGGAAGATTTTCGTCAAACGGGCGCAATCGACCGTTCTGTCATGTTTATGAATTTAGCAAACGACCCTGCAATCGAACGTATCGCTACTCCTCGTATGGCTTTGACTGCTGCAGAATATCTTGCTTATGAAAAGGGAATGCATGTTTTGGTTATCATGACAGACATGACCAACTATGCAGAGGCATTGCGAGAGATTTCTGCAGCACGGCGAGAAGTTCCAGGAAGAAGAGGATATCCTGGGTATCTTTACACGAACTTAGCTACTTTATTCGAACGAGCAGGAAGAATCCGCGGACTAAAAGGATCGGTTACTCAAATTCCGATTCTAACAATGCCAGAAGACGATAAAACTCATCCAATCCCTGACTTGACTGGTTATATTACAGAAGGACAGATCATCTTGACTAGAGAGCTTTACAAGAGTGGGATTCAGCCACCAATTGATGTACTCCCGTCTCTTTCGCGGTTAAAAGATAAGGGAACTGGACCCGGAAAGACAAGAGAAGACCATGCAGCTACGATGAATCAGCTTTTTGCAGCCTATGCACAAGGAAAACAGGCAAAAGAATTAGCCGTAGTTTTAGGTGAATCTGCTTTATCTGATGTAGACAAGATCTATGCGAAGTTTGCTGAGCGGTTTGAAAAAGAATATGTCAATCAAGGATTCTACACGAACCGTTCGATTACTGAAACACTTGATCTAGGGTGGGAACTGCTATCGATGTTGCCAAGAACCGAATTAAAACGAATCAAAGACGACATGCTGGACAAATATCTGCCAGAAGGGAAGTGAGTTCTGATGGCACGATTGAATGTGAATCCGACCCGCATGGAATTGACTCGATTGAAAAAACAGTTGACAACTGCCACAAGAGGGCATAAATTATTAAAAGATAAGCAAGATGAACTGATGCGTCAATTCATCCTGTTGATTCGAAAGAACAACCAGCTGCGTCAAGAAATGGAAGAGTCTATGACAGAAGCAATGTCTGATTTTGTATTGGCAAATGCTTCGATCACGGAGCCTTTCATCGAAGAATTATTTGTTTTGCCGGCGGAAAACGTTGATTTGTCTATCGTAGACAAAAATATCATGAGTGTAAAAGTACCTGTGATGAATTTTGAATATGATGAACAGCTGACAGACACACCTTTGGAATACGGGTATTTGAATTCCAGTGCCGAACTGGATCGGTCAATCGATCGGTTTACTACCCTGCTTCCAAAACTTTTGGAACTGACAGAAATCGAAAAAACTTGTCAACTGATGGCGAGTGAAATCGAAAAGACACGTCGGCGAGTCAATGCATTAGAATATATGACGATCCCTCAATTAGAAGAAACGATCTATTATATTCGTATGAAGCTGGAAGAAAACGAGCGCGCAGAAGTAACAAGGTTGATCAAAGTAAAAAATATGGGTACCCCTGACTAAGTGGTATCCTTTTTTAAAAGAGGAAAACGATGATTAAACAAAGCAAACAAATAAAGAAACGCTTGCCGGCTGTTCAGCTTCTCGCATTAGGATTTTTTCTCCTGATTTTAGTTGGCGGCGGCCTACTTACCCTACCATTTTTTAGTAATAGTGGGCATGGGACAAATTTTATCGATGCGCTTTTCACTGCAACTTCTGCTGTCTGTGTAACGGGATTGACAACATTGAATACAGCAGAGCATTGGAACAGTGCTGGTCAATTTTTGATCATGCTTTTGATTGAGATCGGCGGTCTTGGTTTTATGATGGTTCCGATTCTATGCTTTGCATTGATAAAGAAGAAAGTCAGTCTCAGCACACGTATTATATTAAAAGAAGCGCTGAATCTAGAAGAAGTATCAGGTGTGATGAAGCTCATGCTTTACATCCTAAAATTGGCCTTTGTGATCCAATTGATTGGTACGGTTGCTTTATCTTTTGTATTTGTGCCTGAATTTGGCTGGTTGAAAGGTATCTGGTACAGTTTGTTCCATGCAATCTCTAGTTTTTGTAATGCAGGGTTTGATTTGTTAGGAGACAGTTTAGCCAATCACCAGCAAAATGTTTATTTGATCATGGTGGTATCTGCTTTGATCATTTCTGGTGGGTTAGGCTTCATCGTATGGCGTGATTTACTGGAATATCATCAGAAAAAGAAGATGACGATTCATTCAAAAATCGCATTAACCGTTACAGGTACCCTTTTATTAGGCGGATTCGTTGTGTTCTTTTTCACAGAGCGCAATGGGGCAACGCTAGTGGAAGGGAATATGTTTCAACGATTGGCAAACACCTTTTTTATGAGTGTGACACCTAGAACGGCTGGATATTATTCAGTTGATTACCTCCATATGAGCCATGCAGGTCTGATTTTAACGATGTTTTTGATGTACATCGGCGGAACATCTGGGTCGACGGCCGGCGGATTGAAAACAACTACGTTAGGTGTGTTGCTGATCCAGATGCGTTCGATGCTTAAAGGACGTACGAGAGCAGAAGCATTTGGCCGTACCATCCGACAAGGCGCAGTGTTGCGGGCACTTACTTTATTTTTTGTTACGTTGACGTTGTGTGTAGTCGCCATCATGATTTTATCGGTGACTGAAACGATACCTAAAACTTCTGGCATCGAATATATTGCTTTTGAGGTCTTCTCTGCATTTGGTACAGTAGGTCTTACGATGGGATTGACGCCAGACTTGACTGCAATAGGGAAATTGATCATTATAGCGCTTATGTACATTGGACGAGTTGGTGTATTGACTGTGGTCTTCTCTCTGATGACAAAAGCACAAAGAACACAATCAAAATACAAATATCCAGAAGAAAGTGTCATGATTGGATAATTTCATCTTCTGACAGAAACCTAGTGATTTAGTAAAATAAGAAAATAAAATAATTTTTCTTGCTTCTTGGATACTTTAAGTGCAAAATGTTCGTTTATTTTTTGAGGCACTACCCGTTGTTGAACCTCGGGTAGTGCCTCTTTTTTATTGAAAGGAATCAATAAGATTTGATTCCTTTATTTATCAATAGGTTATAATTCATATTTTTTTATTTTTTCTTTTACGATACTTAGTCCAGAAGCTAAAATTTCAAGGTTATTAGAGGATAGGGAAATTCGAACGAATGCATCTGGTTGCGCACGTGTAGTAAAGCGTCTGGAATGATAAAGTCGGATACCGTTAGCAAGAAAGTCATTCTCAATTATCTTAGGGTCAATCTCAGGATCAACTGGAAGAATTCGATAGTAAGGGACACGATTCGTTGGTTTTTCTACTTTGAAAAGAGAATCAAAAAGCTGATTGGCTCTTTTCGTAAGACTTAATTTAGTTTCTAAGATCCTATTTGCTTCATTTGAATGGAGGATTTGAGTGATGACTTCCACATCTAATCCAGAAGTTTTCACATTTATATTAAAAATTGCTTGTTCTATCTTGCTTTGGACATGTACTGGAACTACAAGATAAGCAACTCGCAATCCAGAACAAATAAATTTTGTCATTCCAGCTAAGTAGATTGTTTGGTTAGGTAATAATTTTTGGAAAGGAGGAATGATCGTATGTTGATAGTAAGTTGTTAAAAATGAATGTATATCATCTTCAATAACCCATAGACCTTCTTTTTCAATCACTTCGGCTAATTGCTCTCGTCTTTTGTGAGAGATTTGAAACCCTATAGGATTATTACAAGAAGGCATAAGAAAGACACCATGAATCTTCTTTTTTCTACATTCCTGAATCAATATATCAGGTCGCATTCCTTGCTCGTCAAAATCAATTGGAACGATCTCTAAATGATATAACTGAGCCAATTCAATGAAATTAGCGTATGTATATCGGTCTGTTGCTATTCTATCACCTGGAGAGAAAAGTGCAGAAAGTGTGATAGCCAATCCATTTTGAACACCGGAAACAATAGATAGAGATTCTAAGGACGGAATGACTCCTTGAGTTTTTAACCAATTTGCTGCAGTAGTCAATTGAAAATTTGTGCCTTTGGGATCTTGGTAATTAAGCAAACCAACAAGATTTGGGTTATTACTAGTTGATTGAATAAACGGGACAACGAATTTATTACATTCTTCAAAAGAACTAACCAGACCAAAATCAATGATATGTTCGGTTACTTCATTGCTAGAGATGGTGATGGACTCAAAGACATTGGGAGAAATAAATGTGCCACTTCCAATATTCGTATACAGCAAACCTTTCTCAATTCCATATTTATAAGCCTTGCCAACGGTAGTAAAATTTAAATCTAAATAATCAGCTAGCTCTCTTTGGGAGGGTAACTGAGTGTTTTTCTGTAATTTATTCTTTAAAATATCTTGTTCTAATTGTTGAATCAACGATCGATAATAAGGACGCTTCAATTTTTGTTTGTCTGGTCGCCAAGTTAACGGGTAATTGTCATAAGAATTAATAGGCATTTTCTCCACTCCTTAAAATTGTATACCATACAATTTTACCATTGATTGTATTGATTTTAGAAGTTAATCTTTTGTGAGGAGGGAATTGTCTATGAAAATTATTAATTTTGATGAAGTAGTAGCTTCTTTTAGTTTTGAAGAAGCGATTCAAGTAATGAAAAAATGTTTTTTTGATTATGAAAGTGGTAAAATCAGCCAAAATCCTCGATTGATGGAAATTTTACCTGACGGAAAAGACAAAAATATGTTTGCGATGATGCCTGCTTATTTGGGGGAGAACAGATATTTTGGAACAAAAGTTATTACCGCTTTTCCGGATAATCATCAGTATCATTTACCTTCTCATTTAGGAGAGATTTTCTTGTTTGATGCTCAAAACGGACTACCCAAAGCATTGATAAACGCAAATGCAGTCACCTGGATTCGAACAGCTGCTGTATCTGCGCTGGCAACAGATTACTTAGCAAATCCGCATGCAGAAACACTTGCTTTAATTGGAGCTGGTCAACAAGCATTGTCGCATTTGACTGCGATTTCTACCATTCGTCCCATCACTACAGTGTTTGTTTACGATATTTTAGAAGAAAGACGAAATACTTTTATCGCTAAAGCTAAAAAACAGTATCCTAAAATAACGTTTATAAATGCAATATCAGTAGAAGATGCAGTACGTCCAGCGGAAATCATTTGTACGTTGACCTCTAGTAAAGAGGCATTTCTTCAAAAAGAGTGGGTAAGGGAAGACGCACATATCAATGCTGTGGGCACATTTACTCCTGATACAAGAGAGATAAGTACATCGTTGATGGAAACTTCTCAAATCTATGTAGATGATTACTCAGCTGCCTTAACAGAAAACGGGGACCTGCTTATAGCCATGGCAGAAGGAGATTTAGAGGAATCTTGTATTGTTGGTACATTAGGCGAATTAGTTTCTGAGAAAAAAACATTTTATAAAGGAGAATCGAGGCCGACGATTTTCGACGCAGTTGGTCTAGCTATTGAAGATCTTTGTTGTGCAGAATATATTTATAACAAATTAGAGAAAGGGGCTTTAAAATGAACTTAGATTATTACGTAGTTGATGCATTTGCAGATGAGGTGTTCAAAGGAAATCCAGCAGCGGTTTATGTGCTAGAAGAATAGCTGCCAGAAGGTACGATGCAAAAAATTGCCATTGAAAACAATTTATCTGAAACAGCATTTACAGTGAAGAAAAATCAAGGATTTGAGCTTAGATGGTTTACGCCAGATCGAGAAATCGATCTTTGCGGTCACGCTACATTAGCAACAGCATTTGTTTTATTTAACTATTACAAAATACCTGATGAAACGATTAAATTTTCTACTCAAAGCGGTAATCTATTTGTGACAAGAATTAAAGATTATTATTACATGGATTTTCCTAGTATTATGCCGAAAAAAGTGCCGATATTGACTGAATATGAAGAAGCAATTGCGGCTAAGATTAAAGAAGCCTACTTAGCACGTGATTTATTTTTCGTATTAGAAGATGAAAAAACGGTGGCTAAATTGCAGCCAGATTTTACAGCTATCAAAAATTTTGAATTAGGAATAGGAGTCATCGTGACAGCAGAAAGTGTGCAAAAAGACTTTGTTTCTAGAACCTTCTTTCCAAAATTAACAATCAATGAAGATCCAGTATGTGGATCAGCACATTCTAATCTTATTCCTTATTGGGCAGAAAGAATGAATAAAACAAAATTGTCAGCTTATCAAATGTCATCAAGGGGCGGGGATCTAGAATGTGAATTAAAAGAAGATCGTGTGATAATAGGAGGAAAAGCAGTTTTGTTTTCTAAAGGTACCTCGTTTATTTGATTTCTTTCAAATGAATTAAAAATAAATTGGTGGAGAGTGGCAGCCTTATAGCTACAATGGTTGTTAAAAAAAGACGCAAACTTTTTCAATTTAATGAAAAGTTTGCGTCTCATTTTAATTATTGGTGTTTGTTTTTTATTCAATTAAGAGTAAAATGCCCCATACTAACTATCCTCGGATGACTTCGATTTTATAACCATCAGGGTCAATGACAAAGTAGTAAGAAGGCGCAGTGCCAGGTAATCCTTTTAAGTCAGTAATCTCAAGACCAGCAGCTTTATGTTGCTCGTGTAATTTTTCTAGATCATCAGCTGCAATAGCGATATGACCATAGCCGTCTCCTAGATCATACGCACCATGATCATAGTTGTAAGTCAACTCTAATTCATAGTCATCCCCAGGAAGTGTCAAATAAACAAGTGTAAATTTGTTTTCTGGAAAATCACGGCGGCGGCTTTCTTCAAAACCAAATGCCTTTTGATAAAATTCGATTGATGCTTCAAGATCTTTCACTCGAACACATGTGTGAGCCATTTTCATAGATTCATCTCTCCTTTTCCTTTTACTCAATCATAACAAAAAGAAGTAAGGAAATAGTTGATTTGTGCTTGTTCATGAGAAATTTCTCATGTAAAATGGATAGAAAATAAAACTGTTAAGGTGGAAACTATTCATGGATAAACCAATTTTTGGTGAAAAAAAGCAATTTGCTGATTATCAAACCCGTTATGCAGCATATATTGTCATAGAAAGAGATCAGCAGATTGCAGTAATCGAGGCTCCAAATGGTGCTTTTTTTCTTCCTGGAGGGGAAATTGAAGGAGAAGAGACGAAAGAAGAAGCGATTGTCCGTGAGCTGATAGAAGAAATGGGAATTGTGGCAGAAATTTCTTCTTATCTGGGAGAAGCTGATGAGTATTTTTACTCGAATTATCGTGCAACTTATTATTATAATCCAGGATATTTCTTTGTTGCTGATTCTTGGAAGCGTATAGGAGAACCAACTGAAAAGACCAATAAAATTTGGTGGGTGAGCCCTCAAGAAGCGCTTGTGAAATTGAAACGTGGTAGCCACCGATGGGCAGTCGAGAGATGGATCGAAAAAAATAAAAACTGAAAGAAAGCGAGTAGATCAGCTTTCTCTCAGTTTTTTTATTTATTACAGTACATATTTTTTGATTGCTTCAGCTACACCGTGCTCGTCGTTTGATGAAGTGATGACATTTGCTGCTTCTTTGACAAGAGAAACGGCATTTCCCATTGCTACTCCTAGACCAGCATATTCAATCATGGATAAGTCGTTCTCGTTATCTCCGATAGCCATGATTTCATCTTGATCAATACCAAGGTGCTGTGCGAGATTCGCAACTGCCGCACCTTTACTTGCTTCTTTATTTAGTACTTCGAAGTAATAGGGCGCACTTTTGACCGTTGTGTATTTATCACGGAAAGTTTGCGGTAAACGCGCAATTGCTGCATCTAAAATTTCTGGTTCGTCGATCATCATCATTTTGACGATGTTCATGTCTGGTGTCATTTCTTCAGGTGTTCGATATTTTAGCGGCATCTTGACTAAACTTGCTTCGTGGATCGTATAAGCGCTGATATCTCGATTAGGCGTGTAGATCGCTTTGTCATCGATCGAATGGAGATGACTGCCGACACGGCGTGCCATCACTTCGATCTCTAGGAAATCTTCATGAGTCAGTCCGTGACGGGCGATGATTTTACCTGATTTCGTTTGTTGTACGAGTGCCCCGTTATAAGTAATAACGTAATCATTATCTTGAAAAAGGTTCAACTCGTTTAACTGTTCCTGGACACCTGGTAAGGGACGGCCAGTGCATAAAACGATCGAAACACCTTTTGCAACAGCAGCGGCAATCGCTTCTTTTACTTCTTTTGTTACTTCTCTTTTCTCATTTAATAAAGTACCATCGATGTCGATAGCGACTAGTTTGATAGACATAATTTCCTCCAATATATTTTAATTTATTTCAATCAATGCGCCATTACGGATATGGCTGGCAAATTCTTGATAAGTTTCGTCAAATAAATCATAATGATCACGCAAGGACGGATCAACCATTTCTTTTGGAAAGAAAAATCGCTCATCTCCTTGTTCTTGTCCCGCTAATGCAGCAACAAGCTGACTAACCTGTGATAATTCTATCAAAGTTCCGTCATTTCGCAAAATCTCGATTTGTGTGCGATGTCTGCCTTGTTCTGGGCGATAAAAATCATAAGGTAGATCGTAGCTAGAATTCACAGCAGTGTAATAAACAGGATTATATCCGACCTTTTCTACTAACAAAGTGAGTTCTTGGACTAATTTTGAATCCCGGTTGCCAGAAAAAGTAGCAGATTTCAGTGGTTTACGATTCAAAAAACGTTTAGCTAAATCATTTAAAATAGGATCAGCAGATTCAGACCATTGAGTAAAGTAAGTGCCCAAGACCCCATCATCAAGTTTGAGGTATTCTTCTAAAGTAAAGCTTCCGTCAAGAAATGGCAGAAGTAATTGAGAATGGAGTTCAAAACTGCTGGCATCTTCTTGATACAACTCGTGTGCGCGATGAAGCAGATGCTCCAAAATCACTTCCATACCGCGGGAAACAGGATGGAAGTACACTTGCACATACATTTGATATCGGCTAACGATATAATCTTCCACTGCATGCATGCCACTCATGGAAAAAGCGATCCCGCCTTCATAAGGACGAATCACACGTAATATTCGGGTAAGATCAAATGTTCCATATTCTGTTCCAGTGAAATAAGCATCCCGAAGCAAATAGTCCATTCGATCCGCATCGATCTGACTAGAAATCATTTGGACAACTTGTGGGTTGGGGTAAGTTTTTTGGATCACACTAGCTACCTTTTCAGGAAAACCTTCTTCTACTCGGTTAAGAATCTGATACACTTCTGTTTCTGGAGAAGTGATGATCTCTACAGTGATGGCTTCATGATTCGTATGGAAGATATGTTCAAATGTATGAGAGTAAGGACCATGACCGACATCATGCAACAGTGCCGCACATAAAGTCACCAGCCGTTCCTGATCATCCCAGCCTCCGTTGCCTATTTTTTCTTTTGAAAAATTTCGAGAAAAGATATCGCAGATTCGTCTTGAAATCTCATAAACGCCTAATGAATGAGTAAAACGGCTATGTTCTGCTCCGTGAAAAGTGAAAGAAGAAGTGCCTAATTGTTTAATGCGTCGTAGACGTTGGACTTCTTTCGAATTGATCAAATCTAAGATTACTTGATGCTGGACATGGATATAGTTATGGACTGGATCACGAAAAACTTTTTCCATAGGCAGCATTTGATATTTATAAGGGGTTGTCATAATGTAGCTCCTTTATGTTATTACGTTGTTCCATTCTCTGGATTTGGTTGTTCCATTGCTCCAGCTGGATTTCTTTTTTTAGCCAGTCGGTAGAATCCTGTAAATCACTTGCAGAATATAGCTTTTCAAAAGCTTTTGCAAATGCTTCTTTGACTTCTTTTACAAAAAGGGGTTGGTCAAGCAGTTCTTCAAGTGTTGCCATTGTAGCAGGATCCACTGCAGGATAGCCATTTGTACCAAAGTCTTCTTTTAAAGCAGATTGATAAAATCGCTTCATGACTTGCCCGCGTTTTTCCTGATTACCGTTGACACTTAAGTACATCATAACAGAAATCCCATTTTTGATCCGACGCTGAGCGATACCGGCAAATTTTTTGCCATGGATGCTTAAATCATAAGTTCCAGGACAATAAGAATGGGTGATTTCGAATGCTTGTATCGGTGCCTTTGGAAAAGCGTATTTAGTCAATAGGAGCATTTGCTCGTAAGCGTCATCTATGGTTATTTTTTTTGTGTCACTTTGGGGGAAAATCAAAGAAATATTCAAAATTCCTTCATCTGATACGATCCCTAATCCACCTGAATTTCTGATCACTGGAGCGTAACCTGCATCTTTCAGTGTTTGGATCCCGTCACTTAGAAAAGGAGTTCGAACATCCTTCATACCTAAGATGACTGTGCAGTCATATTGCCAGAAATGTAAAAAGATTTGCTGGTGTTCTTTAGAATATTCCGTTAATATATCTGTTAATGCAAAAGGGGAAAAGTCGTTTTTTTGATAAATGTGCTGATCTAGTCGAATCGCAGGGTTCATTCAACCGGCTCCTTTGTATAAATTCATATTTTCTACAATATTATACTCTAAAATCAAAGAGTTGTTTTGGAAAAAAGGTTTTCTGTAAAAATGGACAAGTTGGTTGACAAAACAAAAGAAACTAGGAACAATGTAGCTATGAGAAGTAAAGGAGAATGAATAATGGAATTATCACAAGGAACACCGATTTCAATCAAATTGCGTACAAAAGTAAAACAGCAAGGGGAAGTGCAAGATTTTTATTTTGATTTGAAAGGGCAAATGGTGACAATTGGCGATACGCTGTACATACGTTATAAAGAGATTCAGGAGGAGACGGGCGATGAGATTCCTGTAACGATCAAATTAGTTCCAGATGGTCATGTACAGCTGATCCGTGCAGGAGAAATGCGGATGCGTTTGAAATTTGGCTATAAAGAACGGTTAGAAACATCCTATCGAACACCATACGGTATGATCCAGATTGCTATTTTTACGAAAGAACTGCATGTTAGTTTGAAAGACCGTCCCACAGCAGGGAAGGTTCGAATCGATTATGATCTGTTCATGGGACCGGAAAAAATCGGCGAATATTATTTGAACTTGGATTTTACAGCGTAAATATAAAAGAAAAGTTTGATTTTTTGTGTCTGATTTTGTATGATAAGGAGTAGACTGTGAAAGGACGTGTCCTGATTGGAAATTAGTGTATTTGAAGGTGCAAACAAAAGCGAATTATCAATGATCGAAGTAGCACACGCGATCTTAGAACAACGTGGCGATGTCATGGATTTTTCTGATTTAGCTAACCAGATCCAAAACTATCTTGGGAAATCAGACAGTGAAATTCGTGATTCACTCGCACAATTTTATACTGACTTGAATATTGACGGCAGCTTTATCTCATTAGGGGATAATCGTTGGGGCTTGCGTTCATGGTATGCTATCGATTCGATCGATGAAGAAGTAAACCATGGAATGGACGAAGAGGATGAAGATACTCCACGTCGCCGTAAACGCAAGAAAGTCAACGCCTTTATCAATGATGATGAAGACGCGATCGATTACAATGACGATGACCCAGAAGATACAGATCTGACAGAAGAAGATGACGATGATCTGTTTGATGACGATGATGATGAAGATGAAGAAATCGCTGCTTATAATTCTGACTTGCAAGAAATCGGAGCAGATGACCCGACAGATGATGAAGAAGACTTGCCAGGAAATATCGAAGAAGATTTAAGTATCATAGACGAAGACGATGATGATGAAGATTATGAAGAGGAAGAATTTTCTGACTCTGAAAAAGAATAAACATTATTTTCTTACGAGCGGTTGTGACAGAGACGATCAGCCTATCAGAATAAGGAGGTGTGACACTATTTTTGTCACACCTTCTTTTTTGTATCTTAATTGTCAAATTAAGTTAGACAAATCATCAATACTTACGTAACTCAAAAATACTTCCAAAGGTGTTCGATAATTCAGTGATTTTCTAGGAATATTATTTCGTTTCGATGCGACAGATTGAATAAAAGATTCATCTACTGAATTGAAATCCATAGATTTCAATAAACCATCTCTACGTAACAATCCGTTAGAATTCTCGTTTAGGCCTCTTTGAGACGGCGTTCCTGGATCAGCGAAATAAATGGCAATATCATTGGCATTACTGATCTGTTTCCAATTTGAAAATTCCTTTCCACAATCAAAAGTGATGGATTTGAATAGATTTTTCGGTACAGATTCAAACCAATGATTTAATTTGTTTTCAATATCAATCGCTTGTCTACCACACGGTTTCAATGTGATGATAACTTTTGATAATCGCTCAACTAAGGTAATTACAGCACTTTTATGTTTCAAACCTACGATAGTGTCACCTTCAAGGTGACCAAACTCATTTGAGAATTGGCTATAATCTTTTTCACGTTCATGAATAGAGCGACGGAAAGCTTGTTTTCCACGTCTTTCTTGATGTCCATTTGGTTTACGCTTGCCTTTCATCGGTAAGTCAGAAGGATTAAATAGCCCCTTTTTGAACATACGATAAATGGTACGAGCAGAACAACGAATAGGAAACGCTGCACGACCAACAATCACATCGGGTGTCCATCCTTGAACAACCTTTCTTTGAATATATTCTGATTGTTCCTCAGGTAAAACAAGCGGGCGTCTACCACAGTTTGATTTGTTTTTCTTATACTGTTGATAGTACTCTAAGGCTGATTTTCCTTGCTTGAAGAACAGGTATACTTTATGGATCGTTTGTCTTGAACGATTCAAGCAATGCGCAGTTTTCGCAACAGATTGATTTATTTTGAAATAAGACTCTATCATTACAAGTTCATCCGTTGTAAGATGGGTATAGGTCATTTGTACTCACTCCTTATAATTCTTTGGACGGAACTATTTTGAGTGTAGCACAAATGACTTTTTTAGTTGTCTAGCTTAATTTTACAATCGGCGGTATATAAAAATCCCAAGTAAATACATAAAAAATAAAAAAATTGAAACTTTTAGCGCACCTTGTACGTCATATTAAGTGAGGCAGAAAGGAGTGGAGAATGATTTTTACTGGATATAAGAAAAAACGGCAGATAGAAAAATACCGTCACCTGCTGAATGGACTCATCGAAACTGATTATCAAAAAATGTTCCGTATCACGATGAATTACGTACATGATAAAGAAGAGGCCTTAGATGTGATGCAAGATAGTTTTCATAAAGCCCTGAACTATTTTGAAAAAGAAAAAGAGATCGAGCATTTTAGTGCATGGTTTTATCGGATATTGATCCGCACGGCATTAGATAGTTGGCGCAGACAAAAAAGGACGCCTGTGGACTTATTTGAAATTCAAGATATCCCCCAACAGTTACCTTTAGAAATTTCCGTTGCAGAGCTCCATATGATTTTAGATAAAATAGACAGTCCGGAAAAAGAGATTCTGATCCTCTACTTTTTTGAAGGATTTCGTTTGAAAGAAATTGCAACTATCTTGGATATGAATGAAAACACAGTTAAAACGAAAATGTACCGCTCATTGAATGCTTTACGTCAAATCCTAGAATGAAGGAGAGAAGAGTGCCATGTATTCCCAAAAAGAAAATTTAAAAAAACTAAAGAAAACTTATAAAGAACAAGCAATTCCCAAAGGGCTTAAAGAGGAGATCCGCCAGCGTTTTATTATCGAAGAGCAATCATTTATAAAAGCAAGGCGGAGAAAGAGACGTCTCCAAGGGTTCGGAGTATCTTTGGCTATCGTAATGATTACAACAAGTAGCCTTCTTTTTAATAGTCAAGTTCGAAGCTTTGCAGAAGATTTACCCATCTTAGGATCAGTCATTGAATTGATCTTAGGCGAACGCTTTACTGATCGATCTGAAAAAATCGATATTCAGGTACCGAAGATCAATACACAAAATGAGAAAGAAAATAAAACGATTCATGGATTAAATCAAAAATACTTTCGCGAAGGACAAGCAGATTTTGAAAAAGCTGAAAAAGAATATGGAAATTTTGAAACGGATCATTACCAAGTTTTGGGAGATTATCAGAAAATCGTAGACGATAACCGGTTTCTCGTGATTGAAAGGCAGATCACCCAAACAGCAGCAGATAGCCATGTTGAAAAAAGATACGACACAATCGACAAGAAAAACAGTGTCCAGCTCTCACTTCCACTTTTATTCAAAGATGACACCTATCTATCTGTTTTGACAAAAGAAGTCAAACGGCAGATGGCCGAACAAGTCAAGGAAGATCCATCTAAGTACTATTGGACTGAGCAAGATATTCAAGAAGGGACGATAGAAAAACCAACACTTGTTACGCCTACACGAAGTTTTTATTTGAACAAAGAGCATCAATTAGTTTTGACTTTTTCTCAATACGAAATTGCTCCTGGTTATATGGGTACACCAGAATTTGTCATTCCTAAGTCCGTGACAAAAACGATTTTGGCATCGGAAGATTATTTGGATCATTAGACGAGAAGTAGTTGCGACTAGCAGTTTCAATTTTCAAGTAAGTACAAGTAAATAATAAGAAGAGAAAAAGAGAAAGAAGAGATATAGTGAAAAGAAATTATTTAGTTATCAGTATTATTGCTTTATCCGTGCTTTTGTTTTTCGAAATTACTTCGGTGGCCTCCTTGATCACCGAAGTAAAAGGACAAACACACTCTTCGGAGCATTCGTCACAATCTTTCAAACAATCAGAACAATCAACCATTAAAAGCCAATCAACTGAAACAGCTAACGTCAAAGAAGCCATTCAAGAATCAGCGGAAAAGGTACAAAGTCAGTCATCACAATCAACACAAGACAGTACAGAAGCAATCCAAGACCCGACTGTCAAAAGCGTCGCAATCAGCTTTGATGATGGACCAGGAGCGACCACAATGCCGCAGCTTCTGCGAATCTTAAAAGAAAAAAACGTGCATGTCACTTTTTTCGTCTTAGGAGAAAATACGGCGCAGCATCCTGAAATCGTGAAGCAGACAGCTGAAGCAGGGCACGAGATTGGCAATCACACATACGATCATCAGAATCTGGCCACTCTTTCTGCCCAGTCGATGACGGAGGAAGTGACGAAAGCAGACACTGAGATCAAAAAAGTCACTGGCAAAACCCCCGCTTTTGTTCGTTCGCCCTATGGTTCTGTCACGAATGTAGGGGCAACGATCATCCAGCGACCGATCATCGAATGGTCTGTTGATTCAGAAGATTGGAAGACAAGAAATCCTGATTTGATTTTGCAGAAGATCCAAGCGACAGTATACGATGGGGCAATTATTTTATTCCATGATATCTATCCTGAAACGATTCGTTCCGTTCCTCAAGTGATCGATTATCTGAAAGAGCAAGGCTATCGCATCACGACAGTTGGCGATTTATTAGGGCATCCAACGGCTGTCGAGAACTATTATGGCAGAAACGATCATCGGCCAGTTCAGTAAGTGAGACAAGTATCTTTAATAAATAACACATTTTAATAAGTAGTTGAACACATAACTACCTTACTTGCAAAGGCTTAACAATATCTATACAGATACAACAAAAAACTGTCCACCAATTTTCTTTGGCGGACAGTTTTCACTTAAAAATAAAGAAGCAACTATTCGTAAATTATGCTAAAATAGCAGTAGAACGCGTCCTGAGGGAATCGAACCCCCGTCTCAAGAACCGGAATCTTACGTGATATCCACTACACTAAGGACGCAAGCACTGGGATAATTGTAACTAAACAGATAAAAAATTACAAGGGGATTGGACAAAAAAATGAAATTTGATCAAAATTTTTCACAAAAACAGCAGCAGACACAGAAACTAGCCATGACGCAACAGTTGCAACAGTCCATCCAAGTTTTACAATATAACAGTGAGGAGCTGTTGGCATTCGTTGAGAATCAAGCAATGGAAAATCCATTGGTGGAAGTTGTTGAGCCGGAATGGCAGCCAGATTACATAAAAGCTTCTTCATCTTCTTATGAAGGAGAAGAGACAAATTACCTAAATCAGATTCCTGATACAAAAGGGTCTTTATTTGATTCATTGATCGAACAAGTCCATTTGAATTACCGAGATACTTTTTTGAGGAAAATCGTTCTTTATCTTGTAGAATACATCGATTTGAACGGATTTTTGACGATTAGTTTAGAAGAAGCCGGAAAAGAGATTGGAGCTACGCCTATCCAAATGCTCGATGCGTTGACTCTGATTCAGCAATTAGAACCAGCTGGAGTAGGTGCACGTAGTTTGCAAGAATGTCTCATGCTTCAAACAGAACGAGATGATTATGCGCCGGAATTAGCTTATATCGTGTTGGAAGAATGTTTTGAGGAACTGGTGGAGCGAAAATGGAAAGAAATCGCACAACGTTTTTCTGTTGATCTACATGCTGTTCAGCAGATATTCGACTATTTACAAACGTTGAGTCCAAGCCCTGGCCGGATTTTCGACCGTAGCAGCGAATTGTACATTATTCCTGATGTCCGGGTATTAGTGGACGACGATAAAAATGTACAAGTTATCTCAAACCGAAAAAATCAGCCAAATATACGCTTTCAAGAGAGTTACTTCAAACAAATGTCACAACAAGCAGATAAAGAAACTGAAAATTATTTAAAAGAACGGAAACAGGAATTCGAATGGTTGAAGAAAACGATCCTACAACGTGGGGATACAATTTTGCGGGTTGCTCAAGTCATTGTTTCCCGGCAAAAAGCTTTCTTTATCGACAAGGAACGTCCAATCAAGCCTCTTACGTTAAAGGAAGTTGCAACTGAGATAGATGTGCATGAATCCACGGTCAGTCGTGCAGTCAACGGGAAATATTTGGAAACAGATTTCGGTGTATTTGAATTAAAAAAATTTTTCACTACACGAATTCCTACGAATAGTACAGAACAGACAGAAGACCTTTCAGCAGATACAGCGAAGAAAAAGTTGCAGGAATTAGTCAATCAAGAAGACAAAAACAAGCCGTTGTCTGACCAGAAATTGGTTGAATTGCTGAAAAAAGACGAGATAGTAATCTCAAGAAGAACAGTAGCAAAATATCGTGATTTATTAGGAATCCCGAGTTCATCAAAAAGAAAACGTTATGATAACTAATCAGTCAAAAGACTAGAAAAAGTATTTCACTTTTTCTAGTCTTTTTAGTTGAAAAACGAGAGAAAAACTGTTAGACTTACAGTCGTGAGGTTGAGATTTCCCTTTATTGATGTGAAATTTGAATAGTTAATTTCTTTTTTTATCGTATATGGGTCGTTTTAAGTCTACATTGGACGTAAAGTGTCCAACTAAGGAGATCGCTATGCTGGATGAAATAAAAATGATTGAATCTGTTGCACCAGATATTATCGAAGTGTTACAAGAACGCTATAAAATTTTACGAAATATCTATTGGATGCAGCCGATTGGACGTCGAAGTTTATCGGAAAGTATGGGGATCACAGAACGAGTATTACGAACAGAAACAGACCTTTTGAAAAATCTGAATTTGATCGACACCTCAAAAAGCGGTATGACGCTGACAACTAAGGGCGAAGAAGTTTATCAAAGCCTTGAAAACTTCATGGATCAGCTTTTAGGTACGCATCAAACCGAACAACAGTTGGCAGAATATTTTGGTAACCAACGCTGTATCGTTGTTTCAGGAAACAGCGAAGAGCAGACCAAAGTGGCTGATGCATTCGGCGAAGCGCTGAGCGAAGCCCTAGACCGACTACTTCCAGAAGGCGAGAATATAATCGCTGTGATGGGAGGAACTACTATGGCTGTAGTAGCCGAACAATTGTCTAATCTGGAAAATAAGAAACGGCATAACCTGTTTGTCCCTGCAAGAGGCGGGATTGGTGAAGCGATAACTGTACAGGCAAATTCTGTCAGTGCAAGAATGGCTGCTAAAGCAAACGGTAACCACCGTGCACTTTATGTTCCGGAACAATTAAGTCTGGCAACTTACAATTCTTTACTCAATGAGCCATCTATCCAAGAAGTCTTAAACTTGATTAGTGAAGCGAATTGTGTTATTCATAGTATTGGGCGTGCATTACACATGGCAGCACGTCGTAAGATGACTGAAAAAGAATTAGTCATGCTGAAACAAGCAAATGCTGTTGCGGAATCTTTTGGCTATTTTTTCAATGAAAAAGGTGAAGTCGTTTATAAGGTCCCTAGAATCGGCATAGAATTGCAAGATTTGGAAAAAGTCCCGATCATCATGGCAATCGCGGGCGGAAAATCAAAAGCCAAAGCAATTCGAGCTTATATGAAAAATGCACCAAAACAAACGTGGCTCATCACTGATGAAGCTGCTGCAAATGAGATTTTAAAAGGGGTAACCCTTTAAAATAAATATTTTTTTGATTTTCATAAGGAGGAAATCTTAAATGACAGTTAAAGTAGGTATTAATGGTTTTGGACGTATTGGACGTCTAGCATTCCGTCGTATCCAAGATGTAGATGGAATCGAAGTAGTAGCAATCAACGACTTGACAGATGCTAAAATGTTGGCACACTTGTTAAAATACGACACAACTCAAGGACGTTTCAACGGAACAGTTGAAGTTCATGAAGGTTCATTCAACGTAAACGGAAAAGAAGTTAAAGTATTAGCTAACCGCAACCCAGAAGAATTACCATGGGGCGAACTAGGCGTAGATATCGTTCTAGAATGTACTGGTTTCTTCACTTCTAAATCAGCAGCTGAAAAACATTTAACAGCTGGTGCTAAACGCGTTGTTATCTCTGCTCCTGGCGGAAACGATGTTCCAACAATCGTTTATAACACAAACCACGAAACATTAACTGGTAAAGAAACAGTTATCTCAGGTGCTTCATGTACTACTAACTGTTTAGCTCCTATGGCTAAAACATTGAACGACAAATTTGGTGTTGTTGAAGGATTAATGACAACTATCCACGCTTACACAGGTGACCAAATGACTCTAGACGGACCTCATCCTAAAGGTGACTTCCGCCGTGCACGCGCTGCTGCTGCAAACATCGTTCCTAACTCAACAGGTGCTGCTAAAGCTATCGGTTTAGTAATTCCTGAATTGAACGGTAAATTAGACGGAGCTGCTCAACGTGTTCCTGTACCAACAGGTTCATTAACAGAATTAGTAACAGTTCTTGAAAAAGAAGTAACTGTTGACGAAATCAATGCAGCAATGAAAGAAGCTTCAAACGAATCTTACGGATACAACACAGACGAAATCGTTTCTTCAGATATCGTTGGTATGACTTACGGTTCATTATTTGATGCTACACAAACTAAAGTAATGACAGTTGGCGACAAACAATTAGTTAAAACTGTTGCTTGGTACGACAACGAAATGTCATACACTGCACAATTAGTACGTACTTTAGAATACTTCGCTAACTTATAAGATAGACAAACGTACAAGTGTAAATTATAGACATGTACATTTAAAAGCGGGGAAGCAATCGCGCTTCTTCCGCTTTTTTTGATAATAAGTTTATTCAGGAGGAAATAAAATGGCTAAGAAAACAGTGAAAGATATCGATTTAAAAGACAAAAAAGTTCTTGTCCGTGTTGACTTCAACGTTCCTTTGAAAGATGGCGTGATCACTGACGACACTCGTATCAAAGCAGCATTGCCAACAATCAACTACGTTCTAGAACAAGGCGGAAAAGCAATCCTTTTCTCTCACCTTGGACGTGTAAAAACAGAAGAAGATAAAGAAGGAAAATCTTTAGCTCCAGTTGCAAAACGTCTAGGCGAATTATTAGGTAAAGAAGTAACATTCGTACCTGAAACTCGCGGAGAACAATTAGAAGAAGCAATCCGCAACATGAATGACGGCGACGTTGTCGTATTCGAAAATACACGTTTTGAAGATATTGACGGTAAAAAAGAAAGCAAAAATGATGCAGAACTAGGTAAATACTGGGCTTCATTAGGCGATGTATTTGTTAACGATGCTTTCGGTACAGCTCACCGTGCGCATGCTTCTAACGTAGGTATCGCTTCAACTGGTATCCCAACAGTTGCTGGATTCTTGATGGAAAAAGAAATCAAGTTCATCGGTGAAGCAGTAGAAGAACCAAAACGCCCAATGATTGCAATCCTTGGTGGCGCAAAAGTTTCTGATAAAATCGGCGTAATCGAAAACTTGATTCCTAAAGCAGATAAAATCTTGATCGGTGGCGGAATGACTTACACATTCTACGAAGCAAAAGGAATCAAGATCGGTAACTCTCTAGTAGAAGCTGATAAAGTAGAACTAGCAAAAGAATTAATCGAAAAAGCAGGCGACAAACTTGTCTTGCCAATCGACAATGTCTGTGCACCAGAATTTTCAAATGATGTTGAAACACAAGTAATCGAAGGAGACATTCCTGATGGTTTGATGGCTTTAGACATCGGCCCAGCATCAGTAAAATTATTTGCTGATACATTACAAGGTGCAAAAACAGTTGTTTGGAACGGACCTATGGGTGTATTTGAAATGAGTAACTTTGCTAAAGGTACAATCGGTGTTTGTGAAGCAATCGCTAACTTAGAAGGCGCAACAACAATCATCGGTGGCGGAGACTCAGCTGCAGCAGCAGAACAATTAGGATTTGCTGACAAATTCACACACATCTCAACAGGTGGCGGCGCAAGCTTGGAATTGCTTGAAGGTAAAGAATTACCAGGACTAGCAGCAATCAACGATAAATAAACGACCAAGTTTGCTCAATTCTGACGAGTAATCGATCAAAAGGTGAAGGGAGTTTTCATGACTCCCTAGCCATTTTTCAATAAATTAAGGAGTGTGTTCCTCAATGCGTAAACCTATTATCGCAGGTAACTGGAAAATGAACAAAACTGCATCAGAAGCAAAAGAATTTGCTGAAGCAGTAAAAAACAAAATCCCTTCAAATGACAAAGTTGATTCAGTCATCGGATCTCCTGCATTATTCTTACAAGAATTAATGACATCAGCTGAAGGTACAGAACTAAAAATCTCAGCACAAAACTGCTACTGGGAAAACTCAGGTGCGTTCACTGGTGAAACTTCACCAGCAGCTCTTGCTGATCTAGGTGTTCATTATGTGATCATCGGACATTCAGAACGTCGTGAATATTTCCATGAAACAGACGAAGACATCAATAAAAAAGCGAAAGCTATCTTTGCAAATGGTATGACACCAATCCTATGCTGCGGCGAATCTTTAGAAACCTATGAAGCAGGCAAAACTGCTGAATGGATCGAAGGACAAATTACAGCTGGTTTAGCTGATCTTTCAGCTGAACAAGTGTCAAACATGGTTATTGCTTATGAACCAATCTGGGCAATCGGTACTGGTAAATCAGCTGACGCACAAATCGCTGACGAAATTTGTGGAGTTGTACGTCAAACAGTTGAAAAACTTTATGGAAAAGAAGTATCAGAAGCAGTTCGTATCCAATACGGCGGTTCTGTAAAACCAGAAAATATTGCTGAATACATGGCAAAAGAAAATGTTGACGGTGCTTTAGTCGGTGGCGCAAGCTTGCAAGCAGATTCATTCTTGTCATTGTTAGACGCTGTAAAATAATTGTTGAAAATTTGCGAAAAATGCAAGAAATGTTTGCACTAATGAGCAAAATTAACTAAAATCGTATATGAGGGAAATCCCTTAGGAAAAAACAAACTCAAAGGAGAGACAAAACATGTCAATTATTACTGATGTTTACGCTCGCGAGATCTTAGACTCACGTGGTAACCCAACAATCGAAGTAGAAGTATACACAGAAAGCGGAGCTTTTGGCCGCGGAATGGTTCCTTCAGGTGCTTCAACTGGTGAATACGAAGCAGTTGAATTACGTGACGGAGACAAAGCTCGTTATGGCGGTAAAGGTGTAACTAAAGCTGTCGACAACGTAAACAACATCATTGCTGAAGCAATCATTGGCTACGATGTTCGTGACCAAATGGCTATCGACAAAGCTATGATCGCTTTAGACGGAACTCCTAACAAAGGTAAATTAGGTGCGAACGCTATTTTAGGTGTTTCTATCGCTGTTGCACGTGCAGCTGCTGACTACCTAGAAGTACCTTTATACCACTACCTAGGCGGATTCAACACAAAAGTATTGCCAACACCAATGATGAACATCATCAACGGCGGATCACATGCTGATAACTCAATCGACTTCCAAGAATTCATGATCATGCCTGTTGGCGCTCCAACATTCAAAGAAGCTCTACGTATGGGTGCTGAAGTATTCCACGCATTAGCTTCAATCTTGAAAGCTCGCGGATTAGCAACTTCTGTTGGTGACGAAGGTGGATTTGCTCCAAACCTTGGTTCAAACGAAGAAGGTTTTGAAGTAATCATCGAAGCAATCGAAAAAGCTGGCTATGTACCTGGTAAAGACGTTGTTCTTGCTATGGATGCTGCTTCTTCAGAATTCTACGACAAAGAAAAAGGTGTTTACGTACTAGCTGATTCAGGCGAAGGCGAAAAAACAACTGACGAAATGATCAAATTCTACGAAGAATTAGTTTCTAAATATCCAATCATCTCAATCGAAGACGGATTAGACGAAAACGACTGGGACGGATTCAAGAAATTAACTGACGTATTAGGCGACAAAGTTCAATTAGTTGGTGACGACTTGTTCGTAACAAACACTCAAAAATTATCTGAAGGTATCGAAAAAGGAATTGCTAACTCAATCCTTATCAAAGTGAACCAAATCGGTACATTAACAGAAACTTTCGAAGCTATCGAAATGGCTAAAGAAGCTGGCTACACAGCAGTTGTATCTCACCGTTCTGGTGAAACAGAAGATTCAACAATCTCTGATATCGCTGTTGCAACAAACGCTGGCCAAATCAAAACTGGTTCTCTATCACGTACTGACCGTATTGCTAAATACAACCAATTACTACGTATCGAAGACCAACTTGGTGAAGTTGCAGAATACAAAGGTTTGAAATCTTTCTACAACTTAAAAAACAAATAATTCTTTTCTAATGAAGATACATGATCGACTATTGAAAGATAGTCGAGTATGATCACTTAGTTAAGTAATCGAACTCTCTACTTGCTGAAATATCAGCAGGTAGAGAGTTTTTTTGCAACTAGCTTCTGTATATGATGTTTACAAAGAATGGTACAAGAAAAGATCATCCTTGAAAAAGGAAAGCTAACAATAACTAGCATCATATAAGAGCTTTTAAGGATAGAACAGTAGAATAGGAATCTATGAGCAAGTCCTCTCGTATAAATAAAATAGGAGGGAAGTAGCAGCATATTTTTCATAAAGTGGCTCTCTTTCTTCATTTTTACTTTGGTTGCTCCTATTTGAAAATTCGAGCACACTCAAATACAATAAAAAGAAATGGCAAGGGAGAGGATTAGATGAAAAAAGAAGAAAAAATCGCGATTTTACAAGAGAACATCCGAATTAAATAAGTGAATGGAAACGAAGGTGAAGTAGCAGCCTATTTGAATAAGCTTTTGGCAAAGCATGACATAACAGGAGAGATTGTTTCTTACAGAGATGGTAGAGATAATTTGATTGCTCGTTACCAAAAGGGCCAATCAGGAAAAGTGTTAGGCCTATCTGGGCATATGGATGTCGTGGCGGCTGGTGATGAATCGTCTTGGACCTATGCACCCTTTGCAGCAGAAATCCATGGGAACCGTTTGTACGGACGTGGTGCTACAGATATGAAGAGTGGCTTGGCAGCAATGGTGATTGCCATGATCGAATTGAAAGAGTCAGGAAAACCATTTAACGGAACAGTCAAATTATTAGCCACTGTCGGAGAAGAAGTGGGTGAACTAGGTGGGGAACAGCTCACGAAAGCAGGCTATGTAGATGACTTAGATGCCTTGATCATCGGAGAGCCAACCAATTACAGTTTGATGTATACGCACATGGGATCAATCAACTATACAGTCACCTCGCACGGAAAAGAAGCGCATAGCTCTATGCCAGACCAAGGTTATAATGCAATCAATCACCTAAATGAATTCATTACGAAAGCAAATGCTGAAATGAATCACCTCGCTGAAACAATCGAGAATCCTGTCCTAGGAAAAACAATCCATAATGTTACATTGATCAGTGGCGGGAATCAAGTCAACAGCATCCCAAGCCATGCGCAGCTCCAAGGGAACATTCGATCGATTCCAGAATACCCAAATGATAAAATCATTGCATTGCTGCAATCAATCGTCAATGAATTGAATCAAGAGACAGACTATCATTTGGAATTGATGATCGATTACAACAAAATACCTGTCAAAGCTGATCCAGATTCTCCTTTGATTCATTGCATTCAGCAACAATTCAGCCAGCCATTACCTTTAGTTGGAGCGGCAGCAACAACGGATGCAGCCGAATTTACGAAAGCTAACCATTCCTTCGACTTTGTCGTCTTTGGGCCTGGTGTCGTTACTTTGCCTCATCAAGTAGATGAGTATGTTGAAATCGATAATTATTTGGATATGATCGAAAAATATCAAGGAATTATTTTATCCTACTTAGCGTAAGATTTTTTTAATAAATGAAAAAACAGAGCCAGATTAGCATTATTTTGCTAATCCAGCTCTGTTTATTCAGCCTATTTTTCTTTTTGAATATATCAAGCGTTGTGGCAACATAGTGATAACTAATGAAACAACGACGATAGACAACAAACGATCAAGGTAGTCTGTACCTGCCTGTACCAAGATCACACTTGTTGTCTGACTTAAACCTAACCCATGTAATAGCTGAACGATCATACTGGATCCTGAGGAGGTGATCCCGCCAAATAACTGAACGGTAATGATCGAAGAAACGATCGTTCCAGGTACCGACAAAATCAAAGCGAGTAATAACAGTTTCAAGCTGTTTTTATCTTTGCCGAGATATCTTGGCAAAATCAATCCAGCAAGCAAGCCTGTGAGAATTTGGATTGGCGAATAATACAGAGAAAAAATATCTGTAGTCACTCCACTTAAAATACCGCTGGACAATCCTGTCAGCATTCCAGGTACAGGCCCAAGCAATGCACCAGCAAAAATCGTTCCGATAGAATCGAGATAGATTGGCAAACGAAGCCATAAAGCAATCGTTCCTCCAATATAATTGATCCCAATACACAAAGCCATCACTGTAAGTACGCGAGTTGCCATTTTGTTTTTATTCATTTTGTTAGCCCATCTTTAACCTTTCCAAATCTTTCATAATCGTTTCTTCTTGTGCATTTAAAAGAACGGTTAAAAACTTTCGGAAAAAAAGACGAGTATCTACTTTTGTCATAATTTTACTGTTAGCAGGTTTCTGCCAAAATTCATAACGATCAACCAATGTTTGTCCACGACTTATTCCTTGAGTTTCCACAGCAGTGAAGCTTTCGAAACCTTCACAGATGGCCTCCTCGATAAAATAAGCAACAGCTAACGGATCATTGATGACACATCCTAAAATTCTTTCTTGTTTCCAGTGGAAGTCAAAATAAAAACGAGTGATCGCTTTTAGATACTCTCCCTCTTCAGGATTCATTTGACAGCAGTATTCGAGGATAGTCGGTGTCAAGACGATTTCTCTTGTCACATCTAACCCAACCATTTCTATCGTTTGTTTGAGATTCTCGAATACATAAGAAGCTGCTTCAGGATCACACCAGTAATTGTATTCAGCAACTGGCGAACAGTTACCATGGCTTTTGTAAGTTCCACCCATCGAGACAAAACGATCTATATGTTTCCCAATATTTGGGTTGACTTTCAAAGCAAAAGCGATATTGGTCAAAGGACCCAAAGCAATGACTGATGTATTTGTCTTTTCTTTGAAATAATCAGCCAAAAAATCAACGGCATGGAGAGGTTCTGCCTGTTTTCTCAAGATCATCGGGAAATTTGTTTCCCCTAAACCATCCATACCATGAGTGTCTTGTGCACTGATGAAAGGTTGCTTCAAAGGTTTTTCCATTCCTTGATAAACAGGAATGTCTAAACGATCACAGCGTTCCAGGCATTTCAGCACATTCTGCGTACCTATATCTGCAGGGACATTCCCACAAACTACGGTAATAGCAACTACTTCGATATCAGGGGATTTGACAGCTAATGATAAAGCTAAAGTGTCGTCGATCCCTGGATCGCAATCAATAATTACTTTTCGCATTATTTCCAATCTCCTTTCTTTAGAGATACTTAGTTTTTTATTCTGGGAAGTTTCCGAACCAGTCCAAGACGAGCGTCTTGATTATAATGCACGAAATTAGTATACTGGCTTTTATTGCGAATGTAAATGCTCTCTTACAAGTAAATCTATTGAGGAGAACTTTAAGTAAATGATACAATGAAAAAGAAATGGAATTTACGTGTGCCGAAAATAGAGAATCCTATGGATCGGTACATTGGATAATAGATAGATTATAGTTTGGCAGAAAGCGGCGGGTGTACAATGGTTATTTTTTATTTCATTCTTATTCTGATAATTATAGGGATCAGTTACCATTTTCTTTCTTATTTTTATGCAAAGAAATTAGTAAGAGCGGGAGTACAGAGAGGATATGACTGGTATGAAGACACTGGTCATCGTTTGATGGACCCTGCTGCAGTCACGTCAGTAGAAAAAAAACGACAAAAATTAGAAGAAGAGTGTGAAAGCTTTTGGGAGCAGGGAACACCCAAAACAATCAAAAGTTATGACGGGTTGAAACTAGCTGGTCAGATGTTCATCCATCCAAATAAGCAGAATAAATGGGTCATTTGCGTACATGATTACCGAAGCACAGGGAAAAGAGACATGTCTCATATAGGTAAAAGATATGCAGAGAAAGGATTCAACGTTCTTGTACCTGATTTACGTGCGCACGGAGAAAGTGAAGGAGAAATCATCGGAATGGGATGGCTAGATCGGCTAGATTTAATTGCCTGGATCCAACTCATCTTAGATGAACAGCCGAATGCGTCCATTATTTTACACGGCGGATCAATGGGAGCTTCTACGATCATGATGGCAAGTGGTGAAAAACTTCCATCAGCGGTCAAAGGATTTATTTTAGACAGCGGATATGTTTCTGTTTATGCAGAATTCCGATATATGTTAAGTAAAATCACTGTCTTTCCTAAAAAAATGGTCATGAGATATGCGAATCATTATGCCCAGAAATACGCCGGTTACTCCTTAAAGCAAGCATCAGCTACGAGACAGCTTGGCAGCAATCATCTGCCTTTATTAGTCATCCATGGTGAAAGAGATCATTTTGTCCCTACAGAAGCAGCGTACACGATTCAAAGTGCTACGGCAGGGGATAAAGCACTGCTGCTTGTTCCAGAAGCAGAACACTTGGAAGCATCGATGAAAGATCCGAAAACCTATTGGACAGTGATTTTTTCGTTTATTGAACAAATAATAACGATGAATTAATTTTCTCTTCTTTTTTGTAAGTAATTTGAGGATAAATAATTGTTTATAGATCAGGAGACTGCTAAAATAAGGTAGGAATAAAAAAATATCAGTTATTTGAGGAGTGCGGCATATGGAAATCAAAGAAGAAAAAAATCGTCTTGCTTTATTCAATGATGAGCAACAAGAGATTGGAGAAATGACATGGTCAGATGCGGGCCCAGACATCATGATCATTGACCATACATTTGTAGATCCAGCATATCGTGGTCAAAAGTTAGCTGAAAAGCTAGTGTATACTGGAGTAGAATTAGCAAGACGAGACGGGAAAAAGATCATTCCTTTATGCCCTTATGTAAAAAAAGAGTTTGAAAAGAAACCAGAATATCAAGACGTCTTACGTCAGTCATAAGAATAACAGCTGAAAGTTTTGAACTTTCAGCTGTTATTCCATTTATATAGAGTTGTCACGGACTTTTATCTATGATAAAGTTAAAGAGACGATATCTTTTGGGAAGGAGGCTGCGATATGTATAATTTAATTTTGGGAATCGTGATCGTTTTATCGATTGTTATGGTCATTGCGATTATGATGCAGCCAAGCAAGCAAAATAGTGCAGCGAGTGCATTTACCGGCGGTGCGGATCAACTATTCGGCAAACAAAAAGCTCGCGGCTTTGAAGCTGTCATGCAGCGATCAACTGCAGTTATGGGAGCTATCTGGATGATCTTATTATTTGTCCTAGCATATTTATCTTCGAAGTAGTTGAATAAGCCTCTCGCAAAACGGCGGGCGGCTTTTTTTATTGCAAAGAGAACGCTTAAGAAGAAGTTATGAAAGAAACTATGGTAAAATGAGGCGAAAGAGGTGAGACGAGTGAGACAATTACCAAAACCCCTTTATGCAAAACATGGAAAGCGAGCGGTTTTGCTGCTTCACGCTTACTCAGGAAGTCCAAACGATGTTCGAATGCTCGCACGATTTTTGGAAAAAGCAGATTATACAGTTTATGCGCCGCTTTTTAAAGGACACGGAACAATGGAGCCATATGATATCTTGCAAGAAAAAGCAGAAAGCTGGTGGGCAGACACTAAAAAAGCCATCCATTTTTTACAGTCTGAGCAGTTTTCTGATATTGCCGTATTAGGATTATCGATGGGCGGCATCTTTGCTGTACGAGCACTAGAAGAAGAATCAGTGATTGGCGGCGGTTTTTTCTGTTCGCCTTTGTCTCCTGTAAAAACAAACGTGCCTGAAAACTTTGAAAAATACGTACGTCAAGTGCTGAAGACAGCAGGTAAATCAGAGAAAGAAATCAATGAAAAAGCAGTTGCTTACCGCTCGTTAGCTGAACAACAATTAATGGATATACAAGCTCAGGCAGCAATCGTAGAAAGTAGGTTGTCAGATATCCAACAGCCGATATTTTTAGCTCAAGCTGGGAAAGATGAAATGGTCGACCCTAATGGCGTATTTGAAACTGCACGCAAGTTGATCCGTCAGCGAGTGACACTTCAATGGTATCCTGAAAGTGGTCATGTGATTACAGTTGGTACAGCAAGACGCGAATTAGAAAAAGACGTCTTGGAATTTTTAGAAAAATTACCTTGGAATGAGGAATAAATATGACAAAAGAAACGATAAAAGAGAAAATTCTCTTTTTCATGGAAAGCAGTCGCAAACGCAGTTTTTCTATGGAAGAAATCGCTGAAGGTTTAGGGTTCCAAAAAAGCGATGATTTTAAATTACTAGTACAAACGATTGCTCAAATGGAAAGAGAACAGAGTATAGTTTTCAATAAAAAAGGAAAAGTGAAACTTCCTTTAAAACCAATCTTGATCGAAGGAACATTTCGAGCAAATGAACGAGGATTTGGATTTGTAACGATTGATCCCGAAGAAGATGACATCTATATCCCAAAAGAAGCGACTGGTTTTGCAATGGATGGAGACACCGTAGCAATCGATATCATGAAGCGAGCAAATACAGATATGGATCGCGGAGCAGAGGGGAAAGTAATCGAGATTCGAGACCGGGCGACTACTCAGTTAGCAGGGGAATTCGTTGCTTATTCAGAAGAAGAAATACAAGAAACAGATCTTTACGGCGTTGTTATCCCGAAAGATAGAAAGCTCAACCAATTTAAAGTATATGCAGCAGCAGAGGGAGTTCGTCCAGTTGACGGAAGTATTGTGCTGATCGAACTGACCCATTACCCTGAAAAAGGGTATGCGACTAGTTTAGAAGGGATAATCAAGCAAGTGATTGGTCATAAGAATGACCCTGGCATGGATATCCTCTCAATTGTCGTGGCTAATGGTATCCCTACGAAATTTCCTGATGATGTATTGTCTGAAGCAGATGAAGTTCCAGATCAAATCAGCGAAAAGGATATAACTGGACGTAGAGATTTAAGAAATCAGCTCATTGTTACGATTGATGGAGAAGATGCAAAAGATCTAGATGATGCAGTTACGGTTAAAAAATTAGATAACGGTAATTATTTTCTTGGGGTACACATTGCAGATGTTTCTTACTATGTGACACAAGGCAGTCAATTGGACAGAGAAGCATATGAAAGAGGGACAAGTGTATATTTGACTGATCGAGTGATTCCGATGATCCCGCAACGTTTATCGAATGGTATCTGTTCACTGAATCCCCATGTTCCAAGGCTGACCATGAGTTGCGAAATGGAGATTGATCCAAATGGACAAGTAGTCTCTCATGATATTTTCCCAAGTGTGATCCAAACAACAGAACGGATGACCTACACAGCTGTCAATCAAATCTTAGAAGATCAAGACGAAGAAACGATGCAACGCTATGCTCAGCTCGTACCTATGTTCCAAGAAATGGGTGAATTGCATCGAATCCTTGAAACGATGCGAATCAAACGTGGCGCGATTTCTTTTGAGGATCGCGAAGCGAAAATCCTTGTTGATGCTGAAGGACACCCAAATGACATCCAGCTAAGAAGCAGAGGAATTGGTGAACGCTTGATCGAATCTTTCATGCTTGCGGCCAATGAAACGGTAGCTGAACATTATAATAAATTAAATCTGCCGTTTATTTACCGAATCCATGAACAGCCAAAAGAAGAAAAAATGCAGCGCTTCTTTGATTTTGCTTCAGCTTTGGGCATTCTGGTCCGAGGAACGAAAGGAACGATCACACCAAAAGATTTACAGCATGTGATCGAAGGAGTAGAAGACAAACCAGAAGCTGCAGTTATCAATACTATGTTGCTAAGAAGCATGCAACAAGCACGCTATTCAGAAGACAATTTTGGGCATTATGGCTTAGCGGCAGATTACTACACACACTTTACATCTCCTATTCGACGCTATCCCGATCTAATCGTCCATCGTCTGATCCGTTCTTACAGTGAAGATAAAAGTGAAAGCAATCAAAGTTCGTGGGCTGCGGAACTTCCTGAAATTGCAGATCATAGTTCTAAGATGGAACGTCGTGCAGTAGAAACAGAACGTGAAGTAGATTCCATGAAGAAAGCAGAATTCATGATGGACAAAGTGGGAGAAGAATTCGATGGGATCATCAGCTCTGTTGTGAAATTCGGCCTGTTTATCGAACTGCCGAATACAGTAGAGGGATTGATCCATATCAATGAATTGAAACAGGACTACTTCCATTTTGTTGAAAATCATTTAGCTCTTGTAGGTGAAAGAACTGGTCTGACTTTTAAAATCGGACAGAAAGTGCGAGTAAAAGTAGTCAAAGCTGATCCAGATGAACGAGCAGTAGATTTTGAACTTGTTTCCGCAGAAGAGGTTACAGCGTTGGAACGGCCAAAAACACGAAATGGAAAATCAGGAAAACGCGAAGGAAAACAAGCAGGAAAACGCCCAGAAAGAAATGGCAAGAAGAACAAACGATATAGCGATAGTAAGCAAACGTTCGGTAAGAAAAAAGGGAAGAAGCCATTTTACAAAGGTGTTAAAAAGAAGAAAAAGAAAAAATAAAATGAGTTGGAGGAAACAGCTATGCCAAAAGGCGAGGGAAAATTAATTGCACAAAACAAGAAAGCTCGCCATGATTATTCGATCATCGACACGATGGAAGCAGGGATGGTCTTGCAAGGAACCGAGATCAAGTCGATACGAAACAGCCGGATCAATCTAAAAGATGGATTTATTCGCGTTCGCAACGGAGAAGCTTTCTTGCATAATGTTCATATCAGTCCTTATGAACAAGGAAATATTTTTAATCATGATCCGTTGCGCACGAGAAAGTTATTATTACACAAAAAACAAATCATCCGGCTTGAAAATGAATTGAAAAATACTGGAATCACTGTTGTTCCTTTAAAAGTCTATATTCGTAACGGCTATGCCAAGGTATTGATTGGTCTGGCGAAAGGGAAAAAATCTTATGATAAACGGGAAGATTTGAAACGAAAAGATATCGATCGACAAATTGATCGAACATTAAAAAATTTCTCTAGATAATTTCATTATCCTTTTTCGCATATTCGGTGCTTTTGCTTTTACTTAATGATAAAATTTGTTAGCATTTAATCTGATAAAACATGATTATCATAGGTTTTTTCTTAGATCAGGAGCACCGTGTATAAAGAAAAATTCGCTTCGTTTTTGACTGAAATAAAAAAGTGTCTAATTTTCATGAAAATGTTTTGAATTTTCTGTTTCATGGTGGTATGATACCGTGTGGTTAGAAACCGATTGGAAAAAACCAGATACGCACATGAATTGATTTTATGTGAATTTCGGGGAAAAGAGGTGAAATGGATTGGATGAACGCTCGCTAACGTTCCACATTGGACCAATTTGGTTTGATGGTACAGTTTGTATAATGGTGTTACTGACCTGTTTGATTGTTTTCTTCTTAGCTTACTTTTTTACAAGAAATCTTAAGTTGAAACCAACAGGCAAACAAAATGCGATAGAATGGGTCATTGATTTTAGTCGAGGAATCGTAACAGATAATCTGCCTAGAAAAGAATTGAGCAATTTCCATTTGTTGGCATTTACATTGTTTTTATTTGTTTTTGTTGCAAACAACATCGGTTTAGTAACAAAAATCGTTTTACCTAACGAAACAACACTTTGGAAAAGCCCGACAGCAGACCCGTTTGTTACTTTAACTTTGGCATTTATAATGATCTTACTTACTCACTTATTTGGGGTGAAAAAGTTAGGCTTCAAAGGATATTTCGTAAATTCGTTCTTGAAACCATATAGTTTTATGTTTCCGATGAAACTGATTGAAGAATTTACAAACTTATTAACACTTGCTTTACGTCTTTATGGGAATATTTATGCGGGGGAAGTTTTGCTAACCTTGATTGCAAAAATGGTAATAAGCTTAGGCTGGTTCTCATTTCCGTTAGCAATTCCATTAGAGATGGTCTGGATCGCATTCTCCTTGTTTATCGGAAGCATCCAAGCATTTGTCTTCGTTACTTTATCTATGGTTTATATGAGCCATAAGATTGAAGTGGAAGAATAATATTCGTTTTAAAAACAAACTACTATTTATCTAATTTAGGAGGAAAACAATTATGAATTATATCGCAGCAGCAATCGCAATCATGGGAGCAGCAATCGGAGCCGGTTATGGTAACGGTCAAGTTATCTCTAAAACAATCGAATCAATGGCTCGCCAACCTGAAATGTCTGGTCAATTCCGTACAACAATGTTTATCGGGGTAGCTCTAGTCGAAGCTGTTCCTATCTTAGGGGTAGTTGTCGCCTTGATTCTAGTTTTTGGTGTTTAATTGAATCAGTATTAAGGCAGAAACAATTTGGTTTGTTACTGCTTTTTTACATGAAAACTAGAAGTACTTCAAAGAAAGGAAGGCTCGCCTATGCTGAATCAATTGGCAATTGCAGAAGTTGGCAATGCGATGTTAGGAAATGTCATCGTTGTCAGCGGCTCATTTTTGATACTACTGGCTCTCTTGAAGCATTTTGCTTGGGGACCAATCAGCGATATTTTGAAAAAACGTGAAGACAAGATCGCCAATGATTTGGATTCTGCAGAACAATCTCGCATCAACTCAGCGAAAATGGAACAAGAACGCGAACAACAATTGTTAGCCGCTCGTTCTGATGCAGCTGATATCATCAAAAATGCGAAAGAAAGTGGAGAATTAAGCCGCCAAAATATTTTGAAGGATGCTCAAGAAGAAGCAGCTCGTCTAAAAAGTAAAGCCCAAGCTGATATCACTGTAGAACGTGATTCAGCGCTGAAATCTGTAAAAGACGATGTTGCAGAACTATCTCTTCAAATCGCGGAAAAAATCTTGAACAAAGAATTATCTCCAGAAATGCACGAATCATTAATCAATCAATATATCGAAGGTCTAGGTTCTTCAAATGAAACTAGATAAATATACAGTAGGAAGACGTTACGGGAAAGCTTTATTTGAACTGGCGATCGATTCAAATCAAGCAGAAGAAATCTATCAAGATCTCGTAAGCTTACGTCAAATCTATGAACAAGTACCTGGATTAGGTAATATGTTAAGTGATGTTCGTCTAGAACCTCATGAAAAACGAGAAATCATGGACAAGCTTGTTAGTGGCTATGATGGAATCGTTAAAAACTTTTTAGAAGTTGTTTATGCGTATAACCGAATGGATGATCTTTTGTTCATGATCGAAGAATATGAACGTCGATATGATGAACATCAAGGTTTGCTGTTGGGAAGTGTCACAACAGCAGTTCCACTTTCAGACGAACAACGAATACAATTAGAAAAGAATGTTGCAAAAACAATGAACTATCAATCAGTCGAATTAAAACAAATCGTTGATTCTTCTATTATTGGTGGCGCGATTGTTGAAGCTAACCATCGAGTAATCGACGGAAGCATTCGCACGCAATTAGAAAATATGCGTAATCAATTAAATAGATAGTACAAAGAGGTAGGTGAATCGAATGGCCATCAAAGCAGAAGAAATTAGTGCCTTGATTAAAGAACAAATTGAAAATTATCAAAACGTGCTTTCAGTCGAAGAAATCGGTACCGTAACTTATGTAGGTGACGGGATCGCTCGTGCACATGGTTTAGAAAACGCGATGAGTGGTGAGTTGCTTGAATTTTCAAATGGCTCATACGGAATGGCGCAAAACTTAGAATCAAATGATGTAGGTATCATTATCCTTGGCGATTTCGAGTCCATTCGTGAAGGAGATAAAGTAAAACGAACAGGAAAGATCATGGAAGTTCCAGTTGGAGAGGCCTTGATCGGACGGGTAGTTAATCCGCTAGGTCAGCCAATCGACGGACTAGGTGAAATCGTTACTGACAAAGCTCGTCCAGTAGAAGCAATGGCACCAGGCGTTATGCAACGTAAATCTGTTAACGAACCAATGCAAACAGGTCTAAAAGCAATCGACGCTCTTGTACCAATCGGACGCGGCCAACGTGAATTAGTTATCGGTGACCGTAAAACAGGGAAAACTTCTATTGCGATCGATACGATCATCAACCAAAAAGGTCAAGATATGATCTGTATCTATGTAGCAATCGGACAAAAAGATTCTACAGTTCGTACACAAGTTGAAACATTGAAAAAATATGGCGCAATGGATTACACAATCGTTGTGAATGCCGGTGCGTCTCAACCAGCGCCGTTGCTTTATATCGCACCATATGCTGGTACTGCAATGGGTGAAGAGTTCATGTACAACGGTAAACATGTCTTGATCATTTTTGATGATCTTTCAAAACAAGCTGTTGCTTATCGTGAACTTTCCTTGCTACTTCGCCGTCCACCAGGTCGTGAAGCTTATCCAGGGGATGTTTTCTACTTACACTCACGCTTATTGGAACGTGCAGCAAAATTAAGTGATGATTTAGGTGGCGGTTCAATGACTGCCTTACCATTTGTTGAAACACAAGCTGGAGATATCTCTGCTTATATCCCAACAAACGTTATTTCGATCACTGATGGACAAATCTTCTTAGAAAGCGACTTGTTCTACGCAGGTACTCGTCCAGCGGTTGATGCCGGACTATCTGTATCTCGTGTAGGGGGTTCTGCGCAAATCAAAGCAATGAAAAAAGTTGCTGGGACTTTACGCCTAGACTTAGCAAGTTACCGTGAATTAGAAGCATTTACACAATTCGGTTCTGACTTGGATGCAGCAACACAAGCAAAACTAAATCGTGGACGCCGTACAGTAGAAATCTTGAAACAAAAATTGCATGCACCGCTAGCTGTTGAAAAACAAGTAGTGATTTTGTATGCTTTGACACATGGATTCTTAGATAGTATCCCTGTAGACAGTATTTTAGACTTCGAACATGAATTATTCGAATATCTGGATACCAATCATTCAGATATCTTTGAAACAATCCATACAACAAAAGATCTTCCAGAAGAAGAAGCGTTGAACAGTGCGATTCAGGAATATAAAGACATGTTCTTAGCTACAAAAGGAAGTAATTCCTCTACAGAAGATAAATTGAAATCCATTCAAAATGCATAGTGAGGTGAGATGAATGGGTGCTTCATTAAATGAAATCAAGACACGTATCGCTTCAACGAAAAAAACGAGCCAAATCACGCGGGCAATGCAGATGGTGTCTGCTTCTAAGTTGACAAAATCTGAAGCTTCTTCACAGAAGTTTCAGGTTTATGCAACAAAAGTAAGAGAAATCGTTACGCATTTGACTGCTACTCAGTTAAATGATATTGCCTCAGAAAATCCTAGAGGGGATATCAATTACAACAGCATGCTGCTCAGCCGTCCTGTTAAGAAAACTGGTTATATCGTCATCACTGCAGATGGCGGTTTAGTCGGTGGATATAACAGCTCGATATTGAAACAAACGATGTCTATTTTAGAAGAAGACCACCAATCACCCGATGATTACGTGATGATCGCAATTGGCGGAACTGGTGCAGACTTCTTTAAAGCACGCGGTATCAATCTAGCATATGAGCTGCGCAATCTATCTGATCAGCCAAGCTTTGATGAAGTCCGCAAAATCGTAAATATGGCAACAACTATGTTCCAAAACGAAGTATTCGATGAATTATACGTATGTTATAACCATCATATCAATTCGCTAACTAGTCAGTTTCGTGTAGAAAAAATGCTGCCAATCTCAGACTTAGATCCAGAAGAAGCAACTACTTTCGAACAAGAATATATTTTTGAACCTTCAAAAGAAGAAATCTTGTCTCAGTTATTGCCTCAGTATGCTGAAAGTTTGATCTACGGTGCGATCGTTGACGCCAAAACAGCAGAACATGCTGCTGGTATGACAGCAATGAAAACAGCAACTGATAATGCTGCTAATATCATTGATGAGCTGACGGTTTCTTATAACCGTGCAAGACAAGGGGCTATTACCCAAGAAATTACCGAAATTGTTGCCGGAGCTTCGGCACTAGAATAGTATTGAGATTGGAGGAAAAAAGATGAGTTCAGGCAAGATTGTTCAAGTAATCGGTCCCGTTGTCGACGTGGAATTTTCTTTAGACCAATCCTTACCAGATATCAACAACGCATTAGTTGTTTATAAAAATGACGAAAATAAATCAAAAGTTGTTCTTGAAGCAGCGTTAGAATTAGGGGACGGAGTGATCCGGACCATTGCGATGGAATCAACAGATGGTTTACAAAGAGGAATGGAAGTCATTGATACAGGCAAAGCAATCTCTGTTCCTGTAGGTAAAGAAACATTAGGTCGCGTATTCAACGTACTAGGAGATACGATCGATTTAGAAACACCTTTCCCAGAAGATGCGGAAAGAAGCGAAATTCATAAAAAAGCACCAGCCTTTGACGAATTAAGTACAAGTACAGAAATTTTGGAAACAGGGATCAAAGTTATCGATTTGCTTGCCCCATATTTAAAAGGTGGGAAAGTCGGACTATTCGGTGGTGCCGGTGTTGGTAAAACCGTACTGATCCAAGAACTGATCCATAATATCGCCCAAGAACATGGTGGTATTTCTGTATTTACCGGTGTAGGTGAACGTACTCGTGAAGGTAATGACTTGTATTATGAAATGAAAGATTCAGGAGTTATCGAAAAAACAGCCATGGTGTTCGGACAAATGAACGAACCACCAGGTGCACGTATGCGTGTTGCTTTGACTGGTTTGACGATTGCGGAATATTTCCGTGATGTAGAAGGTCAAGATGTACTGTTGTTTATCGACAACATTTTCCGTTTCACTCAAGCTGGATCTGAAGTATCAGCCTTGTTAGGACGGATGCCTTCTGCGGTTGGTTATCAACCAACATTGGCAACAGAAATGGGTCAATTGCAAGAACGTATCACATCTACGAAAAAAGGTTCGATCACATCGATCCAAGCAATCTATGTGCCAGCCGATGACTACACTGACCCGGCGCCGGCAACAGCATTCGCCCATTTGGATGCGACAACCAACTTGGAACGTAAATTAACAGAACAAGGGATTTATCCAGCGGTAGATCCATTGGCTTCTTCTTCAAGTGCTTTAGCACCTGAAATCGTGGGAGAAGAACATTATAAAGTAGCAACAGAAGTCCAACACGTATTGCAACGATATCGTGAATTACAAGATATCATTGCTATCTTAGGTATGGATGAATTATCCGATCAAGAAAAAGTGTTAGTTTCTCGTGCCCGCAGAGTCCAATTCTTCTTGTCACAAAACTTTAACGTGGCTGAACAATTTACTGGTCTTCCAGGTTCATATGTCCCTGTAGAAGAAACAGTGAAAGGATTCCGCGAAATCTTGGAAGGCAAATACGATGATCTTCCTGAAGAAGCTTTCCGAAGTGTTGGCCGAATCGAAGACGTCGTAGAAAAAGCGAAAACACTAGGCTACTAGAAAGGGGTGCCCCATGGATCAATATTTAACAGTAAATGTGGTAACTCCTGCCGGTTTGGTCTATGATCACCATGCAGCTATCGTCGTTGCACGTACGACAGCTGGTGAGCTTGGGATTTTGCCTAAACATGCACCAATCATCGTTCCATTGACGATTGATGAAGTTCGTGTAAAACGAACAGATTCAGATACCCACGTCGATTGGATCGCTGTTAATGGCGGAATCATGGAAGTTCGTGATAATGTTGTTTCAATCGTTGCTGATAGTGCGGAACGTGAACGTGATATCGATGTATCTCGTGCGGAACGTGCAAAACAACGCGCAGAACGCCAAATCGAAGAAGCAAAAGCAAAACAAGATACGAACGAATTGAAACGGGCAACTGTTGCGTTGCACCGAGCAATCAATCGTATCAAAGTATCTAAGCACTCATAAAATGAGATGCGGATGTTTATCCGTGTTTAAGAACAGTAAAAAGAGGTTATGACAGAAGTGGTCAGCTTCAAGACATAAGAAGGAATTTACGAAAATTGCTTCTTAAATTTTTGTGAAATCTCAGCTTATTTTTCGAAGAAGCTACTTCTGGAACACCGTATATCAGAGGTTGTGAAATCAGCGTTTTGTCCTGAGTATTAGAGAAACAAATGGAAAATAGTTCCTCATATTTTGCCGTTTTTTGAGCTAATACCGAGGGTCAGATGATTGAACACCGTTTATTTGGAATAAGGGACTGCGACAAGACTTTTGTCTCAGTCCCTTTTTTTGCATATTTTTAGCATTTATTTCCTAAAAAATGTAAGGGGATTCCTATATTTTTAAGTATACTTGTTTTTCCTTTTATACATTTTATGGTATTATCATTTTATTAGTTATTATAAAACAATCGTTAGAAAGGACGTCATTATGCAAGTATACGGAATTGATGCGGTGCTTCGAATCGTGAGTCATTTGGCGTTTATCTACTTAGCCTTCTGGTCTTTACGTTCGTTACGCATTGAAACTTTTTTCAGACCAATGCATAATACGCAAATTAGAATGGCAATCGTACTTTTTTCAATTTTTTTAGGGTACACTGCAAGTAATTTTTTCTTAGAAGTTATCGCTTTATGCCGAAATCTTTTCGTTAGCCTGTAAATTTTAAAAAAAGGTACTATTTTAAAAGCAAGGATGTTATAATAGAAAAGATTTTGAGTAAGTGTATGCTCATTGGAATTTTTTGGAGGGAACAACATGGAAGAGATCATCGTAAGAGGTGGCAATCAATTAAATGGAACAGTAAGAATTGAAGGAGCTAAAAATGCTGTTTTGCCTATTTTAGCTGCTAGTTTGTTAGCAGAAGAAGGTATTACGACATTAGACAACGTTCCGATTCTTTCTGATGTCTTCACTATGAATCAAGTGATTCGTCACTTAAACGTAGATGTAGATTTTGATGAACAAAAGAATCAAGTAACAATCGACGCTTCAAGACAATTAGAAATCGAAGCGCCTTATGAGTATGTTAGTCAAATGCGTGCTTCAATCGTTGTGATGGGTCCGCTACTTGCCAGAAATGGACATGCAAAAGTAGCTATGCCTGGTGGATGTGCGATTGGTAAACGACCAATCGATTTGCATTTAAAAGGATTTCAAGCTTTAGGAGCAAAAATTATTCAAAAAAACGGCTATATCGAAGCAATTGCGGATGAATTGATCGGTAACACGATTTATTTAGATTTCCCTAGTGTAGGTGCTACTCAAAATATCATGATGGCTGCCGTAAAAGCAAAAGGAACAACCATCATTGAAAACGTAGCTCGCGAACCAGAAATCGTTGATTTAGCAAACATTTTGAATAAAATGGGCGCTCAAGTCTATGGAGCTGGTACTGAAACAATGCGTATTGAAGGCGTGGATCATTTACATGCAGTCAACCACTCAATCGTACAAGATCGTATCGAAGCAGGTACCTTTATGGTTGCTGCTGCAATGACACAAGGCAATGTGCTGATTGCAGATGCTATCTCTGAACATAACCGCCCATTGATTTCTAAATTGATCGAAATGGGTGCAGAAATCATTGAAGAAGAAGGCGGAGTCCGTGTCATCGGACCAAAACATATCTTACCTACAGATGTAAAAACGATGCCTCATCCTGGTTTCCCTACAGATATGCAAGCTCAAATGACAGCTATCCAATTAGTTGCAGAAGGTACAAGTGTGGTGACTGAAACAGTGTTTGAAAATCGTTTCCAACATTTAGAAGAGATGCGCCGTATGAACGCTCATGTCAAAATCGACGGAAATGTAGCAATCATGGATGGAAACCATGAATTGCAAGGTGCAGAAGTATATGCAACAGACTTGCGGGCAGCAGCAGCATTAGTTTTAGCTGGCTTGAAAGCAAATGGAATCACACGTGTGCGTAACTTGAATTATCTAGACCGTGGATATTATAATTTCCATATCAAACTACAGCAATTAGGTGCAGACGTCGAACGTGTAGACATGGATCAAACTTCTGCTGAAAAAACAGCACAAACGATTGCTTAAGGAAGTGGCTGAATGAGTAACCAACGATATATCTTATTAACTTTGATAAAGATTTTAGTGGTGATCTTATTGCTTATCCTTCTTTTTGTGGCCGGAACGATGATCGGATATGGTGTCATTGGTGGCGGCAATCCATTTAAAGTATTCCAGCCAAGTTTGTGGATTCATATTCGAGACTTTTTTCATTGATAAATAAGAATCACAGTGGTTCTAGTCGATATGAAGTGAGCCATGAAGCAGAACATGATAAAAGAAAACAGAAGGGAACGTTGACGTTAGTCGCGATCCCTTTTTTTAGTAAAAGAAAAGAAGGAATCTAATTGATGAAGAAGATATTGATTTATTTAGTTAGAGGATATCAGCGCTTTATTTCGCCTGCATTTCCACCTAGCTGCCGTTATTACCCAACCTGTTCCAATTATATGATAAAAGCAATTCAAACCCATGGTGCGCTAAAAGGGACGGTAATGGGGACTGCACGGATCTTACGCTGTCATCCTTTTGTCAAAGGCGGTATCGATTATGTACCATTGACATTCCGATTAACGCGAAATAAGAAAGATAAAAAAGAACCAGATTATAAAAAGGTTGTGAAAAATACGGGTAGCACTGAGCGATAAAGAAAAAGAGGAAATTTATTGTCAAAGTAACAACTCCGCAACTACTTATATGGGGGACAAAAAATGATCGAAGAACTAAACAAGAAAGATTTACCATGGTCCTTGTTATTAGATGCAGATCCTGATAAAGAAAAAGTTCAAGTATATGTTTCCAGAGGGAGTGGCTGGATATGGAAAGAAAAAGAAAAAACAATAGGTGTACTGATCTATGTGGCAAGGAAAAAAGAATACGAAATCGTCAATGTAGCAGTAACCCCAACGTATCAAGGAAAGGGGATTGGCGGAAAATTACTTGAGACAGCTTTTCAGAAGCTTTCACAGCTAGCTTCAAGCCAAACTCGGATCATTATACGTACTGGCACTACTAGTAGCGCTGCGTTACACCTCTATCAAAAAATGGGCTATGTGGAGATTGGTCGAGTCAAAGACTATTTTATCCATCATTACTCTGAGCCCATTTTTGAAAATGGAGATCAATTAAGGGATCAAGTGATTTTAGCAATTCACTTACCTAAAAATAGCTTTAACTAATAAACTTTCAATTCGAGAAAATGCTTTCAAATGCTAAATAGATACATTACAATAGCTTTAGCAAACAAAAAGGAGAATATTTTTATGGGAATATTAGTTTTTGATTTTGGTGGATCGGCTGTCAAATATGGTTGTTGGGATGGCAAAGAGATTAAAGGTAAGGGACAATTTGCAACGCCTGAATCTTGGGAAGAAATGAAAACGCAATTATTTCAAGTTTATAAAAAAATACTCGTTTCTTTTGAAGTCGAAGGAATTGGAATCAGCTCTCCTGGAGTAGTGAATAATGAGAAACAGGTGATTGAGGGAATCAGTGCGATTCCTTATATTCATGGATTTAATATTTTCCGAGATTTGGAAACTCTGTTTCAACTCCCAGTAACGATTGAAAATGACGCCAACTGTGCCGGAATGGCTGAATTTTATGAAGGTGCTGCCCGTGATTATCAAGATGTTGCTTTTGTTGTGGCAGGAACTGGGATTGGCGGGGCGTTGTTCACGAAAGGACAAATAAATAAAGGGGCACATCTTTACGGTGGAGAATTTGGGTTGATGTTCTTAGATGGCGATAAGACATTCAGTAAACTTGGTACAGCGGTACAGATGGCTTGGCGTTATTGTGAACGCAAAGGTCTCGATAAAAATGCTTATACCGGAAAAGATGTCTTTGAATTAGCAGAAACTGGAGATGCAATAGCAAAAGAAGAAGTTGAGAGTTTTTATACGTATCTTACAAAGGGATTATTCAGTATTCAATTTTCGTTTGATCCAGAAGTGATCGTATTAGGCGGCGGGGTTTCTGCAAAAGAAGGGCTCATTGATGAGATCAAAAGCCGAATGAAGAAGCTGACAGAACAATTCGATCTGCATGATTTCGAACCGCAGATTTTATTATGTGAGTACAGAAACGATGCTAATCTTGTAGGTGCAGCAGCAAACTATCTCGCTGTACGTCAAGGAGAGAATTAAGAGCTTTAGAGAAGGTGCAGCTTGCATAAAAGAAGAGAATGAAATGAATAGGAGATTTTTACCTAAGGAATGTTTTATTTGCTGCAGTATGATAAAATATCTGAGAGGTGAAAATGATGTCAAAAAAAAATAAAGATATTGAAGTGCGTATAGAAGAAGTGAAAAAAGATATCAAAGGTAAGAATTATGAAGTCACTCAGTTATTTATAGGGAAAAAAATGATTGGTGAGATCTTAGCCTATGGGCCAAAAGAATATGAAATTTTCTTTGGTGAAGAAGATTTTGGAAAAGAAAAAAGTCTTGAAAATGCGATAGAAACAGTGATTCGACACTGGAATCTGCACGAATAAAAAAATATCAAAAAAACTTTCAATAAAGGGTTGCAAAAATCTGGAAAATTAGGTATTATAACTAAGTCAGGTTGATACAAACCTTTCGGAGGAGTAGCGAAGTGGCTAAACGCGACGGACTGTAAATCCGTTCCTTAGGGTTCAGTGGTTCGAATCCACTCTCCTCCATTTCATTGGGGTATAGCCAAGCGGTAAGGCAAGGGACTTTGACTCCCTCATGCGTTGGTTCGAATCCAGCTACCCCAGTATACCACAATCGTAAGCTCTCGTTAGTTCGAGAGCTCTTTTTTTGCTTTGCTACCTTGTTCCTTGAAGATTCTGCTGAATTAAGATAGAGTTAAGTTAACTACAAGAATTGGAGGGATCCACATGAAATGGAAAGAAAAAGTAGACGAAGCAGCTGAAAAGTTATATGATTTGGTCAAATCAGAAAAATACAATATTGAAGTGAATATTCCGAAAAAAGGCGGAAAAGCGGTCCAGGTAAAATCAAAACGCCCAACGAATCATACAAAAAAATGGATGGCTAAAAACCGCTAATAATAACAAAAGATCCATAAGTCGACATTTTCATCGATTTTAGGGTCTTTTGTTATTTTCTAGGTTGAACATATCTAAAAAATTGTTTCTGACAATAGGAGTAGGGAGAACGATGTGTGTCTAAATCCTCTGTTGATGGATAGAAACCTTTATCTTTTTCAGTTGTGAATCAGGTATATACCAGTTATAATAGAAGAAACGAAAGGACGGGTGTACGTTATGTCGAATCAATTACCTGTATATATACAGATTCATGACCAATTAAAAAATGAAATCGAACAAGGTATATGGAAAGTCGGAGACCGTCTTCCTTCAGAAAGAGAATTAGCAGTGAAATTCAATGTCAGCCGTATGACGTTGAGACAAGCAATTAAAAACTTGGCAGATGAAGGAATCTTAGAAAGAAAGATCGGTTCGGGTACATATGTTGCGCGAGAAAAAGTACAAGAAAAAATGTCTGGTGCAACAAGTTTTACAGAAATTATGGAATCGCAAAATCGAGTACCGTCTAGTAGGACAATCTCTTATTTCTTGACTTCGCCAAGCTCGAGTGAAATGGAAAAACTAAACTTGAGTAAAGATGACACGATTTTGCGAATGGAACGTATTCGTTTCGCAGATGATGTCCCTATTTGTTTTGAAGTTGCCAGTGTGCCACAAAAGCTGATCGATGGCTACAGCAAAGCAGAGATTACTGAATCGTTGTATCGCACGCTAGAAGAAAAAGGCGGGAAAAAGATCGGTCCAGCGAATCAAACGATTACTGCTGTGTTGGCTTCTGAGAAAATTGCTGACTATTTAGAGGTAAAACGAGGAGATGCAGTTCTTCGTTTGCGCCAGATTTCTTATTTTGAAGACGGTACGCCGTTTGAGTATGTGCGTACGCAATACGTAGGAAATCGTTTTGAGTTTTATTTGGAAAAATAAAAAACAGGTGATCCCTGATTCCTTATTAGAAATAAAAGAGAATCAGAATCACCTGTTTTTATATATGATCAGTTACCAGTTGCTCGTGATAAGAAACAGGACCCTCTTTAAATTGGACTTGTCCGTTCAGCAGCTCAATGATGGATTCTTTAAAGTGGTCAGCACTTTTTTCATCTACAGCACAGATGACGCTAACTTGATCAGTATATTGGATTTCTTTTATAAAAAAATGTTGGAGTTCAAGATAATTCTGTAATTTTCCTAGTTGCGGATACGTGATCATCACAGAGATCTCCTGTTGCAAGGTACCTTCTACGATTCCAATGTCAGGCAATGCTTGAGAGACAGCATGAGTGTATGCTCGTATTAATCCGCCTGTGCCGAGTTTCGTTCCTCCAAAATATCGAGTGACTACTGCAGCTACATTGATCAGTTGATTTTTTTTGAGGACTTCCAACATCGGTACGCCCGCCGTTCCACTTGGTTCTCCATCATCGCTGCTTCGCTGGATTTCATTTTTTTCTCCAATGATGAAGGCGCTGCAGTTATGGTTCGCTTTCCAATGTTCTTTTTTTATTTCTTGAATGAAACTTTTTGCTTGGTCCTCTGATTCTATTCGTCTAAGAGAACAGATAAAGCGTGATTTTTTGATCTCAATCTCACTTTGTCCATTTTCTTTTATTGTACGATAGCGCTCGATCATCTTGTCACCTCTTTTTTTCATTTTCTTTATTCAGTATAAATAAAGTTCTAGGTTGTTTCAACACTGTAACGGTTGCGCAATTGCTGTAGTATGCGATAATAAAGACAAAGGCAGGTGGATCTGGGGATGCAGGAACGAATGAAAAAGTACGATGCAATTACGCATTATTTGAAGAACAATGGCGGCTCTCAAGTAACGTTGACCTTTACCCAATTTGACGAACTGCTGTTTCCCAGTAACGGACTTCCCAAAACAGCAAGGGAAAGTACAGATTGGTGGGCAAATGATTATAAACACCCTGAAAAAGGTGCCTATGGCTGGATAAATGCAGGCTATGAAGTAGTTGTCATCAATTTGGACAAAGAATATGTCGTGTTCAATAAATTAGTGAAATCTAGTTGGCTATTTGATTAAATAAACCGCGTTTAGAAAGCGTTGACAAATTTCTTTCTTTTTATATAATAGAGTAACAGACGCGAAGAAAACGTTTGCGTAGTTTGTTTTAAAAAGGAGAGAAAGTATGGCTAAAAAAACAATCATGCTTGTATGTTCGGCTGGTATGAGCACAAGTTTACTAGTAACAAAAATGCAAAAAGCTGCTGAAGCAAAAGGAATCGACTCTGATATTTTCGCTGTGTCCGCTTCTGACGCAGATAACAATCTTGCAAATAAAGACGTGGATGTGTTGTTATTAGGCCCACAAGTTCGCTTTATGAAAGCTGATTTTGAGAAACGTCTGGAACCAAAAGGCATTCCTTTAGATGTCATCAATATGGCTGATTATGGTATGATGAATGGCGAAAAAGTGTTAGATCAAGCAATCACGCTCATAGGTGAATAAATAGAACAGTATAACTATCGAACAAGCGATCCAAAAAATAGATCGCTTGTTTTTTCGTATATTTTTTTAGGGCGAATAATATGAATCATTTTTGGGGTAGAAGGCTTCTGACGAGAGATATTAAAGCAATAGACTGTGAGGAGGTAAATTTACCAAATTATGAGAAGATCGCAGCAGTGGAACGTTTGGGCAACTGGATTCTTTGTCATCGCTGTGGAATGAGGACGTCCGTCATTGTTGGACAGCTTGCAGATTACGGTTATTTTTGTACACATTGTCTATATTTAGGGCGATGCGACACTCAACAAGATTTATATTTGTTTGATCAGCCTGAAGCAAAACCTCGAGAAGTCGTCTTTTTTTGGACAGGACAGCTTACTGAAAAACAAACGGAAATCGCAAAGAGAATACTTTGCCATTCAGAAAAAAGACATCATCTTATTTGGGCTGTAACAGGTGTAGGGAAAACAGAGATGCTTTATCCTATTTTAGTGGAAACTTTAAAAGCTGGAGGAAGAGTAGCGATTTGTACACCGCGAGTCGATGTTTGTAATGAATTGTTTTTACGCTATCGTTATGTTTTTCCAGAAGAAAAAATCACGTTGCTCCATGGGAATACAGCAACGGCTTATACCTTTACTTCTTTTGTTATCTGTACGATTCATCAGCTATACCGTTTTTATCGGTCCTTTGATTTAATAGTGATCGATGAGATCGATGCGTTTCCTTATAACGGGGATGCAGGATTAGCTCATGCTGTGCAAACAGCGATTAAACCAGACGGACGATTCATCTACTTAAGTGCCACACCTGATAAAAAGTTGCTAAAGGAAATCAAGCAGACGTTTGACATCCACAAACTTGCTTTACGCTTTCATCGGCGTTTGCTTCCTGAACCCGTCTTGGTTTTCATGAATAATTGGCGACAAAAATGCAAGAACAAAGAAGAAGATAAAATCTTTGGTGCGGATCATTCATCAATTAATTAAAGAAAACCATATCCTTTTATTTTGTCCAAGTATCACGATGATGCATCGTTTGAAAGCCACACTTCAAGAGGCTCTTCCGAGATATGAGATCACAGATGTTTCTTCAAGAGACAATCAGCGGGCGGAAAAAGTCCAGAAAATGCGAGAAGCAAAATATGACATACTGTTAACCACGATGATCCTTGAACGTGGAGTCACATTTGAAAGAATATCCGTTATCGTTTTAGGAGCGGATCATCCGGTTTTTACTAAATCTTCTTTGGTACAAATCGCAGGAAGAGCCGATCGTAAAGGGCCTTATACGAACAGTCAAGTATACTTTTTCTATGAAGAAAAAACTGCAGCTATTCGAAAAGCTTGTCAGGAAATCAAAGAAATGAATGAAGAAGGGAAGAAGATGCTGTGAGGTGCAGTTGCTGCAGTAAAGATATCGTCCAAAATTTAACATTCAGCGAGATTATTGGTGTTTCGAAATACAGATTACCTCAGACTTGTTCAGTTTGTCGCGCACAATTTCATTTATTGGAAACAAGAGGCTGTTCTGGCTGTCAAAAACCAATCCATTTCAATCTAGAGAGTACGAAAAAGAAAGTAAAGTCTATTCCCGTTTACTGCAGTGACTGTCAAGAATGGAAGAAGAAATATCCGACCTATGATTTTCAGCACCGTGCCTTTTTTGTGTACGATGAAAATATGAAGGCCTGGCTCAATCAATACAAGTTTATGGGAGATATCCGACTAGCAGGCACCTTTGCATATAAATGGACGCAGATAAAAAAAGAATACCCGACATACATCTATTGTCCAATACCTTTATCTGAAAAAAGGCGAACAGAAAGAGGATTCAATCAAGTAAGCGAGATGTTGAAAGCAGCAAGAATTCCTTTTCAGATGCTACTCAAAAGAGAGAAGCATCTGCTGGCTCAAGCAAAAAACACGCGAAAGGAAAGATTGGAGATGCCTCAACCTTTTGAACTTGCAGTCACCTTTTCTAAGATACAAAATAAAAAAATATTGATTATTGATGATGTCTATACAACAGGACAGACTCTTTTCCACGCAGCAGATTGTTTGCAGGTCGCACAGCCGAAAATCATCCGAACCATTTCTTTGGCGAGATGAATTAGATGTGGAAATTTGATAGCGATTTAATTTGCAAATAACCTAGAGTTCGATATAATAGAATTAAGAAGAGGGAAAGAGTGGTCCTTCTCCTTCTTGATTGTGGTAGACGAAAGGGGTAATTTTTATGTTTAGATATAATGTACGCGGCGAAAATATCGAAGTAACTGAAGCGATTCGCGACTACGTTGAGAAAAAAGTAGGCAAACTAGAACGCTATTTCAGTGACGCACCCGATGCAACGGCGCATGTGAACTTAAAAGTTTATACAGAAAAAACAGCAAAAGTGGAAGTAACGATCCCATTACCTTATCTTGTATTACGTGCCGAAGAAACTTCTCCAGATTTATACGCAAGTATCGATTTGGTTGTTGACAAATTGGAACGCCAAATCCGCAAATTCAAAACAAAAATTAATCGTAAATCCCGTGAAACGGGCATGAATACTGCAGATGCTGCTGCTTTATTCAATGAAGAGGACGAAAACGAAAATGATTCTGAATTAGATATCGTACGTACGAAACGCCTTTCATTGAAACCAATGGATAGTGAAGAAGCAGTCTTACAAATGAACATGCTGGGACATAACTTCTTTATTTTTGAAGATGCAGAAACAAATGGTACAAGTATCGTTTACCGCCGTAAAGATGGAAAATACGGACTGATTGAAACAGACTGATCAGTCTTACTTAAATAACAACGAAAACTTGCAGCAGCTACTGACAGCTGCCGCAAGTTTTTTTGAGTTTCCTCCTCTTTTAGATGAAATATGAATAAATTATGAAGTTCTTACTTTAATACGCTTAAGATATTTCAATTATCTATAACTAATGATAAAATGAAAAGTAAAGTCTACATAGTCTGGATAATACACAGAAGGAAAAGGAGATTACACAACGCATGGCCAATTTGATTCGTTCACTTATCGAAAACGATAAGAAAGAACTAAAACGTTTAGATAGCATTGCAAAAAAAGTTGAAGCATACGCTGACCAAATGGCAGCATTAACTGATGAACAATTACAGGCAAAAACTGCTGAATTCAAGGGCAGATACCAAAAAGGAGAAACATTAGATCAATTACTTCCGGAAGCTTTTGCAGTCGTCCGAGAAGCAGCAAAACGTGTATTAGGTTTATATCCATACCACGTACAATTGATGGGTGGAATCGTGCTTCACGATGGAAATATCCCTGAAATGCGTACTGGTGAAGGTAAAACCTTGACCGCAACGATGCCAGTATATCTAAATGCTCTGACTGGCGAAGGGGTACACGTAGTTACCGTCAATGAATATTTAGCAACCCGTGACTCGACGGAAATGGGCGAACTTTATAATTTCTTAGGATTAACAGTGGGGTTGAATATCAACTCAAAATCTTCGGATGAAAAACGCGAGGCTTATAATTGTGATATCACTTATAGTACGAATAATGAATTAGGATTTGACTACTTGAGAGACAATATGGTCGTTTACCGCCATCAAATGGTACAACGTCCGCTGAATTATGCCATTGTCGATGAAGTTGACTCAATCTTGATTGATGAAGCGAGAACGCCGCTGATCATTTCAGGGCAAGCAGAAAAATCCACAGCTTTATATACAAGAGCAGACAACTTCGTGAAACGTTTGAAAGAAGAAGAAGATTATAAAATCGATGTACAATCAAAAACAATCAGTTTAACCGAAGCAGGGATCGAAAAAGCAGAAGAAACATTCGGTTTGGATAACTTATACGACATTGAAAATACTGCATTGACCCATCACTTGGATCAAGCATTGAGAGCCAACTATATCATGCTTTTAGATATCGATTATGTTGTCCAAGACGGAAAAGTACTGATTGTTGACCAGTTCACTGGTCGGATCATGGATGGACGCCGTTATTCAGATGGACTTCACCAAGCAATCGAAGCTAAAGAAGGCGTAGAGATCGAAGACGAAACGAAAACCATGGCGACGATCACTTTCCAGAACTATTTCCGTATGTACAAGAAACTTGCGGGAATGACTGGTACAGCTAAAACAGAAGAAGAAGAATTCAGAGAAATTTATAACATCCAAGTATACCAGATTCCGACAAATCGTCCGGTTATCCGTGATGATCGTCCAGATTTGCTTTACCCAACATTACAAAGCAAGTTCCACGCTGTCGTGCAAGATATCAAAGATCGCTACCGCAAAGGTCAACCTGTGTTAGTCGGAACTGTTGCGGTTGAAACATCTGAGTTATTATCAGATATGCTGAATCAAGAACGTATTCCTCATGAAGTGCTGAATGCGAAAAATCACTTTAAAGAAGCAGAGATCATCATGAATGCTGGTCAAAAAGGTGCTGTGACGATTGCTACCAACATGGCTGGTCGGGGAACAGATATCAAGTTAGGACTTGGGGTAAGAGAACTTGGTGGTCTAGCAGTTATCGGGACAGAACGACATGAATCTCGTCGTATCGATAACCAGCTTCGAGGACGTGCAGGACGTCAAGGAGACCCTGGTATGTCACAGTTCTACTTGTCATTGGAAGATGATTTGATGAAACGATTCGGTTCAGAACGAATCAAAGCTTTCTTAGATCGGATGAAGATCGGTGAGGAAGATGCTGTTATCCAAAGCAAGATGCTGACGAAACAAGTAGAATCTGCACAAAAACGTGTAGAAGGAAATAACTATGACACACGTAAAAACGTCTTACAATACGATGATGTGATGCGTGAACAACGTGAAGTAATCTATAAACAGCGACAAGAAGTAATCATGGAAGAAAAAAGCTTATCCAAGCCACTAATGAACATGGTCAAACGGACAATCAGTCGTGTAGTAGATGCGCATACACAATTAGAGAAAGAAAATTGGAATTTGGAAAGTATCATCGATTTTGCCGGCAGTACTCTTGTCCATGAAGATAGCATTACTCTTGCAGATATCGAAGGAAAAACAGCTCAGGAGATCAAAGAGTATCTAAACGAACGAGCACAAGAAGTATTTAATACCAAAGCGGCTCAACTAAATGGTCCAGAGCAACTGTTGGAATTTGAAAAAGTCGTGATCTTGCGTGTTGTGGACTCTAAATGGACAGACCATATTGATGCAATGGATCAATTACGTCAGTCAATCGGCTTACGTGCTTATGGACAGAACAATCCATTAGTCGAATATCAAACAGAAGGCTATAAGATGTTTGAAGATATGGTAGGCGCCATCGAGTATGAAGTCACTCGAATCTTTATGAAAGCTGAGATCCGTCAAAACGTACAGCGTGAACAGGTTTCTCAAGGAACAGCTTCTCACTCAGAAGACGGAGATGCCAAAGAAAATAGTAATACTAGCGCGAAAAAACAGCCAATCCATGTGAATAAGGTCGGAAGAAATGATCCTTGTCCTTGTGGAAGCGGGAAAAAATATAAGAACTGTCATGGAAAAAATGCAAACTAATTTCTGACAGCAGGATTGGTGAGACAAATTCTTTTTTTAAGAATTCGTCTCACCTTCTTTCTGTTATTTGCTGATTCTGTTAGACTAGATATAATGAAAAAAGTATAGTGAAAGAAGGAAAAAACATGGAAATATCCGAAATTCGAAATCTCCTGACAGAAATGCAGGAAAAGGTCACAAGTTTCAGGAGGTCTCTTTGACTTAGATCAGCTGGAAGAAGACATCGCGGAAGCAGAAGCAAAAATGGCTGAACCTGGTTTTTGGGATGACAGCGAAGCCGCACAAAAAGTGATCAGTGAAAATAACGCTAATAAAGAAACTTATGACCAATTCCATTCTCTTGCCGAAGAACTAGAAGAAATCGAATTGATGGTGGAGATGCTGCAAGAAGAACCTGATGCAGCAATGCAAGAAGAAGCAGAAACACGTATCAATGCATTAGATGAAAAAATGAAGACGTATGAATTATCTATGCTGTTAGACGGACCTTATGATCGAAACAATGCGATCGTCGAATTGCATCCAGGGGCTGGCGGAACGGAGTCCCAAGACTGGGGCAGCATGCTTTTACGTATGTATACACGTTGGGCAGAGCAGCATGGCTATCAAGTAGAAACACTAGATTATCAAGCAGGTGATGAAGCAGGGATCAAGAGTGTGACCCTGCTGATTAAAGGACATAACGCTTTTGGTTATCTAAAATCAGAAAAAGGTGTTCATCGCCTTGTACGGATTTCGCCTTTTGACTCAGCGAAACGACGTCATACTTCTTTTTGTTCGGTAGATGTGATGCCAGAGCTTGATGAAACGATCGATATAGAAATCAATCCAGATGATTTGAAAATCGATACGTACCGAGCAAGTGGTGCAGGTGGTCAGCACATCAATAAAACAGAATCTGCTGTACGGATCACTCACTTGCCTACAGGAACAGTAGTAGCTAGTCAGGCACAACGCTCACAATTGAAAAACCGTGAGCAAGCGATGGGGATGTTAAAAGCTAAGCTTTATCAATTAGAAGTGGAAAAGAAAGAACAAGAAGCAGCTGCACTTCGAGGAGAACAAAAAGAAATCGGCTGGGGTTCACAGATCCGTTCTTATGTTTTCCATCCCTATTCTATGGTAAAAGACCATCGGACAAACGTAGAGACAGGAAATGTCCAAGCAGTTATGGACGGTGACCTTGATTTATTTATTGACGGCTATTTAAAAATGCATCTACAATAAGAACCCATTGTTAAATTGAAATAAAATTGTAAGATTTTGCAAGCATGTTGAAACATTGCCATGCTATAATAGCTAAAGACTGAAAAAGATATGGAGAGAACGCCATGATTGAAATGAAGGATGTAATGAAGAAGTACTCAAATGGTACGACCGCTATCCGCAATCTCTCGATTGTCATCGAACAAGGAGAGTTTGTCTATGTGGTTGGTCCGTCTGGAGCCGGTAAATCTACATTCATCAAATTGATGTATCGAGAAGAAAAAGCTTCAAAAGGAACTTTGAACGTCGCAGGTCATGATCTAATAGCAATCAAAAACCGCGAAGTTCCTTATCTACGCAGAGAAATCGGCGTGGTGTTCCAAGACTATAAATTATTACCAAGAAAAACAGTATATGAAAATGTTGCGTACGCTATGCAAGTTATCGGCAGAAAACCTCGAGATATCAAAAAACGAGTAATGGAAGTGCTGGACCTTGTTGGTTTGAAACACAAAGTTCGAGTCTTTCCTAGCGAATTATCCGGTGGGGAACAGCAACGTGTCTCTATTGCTCGGGCAATCGTGAATACGCCTAAAGTACTTATCGCGGATGAACCGACAGGAAATCTGGATCCAGAAAACTCATGGGAAATCATGAAATTATTAGATCGGATCAATGCCCAAGGAACTACTGTCGTGATGGCTACACATAACAGTACGATCGTAAATACGATTCGGCACCGAGTAATTGCTATCGAAAACGGCCGCATTATTCGAGATCAAGCGGAAGGGGAATATGGATACGATGATTAGAACCTTTTTCCGCCATTTATTAGAAAGTATCAAGAGTTTGAAACGTAACGGCTGGATGACAGTTGCTTCAGTCAGTGCGGTAACGATCACGTTGACTTTAGTCGGTGTATTCATGGCAGTTATCATGAATGCAACTAAATTAGCTCAGGATATAGAAGGAAACGTTGATGTATCTGTATTCGTAGATATCGGTACAAAAGACGAAGAGATGAAAAAGCTAGAAAAAGAATTGAATGACTTAGATCATGTTAAAAAAGTTGAATTTTCAAGCAAAGAACAGGAATTGAAAAAAATCCAAAACGAAATGGGTGATTCCTGGAAATTGTTTGAAGGTGACAATAACCCGTTATATGATGTGTATGTAGTAAGTGCTACTGATCCTTCTTATACAAAACAAGTAGCAGAAGAAGCAGCAGATTTGAAGAATGTTTCTCGTTCTGATTACGGTGGAGCTTCCTCAGATCGGATTTTCCAAATCGCTGGTGCAGTTCGGACATGGGGATTAGTTGCAGCGGCATTGCTGCTGTTCGTAGCGATGTTTCTCATTTCGAACACGATTCGGATCACGATTTTGTCTAGACAGCGTGAAATTCAAATCATGCGTTTAGTCGGTGCAAAAAATGGATATATTCGCTGGCCGTTTTTCCTTGAAGGTGGCTGGATCGGTCTGATCGGTGCGATTCTTCCGATTTTGATCATCACATTTGGTTATGCATGGTTTTTCCAATTGATCAATCCATCATTATTACGTTCCCATTATTCATTGATTCATCCACAAAATATCGTTTGGAAAATCAATCTTTTAATGGTCGGCATTGGTGTGATCATTGGTTCACTTGGCTCGATCATTTCTATGAGACGTTTCTTGAAATTCTAATACCACAATATAAATAAAATGAGAAAGTTGGACAGTTTCGTTCCAGCTTTCTTTTTTTATTGGCTAGGAGAATAGAAGGAAGCGGCTTTTTTTCCTTTACTTTAAAAAATAACTTGGGTATTCTTAAGTTGGTAGAAGAAGAGGTGAAGCCGTGAAAATTATCGTTGACAATTTTTTTACGATCCTTTTGATTATGAATATTTTGCTTTCCTTTATCATCGTTTTTCGAGAAAGAAAGGAAACTGCTCAAACATGGGCATGGCTGCTCGTTTTGATGTTCATTCCAGTTGTAGGATTTATTTTATATATTTTTTTAGGAAGAGGGATTTCCAAAGAGAAAATCTTTGATTTGAAGATCCAAGGGAAAATCGGTAAGAACCTGGAAATTGAAGAAGACAAACAGGCATTGATGCGAGGGCTTTATCCTCATCCGCCTACTGGACAAGTAGATGTGAAACAATTGATCTATATGCTCACGGTATTTGAAAGTACGCTCTATACGACTAAAAATGAAATCACTTTATTTACAGATGGTCGTGAAAAATTCGATGCGCTGATTGAAGATATCAAGCAAGCAGAAGACCATATCCACTTCCAGTATTATATTTATCGCAGTGATGCATTAGGTGAAGAAGTTCGAGATGCATTGACAGAGGCGGCAAGACGAGGGGTAAAAGTCAGAGTCCTTCTTGATGCATGGGGTTCCACACAAGTTTCTTCCAGCTTTTTTCAGAATTTGAAAAAAGCAGGCGGAGAAGTCGCATTTTTCTTTCCTCTATTTGTTCCGTATATTAATCCTCGGATCAATTATCGCAATCATCGTAAAATCGTAGTTATTGATGGGAAAATCGGATATACAGGTGGGTTCAATGTTGGAAATGAATATCTAGGATTGGTAAAGAAATTTGGTTATTGGCGAGACAATCATTTGCGTATTTACGGAGAAGCGGTGTATACCTTGCAAAACCGTTTTTTGATGGACTGGAATTCTCAGCATACAAAAGAAGTAGGCTATTCTCCCAAATTTTTTCCGTCCATTCACACTACTGGTGATATAGCTGTTCAAATCGTGACAAGCGGACCAGATACCGAACATGAACAAATCAAAATGACTTATTTGAAAATGATTTCGTTAGCCAAACGGGAGATATTGATCCAAACGCCTTATTACATACCGGATGGATCGATTCATGAAGCACTGAAGTTGGCTCTTCTTTCAGGCGTAAAAGTTCATATCCAAATACCTAACAAACCAGATCATCTTCTCGTTTACTGGGCAACGTATTCTTTCGCTGCAGAGCTGATCGAGTATGGAGCAAGGATCGAAACATATGAGAATGGATTTATTCATGCAAAGACGATGATTATCGATGGTGGCATTGTTTCAGTTGGCTCAGCAAATATCGATGTTCGTTCATTTCGCTTGGACTTTGAGGTCAATACACTGATTTATGATGAACGAATGGCTTCACGTGTAAGAAAAGCTTTTTTTGAAGACTCGAAAATTTCTACGCATCTCACAAAAGAAATGTATGAAAACCGAGGAATAATCATCAAGATGAAAGAAGGATTAGCAAGATTGATTTCGCCGCTCCTTTAAAACACAAAAAGGACATGAGAACCATCAACAGATGGAGATCTCGTGTCCTTTTCTAACGGGGCCATTTCTGAGAGTACGTCAGAAATGGAGAAAGCGTCTCGCATGAGCGAAATTAACTTTGGGGTATCTCTTGTTTTTTGGGGAAAGCAAGAAATAAGCTAATATATGCTATTAAAAGAGACACATTTCAAAGCCAGTATAGCATAGAAATTTTTAATGAGATAGTTTTTTTACAATTATGAGAATTTATTTTGTTATTTAATGATTTTGATCCGTTTTCATCAAGTAATGAAAATGATAAAATAAACATACTTTAGGATTAAAGGAGATTTCTAATGAAAAAACTTAAATTATTCTTACCAATAATAGGATTAGCCATTCTTTTATCAGGCTGTTCAAAGTGGATTGATCGAGGAGAATCCATTACGGCTGTTGGCTCTTCTGCTTTACAGCCTTTAGTAGAAACAGTTGCTGAAACTTACCAGACAGAAAATCCTGGAAAATTCATCAATGTACAAGGGGGCGGAAGCGGAACTGGTTTGTCTCAAGTACAGTCAGGAGCAGTCGACATCGGAAACTCTGATTTGTTTGCGGAAGAAAAATCGGGGATCGATGCCTCAGCATTAGTCGATCATCGAGTAGCAGTTGTTGGGATCACTCCTATTGTGAACAAGGATATTGGCGTAAAAGACATCAGTATGGAAAACCTGAAAAAACTATTTACAGGCGAGATCAAAAACTGGAGTGAAGTCGGTGGAAAAGATCAGCCAGTAGCTATATTGAACCGCGCTTCAGGAAGCGGAACCCGTAGCACGTTTGAAAAATGGGTATTGGACGGAGAAACAGCTGTTCAGGCACAAGAACAAGATTCAAGCGGAATGGTGCGCCAGATCGTTGCCGACACACCCGGTGCAATCAGCTATGTTGCTTTTTCTTATGTTTCCGATGATGTAGATACGTTGAATGTTAACGGTGTAGAACCGACAGATGAAAATGTGACAACGAACAAATGGACGATTTGGGCATATGAGCATATGTACACAAGAGATCATCCAAAAAAACTGACAAAAGAATTTTTAGACTATATCTTATCTGATGAAGTACAAGATAACATCGTTGGAGAACTAGGTTATATCCCTGTTTCTCATATGAAAGTCGAACGTGATTGGCAAGGAAATATCGTTAAAGAGTAATCTTTACACAAAATTTACAAACTTAGCTAAACTTTTACATGTTATTAAAACCAAATTGATGTTCAATTTGTACACTGAGTGAGTATGTTAAACCTGATTAAGGGGGAGTCATCTGTGGAAGATGTGAAAAAAGTATTATTAACAAAATCAAAACGTTCAAAAATGGAACAGCGTGGAAAATTCATCAGTTTTTTATGTATCGCGCTGATCGTGTTGGTTGTATTATCTATTTTTTATTTTGTAGCTAGTAAAGGATTGGCCACCTTTTTTACTGATAAGATCAATGTATTTGATTTTCTGTTTGGTACAGATTGGAATCCAAGCCAAATCGGAGCAAATGGGAAACCAATGGTAGGGGCATTGCCTATGATCACAGGTTCGTTTATTGTGACCTTTTTATCTGCTATCGTTGCCACGCCATTTGCCATTGGTGCAGCAGTATTCATGACGGAGATCTCTCCTAAAAACGGAACGAAGATCTTACAGCCGGTCATCGAGCTGCTTGTAGGTATTCCTTCTGTCGTTTACGGTTTTATCGGTTTATCAGTTATCGTGCCTTTTGTCAGAAGTATTTTTGGCGGGACAGGGTTTGGTATCTTAGCTGGTACATTTGTGTTGTTCGTTATGATCTTGCCGACTGTCACAACGATGACTGTTGATGCATTAAAGGCAGTACCACGGCACTATCGGGAAGCTTCATTAGCGCTTGGTGCCACAAGATGGCAAACAATCTACAAAGTCGTGCTACGAGCAGCCGTGCCCGGGATTTTAACAGCAGTCGTTTTTGGTATGGCTCGTGCGTTTGGTGAAGCCTTAGCTATCCAAATGGTCATCGGTAATGCAGCATTGATGCCAACAGGACTTACTACTCCTGCTTCTACATTGACGTCCATCTTAACAATGGGAATCGGAAATACAATCATGGGAACAGTTGAAAATAATGTGTTATGGTCATTAGCGCTGATCTTGCTATTGATGTCATTATTCTTTAATATCGTGATCCGTATGATTGGGAAGAAAGGAGAGCTGAAATAATGAACGCAAAACGCTCAGATAAAATTGCTACAGGTGTTTTATATGTAGTTTCGGGGATCATCGTATTGATTTTAGCAGCTTTACTACTTTATATCTTAGTTCGGGGAATACCGCACATTTCATGGTCCTTCTTGACCGAACCTTCCAAAGCCTACCAAGAAGGCGGTGGAATCGGGATCCAGCTATTTAACTCGATTTATTTGCTTTTGATCACGATGCTCATCAGTTTTCCTATTTCTTTAGGTGCGGGTATCTATCTTTCAGAATATGCTGGAAAAAACTGGCTAACAGATGTGATTCGCACGTCGATTGAAATCTTGAGCTCATTGCCTTCTGTCGTTGTCGGTTTATTCGGTTTCTTGGTTTTCGTTATTCAATTCCAGTATGGTTTCTCGATTATTTCTGGTGCATTGGCTTTGACTGTATTCAACTTGCCTCTTTTGACTAGAACAGTTGAGGAGTCTTTACAAGCGGTCCATTACACACAACGAGAAGCAGGATTGGCCTTAGGTTTGTCACGCTGGGAAACAGTGATAAAAGTGGTGATTCCAGAAGCGACACCAGGGATTTTGACTGGTGTGATCCTAAGTTCTGGAAGAATTTTTGGTGAAGCAGCTGCATTGATCTATACGGCTGGACAAAGTGCACCTGCGTTAGATTTTACGAACTGGAATCCATTAAGTGTTTCAAGCCCGATCAGCATTTTCCGTCAAGCTGAAACATTAGCTGTCCATATTTGGAAGATCAATACAGAAGGCACGATGCCTGATGGTGTTTCTGTTTCGGCTGGCGCTTCTGCCGTGTTGATCATTGCTGTTTTACTGTTCAACTTCGGCGCTCGTGCGATTGGCAAACGATTATACCAAAAAATGACTTCAGCCTAAGGAGAAGAAGCAAAATGAAAAAATATAACTGGAATGAAACAAATGTCATCACCATGCCAAAAGAGAAAGAAGTAGCACTATATACGGATGATCTACATGTCTGGTATGGCGACAATGAAGCAATCAAAGGAGTGGATCTGGAATTTGAAAAAAATAAGATCACTGCACTGATTGGTCCTTCCGGCTGCGGAAAATCTACGTATCTTCGTTCGTTGAATCGAATGAATGATGGGATCGCTAATACGAAAATCACTGGGAAAATCATGTATCAAGGCGTAGATATTAATGCGCCTCAAGTGGATGTTTATGAGATGCGCAAACGGATTGGCATGGTTTTTCAACGTCCTAATCCGTTCAGCAAGTCGATTTATGACAATATTACATTTGCTTTGAAACAGCACGGCGAAAAAAACAAAAAGAAATTAGATGAAATCGTTGAAACAAGCTTGAAACAAGCTGCCTTGTGGGACCAAGTAAAAGACAGCTTGGACAAAAGTGCCTTGGCTTTATCTGGTGGGCAACAGCAACGTTTATGTATTGCTCGTGCGATCGCGATGAAACCTGATATCTTGCTGCTAGACGAGCCGGCAAGTGCTTTGGACCCTATTTCGACAGGAACGGTTGAAGAAACACTTGTAAACTTGAAAGAAGACTATACGATCATCATCGTGACGCATAACATGCAACAAGCAGCTCGTATCAGCGACTATACTGCCTTTTTCTATCTAGGAAAAGTAATGGAATATGACAAAACTAACAAGATATTTACCAGACCAAAAATTCAGGCAACCGAAGATTATGTGTCCGGTCATTTTGGTTAAGACGGAGGCCTCAACATGACAAAAGAAATTATTTCATCTAAAGATCTTCATCTGTATTATGGAAAGAAAGAAGCACTAAAAGGGATCGATCTAAGTTTCAATCAAGGGGAAATCACTGCGATGATCGGTCCTTCTGGTTGCGGGAAATCCACTTATCTGCGTTCTTTGAACCGGATGAATGACCTGATTCCGAATGTAACGATCACCGGAAGTGTTTTATATAAAGACAAAGACATCTATGGTCCAAAAACAGATGTTGTTGAACTAAGAAAAGAAATCGGCATGGTATTCCAGCAGCCAAACCCATTTCCTTTTTCTATCTATGAAAATGTCATCTATGGATTGAAATTAAAAGGGGAAAAAGATAAAAAAGTCCTTGATCAAGTAGTTGAAGAAAGCCTGAAGGCAGCGTCTGTTTGGGATGATGTGAAAGACAAATTGCATAAAAGTGCTTTATCTTTATCCGGCGGGCAGCAGCAGCGTGTATGTATCGCACGTGTTTTGGCAGTTAATCCGGAAATCATCTTATTGGATGAACCAACAAGTGCGCTTGATCCTGTTTCTACTGGGAAAATCGAAAGTATGCTGTTAGAATTAAGAGAGCGGTATACGATGATCATCGTGACCCATAATATGTCTCAAGCTTCACGTATTTCAGATAAGACGGCATTCTTTCTAGATGGTCACTTGATCGAATACAATGATACGAAGAAGATATTCATGAATCCAGAAAAACAAGAGACAGAAGATTATATTTCAGGTCGATTTGGATAAGGAGGAAACGGAATGCTACGTACACAATTTGAAGAAGAATTGCTGAATCTCCATAATCAGTTCTACGAAATGGGGATGATGGTGAGCAGCGCCGTGCACAAGTCAGTTCGTGCATACATCAAACACGATAAAATCTTAGCCCAAGAAGTTATCGAAAACGATATAAATATCAATAACATGGAAACACGCTTGGAGAAGAAAAGTTTTGAAATGATCGCATTGCAACAGCCAGTTACAACTGATTTGCGTATGATCATTACGGTCATGAAAGCTAGCTCGGATTTAGAACGTATGGCCGATCATGCGGTGTCTGTTGCTAAATCCACGATTCGCGTAAAAGGGCAGACGAGAATACCGGAAATCGAAAAAGAGATCTCCGATATGTCCGATTATGTGAAAAAAATGGTGGACAACGTCCTAGTTGCTTATGTCAAAACAGACGAAAAAGACGCACGTACGATCGCCAATATGGATCAAAGAGTCAATGACTATTTCAATCGAATCTATAATGCAACAATCAAAAATATGCAGGAAAATCCTGAGACAGTCATCAGTGGAACAGACTACTTGAATGTTGCCAGTTATCTAGAACGGATCGGAGACTATGTGACAAACATCTGTGAATGGATCGTCTACTTGGCTACAGGGAAAATCACTGAGTTAAATACGAACCACAATGAGATTTTCTAAACTGAAGCTGTGATTCTGCCGTTTGTTTAGGAAAAGAGGTTGTGAAATCAGCGGTTGTGAAAAAGCTGTTCTGCATCAAGTAATAAGAACAGTCAAACAAAAAATAGCTCCTCCTATTTTTCGTTTGGCTGGACTTATTACCGCAGATGCAAGCTTTTAAACACCGTTTATTCGGGAAAGGGTTTGTGACAAAACATGTCACAAACCCTTTTCATCATTTCATAGAAAGGATAAAGAATGCAAAAAAAAATTAGCATCATCACTATATTTTTTATTTGTGTGCTTACTTCATGGGTTATTCAGCATCAAGCTGCTTTATATGAAGTACCTGTCATCGAGATCGAAAAAGTACGAATAAAAGAGGATCATCAATTGATTACAGGAAAACTGATGAACACGGATCAAAAAGGAGAATCGATTTATTTATCGGTTCCTTATCAAAAAAATCAAATAGAAACAGCAAATATAAAAGCGAGACAAATGTATCTAGTCCAAATGCATGGAGATGAATGGCAGCTAGTAGCAAAAAAAAATGATGGCTGGCTTTTCTTCTTCACAAGTATCTTCATTGGCGCCATGTTGCTTATTGGCGGAAAACAGGGTCTATTTGCTTTAGGAAGTCTCATCATCAATATCGTTTTACTTTTACTTTTGTTGCTCATCTTTACTAAAACAGAAGGGATTTCTCTATTAAATATATCTATCCTGTTCGTCGTTATAGGGATGATTATTAGCATATTGGCTTTAGATGGATGGAATAGAAGCAGTATAATCAAAATTTCAGCTGCGGTTACGAGTGTTTTTTTAGCATTTTTTATTTGTCTTTTGACAATGAATCATTGGAAAGGCCAAGGACTGCGCTATGAGGAACTGAATTATCTGACACGACCGTATCGTTCTGTTTTTCTTTCTAGCGTACTGATTGGAACAGCTGGAGGAACACTCGATACCGTTATCATAGTCATTGCGACATTAGAAGAATTGACTAAGCGACAACCAGAAATAACAGCGAAACAGTTATGGCTTTCAGGAAGGCAAGTGGGTCGAGATGTGATTGGCTCGGTGACCAATATCCTTTTGTTCGTCTATATCAGTGGGTCAGTTCCATCGCTTCTTTTATATTTAGGAAATCAATGGTCATTCAAAGAAACGATAGAACAGCATTTATCATTGGAATTTTTACGCGTCATTGCTGGCAACTTAGGAATAGTATTATCGATCCCTGTCTCGGTCCTCTTTTTTCTGACTGTAAGGAGGCTGAAACGATGAATGTACTTATTATACTTGTTGGGATTTTAGCAATCAGCGTGCTACTTATTGGCGGTACGCAAGGTATGTATATTATTTTAGGCTTATTCATCAATTTAGGGATCTTTTTCCTGTTGTTATTCGGTTATCATCAGAAGTGGCCGATACTGGCATTGTCGGTCATAGGATTTTTATTGATTGCTGTGGTTATCTTATTTTTTATCAACGGTTATAATCTAAAAATGCGTGCAGCTTTTGTGAGTATACTGATCTTTTTATTTTGTTTCCTACTATTGCTTCCTATCACTGATTTTTTAGCGATCCAAGGTTTTACATCGGTAGAACTAGAAGAATTATCTGGCTTAGATAAGACTTTAGCGATTGATTTTAGATTACTTACGAGATCGTTGCTTCTGATTAGTCTTAGTGGTGCTGTTTTAGATGCTAGTGTAGCAATTTCTAGTGGGACATTCGAAGTATATCAGGCAAATCCGCAATTATCTTTTTACCAATTGCGCCATTCTAGTTTCGCTATTGCTAAAAAAATATTGGCGTCAACAGTAATGACACTTCTTTTTGCATTCATGGGAAGTTCTTTAGCGTTGATCCTCTGGTTTATTGATTTAGACATTCCTTTTCAGCAAGTGATCAATGAAAAATCATTTGTTCTAGAATATACGATGGCTATTCTTACCACATTGTCCGCACTACTTGTTCTTCCTTTAACCTGCATGACTACAGCATATCTCTTTACAAAAAAGAAAGAACAACTCAAGATGGAGTAAAAGTTACAACTTAAGTCCTATGACATTTTTACTGAATCAGTGCATAATATGGATGTAAGGAAAAGCTTGCAAACAATTTTGCTTAAGGAGGCAATTTCCATGAAAGAAAGAGAACGTATTTTAGATTTAGTGAAAAAAGGAATCCTTTCGACTGAAGAAGGCTTAGATTTATTAGAAAGCATGGCAACTGAAAAAGACGAAAAGCAAATCAAAAAAGAAGCAGACAAGGTAACTGCTAGTCATAAAGAAAAAGATCAGGCAAGTCAATTGATCGATAAACTTGAAAACGGCGAAGAAGAAATTTCTGAGCCAGTTGATCCAAAGGAAAGAGAAAGACAAGATCAAGAAAACTTAGAAAAGATCTTAGATGAACTAGCAACTGAAGTGAATAAAACTTCGGCGCGTCTAGATGAAGTAAATGCTCAATTCGCTGACAATAAGGCAGCACGCAATGAGAAACAGGAAGCATTGATGCAGCTGAATACAAAAGAAGAATTAGGCGAGTTGACAGAAGAAGAATTAGCACAGCGTCAGACGTTAGAAGCAGAAATCAAAGAGTTAGAAGCTAGTGGCGATACACTGTTAGAAGAACAATTGAAATTAGAAGCAGAATTAAAAGATATCCGTAAGAATCAATGGTCTGAGAAAAGAGAAACGTTTACTGATAAGTTTGAATTGCCAGATGATTGGAAAGATCAAGCAACAGATACACTGAATCAAGTAGGCGAAAAAATGTCAGAAGCTGGATCACAGTTAGGAAAATTCTTGAAGAAAACATTCCAAACTGTTTCAGAAACAGTGAATGACAACATGGAATGGAAAGATGTCAGCTTACGTGTCCCTGGGATTGCGACAACGAAATTTGAGCATGAATTTTACTATGAAGCTCCTGCAGCAAGTATCCTTGATATCAAGGCAGCAAACGGAAACGTGACGTTAAAAACGTGGGACAGCAACGATGTGAAAGTTGAAGCTAAGATCAAACTTTACGGAAAAATGGGTGCTAAACCATTTGAAGCATTCTCTGAACGGAGCCAGATTGAGGTTAATGAAGATCATATCTCCTTCCAAATTCCAAATAAACGTGTGCGTGCAGACCTTGTTTTCTACTTACCTAAACGAGTATACGACCACGCAGCTATTAAACTTCTAAATGGCAACATCATGATTGAAACATTGGAAGCTAAAGATATTTATACAAAATCTACGAATGGTAACATCATCGTGGACCAATTAACTGCAACGATGCTGGAAGTAGAAGGTGTAAACGGCAATATCGATATTCGAAACGGGAACATCTTAGATTCTATTATCGAAACAGTAAATGGTACAGTGACATTTGGTGCGACAGCAGAAAATCTTTCTGTGTCTTTAGTAAATGGTGATGTACGTCTTACGATTAAAGAAGATAATTTGAAAAAAATAGAAGCAAGTTCAGTGAACGGAAATGTCAAAGTCGCTTTACCAGATAGCATCGGTTTGGAAGGACATGCTAAAACAAGTCTTGGAAGTATCAATAGCCGTCTGTCCAATTACGAAGTAGTTCGTGAGAAAAAAGAACGGACAAACCAAATGTTGCAATTCCGTCGTGTTTCAGAGGGTGAAATCGCGCAAGTGCAACTTTCAACGACAACAGGAAGTATCTATTTAAAAGATACAGATAAATAAAGAGGTTGTGAAAGAGATGTTCAGCCTTGAGCAATAAGAAGCGATTTTGTAAAATAGCTTCCCCTATTTTACAAAATTGTGCCTTATTGCCGATAGGCTATCTCTTGAACACCGTTTACCAAGAGATTATGAACTTGCCACTTATCGCCGAGTCACAAGGAATAATTTCAGAAAAAGCTCGTCACGTTTTATGAATATGGTAATTTGTGACCGAGAATTTTGCAGAGAGACACCGATTAAGAAGAAGGTTGTCACAACGATTTTCTTCATTTAAAATAGTAGAACAGAGGTGAGACATGATGAAAAAAAAGTTGACAAAATCCAATAAAAATGTTGTTTTGACAGGGACTTTAGCAGGAATAGGAGAATACATCGGGATTGATCCGACTGTTATCCGTGTGCTTTATGTATTCCTGAGCTTAGTTGCTTTTGGAAGTCCAATCATTTTATACATTTTATTAGCTTTGATTATCCCATCGGCGCGTTCTGCACGAACAAACTATGGACATAACAATGCATATTATGAAAAAAACAATTATCGTGAACAAACTCGTGAACAAACAAAAAAACGCAAAGAAGCGGAAAAAATCGATGATGACGAATGGAGTGACTTTTAATGTCGTACTTTCAACGTATTTTAGTTAATACGTTAACATTCATATCATTGGCTGTTCTTTTTCCTGCGATGGTCCATGTAAGCAGTATTTGGACGGCCGTTCTTGCCAGCTTCGTATTGTCTGTGTTGAATATGTTTGTCAAACCGATTTTGACGATACTGTCCCTGCCCTTTACATTAGTCACATTGGGTTTGTTTACGTTTGTTATCAATGCAGCGATTCTTAAAATGACCTCCTTTTTTGTGGGAGCAGAACATTTTAGTTTTTCTTCATTCGGTGCAGCGTTGTTAGTAGCTATCTTGATGTCGCTTGTCAATGTAATTGTCAGCGAACATAACAGTAGAAAATAAAAGAAAGCTGTGCCGAACTATCGGCGCAGTTTTTTTATTTAGAATCAGGAATGCGTTTTCTATTACATTGGTAATTAAATAAAAACGTTTTTTTTAATTGGTAGTACTTTTGGCTAGACAATGATAAAATGATAGAGAACACTCTAATAGAAATGAGGTAGCATGAATGTCAGAAGTTGTAAAAGTTAGCCAATTAGTGAAAAAATTATCTTTGGAAATCGTGACAGGCGACGAGAAAAGCTTAGACCGTGTCATCGTAACTGGGGACATCTCACGCCCAGGACTAGAGTTGACTGGTTATTTTAATTATTATTCCCATAATCGTTTACAGCTATTTGGCAGTAAAGAAATCAGTTTTGCGGAACGGATGATCCCAGAAGAGCGTTTGATCATCATGAGAAGATTATGTAGTGAAGATATGCCCGCATTTATTATTTCAAGAGGATTACCAGCTCCAGAAGAAATGATCCAGGCAGCAAATGAAAATGGGATAGCTGTACTGCGTTCTCCCATCTCAACTTCTCGTTTATTAGGAGAATTATCCAGTTATTTAGATGGTCGCCTTGCCCCTCGAACAAGTGTCCACGGTGTTTTAGTGGATGTTTACGGATTAGGTGTACTGATTCAAGGTGATAGTGGGATAGGAAAAAGTGAAACAGCGTTGGAGTTGATCAAACGCGGTCATCGATTGATCGCAGACGATCGAGTAGATGTCTATCAGCAAGATGAATTAACGGTGATCGGAGAACCGCCTAAAATCCTGGAACATCTGATTGAAATCCGAGGAATAGGGATCATTGATGTAATGAATCTTTTTGGTGCGAGTGCGGTACGTGGCTCTATGCAAGTCCAGTTGGCTGTTTATCTGGAAGCATGGGCAAAAGATAAGAAATACGACCGTCTGGGCTCTGAAGACACGACCGTTGAAATCGCGGAAGTGGGCATTCCACAAATAAAAATCCCTGTCAAAACAGGACGAAACGTTGCAATCATCATTGAAGTAGCCGCGATGAATTTCCGTGCACGTACAATGGGCTTTGACGCAACGAAAACATTTGAAGAAAGATTAAGTCGCTTGATTGAAGAAAACTCAGGCAACGACTAGCAAGGAGTGACAATATGTTAGCACAAATCAATCGAGTTGCTTTTGAGCTTGTAGGGATTCCTATCTACTGGTATGCATTGATCATCGTATCAGGTATCATTATCGCCATGTGGCTTAGCAGCAGAGAGGCTGTTCGGGTAGGATTAAAAGCAGATGATGTGACAGATTTTATGTTGTGGGGATTGCCTATCTCCATTATTGGCGCTCGCTTATATTATGTTTTATTTGATCTTCCCCAGTATATAGCTGATCCAATCCAAATATTCAATATCCGTTCAGGAGGCTTAGCTATTTATGGCGGACTGATTGCAGGCGCGATCACGCTGTATTTTTTTACTAAATATCATTTTATTTCTTTGTGGACTTTTTTAGATATCGCTGCACCAAGTGTATTATTAGCACAGGCAATCGGTCGTTGGGGAAATTTCATGAACCACGAAGCATATGGACCAGACACGACGCGAAGCTTCTTAGAAAGTCTGCATTTACCGCAATTCATCATTGATAATATGTATATCGAAGGGATCTATCGTCAACCAACATTTCTTTATGAATCACTTTGGAGTTTTATTGGATTTATTTTGCTTTTGTTTTTACGAAAGAAACCACACCTTTTGAAAAAAGGCGAAGTCCTTTTATGTTATCTAATGTGGTATAGTTTCGGGCGTTTCTTTATTGAAGGATTACGTACAGACAGTCTTTACTTTTTAGGTGTGATCCGTATTTCTCAATTATTATCTGCTGTGTTATTTGTCGGTACATTGATTCTATTTATTTGGCGCAGAAAAAAAGGAAATTTACCGGATTATGACCGCTCATTAGGAAAAAATCAACAAATTATCTGATTTTTAGAGCGTAAAAAATGAAAAAAATTTCAGGAGTGGTAAAATGAATTATAGAGTAGCGGTTTTAGGACCAGGCTCTTGGGGTACTGCTTTGGCACAAGTCCTCGCCGAAAACGGACATGACGTTCGGATTTGGGGACATCGTGCTTCACAAGTAGAAGAAATCAACACCCAACACACGAATCAACGTTATTTACCAGATCATTATCTACCCGATTCCATCCAAGCATTCACCAATATGGAAGATGCAGTAAAAGATGCAGATGCGGTGCTATTCGTCATTCCAACGAAAGCAATACGTTCTGTTGCAAAAGAACTAGTGCCTAAATTGAATACAAAGCCAGTGATCATCCATGCAAGTAAAGGATTAGAACAGGGAACACATAAAAGGATCTCTGACATCTTGTTAGAGGAAATCCCAGCAGAAAAAAGAAAAGCTGTTGTTGTTCTTTCTGGACCAAGCCATGCAGAAGAAGTAGCGAAACATGACATCACTACGATCACAGCTGCAAGTACAGATGCAAAAGCAGCAAAATATGTACAAGAGCTGTTCATGAATAACTATTTTCGGATCTATACCAATCCTGATGTGATCGGTGTAGAGATGGGGGCAGCTTTGAAAAATATTATTGCTATTGGTGCTGGCGCTATTCACGGCTTAGGGTTTGGCGATAATGCAAAGGCAGCAATCATGACGCGCGGATTAGCTGAGATCAGCCGTTTAGGTGTAGCAATGGGTGCCAACCCGCTGACCTTTATCGGATTAAGCGGAGTAGGCGATCTAGTCGTTACTTGCACAAGTGTTCATTCTAGGAACTGGCGCGCAGGCAACTTGTTAGGACAAGGGCAGCCCCTAGAAGAGGTGCTAGCCAATATGGGAATGGTCGTTGAAGGTGTGAATACTACCCAAGCAGCGATGGAACTAGCCCAAATGATGGAAATCGAAATGCCCATCACTCAAACAATCTATGAAGTGCTGTATGAACAAAAAGAAATCAAAACAGCCGCAAAAGAAATCATGTTACGTGATGGGAAAAAAGAAAATGAATTCTCATTAACAATTTTTTGAAGGAGCGAATGTATATGAAAGTCAAAAAAGCAGTTATTCCAGCAGCAGGATTAGGAACAAGATTTTTACCAGCAACAAAAGCTATGGCAAAGGAAATGTTGCCAATTGTTGATAAACCAACAATCCAGTTCATCGTTGAAGAAGCGTTGAAATCAGGAATCGAAGACATCTTGATCGTTACAGGAAAAGCTAAACGACCAATCGAAGATCACTTTGATTCAAATATTGAATTAGAAACAAACCTAAGTGAAAAAGGAAAGACCGAATTATTGAAATTAGTAGAAGAAACGACAGATGTCAATTTGCATTTCATCCGTCAATCTCATCCAAAGGGTTTAGGACATGCCGTTCTTCAAGCAAGAGCCTTTATTGGAAATGAACCATTTGTCGTTATGCTAGGCGATGATATCATGGAAGACGAAGTACCATTGACACAGCAATTAATCGATGATTACGAACGTACTCATGCTTCTACGATCGCCGTTATGCAAGTTCCTCATGATGAAACTTCAAAATACGGAATTATCAATCCAGGAGAAGTATTGGAAGATGGGTTATACAATGTCAAAAACTTTGTTGAAAAACCAGATCCAAGCAAAGCACCAAGTGATTTAGCTATTATTGGACGTTACTTATTGACTCCAGAAATTTTTGATGTATTGTCCGAGCAACAACCAGGAGCCGGAAATGAAATCCAACTAACTGACGCAATCGATACATTGAATAAAACACAACGTGTATTTGCCCGTAAATTCACAGGTAAACGTTACGATGTCGGTGACAAATTTGGTTTTATGAAAACAAGTATTGAATATGGTCTAACACATCCAGAAGTAGGTGCACCTTTACGTGAGTACATCCTGTCTTTAGGTAAAACATTAGAAGCAGAAGGAAGCAAGATCGATCATAATCCAAAAGGAATAACAGAAATCAAAGAAGAAAAGAAAAAATAACCCTTTTTTCTAACGAGCTTCAGCTGCTAATTGAATAAAAAGTAGTTGAAGCTCGTTTTTATTTGTTTAAAAAACACGAAAATGCTATCCTTATAGAAAAGAGAGACAAGAAGGGAGTTTGATCATGTCAGGAGGAGAAATTGCAGGATTGATCGCAGCAATCGCCTTTGCGATACTTGTCGTTTTTATCGTTCGTGTGTTGTTGCAAGTTTCTAAAACTTTAGAAAAAGTAGATCAGACTGTAGCAGAAGCAAATACGACGATCGAAATCGTCACAAAAGACGTAGATCTTTTGTCTAGACAAGTAGAAGGCTTACTGGTCAAAAGTAATGAACTGCTCTTGGATATCAATGGAAAAGTCGCAACGATCGATCCATTGTTCACAGCAGTTGCTGATTTAAGTGAAAGTGTATCAGAACTTAATCATTCTAGTAAAAACATCGCGACGAAAGTCGGCGGAATCGGTAAAACGACAGCTAAAGCGACGGTTGCCGGAAAAGTCGGTGGGACAGCGATGAAATTTTTTAAAAACAAAAAACATACTGAAACGACAGGAGGAAAATAAAAATGGCTAAAAAAGGTGGATTTTTATTAGGTGCAGTAGTCGGAGGCACAGCCGCAGCAATCGCCGCGTTATTGTTAGCACCAAAATCTGGTAAAGAACTTCGGGATGAATTAGCTGCCCAAGCGGATGATTTGATGGATATGGCTTCAGATTACACAGATATGGCGAAAGAAAAATCGACTGAGTTAACAGGTATTGCAAAAGAAAAAGCGCAAGATCTTTCTCAACAAGCAGGTGATCTAGCAGGTAGTGTCAAACAAAAAGTAAGTGAATCAGCAGATGAAGCAGGAAGTGAATCTGACGATATCTTGTTAAATCTTAAAGAACAATCAGCTGACTTATCTAATCGTTTCAAAAAAACGGCAGAAGATATGAAAAAACCTGCAGATGAATTAGGAAGTATTGCTAAAGATACTTCAGAAGATATCATGATTGATGTAAAAGACGCTGCTGGTAAAGCAGGAGACACTGTCAATGAAGGAATGTCAGAAGCAAAACCAGTTGCAGATGACACAAAAGAAATGATGAAAATGGCAAAAGAAGATGCGAAAGAAGCTAAAAAAGAAATAAAAGATACAATGACAGATTCATCTACAAATCACTAAAATCACAAATTTATAGAATAAAAAGGTGGGAGCGGACTAGCTCTCACCTTTTTTACTCTTATTTTTCTAAAACAAGTAATTCTTTTGGTGTAGTCGTGAATGGCACACAGCCATCGCTTGTCACATATACACAGTCTTCGATACGTACCCCTACTTTTTCAGGAATATAGATTCCTGGTTCAAGAGAGAAGCACATCCCTTCTTCGATTACTAAGTCATTTCCTTCTACAAGGGAAGGGAATTCGTGGACGGTTGTTCCGATCCCGTGACCTAAACGGTGATTGAAATATTCGCCGTAGCCATAGCTGTTGATCACGTTTCGTGCGATTTGATCAAGTTCACCTGCTGTCACACCTGGACGGACGGCTTCTTGTGCGGCAAGCTGTGCTTCAAGAGTGATGTTGTAGATTTTTTCTTGGAAGTCGGTTGGTTTTTGATAAGCAATTGTACGAGTAGCATCACTGCAATAGCCATTCCAAACAACGCCAAGATCGAATAACACAAGTTCATTCGGTGAAATCTTCGTGTTTCCTGGTGTACCATGAGGGCTTGCAGCATTTGCTCCTGCAAGGACTAATGTGTCGAAAGACATTTGTGAAACACCTTGTTTTTTCAATTGGTATTCAATTTCTGCAATGATCGCTTGTTCAGTCACGCCTTCTTTCACTGCTTTAAAGCCAATCTCAAATGCAACATCGGCCCATTTACCAGCTTCGATCAGTTTATCTTTTTCCTCTAGAGTTTTAATCAGTTGTAGACGTTGGATGATGGAAGTTAGATCAGTGTAAGAATCCGTTCCCGTCAAGATATCAGAGATAGCATCGAAGCGATCGACAGTCAGAGCATTCTTTTCAATCCCTACATTACCAGGTTGCCCATAGCGTGCGCGAAGCTCTTTTCCGATGATCTCCCAAGGGTTTTCGCTGTCTAAATAGCCACGGACATCATACGCCCAACTACTGTTTTGAGCATCTTCAACTTCCAAAGCAGGAGTGAAAAGGAAAGGATCTTGTTCAAGAGGGATAAAAAGAGCTAGTACACGCTCATGAGGATCACTTTCGTATCCGGAAAAGTAAGCGATGTGGCCAGGGTCGCTGATATAAGCCAATTCGACTTGGTGTTGTGCCATCCATTGACGTAGTTCATTGATTTTTACGTTATTCATTTGGCAACCTACTTTCTAAATTAATTTTGTATTCAATAATTGTACCACTGATTTATTAAAAGACCAACGTTCTAAAAACTGAAAAAAGTAAAAATTTTCATGAAAACAGAGATAAAACGGTTGCAATTCTTGAGATTATTTGATATTCTATTTTAGAAATGTAAGACGTATTTTCAGAAAACATATAAAATATGAATAGGAGAACACAAATGGAAAAGCAAACAATCACTATCTATGATGTAGCGAGAGAGGCAAATGTTTCGATGGCTACTGTTTCACGTGTCGTAAATGGCAATCCAAACGTCAAACCAGCAACAAGAAAAAAAGTCTTGGAAGTTATCGATCGCTTGGATTATCGTCCAAACGCAGTTGCGCGTGGCTTGGCAAGTAAGAAAACAACAACAGTTGGGGTAATCATCCCTGATGTCAGCAATATGTTCTTTGCTTCTTTAGCACGTGGTATCGATGATGTGGCAACAATGTACAAATACAATATTATCTTAGCAAATTCAGATGGTAACGACCAAAAAGAAGTCAATGTATTGAATAACTTACTGGCTAAGCAAGTGGACGGCGTGATCTTCATGGGTCACCATATCACAGACGAAATCCGTGGAGAATTTTCACGTTCAAAAACTCCTGTTGTATTAGCTGGCTCTATTGATCCAGATGAACAAGTAGGTAGCGTAAACATTGATTATGTATCAGCAACAAAAGATGCAGTAAACAAATTGGCAAAAAGCGGCAATAAAAAAATCGCTTTTGTCAGTGGTGCGTTGATCGATCCTATCAATGGACAAAATCGTCTGAAAGGCTATAAAGAAGCATTAAGCGAAAATAACCTACCATATAGCGAAGGATTGATCTTTGAAGCACAATACAACTTCAAAGATGGCCTATCTCTAGTCGATCGGATCCATAATAGCGGTGCAACAGCTGTCTATGTTTCAGATGATGAATTAGCCATCGGTATTTTGGATGGTTTATTAGACCGTGGCGTGAAAGTACCGGAAGAATTCGAAATCATCACAAGTAACAATTCACTACTGACAGAAGTAGCTCGTCCTCGTTTAACAAGTATCACACAACCATTATACGATTTAGGGGCGGTATCTATGCGCCTATTGACAAAAATGATGAATAAAGAAGAAGTCGAAGAAAAAACGATTATCTTGCCTTATGGAATCGAAGAAAAAGGATCTACAAAATAATAAAAGGACAACCATTCAGAGGTTGTGAGCCTGCCGTTTAACTCTACGTTACAAGGAGCAATTTCAAAAAACAGCATCTCATGTTTGATGAATATTGTGACTCGTGATTCGGAGTTGGCAGGAGAACACCGTTTATTCGGGAAAAGGGGTTATGACAAAATTTTGTTATAATCCTTTTTTTTGTCTTAAAAAAGAGAGAAAGTGGTTGAAATTACATTTATCGTATATAAAACAATCCGTGTATAGATGCTGCATTATATTCACCACCATCAAAAAAATAAGGGACTGTGACAATACTATTGTCACAATCCCTTATTACTGTGTATTCTATTAAATCAATCATCTTTCTCATCTGATTCTTTGGTTGCTTGATTCGCTCTTGCATAAGCTGAAGCGGTGTTCCAGTAATCTGTATAGTTTTCATCGGTACCGCCAACACCAAATTTAAAGGCGCTTTTCTTCGGTCCATTTTTCGCCCATAGCGATTCAACTGTTTTTCCTGGTGTTTGGATGGATTTTTTATTGACAGTAACTTTTCCAGGTGTTTGACCAGTAAATCCAGATACTTTTTTCTTCATCACATCAGATGATAATTCGAATTTCTCATCAGTGCCAAAAATGTCAGGTTTTGCTTGGTAAGCTTGATTGATCAGATTGGCAAGATAATTAGCCGAACGAATCCTTGCTTTGCTGTCCATTCCAGTATTGTCATCGTGCCCTGCCCAGCTACTGATGGTAATAGACGGAGTAGAGACAATTAGCCATGAATCTCGGTATTCATTGGTAGAACCAGTTTTTCCGACCCAATCTGCTTTTCCTAGATTTCCGTTTAAGCTTGAGATGGCATCTTTGAATGGTGTAGTGATTTTTGCATTGATCACACTGCGCATCATGTCATTCATGATCGATGCCGTTGCTTCCGAATAGATCCGGACAGAGTTGCTTTCGTGTTTATAAATTACATTTCCTGCGTTATCTGTGATGGAATCGATGATATAGCCTTCTTCATAGACGCCGCCGTTTGCTAAAGCCTGAAATCCATTGGTCTGTTGAAGCGTCGTGACATCTACTGTACCTAAAGGAGCAGATTCAACGCCCCAATTGTCATTTGCCGGGTAGTTCATCTTTGCCAAGTAGTGCTCGTAAGCATATTGTTTCGATCCACCGGAATTCAACACATCTTGATATAAGTGATAAGCTGGGATATTGTTGGACCATTCTAGTGACTCACGGACGGTTTGGAAGGTGTTCGATCCTTCGTTAGTAGCATTGACGATTTTCTCGCCAGCATTTTCTCCTTCTTGCCAAGTTGTTGCATAATCTGATACACGGGATTCTGATCCGATAAGCCCCATGTCGATTGCAGGTCCGTAAATAAGAACTGGTTTGATTGATGAGCCAGCTTGACGTTCTGTATCGAAGGCATGGTTATTTTGATTCTGACTGTAATTCCGTCCGCCAACGAATCCGTAGATGCGGCCAGTTCTGTTATCCATCAATACATTTCCGGTTTCTACTTGACTGCCAGCACCATCATCTAACATGTATCCATAATTTTCTACGCCATTTTGCAATGCAGCATAGACATCTTTATCGATTGTCGAATGGATTGTATATCCTTTATTTTGGATCGTTTGCTGTGCCTTTTGATAATAAGCGTCACTGATCGATGAATCAGACATATCAGCGTTGTCTTTTTCAGCCAATTGTTGTGCAATGATTCTTGTTGCTTCATTCATCACAGTATAATACAAGAATTCTCTGTCAGTCTGTTCTGCGATTTGTTGTGGTAGAAAGTCTTTTGTAAGGTCATAGGCTTTTGCTTCTTCGTATTGTTCTTTCGTAATTTGGCCTTCACGATACATACTGAATAAAACAAAATCTTTTCTGGCAAGGCCGGCAGAAAGATCTTCTTTTAGCGCGCCTGTGTTCGTGTATGGACTATACGTGATCGGGCTTTGGGGTAATCCAGCGATGTAAGCAGCTTGCGGCAGTGTCACATCTTTTGCATCTACACCAAAGATTCCTCTTGCAGCTTCCTGGACTCCAGCAATGTTTTGTCCCTTATTATTACGACCAAATGGTGAGACATTCAAATACGTAGCAATGATCTCATCTTTTGAAAAGTATTTTTCTACTTGTGCAGAAAGAATGATCTCGTTTGCTTTACGTTTGAATGTTGTTTCATCTGTAAGGATCTGCTGTTTGACTAATTGCTGTGTCAAAGTTGATCCACCAGAAGAGCCAATACCAGTAGCTTCAGATACTAATGCTCGTAAAACAGCTTTAGGAACGTAACCTTGGTGTTTATCGAAGTATTCATCCTCTGTGCTGATAATTGCAGTTTTCAATAAAGGTGAAATTTTATCAGATGAAATAGTCGTGCGCATCAGATCTGTCTGGATTTTTGATATCTCTGTATTATCTGCATAAACAATCTTTGACGTTTCTGTAATGTTTCCTAGTTCTGTCTGCAGTGCTTTTTTAGTCGGCAATTGTGTGTCTTCGACGAGATAGGCAAAATAGCCAGCGCCTATTCCAATACCTAGAGCTGCGAACATCAAAAGAAGAACAGTAATAAAAACAGTCAATGATTGAAAAACTCTAAAAATAATCTTAGGAACAAACCATTTTTCTTTTTTTCTTCTATTCTGTTTTTTTCGAGTATTTTTGCGTGGCAAAAGGGTCACCTCAACTAATGGTTTTATTTCGCTAATTATAGCAAATAATAGAACAAAAAAACAGACAAGGCTGTTTTTGGCAGGAATTTCTTTTTTAAAGGAGTTAAAACGTGAGAAAATGATCTTTTTTATAAAAGAGTTCTTAAGCTTTTCTTTAGAGAAAATTTCAGTTACTATGGAGAACAGGGCAAAGAAAAATCAATCATTTTCTTTGTATATCATCTTACCAATATATAGGAATTGTTAATAACAATTGCCTTTCAAGGAGGAATCCATCCATGTTATTAGGCTCACATGTCAGCATGAGCGGAAAGAAAATGCTGTTAGGAGCAGCAGAAGAAGCAGCCAGTTATGGATCTTCGACTTTTATGATCTATACAGGCGCCCCTCAAAACACTAGAAGAAAAGCCATCGAAGAGATGAATATTGATGCCGGAAAAGCGTACATGGCAGAAAAAGGTCTAACAAATATCGTCGTTCATGCCCCTTATATCATTAATTTGGGGAATACGATCAAACCAGAAATGTTTCCTTTTGCCGTCCAATTTCTGAGAGAAGAGATTGTTCGTGCGGAAGCTTTAGGCGCTACTCAAATTACACTTCACCCAGGTGCTCATGTAGGGGCAGGAACAGAAGCCGGAATTGCTAGAATTACTGAAGGCTTGAATGAAGTTTTGACAAAAGAACAGACGGCACAAATCGCTTTGGAGACAATGGCAGGTAAAGGTACGGAAATAGGTCGAACATTTGAGGAATTAGCGCAAATCATCGATGGAGTAAAATTGAATGAAAAATTATCCGTTACTTTTGATACCTGTCATACGAATGATGCCGGTTATAATATTAAAGAAGACTTTTCAAGTGTAATGGAAGAGTTTGATAAGATCATCGGGTTAGATCGGCTTAAAGTACTCCATATCAATGATTCTAAAAATCCGCAAGGTTCGCATAAAGACCGGCACGCCAATATTGGTTTTGGAACAATCGGATTCGACACGCTGAATAAGATCGTCCATGATCCAATGTTTGACAATATTTCGAAAATCTTGGAAACTCCCTATGTCGGCAAAGATAAAAAGAAAGCTTACGCACCATATGCAAAAGAAATCGCCATGTTCAAAGCGCAAACATTTGATCCAGAAGTGTTTCCTGAGTTATTAGCAGAAGAAGTGATACTCTAAGATTTTCTATCTGACAGCAGCAAAAAAGGACCAGGCACATGTACCGACCCCCAAAAGTTAGACCAAAAAATCTAACTTTTGGAGGTCGGTATTTTTTATGGCTAAGTATACTTTTGAACTTAAATTAAAGATCGTTCATGATTATTTGGATGGCAAAGGCGGAAGTGATTATCTGGCAAAGAAGTATTCCATTAAGGCTCCATCACAAGTGAAGCGCTGGATCAATGCCTATCAAGAATTTGGTGAAGAGGGTCTAGTAAGAAAGCGACAAAAGAAAAAATATTCTGTTCAATTTAAGCTGGATGCGATAGAGTTATATCTAACAAGTGAGCTGTCCTATCGTGAAGTTGCCAACACACTTAACATGAACAACCCTAATTTGATCGCTAGTTGGATGCATCAATTCCGTGAGGGTGGGATCGATGGACTCTCAAAAACGAAAGGATGTCCACCTATCTTGTCTAAGAAAAATGAACCCAAAAATAAGAAAAAATCTACAACTAAAGCAACGTCTGAAGAACGTGAACGCATCGAGGAGTTGGAGAAACGAGTCCGTTCCCTTCAAATTGAAAATGCCTTTTTAAAAGAATTGAGGAAGCTGCGAAAACAGGAAGCCCAACAACGACGAATGAAGCAATCGCACGAATCATCGCAAGCCTCCGAGGACCGTTTAAATTAGTTGAGCTTCTAGAAACTTTAAAGTTCCCTAAGGCAACCTTTATGTACTGGCAAAAACGATTGGACCGTAAAAATCCAGATCAAGAGATTGAAGCGGAAATGCTTAAAATTCGGGAGAAGCACAAGGATTATGGCTGTTTACGGATGACCAATGAACTAAGAAACCGCGGTTTCTCTATCAATAAAAAGAAAGTTCAGCGCCTGATCAAGAAGCTAGGAATAAAAGTAACGGCATACACACGTAAATCACGGCGCTACAATTCTTATCGAGGTCAAGTCGGAGCAGTAGCCAAAAATCGGATCCATCGTCGTTTCTACACTAGTATCTGCCATCAGAAAATCACGACGGATACAACTGAATTTAAATACCATGAAGTGGATGCCAAAGGCATTATCCGTCAAAATAAATTGTATCTAGATCCTTTTATGGATATGTTCAATAGTGAGATTTTATCCTATCGTATCTCTGAAAAACCCAATGCATTAGCGGTAATGGAAGGTTTGGAGGAAGCTATCCAGACCACTAACGATTGTCCCTATCGTCGTACGTTTCACTCAGATCAAGGTTGGGCGTATCAAATGAAAGCTTATAGAAACAAATTGAAGGAGTACAAAATCTTTCAAAGCATGTCTCGGAAAGGGAACTGCTTAGATAATTCACTTATGGAGAATTTTTTTGGCTTACGCGAATTGTAAAATTAAGTTAGAAAAATAAAAAGGCATTTATGGTACACTCAAATTGTATTTCCGACGAAAGAAAACAAAGGAGTGTAACCATAAATGACCTACAAACATCTTACCATAGACGAACTGACAATGATAGAATCATATTATCTTCAACATAATAAGCCGGTTGAAATCGCTAACCGAATGGGACGTGCTATACAAACTATTTATAATGTAGTCAATAAGTTCAAGCAAGGTAAGACTGCTCTTGATTATTGGCACCAGTATAAAGAAAATAAGAAAAAATGTGGTAGAAAAGTCATTCAATTACCTGCTCATGAAGTAGATTACATTAAAGAGAAAGTCACTCTTGGTTGGACGCCTGACGTCATTATCGGGCGAAAAGAAAGACCTGTTTCATGCGGTATGAGAACACTTTATCGTTTATTTTCTAAAGGAATATTTGATATTGACACACTACCGATGAAAGGTAAAAGAAAACCCAATGGCCATCAGGAAAAACGGGGAAAACAACAGTATCAGCGCTCAATCCATGATCGACCTGATAATTATCCTGATTTCAATTCTGAGTTTGGTCACCTTGAAGGTGATACGATCGTTGGCATTCATCATAAAAGTGCCGTCATTACTTTAGTTGAAAGATTATCTAAAGTCATTATCACGATTAAACCCAACGGCCGTAAGGCATTAGATATTGAAACTGCCCTTAATCAATGGTTTTCTCGCTTCCCTAAAAACTTCTTTAAATCTATTACGTTTGACTGTGGAAAAGAATTTTCTAACTGGAAAGCCATTAGTAACCAACATGATATTGATATATATTTTGCGGACCCTGGAACACCTTCTCAACGCCCATTAAACGAGAATTCTAACGGGATTCTGCGTCGTAATGGACTGCCGAAATCAATGGATTTTAGAGAAGTGAATCAGACATTTATTTCCAGTGTCAGCAATCAACGTAATCATATTCCAAGAAAATCATTGAATTACAGAACACCAATCGAAATATTTTTGAGCTATGTACAAGAAGCATTTTATTCTAGCTTAATTTGACAAATCATATTATTAAAACAAGAGATTTTTCACGGGAAAGTTTATAACTGTTTCGAGGAATTAAAATCAGCCATCGATAGCTATATCTATTACTACAATAATGAACGGATAAAACAGAAATTAAACTGGCAAAGTCCCGTCCAATTTCGTAAAACAACCGTAACGGTTGTGTAAAAATATCATTTTAGAGCATGAAAAAAGGAGTGGATTTCTCCACTCCAAAAAAGTCTAACTTTTGGGGGTCACTACAACATTGCCTTGTCCTTTTTGGTTTAAGAAACAAAGGAGTACTTTTTGCAGTCTTTTTCATCATGCATCTTCTCCCCCCTCTTTTTAAATTTAGACAAACAGGGTATACTGGTAGAAAAGTAAAAAAACGAAAAGTTTCACAAGCAAGTGGCAAAACGTGATTGGAAGGACGAAAAGATGCTGGACACTTTAAAACCCTTGATCAACCAACTAAAAAAGAAACATACATACTTTATTCTTGGCATAGCCCTATTATTTACAATTATTCGTTTGTATTTATATAGTAAAGCAATCTATGGAACAGACATGTCGGCAACCTATGATGACCAGCTGCTGATTCGCTATGCTCAAAATATTTTGGACGGTAAATGGCTAGGGGAGTATACGACTACAACACTTTCCAAAGGAATCTCCTACAGCTTATTTTTAGTACTTGCACATAAACTGCATCTTTCTTATGCAGTTTTGTTCGGCATGTTCAGTATTTTTGCCAGTATATTGGTTGCACTCGCGTTTAAACCGGTCGTGAAGAACAAGTATCTTCTTTTAAGTATCTATTTTTATTTTTTGTTTTCTCCGATTAGTTTTACACATGAATATTCCACTCGAACGTATCGTAATGCCCTCGTGATTCCGGCTGTTGAGATCATTATCGCTTGTTTACTAGCTACTTATTACCGCAAATACGGTTCTAGCAGAAAATTGCTGCCATGGTTTTTAGGGCTTTCTGTCGCTTTTCCTTTCTTTTGGTTCATTCGCGAAGATTCTATCTGGCTTCTTCCTTTTACTGTAGTAGCTTTGGGTATCAGTTTCGTCCAGATCTTGCTAGGGCAAGACTTTTCTTTCAAAGAAGTAAAGAAGTTAAAAAAACGACTCTTTCTTCTCTCGAAACGGGAATGGCTGAAACTTTCATTGTTTTTACTTCCTATAGTTGGCTTTTCCATCGTCTATCAGTGGATCGAATATAAAAATGAGACAACATACGGTATTGCAACCATCAATGACCGTTCCAGTGGAGAATTTGGACTTTTGATGAAACAACTGATCCGAATAGATGATGAAACGAACTTGAATAAAGAAAACAGTGAGATATGGGTCTCACATGCTGCACTAAATAAAGCATTAGCCGCATCTCCTACATTCCATACTGTTTCTACCCGTATTGACGAATTATATACGACTCACGCGTGGACTCAAGGTGGAAAAGTAAAAGAATTACCCGGAGATATCATCTTTTGGGCATTGCGAGATGTGGTAAGCGAATCTGGTTATTACCAAAACAATGCAAAAGAAACCAATGATTTTTGGAAAAAAGTCAACCAAGAATTAGAAGAAGCCTATCACAAGGGAACCATCAAAAAGAAAAAAGAGTTCTATCTGATGGGATCAGGAGATGGAAAGACGATGAGTGATCTGCCAATCGTATTCGATTTCCTTCAATCAGGATACGCTTATGCATGGCGATATAAAGATTTCCATCAAGGAGGAAATTATAGTTTCGGAACGCAAGAACAAGTCAAACAGGCTCAAGAATTATTAAACCTTCCGCTAATGGAGAATTGGATCGATAGTAATGAACCGAGAACACCTAATTTCCAATTAACAAAATCAGCAAAAGTCGCGAATGTCATCATAAAAATTTACCAAGTTCTGGCTATTCTCGTGCTGATTGCCTCAATAGCAGGGATATTACTTATGATACTAGGAACCGTATTTGCAAAAGCTGATCGTGCCTATTATAGTTCCTCTTTGATTGTGGTCACCGGATTAATACTGACACAATTGGTTTTTCTTTTCGGTGTCTCGTGGTTTTGTTCTTATGCGCCAGAAAAAAAGGATTATTTTTTAAGTGTCTACACTGGCGCAGGCGTGCCGTTAACGCAATTCATCGTAGTAACAAGCATGCTAGTTTTCAGTAAATTAAATCTGAAAAAAGCTTTATCTTCTAAATAAAAAGACCCTTGGTAGCTAGATTTTTAACCTAACTATCAAGGGTCTTTGTGTGGAAAAATCAGTTTCTATTCGATTTCTTCTACCGTTTCCTGCAAACGCTGTTCATATTTTTTGTTTCCTTTATATAAATCACCAATCGTCCATGCCAACAGGAGAAGGACAAGAACAATGATTACATAAGCGATTTGATCAGCCAATGCTAGTTGAGCTGAAGTGGCTTGCTCGCCGAAGAAACTTTCGATCTGTCCTGGTAATCCTCGTAAGTTCAAGTAAGTTAGACTAATCACAGAGAACCAGCCAAGAAGTTTTACGATGAATGAATTTTTAAATCGGCTCCCCATCTCCGCTTGGCTGTTGGTCATCATCAGTAAAGGGATCATCGAAAACGGCAACGCAAAAGCCAAGAACACCTGGGATTCATTCATTAAGTTATTCAAAGCGGTATGTTCTTCGATCGTTCCTTTTGTACTTGTAAACAAAACACAAATCAATACAGGAATCACAGAAAGCAACCGTGTGACCAGTCTTCTTAGCCAAATCGGGATACGCATATGGATGAATCCTTCCATGATGACTTGACCAGTCAACGTACCAGTAATAGTAGAGTTCTGGCCAGAAGCAAGAAGTGCTACAGCAAATAAAGTGGACAAGATACCAGATTTTGCTACAGCAATCAAGATACCATTGCTCATAGCTGATGGATCAGATAAAGCTTCATACAGACCAAAAAAGGAAGGATCTTGGACAGAACCGGTTTTGAAGACAGCGACACCCATGATCAATAGCAGTGCATTGACTAGAAAAGCCATCGACAATTGGATATTAGAGTCCCAAGTAGAAAAACGTACAGCTTGTGCTACATCTTCTTCGTCTTGGTGATCAATCTTCCGAGTTTGAGAAACTGCTGAATGAAGATATAAGTTATGCGGCATGACTGTTGCACCAATAATCCCTAAAGCTCCAGTCAGCGGAGTTTCGTCGCCGATGACCGGTGAGTCTGAGAATGTATGACTGTTAGGGATAAAGCCAGCAAATAAACTGTGCCAATCTGGGTTAGACAAGCCAACTTGATAGACAAAAACGAATAAAATGACGAAAATTAAGCAGACAACCAGTGCTTCGATCTTACGAAACCCGACTTTTGTCAGTAGTAAGAGAACGAAAACATCTAATACAGTAATAAAGACGGCAATCACCAATGGAATATCAAAAAGTAAGTAGAGGGCGATTGCTGCACCAATGACTTCTGCGATGTCTGTTGCCATAATGGCTAATTCAGTCAAGATCCATAAAATGACACCCAATGTCTTACTTGTGCGTGCTCGGATTGCCTGTGCCAAATCCATTTGGGTCACGATTCCTAATTTTGCTGCCATATACTGTAAAAGCATAGCAATCAGACTAGACATCAAAATAACTGACATCAATAAATATTGGAAATTTTGTCCACCAGTGATCGAAGTGGACCAGTTACCTGGATCCATATAACCAACTGCTACTAATGCACCTGGTCCAGAGTAAGCAAGAAGTGTTTTAAAAAAACTTTTCCCTTTTGGTACATCAACTGTTCCATTTACTTCAGCTAAAGATAAACCATTTGTATGTTCAATAAGTCGATGCTTATGAAATTGTTTGTTGGATTGATTATTCAAGAAAAAACCACCTTTCCTATTTATCTACGATTACATTCTACACCTCAAAAAGAAAAAATTAAAGAAAAAGATTCGGTATGCCTAATTTATTTTCGTGGCGCGTCTTGCTGAATGACGAAAGAAATTTTGTTCTCCTCTAAAAAAACCACTATTTTTTGCATGAAACTAACGAATACGCCTTTCTTTTTTCAATAAACTTTAGTAAAATAAGTCATTGAGAGCAATTCGGAAATAGAAAGGAGAGATTTATATGTTATCAACAGGTATTGTCGTACTTATTGCTATTATTGCTTTGCTAATCGGCGCAGTAGGTGGCTTTTTCCTAGCGCGTAAATATATGAAAGACTATTTAGAAAAAAATCCTCCCGTTAATGAGGACATGTTGCGATCAATGATGATGTCAATGGGGCAAAAACCATCTGAGAAGAAAATTCGCCAGATGATGCAGCAAATGAAGAACCAAGGGAAAAAATAGGTTCTGACCCAACGACTTTTTACGGGCTGATTTTTTCAGTCCGTTTTTTATTTCGTAATTTGTTAGACTATTCAGATTATTCAGCAAAAAGACAAGCACAAACAATCCTAGGCTCTTGATAAAGACAAAGGAGGAGTAAAATGTCGATTTTTAGAAAGTTAGGCTGGTTTTTTCGTCAGGAAAAGAAACATTATTTAATTGGGGTTTTCTCGCTATTCGCAGTGGCCTTGGTACAGTTAGTTCCTCCAAAAGTGATTGGGATCATCATTGATGAGATTGCCGATAAAAATTTATCAGTAAAGATCATTTTCGGGTGGATCTTCCTATTGATTATCGCTGCTTTTTTACAATATCTTTTTCGTTATATCTGGCGGACGAATATTTGGGGAAGTGCAGCTCGGTTGGAGAAAGAACTTCGGCAGCAGTTATTCAAACATTTTACAGAAATGGACAATCTCTTTTACCAAAAATATCGGACTGGGGATTTGATGGCTCATGCAACGAATGATTTGAATGCGATCCAGAATGTAGCAGGAGCTGGTATCTTGACCTTTGCAGATTCAGTGATTACGGGCGGAACAACGATCATTGCGATGATTTTGTTTATTGATTGGCGCTTAACACTGATTGCGCTGATTCCTCTGCCTTTGCTGGCCGTCACTTCACGAGTGCTGGGGTCGAAACTCCATGATGCTTTTCGTGATTCGCAAGAAGCTTTTTCTAGTATCAATGATAAGACACAAGAAAGTATCACTGGGATCAAAGTCATTAAAACATTTGGACAAGAAAAAGAAGATCTAGCGGATTTTGAAGAAAAGATTGAAGATGCAATTATTAAAAACAAACGAGTCAATTTTTTAGACTCCTTATTTGATCCATTCATTACCTTGATTATCGGTCTGTCTTATGTTGCAACAATTATTTTAGGTGGAAAGTATGTCTTGGAAGGCACGATCTCGATCGGGCAGATGGTCTCATTTATTAGTTATATCGGTATGCTTGTTTGGCCGATGTTTGCGATTGGTCGATTGTTCAACGTATTGGAAAGAGGAAATGCTTCTTATGATCGCGTCAATGAACTTTTGCATGAAAAAACGCATATCGTGGAACAACTGGGTGCAGTGCAGACCCCGGCAAAAGGCGAGCTGAATGTAGCTATTTCCTCTTTTAATTATCCGAAAGAAGAATCACCAGCATTAGAACAAATCAAGTTTGCAATCCAAGAAGGAGAAACATTAGGTATTGTTGGGAAAACTGGTGCGGGAAAAACGACGATCATCAAATTACTGATGCGTGAATACGATGATTATGAAGGGAAAATCCAATTTGGCGGACGTTCGATCAAAGAATATTCATTGAATGCTTTATTAGGATCAATCGGCTATGTGCCTCAGGATCACTTCTTGTTTTCGATGACCATTCGAGATAATATCCGTTTTTCTAATCCAAAACTTTCAGAAGAAGAAGTAGAGCATGCGGCTTCTTTAGCATTTATCAACAATGAAATCAAGGAATTACCAAAAGGTTATGATACCTTAGTTGGAGAACGTGGAGTCTCTTTATCTGGCGGACAGAAACAAAGGATTTCGATTGCTCGAGCATTGATCAAAAATCCTGAATTATTAATATTAGATGATGCACTCTCTGCAGTAGATGCCAAAACAGAAGAAGCTATCTTGCATAATTTAAAAGAAATAAGAAAAGAGAAAACAACTATCATTTCAGCTCACCGTTTAAGTAGCGTAATGCATGCAAAAGAAATCATTGTTGTCGATCAAGGGAAAATCATTGAACGAGGAACCCATCATGAGCTGCTTGCACTAGGGGGCTGGTATGAACAAATGTGGGAGAAACAGCAATTAGAAGCGAAGATAGAAGGAGGCGAGGCCTGATGGATGAAAATTATCAATCGGAATGGACAAAATCGATTCCACTTAAAGAACAGAAAAAGATCATCACACGACTGATGAAGTTCGCCAAACCTTTTAGAAGAACGTTCATCGTTGCTATCTTATTTGCGTTTGCTCTGTCTGTGATCAATGTCCTATTGCCAAGGATCATCCAAACTTTTATGGATGATCATCTGGCTAAACAGTCGGCTACGACACAAGTTATTTTGTTTTTTGCTGGTATGTACTTATTTGGAGTCATAGTAAAAAGTATCATTTGGTTTTTCCAATGGTATTTGTATTCCATGGCTTCATTGAAGACCTATCAGTATATTAGGGTAAAATTATTTGAAAAGCTGCATACACTAGGTATGCGTTATTTTGATCAGACACCGGCAGGATCAACCGTTTCTCGAGTGACGAATGACACAGAAACGCTATTTGAATTTTGGTACGTCTTTTTGATGGTATTGACTGGGATCTTTGCAGTCGTTTCTTCATTCATTGCCATGTTTCAAATCAATGGAGAAATTGCCTTGTGGACTTTGGTGTTCTTGCCAATTTTAGGAATCGTCATCTGGTATTACCAGAAATTTAGTTCTCGTATTTACCGGAATATGCGAGAAAAATTAAGTCAGCTGAATACGAAATTGAATGAATCGATTTCCGGCATGCGTATTATCCAGCAGTTTCGCCAAGAAGCTCGTTTAGCTAAAGAATTTGAACAAGTGAACAATGAGTATTTAGACACGCGTTATGCGATGATCAAAACGAATTCGATTCTGTTAAGTCCAATCATCAATTTTCTATATGCATTGGCGATTGCGTTGGTGTTGACTTTGTTTGGGATCGATGCGTTGCATTCTCCCGTAGAAGTTGGACTGATCTATGCATTTACGACCTATGTCCAGGGATTTTTTAATCCAATGTCTCAAATGATGGACTTTTTGAGCATCTTCACAGATGGGATGGTTGCTGGTAGTCGTATCTTGAAGATTATGGATACGGAAGAATATGCACCACAACAAAACCCTGGAGCAGATCAAATGATTACTTCAGGTAAGATTGAGTTTCGCAATGTAAGCTTTTCTTATGATGGAGAGCACAATGTATTAAACAATATCTCTTTTGTTGCTAATCCGGGAGAGACCGTTGCATTAGTGGGACACACCGGAAGTGGGAAAAGCTCGATCATCAATGTGTTGATGCGATTTTACGAATTTTATGAAGGTCAGATATTGATTGATGATCATGACATTCGAGAATATCCAATGGAAGAGTTACGTAAGAAAATGGGGCTGGTCTTGCAAGATGCTTTCTTGTTTTATGGGGATATCGCAGGAAATATTCGGATGATGAATCCAGCTATCACAGACGAACAGATACGCCATGCGGCTGAGTTTGTTCAAGCAAACAAATTCATCGATGAATTACCAAAAGGATATCACTCAAAAGTGATCGAACATGGTGCCAGCTATTCTAGTGGACAACGACAGCTGATCACTTTTGCGCGAACAATCGTGACTGATCCTAAAATTCTAGTATTGGATGAAGCAACAGCAAATATCGATACTGAAACAGAAGGATTGATCCAAGAAGGATTGGCGAAAATGCGACAAGGACGGACAACGATTGCGATTGCCCATCGGCTGTCAACGATTCGAGATGCAGAATTGATTTTAGTTTTAGACAAAGGTCATATAGTAGAACACGGGAATCATGAAACACTTCTAGCGCAAAATGGTTTGTATGCAGATATGTACAAACTGCAAAGCAGTGGTATATAAAAGATGTTGTGACAGTAGCATTTTGACCTAAGCACTAGAGTGAAAATAAAACATAGCTTCCCATATTTTTCATCTGTGAGAGTTAGTGTCGTAGTTACCAGATTTAAAAAAGACGACGTCAGCTAGTCAGAAGTGCCTAATAGCCCCTAAGAAAGCGTTGACAAAATCGTTTGCTTTCGATAATATAAAGAAAACGATACAACTTGGATAGTGATTGCCTAATGCAAGCTAAACCTGATGAGTCTCCCATGGTTTCATGGACGGCTTTTTGGGTTTTTCTTTTTGTTTTGGATACAGCCCTATATATCATGGAAAGGAGCAAAACATGCTGATTGAGAAAGTACTGAATAACAACGTCGTAATAACAAGGGATGAAAGAGATCGAGAAATGATTGTGATGGGAAAAGGATTGGCATTCAAAAAGAAGGTGGGTGACCCGATTCTTGACTCATGCATCGACAAAAAATTTCAGTTGACAAATGACGGACTTTCACAACAGTTCCAAGAATTGGCACAAGCGATTCCTCTTGAGTACTTAGAAATTTCTTGTGAAATCATTGAATATACAAAAGAGGCTCTGCAAGTCCATTTAAATGATTCTGTGTATATTTCATTGACGGATCACTTGTATACAGCTATCGAACGTCAAAAAATGGGGATCTTTGTGCCAAATGTATTGCTGTATGATATCAAACAACTGTTTCCTAAAGAGTATGCCATTGGGAAAAAAACAGTGAAGAAAATCTCGGATAAATACCACATCAAGTTATCAGAAGACGAAGCCGGATTTATCGCATTGCATTTAGTCAATGCACAAGGCATTCAAAGCCAGCAAGACAATACCTACCTGTTTACCACAACAATACAGGATATTTTAAATATCGTCCGCTATTACTATAAGATTACATTTGATGAAGATTCAGTCCACTTTTTTCGATTCGTCACACACCTGCGTTTTTTTCTGACACGTGTCCTAGATGGAGCAAAATCAGAAGATGGAGAAGTTTCTGAAGAATTGTTCCAAGTTATTCAAAAAAAATATAAGGATACGTTTGGTTGCGTTGAGAAAATAGCAGACTTTTTAACCGGGGCTTTCGACTACCAGATGTCCACGGATGAAAAAATGTATTTAACGATCCATACTGCGCGTTTAGTGCATGAGAATCGTTGTAAATAAATAAAAAAGGAGGACAAATTAACAAGAACGTATGAAAATAAGGGTAGTGACATTCAGTTGGCTAAACCTTCCACTAATTAATTGGAGGGAATAGAAATGGGAAAATACCAGGAATTAGCAGAAAACATCGTAAAGAATATCGGAGGAAAAGAAAATATCCGTAGCTTGACACACTGTGTGACGCGACTTCGTTTCAAACTAAAGGAGGAAAATAAAGCAAAGGATGATGTTTTGAAAAAGATGGAAGGGATAGTCACCATCATGAAAAGCGGCGGGCAATATCAAGTTGTAATCGGGAATCATGTGCCAGATGTCTATGCAGAAGTACTGACAGTAGCCGGGATTTCCGATGAAGCAGAAGAAGAGGTTTCTTCAAGTAGTAATCTGTTCAATCGATTAATCGACATATTAAGTGGCTGTTTCCAGCCTTTTTTAGGTGCTTTGGCTGCAGCGGGAATGGTCAAAGGATTAAATGCTTTGTTCTTGTTTCTCAAATTTTATACTGAAGGATCGGGTACGTACATCATGCTGAATGGGATAGGGGATGCAATTTTTTATTTCATGCCAGTGATCTTAGGGTACACAGCAGCGAAAAAATTTCATCTGAATCCGATGGTGGGGCTCGTGATTGGTGCAGCACTTTGTTATCCGACTGTACAAGGAGCAGCACTACAAAGTGGTTTCCCTGATGGCAGTCCTGCGCCTTATAGCTTGCTGGGTCTTCCGGCTTATGAAACATTTTTGGGTATCCCATGGGTGGGCAGCAGTTATACCAGTAGCGTCGTACCTGTTATCTTCATTATCGCATTTGCCGGACAAGTCCAAAAAATTGCAAAAAAATGGATTCCTGCAGTCGTCCAGACCTTTTTGCTTCCTTTTTCTGTGTTATTAATCGCACTTCCTGCTGGCTTTTTGATTATCGGTCCGATTGTCAGTATACTGACAGATCTATTAAGCACGGGATTCCAAGCATTGATGGACTTTTCTCCAGCTGTGTATGGTGCAGTTCTAGGATTTCTTTGGCAAGTACTGGTGATTTTCGGACTTCATTGGAGTATTATCCCTCTTGCGATTATGCAGCTAGCGCAAAATGGGTGGAGTCAGATGTTAGTAGGCGTTTATGGCGCGAGTTTTGCACAGACAGCAGTGGTATTGGCGATGTATTTCAAGTTCAAGGATCAAAAAATGAAGGCGCTTTGCATGCCAGCTGTGATTTCAGGAATCTTCGGCGTAACAGAACCGGCCATTTATGGAATCACCTTACCGAAGAAGAAGCCATTTATTTACTCGATGATTGGTGGTGCTGTTTCAGGAATCTATTTGATGGCATCTGGAACAATCAGCTACACAATGGGCGGATTAGGGATTTTTGGGGTGGTAAACTACATCACGGAAACAGACGCCAGTGGTATGTTTCAAGCGTTTATCGGCATTGCTATTGCTTCGGTAATCGGGTTTTCGCTGACTTTTTTCTTTTGGAAGGATGAAGCAGGTGAAACAGATGATATACAGAAAAAATCAGGTAAAGAAATTGTAAAAACACCGATACAAGGACAAATCGCTCCACTAAATGCAGCGAAGGATGCAGCTTTTGCGCAAGGAACACTAGGTCGAGGAATCTTGATCTACCCTGAAAAAGGAGAAGTACGTGCCCCTTTTGACGGAACAGTCATGACCCTGTTCCCGACGAAACATGCAATCGGAATGGTTTCTGAAACAGGGCTGGAATTGTTGATTCATGTCGGATTGGATACTGTGTAGTTGGAAGGGAAATATTTTGAAAGCTTAGTGCAGCAAGGAGAAAGAGTGAAACAAGGCGATCTGTTGCTACGCTTCGACAAAAAGAAAATCGAAAAGGAAGGATACAGTTTAGAAACACCTGTGATCGTCACCAATTACACGGATTATTTGGATATTTTGGAAAACCAAGGGGAGACGGTCGGGCCAGACGATGCACTTATCACCGCACTGACCTGAACGGTTAGGTGAAGAATGGACTAGGCTTGACTATTCTTTTTATTCCACTTCTTTATTTTCAAAATTGAAAGGCTCTTTCATGATGGCTGAGCTGATAGGGCGTTTATCGAATTTTTGACCGACAGAAATTAGATGGACTAAATTCTGTTGATAATTTTCTGCAAAAACACAACTATATAACACGTCTAGAAGATAACAAATTGATGTATTGATCGTAAAATTACCAATTTTTGAATACAGTCGCTCGCGTGTCGTAAGTCGCAAAGCGGCTGTACTCATTGCAGATAGCGTTGAATCACCGATACTGGTCAAAGCTAAAATTGGAACATGATTTTGTTTCAATATTTCTGCGGTACGAAGAATCACTTTATTTTCACCCGTATAAGAAATCAGGATCCCGCACATATCGCTCGTGCAATTGTACGCTTCATAGAATGATTCACCAAAAGTGGTGACAATTGTGACATCCATTTTGATGCGCTTCATTTTCAGCATGAAATCTTGAGAAATCAAAGTATTCGAGTTACTGGCGAAGATCACGATTTTTTTTGCCTGGAGCAGTAAATACTTAGCTTTTTGCAGTTGGTCATGATGAATGAGAGACAGTGTATCTTGAATCGTCATCTGTTCTAAAGAAGCCATTTTATTTGCAATCGTCATAATACCGTCTGTGGTGGAAAAAGGAAGATTCGCATCTATGTCTTGAAAATTCCCTTCAAGATAGGCTGTTTCAGCTAAAAAAGCATTACGAAAACTGACCCAGCCATCAAAACCCATTTTTTTTGCTACACGGATGAGTGTGGACGGGTGGACATAACATCGCTCAGCAATCGCTTGGATGGTCATTTCGCCAAGTGCTGGAGAATCGCTTAAGAGAAACTGGATCACTTCATTTTCTGAAGGAGAAAAGGAGATTTCTTTGATTTTTTCACGTAATAACATGTAGATACCTTCTTCTTATTTTTTTACGTAAATTATAACTTTTTTGAAAATTATTTGTAAACGGATTTATACTATATAACTTAAAATAGACATTTTTTGACAAGATATTTACAAAAATCCATTAGAAAACACTAACTTTTGTAAATGTTACTGGAAAGAAACGGATTTCTATTGTTTGTTTTGTTTACAAAAAAGATAATGAAAGTGTAAAAAAGTAAAGGAGTGAGAACATGGCAAAAGGAATCAAAATCGCTACGATTGGTGGAGGCAGCAGTTACACCCCCGAGTTGATGGAAGGATTTATCAAAAGATATGAGGAATTACCGATACGAGAAATCTGGCTCGTAGATGTAGAAGAAGGAAAAGAAAAGCTTGAGATCGTTAGTCAGATGTCTCAGCGTATGTGGGATGCTTCTCCGTATGAAGTCAAAATCTATGCAACTCTGGATCGGGAAGAAGCATTGAAAGATGCGGATTTTGTTACGACTCAGTTTCGTGTCGGTCAATTAGATGCACGAATCAAAGACGAGCGGATCCCTAGTTATTATGGGATGATTGGGCAAGAAACAAATGGTGCTGGCGGGATATTCAAAGCTTTTCGTACCGTGCCAGTCGTTTTGGCAATCGTTGAAGACATGAAGCGTTTATGTCCAAATGCTTGGCTGATCAATTTCGCGAACCCAAGTGGGATGGTGACAGAAGCAGTTATCAGATATGGCAAATGGGATAAAGTAATTGGATTATGCAATGTGCCAGTAATGGCGATGATGACAGAACCAGCAATGCTTGGCAAGAAAAAAGAAGAGCTGATCTACAAGTTTGCCGGTCTAAATCATTTCCATTGGCACAAAGTAGCAGATAATAAAGGAAATGACCGCACGGCAGAATTGATTGATCGTTTATACGATGAAGATAATGGATTGCCGAAAAATATTTTTGATATCCCGTTTTTCAAAGAACAATTAAAACAAATGAACATGATCCCTTGTGGCTACCACCGCTATTACTATCGTGAAGAAGAAATGCTGGAACATGCTTTAGAAGAATATCAAACGATTGGTACAAGAGCGCAGCAAGTGAAAGAAACAGAAGCAGAGCTATTTGAATTATACAAAGATCCAGAATTAGACCATAAACCTGAACAATTGCAAAAACGAGGTGGCGCTTATTATTCAGACGCTGCCTGTGAAACGATTGCTTCAATCTATGGAAATAAAGAAACACAGATCGTGGTATCTACAAAGAATGATGGAGCTGTTCCTGACCTGCCGGCAGATTGTGTAGTAGAAGTCACTGCCTATGTTGGCGCACAAGGAGCGAGAAATGTAGCGTTTGGTTCTCTTCCTGCTGCTGAAAGAGGCTGGTTGCAAGTAATGAAGAATATGGAATTGCTGACGATCGAAGCAGCTGTGACTGGTGATTATGGGACAGCTTTACAGGCGTTTACGATCAATCCACTTATACGATCAGGAAAGACAGCAAAACGGATCATGGATGAGTTGTTTATTGCACACCAGCAGTATTTACCGCAATTCAAGGAAACAATCAGCCGATTAAAAGAAGAAGGAATCGAAGTTCAAGATGAACTGGCAAGAGAATTATCAGGTAATACACATATAATGGAGGAAGTATAATGGGATTCAGAAAAGATTTTTTATGGGGCGGTGCTACAGCAGCCAATCAATGTGAGGGCGGTTATGATGAAGGTGGACGCGGACTAGCAAACGTAGATGTTGTGCCAATCGGAAAAGACCGTTTTCCTGTTATCACCGGAAAGAAAAAAATGTTTGAATTTGATGAGGATCATTTTTATCCAGCAAAAATTGCAATCGATATATATCATCGTTATAAGGAAGATATTGCTTTGTTTGCAGAAATGGGGTTCAAGACTTATCGAATGTCTATCGCCTGGAGTCGTATTTTTCCAATGGGGGATGAGAAAGAGCCGAATGAAGCTGGCTTGAAATTTTATGAGGATGTCTTTAAAGAATGCCAAAAGCACGGAATTGAGCCACTTGTGACGATTACGCATTTTGATTGTCCAATGCATTTGATCAAAGAATATGGTGCGTGGCGTTCCAGAGAACTCGTTGGTTTTTATGAAAATCTGTGTCGAGTCATCTTCAATCGCTATAAAGGACTTGTCAAATATTGGCTGACATTCAATGAGATCAATATGATCCTTCATGCACCATTCATGGGCGCAGGGCTGTATTTTGAAGAAGGAGAAAATGAAGAACAAATCAAATATCAAGCGGCACATCATGAGTTGGTTGCAAGTGCCATCGCAACGAAGATTGCTCATGAAGTAGATCCGGAGAACAAAGTAGGCTGTATGCTGGCAGCAGGAGCATATTATCCATACACTTGCAATCCTGAAGATGTTTGGGCTTCTAGAAAATCAGATCGAGAAAATTATTTCTTCATTGATGTCCAGTCACGAGGAGAATATCCCGCTTATGCATTGAAAGAAATGGAGCGAAATGGCATTCAGATCGAAATGGAACCAGGGGATGCCGCATTGCTGAAAGAACATACTGTTGATTTTATCTCTTTTTCTTATTATTCTTCCCGAGTTTCGACTACCGACAACGAACTCTTGGAACAGACTGCAGGAAATATCTTTGCTTCTGTCAAAAATCCATATCTGCAAGCAAGTGAATGGGGGTGGCAAATTGATCCATTAGGCTTGAGAATAACGATGAATGATATTTATGATCGTTATCAAAAACCATTATTTATTGTAGAAAACGGCTTAGGTGCAGTCGATACGCCAGATGAAAATGGTTATGTGGAAGATGATTACCGAATCGATTACCTGGCAGCGCATATCCAGGCGATGAAGGATGCAGTAGAACTAGACGGAGTCGATCTATTAGGCTATACGACTTGGGGATGTATTGATTTAGTATCAGCTGGTACCGGTGAGATGAAGAAAAGGTACGGATTCATTTATGTCGATCGTGATAACCAAGGAAATGGCACATTAGCCCGTTCAAAGAAAAAATCATTCAACTGGTATAAAAAAGTAATTGATTCAAATGGAGAAAATCTTTCGAACGATTGATCAATGATTTATAAAAGTCTATTGTTTTTCAGCGGATTTTTCGAGTATAATAAAGCTATTCGAGAAACGCAAGCAGAACAATAGACTTTTTTTCGCATTGGCTGTAAAGTATGCTTACTTGATTAAGTAAAGGAGAATCTACATATGTATGATGTAATCGTTATTGGCGCAGGTCCTGCTGGGATGACTGCTGCTTTATATGCTTCACGTTCAAACTTATCCGTATTGATGATCGAACAAGGTGCCCCTGGCGGCCAAATGAACAATACGGCAGAAATCGAAAATTATCCTGGATTCGATTCGATCATGGGCCCCGATCTAGCTTATAAGATGTATGAAAGTGTCTCAAGATTTGGGACAGAAAATGCTTATGGAATCGTTCAAGATATCAAGGATCACGGCAGCCATAAAGAAGTCATCTGTGAAGATAAAAGTTACGAAGGAAAAACAGTCATTATCGCAACAGGATGTATCCACCGTAAATTAGGCGTACCTGGCGAGGAAGAATTTGCTGGACGAGGCGTTTCTTACTGTGCAGTCTGTGATGGTGCGTTTTTCCGTAACAAACGTCTAGTAGTCATCGGGGGTGGGGACTCAGCAGTAGAAGAAGCCATCTATTTGACACAATTTGCTTCTGAAGTAGTGATCGTCCACCGTAGAGATGAATTACGTGCACAAAAGATCATCCAAGACCGTGCATTTGCAAATGAAAAAATTTCCTTTATGTGGGATACAGTCGTTGACGAAATCGTTGGAAACGAAATAGTAGTGACAGGTGTGAAAGCACGTAATGTCAAAACCGGCAATGAATTTGATTTAGCAGCAGACGGAGTATTCATCTATGTTGGACTGGATCCATTAACTGCACCTTTTAGAGAAGCAGGTTTGACGAACGAGGCTGGCTGGATTCCAACAGACAACGAAATGAAAACGAATATGCCAGGCGTTTTTGCCATCGGAGATGTTCGTGAAAAAGATTTGCGACAAATCACTACAGCTGTTGGTGACGGCGGTATTGCTGGACAACAAGTGTATAAATACTTGGAGTCTTTAGAAGAAACAACAGCATAAGTTTAAAAAGAGTGAAAGAACGGGTTCAATTGTTCTTTTACTCTTTTTTTTCGCGTGAAATTTACTGAATCTGATTTATGCGAACACGTCCAACACCTTTTGATAAAAGAATCCTTTCTTGATTTAAGCGTTTTTTGGTCCTCATACTTTCATATCTAATAAGTGAATGCTATACTTATTAAGAACTATATTTCAGAAAGAGGTGTTATTTTCATGTCTTGGGAACAAGTGTATGAACAATGGGTACATGAAGAAAATTTAGAAGAAAACTTAAAAAAACAATTAAATGATCTGGGTGAAGATCCTGAAAAACTTGAAGATGCTTTTTATGCACCGTTGGAATTCGGTACTGCAGGCATGCGGGGAATCTTAGGACCTGGGATCAATCGAATGAACATCTATACGGTAAGACAAGCAACAGAAGGACTAGCACGTTTCATGGATACACAAGGTGAAGAAACAAAACGCCGAGGTGTCGCTATCGCTTATGACTCACGCCATCAGTCACCAGAATTTGCAATGGAAGCAGCCAAAACACTGGCACATCACAATATCCCGTCTTATGTATTCGAAAGTCTGCGTCCAACACCAGAGCTTTCTTTTGCAGTTCGTCATTTGAAGACGTTTGCGGGAATCATGGTAACCGCATCTCACAACCCAGCGGCTTACAATGGATATAAAGTCTACGGAGAAGATGGCGGACAAATGCCTCCTGCAGACGCAGATGCATTGACGAAATATGTCCGTGAAGTCAGCAATCCGCTAAAAGTCGAAGTATTATCTGACGAAGAAGCTAAACATAGCGGGTTGATCACGATCATCGGAGAAGAAGTGGACGCTGCTTATCTAGAAGAAATCAAAGCAGTGACGATTGATCGTGAATTGGTGGAAACAATGGGGAAAGATTTGAAACTTGTGTACACACCACTTCATGGAACAGGGAAAATGTTGGGCGAACGTGCGTTGAAACAAGCTGGATTTGAACAATTCGTACTAGTTCCCGAACAAGCTGTGGCAGATCCAGATTTCACTACGGTCAAATCGCCAAATCCAGAAGAACATTCAGCTTTTGAATATGCTATACGACTTGGAGAAAAAGAAGGAGCTGACTTGCTGATTGCAACAGATCCTGATGCAGACCGTTTAGGCGCAGCGGTTCGTTTGCCAGATGGTTCTTATGAAGTATTGACTGGGAACCAAATCGGAGCATTGTTTGCTCAATATATTTTGGAAGCACATCAATCACGGGGGACTTTACCAGAAAACGCAGCGGTATTGAAATCAATCGTTTCCAGCGAATTGCCTACAGCAATTGCGGAACACTACGGTGCTACCATGTTCAATGTGTTGACAGGGTTTAAATTCATTGCTGAAAAAATCCAACAATTTGAAGAAGACCATTCACATACTTTTATGTTTGGATTCGAAGAAAGTTATGGTTATTTAGTTAAACCTTTTGTTCGCGATAAAGACGCGATCCAAGCATTGCTTTTATTAGCAGAAGTAGCAGCTTACTATAAAAAACAAGGCAAAACGTTGTATGACGGCTTGCAAACGATTTTTGAAACCTATGGCTATTTCGCAGAAAAAACGATTTCTGTGACAATGAGCGGACAAGAAGGTTCTGCGAAAATCTCTGCTTTGATGGAAAAATTCCGTAAAGAAGCACCGACAGAATTTGCCGGAGCAAAAGTTATTCAAACAGAAGACTTTAAAGAATTGACGAGAACAGACCGTGAAGGAAACGTAGAAAAACTAACAACACCGCCATCCGACGTATTGAAGTATACATTGGAAGAAAATGGCTGGATCGCTATCCGCCCTTCAGGAACTGAGCCGAAAATCAAGTTTTATATTGGTGTAAAAGGAAGCTCTACAGAAGACGCAGCCGAAAAAGTAGCCTCTTATGAAGCGATTATCAAAAAGATGACAGAAGAATAAAAAACTTGAGACTGATGGAAAAAGTGGTAAACTTTAGAAGTCAGTCTTTTTTCAAGTTGGAGGTGAATGGATTGCCAGACACGCAAAAATCAAAAGTAGAGAAAGTCAGTCAATTATTCAAAATGTTGAGTGATCCCACTCGTCTTAAAATTCTGCTATATCTGAAAGACGGGGAACAAAATGTGACAGCAATCACCCAAGCAGTGGAAATGGAGCAGTCCGCTGTATCGCATCAACTACGTTTATTAAGAGAAAATCATGTCGTCAAGTCTCATCGCGAGGGAAAAGCGATTTTGTATAGTCTTGATGATTCTCATGTACTGGATATTTTGAACCAGACACTCAAACATGTGGAACATCAATAACGATAGGTGCAAATAGATAAACACTGGAGTGTGACAACGAAGAAATTTCGTTGTCACACTCCAGTGTTTTTTAAGTCTTAATTGTCAAATTAAGTTAGACAAATCATCAATACTTACGTAACTCAAAAATACTTCCAAAGGTGTTCGATAATTCAGTGATTTTCTAGGAATATTATTTCGTTTCGATGCGACAGATTGAATAAAAGATTCATCTACTGAATTGAAATCCATAGATTTCAATAAACCATCTCTACGTAACAATCCGTTAGAATTCTCGTTTAGGCCTCTTTGAGACGGCGTTCCTGGATCAGCGAAATAAATGGCAATATCATTGGCATTACTGATCTGTTTCCAATTTGAAAATTCCTTTCCACAATCAAAAGTGATGGATTTGAATAGATTTTTCGGTACAGATTCAAACCAATGATTTAATTTGTTTTCAATATCAATCGCTTGTCTACCACACGGTTTCAATGTGATGATAACTTTTGATAATCGCTCAACTAAGGTAATTACAGCACTTTTATGTTTCAAACCTACGATAGTGTCACCTTCAAGGTGACCAAACTCATTTGAGAATTGGCTATAATCTTTTTCACGTTCATGAATAGAGCGACGGAAAGCTTGTTTTCCACGTCTTTCTTGATGTCCATTTGGTTTACGCTTGCCTTTCATCGGTAAGTCAGAAGGATTAAATAGCCCCTTTTTGAACATACGATAAATGGTACGAGCAGAACAACGAATAGGAAACGCTGCACGACCAACAATCACATCGGGTGTCCATCCTTGAACAACCTTTCTTTGAATATATTCTGATTGTTCCTCAGGTAAAACAAGCGGGCGTCTACCACAGTTTGATTTGTTTTTCTTATACTGTTGATAGTACTCTAAGGCTGATTTTCCTTGCTTGAAGAACAGGTATACTTTATGGATCGTTTGTCTTGAACGATTCAAGCAATGCGCAGTTTTCGCAACAGATTGATTTATTTTGAAATAAGACTCTATCATTACAAGTTCATCCGTTGTAAGATGGGTATAGGTCATTTGTACTCACTCCTTATAATTCTTTGGACGGAACTATTTTGAGTGTAGCACAAATGACTTTTTTAGTTGTCTAGCTTAATTTTACAATCGGCGAAGAAAAAGACAAAAATGATTAATCGCTTTTTTCTGTTGTTTCAGTTCCATAATAACTATGATCTTCTAGGTCTAAAGCATTCAAAATAAGCGAAGCCGTTTCTTCAATAGATAAAGATGCCACATTGATCACTACACATCCTAGTTTTTCATAAAGATCATTCGCAAAATCGAGTTCAGCTCTAATTTTTTCGATATCGGAATAAGCAGTATCAGGGTTTAATCCGTAAGAGCGCATCCGTTCTTTACGGATATTATTTAAAATATCTGGGTTATTCGTCAGTCCCACGATTTTTTTAGGATCGATTTCCCACAGCTGTTTGGGAATATGTGCTTGGGGAATCAAAGGTAAATTGGCAACTTTTAAATTTTTATTTGCTAAAAACAAGCTCAAAGGCGTTTTGGAAGTTCGGGATACGCCTAGCAAAACGACATCTGCTTCTAAAAAACCACGAGGATCTTTCCCATCATCGTATTTTACAGCAAATTCCATTGCTTTGATCCGTTTGAAATAGTTCTCATTCAATAAATGGAGGGCACCAGGTTGCCGAATTGGCTTGATACCAGTTAAACGTTCAATTTCTGATATCGGTGGCGTCATCACATCGAAACTAAATAATTGATGTTCTTCACAAAAAGAACGTGTTATCTCGATCAGTTCTTGATTGATTAATGTATGCAGGACAAGTGCTTTTTCTTCTAATGCATCTTGCAATGCCTGCCTTAATGTTTTTTCATCTGTCACGAACGTTCTGCGGAATAGGTTGAACTCAACGGTAGGATACTGAGCCATAGTAGCTTGCGCTAGTTTTGTCGCAGTTTCTCCAGCAGAGTCGGAGATGACAAAAAAAGTAACGATTTCTGTAGAATCGGAAGACATGGATAAAACCTCACTTGCATTTTTTTTATGTTTATTATACCATACTCTAGAATGCGTACTTCGTAATCATTTTGATTTGGAGGAATAAGTCATGAAAAAACAGACATTGATCGAACAATCATTAGAAACATTGAAAAATAACGGTTTTAAATATACTAAAAAAAGAGAAGCATTGTTAACTTATTTAGTGAAGCGTAACCGCTACGTATCTGCTAAAGAAGTTTTTGACTATATGAATCAGGAATTCAAAGGGGTAAGTTATGATACGATTTACCGGAATCTCCATGATTTTGCAGAGATCGATTTACTGGAAGAAACCGATTTAAATGGAGAAATGAAGTTTCGTTTTCATTGCTGTCAGGGGGAAATCGGCCATCACCATCATTTTATCTGTACAGTGTGCGGAACAACGAAAGAAATCCATATGTGTCCGATGAATTATTTCGAAGAACAGCTAGGTGGATGCACGATCGAAGGGCATAGATTCGAGATTTTCGGAAGATGTGAAAATTGTCAATAAGGATTTAAATAAAATAACATTTGATAATTTTAAAAAAAAGCAAGATTTCCTTGACGGTCAAAACAGCATTAGATATAATATTTACAGGACAGTCTTGTTTTTTGAGATATATTTCAATAACAATTACGGTTACTTTTTAAGCTCGGAGGGAGGGAATTAACATGTCAAAAACAGTCGTTCGCAAAAACGAATCACTTGACGATGCTCTTCGTCGCTTCAAACGTTCCGTGTCAAAAGCGGGTACTTTACAAGAATCTCGTAAACGTGAATTCTACGAAAAACCAAGTGTAAGACGCAAGAAAAAATCTGAAGCAGCTAGAAAACGCAAAAAATTCTAGTTCTGTGATGAATTGGAGTTGGTAGTGTGTCACTACTAAGTAGATTAAACGATGACATGAAAGCAGCGATGAAAGCGAAAGATAAGGAATCTTTACAAGTCATCCGAATGATCAAGTCATCTATACAAAACGAGCAGATTAAAGAAGGTCACGACTTGACAGAAGAAGAAGAACTAACGGTGTTGTCTCGCGAAATGAAACAGCGACGTGATTCTTTGCATGAGTTTGAAGAAGCAGGACGTGACGATTTAGCTGAAAAAGTAAAAAGTGAAATTGTAATAGTCGAAAAATATATGCCGGAACAACTTTCCGACGAAGAAATTCGACAACTTGTTCAAGAAGCAATCACTCAAACTGGTGCTTCATCAATGAAAGAATTTGGCAAAGTTATGGGTGCAATTATGCCTAAAGTCAAAGGAAAAGCAGATGGAAACCAAGTGAATGCGATTGTGAAAGAACTATTACAATCTTAATTTTATCATTTAAACTGCGGACAGTGATTGTCCGCAGTTTTTTGTGTTCGTAAAAAAAGAACTAAAAAACAGCTAGAAGAAAGAATCTTATTCTTTCTTCTAGCTGTTTTTTTCCTGTTTAATATCTCTTATGTTAAATTGTGTTTGATTTGGTTATTCTTCTGGTAACTCACTTGCTTCTTGTTTATATCCTGATACGCGATATACATAATAAAAGAGCAAGCTGCCAGCGTAACCAAGCAACGTTGGGACGACCCAGCCAAGACCTAATGCAGCAAAAGGAACATAATGATGATAAAATCCTAGTAAGCTTGCTACGACAGTTTGCTGACTCACTAATGCAGGCGAATTTGCCAACATATCCAATACGGCTGGAACGGCAGAAAAAAACATCGTTACTTGATAGACAAATGGACTCTTTTGGAAGAATTTTGCTGTTAAGGAAAGTAAGATTAACGCAAGTGACAATGGATACAAAAGCATCAATACTGGTAAAGACCATTGGATGATATTATCCAATCCGGCATTCGCAACGACAAAAGAGACAAAAGTCGTTAACCGCAGCCATGTCATATAACTGACTTTAGGGAACAGTTTATGGAAATCTTGTGCAAAAGAAACAACGAGTCCCATAGCGGTAGTGAAGACACCTAATGTGACCATTACCCCTAAGAAGCTAGCACCGAAGTTACCTAAATAAAAATTAGTGATCTGAGAAAGTGCAGTTCCACCATTTTCTGATAAAGACATCTTATTCAAACTCATCGCACCGAGAAGGACCAGACCAAAATAAATCATGACTTCTAACGCAACGCTCAGGCTACCAGCTTTTGCTGTTAATTCTGTGACTTTTTTATCTTTAAAACCAAGATCACGAACTGCATGGACAAAAGTGACACTTAAAGCAAGTAAAGCTACTGCATCAACCGTGTTGTATCCTTCTAAAACGCCATTTGTCAAAGCGTTCGTCTGATAAGAATCTGCAGCAGATTGGTTTAGATTCCCCATGGGTTGGAATAAAGAAAAGACAAAAATGATAGCTAATAATGCAAGAAACAAGGAGTTTAAATACTTTCCGACATATTTGACCAAACGTGTTGGATGTACAGTAAGGAAATAAGCAAGTAAAAAGAAAAGAGCAGAGAATAAAAACATACCTAATGAATCATATTTTTCAGGCAAAAAGGGTTTAGCAGCCATTTCAAAAGCAGTTGCTGCTGTCCGCGGTGTACCAAAGAATGGTCCGATCGTTAAATGAACAAGGATCAAGAACAAGGCAGCATACCATTTTCCGACAGGTTTAGCTAGGTCATACAGACCATCACTTTTTGTCACTACTACAGCTAAGATAGCTAATAATGGGAAAAGAGCGCCTGAGATGGCAAATCCTACACCAGCGCTGATCCAGTTTGATCCAGCCATTTGACCTAAGTGGACAGGAAAGATCAGATTACCTGACCCGAAGAACATCCCGAAGATAAGTGAACTGACCATCAATAATTGCTTCCATGAATAAGTTTTTGTTTCTTCCATAAATTTTTCCTCCAATAATTATCATTTTGAGTAACCAAATAAACGTTGCAGAAACTAGAAATGCCACTAATATCAGATTCCATGAAAACCACCACCTTAAAATATAAAAAAAGCCCTTTTCCACTTGGGAAAAGGGCTCTAGATTCTAGAACGGTACCACCTTTTTTCGCTTAAAAAAGCTTCTTCATTCACGGACGCTTTTCGATAAAGTTATCCGCTAGCCTGATAATGGAGGCAGCCACAATGATCTACGTTTTCGACATTGACTCGGAAATGATGTTCGTCTATTCGATTTATTGTCATTTCTCACTTACATGACTCACTGGGAATAAATCGCTGAATAGCCTACTGTTTTCCTCGACGCTTTGCTGTATATTTATTTGTTGACGTTATAATACACCTGTTTTTTTTGAAATGCAAGAATATTTCAAATATTTTGTTTTCTTTTTTTGAAACAAGAAAAATACCCAGAGAATACTTGCTAAGTTAGACGGAATACTTGTCCTCTATCTTATGCATAGCTTACATGATCAGCTTTTTTTATTCAAACGAGTCCTTTAGAGAATGGAAGCAGCTATTTTTTAACGTTTCTTAGTACTTATGGTTAAGCAACTCTTTTAGAACCTTTTCTTATTTGCTATATAGTTTCTTCTGAGTATGGTAAAATAGGAAAGAATGAATCGAAAAAAAGGGGATGTCTATTTTTGACGGAAGAGTCTAGTTCTTTAGAGATTAGATTGACGGCTGCTGATGATGTCAGCATGCTTTTAGGTGCACACGACAAGCATATAAAACTGATTGAAGAAACAACAGAAACAACCATCCATACACGTGGAGAAATCATTCAGATCATTGGTGAACAATCCCAGATTTCCTTGGCTGCCTCAGTCATTCGGACATTGCAGGAATTGATCAAACGAGGAATCCATGTAAGTACACCAGATGTCGTGACGGCACTGAAAATGGGGCAAAAAGGCACATTAGATTATTTTGTTGAGATGTATGAGGAAGAGATCGTCAAAGACCGTAATGGAAAACCTATACGGGTAAAAAACAGCGGCCAAAAGAAATATGTCGAATCGGTAGCCAAACATGATATCGTATTTGGCGTAGGACCAGCCGGGACAGGAAAAACTTTTCTTGCAGTAGTATTAGCAATCGCTGCCTTGAAAAAAGGTGAAGTGCAAAAAATCATTTTGACGCGGCCTGCTGTGGAAGCAGGGGAAAATCTAGGCTTTCTTCCCGGGGATCTAAAAGAAAAAGTAGATCCTTATCTGCGTCCTGTTTATGATGCTTTATACCAAATTTTTGGATTAGATCATACGAACCGATTGATGGAACGAGGCGTGATCGAAATTGCTCCTTTAGCTTACATGCGGGGGCGGACATTGGATGATGCATTCGTTATTTTGGATGAAGCACAGAACACGACAGTTGCTCAGATGAAAATGTTCCTGACACGTCTTGGTTATCAATCAAAAATGATTGTCAATGGAGATACGAGTCAGATTGATCTGTCTCGAGGGACAACAAGTGGTCTTGTTCATGCAGAACGAACATTAAAGCAAATCAAGAAAATCGATTTTGTTAATTTTGAAGCAAGTGACGTTGTTCGGCACCCTGTAGTTGCCGAAATCATCAAAGCTTATGAAAAGGCAGATCTCCATCAAGAATAAGCTTTGCTTAGGAGGATAAGCACATGTTGAATAAAACACTGCAGAAACTACAAGAAAAACTTGGAAAGGCAGCATTGCCTTTCCTGCTGTTCTTGTTTTTTATCATTATCTGCGGCGTTACATTTAGTAGTGTCAAACAAAAGGCCAATGATTTCAGAGAAGGCCAAGTAGCAGAAGAAAGTATCCGTGCAAACAAAACGATCGAGAACACGGAAGAAACCGAACAAAAAAGAAAACTGGCAGCAGAAGCAGTCACTCCAGAATACACTTACCAAAAAGATCTTGCAGATGACCAGAACAATCGGATCAAGCAACTATTTGAATTGATCGATAAGACGAATGATGCCATCAACAAATCTTATGACGAAAAGATTGATAAGGCAAAGGAAGATGAAAATATCCCAAAGCCTACTACAGAAGAGCGGATCGCCGCGCTGAAGAAAAATTTTGAAAATGTGAATGCAGAAAATGTTGCGTTTTATCAAAAACTACCGAACAATTTTTATTCGACGATATTTGAAATGACTGAAACTGAGATCCATACTGTGAGGGATGAGAGTCTGAAGCTCATTGACGAACAGATGAGCAAACAAGTTCGTGAAAGTGAATTGGAAGCTTTTAAACAAGAAGCAGAAGAGCAAATCCAATATTTGAATGTCACACCAGCACAACAACAAATGATTCGCTACTTAGTGGATCAAGGTATCGTAGTGAATGACGTATTGAATGAGAAAAAGACAGAAGAATTGAAACAATCCGCACGAGAAGCTGTACAACCAGTGATGATCTTCCAAGGAGAAATCATTGTTCGTGAAGGTAATCAAATCGATGCTTCAGCTATGAAAAAATTGGAATTACTAGGACTGACTAATCAAACAACTTCGATTTTTCCGCTAATTGCCATGGTTTTAGCTGTTTTGCTTCAAATCGGCGTACTGATTTATAATTCACTTCAATTCCAAAATGCAGGAGAAAGAACAAAATACGTGCTTTTCTATGTGACAGCTATGTCAGTCAGCATAGTGCTGATGAAATTTTTCCAATTATTCCAAACGGAACAAGCTACTTATATCCCGCTGTTTTATCCCGCTGCTTTTGCACCACTTGTTTTAAGCTTTTTCTTGAATCGAAGAGCAGGGATCATGGCTGGTATTTTCCAAGCAGTATCTGCACTTTTCATTTTTTATGATTCGATTGGCACGAACTTTCTAACGATTATCTTGATGTCTTATGTTTTCTCTGGGCTCATGGCAACGATTGTCAGACGTAAACGGATCTCAGAACAAGGATTATCTGCTGCCATGTGGGTCATTATTTTTCCTGTGATGATGGATGTCATTTTGATCGTCTATCAAGGAATGAGCTTTGGTGATGCAACGACTTGGTTAATGCTTGTCTGCGGGTTCACTGGTGCACTCTTCTCATTCTTGCTGACGATCGGTCTACACCCATATATTGAATTGATGGTCAATGATGACAGTGTAATTGTATTAAATGAACTCAGCAATCCAAATCATCCTTTATTGAAACAGTTGCTGGAAGAAGCGCCAGGTACTTATCATCATAGTATGATGGTAGCTAATCTAAGTGCTAACGCTGTAGCAGAAATCGGCGGACGTTCTTTGCTAACTCGAGTAGCTTGCTATTATCATGATATCGGCAAGATCAAACATGCTAGCTTTTTCGTTGAGAACTTGCCTTCAGGAGCGGAAAACCCGCACAATTTCTTATTGCCAGAAGACAGTAAACATATTATCTTTGGACATGTGACAGATGGAGCCAAAATATTGGAAGATTATAATATGCCGCAAATGGTGATCGATATTTGCAGACAGCATCATGGAACCACGCTAATGCGTTATTTCTACATCAAAGCGAAAGAACGCAATCCGGAAGTAACAGAAGAGCAATTCCGTTACCCTGGACCAAAACCGCAAAGTCGCGAAGCAGGGATCGTCAATATTGCTGACAGTTGTGAGGCTGCAGTACGGGCAATGGATCATCCGACGAGCGAAAAAATCGAAAGTTTTGTCCATAATCTTATCGAAGAGCGTATTTCCGATGGTCAATTAGACGATAGTGGACTGACCTTGAAAGAAATCCGAAAAGTGGAAAAATCATTGATCAGCGGTTTAAGTAGCACCTTCCATTCTCGGATCAAATATCCTAAAATGAAAACAGAAGTTGAGAAGATAAAGGAAGAACAAGAAGAATAGAAAGAAGCGATGTATAATGGATATTACCTTTATGGATGAAACAAACCAAGTCTCAGAAGAGAAAATGAAAGAAATCGATGACTTGCTGCAATTTGCAGCATCTTATTTAAAGCTGCCAGAGGAAACAGAAATGTCTGTTACTTTCATGGACAATGCGGCAATCCAAGTAATCAATCGTGATTACCGTGGAAAAGATGCACCGACAGACGTCATCAGTTTTGCTCTGGAAGAAGAAGGCGAAGACGAAATCCCAGTGATTTTTGAAGATGGAGAGAATCCATTGCCTCGTGTACTAGGAGACATCATGATCTCTATTGAACGTGCTGCTGAACAAGCAGAAGCTTACGGCCATTCATATGATCGGGAACTTGGCTTTTTAGCGGTACATGGATTCTTGCATATCAACGGGTATGACCATATGACACCAGAAGATGAGAAAGAAATGTTTGGTTTACAGAAAGAGATCTTGGATGCCTATGGACTCAAAAGATAAAAACGTAGAGAAAAACAAACATTTCCTGATGTCTGTGGAATTTGCTGTCCAAGGAGTCAAAACTGTTTTTGAGGAAGAACGCAATATGAGGAAACATGTTGCGTTCGGTATCCTTGCTTTATTTATGGGCGTGATTTTCCAGCTTGATCGGATAGAGTGGTTATGGCTGCTTTTAGCTGTTTTTCTCGTTTGGATAGTAGAGATCATCAATACTGTTTTTGAAAATGTAGTGGACATGTTTACGGATTTTCATTTTCATCCGATTGGGAAAAAAATCAAAGATATGGCAGCTGGAGCAGTTTTAGTGACCGCTTGTTTTGCTGTCATCATTGGGTTGATTTTATTTGTCCCTAAAATATATCATTTGTTGTTTAATTAAAAAGGAGAACGTATATGTCAGAACATAAATCAGGGTTTGTCGCAATCGTCGGCCGCCCGAATGTAGGAAAATCCACATTATTGAACCGAATCGTGGGTCAAAAAATTGCCATTATGAGTGACAAGGCACAGACAACTAGAAATAAAATCCAAGGAGTATATACTACACCAGAAGCTCAGCTGATTTTTATCGATACACCAGGAATCCATAAACCAAAGCATCGTCTAGGAGATTTTATGGTAGAAGCAGCTTACAGTGCGTTGAAAGAAGTGGATGCAGTCTTATTTATGATCAGTGCTGATCAAAAACGCGGCCGGGGAGACGATTTTATTATTGAACGTCTAAAAAACGTGCATTCTCCTGTTTATCTGATTATCAATAAAATCGATAAGATCCATCCAGACGAGTTGCTGGGAATCATCGAAGATTATTCGACGCAGATGCCTTTTGCACAAGTGATTCCGATCTCTGCTACAGAAGGAAACAATGTCGAACGCTTAATGGATGTATTAGTCAGTGAAATGCCAGAGGGCCCACAATATTTTCCAGATGATCAAGTGACTGATCATCCTGAATACTTCATCGTTTCTGAATTGATCCGTGAGAAAGTCTTGTTTTTAACACGAGACGAAGTGCCTCATTCTGTCGCAGTCGTTGTTGATTCGATGAAACGAAACGAGAATGATAAAATCCATATCCAGGCCACGATCATCGTCGAAAGAGATAGCCAAAAAGGAATCATTATCGGCAAAGGCGGAAAAATGCTGAAGCAAGTAGGAACGAAAGCAAGAAAGGATATCGAAAATCTTTTAGGAGACAAAGTATTTCTAGAACTTTGGGTCAAAGTCCAAAAAGACTGGCGAGACAAAAAAGTCTATCTGCAAGACTTCGGCTACCGAAAAGATGAATACTGATATTCTGAACTTCTTATAGGTTAAGTATAGAAATAAACTGGATAAAAATCCGCACGTTGAGAAAAACGGCGGAAGATCGAAACATAAATAATCTGGATCGGCAGAATCTGCTTTTCCAGATTTATTTTTTAGGAGGGAGAATATGAGCCAGCTTGCAGAATCGAAAGGCTTGATTTTATCTAGCCGTAATTACAAAGAAAAAGATAAATTAGTCAAAATCTTTACGGAATCTTCTGGCAAAATGATGTTTTATATCAAAGGAATCCATCGGCAAAATCAGCCATTAGCTCCGGCTTTGCTCCCCTTTACCGAAGCAGTCTATATCGGTAATTTTCGAAGTGAAGGTTTGTCGTTTTTAAGCAGTGTCAAAGACGTCCATGCGTTTCGGAACATCCAAGAAGATATCTTTTTGAGCGGTTATGGTACGTATTTGCTAAATCTAGTAGATGCAGCAATCGAAGATCATCAATATGACCCGCACTTATTCCAATTTACGCAACAAGCTCTGCAGCGGATGGACCAAGGAGATGATGCAGAAATCATCAGGAATATCTTTGAAGTTCAAATACTGCAACGCTTCGGAATCGCGCCAATTTGGACGCACTGTGTCGTATGCGGGGAAACAAAAGGAAAATTTGACTATTCTTCCAAATATGGCGGTGTGATATGCGAGAAACACTGGCCAATGGACGAACACCGTTATCATGCAGATCCTCGCGCTGTTTATTTCGTTCGAATGTTTTCGGCTATTTCTTATGATAAGATCAGTGGAATCCACTTGAAAGAAGAAACGAAGCAGGCAATCCGTGACCTCATTGACCAGTTGTATGATGAATATGTCGGTATTCATCTAAAAAGCAAAAAGTTCATTGATCAAATGAAGTCTTGGGCACACGTATTAAAGACGCCAGAGAAAAATATGCCTGAAAAAGAGATACCTGAAAAAGAAGAATAAATGAAAGATACAACAAAAAAATCAAAACTATTTGACAAATACAGGGACTTCCGTCTATTATTAACCGTAGATTAAATAGATCGTTCACTGAGAGGATCTATTATACAAACAAGAAAACTGCAAAATGAATACGTACATTGACCAAGATCAGTAAAAAACACGTGGTTTAGCGAGTTCGGGAGAGTGGAAGCCGGACCCAAACGATTTTTGAAGAGGCACTTGCGAGTACGATAAATGAAGCTGCCGAATCTTTATTCGGAAGTAGGGTGGAACCGCGAAATTATTCGTCCCTATGTCTGTAATCAGACATAGGGACTTTTTGTCGTTTTCTTTCCTGTATTCTTATTGACAGCAACGCTTAAAAATTGAAAGGGGCAAAACAGATGAGTAAAAAATTGACCGTCCAAGATATGATTTTAACATTACAAAAATTTTGGTCATCAAACGGCTGCATGCTGATGCAAGCTTATGATACAGAAAAAGGAGCAGGTACGATGAGCCCATATACATTCTTACGGGCAATCGGACCGGAACCATGGAATGCTGCTTATGTAGAGCCATCCCGCCGACCAGCTGACGGGCGTTATGGAGAAAACCCAAACCGTTTGTATCAGCATCATCAATTTCAAGTCGTAATGAAACCTTCACCTGAAAATATCCAAGAGCTTTATTTAGAAAGCTTGCGTCTTTTAGGAATTGATCCATTAGAACACGATATTCGTTTTGTTGAAGACAACTGGGAGAACCCATCGATGGGGTGTGCCGGTGTGGGTTGGGAAGTATGGCTTGATGGGATGGAGATCACACAATTCACGTACTTCCAGCAAGTCGGAGGACTACCTTGTAAACCAGTTACTTCTGAGATCACTTATGGACTAGAACGTCTTGCTTCATATATTCAAGAAGTTGAAAGTGTCTATGACTTGGAATGGGCTGATGGCGTGAAATATGGCGAGATCTTCAAACAACCAGAATATGAACATTCCAAATATTCTTTTGAAGTAAGCGACCAAGACTTGCTACTAAGTAACTTTGATCGTTTTGAAAAAGAAGCTAAACGCTGTATCGATGAAAATCTTGTTCATCCAGCGTATGATTATATTTTGAAATGCAGCCATACATTCAACTTATTAGATGCCCGAGGTGCAGTATCCGTAACAGAGCGTGCAGGTTATCTTTCCCGCATCCGCAACATGGCTCGTGCTGTAGCCAAAATCTTTGTGGCAGAACGCGAAAAATTAGGATTCCCTTTATTGAATAAAAACACAGCAAATCCAGAAAACGTGAAGGAGGCTGAATAAGATGGTAAAAGACTTATTACTTGAAATCGGGCTGGAAGAAATGCCTGCTCATGTAGTCACACCAAGCATGAAACAATTAGAAGAAAAAACAGCAAAATTTTTAGATGAAAACCAATTGACTTATGATACGATCGAAACGTTTTCTACACCGCGCCGCTTAGCAATCAAAGTAACAAACATTCCAGAACGTCAAGCAGACAGCGAAGAAGAAGTCAAAGGACCAGCCAAAAAAATTGCTTTGGACGCAGATGGAAACTGGACGAAAGCAGCTGAAGGATTTGTCCGCGGACAAGGTCTGACGACAGATGCTATCACTTTTAGAGAATTAAAAGGCGTGGAATATGTCTATGTAACGAAATACACTCACGGCAAAGAAGCAAAAGAAGTATTGACAGGTTTAGCAGATGTCATTAAAAGCCTCACTTTCCCAGTAACGATGCATTGGGCAGAATACGATTTTGAATATATCCGCCCTATTCACTGGATCGTGGCATTGTTAGATGACGAAGTAATCCCGTTTGAGATCTTGGATATCAAAACAGACAGAGCTTCAAGAGGTCATCGTTTTTTAGGCGAAGATGTGACATTTACACATGCAAAAGAATACGAAGAAAAATTAAATGAACAATTTGTTATTGCTTCACCACAAAAAAGAAAAGAAATGATCATCACACAAGCAAACGAATTAGCAGAAAAAAATCACTGGATCATTGATCTAGACGAAGATTTACTAGAAGAAGTCAACAATCTAGTCGAATATCCAACTGTCTTTTCTGGCGACTTCGAGGAAAAATATCTTTCTGTTCCTGAAGAAGTACTAGTCACTTCTATGAAAGAACATCAACGTTATTTCGAAGTACGGAACGATCAAGGTATGTTGCTTCCTCATTTTATTTCTGCTCGTAATGGCGATCGGGTAAAATTGGAAAATGTGGTACGAGGCAATCAAAAAGTATTGACTGCTCGTTTAGAAGATGCGGAATTCTTTTATAATGAAGACAAGAAAGCTTCAATCGACCAATACGTTGAAAAATTAAAAACTGTTACTTTCCATGAAAAAATCGGTAGCATCTACGAGAAAATGCAACGGGTACAAGTCATCGCTCGCATCATAGGCGAACAAGTAGGACTATCTGAGGAAGAATTGATGGATCTGCAACGCGCTGCTGAAATCTATAAATTTGATCTAGTAACCAACATGGTAGGAGAATTCCCTGAACTACAAGGGATCATGGGAGAAAAATATGCTCTGCTTAAAGGCGAGAAACCAGCCGTAGCAACAGCAATCCGTGAACATTACATGCCTATATCCAGTGAAGGAGATCTACCTGAGACTACAGTAGGTTCTGTTTTAGCGATTGCTGATAAATTAGATAGTATCTTTTCTTTCTTTGCAGTTGGGATGATCCCAAGTGGCTCAAACGATCCATATGCTTTGCGCCGTCAAGCATATGGTGTCGTTCGAATCATCGAATCGAAAAAATGGGCCTTTCCTTTGTCTGTTCTGCAAGAAACGATTAGTGAAGTTATCAGTAAAGATGCGGATCGTTTTGGCATTGGCTTGTCAGCGGGACAACAACAGGTGATCGACTTTATCAAAGGCCGTCTGCGCCAATTATTGACAACGAAGAATATTCGTCATGATGTCATCGAAGCTGTTTTGAACGCAGAACAAAAAGATCTGACAAAAGTATTTGCAGCAGCACAATTGTTCAAGCAGCATCTTGCAGATGAAGACTTCAAACCATCGATGGAAGCTTTGACACGTGTCGTGAACTTAGCGAAAAAAGCGGAGCTTGAAAAACAATCAGAAGTAGACCCTGAACTGTTCGAAAACGAAGCGGAGAAAGAACTGCACAAAGCAGTAGAGGCAATGAAAACAAGCTTTGCTGACCAAACGATCAACGAAAATTATGATCAGCTTGTAAGCCTTCGCCCACTGATCGAAAATTATTTTGATCAGACGATGGTCATGGCAGAAGAACCAGCAGTACGTAAGAACCGATTAACGCAATTAAGTCAAATTGCTGCCATGGCTTTGTCACTAGCAAGTTTGGATCAAATCATCACAAAATAATTTCTAATATGTAAATAAACCAGAGAACAGGCAAAAAATAGGCTGTTTCTCTGGTTTATTTGTTATAAATATAAATAACTATTATTAATTCAATGTTAATTTTTTTGTTATTTTATTTTTTGTGTAACTTTTAAAAATACCTATGAAAATTAAGGAAATAAAAATGAAATCGATTAATTGTTATCTTATTAATGTTTTATTTACTTTTTAATCGTAAATTGCCCTAGTCAAGAAAACAGTTTGTGGTATGATTATATAGGGAAAACTTGTTTACAAATATTTCTGTGAATATATTAGTTTAATTATGTTTTTTTAAATAAAAAGCTGTCATTTTTATGTAAGTGAATTATATCTTAATTTATCTATCATCAATACTTAGGAGTGAATCTATGGAAAAGCCATTCGTCAAGTCATTGACTGCTGTGGCGGTAGGTGCAGGTGCTATTGCGATCTGTTTGTTTGGATACCACATCAATAATCAGCAGCAACATCAGCAACGGATCAATTATGCAGAATCTGCCATCACCAATCAAAAAGACACCTTGACTTCTTTATCAAAAGAAGTAGACAAGCTGTATAGTACAAAAGAAAAAATTTTTTTAAACCCTGAAATAACAGAAGAAACAATCACAAGTTTGTCCAATAAGCTATCCTCTGTCAAACTTTCAGCAGATGATTACGACATCAAAGAATCAGAATTGCCTAAAGAAGCTGTTGCAATCCAAGATGAGAAGAAAGCAATCGTGACACAGTTAGATAGTGCAGAATCAAAACTGAAGATCCAGACAGCTGTCAACGATTTATTTACTAAAAATGTATCAAACTGGCAGCAAGCTGTAGACGATGTCGTCATCAAAGAAAAGGTGACCAGTGCAGATGTCGCTCGTGTACGTGAAAATATGAGCTTTTTTAAAGATAGTCCTTGGAAAACGGTTGTTATGCAATATCTAGGATTCGCTGATACTCAGATCGCGCAAGTCACGCAACTAGATCAGTTATTCGATACGATGTTAAAGGATGGTCAAGTGACTGCCACCGCTACTTACGATCAATATTTGACGGCGCTCAGTCAAATAGAGCAGATCCGGAATGAAAAAATAAGCGCAGCATACGCAACAAAAGCACAAACTGTTGCTGAGCAAATGGGCTATAGCAATATAAGCTATTGACAGTTAAAACGTTGATTCAAGCAAGGTTAGCAAACGGAGGAAACTATGGCAAGACGAAGAAGAAAATCAAGAGGGAAAAAAATATTTCTGATTATTTTAGCAGTTCTTATCGTATTAGTATTAGCAATTGTAGGAGTAGGAGCAAAATTATATCTGGATCTCTCACATTCTATTGAGAAAACTTACGAATCAGTGGAACGAACCCAAGGAGAACGAACGAAACCAGTTGATCTGGACAAACAAGAATCTTTCTCTGTTCTATTGATGGGGATTGATACTGGAGATTTAGGTCGGGTCGATCAAGGAAGATCAGATACGATGATGGTTGCCACAGTCAGTCCTGAAGACAAACAGACAACGATCGTCAGCATTCCTCGAGATACGTATGTCGACATCGTAGGTCGTGACACAAAAGACAAGATCAACCACGCTTACGCATTCGGCGGAGCTGCCATGGCGATGGATACCGTACAAAAATATGTAGACATCCCAATCGATCACTATGTCTCTATCAATATGAAAGGGCTAAAGGAACTCGTTGATGCAGTTGGTGGTATCGAAGTCAATAATGACCTCACTTTCTCACAAGATGGCTATGACTTTCCAATCGGTAAAATCACATTGAACGGGGATCAGGCATTATCTTATTCTCGTATGCGTTATGAAGATCCCAATGGTGACTATGGTAGACAAGAGCGTCAAAGAAAGATCGTAGAAGGCGTAGCAAAAAAAGTATTGAGTCTAAATGGTGTCAGCAACTATCAATCCGTTTTGAATGCTCTAGAGTCGAATATGAAAACAGACATGAGCTTTGATGAAATGAAAAAAATCGCTTTAGATTATCGGGAGGCATTTGGTACGATCAAGCAAGATCAGCTGCAAGGAGAGGGCTTCATGCAAGATAATATCTCCTATCAAAAAGTCAGTGATCAAGAACTTGATCGTGTGAAAAAAGAATTAAAAGATCAAATGAATCTAGAGAATAAATAGGAAAGTGGAGAAAAAATGGAAGAGACAATCAGCTTGAAAGAAATTTTTGAAACATTACGCAAACACTTGGTAACAATCATCATCTCAATGTTTGCTGGCTTGGCCATCTCAGGAATCGTAACATTTTTCATCTTGACACCAAAATACAGTTCACAAGCACAATTGATCGTGACACTGCCACAATCAGACACAGCAAATGTCAATGATGTCAATACGAACCTGCAAATGATCAATACGTATAAAGATATGATCATTAGTGATCTAGTGCTAAATGAAGTCAAAGATCGTTTAGAAACAGAAGACAATGTGAAAATGACCGCTGGACAAATCAAAGATGCGATCTCCGTCAATCAGTCAGAAAATTCACAAATGTTCTCGATCCAGGCAATAAGCACGAATGCAGTGACTGCTCAACAGATCGCTAATACAACTTCACAAGTTTTTCAAGAAAACGCAGAAGACGTGATGAATGTCGATAAAATCTCGATTATTTCAGGTGCAGTTGCCAATACGACACCTGTTTCGCCAAATAATAAATTGAATCTAGTGATTGGCTTAGTGTTAGGAATGATGGTAGGCGTAGGTCTGGCATTCTTATTCGAATTACTTGATCGGACAGTGAAAGATGAAAAATATGTGACGGATACATTAGGATTCCCAATCTTAGGAACAGTTCCAGAAATGTCAGCGAAAGAATTGAACGCTGGTATCCGTAAAAAAGGAACAGCTCCTGCACGACCAAAAGCTACAAACGATAAAACAGCCCCATCACGCAGAAGCCGCTCAAGAGTCTAGGAGGAAGAAAAATGGCACGAACACAGAAACAAAAAGCAACACAAACTCATGCAGTCAGTTTGATCACATTAACAAACCCATCTTCACCAATCGCCGAACAATATCGTACGATCCGGACGAATATCCAGTTTGCCTCCGCAGCTGGTCAGCAAATCAAAACGATTGTCGTGACTTCATCAGGTCCTGGAGAAGGGAAATCCACCACTGCAGCAAACATTGCAGTCGTTTTTGCTAAATCCGGTCAACGGGTTCTACTAGTCGATGCAGATTTACGTAAACCTGTCGTCTATAAAACATTCCAGCTAAACAATGCAAGTGGATTAAGTACAGCACTTAGTTCATCAGGAAGTGTAGCAGATGTGATCCAACGAACGCCAGTCGAGAACTTGTCAATTTTGCCTAGTGGACCTAAGCCACCCAACCCATCAGAATTGTTAAGCTCGCCAAGAATGGATCAGATTCTAGCCGAAGCAAGACAGTTATTTGACGTGGAATGGCAACAGTTTTTTTGACAAATTTTATAAGGTGTAGAACTTCTTTCCGTATGCTATTCCGATTGTCCTTGACAATGAGCCTCCTCGGATGTGACGATCTTCGGCAGGAGCTAACAGTTAAAGTTAGACTGCCTCGCTAGCGTTAGCACATCCGAGCTCATTATCAAGGATTCGCTGCGCCAATCTCTGGTTACGGTAACCAACCGGTGTCTCGTAGCCAAGTGTACCGTGCAACCGAAGGTGGTTCCACCAATTGACATAGTCAAATAACTCCAAATCCAATTGTTGTAAGGTTTCAAATGTGTATTGATAGACAAATTCTACTTTCAACGACTTATAAGTTGATTCAGCTACGGCATTATCAAAAGGACAGCCTTTATGACTCAATGATCGATTGATGTCAAAAGTTGTTAATAATTCATCAATAGCTTGGTTATCAAACTCTTTTCCACGATCAGTATGAAAAATCTCAACCTCTGTCAGAGGTTGTTTGATACGGCTAAATGCTTTTTTTACTAGAACGGCATCTTTATGTTCTCCACAAGAATAGCCGAGAATTTCTCGATTGAACAGATCCAAAATGAAACAGACATAATTCCATTTTTTCCCGACTCGTACATAAGTCAAGTCTGTTACGATCGCTTCTAATGGGTTGTCTCTTAAGAATTTACGATTCAATACGTTTGTCGTTTTGGCTTCATTGCAAGTAGAATGATGTACTTTAAAATAAGCAACAGTATAGCTCGATTTTAATCCTCTATTTTTCATGATTCTACTAATTTTTCGTCGGCTGATCTGAATGCCTCGTTTTGATAAGGCTTTTTTTATTTTTCTTGAGCCGTAGGCCTTTCGGCTGCGGATAAATTCTTCAGCGACTACTTCTTCAAGTTCTGATTCGTCTTTCTTTGGTTTTGATTGATAATAATAGGACTGACGTGATAGACCTAATATTCTGCACATCGCTGATATAGGGTAAAGATGCTTATTCGCATCGATTACTTGTCTCTTCGTCCGAATATCAGCGCTGCTTGCTTTAAAATATCATTTTCCATTTCTAATTGCTGGTTTCTTTTACGTAGTTCTAACAATTCTTTTTGTTCAGGCGTAAGATTATCTTTTTCTTTGAATGAACCACTCGTTTTAGATTGCTTTACCCATTTGTCAAATGCTGAAGCCGTTAGTTCATATTCTCGAATGATTTCTACACGTGGCTTTCCAGCTAAGTAAAGATTGACGATTTGTTGCTTGAATTCTTGTGAAAAAGTTCTTCGTGTTCTCTTAGACATAAAAATTCCTCCTGGTATGTTTTCTTCTAGTCTACACACCTTAATTTTTCTGTCTAGTTAATTGTAGCCTATCCAGACGTGGTGATATTCGATATGCCACCAGTAGTAGCCGTAACAGATGCACAGATCATGTCTTCAAAAACGGATGGCACTTTATTGGTCGTACGTGAAAATACATCACGTAAAGAATCCTTGTCTAAAGCAAAAGAACTGCTAGAGATGGTACAAGCACGAGTCTTAGGTGTTGTGTACAACGGAGCAGAACATAGCAAAGATGCTGGTTATTACTACGGAAATTAAGGAATAAGAAGAGAGGAGACAAGAGAAATGATCGATCTACATTGCCATATCCTACCAGGAATCGATGACGGGGCAGAAAACTTAGAAGCAAGTATTGCAATGGCTGAAAAAGCGATTCAGCAAGGCATCACTCATATTTTATGCACACCACACCACAATAATGGAAAATACAGCAATGAAAAATCACAAGTCATTTCTCTAGTCGCTTCGTTACAAGCCGAATTAGAGAAAAGACAGTTGCCTTTGACGTTATTGGAAGGACAAGAAGTACGTATTACCGGAACGCTCATCGAAGACATCCACCGAGATGAAATTTTATTTACAGATTTAGATGATACATATCTTCTGATCGAATTTCCGACACTGGAAGTGCCGTTATATGCAGAACGGCTTTTTTTTGAGTTGTTAGAACTAGGAAAGACACCAGTGATCGTCCATCCAGAACGCAACGCGCATTTTCGCGAAGACCCGAATCATTTGCTTCCGTTCCTAGATATGGGGTGTTTGGCCCAACTTACTGCGCCAAGTTATGTTGGGGTATTTGGCAAAGACATCCAGAAAACAGCCAAAACGATGGTCAAACATAATCTCGTGCAGATGGCTGCTTCTGATGCACACGGAGTCTCTAAGCGCACCTTTTACTTAAAAGAGTGCTATGAGCAGATTGCCAAGGACTTTGGTAAGGAAAAAGTAGTACAGATGAAACAAGTCGCAAAGGATCTGATCAACGGGGATGAAATCAGTTATCCAGTCTATGAAGAGGTAAAAAAGAAGAAGTTTGGTTTATTTTAGGGGGAGTTAAAAAGTGTTTATATTAACAAGAAGAAGAAAAATTGCCACATTGGTTGTTGTGGACAGCTTGTTATTAATCGCTGCAAATATTGCAGCAGCTAAATTCATGAAGCCGTTTGTATCTATACCAATGGATCTTATTTTAATCTCTATCGGTTTGTCGATTGGTTTTTATTTATTTTATGGTAGTTTATTCAAAGTTTTCACTCGGATCAATCGCTATACAAATTTAAGAGAGATCATTGCAATTTTTAGTTCACTATCTGCAAGTGCTGCCTCAAGTATCCTCATACTGCTGTTTATTAATCGGCGATACAGTTTACGGTTAGTTATCTTTGCTTATCTGCTTTCGCTCTTATTGATCATCGGTAGCCGATTGATCTGGCGTATCTACATCGAAACAAAAAATATGAGATATGTATCAGCAGATTCTGCTAAAAATACCTTGATCGTTGGTGCTGGCGAAGGCGGGCGTATTTTATACAACAGCTTTCTTGGATCCAAAACGGCTCAAGATATCCACGTTGTCGGGTTTGTAGATGATGATCCAAATAAAAGAAATACGTATCTTTCAGGAAAAAAAGTATTAGGTGCATTAAAAGATATTCCGGTATTGATTGAAAAATATGACATTCAAATGGTAACGATCGCTATCCCTTCCTTATCAAGAAAAAAATTACGAAGAATCTTCGAGTTAGTCGAATCCGCTCGTGTGAAAGTCAACACGATGCCTTCTATAGAAGAACTTGCTTCAGGAAAAATTAGCGTATCAAAATTAAAAACAATTGACGTAGTGGATTTACTGGGAAGAGATGAGGTAAAGCTGGATATTGAATCCATCAAAGATCAGATCACAGACAAAGTCATTCTTGTCACCGGCGCAGGAGGATCGATCGGTTCAGAAATCTGTCGGCAAATCATTCAATTCAATCCTGCAAAGCTATTGCTTTTAGGACATGGGGAGAACTCGATCTACTTGATTGACCGTGAGTTACGCACGCATCATCAAAATTGTCCTACAGAAATCGTACCGATCATCGCAGATATCCAAGATCGCGAGAAAATCAATGAGATCATGGAACAATATCATCCAGATATCGTCTACCATGCAGCTGCTCATAAACATGTACCACTGATGGAATATAATCCAAAAGAAGCAGTCAAAAACAATATTTTCGGTACAAAAAATGTAGCAGAAGCAGCTAAAGCAGCAAAAGTGAAAAACTTCGTCATGGTATCGACAGATAAAGCTAACAATCCTCCAAATGTCATGGGTTCAACAAAACGAATCGCTGAAATGATCGTGACTGGATTGAATGAAGAAGGCTGTACGAAATTCTCAGCTGTCAGATTTGGGAATGTCCTTGGTTCTCGAGGTAGTGTGATTCCAGTATTCAGAGAACAAATTGCTCAAGGTGGTCCAATCACTGTAACAGACTTTCGTATGACTCGATACTTTATGACGATTCCTGAAGCTAGTCGTTTAGTTATTCAATCTGGCGCATTAGCAAAAGGTGGCGAAATTTTTATTCTAGATATGAGTGAACCAGTGAAGATTGTAGACCTAGCGAAAAACATGATCCGATTGAGCGGGTATAGCGAAGACGAAATCGAAATCATTGAAACAGGTATCCGTCCAGGGGAAAAACTATATGAAGAACTATTGTTGGATAAGGAAAGAAATGATGAAGCAGTTTATGAGAAAATCTTTGTAGGAAACATCAAAGGCTACTCAATACAAAAAGTGATGGATTTTGTCAAGAGCCTGCCGCAAGACGATGAACAATTGGCTAAAGATATTGTCACTTTTGCAAATGCTTCAAATAAGTAGGGGGAGTAAAGTGTATAAAGACGGTTTAAAAAGAGGGATAGATTTTTTATTATCTTTAGTTGGTATCATCGTATTATCACCGATCCTTTTGATTCTATGTATAGCTATCAAAATCGATTCAAAAGGTCCAGTCATCTTCAAACAAAAACGGGTAGGAAAAAACAAATCCCATTTTTATATCTATAAATTCCGAACGATGAAAGTAGATACGCCTCAAGAGACACCAACTCATTTGTTATCAAATCCTGACTTTTTTATTACACGAGTAGGAAAATTCCTTAGAAAAACAAGTCTGGATGAACTACCGCAATTATTTAATATATTAAAAGGGGACATGGCAGTCATCGGACCACGTCCAGCACTATGGAACCAATATGATTTGATTGAAGAACGAGACAAGTACCATGCAAATGATATCCGTCCAGGACTAACAGGGCTCGCACAGATCAGTGGACGAGATGAATTAGAGATCGACTACAAAGCACGTTTAGATGGACAGTACACAGCAAATATCACGCCATGGATGGATCTAAAATGCTTTTTTGGAACCATAATCTCCGTCTTTAAAATCGACGGCGTTGTCGAAGGCGGAACTGGTTCGGTGAAAAAGGAGGATGCAAAATGAAAAAGATCCTGATTACTGGTGCAAACAGCTATATCGGTACATCCTTCAAAAAATGGATGACACAATTTCAAGACGAGTATCAAATCGACACACTAAGTGTACGAGGTGACGTGTGGCGAGAACATGACTTTTCGGAGTATGATACGGTTTTTCATGTAGCAGGTATCGCGCACGCAGATGTATCGAAAGTAAGCGAAGAAACAAAGCAACTCTATTATGCGGTCAATCGAGACCTTGCAATTGAGACAGCAAAAAAATATAAACAAGATCTATCAGGAAAGAACGGACAATTCATTTATATGAGTTCGATCATTATCTATGGAGAGGAAACGAGTATCAATAAAAAGCGTGTCATCACACCTGAAACGAAACCAAATCCATCTAATTTCTATGGAGACAGCAAACTGCAAGCGGAGATTGGTTTGCAACCATTGAATGATGCTACCTTCCACATTGCTATCTTACGTCCGCCAATGATCTATGGACCAGGAAGTAAAGGGAATTATCAGCAGTTGGTGAAGTTGGCTAATAAGCTGCCCATCTTCCCAGATGTAAAGAATGAACGTTCCATGCTGCATATTGAAAAACTGTCTGAATTCGTTAAAGAACGAATAGATGATCAGGATAGTGGTGTATTTTTTCCACAGAATGATCAGTATGTTCGTACAAGCCATATGGTTCGTGATATTGCACAAGCTAATGGGAAAAAGATATACCTCTTTTCTTGGATGAACTGGGCGATATGTTTGCTTGGGTATGTACCGGGGAAAGTTGGACGATTGACAAATAAGGCATTTGGGAATTTAGTGTATGAGAAAGAGGAAAAGTAGGGGGAAATATAAATGAAGAAAGCTTTAATTGTTGCTTCAGTTGCATCAATGATAGAGCAATTTAATATGAATAATATTTCAATCCTACAAGAATTAGGATATCAGGTAGATGTTGCAACTAATTTTTTAAACCCTGGGACAATAGATGAAAAAACCTTGAGTCAGCTAAAAGTTAGACTAAATAAATTAAATGTTAATTGTTTTCAAGTTGATTTTCCAAGAGGTGTAGGCAGCATTAAAGTCGATAGGGAATGCTATAAAAAATTAAAAACACTTTCTAAAAATAATTATACATTAGTACACTGCCATTCACCAATTGGAGGGGTCTTGACTCGACTAGCTTTTAAAAATACAAAAACTAAAATAATCTACACAGCTCACGGATTTCATTTTTATAAAGGAGGACCAATAAGAGATTGGTTGCTATTTTACCCTATTGAAAAATATTTATCAAAATATACTGATGTATTAATAACCATCAATAATGAAGATACATCTATTGCTAAAAAATTTAGTGCTAAAAAAACATTACAAATTCCAGGAGTAGGTGTACAGAAAAGTAAGTTTAATTTGATAACTTTAGACAAAAATAAAGTTAAGCAAGAATTAGGAATTGGGAAAGATTCTACTGTAATGATTTCTGTAGGAGAACTTAGAGATTTAAAAAATCATATTACTGGAATTAAAGCTTTAGCACATTTGAATAAATCAGTTTATTATATTATTTGTGGCTCAGGAGAATTAAAGAGAAGTTTAGTATATGAAGCAGAAAAACTTGGCGTAGCTAACCGAGTTATTTTTACAGGATATACAACGGAGTTATCTAAGTATTTTGCAATATCGGATATCTCTTTATTCCTATCCAAAAGAGAAGGGCTTGGTTTAGCTGGTTTAGAAGCCATGGCAGCAGGGATCCCTCTAATTTCTTCATATGTTGGTGGAATAAAAGATTATACAGAGAATGGTAAAACAGGCTTTACAATTTTAGATCCAGTAGATTTTATGTCAGTTAAAAATGCTATTAATAAGTGGATTAATTTAAATCAAGATAAAAAAAATGAGATGTCTGCATATTGCAAAATACTAGCAAATAAATATAGCCAAGAAAATGTTAATAAAGTAATGAAAAAAATTTATAAAGACTCAATAAATTATATTCCGAAATAAGCTTGTTAAAGGAATTAATAAAAGGAGAAAGCATTGATTACATGAATATAAGTCCTCTCGTCAGTATTATTATTCCTGTATATAATATTGAAAAATTTATAGCAAAATGTTTGGAAAGTTTAGTAAGTCAAACATATAAAAACATTGAAATAATTATCGTAAATGATGGATCTACGGATAAAAGTCCATCTATATGTAGAAGTTATGCGGCTAAAGATAACAGAATAAAGTTAATTAATCAAAAAAATCAAGGTTTGTCAGGTGCTAGGAATACAGGAATCCAGCATATTACAGGGGATTTAGTATTGTTTGTTGATGGAGATGATTGGTTAGATGATAACTGTTGCGAAGTGTTGGTAAAAGAACAAAAAGAAAATAATTCTGATTTGATAATTTTTCCTTATGTCAGAGAATATAGAGATAAATCTTATAAAAGAAAGTTATTTACAAAGGATGTATTAACTTTTAGCGATTACGAGTATAAAGAATTTTATCGTCGATTAGTAGGTCCTGTGGAAGAGGAACTAAAAAATCCCTCAGAAATAGATATTTATTCGACTGTATGGGGAAAATTATACAAAAAAGATTTGCTGGAGAATAAATTTGTTGATACAAAAAAAATTGGAACAGAAGATTTACTCTTTAATATTATGAATCTAATAAATGCACGTCGCGTAAAATACACTTCCTCCACGTATTATCATTATAATAAAACTAATGACATATCCTTAACAAAAAAATTCAATATACAAAGTTATGAAAGAAAAAAGCAATTAATAGCTGAGATTGAAAACTTTTTAATAAGAAATGATTTTGATAAAAAATATCAGGAGGCTTTAAAAAATAGAAAAATACTATCTATTTTTCCTTTTATTTACATGATATGTAACAGTACTTTAAATAGAACTGAAAAAATAAAAAATATAACTTATATTGTTGAGGATCAATTTAACAGTAAAGAATATGAAAAATTTGCTGGTAATATAAAATATATATCAAACTCATGGAAAGTATTTTATTTTTTATTAATAAATAAAAAGAGTAAGCCTATTTTTATATTAGTAGAAACTGTAACTAAATTATGGAGGATAAAAAATGAAAAAGGCAGTGTTTTTAATACCTTATTTCGGAAGGTTTAATAACTATTTTCAATTATTTCTTGATTCTTGTAAAAAAAATAAAGATATAAATTGGATTATTTTTACTGATGATAGAAGAAGCTTTGATTATCCTCAAAATGTAAGAGTAATTTATATGACTTTTGACGACTTAAAAAAAATGTTTCAAAATAAGTTTGAATTCACAATAGATCTGGCTAAGCCATATAAATTATGTGATTTTAAACCAGCATACGGATATTTATTCGAAGAATATACTAAAGATTATCAATACTGGGGATATTGTGATACAGATATAATTTTTGGCAATATCAATCGATTTGTTGAAGACCCTATAAAATTGAAATATGATAAAATATTTTTTTTAGGACATTGTACTCTTATCAGAAATACCCCGACATTAAACCGTTTGTTTATGGAAAAATTAAATGACGAAATATTATTTAAAAAAGTATATTCTCAAGAGAAAAACTTTTCATTCGATGAAGAATTTAATAAAAGTATAAATAATATATTTTTAGAAGAAAAGAGAAGAATTTATATGTCTGAGGTAGAAGCAAATATATATACTAAGTCTTCTCACTTTAAACTAACAAACTATAATTTTGAAAAAAAGGGATATGAAATTTTTAGTAAGAAAAATACAATTTTTGTTTATAAAGATGGACAAATTTGGAACATTTCTTTAAGAGATGGTTTGCTTGTCAATGAAGAATTTATGTATATTCATTTACAGAGTAGAAAAATGCAAGTAAAACGAAGAAACAGAGATTATTATAAAATAATACCAAACGCCTTCGAAGATATAACCCAAGATGTCACAAAGAAAGAAGGTTTTATTTTAGAGAAAAAATGGAACCCTAATTTTCATTATTTTAAACTCAGAACAAAAAATCTATATATAAAAATAAAAAGGGCATTAATGAAATGATATATATTGGAATGACAATAACAGTTCTATTAATATTATTAGGACTATATTTCAAAAGATCTTATTTTCTATCAGGAATAATTTTTTTATGGCAGTATATCCTTATAGGGTTTAATTATGCTGGTGCAGATATGAACGATTATTTAAATCTGTATCAAACTTATGGAAATAAAGGCGGTATAGATCTTTCTTTGATGAATGGGGGACTATATCAAAATTTGATGTTTCTTTTTAGCCTGTTAAGATTAGACTTTGTGTCAGCTAATGCTATAATAAGTTTTTTTGCGCTGGTTTTATTGCATATCTCAATAAAAAGATATACAAAAAATATTAATTTTGTACATGCCTTACTGTTTATCTATCCTTTTACAGACTTAGTGATACAAAAGCGTAATTTTATAGCTATGGCAATTATAATATATGCAATTAAATATCTGAGAGAAAAAGAAATAGCAAAAACGATCAAGTATTTAATTCTTTGTGTTATTGCTTTTGGTTTCCATGAATCTGCTTTATTTTATATTATTCTTGCTATACTCCCTTGGGTTAACTTTGAGTTTATAAAAAAATACATGCTTCTATTTGATGTAGTATTTATATTTATATTTCCTTGGTTTTTTTCACATATCATGGTTTTTTTTACTCAGTCGAAAATTTCACTATATCTTGAAGACTCAAGTAATCGATTAGGCATATTTAAGGTTGGTGTCTTTATAGTACTTCATTGTATTTTAGTTTTTATTACATTATGGTTTAATCAAGAAAAAAAATCTGTTTTTAATAGAAGCAGAGTTAATAAATATAATGGTTTATTTACTCAAGTAATTTTCTTTTCATTATTATTCATTCCATTATATTATTATAATTCGACTTTTTTTAGATTTGTACGTAATTTATTAATTATATTCTATGCTAATGTAGCCAATTTTCAGTCTGTTGGATATATTTTTACAAAAAGTGTATTAATAAAAAATATTGTTTATATTAGTTTTTTATTTTCTCTATTTATGTTCTTCTATGTTTTTTTTGGAGATTTAGGTTTTTCTTATCTTGTTAAACCAATATTTGAATATAATAGAATATTAGATTTTTTTTACTAAGGAGAACAGATGTTAATTTCAGTTATTGTACCTATTTATAATAAACAAGATTATTTAAGTAAATGTATAGAAACAATTTTAAACCAGAGTTATTCAAATTTAGAAATTATCCTAGTTAACGATGGATCGACAGATTTGAGCGAACAGATATGCATAGAATTTTCTAGGAATGATAGAAGAATAAAATATCTTAAGACTAAAAATAATGGTGTTTCTGAAGCAAGAAATATAGGTATAAGTATTTCAAAGGGAAAGAAAATCTTATTTGTAGATGCTGATGATTATCTTTCAAAAGACTATGTTGAGAGCTTTGTTAAATACTCTGAGTATTTTATTATATCAGGCTATATTCAAAACCAAAAAAAAGTTATGCCTACACCACAAAAATTATCTTACATTGATACTATCAATAACTATGGAAATTTAAGTAATTTTTTAAATACCCCATATTGTAAAATGTATGATAGTACAATAATTAAAGAAAATGATTTAAAGTTTAATAAAAAAATAAGATATGGAGAAGATTTGGATTTCAATCTAAAGTATTTAAGTAAAGTAGAAGATGTCTTCTTTTTGCCAAAAGCCTTATATAATATTGTTGAATCACCTAATGGTCTTAGCCGAATAACTATAAATAATATGTGGGAATATCAGTCAGAAATTGCTAGTACAGCATATGTATATTATGGGACTGATAGGCATTTTTCCATAGGCTATATCTCTATTAATCTTAAAATTATACGGACAACTCTTTATTACTATATGTCCACATTTAATGAATTCAAAAAAATGTGTGCCATCATAACGAATACTATATTTTTTTCTACTTTAAAAAAATATATGAAAGAAGATTGTTCTATCCAAATAAAAGAAAAAATAGTTTTTCTCTTATTAGATAAAAAAAAGTATTTTATGTTATATTTTTTACTTAAACTAAAACGTAGAGCTTAAAGAGGTCAAACTAATGAATGAATTACAGGTAAAGATACTTGAAATCTATAAAGGAGTAAAAAAAGTTTGTGAGGAGAATGATATCAGATATTTTGCAATCGGAGGAACATGTATTGGAGCAATAAGACATCATGGATTTATTCCATGGGATGATGATTTAGATATTGCTATGCCAAGAAAAGATTATGAAAAATTCAAAAAAATTGCAATTACTTGTCTAGAAAAAGATCTTCAAGTGCTAGATGAAAAATTTGCATTTCATAATGAAAATGTTTTTATAAAAGTACACGATATCAATACAGCTTTATTGCATAAAGAATTGATACAATTTCAGGATCGTTATTCTGGAGTTTATATTGACATTATGCCTTTAGATGGATTACCAAACAATAAAATTATAAGAAAAGTACACTTGAAAACTCTCATTACTTTAATGCGATTAAATAGAGTTCAAAAAGAGTTGAATGATTCTAACTTAAATAATAAAAGAATTATATATTCTTTTATTAAACTGTTTCCAAAAAATATTTTTTTAAATATTTACTTAAAACTTGTTAAATTATATTCTTTTGACTCTGAAAGAAATAAGCTTTCTAGCTTTGCTTGGTCTTTTAGAGGAGACAAGCTTCTTTTAAATAAAGAAGATTTCTCTAGGTCTATTGATTTTGAATTTGAAGATACAATAATGCCGTGCCCTATTGGGTATGATAGATATTTAAAGAATCATTTTGGTGATTATATGATAATTCCAGAAAAGGAAAATCAAGTACAACATAATAACGCGATAATAGATTTTTCAAAATCATATAAGGAATATATTAAGGAGAATAATCAATGAAGGATGGAGTAATAATCGGGTATACTTCTGGAGTATACGATCTTTTTCATATTGGGCATTTAAACTTATTAAAAAATGCTAAAGGGATGTGCGATAAATTAGTTGTTGGAGTAACAGTAGATGAATTAGTAACTTATAAGGGGAAAAAAGCAGTTATTCCATTCGAAGATCGCGCTGAGATTGTAAGAAACATAAAGTGGGTTGATGCTGTGGTTCCTCAATATGATATGAATAAAGTTGAAATGTGTCAGAAATTAAAAGCAGATGTTCTTTTCGTGGGAGATGACTGGTATGGTACTGAAAAATGGCAGAAATTTGAAAAAGAGTTAGAGGAAATTGGAACGCGTGTAGTTTATTTTCCATATACAAAGGGAGTATCGTCAACAAAAATCACAAAAGCATTAAAAGATTTAAGGAGTGATACACATGGAAATTAACAAGAAATATTGCAATAATTCTTATTTAATATATAGAAGTATTGTGGATAGAGAAAAAAGTTTTTCAAAAGACATCGAACCAAATTTTTACGATATGCCTTATAGAGTTCCTGTTAAAAACGTAGACGACACAGTTAAAGAAATAGAGAAAACAATTGATAGTCTTTTTTCTGATAAAACAAAAAAAGTTGCATTGATGTTAAGTGGTGGTATTGATTCCGCTATATTAGCAGCAATGGTTCCTAAGGGTACAAAAGCCTACACTTTCCAACCTGATGTAGAAGGTGCTAATGATGAAGTGAGGTATGCAAAAATCTATGCAGAGATAAATGAATTGGAGCATTCTGTTATTAGTTATGATTGGACTGACTTCGATAATTCAATGGATAAACTGATGTTGCAAAAGGGAGCACCTGTTCACTCTATTGAACCACAAATATTTAAAGCTGCCGATGTTGCAAGAAAAGAAGGTTATACAACTTTACTTTTTGGAGAAGCTGCTGATGCTGTTTTTGGTGGTTTAGATGGACTTTTATCAAAAGATTTTAATTTAGCTGAGTTTTATGAACGATTCATGTTTGTAGATCCATCAAAAGTTTTAAAGGAGCCCATGGAGATTAAAGAACCGATAATACCATTTATGAATGGGAATAATATAGTAGATGTACATGGTTTTCTCAATACTGTCTTCTTTTCTGAAAGCAATAACTCTTATTATAATGCATGTAAATTAGCAGATATCGAATTTATTTCTCCGTTCAATAGGATGATATTGGATGTTCCTCTTGATTTAGAGAGAGTGCGCTCAGGTGAAAGTAAATATATTTTGAGAGAGATTTTCAAGCAAAAATATCCAAATTTACAGATAAGAAAAAAATTACCTATGCCACGACCTGTGGATCAATGGTTTGAAAAATGGGAAGGGCCTGTTAGAACAGAATTTAGAAAAGATATTCCATTGAATGATATGAAAGGCGATCAGAAGTGGATGATTTATTGCTTGGAAAGATTTCTAAATCTAATTGAGGATGCAAATGAAAAGTAGTTCTTATTCAAAAAAAGCTCTTTATAATACAAGTATGAACATGTTAGTAAGATTAATGACATTACTGTCTTCATTTATAATGAAAACAGTAATGATACATTATATGGGAATTGAATATACAGGTTTATCTAGTCTGTTTACTGATATATTAACTATTTTTTCTTTTGCAGAACTAGGAATTGGTTCGGCAATAACTTTTGCTCTTTATAAACCTATTAATGATAAAGATTATCAAAAGATAGCACAGCTAATGAACTTTTATAAAAAAGCTTACATGCTTATTGGATCTTTTATCTTTATTATAGGCGTGGCACTAATTCCTGGATTACCATTTATGGTAAAAAATGTCCCTAATATTTCAGAAAGTATAACATTAATATACCTTTTGTATTTAATAAATACGGTGAGCTCATATTTTTTAATATATAAATCTGCATTATTAACGGCTAACCAGAAAAATTATGTTATTAGTTTTATACAGGTTATTTTTAGTATCGTCCGAACAGCATTAGGTGTTGTAATGATTGTTTTATTCGAAAATTTTCTTCTTTACTTATCTTTCGATATACTTCTTATTATATTCCAAAATATAATAATCTTCTTTTTCGCAAATAATGAATTTAGAGAAATAAAGAGTGTGTCTAATGCAGATCTTCCTTCAACCGAGCGAAAGCGTCTTTTGGGGGATATCCACGCTTTGGCATTGTATCAGATTTCTAATGTTATTGTCAGTGGAACTGATAGTATAATTATTTCTTCAATTATGGGAACAGGAAGTGTTGCCTTCTTCGCTAACTATAGATTTATCGAAAGAAGTGTAGATACTTTTATGGCTCAAATTACTAGTTCTATAACCCCAACATTAGGAAATTTAGCGTTAAATGATAAAGAAAAGCAAGAAGAAAATTTTGACAATTTGAATTTTTTGATATTTTGGATCACAGCTGTCACGGCATTGTTGCTTTATTTTTTAACAGATCCTTTTATATCTGTATGGTTGGGTAAAAAATTTATACTAAATAAGTGGATTTTAATAGGTTTTGTCGTTGACTATATTTTAGTGAACCTTGTACGCCCCGTAGCTGCATATAGAAATGCAAATGGGTTATTTATTCAGGGAAAATATCGCCCATTAGCAATGGCAATTTTAAATGTTATTATTTCAATTGTTCTTGTAATATATTTAGGCATTGAAGGAGCAATATGGGGAACAGTATTTTCAAGATTAATAACACAGACTTGGTTTGATCCTTTGGTTCTTTACAAATACACTTTTAAGAAGAGCGTAAAAATATATCTATATCAGTATTTTAAAAGAATATCAGTTATTTTTGGACAGGGCATAGTTATTTCGTTAATTTTAAAAACTTTATTTGCAATATTTAAAGTTAACCATCAGGTAATATCCATTATTATAATTGGTATTATTGTTTTTTTTATTTCGAATTTTATTTTATGGTTGATCTATCATAATAAAAAAGAATTTTTGTTCCTAAAAATTTATATGCGCCGATTGTAAAATTAAGCTAGACAACTAAAAAAGTCATTTGTGCTACACTCAAAATAGTTCCGTCCAAAGAATTATAAGGAGTGAGTACAAATGACCTATACCCATCTTACAACGGATGAACTTGTAATGATAGAGTCTTATTTCAAAATAAATCAATCTGTTGCGAAAACTGCGCATTGCTTGAATCGTTCAAGACAAACGATCCATAAAGTATACCTGTTCTTCAAGCAAGGAAAATCAGCCTTAGAGTACTATCAACAGTATAAGAAAAACAAATCAAACTGTGGTAGACGCCCGCTTGTTTTACCTGAGGAACAATCAGAATATATTCAAAGAAAGGTTGTTCAAGGATGGACACCCGATGTGATTGTTGGTCGTGCAGCGTTTCCTATTCGTTGTTCTGCTCGTACCATTTATCGTATGTTCAAAAAGGGGCTATTTAATCCTTCTGACTTACCGATGAAAGGCAAGCGTAAACCAAATGGACATCAAGAAAGACGTGGAAAACAAGCTTTCCGTCGCTCTATTCATGAACGTGAAAAAGATTATAGCCAATTCTCAAATGAGTTTGGTCACCTTGAAGGTGACACTATCGTAGGTTTGAAACATAAAAGTGCTGTAATTACCTTAGTTGAGCGATTATCAAAAGTTATCATCACATTGAAACCGTGTGGTAGACAAGCGATTGATATTGAAAACAAATTAAATCATTGGTTTGAATCTGTACCGAAAAATCTATTCAAATCCATCACTTTTGATTGTGGAAAGGAATTTTCAAATTGGAAACAGATCAGTAATGCCAATGATATTGCCATTTATTTCGCTGATCCAGGAACGCCGTCTCAAAGAGGCCTAAACGAGAATTCTAACGGATTGTTACGTAGAGATGGTTTATTGAAATCTATGGATTTCAATTCAGTAGATGAATCTTTTATTCAATCTGTCGCATCGAAACGAAATAATATTCCTAGAAAATCACTGAATTATCGAACACCTTTGGAAGTATTTTTGAGTTACGTAAGTATTGATGATTTGTCTAACTTAATTTGACAATTAAGAATGTATAAAATATTAAGTAGAATTAAAAAAAATTGAAAAAATATATTTTTGTATTCCTCAAAAATTAGACTAAAAAATTTAATTTTTGGTGTGGTAGACTTCCTCAATTGATTATCTCTGTTTATACTAAATTTATTCGAAGAAATAGAGGAGAGAATTTCTTTTAAAATACTAAGGACCATTTTTACAAAATTTATAGTACGATCATTTGGAAAAATAATTATTCTCGGCATTTGTATTTTTGGCATTCACTATTGTAGAGGATTTATACCTATACATCTTTTATGATATTAGTTTATATATTAACTTAAAATAGAATATTTTATTAAAACGAATTTTGTTTAAATATTACCATGAACTAAAAAATAAAAATATCTTTTTACTATGCGTAACCCCCCATACAACTATCAATTGATAGTTGTATGGGGGGTATCCATCCATTTACTTCCGCTTCTGCTGCTTTCCTGCGTTGCGGCCTTTGTTGTTTGTACTGTTTTTTGGTTGTTTGATTTGTTTTGTTGCTTGTTTGTTGTTAGCTGGCTTTGCTGATTCTGTCACGTCTTTTCTTGGAGTGACGACTTGTTTTGGCGGGTTTTGTTTCAACTCTTCTGCCACTTGTGCTTTCAAACGTGGTTTCATCATAACGTTTGTGATGAATGTTTGCAGACAGCTGAACACACCACCGACTACCCAGTAAAGTGTAACACCGGCTGGCGCACTGATTGACATGAAGACGATCATAGCAGGAGAGACGATCAGCATCGTACGCATCGTCTTTTTCTGTTCTTCAGGAATACCGATTGTTGAAATATATCCTTGAAGCAGATAAGCGACCCCTGCAATGGCCACAAGCACCATACTTGGTGAGCCTAGATCGATGCCGTAAAAAGATGATTCCCGGATACCTTCTGTGTAGCGTGCCGTAAAATACAAGGCAGAGAAGATCGGCATTTGGATCAATAGAGGCAGACAGCCGATTCCGCCGGTCATACTCAATCCATTTTCGCGATATACTTGCTGCATTTCTGCTTGTGCTGCCATTTGTTCTTCACGTGTTGTTGCAGCTTTTAGCTTTTGTTGTGCTGCTTCAACTTGTGGTTTTAACGCTTGCATTTTTTCAGATTGGATCATTGTTTTTTTCGATTGACTGATACCTAGTGGCAAGATGATGATACGAACGATCACAGTCATTGCAATAACTGCCCAGCCGTAAGACCAATTGAAATTCTCAACTAGATATGTAATCGCTTGGCCCATAGGATGGACGAGTACTCGATAAACGATTCCTGAAGTGTCAGGGTTTCCGTTTGAATCCATCCGCACACAGCCAGATAAAAAGAGCAGGATACTGACAAGTCCGGATCCCAATAACCAGTTTTTCCATTTATTCATAGAATACTTCCTCTTCTATAATTTTTACACAAACTTAACTATACTAAAAAAGCGCATGGAATTCAATCAACTTCATAGAAATTTCATATAAATATTCGTTCTTTTTCGTAGCGGAAAATTTTGAAAAAAGACAAAAAATCAAGAAAGAAATACTTAGAAAGAAAAGAGTGATTCCAAGTGTTTCTTTCTTATTAAAAAAACTAAAAACTTTTTTTATTCTGCCCGAAATAGCGGAGTCAAATGAACTCACTGCAAGTGATAGATCAGCTTTTTTACTCCCTGTCTTTAATACTCGAGGCAAAGCGCTCAAAAACAACCTTATCGACGGTGTTCAAAAGTCAGTTTCTCGGTATTAAGTCAAATTTATGCAAAAATGTGGAAAGCCATTTTCACAAAATTTTCCTTAATACTCAAAACTAAGTGACTTTTTCACAACCAGTCCTTAATGCTTGATGCAGATCAGCTTTTTCGCAACCTTATTGACGGTGTTTTATCAGCTGCCTCTCGGTATTAAGTCATTACATTTCAAAATATGAGAAGCTATTTTGAAAATGTTTCTCCTTAATACTCGAGGCAAAGCGCTTCAAAAACAACCTTATCGATGGTGTTCAAAAGCTTGCATCTACGGCATTAAGTCCAGCCTGTTGAAAAATATGGAGAGCTATTTTTCACAACCAGTCCTTAATGCTTGATGCAGACCAGCTTTTTCACAACCTTATCCCACCACATCAAATTTCTTTCGTTCCTCAATCATCGGATCTTCTTGGACATCCACATACTGCACTCGTCCACTTGGGCTCGGAGACTTCTTGACTTCTTCGATAAATTTTTGGATGATGTCGTCATTTCCGATTGCTTCGATTGTGACTGAGCCGTCGTCTTCGTTTTTTACCGTTCCGGTCACGCCTAACTGATCAGCAACCATCTTGGTCATATAGCGAAATCCCACGCCCTGGACACGTCCTTGGACATTCATTTTAACTTTGCGCATGTTCGTCACCTTTCTTTCCTGTTTTATACATCAATGATACCGATTTTTTTAGGATGAAACAAGCTCAAGCACCTATTCCATGATATAATCAGGTGAGGTGAGGAATGTGAAAGAGATCCAATCAGCAAAAAATCCAAGAATCAAAGAATTAAAAAAACTACATAAAAAGAAATACAGAGAAGAAAAGGCAGAATATCTTTTGGAAGGGTTCCATCTGATCGAAGAAGCTGCGTCGTCTAATGCAGAAATAAAAGAACTTTTTGTGACACAGAGAGGTATGAAAGAATGGGGAGACTGGCTGGCTGTAAACAAAGAGATTTCTACTTTTCTAGTTTCAGATGAGGTCATGACCGCTATGTCAGATCTACCTACACCGCAAGGGATCTTAGCAGTGATGACGTTAACATCTGAAGATACGCCAGATTTTTCAGGAGGCTGGCTTTTACTAGATAATGTACAGGATCCTGGAAATGTGGGAACGATGATCCGTACGGCAGATGCGTTTGGTATGGCTGGTGTTTTATTAGGTAAAGGAACGGCAGATATTTATAGTACAAAGGTGCTGCGAAGCATGCAGGGAAGCAATTATCATTTGCCTGTGTTACAAAAAAATTTGGCAGAAGTGATCCCTGTGATGAAAGGCAAAGGGTTTACGGTGTACGGTACAGAATTAAATGAAGAAGCACATGCATTAGACAAAGTAGAAAAAACAGAGGATTTCGCTATAATCATGGGAAACGAAGGTCAGGGAGTAAGTCAGGAAATCTTGTCTTTGAGTGATCAGAACGTATATATCCCAATGAAAGGAAATGCGGAATCATTGAATGTCGGAGTCGCAGCAGGGATCGTTCTTTATCATTTTTCTTTATGATTAAGGAACTATTAAGCTTTAGCTATTTTATCTAGAGCAACTAGAATAATCCGAACACTGGTGGTATACTTAGATCAATTTCAGAAGAAAATGAAATTCAAAAAGGTGGCAGATCGATAATTATGACAGAAAAATGGCGTGAAGACGAAGAATATATGTCTTATGTACAAGATCTTTTAGAAACAGAAGCAGTGAAAAAATTAGCGAATTACACACAGCATGTTCATTCCACTCGATTGGAGCATTCCATCAGTGTTTCTTACTATAGTTATCTGCTCGCAAAAAAATGGGGTGGCAATGCTAAAGCAACAGCGCGTGCTGGACTTTTGCATGATCTGTTCTACTATGATTGGCGTACGACGAAATTTGACGAGGGGACACATGCGTATATCCATCCAAGAATTGCTGTAAAGAATGCAGAAAAAATCACCGATTTGTCTGATCTTGAGCGAGATATCATTTTGAAGCACATGTGGGGCGCAACGATCGCACCGCCTAAGTACAAAGAAGGATATATCGTGACATTCGTGGACAAATACTGCGCAGTCAAAGAAGCGGCTCAGCCCATGTCTGCAAGTATGCGTAAGAGATGGCAACATTACTTTGGGAAAGAATCCTCGATTTAATAGGTAAAACCAATATAGACCATATTGAGGTTGTGACAGAAGTGGTCAGCTTCAAGAAATAAGAAGGAATGTACGAAAATTGCTTCTCAAATTTTTGTGAAATTTCGGCTTATTTTTCGAAGAAGCTACTTCTGGAACACCATTCATTCGAAACAAGGGACTTTGACACGACTTTTGTCACAGTCCTTTTTTCTGTTTGCAGTTGACTATCTGTTCAAGATACGGTTTACTTTTATTTATCGAATGAATCATGTACATAGAATAATAAGCATTAAAGGGGGTGATGATAAGATGCAAAACGTATCTTATTTAAAAGAGTCCGGGATCTTCAGGTAACACATACTTTGCAGAAGATCACTTTTTTCTACAAAGTATGCACTTTGGTTAGAAGAAAGGACTTTAAAATCATGGAACAAACAATAAAACCATACCAATATTTTTTTATAAAAAGAGAAGTAGATCAGTTATTAAATGCGTACTCATCTGTCAATGATCCAAAAACGGTACAAACAGTTCAGGCACTAGCAGCTGAAAAGATTCGAGACATATTAGAACACGAACTGCCAGAAATCGATACATTTTTAACGACAGTTTTAGACGTAAAACTGACAAAAGCGCAAGCAGAAAGAGCATTGGAGGAGCTGAAGCAAATCGAAATCGTCCAGCCGTTTATGCAGCCTAGCAAACCACAAATCGAGAAATTATTCCGAAAAGTGAAAAAACTCAAACAACCAGCTTGGAATGAAATCGACTTGCAAGAACATACGTACATCGGCTGGAATGATCCAGGTACGCAGAAAAAATTCATGGTCTATTACGAAGATGAAAAATTAAAAGGGATTAGCGGTACTTTATCACCAACGATAAATAAGGGAATCTGTGCAATCTGTCAGAAAACATCGAATGTGTCGCTTTTTCTTTCTACAACGAAAGCAGGTTCTGATGGCACGTATACGAAAAAGGGGAATTATATTTGTCATGATAGTGACCAATGTAATCAACAGTTAACGAAATTGGCTCCTTTCTATGAATTTGCTGAACGTGTAAAGAAAGAACGATAATTTTATTGTTTTTTACAGAAAAATATGCTATCTTTTAATGGAAGTGAATAGGTGATGGTGTTCGCCTTTAAATGCTAACGAAAGATAGCTAATGACGCCTACTAAAGTCTGGGGACAGCCCCTTTCTTTAGTAGGCGTTTTTTTATTGAGGAGGAATTTTTTATGGAAAAACAATTACCGAGTCCAGTACGCATTTTAGTGTACATGCTGAAGTGGCTGGTGATCACAGCGATTCTCGGTATATTCATGGGGAGCTTGTCTGCTTTTTTCTTAAATAGCTTGACAGTTGTGACAGATATCCGACTATCACATCCTTGGCTCCTTTATCTACTACCAGTTAGTGGTGCGCTTTTTGCTTATCTCTATGCGTATCACGGCGGTCTTTCTAGTCGTGGAAACAACTTAGTGATCGATCAAGGAAATGGTGGAGAAGAAAAAATCCCGTTGCGGCTTATTCCACTTACGCTGTTTGGAACCATAACTACCCATTTATTTGGGGGATCTGTTGGCCGTGAAGGAACAGCAGTCCAAATGGGGGGAGCGTTAGCAGATAATACAGCACGTTTGTTCCGATTGGATAAATCAGAACGGGAAATCTTGATTATCAGTGGAATCAGTGCGGGTTTTAGTTCTGTATTTGGCACACCTTTAGCTGGAACATTATTTGGATTAGAAGTGTTGGCAATCGGGAAAGTCCGAACAGAAGCGATCTTCCCTAGCTTCTTTGCTGCACTGTTTGCAAATTTCATGACAGAAAGCTATGGTGTTTCTCATCTACATTACCAAATGGGTGTGATTCCTGAATGGAGTATGTTGCTGTTCTTCAAAGTTTTTGTTGCTGGGATTGCTTTTGGTTTGATTGGTTGGGTATTCAGCCGTTCGATCGTCTTTTTAAAAGCGCGATATGCACAATGGATTCCTCATCCTGTTTGGCGAAATACGATAGGTGGAGCTGTAGTTGTGGCAGCAGCATTGATTTTGCAAACACAACGTTATCTCGGATTGAGTCTTCCGTTACTTCAAGAATCATTTAATGGACAGGCACATGTCTATGATTTTATTGGGAAGTTATTCTTCACAGTTTTGTCTTTAGGCGCGGGATATCAAGGGGGAGAAGTGACACCATTGTTTGAAATTGGTGCAACGCTTGGTACAGCACTAGCGCCTTTGCTCCATGTTTCTGTTCCTTTTCTTGCAGGATTGGGCTTTATCGGAGTATTTTCTGGTGCGACAAATACACCGATTGCCTGCTTTGTGATGGGGATCGAATTGTTCGGTTCACAAGCGGCAGTATACTTCTTTATGATCTGCTTGATCAGCTTTATGTGTTCAGGCAACAGCGGTATTTATTCTGCTCAGCAAGTAGCGGTCAAAAAAGGGATACTCTTTTTGCCAATAGTTAAGAGAATGAAAGAAAAAAACAAGGTGTGACATATGTTTTGTCACACCTTGTTTTTTTAGAAAAGTAAAGTAATCAGCGATAAGAATGCGGAGCCTGCGAAAAGCAATCCGCAAATGATCATATGTCTTTTTTTGTTCATCATCAAGATGGCGATGTATTCTCTTAAAAACGCATTAGGCAAGTAGTAGAAAGCTGTTTTTGCCCCAATACCATTTGCCTTCAGTTTCGCTTGTCGTGCATAGAGACCAGCTCTGAAAATGTGGTAATTGTTAGAACTGAAGATCGCGCGATAAGGACCTTTCATTTGCTGATCCATGATTTCCTTTGAATAGCGCATATTCTCCAAAGTGGTTGTCGAATTGGTTTCGACAAGAATATCTCTTTCAGGAATTCCTTGTTCCATGGCATATTGTTTCATCGCAATGGCTTCTGGTACTTTTTCGTCTGCTCCTTGCCCACCAGACATCAATAAGATGGGGGGATTTAATGTAGCACGGCTTTGAGCCCGATAAAAAGCAATTGCCTTATTGATTCGCTTAGCTAGAAGAGGAGACACTGTTTCTCCATTGATCAACCCAGCGCCTAACACAACGATGAAGTCTTGATTGTATCGAGGCCGGTTGAACTGATACAAGAATGAGACAGTCAAAAAGTTGTAGAATACGATAAATAGATAGATCAAGATCAGGGGAACGCAGAAAAACAAAGCATTTATCCATTGCGGCAAATATTTTAACAAGAAAAAGTCAAAAACAAGAAACAGTGTAAGAAAAATGGCTAGTATCAACGTTAAAAGATTAGCTAATGAATGCAATTCTCTACGTAAAACTGTGACCCCGTTCCAAAAAAGAAAAACAATCAATCCATAAATACCAAATAAAAGGACAAGTAGCAATGGAATCGTGATCAAGGCGATCAGTCCGCCAAGGAAAATATTTTGCGTTTCATACAGCAAGACAAACAAGTAGATGCCGAAACTGATGAGGAAAACATTGAATAAAAGACCATTCAGCAGCCTTCGTTTTTCTGTGAAATAAGAAAAAGCAAAGATACTAAAGAACAACAATGGAATCAAAAAATAAAAGGTCGAATAAAAAATTTCCAACACGACAAAATAAGTTAAGATTACCGTAAATGTCCACGTACTGCCGTAAAAGAACAAGGAAGGATCCTTCTTCTGTTTTCGCCAATAAACGATAGAGAATACCCCAATAAGATAGAGAACTAAAAAGATCAGATCTCTGGTTAGATTCATAAATTCAACTCCTTTTTCTTATACAGTATAACGAAAATAGATGAAAAAAGCTGTTATTTAAACTAGAAAAAGCAAAAAAACATCTTTCCGATGGAAAGATGTTTTTCTTATTGTTCAATTAAAACAAGTTGCCGAAAAATTCTGCGACGCGTCGCCAGCCAATCACGAACATATTCGCTTTTTCCACTGTTTTATCCGTAATGATCTCTGTTGATGGCGCATTGTTGTCTTCTAAATAGCCTAATTTATCGTCTGCCAAGGTGATCGTAGCGGTACCGATTTTTGTACCTTTATCCATAGGTGCTTGGATCTCGTTGTCAGTGACTTGCTTCTTGTCAAGTGTTGGCGTGATCGTTAATTTGCCAGTATCCATATCGTTTCGTACCCATACTTTTACAGGGCTTTTAAGCACAACAGGAACTGTTGATTCTTTTCCGTCTTTTACATCAATGGTTTTTAGACTAGGAATACTTGCGTTAGCTTTTCCGAGCTCTTTTTCTGACCAATTGTCATAGCAGTAGTCCATCAAACGGTCTGTTTCATTGAAGCGGGCACTCGGGTTTTCCGCATGGCCGTCCGCATTCAATACGACAGTGATGATCCGTTGATCGTTTTTAGTGATCGTACCAACGAAACAAGCACCTGCAAGCTCAGTCGTACCAGTTTTTAATCCGTCCACGCCTTCCTTGTAATTAACGAATCCTGGGAGCATCCAGTTCCAGTTGACCATTTCCACTGGTGATTGCGTATTTTCGCCAAACATTTGGGTCGTAGTACTTGATACATCCAGTATTTCTGGGAAATCCAAGATCAAATGGCGGGCAACGATGGCCACATCTTGAGCAGACATTTGATTTTCGTCGTTTTCTCCAGTGCCTTCTGGTCGGTTTTCGCCAAGATAAGAGTTGTTCAATCCTGATGCATTAACGATTGTTGCATCTTTGATTCCCCAATCTTTCAATTTTTCTTTCATTCGTTCAGTGAATTTAGCTTCGCTGCCAGAGATTTTTTCTGCCAAGGCCACCATTGAAGCATTGGCTGACTGGATGATTGCAGAGTCGAATAATTCTTTGACAGTGTAGGTGTTTTCTTTATGCAAAGGAACATTCGATAAATCTGGGGTGATACTCAAATTTTCTGCATAATCTGAAATCGAAACTTTATCATCCCATGATAGTTTTCCTTCTTTTACTTGATCAAGAACGATGTAAAGACCGATGATTTTTGTGATTGAAGCGATCCCCATGGTTTTTTCTCCATCTTGATCATAAAGAATCTTACCGCTTTGCGCATCTACAGCAAAAGCTGCTTTTGAATTTACTTTGAACGTATCTTCAGCTTGCACAGCAACAGCTGGTAGAAAAGAAGCAAGGCAAAGAATGAGACTAGCCAATAATAGGACTAGACGTGTTTTTTTTATGGACATATCCGATCTCCTTGTAATTAATTTGTTTCGCTACAAATTAAAATTTTATCAGAGAGGGGAGAGAGTTTCAATGTTTCTGAAAAAACTTTAGGATAAGAACGCACGTTATGGAAGGTTAGCGGTCGTTTTTACGTACTTTTACAGGAATAGGCTGTGTTTCCGCATCTAATAAGCGGGAAGCGCTGAAAGCAAATAAACTGATAATACTTAAAAAATAGCTAAATTTAAAACCGTAGAAACCGTTTTATTTTTTTAGATACGTTTTATTGTATGGAAAAATAGTGTTGTGGTAGACTTTAGATAGAAACAAATGAATGATTTTTTTAGGAGGGGTACGTTTATGGCAAAAAAGGATAAAGAATTATTGTCACAATTGACTTCAGAAGGCGCTAAAGGACCATTCGTCACGATCATGCTGAATACGCATGTCGCCCATCAAGATGTGGAAAAAGATCAGATCAAATTCAAAAATTTTGCGAAAGAAGCAAAGAAACGTTTTGAGAAAAAATATTCCGAACATGACTGGTCCCCGTTCCAAGAAAAAATTGAAAATTTGTTAGGAGATCCTTCGTTTTGGCGTAGTGCAACTACGAGTGTAGCGGTCATTATAACTGCTGACCAAACCTATATCCATCGTTTGAGTATCCCGGTAGACGATCAATACTATGTAAGTGATCTTCCCTATTTACTGGCTATTATCAAAAATGGGCAGTTCAACTATTCTTATTATTTATTGGGATTGAACCGCGACTCCATGAAATTGTATGAGGTCAGCAACAAACAAGTAAAAGAAGTATCTCTACCAGAAGGGGCACCGGTTGATGTCGTTACTGCATTGGGATCTGAACTGACAGGTGGCGGTTTGAACTTCTCTTCTAATGGAGGAGGCGGAGCCCGAGATGGAGTAACTTTCCATGGCGTAAATCCAAAAGATGAAGAGGTAGAGATCGATTGGGTCAACTATTACCAAGCAGTTGATACGTACTTGAAGGATTCTTTCGAAAATCCTGAACAATGGCCGATTTATTTATTTGCATTACCAGAAAATCAGACGATGTTCAAAAAAATTGCTAAAAATCCCTATTATTGTGCAGACGTTGCGATTTCTGCTTCTCCTGCGCAGCTATCCTTTAGAGATATCGAAGAAGGGGCGAAGAAGCTGTCAAGTGAACTCGCAGCTCAAGAATCAAAAGAATACAATAAACTCTTAGATAAGAAATTCATCGATCAGTTAGTTGATATCGTTCCAGCTGCGAAAGAAGGAAAAGTGTCGCATCTATTTATCGCTACGTCAAACTTAGCTGATGGTTTCGGTGAAGATCCTGAAATAGAATATGATCGGCGTCAAGTGTTGAATGCATTAGCAGATGATGTGATCATTAATGGCGGGAAAGTGTTTATTTTGGATCAAAAAGATGCGCCAGATGAAAAGAGTCTGACAGCGATTCTTCGTTATTAAAAGAGGTTGTGAAATCAGTGTTTTGACCTGAGTATTAGAGAAACAAACGGAAAAATAGTTTCACATAATTTGCCGTTTTTTGAGCTAATACCGAAGGTTAGCTGATTAAACACCGTGTATGAGAGGTTGTGAAAAAGCTGTTCTGCATCAAGTAATAAGAACGGCAAGCAAAAATAGCTCTTCATATTTTTTGTTTGGTGGGCTTATTACCGCAGATGCAAGCTTTTGAACACCGTTTAAGGAAGAGGTTGTGATAGAAGTAGTCAGCTTCAAGAAACAAGAAGAGATTTACAAAAATTATTTCTCAAATTTTTGTGAAATTTCGGCTTATTTCCGAAGAATCTACTTCTTGAACACCGTTTAAAAAAGAGGTTGTGACGTGGTCACGACCTCTTTTTGACGATTATGATACAAAAAACATCATTTATGAACAAAATGTGAATAACGGGCGTTCTTGAGATATGATTTTAATTGGGAAAAACTTATCGATAAGGAGGTCTTTATGAAAAAAAGACTGTTATGGTGTTTGCTGTTTCTATCCCTAAGTTTAACAAGTCAGCCAGTTTTTGCTGAAGAAACACAGCGGTCTCCTATTACAGGCACACGTCTGTACAAAAATGTTTATGTACAGACAACAGATCTTGATTCTGCGATTCCTGAAACAGAAGAACGGTCTTTGCAGCCAAGATTTGGTTACTTTTGGTACTGTCCGACCTGTGATTATGAAAGTTGCTGGCATTTCTTACATTCTACAGCTGCAGCTTTTGCTTTTACTCATACTCAGAAATATGATGGACATCATCCTGTTATTTATGAGGTATAGATATGGGCAAAAAAGAAAAACTAATCTCGTTGATCGTATTGGTTTGCCTTGTTCTTCTGGTCACTGTCATAGGCTATCAGAAATACCATGAGAACATCAGACCTACTAAAGAATCTTCCCCAGCCTCGACCGCTGAAACAGAACCGATAAGTAGTCAGAAAGAATAATTTTTTTAGTTTAAAGAAGAACATCAGAGCAAAAAAACACCAACTGAACAATATGTCGTTTATTTTAAAAAAAGTTCGGTTTTTCACTTTATGTAATCGCTGAGAAAACTTTTTTTAATAAAAAAAGTCGAAAAACTCTAGCTTTTTTGTAAACGGTATGATATACTATAGGAGTAGTTTTTGTTCGGTAATCTGTGGTAGCTTGTTTCAAATAAACATCTTCCAGATATACACCATTCAAGTAATTGCAAAATATGTGTTGATACACAAGGAGGATTTTTATTATGGAAACAGGTACAGTAAAATGGTTTAACTCAGAAAAAGGATTTGGATTCATCACTGCAGAAAACGGAAACGATGTATTCGTTCATTTCTCAGCTATCCAAGGCGACGGATTCAAAACTTTAGAAGAAGGCCAAGCAGTAACTTTCGATGTTGAAGAAGGCCAACGCGGACCTCAAGCAACAAACGTTACTAAAGCTTAATTAACCTATACTAAAAAATAAACGCCCAGACATTTGCGTGTCTGGGCGTTTTTGTCTATTTTCTTTAAAAAGCGATGAGAGTATTTTTCTGCACTTTGTAGTATAATTTCAAAAGAACATTAGAGGCAGGAGAAGAGGAAGATATTTTGAAACCAAGAACTTATGCAGTCGTTGATATCGAAACGACTGGGACGAATCCAAAAGAAGATCGGATCATCCAATTTGGCTGCGTCATGATTGAATCAGGTCGGATCACTTCACGTTTTTCGATCGATATTCATCCAGGGCGGAAGATTTCAAAACAAATCCAGCATTTAACAGGGATCACGAATCAACGCGTCCAAAAAGCGCCTTATTTCGAAGATGTCGCCCAAACGATTTACAATCTTTTGGCAGACACCATATTTGTCGCGCATAATATTTATTTTGATTATAATTTTTTGAACCATGAACTCATGCGATGCGGACTTCCTAGTTTGAAGACACCAGGCATCGATACAGTAGAACTTGCACAAATTTTCTTGCCGACGGAACCAAGCTTTCGCTTAGCTGATTTGTCAGAAAGCCTTGGATTTATTCATGAGAATCCTCATCAGGCAGATAGTGATGCCGAAGTGACAGGTCAACTTCTTTTGCTGATCGAAGAACGGATGAGAAAATTGCCAATCATCACGTTAGAGCAGATTGCGCGATTAAGTAGACACACAGGTATGGATACGAGTCGTTTCATTTATCATGTGATTGAAGAAATGAAAGAAAAACCAGAGCCACTTGATCCCTCATTAGAAATCGTCGATGGGCTAGCTTTGCAGAAAAAAGAAGTAGAACTATTCACATCCGTCCATTATGGCGAGCGGACATATCCAAGAAAAAAACAAGCAAAAGAAAAAATGTTTGGTAAAACACTGATGTATCGAAAAGAACAGAACAGACTGATGAATGCGGTCTACGACCATTTCACAAAAGATGAATCAAAAGATTTGATGATCGAAGCAGCTACAGGAATGGGTAAAACAATCGGTTATCTGCTGCCATTGAGTTATTTGGCTACACCTGAAAAACCCGCTGTCATCAGTACCGTTTCGCTAGTTTTGCAGCAGCAGATCATAGAAAAAGACATTCCATTGCTGAATCAATTGCTAGATCAGCCCATACAACCTGTAATTATCAAAAGCTATCGCCACTATATTGATTTACAGCGTTTTAAAGGCACACTTGTGGAACCGCCAGAACAAAAACAATATGCTTTGTATCAAATGGCGGTCTTAGTTTGGCTGACGCAAACGAAGACCGGTGATTTGGATGAATTACATTTAACAAATTTGAACCATTCATTCTTTGCAGATATCGCGCACAGAGGTATTGGATTTTTAGCAAGAAATCAGTCATTTTACGAACAAGACTTTGTTCGTTTCTTGCAAAAGAAAATCAGGCAAAGTAATTTTTTGATTGTCAATCATGCGTTTTTAGTACAAGAAACACAGCGAAAAGAACCATTGCTTCCAGCTAGTCCATTTTTGTTGATCGATGAAGTACATCATTTGCCGGAAATCGCTGAAAAAGTAAATGACAAACGATTAAGTATTAACTATTTCCATAAACAAATCCAGCAATTAGAAGGACCAAATCAGCTGTTTGACCGAATACAAAGCTATTTACCGAAAGAACATGAAGCCTTACGCTGGTTATCGATTTATCGAGAAGAACTTTCTGCGCTATGCGAAGCACAGATTTGTATGGCAGAAGGATTAATGAGTTTAGTGAGCGGCAAGCAACCTAACGGACAGTATCCAGAAGAAGTCATGATGACAAAAGAGATGTTGGATAAGCTGCCACTGGAATCTGGGACAGCCATTGATCACCTGCAGCTTTTTTATCAGGAGATCCAGCAGCTACAGTCACAAATGCGTCTGACTTTTGAGATTATCCAAGAAAGCTGGACAAACCAGATGCGGATCGATTTAGCAAGTTTATATAGCCTATTTGATCAATTAGACAAGCAGTACTTGCTGATGGATCAATGGCTGGAAGACTGGCGAGATCATTTGATCCATTGGTTCGTTCCTGGGAACACAGCGCAGCAGATGATTTTTCATCTCCATGATTTTCAAGCGGCTATGTTGCCGTCGACTGTTTGGTATCCTCGATATGATCGTATTCTTTATATTGGAGGAACGCTGAAGATCGGCCCTAATCGACACTATCTCTCTAAGAGGCTTGGCATTGAAGCAGCACCTCTTAAAGTGATTGCCTCTCCTTATGATTATGAGAAACAGGCAAGGATCTATGTGCCAAAAGAGGCACCTGCCGTCCATCAAGTCAGCAATCAAGCATATATCGATTATTTAGAGACAGCACTTACAGGTCTGATCGAACAAGAAGATCGGCCAATACTTGTGTTATTCACTTCTCATGATGTTTTGCAGAAGGTCTATCAGAAAATGCATCTGTCTATGCTAGAAAAAGGACGAGAAATACTAGCTCAAGGGTTTGGTGGAAGCCGGGAGAAGCTTTTGAAACGCTTCATTTTGTCAGAAAAAAGCGTATTGTTTGGCGCTGACAGCTTTTGGGAAGGTGTAGATTTGCCTGGAGACGCTTTGCAGATCGTTGTAGTCACACGTTTACCCTTCGATAATCCGCTTCGCCCGATGGTCAAAGCTAGGAACGCTTATTTAGAATCAGAGGGGATCAATCCTTTTTACCAGGAATCCGTACCTAAAGCAGTTTTGAAGTTACGCCAAGCATTAGGTCGCTTGATAAGGACGGAGACAGATCGTGGCGTATTGCTTATTTTGGATCGAAGACTAGTCACTGCAAAATATGGCGCACGGATCATCCATGCATTACCGAAAAAAGTACCGATCAAAGAGCTAGCTATGGAGGAAATCTATCAGGATATCCATGAATTCTTAAAGAAAAATGAAGAAGGAAGTTAGAGGAGCTGTCTTTTTTCATAATTAAAATCTGCTATAATGAAAAGGAATGAAGATAAAGGAGCGACGACCCTTGAAGAAAAAACAGACAAAGGAAAAAACGATTAATTGCGTGTTACTTGGCTTGATCGTATTTTTATTAGCGGTCATCGTGATCAGCTCGATTTTTTACTTGCGTTCCAGTCGTCCGGCGGTGCAGGCGAAGAAAGAAGCAGTAGAAATCGCAAAGAAATATGCAAATCTTGAGGAAACCGATCATTTTTATTGGTTTACTCGAAAGAAGACATACTTTTCACTGACAGGTACAAATGATAAAGGAAAAGAAATCGCCGTTATCATTCCTAAATCTGGTGAAAAAGTAAAAGTATTGGATCAAACAAAGGGACTGACTGAAAACGAAGCAAAACAGACAATTGCTGCGGCCCATCCTGAAATCCAAATCGAAAAAGCTGCTTTAGGGATGTATGATGATCAGCCTGTGTGGGAAGTAGTAGGAAAAGAAACAAATGGGAAACTGAATTATTACCTGATTGGCTTTGAATCTGGAGATGAAGTCAAGACAATCAAGGGAATTTAAAAGGTAAAGGAATGAATGGGATGGAGTTATCAAAAAGAACAAAACGATTAGAACCGTCTGTCACTTTGGCAGCTGCGGCAAAGGCCAAGGCATTAAAAGCAAAAGGCAGAGATGTGCTGAGTTTGACTGTGGGAGAACCGGATTTTGCGACACCAGAAAACATCCAAGAAGCAGCAATCGAAGCAATCCGCAATTGGAAAGCTAGCTATTATACACCAACAGCAGGAATCCCAGAGCTTCGACAGGCAATCGTTGATTATCTGAAGAAAAACTATGGACTTGTCTATGAACCTTCACAAACAGTCGTAACAGACGGAGCGAAATTTGCTTTGTATACCCTTTTCCAAACGATCCTTGACCCGCAAGATGAAGTCATCATTCCTGTGCCTTACTGGGTCAGTTACGGTGAGCAAGTAAAACTGGCAGAAGGACTTCCTGTCTTTGTGAAAGGGGAAGAATCCAATAGCTGGAAAGTTACTGTTGAACAGCTAGAACAAGCACGTTCAGAAAAAACAAAAGCCGTAATCATCAATTCTCCATCGAATCCGACTGGAATGATTTATAGCAAGAATGAACTTCAGGCAATCGGTGAATGGGCAGTAAAAAAAGATATTTTGATAGTTGCTGATGATATTTATGGTCGTTTAGTTTATAATGGCAATGAGTTTACTCCAATTGCAACGATTTCAGAAGCAATCAAAAATCAGACCATCATCATCAACGGCGTGTCTAAAACATATGCGATGACAGGCTGGCGTATTGGTTATGCGGTGGGAAATCCTATGATCATCAATGGAATGATCGCTGTTGCTTCCCAGTCAACCAGTAATCCGACAGCAGTCAGTCAATATGCAGCTGTTGAAGCATTGAAAGGCGAGCAAGATACAGTGGAAGAAATGCGGAACGCCTTTGAAGAACGCCTGAATACGTTATATCCGCTTGTGGCAGAACTGCCGGGTGTTTCTCTTGAAAAGCCGCAAGGAGCTTTTTATCTTTTTCCTAATGTAAAAGAAACGCTACGCATGTGTAAATATGAAAATGTCACACAATGGGTAGAAGATCTTTTAGAAGAGACAGGGGTAGCGCTTGTGACTGGCGAAGGCTTTGGGGCACCAGAAAATGTCCGCATGAGTTATGCTACTGATCGCGCTACGTTAGAAGAAGCGGTACGCAGAATCAAGCAATTTATTGAGAGTAAAAGTCAAAATTAATCCTGAAGAAATTCAAGGAATATAAAAGGAGAGTCATACGTGGAACAAATTCAAATCATCGATTCGAAAAACCATGTGGGAGAAACAGTAACAATCGGCGCTTGGGTCGCAAATAAGCGATCAAGCGGAAAAATCGCATTTTTACAATTAAGAGACGGAACAGCCTTTTTCCAAGGTGTAGTTGTAAAAAGCGAAGTGTCGGAAGAAGTTTTCCAAACAGCTAAAAATCTACACCAAGAAACATCCGTGTTAGTAACTGGAGAAATCCGTGAAGACAGTCGTTCAAAATTTGGTTATGAAATCGGAATTACAAATGTGGAAGTGGTAAGCGAGAGCCACGATTATCCGATCACACCAAAAGAACACGGAACAGACTTCTTGATGGATCATCGTCATTTATGGCTGCGTTCTTCAAGACAACATGCGATTATGCAGATCAGAAATGAAATCATTCGTGCAACGTATGAATTCTTTAATCAACATCATTTTGTCAAAATTGATCCGCCGATCTTGACTGGTTCTGCACCAGAAGGCACTACGGATCTATTCGAAACAAATTACTTTGATCAAAAAGCTTATTTATCTCAAAGTGGCCAATTATACATGGAAGCTGCTGCTATGGCTTTCGGAAAAGTCTTTTCATTCGGTCCGACTTTCCGTGCTGAAAAATCAAAAACACGACGTCATTTGATCGAATTCTGGATGATCGAACCAGAAATGGCTTTCACTCATCAAGAAGAAAGTTTAGAAGTACAGGAACAATATGTAGCATTCTTAGTACAAAATGTTTTAGATCATTGCGAATACGCATTAGATGTACTAGGACGAGACAAAGAAGTCTTAAAAACTTATACAAAATTGCCATTCCCTCGTATTACTTACGATGATGCAATCGAATTACTGAAGAAAAATGGATTTGATGACATCGAATGGGGCGAAGACTTTGGTTCACCTCATGAAACGTTCATTGCGAATTCATTCGAACAGCCTGTCTTTATCCTAAACTATCCAAAAGCCATCAAGCCATTCTACATGAAACCACATCCAACAAGAGAAGACGTGGTAATTTGTGCAGATATGATCGCACCAGAAGGTTACGGTGAAATTATTGGCGGAAGCGAACGGGCAACGGACTATGATTTCTTGCTAGAACAAATCCGTAATCACGGTTTGGATGAAAAAGAATATTCATGGTATCTTGATCTACGTAAATACGGTTCTGTTCCGCACTCTGGTTTTGGTCTAGGCCTTGAACGAACAGTCACTTGGATTGCTGGTATCGACCATGTACGTGAAGCTATTCCATTCCCACGTTTGTTGAACCGAATTTATCCATAAGAGGTTGTGCGTCTGCCGTTCAGCTCCGAGTCACAAGGAGTAATTTCAAAAAACAGTTTTTCATGTTTGATGACTATTGTGACTTGTGACCAAGGAATTGGCCGGAGAGCAACGTTTATTTAAAAAAAAGAACTGCGAACTCTCGCAGTTCTTTTTTTTAAATACGGGATAAAGAAAGTTTCCAGCAGACAAGAGAAGAAAGCAAAAGAAATTGCTATTTGATTCACAAGGTTCTATAACGAAATCGCAATCAATCAAACATTTACAAAGAAGGTAATTCAAATGGAAATCTAATTTGATGATGCTTCTGCTGTTGAAATAAAGCAGCATCTAGCACCTGAAAACAAACTAATAGTAACATTCGAAGATGGAGTAGGTCCGTATTTTCAGCATGCAATAATCCATATGTAAGTTCAATTCACCCTTGAAATCATCGGACCAGATAAAGTTATGACCAATCTATCCCAAGCAATCTAGAAGAGATATTAGTAAAGGGACATTTACTAGAAGTCTTAGATGAGCCTATAAATATATGTTTCGATGGCGTCATCAGTGGTCTGATTGACGGAAGTTTGGGTGTGATCGATCTCTCTGGACCAAACAACGAAGGAATCAAGGGGAATCCGGCACGTTAAGAAAAAAATAGCATAAAAAACTAGACACTTGATGAGCGTTCATTCAATTGTTTGAAGGGACTAGGCTGGTGTCATTTTTTATACATATATTTTCTCTTTCGTCTTGATAGGGCTTATGGGATAATATAAGGAAGAAAATCATCGTTTTATTCAAAAAGGAGTTTTTGACAAATGAAAAAACGTATATTATTTATCGGTGATAGCATTACAGACGCAGGAAGAGACCGAGCAGAAGCAACTGATCTAGGTAAAGGTTATCCACTTTTGATTGCCGGAAAACTAATCTCCCAATATCCAACGATGGAATTTGAATGCATGAACCGTGGGATAGGAGGAGACAAAATTGCAGATCTGCAAGTACGCTGGCAAGAAGATTGTTTAGCTTTACAACCTGACTATGTATCGATTTTGATCGGAATCAATGATACCTGGCATAATACTAGCGATCAGGCTATATTCGGAACTGAGAAATCTGCTCAGCAATTTGAATCCGTTTATCGAAAATTACTAAATGAACTTCAAACAGCGGAAATCTGCAACATCATCTTGATGGAGCCGTTTGTACTTCCTATAACCGACGACCGTCATGGCTGGCGTAAAGACTTAGACCCTAAAATCCAAATTGTTCGTAAACTTGCTAAGGAATATGGCGCATTGCTGGTTCCTTTAGATGGTATATTCAATGCTTTAGGGATTGCTTATGGTTTTTCGAAATATACAAGAGAAGATGGGGTCCACCCAACGATTGGCGGACATGAGATCATTGCACAAAGCTGGATAGATGCAATTGCCGCAGTCGATTTTTTTAGTGGAGATAAAAATGAGCGAAAGAAAAGTGAAAAATGATGGAAATAAGGTGGGCAGTAAAAGAAGATTTACCTCAAATCAATCAACTGATTACTGATCATCCAGAATCATTCGTAAAAGCAAAAACGGCAGCTGACCTAAATGATAAGAATAAACTATTGCTCGTTGCTGTAACAAAAGAAAAACGGATTATCGGATTTGCGCAAGCGGACGTGCAACAGTCAGAAGAACGATTGGATCAGCGACCATCAGGAAAACTAATCCAACACACATTAGTAACAAAAGAAAATACGGAATAAATCCAAAAAAAATTTGCAGAATACTTGATGCTGGAAGCTAAAAAAAGAAGAATAAAATCAATTTTTGCCCAGTTTTAATCAAAAACAGTAATAGAAGGAGAAATACAATGAGTTGTTTAGGAAATGTCATCTGGTTTATATTCGGCGGACTAATCGGTGGTCTTAGCTGGTTAGCAGCGGGGATACTTTGGTGTATCACGATCATAGGTATCCCAATCGGTATGCAATGTTTTAAGATCGCCTCCCTTTCTTTTGCGCCTTTTGGCAAAGAAGTAATTTATCACCAGTCTGGCATGTCATTGATCGTTAATATCATCTGGTTGATCGTTTCAGGCCTACCAATTGCTCTCGCACATGTCGTCAGCGGCATCCTTCTATGTATCACGATCATAGGGATACCTTTTGCCAAGCAATCTTTCAAACTTGCTCGATTGGCGTTGATGCCATTCGGTGCAGAAATTGTATAAAAGAGAATAATAAAGGTTAGATAAAGCATAGAGTCAGGTGGGATACATGTATTTCACCTGACTCTATGCGTTTTCCTGTATAAGTTCTTCCATGTGACTTTTACGTCTTTTATTTATATGGGGTTACTGTTTATGGAAAGTTGAAATAATTTTCATTAAAGAACTCTTTCTATATTTTTGAAAGCGTAGTGGAGCTTCGTATATCTGGGAAGGACATTTTGCAGGGATTGAAAAAAGATATTGTCCTATCGAAAAATTAATGAATTTAGACAAATTGCCAGCAACAGGCTTCAAACTTAGTTGCTATCCTGTCAAGATCAAGAAGGCAAGTGCGGGTTGGATAAGAGCAGTGGCAATGATCGAAGAGAAAAAGAAAGAATAAGCCAAAACATCTGTATGGAAGAAATTTTCCGATGCAGATGTTTTTCATTTTTTCTTTCGGATACCTTGACATATGAATAACCATTCATTTATAATTAGTTATGAAGAGATATTCATATGTTGAGGCGAGGAGGTCATTAAAATGAAAAGTTACAGATTAGAAGGTTTAGACTGTGCGAACTGTGCGATGAAAATCGAAAAAGGAGTCCAGCAAATCGATGGAGTCAAGGAAGCAACGGTAAATTTCACTTCTGGCAAACTAACGATTGACGTAGAGGAAGATCGATTAGCTACGGTTGAACAGGAAACAAAAAAAGTAGTGAGGGAATTAGAACCAGATGTCAAGGTAACAGAAATAGACAAGGAAAAAGTATCTGAACATGGAAATGAAAAAGAGAGAAACACGCTGATCCGGATTTTATTTTCACTTGCAGGTATCGCTGTCTTGCTATTATTTGATTTTAATGAACCAGTTCGTTTGATAGGGCATTTATTGATTTATCTGCTGATAGGATATGATGTAGTGAAAAAAGCGGTGATGAATATCGTCAAAGGACAAATCTTTGATGAAAATTTCCTCATGTCTGTTGCTACGATTGGCGCTATGTTGATGGGTGAATATCCAGAAGCCGTAGCAGTGATGCTATTTTATCAAATCGGCGAGTATTTCCAAGGATTGGCAGTCAGTCATTCAAGAAAATCGATTCGCGAATTGATGGCGATCCGTCCAGAAACAGCTCACGTGCAGACGGCGGAAGGATTGATGACCGTGAACCCTGAAGACGTGCTGATCGGTCAGTTTGTACTTGTGAAGCCTGGTGAACGTGTACCGTTAGATGGAACGATCATCGAAGGAGAATCATTAGTCGATACGTCAGCACTTACAGGAGAATCAGTCCCTAAATCTGTATATGTTGGTGAAACAGTATTAAGCGGATTTATCAATAAAAATAAACCATTTTTAGTTCAAGTAGAAAAATCTTATGAAAATTCTACTATCAGCAAATTATTAGAATTAGTAGAAAATGCCAGCAGTAAAAAAGCACCAGCTGAAAATTTCATTACTAAATTCGCGCGCTATTACACACCAGTCGTTGTAGGATTGGCCGTTTTATTAGCTGTTTTACCTCCACTTGTTGTTTCTGGAGCGGCGTTTTCTGAATGGATCTATCGAGCATTGACATTTTTAGTGATCTCATGTCCATGTGCATTAGTGATTTCCGTGCCACTTAGTTTCTTTGGCGGTATCGGAGGAGCAAGTAAAATCGGTGTATTAGTAAAAGGTTCAAATTACTTGGAGTTGCTTGCACAAACTGAGACAGTGGTATTCGATAAAACTGGCACATTAACGAAAGGTGACTTTTCGATCCAGACGATCGATCCAACAGGAATTGATCCAAAGAAATTCATGCAATATGTTGCAAGTGCAGAACAGTTTTCTACACATCCGATTGCTCAATCTGTTTTAGAAGGCTACGCAGGTCCGCTTTTACCAACAGCTAATATCCAAGAATTTGCAGGTGAAGGGATCTTAGCTGAAGTTGATGGCAAACAAGTATTAGTAGGTAATCACAAATTGATGGAAAGATTTGAAATCTCTTTTCCTTCAAGTCAAGAAATCGGTACATTGCTTTATCTAGCGATCGATCAAAGTTACAGTGGTTATCTTGTTATTGCAGATACCTTGAAAGAAGATGCCGTAGACGCATTGGTTCAATTAAAACAGGCTGGTGTGAAGAACACAGTCATGTTGACGGGCGACTCTAAAAAAATTGCTGATCATATCGGGAAGCAAATAGGCGTGGACAAGATATATAGCGAATTGCTTCCAGAAGATAAAGTGCAGCGGTTAGAGGAAATCTTACAAAGTAACAATAAAAAGACCGCATTTGTCGGAGATGGAATCAACGATGCACCGGTGCTAGCAAGAGCAGATGTAGGAATCGCAATGGGTGGATTGGGAAGCGATGCTGCAATTGAAGCAGCAGATGTAGTCATCATGAATGATCAACCATCGAAGATTGCAGAAGCAATCCATTTAGCAAAGAAAACATTGAAAATCGTCAAACAGAACATTGTCTTTGCTATTGGGATAAAAATTTTGGTACTTTCCTTAGGTGCTTTTGGTTTTGCATCAATGGGAGATGCAGTATTTGCAGATGTTGGGGTGACAGTATTAGCTGTTTTGAATGCCATGCGAAGCTTGCATGTAAAAAATAAACGTTGATCAATGAAGAGGACGAATGAACGTCCTCTTTTTTTTATATCCTTTTCTTAATGAAAAATGTAAAGAAAATAGATAGGATTATAAAATAACTAATGTTTTTAATTTTGCAGAAAATTCAAAATAGCTTTAAATTCAATAAGGTCAATGAAATAAAAGAAAATAACTTATTTTTTTGATGGAAAAAATATGAAAAAACGATGTGTATTAAATAAAAGAATACACACATAAAATAACACTGTCTTGTAAGTTTGTTAAAAATTGAATATGATTACATCTGGATAACAAATTTTTATCATAAAGGAGAGAACGAATGAACAACAAACAATTACGCTGGTTTACTGTTGCGTTAATTGCATTTAACATGGTTTGGGGCATGGGGAATGTAGTTAATAACTATGCTCAGCAAGGAGTATCAGTTGTCACCTCTTGGCTATTGATTTTGGCCATTTATTTTATTCCATACGCATTGATCGTTGGACAATTAGGATCAGCCTTCAAGGATAGTAAAGGAGGCGTCAGTTCATGGGTCGAAAATACGACATCTAATAAACGACTGGCATACTATGCCGCTTGGACTTACTGGGTCGTCCATATTCCTTATTTGGCACAAAAGCCTCAAGCAATTCTGATTGCTGGTGGTTGGGCAGTCCAAGGAAATGGAAATATCGTAAATACGATGTCAGTACAAATGGTAGCAGTTATTTCACTTATTATATTTCTTGCCTTTTTATATTTATCAACAAAAGGACTTTCTACTTTGAAAGTGATTGGCGGACTGGCCGGAACAGCGATGTTCGTCATGTCGATCTTATTTATTCTTTTAGCTGTAACGGCACCGTTCATCAATCCAACGATGGAATTTGCCACACCACATATGAATCAAGTGAAAGCATATATTCCAACATTTGATTTCAGTTATTTCACAACCGTTTCGATGCTAGTATTTGCAGTTGGAGGGGCGGAAAAAATATCCCCTTATGTCAACTCTACAAGAAATCCTGCAAAGGAATTTCCTAAAGGGATGATCTTCTTAGCAGCAATGGTAGGGATTTGTGCTGTATTAGGCTCAGTCGCAATGGGTATGCTGTTTGCTAGCGATAATATCCCTAAAGACTTGATGGCAAATGGGGCATACAGTGCTTTTCAAATTTTAGGTAATTACTATGGTATCGGTAACTCATTGATGATCATTTACGCATTGACAAACATGATTGGACAAATCTCCGCATTAGCCTTTTCAATTGATGCACCACTAAAAATCTTGTTAGCAGATGCGGATCCAGAATTTGTACCAAACTGGCTACGTAAACGTAATCGTAAAGGTACATTGGTGAATGGTTATCTTCTGACAGGTATACTAGTAGGAATCATTATTTTGTTGCCGATCTTTGGTATCAAAGATATGAATGAATTAGTAAAATGGTTGACGAACTTGAACTCAGTTGTCATGCCAATGCGTTACCTATGGGTGTTCTTGGCATATATGATGTTGAATAAAGCTTATAAGAAATTCAATTCTGAATATAAATTTGTTAAAAATCCAAAAATCGGTTTTATCTTTGGTGCTTGGTGCTTTGCCTTCACTGCGTTTGCATGTATCCTAGGAATGGTGCCAAAAGTAGATTATACTGCTGATCCTAAAGCATGGTGGTTCCAATTATTCACGAATATCATCACACCAATTGTCTTGATCTTATTAGGTATGATCTTGCCAGCAATTGCTCGTCGAGACAAAAACAAAGAAATCACTGAACCAGAAACAGTGGTTCAGCCTTAAAATAGAAATACTTGTTACAAGAGGTTGTGACAGAAGTGGTCAGCTTCAAGAAATAAGAAGGAATTTACGAAAATTGCTTCTCAAATTTTTGTGAAGTTTCGGCTTGTTTTTCGAAGAAGCTACTTCTGGAACACCGTGAATCAGAGGTTGTGAAAAAGCTGTCCTGCATCTGCGGTAATAAGAACAGCCAAACAAAAATAGCCCCTCATATTTTTCGTTTGGCTGGGCTTATTACCGCAGATGCAAGCTTTTGAACACCGTTTAAGGAAGAGGTTGTAAAATCAGCGATTTGACCTGAGTATTAGAGAAACAAACGGAAAAATAGCTCCTCATATTTTGCCGCTTTTTGAGCTAATGCTGAAGGTCAGCTGATTGAACACCATTTATTCGAAACAAGGGACTTTGACACGACTTTTGTCACAGTCCCTTGTTTTTTTGCGGCGTTATAAGTGGTATGATCGAACCAAATTCCAAAGAGAAGTGAGGGAGAAGAATGAAGATCATCGTGATTGGACAAAGTGGGTCGGGAAAATCGACCCTCGCAAGGAATATCAAAGAAATCACCGGCTTTCCGCTACTGCCGCTAGACCTTTTATGGCATACAACAGACTACAGTATTCAGGCAAAAAAGTGGTTTTTGCAAGAACAGCAATCGTTTATGGTATCTAATCCGTCATGGATCGTTGAAGGAAATTATACTTCTACGTTAGAGGAAAGGATTAAAGAAGCAGATAAGATCATTTGGCTTAAAGTACCGCGTTATCTCGCCATCTACCGAGTAGTTTGGCGTTCTCTAAAAAGAAAGATAAACAAAAAATCTCGGCCAGATATGCCTGAATCATTTTCGGAGAAACTAAACAGGGAATACTTAGAATTTTTATCTTTTATCTGGCATTTTGAAGAAAACAATGAACCAAAAATACAGCAGCTGATCCAAGTAGCTAATGCAAGAAATAAACTGATCATCCTTAAAACAAGACGAGAGAAACAAGAATTTTTAACTAAATTGAAAATAGAGAGCAAAAATAATTGACAGTTTTTGTTTACAAGTGTAATCTGTATTCATAAGATAATGATTACATTTGTAAACGAAAGGTGTGAAATAAATGGAAAAAGTCAAAACGCCAGTAAAGATCAGTGATTCAGAGTGGGAGATCATGCGTGTTATTTGGACACTTGGACAGACGACAGCCCAAGAAATCACGCAGATCTTAGCTGATTCGATGGATTGGAAACCAGCAACGGTCAAAACTTTGCTGGGTCGTTTGGTAAAAAAAGAAGTGATCTGGACAGAACAAGAAGGAAAAAAATTCATTTATCATCCAGCTGTCTCGGAGATGGAAACAGTTCGCAGTGCGACGGAAAATCTTTTTTCCCATATCTGTGCAAAAAGGATTGGAGAGACGATTGCGGATCTAGTAGAAGAAGCCACTTTGACTCAAGAAGATATCAATGAGATTTTGAAACAACTGGAACAAAAGCAACCAGTAGATACGATCGAATGTAACTGTATCCCAGGTCAATGTGAATGTAAACAACATCAATAGGAGGAAGAAAAAATGAAACAACAATTTTCAATCGAAGGTATGAGCTGCAATCATTGTGCAGCAAGAGTAGAAGAAACAGTAAGCGCACTTGACGGCGTGCAAAAAGTGAAAGTAAATTTGAAAAAAGCAAACGGTACGGTCAAGTTTGATGAAACAAAAGTTCAATCCGAAAAGATTTGTCAAGCAATCAATGGATTGGGTTATAAAGCAGAGGTGATTTGATGGCAACAGCAGAAACCAAAATGGATACGTTCGTCATTACAGGTATGACTTGTGCAAATTGTTCTGCTAGGATCGAAAAAGAGCTGAACGGACAACCTGGTGTGGTCAATGCCACAGTCAACTTGGCCACTGAAAAAGCAAGTGTCAAATATGAAGGGACGACCACTGAAAAATTAATTCAAAGCGTAGAAAACATCGGTTATGGTGCAATTTTGTACGATGAAGCCCACAAACAAAAAATTGCAGAAGAAAAGCAAGCGTATTTGAAAAAAATGCTATTCGATCTTATATTGAGTACGGTTTTGACTTTGCCGTTGATGTTGTCAATGATTGCTATGATGTTAGGAAGCCATGCGGCGATTGTTCACTTTTTTCATTTTCCAATCGTCCAGTTAGTGCTGTCTGCTCCTGTCCAATTTTATGTCGGTGCTCGTTTTTATAAAGGTGCGTACCATGCAATCAAGACGAAAGCACCAAATATGGATGTATTGGTAGCAATTGGAACATCGGCTGCCTTTGCATTGAGCATTTACAACGGATTTTTCCGTGGACACCCCCAAGATCTTTATTTTGAAAGCAGCAGTATGATCATCACGCTGATTTTGCTCGGCAAATATTTGGAACATACAGCAAAAACGAAAACAGGTAATGCAATCAAACAATTGATGTCTCTTCAAACAAAAACCGCCCAAGTGATAAGAAACGGGAAAGAAGAAACGTTAGCGATTGAAGAAGTAGTCGTTGGTGATCAACTAGTCATCCGTCCTGGTGAGCAGATTCCAGCAGATGGTCGAATTATTTCAGGAAGCAGTGCGATAGATGAAAGTATGCTTACTGGTGAAAATCTTCCTGTAGAAAAGAATCCGGATGACACGCTTTTTGGCGGGACAATCAATACGAATGGTCTGCTACACATGGAAGTCACACAAGTCGGCAAGCAGACAGTATTAGCGCAAATCATTCAAATGGTGGAAGATGCTCAAGGGAGCAAAGCCCCAATCCAAAAAATCGCAGATCGGATCTCAGGGATTTTTGTTCCGATCGTATTAGTCATCGCGTTTATCACGCTCATAGCTACAGGTTTGATCACTGGTGATTGGCAACTCGCATTGATCCATAGTGTCTCTGTATTAGTCATTGCGTGTCCATGTGCATTAGGTTTAGCGACTCCAACAGCTATTATGGTAGGAACGGGTGTTGGTGCACGAAATGGAATTTTAATTAAAGGCGGAGAAGCATTAGAAGCAGCTGCTCACTTAGACAGCATTGTTTTGGATAAAACTGGGACGATTACAGAAGGAAAGCCCAAAGTTACAGATCTAGTCGGTTCTAAAGAAGTCCTATCTATTTTTTATACTTTAGAACAAGCTTCTGAACATCCACTAGGTAAAGCAATCGTGGAATACGGAAAACTGCAAGAAGCAGCAACATACGATATGATTGATTTTACAGCTCACCCAGGTGCTGGAATCAGCGGTACGATTAACGGAGTACGCTATTTTGCGGGTACACGTAAACGATTAATTGAATTGAACCTATCATTTGATGAATACCAAGAACACGCGTTAGAATTAGAACAGCAGGGAAAAACAGTCATGTTTTTAGCTGATGAAAAGCAAGTGATCGGGTTGATTGCCGTGGCTGATCAAATCAAACTAGAAGCCAAACAAGCAATCAAGCAGCTCCAGAATAAAGGATTAGATGTTTTTATGCTGACAGGAGACAACAAACTGGCAGCCGAAACGATTGGTAAACAAGTTGGTATTGATCCAAAGCATATCTTTGCTGAAGTACTTCCAGAGGATAAAGCAGCCTACGTAGAAAAACTTCAGAAAGATGGAAAAAAAGTCGGTATGGCAGGCGATGGAATCAATGATGCACCGGCTTTAGCATTAGCTGATGTTGGTATGGCAATGGGAAGTGGAACGGATATCGCGATGGAAACAGCCGATGTGACGCTGATGAGTAGCAGTTTGGCATCCATTGCACAAACAATCGAGTTGTCTAGGGTGACATTGAGAAAAATCAAACAAAATCTTTTCTGGGCTTTTGTCTATAATACGATTGGTATTCCTTTTGCCGCACTAGGCTTTTTGAATCCAATCATTGCAGGAGGAGCGATGGCGTTTAGTTCCGTCAGTGTATTGTTGAACTCCCTGAGCTTAAATCGGCACATGAAAAAGTAAGAGAAGGGATGGAGTAAAAATGAATGGGAACGATATGGAGAAAAAACATGAACATAAAAAAGAAGTAGTAAACAAAGAAAGTACAGAATCTCATGAAAAACAGATGGAGATGAAACATGACCATAGCCAGATGGACCATTCCATGCACATGGGACATAACCATGGAGATATAGCAAACAGCAAACAAATGGACCATTCGATGCACATGGATCACGATCATGGCGGCATGGATCATTCCATGCACATGGGAAATTTCAAACAAAAATTTTGGCTATCGCTTATCCTAGCTATCCCAATCATTCTTTTTTCACCAATGATGGGAATGGAATTTCCATTTCAAGTAACGTTTCCTGGTTCTGATTGGCTCGTATTGATCTTAGCAACTATACTATTTATCTATGGCGGTCAGCCATTTTTAAGTGGAGCTAAGATGGAATTGAAACAAAAAAGTCCTGCTATGATGACACTGATCGCGATGGGGATTACAGTTGCATATATTTATAGTGTCTATTCGTTTATCGCAAATCTGCTCAATCCACATACACACGTCATGGATTTCTTCTGGGAATTGGCTACTTTGATCGTTATTATGCTACTAGGTCACTGGATTGAAATGAATGCTGTGTCGAATGCCAGCAATGCTTTACAAAAACTAGCAGAATTACTGCCAGAATCAGTGAAACGCTTGACGAAAGATGGAAAAGAAGAGACAGTTTCATTGAAAGAAGTAAACGAAGGTGATCGTTTGATCGTCCGGTCTGGTGATAAAATGCCAACAGATGGTGTAATCTTGAAAGGTGAAACAATTGTTGACGAATCAGCTGTGACTGGCGAATCAAGAGGAATCAAAAAACAAGCCAATGACAAAGTGATTGGCGGTTCTATCAATGGGGATGGAACGATCGAAATCGAAGTAACTGGAACTGGTGAAAATGGTTATCTAGCGAAGGTTATGGAAATGGTGCGAAAAGCACAAGGAGAAAAATCCAAGCTAGAGTCATTATCTGACAAAGTGGCAAAATGGCTGTTTTATGTCGCATTAATTGTGGGTATCCTGGCATTCATCGCCTGGTTGTTCTTGACAGATCTTCCTAATGCATTAGAACGTATGGTAACAGTCTTTATCATCGCCTGTCCTCATGCTCTAGGTTTAGCTATCCCATTAGTTGTTGCTCGCTCCACATCAATAGCAGCTAAAAACGGATTACTTTTGAAAAACCGCAATGCACTGGAGCAAGCCAATGATCTAGATGTGATCATGCTGGACAAAACAGGAACACTAACAGAAGGAAAATTTACTGTAACGGGTGTCGAAGTACTTGATGATGCGTTCAATAAAAATGAAATCCTTCAATATCTAGGAGCCTTGGAAGCGAATGCCAATCATCCATTGGCTGTTGGCATTATGAATTATTTGAAAGAACATGAAATCAAGCCTTATCAAGCTGAAAATCTAAAAAATCTTTCAGGAGTCGGGCTAGAGGCAACAGTCAAAAAACAACAAGTGAAAATAGTTAATGAAAAAGAAGTTGAGCGTCTCGGATTAAACGTAGAACAAGCATTATTGAAACCTTACCAAGAACAAGGAAATACCATCAGCTTCCTGATTTTAGAAAATCATCTAGCTGCAATCGTTGCTTTAGGTGACGTAGTAAAAACAGAAGCAAAAGAATTTATCCGAACATTGAAAGAAAGAAAAATCACTCCTGTCATGCTTACTGGTGACAATAAAAACGCTGCCCAAGCAGTAGCAGATTATTTAGGGATCGAAGAATATTATGGCGGTTTATTACCAGATGATAAAGAAGCTGTTGTCCAGAAATACCTTGACCAAGGGAAAAAAGTAATCATGGTGGGTGATGGGATCAATGATGCGCCAAGTTTAGCCCGTGCTTCAATCGGGATGGCAATCGGTGCAGGGACAGATATCGCAATCGATTCTGCGGATGTCGTATTGACAAACAGCGATCCAAAAGATATTTTGCATTTTCTTGATCTAGCCAAGCAAACGCGAAAGAAAATGATCCAGAACCTCTGGTGGGGGGCAGGTTACAATATTCTTGCAATTCCGCTAGCAGCCGGAATTCTTGCGCCAATTGGTATCATATTAAGTCCAGCAGTTGGTGCTGTCTTGATGTCGTTAAGTACGGTAGTTGTAGCTCTAAATGCTTTGACATTGAAAATCAAATAATAATGAAAAAAGGTTGTGACAAAAAACGTGTCACAACCTTTTTTTCGAGTAATCGATACTCAATCAGCTGGTTCTCGGCATTCCAGAAGTAGATTCTCCAGAAATTTTATCTTATTTTTTGAAGCGGCTCCCTTTTGTCAGAATTTTTTTGTATACCGTTTTTCTTATTATACGCGTTATTTCTAAATAGGTTTTTTTATCGAATTTTACCGGATCTGCTTGTCGTCCATATATTTCTGCTTCATATTGAGTAGTTAATCGAATGAAACGCAGATCTAGCTTGAATTCTTGTTCTATTCGCAGGCTATATTCCTGCAAAGATTCTGCGGGTTTGCGCGGTACCAATGTTTCCAAAGGGTTAAGAAGTTTTTGATATGCAATCGTATTAGTAGAAGCAAAAAAATGAAGATAGATAAGATAACTTGTCCAGCGCAGAGATTTTCTGAATAACAATAGAAAGAACAACAAGACGGATAAACACACTCCAAGGCTGAATAAGACGATTTTATAAGCTGGTGTGAGTGTTGTTTCTTCTGATGGAATGACCTCAGATCTCTCACTGGAAATAGTTTCTGCCATATTTTCGCTTTCATTTGGTTGTTCGATAGCAGGCTGGACGGTTTCGGTTGTTTCAGCAACTGGTTGTGAACCCATTGGATTGGCAAATGAAGGGGTTGGTTCAAATGAAAGCCAGCCAAATCCAGGAAAGTATACCTCTGGCCAAGAATGAGCATGACTATTGAGAATGCTGTATTCCTCATTCCCTTGATTATCTGTGCCTGTTCTGAGCCCATTTGTAAAACCTTTTGTCCAGCGAGCTGGGATACCAAGTGTTCGAAGAAGGACGACCATAGAAGTTGAAAATTTGTCACAATAGCCGACTTTTGAATCAAAGAGGAAATAATCCACATAATCGTGTTCTTTCGGAGTATGCCCGGTATCCGTTTTGGAATAGCGGAAATTTCCGCTTGTTTTTAAATACTGTTAGACAGCTTCGACTTTACGAATTAAAGTTGCTTCATTTTTGGTCAATTCGACCGCCAAGTCCTCAATACGTTTAGGCAAACTTTTTGGCAATTGAAGATTTGTCTGCTGATTTTCTAAATCATCAGCTTTTAACTGACTGCTTTTTAATTCTTCTCTCGTAAAAACTAACCTTTCTGTTTGTAAAGTTGCAGAACGTGTCGATTCATTCGGGACAGGAATGAATCGCTGGCTTTCAGGCAAATAGTAAAGCGTTTGTCCACTAGCTAATGAAAAATCAGTCAAGGTAGTATTTCCATAAGGATAAGGTAAGAAAGCTTGTTTTTTTAGGGTCAATGTAATGTTTTCTTTGTCTTCTATAACGGTTTGGTAGCTCGTGATGTCAACAGGGAATTCTTGGATTGGTTGGATGGGTGCGTCCTGATCTTCTATCCATCCAGAACCGGTGTAATGATTTTTATTTTCGATCTTCCAATAGCCATTTCCTTTTTGGTTCGCTGTAAAAACAACTTCGCCATTATCATATAAAGGTCCACCAAGCTGTTCATCATTCTCACTGAAGCCTGTTCTTGCACTTCCGGTTAATTGATACTCATGGAGTGTGTCATAAAGCCCTTCATCATTAAGATATTCTCGGATCGGTTCACTCGTTTCCTCGAGAGATTGGTGTACTTTCGGAAGATATAAAGGCAAGATAGCGCTAAAAGTTAAGAAACAAATAAGCAGAACTGTAGTCAATGACTGGAATCGAGTGTTTCCCGACAACAACCGGATGGAGAAAAATTGCCTTGCTGCCAGATACACGAACAAAACAGTTACTACCGCAATCATTTCGTACAGTAAATCTTTTTTCCGAAAAACGGTAAGCATCATGAAGTAAGCCATCAAAGAAAGAAAGGGTGCGTACCAATAGTCGTAATCCACGGTCAATGTAATAAATAAATAGATCAGCAACATTATGAGAAAAAAAGCTGTCTTTTCTGGCAAATAATAAAGTTTACCTTGGGATAGATGGAAGAATTCCTCTGTGACTGACGAAAAAAACTGTAAGATCCATAATATGGAAAATGTCTTCGAAGGAAAATATAAAAACAAACAACCTATCATTACTGGCAAAGAAAGCAGCAAACGTACCCATTTTTTAGGAATACAGCAGACAATAAGGCATAGGACACCAATAGTTAGGATAAGAAGGTAGCTGTTTTGCAATTGATTAGCTACTACAAATATCGGAGCACCTACACTTAGTATCACAAAGGAGTAAACGCCACGCAGCCATTTTTCCCGTTTAATCGTCAATCCATTCACCTCCTGGCAATGAACATATCTTGTCTTTTTCTTGGACCATGAGTTGTTTTTCTACGAAATAAACAAGATAAACCGTTCGATCTTTTGACAATGTTTCAATAGCTTCTGAGACTTCAGGAGAATTCTCAGGAACAAAGAGGACGATTTGTTTTTTTGCATATTTTTTCAAGTGTGCGAAAAAAGCTTTCTCATCGCCAGCTTCCAAAGAAGCAAAATAGGTATGACCGGGGTCTTTGCCATGAAAGGCGCGGTTGCCTAATATCAGAAGTTCCGGCTGCTTTTCTTTTCTCAAATGCCATAAAGAAAAATACAAGTCTAGCAGAGGTTCAAATTTTGGACTGGGCGAACCCCAAAAGCAAAAAAGAGGAGAACATTCTTCTTCTTGATAATCGTATTCACGGTATAACCACTCTTGAGTATGAGCAGACAATTTCCAATCGATTCGGTTGAAAGAATCACCTGGACGATAAGCGCGATGTTCCCGAAAATCAAGACCTCTTTGGTACGCGTTCAGCTGCTGTTTTTTTTCCAGAACTCTCTGTAATTTTTCTGCTTGAATCTTACAAAAAGCAGGCAGAACAGTCACAGGAAAAGAGATCTCTCTTTTTGCACTTTTTCTGAAAAGTCCTAGACTATCATAGGCTGTAAAAATGACAGTTAATGTTTCATGGCATCCTCTTTCTTTTGGCTGCCAAAGCAATTGGACTTCTTGCGGTTTATTTGTAAGAATCAAAATCTCTTGTTTTTTTCTGCAAAGATTGCTGGGAAGCCGATTTGTAAACGAGGGAGAGGTAAAGAAAAAGTTCTCTTTTTTGCTATGGAAAAAATAACCTGCATACTTTTTTTGCGATAAACGAGTGGCTGCAATGTACAAGTAACCGAAAGTTTCTTTAGAAAGCTGCTTAATGAAATCAAGCTCCATGATACATAAAGAGTAAAAAAGGCCAACAAGAACCAGCCTAAAGAATTGTTGAATACAAGAGCAAAAAGCACAATGATGAAATATACCAGAAATAACACAAAATTAATGAAATAATCTTTGATTTTTTCCATTATCTACCTCAATCTACCTCACAGGAATAGGAATTTGTGCAACAAGAGTATGAATGATTTGTTTTTTTTCGTCTTCCTTCAATGAACGATCGTAAAAAATCAGGCGATGGGAAAACACGTAAGGAACTAAATCCTGCAAATCTTTGGGCGTGACGTAATTTCTCCCATGGATTAAAGCATAAGCTTTTGCTGCCTGAATAAAGGAAAGGCTTCCTCGTGGACTGATGCCAAGCTGGATGGCAGCATGGCTTCTTGTTGCTGACACTAACTGCAAGGCATAAGATGCCACTTCGGGACTGACAAAGACATTCGCCACATTTGTTTTTATTTCTTCTATGTCATAACTGTTCAATACTTCATTTAAGTTATCCAACACTTTTTCGAATCTATCTAAAAGTAGCAAAAGTTCGTCATCAAAAGAAGGATAACCGATTTGTAGTCGGAATAAAAAACGATCGAGCTGTGCTTCCGGCAAAGGATATGTTCCTTCGTACTCGATTGGATTTTGAGTAGCTAAGACAAAAAAATGATTGTCTAGAGGGTATGTATTGTTGTCGATCGTTGCATGATTCTCGGCCATTGCTTCTAAAAGTGCTGACTGAGTACGAGGAGTCGTGCGATTGATCTCATCTGCCAACAAGATCGTGGTAAAGATCGGTCCCGGACGAAATTCAAACTCTTTTGATTGTGAATTGTATACGGAAAAACCAAGAATATCACTAGGCAGCAGATCAGGAGTACATTGGACTCTGCTGAAGGTTCCCTGTACAGCTTTTGCTAGTGCTTTGACCAGTAACGTTTTACCTACACCGGGAATATCTTCGAATAAGACATGACCACCTGCTAATAGGGCCACGATCATCAATTGGATAGTTGAACGTTTGCCGATGACCGCTTTTTCTAATTCTTGTATCAACTGATCGATTTTTTGTTTGGATTCTTCGATTTTTTCTTCCATTTTCACATCACCTTCTCATAAAATTGCTATTTATTTCATTGTAATGGAAGGGAATACATCCTACAAGCAAAGTGATTTTATTATGTTTTTTTAAAGTACATTCGTTTTGAAATGAGAATACGATTAAATTGAGTAAAATAAAAAATAATGAGGAAAATTTGCGTATTTAAATAAATAGAAAGGGAGTTTTTTATCTTTTTAGGAGTGAACCCATTTTGATCAAACAATATGTTTAGAAATCAGGTGAGAAATGATCGATGAGATGGCAAAAACTATTATCAAAAAATGCACAGAATTTATTTTCACTAATCAATCTAATGAAAGATTTGATCTGGCGAAAAGCTGATTTAGCTGAAGAACTGAAAATCGATGTTAAAACAGTGGATCGGCATCTGAAACGTTTGGCGGAAAGCGATTGTCCCATCCAGCTGATTCTTCATAAGAAAACCGTTCAGTTAGTTTATGATCAAGGATATAGCGAACCTTATCTCTTGTTTGTTTTTCTGATCCAATCACCCCCGTTTTGTTTACTGAAAAATCTGCTATTGAATGAACCTTAAGAGCAGAAGTACGATCGTTCTACGCAAGAGCGATTGAGAAAGTGGTTTGGCGAGTACCACCTTTCTTTTTCTTATAAAAAAGCACAGATCTTTGGTTCAGAAAGAAAAGTAAGATATCTGCTGTTTTGCTTTTTGAAAGATTTTCCGCATTTTTTTGCAGATGATGGAGAGCAGTCCTTTTCTGAGATGTTCATCCAATTATTGAAGCAAAGAAAGGATCCGGCAGAAATCGAGATTTTAGGAGACAGTCGAACACTATTCTTTGAATTGTTTCCTGAATTGCTATTTAGAGAGGAGCAGATTTTGCCAATAAAAGAAAAAAATTATCTAGCAATTTTGCGCTTGAGCTGTAACCAGATTACTGAAAAGCGGTGGAAACGGATAGAAGAGACACAAGACTATCGGAAATTGACGATTGTGACTGAAAAGCTTGATTCGCTGTTTTGGCTGAATAGCGAATTTGAGAGCGAAAGCAAATCAAAGCTGACAAAAGTACTTTACCAAGAATGGCTTCGTTACGTAATTGGTATCCATGACCGGCTGATAGAAGAAGTTCGTTATTATCAGGAAACATTAGAAAAATTTCCCAATTCCAAAGATAAACTATATCAATTTCGGCTAGCGATCCAACAAGCACTTGCACACCCCGCAGTAGAGTGGGGGATGCTTTTACTGAAAACACTCCAGGAACGAGGGTATTTAGATGTCCACCCTCCTGAAGTGAAAATCGTCTTTTTTTTTCGCTATGAACACCAAGAAGCAAGAAGACTTGCTGGGGTACTGAACAAAACGCTAAGACATCGAAAACGGATCTCTATACATGTATGTACTCGAAATAAGCCGCCTCGGTATGCAGATCTAGTGATCACCGATCATTTTTTTCCACTAGACCATAACGAAGATCAAAAAACGTATCTGTAACATCCTTCATTTGGTATCGAAAGACTTCTTACCGATATCAATTACTGGTTAGGCAAAAACCGATAAAACCTTTGGAAAAAAGATCAAAACAAGTCAGTCTGTGCTATAATAAAAAGCGATTAGTAAAGGAGGAAATCCATTGGAATTAAAGAAATTAGAAGTTCCCACATCTTCGATCACAGAAGTGAAACGATCGCCGATGGATGTATTTGCTCAAGCGCGAGACGCGGGAACTGGCGTATATATATTTAATCGTGAAAAAGTAGCTGGCGTGATGCTGACCCAAGAACAATACGAAACGCTCTTGCAAGAACTAGATGTCCTTCGTCAAACAGTGAAAGTGGAGAGGAAAGAACCAAAAGAAATAAACGAAGAACCTATTAACAAAACAGCTTCCGTCGTATCCAATGCTGAAGGGATGGAAGAGCTGGCCCAAACATTACAGCACTCGCTCATTACTGGTGTGACGATTACAGCAAAAAATCTAGATGAACGAATGGTAGCACTAGGTTTTATTACGAAAAAGACCGGATTTGGCGGAGTCGTGGATATGCTTAGCGAGTTGATGGAAACTGGGAAAATCAACTACCAGTTAAGAAGAAAACCGCAAAATCGGACAATCATAGCTGAAATCATAGGAGAGCAAAACAGTCAATCTCAATTGATGGATAAAATCATCATCAAGAAAATTTTTCTACATGAGCTATAAGAAAACCATATATGTATAAAAAGAAGAAAGTAGCTTCTCTTTGTACATATATGGTTTGTTTTTATGGATGCCGAGCTTTTTTATAAGATAAGGCTACCGCCCATAACGACCCAAGGATTTGTGGAACTAAGTAAATACCTGCAAGAAGCAAGATCAGCTGGGTCGGTTTTAAAGGATGATAGAAGTAACGCCATTCAGTAAAATTGGCGCAAAATAAATAGGAAGTGACAGTAGATATAATATTGGCAATGAATAAAGATATAATACGCCTGTTCCTTTGAAAATAATATCCAGCAAAAAGAGATAAAAATATCAATGTGATGAACCCGCTTACGGAATGATAACGAAAATCAAGAAGTAAGGCGAAATGCACATAAGGAACAAAAGATAAAAGCAACGGAAGGTTTTTCCAGCAAGTTTTTATCATCTTTCATCACCACCTAACAAGTGTTATTATTTTGTTAGTTTTATTGTAAATTGAATCCTGCAATAATCAATTACTTTTTCATTATTTCTAGATTAAATGAATAAACTCTCATGCCATTATCTCTAAAAAAAAAGTTTTTCCCCCTAATTTTTTTAGATAGAAAATTGTATAGTATGATGAGAGAAAAAGTAGTTTGGGGGAACGTTAATGAGAAGAAAAGCAGTAATCGATCGGCTTTATTTATTTTTTTGGTTTTTTCCTATCGTTTTGCTACCTTTTACATGGGTAAATGCTGTTGTACAAGGTGCGGAGATATTAGGCCTGATCCAAGGAAGCGGATTTGTGGTTTCTAGGAATTTTCCAGCTTTGACTGTTTTCTATTTAGTGATAAGTGTAGGTCTCTTATTACCAAAATCTCTGATCAATCACTACAATTGGCAGCTGCTTTACTTTTCTTGCTTATTAGTATTTACATCTATGTTTTCTTTGCTGCCTCGCTTGATTATCGGCCCTAATGGTTTGAGCGAGAGTGGATTGAAGGATTCAGCTTATTCCTCCATGTATTTCTTGACGATCAAACCATGGTTCTATTTAGTAATTGCCTCATTTATTCTTGCAACATTTTTTTACTTCTGGACAGAAATCAGGATAAAAAGTGAACGATCTGTATCTATAAAAAATAACTATTGATGGTGGATCATCAGTAAAAAAGCATATGAGCTGCGTAAAATGCATGTTTCTCATATGCTTTTTTTATTATTATGTAAAGAATGCGAAAAACGTTTACATGATTTTTACATAACTTAACTATATTTTTACAGCAACCATACGAGGGATTTACAGTCGACTGATAAACTTTAGTTGTAATTAAGAAAGGAGCAATAAAATGAAAAAAGTATTGTTTACTCTAGGTATGATGGGAATTCTTTTAGCCGGATGCGGCTCAGGATCAGGAAATACAGATGGCTCTGCCACACAAAATAATTCAAGTGACTCAAATGAACAAGTAAAAATCGTTGCGGTAGGTTCGACAGCATTACAGCCGTTAGTCGATGCAGCACAAGAAAGCTTTGTACAAGAAAATCCAAATTATCAAATCTCTGTACAAGGAGGAGGAAGCGGAACTGGTTTGAGCCAAGTCGAAGCTGGAGCAGTTACTATCGGAAACTCTGATGTATTTGCAGAAGAAAGAGACGGAGTTGATGCTTCAAAATTAGTGGATCATAAAGTAGCAGTGGTCGGGATGGCACCAATCGTCAATAAAGATACAGATGTCAAAGATATCACCAAACAGGAATTGATTGATATCTTTACAGGAAAAATCACTAACTGGAAGGAAGTTGGCGGGAAAGATCAAAAAATCAACGTCGTGAACCGTGCAAACGGCAGCGGTACCCGCGCGACATTCGAAAAATGGGGACTGGATGGTGCTACCCCTGTGCAGTCCCAAGAACAAGATTCATCAGGAACAGTTCGGCAGCTGGTAAGTCAAACACCAGGAGCAATCAGCTATTTAGCTTTCTCATATCTCGATGATTCCACACAAGCACTAAGTATCGACGGTGTAGAACCAAAAGAAGAGAATGTAGCAGATAACAGCTGGGGAATCTGGTCATATGAACATATGTACACGAACGGAAAACCTTCCCCTGAAGTCCAAAAATTCTTAGACTACATGATGACAGAAGAAATCCAAGAAGGACCTGTCAAAGAATTGGGCTATTTACCAATCACAATGATGGAAGTAGAACGTGATCACGAAGGAAATATCAAATAACTAGCAGATAAACATGCCACGGTAGTCGTTACTATTAAGGAAAAATCAACTATGTTTCCCCACATATACATTTTTCCTTTAATTGTGAAAAATAGTTCCTCATATTTTGCCGTTTTTTGAGCTAATACCGAGGGTCAGCTGATTGAACACCGTTTATTCGAAAAAAAGAGCTACGACATAGAACTGTCGTAGCTTTTTTTTGCTATATGACAGGAATGAAAGGTGTTTGCAAGCTTAATGTGAGGAACACTTTCCATATCTGTTCTATACTGGATAGGAGAAGTTTGGAAATATCCAGAAAACGAAATCAATCGAGGTAGCCACATGAAGAATAAATGGATAAATCGAAGTAAAAAAAAGAAAGTAACACAAAGATCATCAGATAAAGTCATCCGTCTTTTTCCATCGTATAAAGAAGGATTAACGGCAGATCAAGTCAAGGAACGAATAGAAAAAGGTGCAGCAAATAATTCAGTCGATCCCACATTCAAAACAAATCAGCAAATCGTATTGGAAAACATATTTACGTATTTCAATTTGATCTTTCTTATCTTAGCCATTTTGCTTTGTTTAGTAGAATCCTATAAGAACTTGACTTTTTTACCAGTTATCATAGCCAATACAGGAATCGCCATTTTTCAGGAAATTCGATCCAAAAAGATCTTGGACGAACTAAATGTTTTAAATACAGCAAAAGTCAATGTCATACGAGACGGGATAGAACAAACAATAGATATAGAAGACCTTGTAATAGATGACATTGTTATTTTAGAGACTGGACATCAAATTCCAGCAGATGCAGAGGTCGTGGAAGGGAAACTGCAAGTTAATGAGGCTTTATTGACAGGCGAAGCAGATGAAATAACCAAAGAAATAGGCGATCCATTAATGTCCGGCAGTTTCATTGTTTCCGGAAAAGCTTACGCCCGATTAGACAAAGTTGGAGCAGATTCGTATATTTCCCAGCTGACAGTCAAAGCCAAGACAATGGGAGAAGGAGAACAGTCGGAGATGATTGCTTCTCTTAATCAATTGATCAAATGGATTGGGATCATCATTATTCCTATCGGTATCCTGCTTTTTTCTCAAAGTTACTTTTTTAATGGAAACACGATCAAAGAAAGTGTCGTTGCAATGGAAGCAGCATTGATCGGTATGATACCTGAAGGACTGTACTTGCTGACGACGATTGCATTAGCATTAAGTGCGACTAAACTAGCAAAGCAAAGAGTTCTTTTACACAATATGAAAAGCATTGAGATATTGGCAAGGGTAAATGTCCTTTGTGTAGATAAAACAGGAACGATCACAGAAAATAAAATGTCTGTTCAAAAAGTGATCGTCTCTAAAAAACAAGAAATAATCAGTCAGTCAGATCAATTGGAAGCATGCATTGCTGACTATGCAAAAGCGATGGCAGGAGACAATGCAACAATGGAAGCTGTTAAAGCATATTTTACAAAAACCACTGATCAATCCTATCACCATGTTATTCCTTTTTCTTCTGTCCAAAAATTCAGCAGTGTAGCGTTGGCAGACAAGGTGTATGTTTTAGGAGCGCCCGAAATGGTTTTGCGCGATCAATTGCCGGAATATGCGGAAGAGTTTATTTCTTTCGCTGAAAAAGGCTATCGCGTGTTGGTCTTTGGTGTGTACGATGGGATTCTTGAAGAACCAGTATTGACAGAAGCAGTCACACCATTAGGCTATATTCTGATTGCTAATCCTATCAGAAAAGAAGCAAGAGCCACATTTGATTACTTCAAAAAACAGCAAGTAGCCATCAAAGTGATTTCTGGAGATAATCCGCTCACCGTATCCAATGTAGCTGTCCAAGCAGGGATTTCACATGCTGATCAGTACGTTGATGCATCTAAATTATCAGAAGAAGAATATGAAGCAGCTGTCGAAAAATATACAGTTTTTGGACGCGTCAAGCCAGAACAAAAGAAAATCTTCGTTCAATTGCTAAAGCGTCGTAACAATACAGTAGCTATGACAGGTGATGGCGTGAATGATATTCTAGCCATGAAAGAAGCAGACTGCAGTATAGCGATGGCTTCCGGAAATGAAGCCGCCATGCAGGCCTCACAAGTGGTCTTACTTGATTCTGACTTTTCACGCATGCCAGAAGTTGTTGCAGAAGGACGGCGCGTTGTGAACAATATTGAGCGATCAGCCAGCTTGTTTTTAGTGAAGAATATTTTCTCCTTTTTGCTCTCACTGTTTTCAGTGATCTTTGCTCTGACCTATCCTTTAGAACCATCACAAATCACATTGATTAGTTTGTTTACTATCGGACTTCCATCTTTCTTGCTTGCTCTAGAAGAAAACAAAAAGCGAATCAGAGGGAAATTCATCATGAATGTGATGGAAAAAGCTGTGCCAGGTGGACTAACAGATATGATCGTAGTCGGTGCGTTGGTGATCTGCGGGGTGACTTTGAATCTAAATAAAACAGATGTTTCTACAGCATCTACCATGCTTTTGATTGCAGTAGGGTTCCTCGTTCTCTATAAAATCTGTTCACCGCTGAATAAATTCAGAAGTCAGATCATTCTTTTCTGTGCTAGCGGTAACTTTTTTTCGGTCATCTTTTTGCATAAGCTGTTTTCAATCACCGGTATCTCAGCTGTATCACTTTTGCTGTTGAGCATTCTATTTTTCTCGGCAGATTCGATTTTTAGGCATTTGACCACATTGGTAGAATATTTGTTTGAACGTAAAAATGAAAAAGAGCAAAAGCCGTTTAGTCGCGTAGTTAAAAAATTTCTATCGATATTTAAACGAGAAAATTGACGAAAAGTATCTCAAAAAAGAGTAAAAAAGAACAACCACTCGTGTATCTTTCGAAGCAGGATGAGTCATCCAACTTTAAAACGCACGAGCAGTTGCTCTTTTTTACATTTTCGGAATGGTAACGGTGAAAGTCGAACCTGTTCCAAGATGACTGTCTACAGTAATCGTACCATGAAGGAGTTGCACGTAGTCTTTTACAATCGCTAACCCTAATCCGGTCCCGCCTGAATGCCGGCTTCGCGCCTTGTCTACGCGGTAAAAACGCTCAAAGATCCGTTCCTGATCCTCAATGTCGATACCTATACCAAAGTCTTGGACAGAAAACGATAGATCATCTGTTGCCTGATAGCGGATAATAATCTCGCTGTCGCTTTTTGAATATTGGACAGCATTTTCAATCAGATTTTTGAAAATTGGATAAAGGATATCTGTTTTAGTAGTAAATGGTTCGTTCTTTCCAATCAATCGAATCGTCAACCGTTTCTTTTCGATGATTGGCTGATAATTTTGAACGATTTGCTGGAAATAAGGTTCTGTATAAATTGTCTGGATCTCGTAAGAATTCTCGCCATCTTTTGACAGCTGGATGATTTCCCGAATCAGTTTATCTAACCGGATCGCATCTTTTTGCATGATCTCAAGAAAAGAAGTCAGAGTTTGCGGGTCATCTTTTGCACCATCCAGTAAAGTCTCGGTAAAACCAATCAGTGAAGTCACAGGAGTTTTTAATTCGTGAGAGACGTTGCCAACGAAATCCTTTTGTAGCTTTTCTAAACGTCGCACTTTCGTTAAGTCATACGCCACCCCTAGAATCTGTCCGGTACCTTCTGAATTAGTAAAGTAGCGCAAACTCAAGTCTAATGTCTGCCGACCTTCTGTAAGGGTGATCTCCTGATGGATCAGCGGATGCTCAGGAGTCACTTGATGAATCAGCTGAATGAGTTTTGGCTCTTGAATGACTTCTGTGTACCGCTGTTCAGGTTGATAGCTTACCACGTTTAAATGTAGCTGCATCTTTGGATTAAGCAGTAGTAAACGAGAATCAGCATCATCAATCAGGAATACGCCAATCATCAGTTCGTTCAGTAACGTATATAATTGCTCTTCTGTGGTAGTATACGCCCGATACATCTTACTCATTTGTTCGCTCAACGCATTGATCGTCTGATACAATTCTTCCCATTGATCGGGTGTTTGCATGATTACTTCCGCCTGATTAGGATTTTGCACCATTTTTTTTAGTACGGGCAGCACGGTTTTCAATGGCTGGTTTTTTTGATAGATCAGATAATAGATCATTCCTGCAAGAACAAGGAAGAAAGACAGAAAGAAGAAAAAGACCCAACGGCGAAAACTCTCAGTTCTCGGTAAAAAACCGCTTGTCGGTTCTGCGATACGTAAAATGGCTTCTAACTGGCCACTTTTTTTGACTGGTAATGCGACATATAAAAGATCCTCATTCAAAGTAGTACTTTTGCGCAAAGCGCTACCTAGGTTCCCACCATTCAATACGGCTTTGATTTCGGGACGGGAGTTTCGCTGTTCATTCAATGTTTCATTGTTTGTGTCAAATAAGATCTTTCCAGTAGCATCCATTAAAGTAATCCGTTCGTTCGGCTGATGGACGAATTCTTCCAAAGCAGTTTTGTTTTGCGCTGCTTGGAGGTTTTCGACATCTAATTGCCGGATCAGCAGTTGTGCTTTTTTTGTCAGGTAGCTTTCTTGCTGTTCCACGATCTGCTGTTGAAAATAATGGGAAATCAATTGCCAGCCACCAAAAAACAAACTAACTAAAAGAATAAGAAAGAAGAGACGTTCATAAATTTTTTTCCATTTCATCGTTTTGGTTCCTGAAACTTATAGCCAAATCCTCTAATAGTCACCAAGTACTTTGGATGTTTTGGATCTCGCTCGATTTTTTCTCGTAAATGACTAACGTGTACATCTACGATTCGGCTTTGTCCTGCGAAGTCAAAATTCCAAATGCGGTCTAGCAATGTGTCTCGGTCGATCACACGGTCTTTTCGTTTCATGAAATAAACAAGTAATTCAAATTCTTTCGGTGTTAGTTCAATCAGATGGTCGTCTACGGTCACTTGATAATTGGTCAAATCAGCAGTGATTTGTCCAATCGATAGATATTCAGGCTCAGCTTCATCTTTTGATTGCTTACGAGGTTCAATCCGTCTGAATATTGCTTTCATACGGGCTAATACTTCGCGAGGACTAAATGGTTTGGTCAAATAGTCGTCAGCACCTATTTCTAGGCCAATGATCCGATCCACTTGGTCATCTTTAGCCGTCAGCATCAAAATCGGTGTTTCATTTTTTTCTTGACGCAGCCGCTGAGTGATCTCCATGCCATCCATCGTTGGAAGCATCACATCTAAAATGATGAAATCAAATGATTGTTCTAATGCTAATTCTAATCCTTCGCCTCCATCTGTGGCACTGGTTACCTTGTAGCCTTCTTTTTCCAAATTGAACGTCAAGAGCGTTACAATAGAAGGTTCATCATCAACAACTAGTATTTTTTTCATTCAAATCTCCTTTAAATAGGTTTCATTCTGTTTATATTTTAGCATAGAATCAGTACAAAGGGCTATTTTACAAAAGAAATAAATGGTATAATAGGAAGGCACTTTGCTGAATAGAAAGGAAGAGCAGTCAATGATTGGAATCAGTGCATGTTTAGGCGGTCTGGCCTGTCGCTATGATGGACAGAAAAAAGAAGTACCAGAATTGATGGAACTAGTTGAAACTGGAGAAGCTGTCATGGTCTGTCCAGAAGTGATCGGCGGATTACCAATTCCTAGAGATCCCGCTGAAATCATTGGTGGAAATGGATTCGATGTGTGGAAAGATCAAGCAAAAGTATGGACGACAAGCGGCGAAGATGTAACGGAAGCGTACAAAAATGGCGCGATCAAAGCCTATCAAAAATTGCAGGAAAAACACATTGATCTAGTCATCATGAAGGAAAAAAGCCCTTCATGCGGAACCCATTCGATTTATGACGGGAGTTTTTCCGGAATAAAAAAAATGGTGCCGGAGTGGCTACTGCTTATTTTATTCAGCAAAAAATGACTGTGCTCTCTGATGAAGAATGGCTGAAAACTAGAGGTGAGCAGAATGGAAATCGAAAAGACCAATCGAATGAACGCGCTCTTTGAATTTTATTCGACCTTATTGACAGAAAAACAAATGAACTACATGGAATTATATTATGCAGATGATTTTTCATTAGGTGAGATCGCGGAAGAATACGAAGTAAGCCGACAAGCAGTATATGACAATATCAAGCGGACAAGCAAGATCTTGGAGGATTATGAAAAAAAACTCCATCTTTTTTCTAATTATATTGTTCGAGAACAGGTATTGGAAAATATGACTGCATATATTACAGATAAGTACCCGGAAGATAAAAAACTACTTGAATATGTACAGCAAATTCAAGCAATCGAAGAATAAATAAAAGGAATGAAGAAAATATGGCATTTGAAAGCTTAACTGAACGTCTCCAGCAGGCGATGGGAAAAATAAGAAAAAAAGGAAAAGTATCAGAAGCTGACGTAAAAGAAATGATGCGGGAAATCCGCCTTGCCTTACTAGAAGCCGATGTTAACTTGCAAGTAGTCAAAGATTTTACTAAGCGCGTACGCGAACGTGCGGTAGGGGCAGAAGTGCTGGAAAGTTTATCACCTGCACAACAAATCGTAAAAATCGTTGATGAAGAATTGACGATCACACTTGGTTCTGAAACAGCAGAGTTAAATAAATCACCAAAAATACCAACTGTTATCATGATGGCTGGTCTTCAAGGGGCAGGTAAAACGACCTTTACTGGTAAATTAGCCAATTATTTAAAGAAAAATGAAAATGCTCGTCCGCTCCTAATCGCAGGGGACGTATATCGACCAGCTGCGATCGACCAATTGAAAGTATTAGGTCAACAGCTAGACGTTCCTGTATTTGATATGGGAACTGAAGTCAGCCCGGTAGAGATCGTCCGTCAAGGGATGGAGTTAGCAAAAGAAAAGAAAAACGACTATGTATTGATCGATACGGCAGGACGTCTGCATATCGATGAAACATTGATGGATGAGTTGAAACAAATCAAAGAATTGACGCAACCAAATGAGATTTTGCTTGTTGTCGATGCCATGACTGGTCAAGATGCCGTCAACGTAGCTGATAGCTTCAACCAGCAATTAGGTATTACAGGGGTCGTCATCACTAAACTTGATGGGGATACTCGAGGCGGGGCAGCACTATCGATCCGCTCAGTGACAGGCGCACCAATCAAATTCATCGGTTCTGGTGAAAAATTGACTGACTTAGAAGTATTCCACCCAGATCGTATGGCTAGCCGTATCCTTGGTATGGGGGATATGCTGACATTGATTGAAAAAGCGCAGCAAGACTATGACGAGAAAAAAGCGGAAGAACTTGCACAGAAAATGCGGGAAAATTCATTCGATTTCAATGACTTTATTGAACAGCTTGATCAAGTGATGGGTATGGGCCCACTGGAAGATCTAATCAAAATGATCCCAGGAATGAATCAAGTCCCTGGAATCGAAAACGTCAAGGTAGATCCAAAAGATGTTGAACGCAAAAAAGCGATGGTTTATTCTATGACGCCAGCAGAAAGAGCAAATCCTGATCTGTTGAACCCAAGCCGTCGTCGCCGAATTGCTGCCGGTTCTGGAAACAGTGTTGTTGAAGTGAATCGAATGATCAAACAATTCAAGGAATCAAGAAAAATGATGCAGCAAATGTCCAAAGGGGATATGAACATCCCAGGTATGGACCAAATGTTTGGTTCAGGCGTCAAAGGGAAACTAGGCAAAATGGCGATGAATCGAATGATCAAGAAAAATAAGAAGAAAAAGAAAAAACGGAAATAAGATGAAAAAAACAGCTTCGGTACAGACTGAAAATGTCTACTGCCGGAGCTTTTCTATCAGCAATTTTTATTCTTTACTAATACAATTACTCTAAACGAAGAGGTGGCACAGATGAGATGTCCGTGGAGTGAACAAACAGAAAGTATGCGGCAATATCATGATACTGTCTGGGGTGTTCCTGAATATGATGACCAAAAGCTGTTCCGAAAATTGATGCTTGATATTAATCAAGCCGGATTGAGCTGGCAGACGATTTTAAATAAAAGTGAAGCATTCGATGAAGCATATGATCGATTCGATATCAAAAAAGTCGCAAATTATGGAGAAACAAAAATCAGTGAACTAATGGAAAACAAAGGAATTATTCGTAACCGAAGAAAAATCGAAGCAGCCGTCCAAAACGCCAAAGCAGTCTTGAAAATTCAAGAAGAAATCGGCAGTTTTTCAGAGTATCTTTGGTCGTTTTCTAATGGAAAAATCGTTGATTCTTCTTATCATTCACAAGAAGAAGTCCCAACAACAAGTCCTCTTTCAGATGAATTAGCAAAAGATCTAAAGAAAAGAGGATTTAAATTTATTGGCAGTACGACAATCTATGCTTTTTTAGAAGCAGTCGGGATCATCAATGATCACCTTGACAGTTGTTTCCGCAAAGAGGAGGTCGTACGTATCGGCAGAAAATAAAGAAAGGGCGAATAAAGCATGCGAAAAATCATATTTTATGGCGCTGTAAGTTTAGATGGTTATTTGGCAACGAAAACGGATGACCTTCAATGGCTTTTTGACACTCCGACAGGTGAGCAAACCACTTATGAAGCTTTTTATGAAACAATCGATACGACCATCATGGGCAGGAAAACTTATCAAGAAGCAAAAAAATATTTGGAAACCGAAGCAATTTATCCAGAGAAAAAGAATTTCGTTTTTTCAACCAATGCACAATTACAATTGCCAGATGCTGAGGTCGTACACGAAGAGCCTGTTGCTTTTCTAAAAAATCTACAAATGACAGAAGGAAAAGATATATGGGTCGTGGGTGGCGGTCGATTGATCAAACCGTTAGTAGAACATCAAATGATTGATGAATGGTATATCCAGATTGCCCCTGTATTATTAGGGGACGGAATCCCTTTATTCCAAAAAGGAACCTATGAAGCACGTTTTGAATTGCTAGATACGACACGATTCGGTGAATTTATCGAATTACATTATGTACGAAAGTAGAAGCAAATAAAACAAAAGAAGCGTGAGACAAAAGTGTTCTTTACTTTTGTCTCACGCTCTAAACACATATAAACGGCGGAAGCAGAAGCAACTCCAAGAAATAAGCTGAAATTCACAAAAATTTGAAAAGCAATTTTCGTGAATTCCTTCTTATTTCTTGGAGTTAAACGCTTCTGTCCCAGCCTCTTTTTTTATTATTGTTCTGATTTTATTCTGCTAATTTGTTAGAAAAATCTAGATACGCATCTAAAATCGTTTGGAAGAAACTTAATGTTCCTTCAACGATATTGCCGTTTTCATCAATTAGATTCGCAACGTTTCCGATATATGCTTCCGGTTGTTGCAAGGTTGGCACATTCAAAAAGACAAGTGATTGGCGTAGATGGTGGTTTGCGCCAAAGCCGCCGATCCCACCTGGTGATGCAGTAACGACTAAACCTGGTTTATGATCCCAAACACTGTGTCCATAAGGTCTTGAGCCTACATCTAAAGCATTTTTCAATACTGCTGGCACAGAGCGGTTGTATTCAGGAGTAACGAAAACGACACCGTCTAATCCGCTCACTTCCTCACGAAAACGAGTCCATTCAGCAGGAGCTTTTTCTGGGGTTTCAAGATCCTCATTGTAAAATGGCAGATCATCGAATTTTACAAATACACTTTCGTACCCTTCAGGAAGCAATTTCGCAAAAGCTTCTGCTACTTTTTTGTTGTAAGAATCTTTTCTTAAACTACCAATAAAAAATCCAATTTTTTTTGTCATACGATTTTTCCTCCTTCAAACTATCTATAATAATCTTACAAAAAATAAGTAATTGGAGCAAACAAAAACACTTACTGGCAAAAGTTTCGTTTTAGTTGACAAATGATCGCGAAGTATCGTTAGTCTCCATTGCCAACCCTCTTAGAAAGTCTATATAATGAAGAAAAAGGAGGGATAAGATGGAAGAATTATCATTATCGAAAAATGTAGCAAATTTACGAAAGAAAAAAGGCGTGACTCAAGAAACTCTAGCCGAATTCATAGGTGTGACAAAAGCTTCTGTTTCCAAATGGGAGACAGGCCAAAGTATGCCTGATGTACTCATATTGCCTAAATTAGCCAGTTTTTTTGATGTGTCTGTTGATGAACTGCTCGGCTATCATCCTCAATTGACGAAAGAGCAAATCAGACACTTTTATCAGCAGTGGACCACCGCTTTTTCTAAAGAGCCCTTTGAATATGTGATGGAGGACTGTAGAAAAGCGGTCAAACAATATTACTCATGTTATCCTTTTCTTCTACAAGTAGTCGTTTTGTGGTTGAATCATTTTATGCTAACAAAGGATCTGGAGGAACAACAAGCAATTCTGTCTGAAGCAGAAGCGTTATGTACGAAAATCGTTGAAGAATCAACAGAATTATCTCTATGCAATAATGCTTCTTTGTTAAAAGTAGCGGTCATGCTCCAGTTAGGCAAACCAGAAGAAGCTTTATCTGAAATCGAAGAAAAAGCGGACCCTTATCGTTTTGCCCAGCAAAGCGACACCTTACTTATCCAAGCGTACCGAGCCGCTGGTCAAACAAAAAAAGCGGTAAGCTATACTCAATTCAGCATGTTTTCTCATTTAATCAATCTCGTATCTTCAGCCACTCATTATCTATTGATTCAAATCATTCAATTACCAGTTATAGAAGAAACTGTCAATAGAATAGATGCTGTGATCCAAGCATTCAACCTGACGGCGGTCCATCCCAACAGTTGTGCTCAATTTTCTTACGCTGCAGCCTGTGCTTATGCGAAACATGAAAAAAAAGAACAAGTAATAAAGTGTTTAAAACAGTTTGTGGATTTGACACTTATACTTTTAAGTGAGGAAGGCAGGATCCTTCATGGTGATAGGTATTTTGATGAGATAACTGAGATATTTGAAGGAGCAGATCTTGGGGTACAGCAAATAAGAGACACGAAAATCATTAGGGAAGGGGCATTGAGTGCATTAGAAAATCCGATTTTTCAACAAATTGAGAAATCAAAAATTGTAAAACTAAAAAAACGATTGGCAGGCGAGTAATATGGACATCAAAGAATTTCTTCCGTTTTTAATTCCTTTAATCATTGTACAGTTTGGATTACTTATTTATGTACTTCATCATATCTTTACACATTCTGCATATAAACATGGAAATCGAATGATATGGGTGATTATTGTTATTGTTGGTATGCAGTTCATCGGTCCTGTCCTTTATTTGATTTTTGGCAAGGAGGATGCGTAGTGGCTATCTTGACACTTGAAAAAGTCTCAAAGTCTTTTGGTACAAACAAATTGCTGGATGATTTATCTTTTTCTGTAGATGAACAGACGATTTTTGGTTTCATCGGTAAAAACGGTGCTGGAAAAACGACAACTATGAAACTGATCTTAGGTCTTATCAAAAAAGACAGCGGAACGATCCGAGTGAACGGAAAAGAAGTAGGGTACGGACAAACAACGACCAATCAAGAAATCGGCTATTTAGCTGATGTACCGGTTTTTTATGATTATATGACCGCTTCTGAGTATTTGATCTTTTGCGGCGAACTCACAGGAATGCCTAAACAGCGGATAAAGGAAAAAACCAATGAACTGTTGTCACTTGTCGGTCTGTCGAATGAAAAGAAGCGGATCAAAAAATTTTCCAGAGGGATGCGACAACGTTTAGGGATTGCTCAAGCATTGTTGAACGAGCCCAAATTACTCATTTGCGATGAACCAACTTCTGCTCTTGATCCTGTTGGTCGAAAAGAAATCTTAGATATCTTATCCTCTGTGAAAGAGCAAACGACGATTTTATTTTCTACTCATATTTTATCTGATGTGGTGCGTATCTGTGACAAAGTTGCTTTTTTGGATAATGGAAAAATCGTGTTGTCTGGATCAGTGGACGAATTGAAAAAGCAAACAAATGCTAGTGGGTTTGAGATCGTATTTTTTTCCAAAAAAGAGCGCGAACAATTTGAAGAGCTTTTACCTGGAGGGATGATCCGAAGTGACCTGCGTATAGCTTATCCACAAAAAAGTAAAGAAGAAATGCTTTTTGCTATGGATTTGCTAGCCAAATATCAATTGCCAGTCCAATCAGTCCAGATGGAAGAACCTACGCTAGAAAAACTCTTTTTGGAGGTCGTTCAATCATGAGACAACTCATTGCCTTCGCCAAAAAGGAGCTCAAGGAAAACTGGCGTACTGGAAAAATCATCACGCTAAGTGCGCTCACAGTGATTTTCGGTATAATGAATCCATTGCTAGCTAAATTGACTCCTTATTTAGTGCAAGCTATGTCAACAACTCTGGCAGAGTCAGGGATTTCTGTTCAGAAAATCATAGTTGATGCAACGACTTCATGGACACAATTTTATAAAAATATTCCGATGCTGTTGATTTTCTTTCTTCTTTTATTCAGCGGGATATTGACAAGCGAATACCAAAACGGAACAATCATCAACTTGCTGACAAAAGGGATGAAGCGATGGAAGATATTTCTGTCGAAATGGATCATGGGTATACTATTTTGGAGTGTCAGCTATTGGTGCTGTTATAGTATTACGCTAGCATACACGATTTATTATTGGGACCAGTCGATTATCTCCCATCCTTTATTTATCAGTTTTACTTATTATTTTTTTGGCTGTTGGCTTTATTCATTGATTTTATTTTATTCAGCTTTTCTTTCTTCCAATTATGCGGTTCTGTTGGCTAGTGGGGGAACGGTCATTCTGAGTTATGGTGCTGGGTTGTTCTCTAAAGTAGCAGAATATGTACCGACTTATTTGATTTCTTCCTCAAATTATCTTACGAAAGAAATCCACCTTACAGATTATACTCAGTCATTAGCAGTGACGTGTTGTTCTATCGTCATATCCATCGTAGCTGGGTGGCTTGTTTTTAACAAAAAAGAAGTCTAAAATCTGCTATTTCCTAAAAAAAATCGAATTTAATCAAGCTGTAAAGAAAAAAAGCTTTACAGGGTAAAAAAAAACTGTTACACTACATCTTGTGAATAAAACAATGGAGGTGGAAATAAATAATGGCAGTTAAAATCCGTTTAAAACGTATGGGTTCTAAAAAGAGTCCTTTTTACCGTATCGTCGTAGCTGATTCACGTTCTCCTCGTGATGGACGTTTCATCGAAACTGTAGGTACTTACAATCCTTTGAAAGACCCTGCAGAAGTAGTTTTAAAAGAAGACTTAGTTCTTGACTGGTTATCAAAAGGTGCACAACCTTCTGACACTGTACGTAACATCCTTTCAAAAGAAGGCGTTATGCAAAAACACCACGAAGCTAAATTCTCAAAGAAATAAGGTGACCGGATATGAAAGATTTAAGCGACTTAGTCTTAACAATCGTTCGTCCGCTAGTCACTTATCCTGATCAAGTCAAGTTAGATGTCGTAGAGTCGAAAGATTTTTACGAGTACAACCTAACAGTGGCACCTGAAGATATCGGCCGTATCATCGGAAAACAAGGGCGTGTTGCTAAAGCAATCCGCACAATCGTTTACGGTGTTCGGATCAATGCACCAAAAAAAGTGCGTTTGAATATCATCGATGATAAGGAAAAGTAAATAAACGTGCTGTACTCGAATTTTCGAGTACAGCTTTTTTGTTTTTTTATTAATTGAAGAAATGATTATTTGGCAAAAGAAGCAAGAAAGCGTATCCTTATAATAGGAGGGAGTGAGCAGATAATGAGAAATACTATGTTATTTATTCCGTTTGTCTTATTGTTAAGCGCCTGCAGTTTGATTACTGGAAAATCAGACAATACGCAACCATCAAGCAGTACATCTGAAACTGTTGCAAGTACAGAAAAAAGTAGTACTAAAACGGCTTCATCTACTGAACAAACAAGGACTACCTCAAATAATGAGGAAAAGACTGCTTTAAACCAATTGAAAGAACAACAACCAAACGTGCCCATGCCTTTAGATATACCGATTTCTTCTGGCTATCTCAATGTCGCAGCGGCACAAACAAAGCAAGGCTATTCTATTTTATATTACGGATCAGATCGTCCCCTCAGGTTGAATGCTGACGAATTGAATCAAGAAACGCCTATTGCAACTTATCTCTATCAATATGGGTTTGCTTCTAGTCAAGAAACGATACAAGTCTTGCAGCCATTTGAGATCGATACAAATGGGCAGAAAATGGATTTAGGTCATCAAATCACGGGGTATCAGCAAGGAGCAGCAGGTTCAAGCTACCTTGAATGGCAAGAAGGAAATTGGCGTATTCGGATCCGTGGGAATAATATAGATGGTCAAGAACCCTTACCGTTAGCTAAAGAAATCGTAGCCTACTTGGAAGAAAACAGGCTGCCAGCACCTGAACAATTTGGTAAGATAACTATTGATATGGGAGATACGACGAATCGAGCCGTAGAAGTAAGCTGGCAAGAACCGAAAAATGCCTATACGATCACTCATCAAGATCCTATGTCTGCGTTGAAGATGGCAGTTTCTATGAAGAGGTTGTGAAATCAGCGCGCTGATCTGAGCCCATCATTTAACTCCAAGTCACAGGAAGTAATCAAAAATAGCACGCCGCATTTTTGCATAATTTTGGCTTAATACCTTAAAAGAAAACTAGAATTGCCTCTTCACACATGCTAAAATAAAACAGACAAAAAAGAAATGGGGATATAAGTTGACTGAATACTTGAATGTAGGAAAAATCGTAAACACACAAGGTATCAAAGGCGAAGTCCGTGTTATCTCAACAACGGATTTCCCAGAAGAACGTTACAAAAAAGGAACGGTGTTAACACTATTCCAAGACGGAAAAGCACCTGTGGAATTAACAGTCAAAAGTCATCGCAAACATAAAAATTTTGACTTATTGAGTTTTGAAGGACATCCTTCTATCAATGATGTGGAAAAATATCGGGATGGCATATTAAAAGTGTCAAAAGACAACTCTGTAGATCTAGCTGAAAATGAATTCTATTACCATGAGATCATCGGTCTGCATGTATTAGAAGATGGAACTGAGTTAGGTAAAGTAAAAGAAATCTTGTCACCAGGTGCCAATGATGTTTGGGTCGTTCAACGTCCGAAAAAAGCTGATATATTGCTTCCATATATCGCTTCTGTCGTCAAAGAAGTCGATTTAGAAGCTGGAGTGGTCTGTGTAGAAATTCCAGAAGGACTGATTGACGATGAAGATTGATGTATTGACTTTATTTCCAAGAATGTTTGAAGGTCCTATGGGGGAATCCATCATCGGTAAGGCTGTAGATAAAGGATTATTAGATATCAATATCTCTAACTTCCGCGATTATTCAGATAACAAACATCAGACAGTAGATGATTATCCATACGGCGGTGGAGCAGGTATGCTGCTCAAAGTCCAGCCCATCTATGATAACATCCAAGCCATTGAAAAAGCTGCACCGGATGTCAAAAAAAGAGTAATTCTTCTTGACCCAGCTGGTAAACGATTCGATCAGAAAATGGCAGAAGAATTTTCACAAGAAGAACACTTAGTATTCATTTGTGGTCATTATGAGGGATATGATGAACGTATCCGCACATTAGTGACAGATGAAGTTTCCTTAGGAGATTATGTCCTTACTGGGGGAGAATTAGGTGCGATGGTCATGATCGATGCAACAGTTCGGCTTTTGCCAGATGTGTTAGGGAATCAGACTTCAGCTCAAACGGATTCTTATTCAACCGGTTTATTGGAACATCCCCAATATACTCGCCCGGCAGAATATAAAGGGATGAAAGTACCAGAAGTATTGACAAATGGAAATCATAAATTGATTGAAGAATGGCAATTAAAAGAATCACTAAGAAGGACCTATCAACGTCGGCCTGATCTTTTGGAAACACTTGAATGGACACCTCAAATGACGAAATTTTTAGAAGAAATCAAGAAAGAAGAACAAGAAAAAACAGCAGATGAAGCCAAGTGACTTTTTCTAAAATATTCTTTACAGTAGGTTGATAATATGTTAGTATTTTATGGTGAGTGCAAAAGCACTTAACTATTACGATATTCCGCTGTGAGAAAAGCTCATAAGAATATTTGGAATAAGGAGAAGAAAACCATGAATCCATTAATCGAAGAATTAACAAAAGAACAATTACGTTCTGACATCCCAGCGTTCCGCCCTGGTGACACTGTGCGTGTTCACGCAAAAGTTGTTGAAGGTACTCGTGAACGTATCCAGTTATTTGAAGGTGTTGTTATCAAACGCCGCGGTGCTGGAATCAGCGAAACTTATACAGTACGTAAAGTTTCTAACGGAGTGGGCGTTGAACGTACATTCCCATTGCATACACCACGTGTTGCAAAAATCGAAGTAGTTCGCTACGGTAAAGTACGTCGTGCAAAATTGTACTACCTACGTGCATTACACGGAAAAGCTGCTCGTATCAAAGAAATCCGTCGTTAATCATTGTTATCAGACTGAGAAAGAACCCTTGGTATTCAAGGGTTCTTTTTTCTTAGCATGTAATTTGAACACCCTGATCCAGTTTTTTTCTTTAATTATTGGTAGGGGAGAATAATGGATTAGAATAAATCTACCTATAAGTAGTAGTAAAAAAAGAGCACTATGATAATATCTTTCTTAAGAGTAACCGCTTTAATAAAAAATCCAGAATATTCTAACATAAATGGAGTATTCTTAAAATCAAAAGGAGAAAGAAGATGGTTTATACTTATACGGAGCAAGAAAAAATGAAAGTTTTAGACACATTCATGAATGATGGAAAAGTAAAACAAGTACCAAGTTCAACAAAAAAGAAAAACATCCTATTGAAAGAAGTCTTGAAACGCTTTGACCATGGAGTGACTTATACAGAAACAGAGGTTAATTCGATACTGCTGAACGTATTTTCTAGTGGCGATTATGTCGAACAAAGACGTTATCTAATCACATTTGGCTTTTTCAAAAGAAGTTCAGACGGTCGGGCATATCAGATGATGGGAATTGAAAATTAGAAGTTTTAATTTATACTCATTGAAAAAAGTTCAAGTATGCGATATTGGTTCTACACCGCATACTTGAACTTTTTTTGTCATCTGTATCTATAATACAAAGCCAAGAACGTTATTCAAAATATGGATAGCTATGATAAAAGCTAATGAGCGATTCGCAGTTAAATAAGCAATCGTCAGTAAAATCGTTCCAGGAGCGTACATGAAAAAATCAATTGGATGCGTTACATGAATAAAGATAATTCTCTTTTATTTGTACGAATAAATACCAAAACGTACCTCCTAAAATTAGATTCAAAGAAGATAGCAAAGAGGAAAAAGATAGTTCTGCAGCAGCTATAGCGGCATGTGGATTGCTAGAACTTTCCAAACAACTGCCTGTTTCAGATCCTCGTCATTTCGATTACGAAGAGATAGCAATCAAAATCTTGGAAGAATTACAGAAAAACTATACAACGAAACGAGTTAACGGATCAAACGGTCTGCTTCTCCATGCCGTTTATGATAAAAACAGCTTAAAAGGTGTAGATGAATGTGTGATCTGGGGCGATTACTTTTATGTAGAAGGGATCACTCGTCTAGCTAAAACATGGTACTGTTACTGGTGATGTATAAGAGAAGAGGAGGATTCATATAATGAAGCGATGGAAAAAAATGATGATTGGATCAATAGTTTTAGGAATGTCACTCGTATTTGGTGCTTGTGGTAATCAAGAAGACAGTAGTGAAGAATCAGCAAATGAAATTACCGTTTCGACATGGAATTATGAAACAACACCTGAATTCAAAGCGCTCTTTGAAGCATTCGAAAAGAAAACGGGAATCAAAGTGAAAGCAGTAGATATTGCTTCAGATGATTATGATACGAAACTCACCACGATGCTTTCTTCTGGAGACACGACAGATGTATTGACGATGAAAAATCTTTTGTCGTATTCAAATTATGCTTTACGAGATCAGTTAGTCGATCAAACAGAACGAATTAGAGAATTAGACACTGATGCTGCTGAAGAAACATATGAAATGTATGATATCGATGGAAAAACATATGCATTGCCATATCGAACGGACTTTTGGGTACTATATTACAATAAGAAAATGTTTGATGATGCAGGAATCGAATATCCAAAAAATCTAACTTGGGACGAATATGAAGATTTAGCAAAAAAACTTAGTAAAAATGACGGACAAGTTTACGGAGCATATCAACATATCTGGCGTTCGACAATCCAAGCTATTGCAGCTGCTCAAAACGAGGCGAATCTTGTTGAACCAGATTATCAATATATGACTGATTATTATGATCGAGCATTGAGGATGCAAAAAGAAGGCGCGCAGATGGATTTTGGCACGGCTAAATCAACGAAAGTAACCTATCAGTCTCAATTTGAAGAACAAAAAGCAGCAATGATGTACATGGGAACTTGTTATATGGCTGGCATACTCGCAAACAAAGAAGCAAGTAAGACAGAAGTAGAATGGGGAATTACAGCTATTCCTCAGAAGAAAAAAGGAGAATCGGTCACGACGTTTGGCTCACCAACAGCATTTGCTGTCAATAAAAACTCAAAGAAACAAAAAGCGGCGCAAGAATTTATTGAATTTGCAGCCAGTGAAGAAGGAGCAAAAGTATTAGCAGGAGTAGGAGTAGTTCCTTCATATCGTACGGATGAGATTGATCAGCTTTATTTTAATCTCGCTGGAATGCCAACGGATGAAATTTCTAAAAAAGCTTTTTCTCCTGATGAAATCAAACTTGAATTTCCGATTGATACGTATGGGCCTGCAATCGATAAGATTTTACAAGAAGAACATGACTTAGTTTTGGTTGGAGATGAAACGCCGGAAAAAGGAACGGTAAATATGGAGAAACGTGTAGCTGCGGAAAAAGAATAATCATGAAAGGAGAGAAGCCAAGAGATCAAACACTCTTGGTTTCGTCATCGAAATGGAGAATAGTATAAATAAGAAAGCTACAAATCATTTGCGTAGAAAACGAACGTGGATCGCTTATTCGTTTATCGCCCCGAATTTCATTGGTTTTTTCGTTTTTACATTAATACCAATCCTGTTTTCGCTTGTACTAGCATTTATGAAATGGGATTCTTTTTCAACGCCAGAATTTGCTGGACTAGATAACTTTCGTAAAATGGCCAACGATGAGACATTTTGGATTTCTTTGAAAAATACTTTTTTATATACCGCTGCTGTAGTGCCTGGCACACTTGTTTGTTCGTTAGGGCTAGCTTTACTACTAAATCAGAAAATTAGAGGGATGAAGCTTTTTCGTACGATATTTTTCTTTCCGTATGTTACTTCCTTAGTAGCAATTGCTGTTGTTTGGAATATGTTGTTTCATCCAACAGTGGGACCTATTAATATCTTTTTAAGACGATTTATTGAACACCTCCAGGTTGGACTTCAAGTTCAAATTGGGCGCTTTGGGCAATTGTAATTGTCAGTATTTGGCGAGGGATGGGTTATTACATGATTCTATACCTTGCAGGACTACAAAGTATCCAAAAAGAACTATATGAAGCGTCTTCGCTAGATGGAGCAAACCGTTGGAAACAATTTTTGAATGTGACATTACCTTCGTTGAGACCAACAACCTTCTTTGTAACGATCATGCTTGTCATCAATTGTTTCAAGGTGTTTGACCTTGTGCAAGTGATGACGGATGGCGGCCCTGGTCGAGCGACAAATGTGCTGGTTTACCAAATCTACAATGAAGCATTCAAAAAATTTGATTTTGGTTATGCTTCAGCTATTTCACTTGTTTTGTTCGTAATTGTTTTGGGCGTTACGGTTGTTCAATTTTCTTGGAATAAGCGTCGTACTTAGGAGGTGTGATATGGAAGAGAGTGTTCGAAATGAAAGAAAAAAAGCAAAAATTCGTTCAAAAAACATGCCCTTTATTCAATGGTTGGGTATGATTCTGCTGATTGTATTAGCTTTATTGACGATCATTCCTTTTTTATGGATGGTTTCTGCTTCATTCAAAGCAAATAATGAAGTGTTCACGATTCCGATTCAATGGATCCCTAAAACTTGGCATTTAGAGAATTATCTGGTTATTTGGTCTCGTATTCCTTTAGTGACATTTTTTAAGAATACAGCTTTTTTAAGCGTTGTGATCACGTTGATTCAGTTGTTTACTTCTAGTTTTGCTGCTTACGGGTTTTCTAAACTAAATTTTAAAGGGCGCGATATTTTATTTTTAGCATATATCGGCACGATTGCTGTCCCTTGGCAGTCTTATATGATCCCGCAGTTCATTGTGATGAGAAAAGTGGGTTTAACAGATACGTTGTGGTCGTTGGTGCTATTACAAGCGTTCAATGCTTTTGGTGTGTTCTTGTTGAAGCAATATTACAAGTAGTATCCCAGATTCGTTATGTGAGAGTGCGCGGATCGATGGCTTATCAGAGTGGGAAATCTATCGCAAGATCATTTTACCTCTTACAAAACCGGCGATTGCCAGTTTGACGATCATCACATTCGTTAATACATGGAACGATTATATGGGGCCATTCATTTATTTGTCTTCTACGGAAAATAAAACAATCCAGTTAGGGTTGAAAATGTTTATTGGGCTATTTGATGCAGAGTACGCATTAATCATGGCTGCCTCAGTTGTTTCTGTTCTTCCTGTTGCTTTTATATTTTTAGCGATGCAAAAATATTTTGTAGAAGGGATCGCTTCATCAGGAATGAAGGAATAGGAGGTGATTATGAAAGAGCAGCGTTTTGACAAAAATATTTATATGGAATTCTTTTATTGGTTGTATCAATCATTGGCAAGTAGCCTTTGTTTTTGGTGTGTCAATATCTTGTATATAGCAGCTGCGTTCCTTTTGTCGATAGATGGAAGGAATGTCTTTTCCTTTATTTTTTCTTTACTTTTTATTGGTCCAGGTTGCATCGTGATGATAGGTATGACAGAAGAATTAGCAAAAGAAAAAAGTTTTTCACCAGTACGTTTGTTCATAAAGACGTTTCGCCAATTTTGGCTAAAGGGATTTTTTTATTGGCTATTTGCTTGGATAGTTAGTGTGATAATGATTTTTGATTGTTTCTTTTTTATACGTTTTTCTTATGGAAAATGGTTGATTCCGTTGTTTGTTTTACTTGCTTGTTTATCAGTTTCCTTTAGCATCAACTGCTGGTATTTTCAGGTGAGAAATCCAGCGTCGAAACCAAATCAAGTTCTACGGATAGCGTTCTACTATACGTTGAAAAAATGGTATGTGAGTTTACTAGATTTTTTACTATTGACAAGTTTGTTTCTCTTCTTTTTCGTAAAGCCCCAATGGTGTATTCTACTAGGTCCTTCTATCGTATTTGGTTTGATTTACTTCAACAATCGTAAATTGATGAGAACTATGGATCTGTAGACTTTATAAATTGAAACTTTCAATTAAGAATGACAGTTTTTTATGTAAAAACTGTCATTCTTTTTCATTTTTTGAAACATATGGCTAAACAAATGAAATAAAACGTGCTATACTTTTGAATGAAACAGGTTTAGAAACTGTATCACTTATTTGTGATTATTTCTAACTAATAATTAAAAATAAAGCATAAAAAGGACGATGTTCAATGGCTGAAAAAATGAAACAAGGTTCGAAATCTGTAGTAGAAAGTTTGATTAATCATCATGTTGATTATGTATTCGGTATACCAGGTGCAAAAATCGATGGTGTATTTAATGAATTAGAGGATCAAGGTCCTGAATTAATCGTGACTCGTCACGAACAAAATGCTGCATTTATGGCACAAGCAATCGGACGTATTACAGGAGAGCCAGGAGTAGTTATCGCAACAAGTGGTCCTGGTGCTAGTAACTTAGCTACAGGTTTGGTAACAGCGACAGCAGAAGGTGACCCAGTTTTAGCAATTGCCGGACAAGTAAAACGAAGCGATCTATTGAAGTTGACCCATCAAAGCATGGATAATGCAGCACTGTTCCAGCCAATCACAAAATACAGTGCAGAAATCCAAGATCCAGAAACAATTTCAGAAGTGATTGCCAATGCTTATCGTATGGCTAAGAGTTCAAAAAAAGGCGCGAGCTTTATCAGTATCCCGCAAGATGTAGTGGATGCACCTGTCCAAGGTAATGTCATCAAGCCATTGAGCGATCCTAAATTAGGTTCTGCTTCTGCAGATGATATCCGTTACCTAGCTGAACGCATTAGAGAAGCAAAACTACCGGTACTATTAGTAGGTATGCGAGGATCAAGTGAAAAAGAAACGTTAGCCATCAGGCAATTAGTTGAAAAGACAGCATTGCCTGTTGTAGAGACATTCCAAGCAGCTGGAGTGATCTCACGTGAATTAGAAGCGCATTTCTTTGGTCGTGTGGGTTTATTTAGAAACCAACCAGGAGATATGCTTTTGAAACGAAGTGATCTAGTTATTGCAATTGGCTATGATCCAATCGAATATGAAGCAAGAAACTGGAATGCGGAAAAAGATGCGCGGATCATTGTGATCGATGAAGCGCCAGCTGAAATCGATCCTTTTATGCAGCCTGAAAGAGAATTGATCGGTGATATCTCAGCCACTCTTGATTTATTGACAGGTTCATTAGAGCCTCAACAAGTGTCAGAAGATGCAAAAGAATATTTAGCATCTCTTCAAGCAAAATTAACGGAGCGGGACATTGTTCAATCAAAAGGAGAAGCAGGTATCTTGCATCCTTTAGAAGTTATTAACACGCTTCAGTCAAAAGTAACAGATGATATGACTGTTACCGTAGATGTAGGTAGTCATTATATTTGGATGGCACGCCACTTTAGAAGTTATGAACCTCGTCATTTGTTATTCAGTAATGGTATGCAAACGCTTGGTGTTGCATTGCCATGGGCGATTTCTGCTGCATTGGTGCGTCCAAATACACAAATCGTATCAGTTTCCGGCGATGGGGGATTTTTATTCTCTGCCCAGGATTTAGAAACGGCGGTACGTAAAAAATTGAATATCGTTCATTTGATTTGGAATGATGGACACTACAATATGGTAGAGTTCCAAGAAAAAATGAAATATCAGCGGGCGTCAGGTGTAGACTTTGGTCCAGTTGATTTTGTGAAATATGCAGAAGCTTTTGGCGCTAAAGGAATCCGAGCTACAAGTGTAGAGGAATTAGAAAAAGCTTTAGAAGAAGGATTTGCGACAGAAGGACCCGTAATTATTGATATTCCGATTGATTACCGTGATAATGAGAAATTGGGAGAAACAATCTTACCAGATCAATTCTATTAAGGAAGTGTCGACATGACTGAAAAAATCTTATACCAGCACGGGACATTAGGAGCTTTGATGGCCGGCTTGATGGATGGAACAGAAACGATTGCTCATATATTAGAAAAAGGAACTCTGGGATTGGGAACATTGCATGGGCTTGATGGTGAAGTCATCTTTTTAGATGGCGTAGCTTATCAAGGAAGATCAGATGGCTCAGTTGCCCAATTAGATGGAAGTGAACTTACCCCCTATGCAGCAATTACAGATTTTACGCCGGATACTAGTTTTTCTGTCTCAAAAACTGCAGATGGAGAACAATTGAAAAAAGACATATTAGTAAGAGAAGCCGGGGAAAACCTATTTTTGGCAGTGAAGATAACTGGATTATTCAAAAATATGCACATCCGTATCATGCCGAAGCAAGAAAAACCTTACAGAAGACTAGCAAAAATTTCAGAGTCTCAACCAGAATTCCAACAAAGCAATGTCCAAGGAACATTAGTCGGGTTCTTTACGCCTGAATTATTCCAAGGAGTTGCTGCAGCGGGATTTCACCTGCATTTTATCGATGATACACATACATTTGGCGGACATGTAATGGATTTTGAAGTGGCTGAAGGAAAAGTTGAGATTAGCCGCATCTCGTCCCTTGTACAGCATTTTCCAGTTGATGATCCGACTTTTGTTCACGAAACGATTGATTATGCTGATTTAGCAGCAGAAATCCAACAAGCAGAATAGAAAAAGACAGCGAGATGCGTTCAAGGTGATTAACCTGACGTATCTCGTTTTTTTGAGGAGGAAACCTAGCGTTTACAAAAAAACTGAGCTATAATCTTCTCCATAGATCAAAAAGGAGCGGTTTTTATCATGTGGACAGAAAAACAGAAAAAAGATGCATACGAAATTTTATTATTACAGCAACAAGGATTATTAGAAGCAGAAGATAACTGGTTAGCAAATTTAGCAAATTCATCTGCATTGTTGAATGAGACTTTGCCTGAGACTGTCTTTGCAGGATATTATTTATTCGATGGTAATGAATTGATTTTAGGACCGTTCCAAGGGCGAGTTTCTTGCACACGTATCAAGATGGGAAAAGGAGTTTGTGGAGAATCAGCTGAAAAACAAGAAACATTGATCGTTGATGATGTCAAAACCCATGCAAATTACATTTCCTGCGATTCAGCCGCACAATCAGAAATCGTAGTGCCAATGGTAAAAGAAGGTAATTTAATCGGTGTTTTAGATATCGATTGCGGAGTAACGAAAGGGTATGATGAAATCGATCAAGCATTTCTAGAAAAATATGTAGATCTTTTATTAGCAAATTTTAATATAAATGCTTTTTCATTTATTAATAACTAAAATCGTCTATTGAAACAAAAAAGAAGAGAAATCAAGAATAAAAAGAGCCGGAAAGACAGTGGGCATTTCTGTTTTTCGGTTTTTTTATTTTTTTATAAAATCACAAGTGTTATTGATTTTCATAATCATATTTTAATGGTATTATCATTTTAAATAATGAAAAAACATTAAGGATGGATGAAATATGAATAACGAAACTATCATTTTAGGAAAAAATATATTTGCCAACCTATTGGCTTGAAACAAAAAGTGGTTGGAGAAGTAATCAGTAAATTAGAAAATTGTGTTGTGATCTGCGTAGACGAATATCATGACGTCGATCGCAATGAAATATTAGAAAAATGCGGAAAAGTAGTGGCAAAATATACTCACGTTTATGAGTTGGAAACAACAGAATATCTATATAACTATAGCAACAAATATGAACATACTTTAGTTTCATAAAGATTTAAATAAAGTGCCTTCAAAAGCGAGAAGACCAAGCTTTTGAAGGCACTTTATTTAGTTGGCAGTGATTGTTCATGATTTTTGATTTATTCAAAAGGTTCGCCTAGAGAATCTGTCTCTGTAACGAGGCCTGGTGGAGAAACTCGATAAAAACCTATACTGCCAGAACTGTCCTATTTTCGGATAGACAAACTAGTAGTTTTAAAAAGATCATCCGATCCAATCATTTCAAAAAATGCAAAACTGATATCAGGATCATTTAGCTCAGGCTTGTTATCGTAAAGCATTTGTAAAGGTTGCATTTAGTTAGGAGTAAACGCGAAACTATCATCATTATTTGCTGAAGAAGATGAAGAAGCTAATTCAGAGTTTGTTTGAAATAAAGGAGACGTGCTGACAGTTTCTTTACCCTGTTTTTTGCAGAGGTAGAAACTTTTATATCGGAAGTTTCTACCGGAGAATTTTTCTCATTTGTAGAAATTGTTGAATCGATACTATTCGAAATTTGCGTATCTGAAGGTATGTTCTTTGATGCAGAAGTCCCACAAGCAGTAAGTAACAATAAATTTGATAAACTGATAAACAGAATTCTTTTCATTATGTACACACTCCTTATAGTATCGTTTAGCATACACCTATGCTCAGTATTAGGCAAAATCAATGCAAAACTATCAAGTCTTTTATAGTATCTATTAGTCTTAGTAATACATATATGGAGAGGGTGATATCCCAGTTCAAACCAGATACATTGGTTACCATCTGTATTAACGATTATGCCTCTAAACGCTTTTTTTATGAAAAAATTTATAAGTGAAAACGTAGGTATGATATTATCTAGAGGTAATTTTTTTGGGTATTTAAATAGTTGCTAGGAGGATAGCTTTTGGATTTTTACAGTAATTTTATCTTAATAATAGCAATATTATTACTTCTAAATATTTGGTTTTTTGATAAGAGTAGAAATGCAGGGATAGGTTTTAGAACCAAACGAAGTACGTCTTCTGAAAAAAAGTGGGTATATTCACAGACTATTTTTTACGGAGGGGTTATTTCAATCAGTTTACTTTCTTCAACACTTTATTCTTTTAATGTTATAGACGTTTCCATGTCAAATTTTATATCTATTATTGGAATCCTTATTTCTGCAATTATTACACAACTACTTCTTGTGTTTGAAGAGAAGTCAAAAAATAATTAAAGCAATTATGCCTTTTAGTACAGGAATTATTACTTCTTACAAATGTATAGCGAATGTGAAGCCTGCTGTTTTAATTGTTCTAGAAAAACTTTTGAGTGAACAATTATTTTATGTTAGGATGAATTAATTTCTCTAGAGTTTATAATTAAAAAACTTATTTGAAGGAACATGCTTAAACCATAATTGTGTTTTTCCTTCCATCAGCATAAAAGTTCACCTCAAAAAGAGTGTACGAACAAAAGTTCTTTTTGTAAACCTTAAAATAGATTTTCCTGAATACGTATTGGGGATTTCTAAATGTTTGAATGTTTTTTTGAATGCAAAATCAATGCAAAAAATTTTGTATTTCTCTACTTTTCTCTCCTTGACCAAAATAAAAAAACGTTGATTTAACAACGTTTTTCATACATGTTTATCTGTCTCAAACATACATATATGGAGACGGCGGGAGTCGAACCCGCGTCCAAACACATCGCCACTTAAAAATCTACGTTCATAGTCAACTCATTTAAGGATTCACTTTACAGCTTGCCGAGTGACAGGCATTCTGTATCGCTAGTCTGATGTTCTCTTTTTCAACTTACAGACGGAAAGTTGAAACGTATCCCACTAAAGTTAGGACCCTTACTCGAGCACATGGGTGATGCCGAGAGGATCTACGCTAACTGTTTTTAGGCAGCTAAAGCGTAAGAGTTGTTTTCGTTTTTAGCAGTTATATTTAACTGTAACGTTTTTACGTAGACGTAACCTACGAAACGCAATTCAAGCTCGACTGTGCCTGTCGAATCCGTAACGTCCCCGTTAGCTAACAAGGGTTACGTGTATTTTTCATACAAAATTAGTATAGCATATATTGGGATAAATTCAATAAAAAAGCGAATCATATCCCATTATTTATATAATAACTGCCCCTTTCTTAAGAAAAAATAAGCGATTTTCTTAAGAAAAGAGGTAGCTTCAAAAAAAGATCTTAAATCAGATCAAAATACTTCAATGCGTGGACAATTCCGCCTTCTGTATTTTTCTTTGTGATAAAGGTAGAAAGTTCTTTTAATCCGTCATAGGCGTTGCCCATAGCGATTTTGTTGTCGCAAGCTTCCAACAAGGCAAAATCATTCGGACCATCGCCAAATCCAAAAGTAGGAACTTTTTCCAGCTGAAGTTCTTTTTGCAGACGTTTGACACCTGCCCCTTTTGAGATTCCTTTCTTCACTGTATCGATCGAGTAAGGACCATTCCGATAAAAAGTTAGCTCAGGAAAATGTTCGTGATAGTATTCGTCACCTGATTGAGATAAGATCAGCAACATATTTACTGTGTTTTCTTTAAAGCCTAAAGGATCAAATTCCGGAACATCTGAATGAATGAAGTCGTAAGCATTGATCATTGTTTGGCTATGACCGGTACACCAGATTTTCTGATCGTTATAGTAAGAAAGTTCATGACCGTTCAACTGTACATGATCATACATTTTTTGACATTCTTCTGAAGAAAATGTTTGAGAATAGATTTCTTCGCCGTCTACTCGAATGAAAGAACCATTCATGGTGACCGCAGAAGTAATGCCCGCATCTTCCATGATAGAGTGGATTTCTGCTTCTGTACGTCCTGTAGCGATGACGGGGAGAACATTGTTTTCTTTTAATGCGTTCATAGCTTTTGCCACTTCGGGTGTGATTTTTGATTTCGCATCTAGTAATGTTCCATCAAGATCAAAGAAAGTGATTGCACGATAATTTGACACAAATAAAACTCCTTTTTTATTGGAATAAGTTTATCTTAACAAAGAATGAACAAAAGACAAACCTTTCGTGAAGAATTCCTGAACATATTGGTTCAGTCAACAATTTAGAGTATACTATAAGAAGAGAATTTAGGAGGGAAAGAATGATTTTTTTCAGTATTGGTATCTTATTCTTAATAATTGGCAGTCTTTTTCGGATTCTGCCCTCAAAAGGAAATCTGCCTTTTTATGGGTACCATTCGCCTCTTGCCGCAAAAACAGACGCTCATTGGCGGCTGGCTCAAAAGACAAGCGGAAACTGGTTTTTTCTTATGGGCTTACTGATGGCATTGATCGGCTATTATTTAAAGACATCTGGGCATACGAATTATTTTCTGATTGAAATGCTTTTGCTAGTATTTCCAATTATGCCTATTTTTATTATGACAGAAAAGAAATTACAGAAATATGACCTGGAAACTGGAGGGAACGATAATGAATATTTTAATGATTGAAGATAATCAATCTGTTTCTGAAATGATGCAGATGTTTTTCTTAAATGAAGGTTGGGAAGCAACTTTCAAGTATGATGGAAAAGAAGGGCTCGATGCCTTTTTAGAAAACCCACAACATTGGGATATGATTACACTAGACCTGAATTTGCCCACGCTGGACGGTATGCTAGTAGGAAGAGAGATCCGCAAAGTTTCAAGTACTGTGCCGATTATCATGCTGACAGCTAGAGATTCTGAAAGTGATCAGGTGATCGGCTTAGAGATGGGGGCAGATGATTATGTCACAAAACCTTTCAGTCCTCTGACGCTTATTGCTCGAATGAAAGCTTTGCATCGTCGTAGTGAGTTGGCAGAAGCAAGAGAAGAAGCAGCAGTTTCAGATGATCATTTTGATATCGAGACTAGTCATTTCAAGATGAATACGAAAACACGAGAAGCGTATCTGGACAACCGGCCAATTGAAGGACTAACGCCTAAAGAGTTCGATCTATTGTTTACTTTAGCAAAAAAACCACGTCAAGTATTCTCTCGAGAGCAGCTGCTTGAATTAGTCTGGGATTATCAGTACTTTGGTGATGAACGGACAGTGGACGCTCATATCAAGAAATTACGACAAAAAATCGAAAAGGTCGGACCACAAGTCATCCAAACTGTTTGGGGAGTCGGCTACAAATTCGATGATTCTGGTGTTGCCTAATGCGTTATTTGTATCAGCAACTCTTAGCTTTTTGCGGAATGGTCGCGTTGATCTTATTGATCGTTGGAGTTTCTTTTACACAACTGACAAAACAAACGATTGAAGAAAACAATTACCAGCAACTGTTTGGATATGCTGAATCAGTTGAAAAGACAACGCAAACCTATGCCGATACGCTCCCGCAGTTTAGTCAAGATCAGGCGTTTCAAAATGCATTGCTGCTGACAGAGCAAGTACTGACAGAACAAAATGTGAACTTTATATTTATCGATAAAAACGAACGTGTCATTTATCCGACTAATACAGCTTTACTGAATTTTACCTTAACAGCTGATCAATGGAAAAATCTGAGGAATGGACGTCAAGAAAAATTCACATCGAATAAAAATATTTTAGGACAAGCACAGGCGACCTCTTACGCACTTGTGCCATTTAATTTGAATCATGAATTCTATGGAGCACTTGTAGTTAGTCAACCTGCGCGAAATATCGATGACAGCGTTCGTCCAATTACACTGAACCTGTTCAAAGGATTTATTTTTTCCAGTATCGTTGCAGTTATTGCCAGCTATGCTTTTGCAGCATTCCAAGTTAAGCGTATCAATCGGTTAAGGAATGCGACGAAAGAAGTGACGAATGGTAATTTTGATGTACAGCTCCCCGTACATGACAAAGATGAATTTGATGAGTTAGCAGATGATTTCAATAAAATGACGAATTCATTGAAAGAATCTCAAGCAGAAATTGAAGAACAAGAAAATCGTCGAAGACAATTTATGGCAGATGCTTCTCACGAGATGAGAACACCTCTTACGACAATCAACGGACTTCTGGAAGGGTTAGAATACAATGCAATCCCTGAAAATCAGCGAGAAAACGCGATTAAATTGATGAAAAATGAAACAGAGCGTCTGATCCGTTTGGTGAATGAAAACTTGGATTATGAAAAAATCCGTACGAATCAAATCAGTATGGTCATTAAAAAATTCAATGGAACAGAAACATTGAAAAATATTGTTGCACAGTTAGAAGCTAAAGCAGAAGCAGCAGGAGATACATTGACATTGAAAGCCGTTGATGATATTGATGTTTACGCTGATTATGACCGATTTGTCCAAATCATGGTCAATATTATTCAAAACGCGATACAGTTTACTGAAAACGGCCAAATCACGATTACTTTAGAAAAAGGCTATCTTGAAACGATCATCACGATTGAAGATACGGGAATTGGAATGTCTGAACAACAAATGAAAAGTATCTGGGATCGTTATTATAAAGTAGATCCTTCAAGAAAAAATACAAAATATGGTGAATCAGGATTAGGTTTACCAATCGTGCAGCAACTTGTACGCTTGCATAAAGGAAAATTAGAAGTAGAAAGCGAACTAGGAAAAGGAACAAAATTCACTGTTCGTTTGCCTGACGTAGAAATCAAAGAAGAGTAAAAAACAAGCGGTATAAAAGATCATGAATCGATCTTCTATACCGCTTGTTTTTACTATAAAATGATTGATTTAGCCCGCGGGCTCTAAACGATCAATATAAGGACTTTGGGCAATAGTAGCATCATGAGTAAAGAGTAAGATACCTTGATTTTCTTCATGAGCTAAATAAGAAAGCAAGTGGAGTAGCTCTTGGATCTCCAATACACTAAGTTCATCAAATGTATCTTCAATAACAATATTGTTTCGCTTGGAAAGCAAGGCATGAAGTAATTGCAGCTTTACTTTTTCAAAAGACGTCAACTCAGCTGCCGCACAATTAAGCAAGGAAGGAGAGATATCAAGTTTTTCTTGATAGGCAAAACGATCTTGTTTGATTTCTTTTTCGGGTACATCCAACAGGACATGGTCTTTAAGATTCAGATAAGGAAACATCGGCCAATTTTTTTGGATGATCGCAAAATTATCCAGTTTTGCAACAAGAACCTCTTTTTTCAAGTGCTCCAATATTTTATGCTGTTTTTCGAGAGGACACAAAATAACGGTCAAGTGTTCAGCATGAATCAAATATTCAGGTTTCATTACGTCCAGGCCTCCTACTTTGCAAATGATGGATAAAAAAAGTGAAAGGTAATAGACTAAGAATGAGACAGCATCCACTGAGCCCAATAAGAGTTTGGGCAAATCCCTTAAGTATATCTGTGAAAAAAAGATCATTTTGGAAATCGATGGTAAAAAAAGTCTGTTGATCCATCGGAATTGTAAGTCCGCTTACCGAAGTCAAGATATCACGGATATCTGGCAGTTCAGTAGTCTTTAAGACAAGAAAATTGATCCTTTGAAGAAGCGCTTCATAAACTGACTGGAAGCTGACGATCCACAATAAAACCAAGATACAACAAAGAAAGAGAGGAAAGAACAGCTGCCAGAAAATAAAAAGGAATAATTTGGTTTTAGAAAGACCAGTCAGGCGCCAATTGATCAATTCCTGCTTGTTTTGCCTGACTGAATAGTAAAAGAAAAAGATAAAAAGGAAGGCAAATAGAAAAAATAAACTGAATATGCCTTTTATATAAAATCGGCTAGCTAATTCTAAAGCCGGAAGAAGCTCTGTAGATGCAGAAGCGCCAATAAATGAAAGCCGATCTTGGACTTGATTGGCTAAAGCCGATTGCAAATGGTAAAGAGTCAGGCATGCTATCAATAAAAAAGCAGAAAAGCTTGAAAATAAACAATAGAGTATTGTCTGCTTTTTGTAATAAATTAATCGAGCAGTAGCATAGCGGATTATTTTCATACTTTTCACCTCTATAAAAAGTATAGAAAATGAATATGAATAAAGTATGAAATTCCTTTAGTGAAATCACGAATTAAAACCAGAAAATATTTTGTAAAAAGCAAGAGGTTGTGAAGAAGCTGCCCTATTCTATTACCGTAGATGCAAGCTTTTGAACACTGTTTATTCGAAAAAAGGAGCAGCGACAATAATTTTGGGCTCTATACTTTTTGATGTTGGTGGATGACACCAGCATCTTTTTTATTTTCCAAAACATATAGAAAAGACACCTTGAAATCCTTTAGAATTAATTTGGCGAACCAACCCAAAAGGAGGAATCAAGATGTCTTACACTCACCTTATCAAAGAAACATTAGATATTCTAGACTTATCAGTTACTTTTAACGAAAATTGTCTCACAAAAGAAAAATACAAAGGGCAAATCTGTCATATTTATCGTGGAAACTTGATTTATACAGCCCAAGAATGCATCCACTGTAAACACCAGATTGCTTCAGATATTGTGCGTTGGGGTACAACAACCGTCCGGTTGTTAATGAACGATGTTTCTGAATACCGTACCTACCTCGAATTGAAAAAGCAACGCTTCAAATGCAAAGCTTGTCAGCGGACCTTTGTCGCAGATACTTCTGTTGCGAAAAAACACTGTTTCATCAGTGAGAAAGTCCGCTGGTCTGTCGTGACTCGTCTGAAAAAAAATACCTCAATGACAGAGATCGCCGCTCAGAAAAATCTATCGGTCTCTTCTGTTTACCGTATTATGAAGCGATTTTATCGTCCGTTGAATCCTTTTCGGACACCGTTACCTAAGGTACTTTGTTTTGATGAATTCAAATCAGTTCGGGGTGTTTCAGGTGCTATGAGTTTCATCATGATGGATGGACAAACACAGCGCTTATTGGACATTGTCGAGAACCGACAACTGCCTTTTTTAAAACGTTATTTTAGTCATTTTTCACGAGAAATTCGTGAAGCGGTCGAATGGATCGTGATTGATATGTACGCTCCTTATGTATCGCTCGTTAAAAAGCTGTCTCCAAAAGCACAGCTGATTATTGACCGGTTTCACATCGTCCAACATATTGGTCGTACCTTTCGCAATCATCGAATCAAAGAAACGAACCAACTATTAAAAAGCAAAGAACAAAAACACTATCAATTAGGTAAGCAATTAAAAAGATACTGGAAACTTCTTCAAAAAGATGAACGCAAGCTTGATTATACTCGACGCCTTTGGCGACCTGGCTTCAAAGCTCATTTAACAGAGACCGATATTGTGGATCGCTTACTGAAAGGGAGCCCTGCTTTGCGTGTAGGCTATCAGTTATATCAAGACTTTCTTTACGCTGTAAAGGAACGAGACTACGTATCGTTTGAAGAACTACTTACCAATAATATCATGCTTCCCGAAGGCTATCAGACGACCTTGAGAACGTTCCAGAAATTTCTGCCACAAATCAAAAATGCTTTACAACAAAGTTATTCAAATGGCCCACTTGAATGTCTGAACAACCATATCAAAGTGTTAAAACGAAATGCATATGGCTTTCGTAGCTTTTATAATTTCAAATTGCGCATCATGATTCGTCATGGCAACGCATTGATTTTCAACTAAAAAAGATCAAGAGGAACTGATCCACTTGATCTCCAATTATTCTAAGATTTCTCTTTACCAACATCATTTGACAAAGAGCCTAATTTTGTCGCTGCTCCTTTTAAATTTATTTTATCATTCGGAAGAACTTGTGGTCGTTCCGTGAAGTTCTTGGTACGTTTGCGTTTTATAAAGATCAACAGTTGATTGTCCGTTGTGTTCACTAAAGACACTAGTTGACTTGTCACCAAGAGATTTTTCAGCTTCTTTTAATTTCTCTAAGCCATTCTTGTAGTCATAATCACTGGTATCAATTGGGTCTAATCCACTATTCGTATAGAACCGAAGAAGATCACCATTATTGATTTGGTCAGAAACAGCTAACTGTTTATCAACTTTTTCTTTCAGTGAATCAATTTCATTCTGTACTTCCTCAGTAGGTTCAGTAATAGCTTCACCAGTTTCGTTACTATAGATCGTACCACCGTAGTAAGTATATTTTGGTGTAACAAAATCACCATCACGGAAAGAAACAAGCTGTTCATGATCTTTCGAGAATAGATCTTGTCCTAACTGAATATAATTTTTTGTATCTACACCTAGTAAGTGAAGTAATGTAGGCAAGGCATCAACTTGTCCGCCGTAAGTGTGATTGATTCCGCCCTGTGTTTGTCCAGGGATATGGATCATATAAGGGACACGCTGCATTTGTGCATTGTCGTAGTTTGTCCAAGTAGAACTTGTTTTTCCAACTAATTCAGCTAGATTTTTATTTCTTGAATTCGAGACACCGTAATGGTCACCGTAAAGGACGATGACTGAATTATCATACAAGCCGCTTTCTTTCAAATAATTGAAGAATTCTTGTACGGCGGTATCTAAATAATTGGCTGTCGCAAAGTAACCGTTGATCGTTTCATCATTTGTATTGGCTAACGGGAATCCTGCTTCGTCATTGGTGAATTTTGAATAAGGATAATGGTTAGATACAGCAATGAATTTTGAATAAAATGGTTGTTGCAGACGTTCCAAGTATTGTACGGATTGTTGGAAAAATGGTTTATCATGCAACCCGTATTGGAACGAATTGTCATCATTAACATCATAATAAGAAGAATCAAAGAAATAATCATATCCTAAATTCTTATATGTCTCGTTTCGATTCCAGAATGTACCAGCGTTCCCATGGAATACCGCACTAGTGTAACCTTGTGTTTGACTTAAAATATCAGGTGCAGCTTGGAAAGTATTTTTTCCGCCTAATTGTGTGAACAAGGAGCCTTGATTCAAGCCAAACAATGAATTTTCCATCAGCGTTTCCGCATCGCTTGTTTTTCCTGCTTTTACTTGATGGAAAAAGTTGTCAAAACTGAACGTGCTGTTGCTGTGGTAAAGACTATTGATGAAAGGTGTAACTTCATGCTGGACACCATTCTCATCTGTCAATTTATAATCGATCAGGAATTGCTGGAAGCTTTCTAAATGGATATAAATCACATTTTTTCCTTTAGCGAGCCCGAACAAATCGTCATTTGGTGCTGCATAATGTTCTTTTACATAATTTTCTACTTCTTTCATATCATTGGGACTTGCTTCTGCCCGCACTTGGTTTGTCTGGTAAGTTTGAACACCGTCATAAACCATGAAAGCATTCAAGCCAAGATATTTGACCAAATAATCACGAGAGAATGTTCGAGTCAGCAATTCTGGACGATCAGCTTCCGCTATAAAAAGATTTCCTGAGAAAATCATAACTGCTAATGTAGAGATCGCAAAAGCCATTCTTGCTCGGATCGGGCGAGGGTCCAACTTGATTTTTTTTGCAATCAGCAGAACAGTCAAGATAATAAAATCGATCCAATAGATCACATCATATGGGCGAAACAGTCGAATGGCACTTTCTCCCAGACCACTCGCTACTTTCCCAGCACCTAAAATCGTGTTGATCGTAATGAAGTCCGTGAATTCTCGATAATAAGTGACATTCGAAAAAACAAGCAATGTCAAAAGAAAATAAATGACCATCATCGTGATATAAGCAACTCTAGGGCGTCTGATATAAAGAGCAATTCCAAGTAATAACAATGTAGTTGCAATAGGGTTGATAAACAAGATAAAGTATTGAATGCCACTTTCGATTCCGAGATGGAAATCAACTAAATAGGCAAAAATCGTTTTCAACCAAAGTAAAACGACTAGTAAAGAAAAAAATCCGAGCCTCTTATTCAAAAAGGCAGGTGTTTTTATATATTTCAAGATAATCTTCCTTTCTGCACTTCTTAATCACAGAAGTGTCATGAAACCATGTTACACAGCTCACTTATTCTCATTTATTTTACTAGTATGACAATATAGTGTCAATTGAAACCAGAAGTTTATGCTGTTTCATTAAGGTTTTCTTTAAGCTTCATGAAAAAATGAGCAGTAAGACAAGTCCTATGTTTTTTGTTATACTTGGGAAGAGAAAGCTAAAGCAGGTGAAGGAATGAAAGTACAAGTAAAAAAAAGAGCAAGCAATCGATTGAAAAAAGGATATCCACTGATCCAAAAAGAAGACCTTGCTCATCCCCAAAAAGAAACTACGCAATGGGTGGAATTAGTTGATTCGCAAAACCAATTTATCGCAAAAGGATATCTAGGAAAGCAGAATAAGGGAATCGGTTGGGTATTGAGCCAGCAGAACATCCCATTTGATCAATCTTTTTTTGAAGAATTTTTTGTGAAGTCAAAAGAAAAAAGAACTTTCTTTTTTTCAGATGATTCTACTACCGCTTTTCGTATATTCAATGGAGAAGGAGACGGGATCGGCGGTCTGATTGTTGATTATTATGCAGGTTATGCTGTTTTTTCTTGGTATAACGAAACGTTATATGCACATCGTGAATTATTGATTCAAGCTTTTCGTGAAATCTACCCGGAAATCATAGGAGGCTATGAGAAAATTCGATTTGAATCAGTAAATCTGCCTGAGAGCCAGTTCATTTACGGAAAAGAGGCACCGGAACCCTTGATCGTAAAAGAAAACGGAGTAAAATTTGCCGTTTATTTAAATGAAGGATTAATGACTGGGATCTTTTTAGACCAAAAAGAAGTACGGGGATCATTAGCAGAAGGTTTCGCTTCTGGGAAAACAGTTTTGAACATGTTTAGTTATACCGGCGCCTTTTCTGTTGCTGCCGCAATGGGAGGGGCAATCGAAACAACAAGTGTCGATCTAGCAAAACGCAGTTTAAAAAAAACACAGGAACAGTTTGAAGTGAATGGTTTGGATGTCGATCAGCAAAAAATCATTGTTATGGACGTATTCGAGTATTTCAAATACGCCAAAAGAAAACAATTTTTATATGACATGATTGTATTGGATCCACCAAGTTTTGCCAGAAATAAGAAAAAAGTCTTTCGCGTAGCAAAAGATTATGGGGAACTGGTCAAGGATAGTCTGGATATTTTAGCAGAAGACGGGATACTTATTGCGTCTACAAATGCTGCGAATGTCTCGATAGAACAATTCCAAACAATGATTGAAGAGGAATTCCATGCCAAAAATGTTTCTTTTGAACAACTTGCTTTATATCGTCTGCCAAAAGATTTCCAGACGACGGATACCTTTTTAGAAGGCAATTATCTGAAAGTGTTTGTTTATCAAATTAAAAATAACCATTAGAAGGAGCGATGCAGAATGGTTCGGGTAAAGGGATTGAATATAGGAAGCGGTAGACCAAAGATTTGTGCGCCTCTTATCGGGGCCGTCCGAGAGGAAGTATTACGTGAAGCAGTTCTTGCACGTGAAGCAGGGGCCGATTTAGTCGAATGGCGAGTCGATCATTATCGTGAAGTTTTTTCTTTTGATGAAGTAGCAGAAACATTGGTTCTTATCCATGAGATGCTTGATGGACTGCCGTTATTATTTACGTTTCGTACCTTAGCTGAAGGCGGAGAACAAGACATATCGATCCGTCAGTATCGCGACCTTTATGAACATGTGATACACACAGGATTAGTAGATATGGTCGATATCGAGTTGTTCAAAGTAGAAAGTCTAGGAAAAAGACTGATAGAGGAAATCAAGTCTTTAAACATTCCTTTAATTATCAGTAGTCATGATTTTAAAGAAACACCAGCAGACCCTGTCTTGCTTTACCGATTGAATGTTATGGAACATTTTGGAGCCGATATCGGAAAACTGGCAGTAACTCCCAATAATGAACGAGATGTTTTGCGGTTGATGGAGTTGACTAGACGGGCAAATGCTTTTGTCTCCATGCCTATTATTACGATGTCCATGGGAAATCTTGGTAAAATTTCTCGTCTGGCTGGCGGAACGACGGGTTCCGTTATGACATTTGGTTCCTTAAGCAGCGATTCTACTTCTGCTCCAGGACAATTACCGGTCAAAGCATTGAAGCAAATTATTCAATTATTAAATGAACCGTTTTAGAACAAGTTTGAGGTGATATTTTTTGGCAAAGAAAAAAATAGTAAAAACGAATGCAATCCGTATGGTCGAACAAAAAAAGATTCCCTATACAGAGCACGAATATGAGTGGGACGAAAACCACCTAAGTGCGTCATCGGTCGCTGAACAGCTTCCAGAAAGCCAATCTCGTATATTTAAAACACTGGTTGCTGGGGGCAATGTGACGGGGCCTCTTGTTGCTGTGATACCGGGAGAAGCCGAATTGAATCTAAAAAAATTAGCAAAAGTTTCAGGGAATAAAAAAGTAGAAATGCTCCATTTAAAAGATTTGGAAGCAACGACCGGATACATACGTGGTGGCTGCTCGCCTATAGGTATGAAAAAACTATTTCCTACTTATTTAGATCAAATTGCAGAAAGCTATGAACAAATCATTGTCTCGGCTGGCAGAAGAGGGCTACAGATGGAGTTAGCACCTCAAGATATCTGTGCATTAACGAGCGGACAATTTGCAGATATAAAACAATAAATCATACGTATAAAAGAAAGAAGGAGGCCGGGATGTTGTTTGCCCAGTCTTCTTCTTTCTTTTTTATACATTATGCTCTTTGCCCAGCATTCATTCCTGCTACATGCCCTGTAGCGAAAGCCGCTGTGATATTAAAGCCGCCAGTATAACCATTGACATCCAGTAATTCTCCCGCAAAATACAGACCATCAATGATTTTACTCTCCAACGTTTTAGGATGAATTTCCTTTAGAGAAACCCCTCCACCAGTTACAAATGATTTCTCAATAGGAAAAGTCTTGTTGATTGATAGCTTAAACTCTTTGCATAATTGAACGAAATCTTGAATTTGTTTTTGAGAGGCTTGTTGTCCTGTCAGATGATCCATTTCAAGCCGCTCAAGAAAGAAAACTAACAATCGCTCAGGTAATAAACCGTGCCAGGCATTTACCAAGTTCTTTTTGGTGGTTTTACTTTTTTCTGTCAATAAATGAATAAGCTCTTGTTTGGTTTGTGTAGGGAAACAATCCAGAGAAAGTGTCACTGGTTCTCCCGTTTTCTCTAATTCTTTATTGACAAAACTTGAACAACGCAGTGCAGCCGGACCAGAAATACCGAAATGGGTGAAAAGTAAATCCATCGTATGTTCAGTCAATACACGACCTTTTTTATTTAAAACGCGTAAAGTGATGTCTTGTAAAGAAAGCCCTTGAAGTGTTTTCTCCTGAATATACGGTTCATCCGATATCAAGGGGGACTCTGTCGCATAAAGAGGCGTCACCGTGTGACCCACTCGCTTCACGATCTTGTACCCATCTCCAGTAGAACCAGTAGATGGATAAGTCCGTCCACCAGTTGTTAAGATAACGGCAGGAGCATGGAACTCTTCGAATTCCGTGCGTATACCGTAAATTTTATGTTCTTTGTGGATCAATTTCTCTACTCGAGTAGAGAATAGAAGCGTCACATCTAGTTCTTTCAGACGATTGAGCAATGCTTCGATAATCGTTTTTGATTTATTTGTTACAGGAAACATCCGTCCATGATCCTCTTCTTTTAAATGTACGCCTTGTGATTCAAAGAAGTTCATGATATCGAAATTATTCCATTGCGCAAACGTACTATATAAAAACTTTCCATTTCCAGGAATATGTGCAATCAAATCATCAACAGGACGATTGTTCGTAACATTGCACCGACCACCACCTGTCATCAGTAGTTTTTTTCCTGCTTTTTTGTTTTTTTCGATCAAGAGTACGCGTGCGCCTTGTTCAGCTGCAATGATCGCTGCCATCATCCCGCTTGTTCCAGCGCCGACTACGATCACATCATACAGTTTTTCCATTCCCTCACCTCAAGGAAAGTGTAGCATATCTGAAGAAAGAAAACAGAAAAAAATGTTTTGAGCCAAAAGAGAAAATGAGCTAAAATGAGGGAAGATAAGCAAAGGAGCGTGGAACGATGACAAACGCAACAGAATATGTTCAAGCAATTCAAGAAAAGCTACATCAAAAGGATCAAGGGCAAGAAGAATTTTTACAAGCAATCGATGAATTCATGCCCACGGTTATGTCCTTTTTGGACACTCATCCCGAATATATCGAAAAGAATATCTTAGAACTTTTAACGGAACCAGAAAGAGTTATTCAATTTCGAGTGCCTTGGCAAGATGATGAAGGAAACTGGCGAGTAAATAGAGGGTACCGTATCCAATACAACTCAGCTATCGGCCCTTATAAAGGTGGATTGCGCTTCCATCCTAGTGTCAATCTAAGTATCTTGAAATTTTTGGCTTTCGAACAGATTTTCAAGAATAGTTTAACCGGTCTGCCAATCGGTGGAGGAAAAGGCGGAAGTGACTTCGATCCTAAAGGAAAATCTGATAATGAGATCATGCGTTTTTGTCAAAGTTTCATGCTGGAATTGTCAAAACATATCGGCCCATCGATTGATGTTCCTGCGGGAGATATCGGTGTAGGAGCTAGAGAAATCGGCTATTTGTTCGGCGAATATAAACGATTGAAAAAATATGATACTGGTGTGTTGACAGGTAAACCTTTGGATTTTTGGGGAAGTAAGATACGTACGGAAGCTACTGGTTATGGATTAGTGTATTATGTCAAACATCTATTGAACGAAGAAAAAGATTCATTTAATCAAAAAACAGTTTTTGTTTCCGGAAGCGGGAATGTAGCCATTTATGCAATCGAAAAAGTGCAAGAGCTAGGCGGGAAAGTTGTTACATGTTCAGATTCTAGCGGGTACATCTATGATCCAGAAGGAATAGATGTGAAACTATTGAAAGAAGTCAAAGAAATCAATAGACAACGTTTGACGGAATACGCAAACCAACGTCCTTCTGCTATTTATCATGCTGGAGAATCTGTTTGGACATTGAAAGAAAAAGCGGATATCGCTTTGCCATGTGCTACTCAAAATGAAATAGACGAAAGCTTGGCCGAAATCTTAGTAGAAAATGGGATCAAAATCGTAGCAGAAGGCGCTAATATGCCATGTACAGTAAAAGCTGTTTCTGTTCTTCATGAAGCAGGCGTGTGGCATTGTCCAGGAAAAGCTGCTAATGCTGGAGGAGTGGCAGTATCTGCTTTAGAAATGAGTCAGAACGCCCAGCGATTGACTTGGGAAAGAGAGCAAGTGGATGAGCAGCTGGATCAAATCATGGAAACGATTTACCATACGTGTCGCCAAACAGCAGCCGAGTACGGCGACGAAAAAAATCTGCTTCTTGGAGCAAATGTTGTTGGATTTGAAAAAGTTGCCAAAGCAATGGCAGCAGAAGGTTTAGTTTGAAAAATGAAACTTTCTTGGAAATATTGTCAGCATTTTGTTTATTTGCTTGAAAAATAATAAAAAAAAACGTAAAGTATTACCTGTAGAGTAAACCTATAAGGAGGAGAACAAATGGCACACATTCATTTTGACTATTCAAAAGTAGCACCGTTTGTCAACGAACAAGAGTTAGGGTACATGCAAAGCCAAGTAACAGCAGCCCACAACGAATTACGGGAAGGTACTGGCGCAGGAAGCGACTTCCGCGGCTGGATCGATTTACCAACGAACTATGACAAAGAAGAATTTGCACGTATCAAAGAAGCAGCTAAAAAAATCCAATCTGATTCTGAAGTATTAGTTGTTATCGGTATCGGTGGTTCTTATTTAGGCGCTCGTGCAGCGATCGACTTCTTGAATCACACATTCTTCAATTTATTAGATAGCAACACAAGAAAAGCACCACAAATCTTCTTTGCCGGAAATTCAATCAGCTCAACATATATTGCTGACTTGATCGAAGTAATCGGTGATCGCGACTTTTCAGTAAACGTTATTTCAAAATCTGGAACAACTACTGAACCAGCGATTGCGTTCCGTGTATTCAAAGAGCTTCTTGTTAAGAAATATGGACAAGAAGAAGCAAACAAACGTATCTACGCTACAACAGATAAAGCAAAAGGTGCAGTTAAAGTAGAAGCAGATGCAGAAGGTTGGGAAACTTTCGTGATTCCTGATGACATCGGCGGACGTTTCTCTGTATTAACTGCTGTTGGTTTGTTACCAATCGCTGTTAGTGGTGCAGATATCGATGCATTGATGCAAGGTGCCGCTGATGCAAGCAAAGCATACTCAAGCGACAAACTAGAAGAAAACGAAGCTTACCAATACGCAGCAATGCGCAACATTCTTTACCGTAAAGGCAAAGTAACTGAGTTGTTGATCAACTATGAACCAGGAATGCAATACTTCTCAGAATGGTGGAAACAATTGTATGGTGAATCTGAAGGAAAAGACCAAAAAGGCATCTATCCTTCAAGCGCAAACTTCTCAACTGATTTGCACTCTTTAGGACAATTCATCCAAGAAGGACGTCGCAATATTTTTGAAACAGTTGTGAAGGTTGAAAAATCTCGTAAATCAATCACAATTCCTGAACAAGCAGAAGATTTAGACGGTCTAGGCTACTTGCAAGGAAAAGAAGTGGACTTCGTAAATACAAAAGCATTTGAAGGAACATTGCTTGCTCATACAGACGGTGACGTGCCTAACTTGCTAGTCAAAATTCCAGAAATGGATGCTTATACATTGGGTTATACAATGTACTTCTTTGAAATTGCTGTAGGTATTTCAGGTTACTTGAATGGAATCAACCCATTCGACCAACCAGGTGTAGAAGCTTACAAGAAACATGTTCGCATTCTAGGCAAAACCAGGCTTTGAAGATCTTGCTAAAGAATTGAACGAACGCTCGTAAGATAAGGATTTTTCGCTAAATTTAAAAAATCAGTATTAGAAACATGTTCGCTTCTAAATAAAATTAGTGATAGCGAACTTTAAAAAAAGCACTCAATTTTATGCTTTATTTGCTCTTCTATATAGTTTAGTTGATTCATTGATCTTTTTTTCACTTCGGGAGAAATATGGGCATAGACTTGTGTAGTAGAAATATCTTTATGACCTAAAAATCTTTGATATCTTCTAATAAGGACTGGAATATATTGACTTGAAGACCCATTCTATTTTTTGTTTTCTAAAATCAACAAAAAAAGCACTCACTGAGTGCTTTTACGATATATTCTTACTAAGATAAACAATTTTTCTTTTACAGATGAGGGTACCTACTGCTGCAATTACTTTTTTCTATGATCCGCTTTCGCTTCGCTTTCAATCCGTAAGATCGTTCCTTCGGGGCAAGCAGAACCATTGGCAGAGTCACCAGAAGTAATGACATCGAATCACTTTTCACCGTTTTCATAATTTACGTTGTATTTAAAACCTCTTCCAATTACTTCCCATTATCTGCTTTGATATCAGTTTCTGCAGGCATTGGAGCTTTGACTACCGCATAATAATCTTTACCTACATAAGTAGACTGATAGTAGTCCAACCTTCCATCCATAAAAGCAATCAATATGATAACGATCAACCCTAAAATTTTTTCATGAAAGATCTCCTTTTTATTTTTTATGATTTGTCAAATTAAGCTAGAATAAAATGCTTCTTGTACATAGCCTAAAATATTTCGATTTGCGTTCTGTATCCACGATTTTCTGAATATGATTACGTTGATTGCTGACACTGGAAATAAATGTCTGATCTAATTTCAAATCCATTGATTTCGGCAGTCCATTACGATCTTAACTTCGTTAGAATCGTTTAATGGGCGTTGAGAAGGTAAACGTCCGCAAAATATATATCAATATCATGCTGGTTACTATCGGCTTCAGAAATTTTCCACGTCAAACGTAATAGACGTTATTTTTAGGAAGCGAGAAAAACCGATTAAGGCAGTTTCAATATTCAATGCCTACGGCCGCTATTTAATCGTGATAATGACTTTAGATAACTCTTCAACTAAAGTACGACGGCACTTTTATGATGAATGCCAACGATCGTATCACCTTTCATGACCAAACCAAGAATTGAAATCAGATATCAGGTCGCGATCATGGATTGAGCGCTGATACTGCTGTTTTCCCCGTTTTTCCTGATGGCCATTGTTTTTTTACCTTTCATCGGTAGTGTGTCAATATCAAATATTCCTTTAGAAAATAAACGATAAAGTGTTCTCATACCGCATGAAACAGGCTCTTTTTTCGCCCGATAATGACGTCAGGCGTCCAACCAAGAGTGACTTTCTTTAATGTATCTACTTGCGAGCAGGTAATTGAATGACTTTTCTACCATTTTCTTACTTTCTCTTTATACTCGGTGCCAATAACAAGAGCAGCTCCGCCTTGGTTGAACTTATTGATCACACGCAACAGTTGTTACAGCACGTCCCATTCGGTTAGCGATTTCAACTGGCTTATTATGTTGAAGATAATATGCATTCTATCAATTGTCGTTTCATTATGGTAAGATGCTCGTAGGTCATTTATGGTTACACTTCTTGCTTTCTTCGTCGGAATACACCGAGTGTATCATAAATGCTCTTTTTATTTTCTAACTTAATTTTACAATTCGCGCTTATTATACGCCGATTGTAAAATTAAGCTAGACAACTAAAAAAGTCATTTGTGCTACACTCAAAATAGTTCCGTCCAAAGAATTATAAGGAGGAGTACAAATGACCTATACCCATCTTACAACGGATGAACTTGTAATGATAGAGTCTTATTTCAAATAAATCAATCTGTTGCGAAAATCCGCATTGCTTGAATCGTTCAAGACAAACGATCCATAAAGTATACTCGTTCTTCAAGCAAAATCAGCCTTAGAGTACTATCAACAGTATAAGAAAACAAATCAAACTGTGGTAGACGCCCGCTTGTTTTACCTGAGGAACAATCAGAATATATTCAAAGAAAGGTTGCTCAAGGATGGACACCTGATGTGATTTTGTTGGTCGTGCAGCGTTTCCTATTCGTTGTTCTGCTCGTACCATTTATCGTATGTTCAAAAAGGGGCTATTTAATCCTTCTGACTTACCGATGAAAGGCAACAAACTAAATGGACATCAAGAAAGATCGTGGAAAACAAGCTCAATGCTCATTCATGAACGTGAAAAAGATTATAGCCACTCAATGAGTTTGGTCACCTTGAAGGTGACACTATCGTAGGTTTGAAACATAAAGTGCTGTAATTACCTTAGTTGAGCGATTATCAAAAGTTATCATCACATTGAAACCGTGTGGTAGACAAGCGATTGATATTGAAAACAAATTAAATCATTGGTTTGAATTGCACGAAAAATCTATTCAAATCCATCACTTTTGATTGTGGAAAGGAATTTTCAAATTGAAACAGATCAGTAATGCCAATGATATTGCCATTTATTTCGCTGATCCAGGAACGCCGTCTCAAAGAGGCCTAAACGAGAATTAACGGATTGTTACGTAGAGATGGTTTATTGAAATCTATGGATTTCACAGTAGATGAATCTTTTATTCAATCTGTCGCATCGAAACGAAATAATATTCCTAGAAAATCACTGAACACCTTTTGGAAGTATTTTTGAGTTACGGGTATTGATTATTCAACTTAATTTGACAATTAAGAATATTAAATATTATACAGATAATAACGGAATATTATCATCGAAACAGCTAACAAAATTGTCATAAAAAACGAGATGGTTGATATTAGAACTTGTGTTTTTGTTTAGATCTAGAGATAAAGAGATACAATTTCCAAATATATGTAATGAATACAAAAAGACGTTTGTCGCGGATTACCGTTACAAACGTCTTTTATTGATTTTCCGAGATCTCATCAGTCGCCATTTGGAATGGTTCACTCCTTATCTAGATTCGTTTAATGCTCGGACTGCTTGTTCGATTGTAATACCAAACGCAACGTTATTTTCGTTTTGTGCATCAATCGCCATAAAACGGTTAGAAGTTGTATCAAAAGCTACGCGGTATTGCATATTCGTTTTTGTAAACGTCATAAAATCCATCTCCTTTGTAATGTAATTTAGTTCTTGAAAGTTTCCTTTAAACTTTCGAACTTATACCAAGTTTAGCATCGTACGTTTTTTGATGCAATTAAAAAGCATTTATCATTTTCCTTATTTATTTTTTCTTAAATGGTTTAGCTATTTTCTTTTAATCCGATAAGTAGCCCAATCATCAAGGTTACAAATACTATTGCTTGAATATAAATCATATGCTCACCTCTTTATAAATAACTTAGCAATATAAAGAAAAAAACGCACGAACAACATAGGAATATAAACAAACGTTTTTGTCACAACGTCTAAGATCGTGTTAAAAAATAGTTATCTAAAAAGCAGAAAGATACTCAAAATAAAAAATAAAAAAATGAATAAAAACGTTTTCAAATATAAGGTAATTTATTATTATAAAATAAAGAAAAACAAAATAAAAATAAAGAAAAGAGGGAATGAAATGGTAAAAGCAGAAGTAGGAAGATCTTATATATGCAAACCGATCGGAGTATCTCATGAACTAATCGGCTGTATTGAACGTACATATATCAACACGGCTGTCGTGTATGTTGAAAGTTATGACCAACGAGACTATCAACTTATCAATGAAAGCAAGTATCGCATGCTCGTAAAATTCTGTGATATTAGCGCACCTGCTGAATTGGTTTTTTAAACAGTATTTTTGAGAATTCGCAAGAACTCCCTTATAATATAAATAAAGACAGAAGGGAGCGAGAAGATATGCCAAAAAGAAAAAGTTCAGGGAAAATGGGAATTATTCTTGCAGTGATCTCTGCAATTCCTGCTATTTTAGCTATTGTTCGTGCGATGAAGGAATCAAGAGAAAGTTAAGCACACATTATGAGCGTCAAACAAAAAACGCATAACCTGCCACCGCAGGTATATGCGTTTTTTGTTGTATAAAGACTTTTTTCATTAACGATTTTTGATTAGCCGACTCCCAAAACAAAATTTAGCAGTTTATCTGAATAAGTGATTTCTTCATCTGTTTGTTTCACACTTTCATTTAGTAGTCCCATCTCATCGGTTATGATACCATCCACACCATAAAACATCATGCGACTCATGGCATCTGAATCGTTGATTGTCCATACATATACTTCTTTTCCGTCTTGGTGGGCAGAATTAATGAAGTTACGGTTGATCGTACTATATTCCATTGTCAGAAAATCAGCAGGTGTCACAGGGGGCCCAACAATATTGAAAGGTAAGATGTAGCCCACATAAAAGTTTGGTTCTGCTTCTTTTAAATCTGAAACGGTTTGGTACGTCAAACTTTGCAAAATATGATGGTTCTCTAAGATAACTTTGCGGTATTTATGGACAAATCGTTCGACAAGGTCATCCGAATCTTTTTTAGAGGTCTTGATCTCAATAAGTAATTTTTGGTTTAGCTTATGTGCTTTTTCCAAATAAGAATCAAAAGAACAAACAGGGGCTTGCACTCCGTTTTCAGTAACTGTAAGATTTGTCAATTCTTTCAATGTAAGATCCTGTGGTGTTCCATTTACCCCTGTTAAGTGACGAAGATTTGCATCATGCATCACTACGAAATGACCATCTTTTGTTTCCTGAACATCCATCTCTACATAATCAGGATGATAGTCTCTGCTTGTTTTTTCAAGTGCTTCTAAAGTATTTTGCGCCCCATTTTGGGTACTCACACCTCTGTGAGAGACAGTCACTGGTTTTGTCTGAACAGCTGAAGTCAGATAATCCATATTGTAAAGACAGACGCCAATACCGAAAAAAACTGCAAAAAGAGTCAAACCAGTGTTTTTCAGCGCAGAGAAACGCAAGTTGGGGGCTTGTGGGATAAACCACTTAGGGATCTCAGGCAAGAAGCCTTCGTCATCCATGAAATCAACAATGATATAAAAAATCCCTACGGTAGACATCACGATATTGAATAATAAAATCCCTTGTAAAAGCGTCATAGCAAACACAGCGCTGATCAATGCATAGTCTGGGAAAAATTGTTCAACCATACTTTGTGCCAAAATAACAACGATATATCCTAAAGAAGAAAGGAGTAAAATCGTACCGCCAATCACAATAAATTGGCCCGTGATGGCCAAAAGACGCGATTTGGTCAATGACCAGCTTTCCCGAATGGCTGCTCGAAAAGGACGATCTCGTAGAATCATTTCCGGTAAAGCAAAAATCAGTCGAATCCCAATATAGCCAAGGAAAATATAAACGAGTAAAAAGGAACTGACGATGATCCAACGGTTAGCAAAAATAAAATCCATAATGAAAGCGGGGATTTTTATTTTTGACAGTAGATCAGAATTAAAACTTAATCCGCTGATCGGTAGAATCAATAAAAAATAAGCAAGGAAAAACAAAAAAGTAATGGGTCTCACTTTCTTCAGCTGAAGTATCGTCAAGTGTAAGAGTTGCTTCAAAGAGATTGGTTCTTTCTTTTTAATAAAAAAGACACTCATCAAAAGAAAAGTAAATTCGAAATAAACTAACAGTAAAATCATCATCAAAACTACGATTAACGAGAGTAGAACTCCAGGATGTTGAGAAAAAATTGAAGGAATATTGTCATAAGACAAATAGTCAATTGCCCCTCGGTGTAAAATAAAACGGGTCGTACTGCTCAATAAGGGTAAACAAATAAATAAAATAAAGCCATGCATCAGCAAGACATCACGGAAATAAGCTTGTGTTCCTTTTAAAAAGTCCCAAGCATTACCTAAGCTACGTTTTAAATAATTCATCCTATCACCTGCTCTTCACATTGTAGCGCAAATCTAATGAAAAAGGAAAGGGTGCAGTGTGTTTTGCAGCCCCTTTCCCAGATTTAACATTGTCAATCAATGACTAATTTTGCAAAATAAATATTATCCAAGAAGACCACTTAGATATTGGCCTCCATAAATCAAGGCCATACTATATAAGAAAATCGACAGTGGTTTAGCAATCAAAATGATTAGTGTATATCGTTTCACTGACATGTTTGTCAATCCAGCCATCAAACATAACGCATCGTCAGGAGCAACTGGAAGAAAAATAGCTAGAGCAAACAGCTTCTCAAAGCGGTTTTGATTATCCAGCCAGCCAATATATTTGTTATATGTCTTATCGCTAATCATGGAAAGTATGAATGGCTTTCCATAACGACGCCCTAGCAGAAAAATGATAATCGAACCAATGCAGATTCCAATATAGTTATAGATAAATCCAGCATAAGGGCCAAATATCAGGACACCAGCTGCAGTACTGATCCCTCCAGGAATGATTGGAATAACTACTTGCAGGATTTGGATGAAGACAAAAATAATCGGTCCTAAAATGATGGAATCACCTACTAATCCTCTTAACGCATTCAAATCTTTGAAAACACCTAAATTAATAAAATAAATCGTCAGCGCGATTGATAGGCCTAATCCGATAATGGATATGAAATTTATCAGTTTTCGAGAGGCAGCAATATTCATTATTCATCAACTCCTTAGAGGTTCTTTGTTAACTATACTTTACTAGAAAAGCAACTAACTGCGCCATTTTTTGATATGACAGAAAACAAACAATTTTGTAAGTTCATCATAAGTATAAAAGATTGATCTCAAAAAAACATCCAACTAAAGACTTATTTAATAACTTGTTTTTTTTAAAATATGATTTGTCAAATTAAGCTAGAATAAAATGCTTCTTGTACATAGCTCAAAAATATTTCGATTGGTGTTCTGTAATTCAATGATTTTCTTGGAATATGATTACGTTGATTGCTGACACTGGAAATAAATGTCTGATTCACTTCTCTAAAATCCATTGATTTCGGCAGTCCATTACGACGCAGAATCCCGTTAGAATTCTCGTTTAATGGGCGTTGAGAAGGTGTTCCAGGGTCCGCAAAATATATATCAATATCATGTTGGTTACTAATGGCTTTCCAGTTAGAAAATTCTTTTCCACAGTCAAACGTAATAGATTTAAAGAAGTTTTTAGGGAAGCGAGAAAACCATTGATTAAGGGCAGTTTCAATATCTAATGCCTTACGGCCGTTGGGTTTAATCGTGATAATGACTTTAGATAATCTTTCAACTAAAGTAATGACGGCACTTTTATGATGAATGCCAACGATCGTATCACCTTCAAGGTGACCAAACTCAGAATTGAAATCAGGATAATTATCAGGTCGATCATGGATTGAGCGCTGATACTGTTGTTTTCCCCGTTTTTCCTGATGGCCATTGGGTTTTCTTTTACCTTTCATCGGTAGTGTGTCAATATCAAATATTCCTTTAGAAAATAAACGATAAAGTGTTCTCATACCGCATGAAACAGGTCTTTCTTTTCGCCCGATAATGACGTCAGGCGTCCAACCAAGAGTGACTTTCTCTTTAATGTAATCTACTTCATGAGCAGGTAATTGAATGACTTTTCTACCACATTTTTTCTTATTTTCTTTATACTGGTGCCAATAATCAAGAGCAGTCTTACCTTGCTTGAACTTATTGACTACATTATAAATAGTTTGTATAGCACGTCCCATTCGGTTAGCGATTTCAACCGGCTTATTATGTTGAAGATAATATGATTCTATCATTGTCAGTTCGTCTATGGTAAGATGTTTGTAGGTCATTTATGGTTACACTCCTTTGTTTTCTTTCGTCGGAAATACAATTTGAGTGTACCATAAATGCCTTTTTATTTTTCTAACTTAATTTTACAATTCGCGAAATAAAAAAAGCGTTAGCAACTATGCTTAAAAAGCATATCGACTGAATAAACTAAGCATTGGACAGGCTGGAAGACTACATTTAAAATGAAATGCGAAGAAACAATAGAAAATAAAGTTGCCTTAGAACCATAGTTGAATCACCTAACAGTCGTGAAGGGAGAATAAGAGAAATGGCAGAAAAACAAACCGCAGGACGAGATCAATTAGGAGATTTTGCACCAAAATTTGCAGAATTGAATGATGATGTTTTATTTGGACAAGTATGGTCCAGAGAAGAATTATCTGCTCATCAGCGTAGTATCATCACCATATCTTCATTAATTTCAGGAGGAAATTTTGAACAATTGCCAGCTCATCTGAAGATTGGCAAACAAAATGGCATTACTGGTGAAGAAATAGCAGAAATCATTACCCATTTAGCTTTTTATGTAGGATGGCCAAAAGCTTGGTCAGCTTTTAACTTAGCAAAAGAAATCTATCTAGAAGGAAACAGCGTAAACAAGAAAGAGGCGTAAATGATGACAAAATACGAAGAAATACACAATGGCGTGATTTTTCCAGCAGGGGAAAAAAACGAAGCTTACGCTCAGGTATTTACTGGGCAAAGCTATCTGAATATGTTAGTGAATGATCCCGAAGTTTCTGTTGGTGTAGGGAATGTAACATTTGAACCAGGTTGTCGCAATCACTGGCATGTCCATACAGATGGATATCAAATCTTACTTGTGACTGGCGGAGAAGGATGGTACCAGGAAGAAGGAAAGCCAGCAAGACGATTAAGAGCTGGAGACGTTGTGGTGACGCACAAAGGAATCAAACACTGGCATGGTGCTACAAAAGACAGTTGGTTTGAACATTTAGCGATCACTTCCGGAAACTCAGAGTTTTTAGAACCTGTAACAGATGAAGTGTATGAAGGATTGGGAAATCAATAATGTCAAGCTTGAACAGCTCCTGAAAGTAGATTTTAATCGAACTTTCAGGAGCTGCTTTTTTGATTCAGTCTTTTATAAATAGAAAATAGGGTTAATAATAGGAACGAGGAGAAGCACGTCGAAAGATCTTAATATTGATAATCGGCTGGGCGTACATGATTTCCACGTCATCAATCAAACTACCTAACAGATGATAATCTTCCCGATCATGTCGGGGATTACCTAATAGTTCCTGATAGTAGATTTCCATACTAGGGTCCCGAGGATTGTTCAGCAAATCAGCAAGTACATCTAAATCTTCTGGCTGAGTTTCTGCCGTACCCTGTATCTCTATGAAAAGTCCTTCCTCAGCAAATTCTACTCCAATACGTATTTCAGTTATTTCATGGGAATATAAATAAGTAAGAAGCTCATCGATGATTCTTTTTGATAATTCTTTTTCCAAGTGTCTTTTTTTCCTTTCTGACAGCGGTAAAGTTATCTAGTATCGGTACAAGGATACCTGCAACGAAACCAGTTGAAAAACCACTGTTATTTAGATTTAGTCCTCCCTGTAAAGTGCTGACGTTATGGACAAGAGCAATATGTAGCACACCAGCTATTACACCGTAAAAACTGCCGTAAAAACCGCTTATGGGCGCGAGACCTGTTCCCAACACAGCTGCAACAAGCATGCCAGTACTGGTGATCTCATGAAAAGTTCCAAACAAAGAAGCAATAAATATTCCGACTAGTATCGGAAAACTGTTTTTTAAATGACAACCAAAAGCACTGAAACCAACCGCAGATAAAATAGCACCGATGACAGGTCCATTTAACTGACCGCCAACCAGTAAAACATAAGAAGACAGCATCAGACCAACTAAGCCCATGTTGATCAAAGTAGCACCAATACCAGAATTAGCAATGAAATCAGTTATCAATTTTCCAGATGAATCGAAAATCTCTCGAATCCCCGAAAGCCGAAAGGAATTATAATAGAAACCAATTCCGACTGTCAGCGAAAAAAAGCCAAAAATAATCCAAATGAGAAGAAAGTGATATTCATTGGAAACCAATGTATTTTCGACGATTGAATAGCTGAATAACCTCAAAACAGCAGTAAAAGTCATCGCAATCAACCCAGAGGTGAATCCAATATTATAAAGTGTGAATCCACGATGGAAAACTAAAGTTTGAGCAGCTAAGGGCGGAAGAAGTAGACCAATTGCTATGCCAGCTAAATTCCCCAATAAAATACCTATCAGTAAAGGAAAACGCATACCAAAAGTGATATAACTAACGACCGGTGATAATGCGCTACCAAACAGTCCGATCATGATGTACTGAGAAAAAGGTTTATTGACAAATACAGCGTATAGATACACACCTAAAATGATTGAGATAGAATTATAAAGGTTTTTGCCAAAAAAAGAGAAACCGGTAACTGTTAGAATCGAAGCAAATAAGGGACCGTTTAAAATCACCTTGTGCCGATAAGCTAAAAGCACAGAAAGTAAGGTCAAAATCCCTACATTTATGAATGCGCTTCCGAAACCGCCTAAAGCAAAATAATCTGTCAAAAGATTGCTTGGCGAGGTAAGAATAGTTAGCAATCCACTCCAATTATCAGTAGGAGTACCAGAAAGCAAGCCAATAAAAAGAAAAAAAGCACCTGTAAAACCAAGATAAAAATACTTTCTTTTCTGTGAAACGATTCGTTTTTGAGGATGAATATAAATAACGTCAGTTTCGTTTTCCATTACACACCTTCTTTTTCATTTTCTTTAACTATAACTTGAAATGAAAGATTTGGTCAACTATCATTTAGGTCAAAACTAAAAATGTAAGGGAACCCATTGAATTTAACCAAATTTTTTTAATTTTGCAAAAAAAGTTAAAGAAGACTGAGAAAAAAATTTAAAATATAACGTTTTGAGTAAAATGTTTGCAAAAAATGCTAAAAATAGGGTACAATAAAACAACATATACTGCAGTAAAGAAGTGGGGGAGTTTTAATGAGAAGAAAAGTCTATACCAAGGATCAAATTCTAAAAGCTGCTTATGATGTTGTTGCAAAGGAAGGGTTTAAAGGATTTACTGCGAGAAATATTGCTAAAAAGATGGGGATTTCGACACAGCCGATTTATCTGGAATTCAAAAACATGGAAGATTTAAAAAATACGTTGCTGGATTCTATCTTTGAACAACTAAAAGAAGATGTTTTCCCTATTGAACGTACTGGTGATAAAATCATTGATCTCGGTTTGAACTATATCTACTTTGCAAAAAAGAATCATAGTCTTTACATGGCACTGTACATTGATGAACATGGGGACGGAAAGAAAATGCATGATTTTTCATACAATTATTTCTGTGAAATAGTTAAAGAAGATGAAAGATACAATCAATTATCGGATGAATATGTCGATGCTCTGCATACTGGTACGTGGGTAGCAGTGACTGGCTTAGCGTCATTGATGTCATCAAATATCATGCATCCAACAGAAGAACAAATCATTGCACTGATCAAACGGACAATTGACTCGATTTTAGCATTAGATAATCCTGAAATAATCAGATAGTGTTCTATCAGTATGAATTTGATCGGTAAGTCCGTTGGCTGCAAACTGTCAATGGACTTTTTTGCTAAAAAAAGCGATTTCTGTTATTTATCTATTAGAAATAGGCTTGACATTTCGTGGAAAAAGTTTAAAAATAGTACTTACGGAAGGTTGGCAGAGTGGTAATGCACCGGACTCGAAATCCGGCGAACCGGCTAATACCGGCGCGCAGGTTCAAATCCTGTACCTTCCTTATATCAACGATTAGAGGTTGTGAAGAAACTGTCCTGCATCAAGTAATAAGAACGGCCAAACAAAAATAGCTCTTCCTATTTTTTCATTTGGTTGGGCTTATTACCGCAGATGCAAGCTTTTGAACACCGTTTGTTCGGAATAAGGGGCTGTGACAATGCTTTTGTCACAGCCCCTTATTTTTGTTGTACTTTTAGCCTACAATATTTTTTGATTCCCCCTGAGTACTATTTTTTATAAATGCTAGTAAATTAATCTTCTTTGGCCTTTTTTTTGATAAAAAAAAATACTAGATGTAAGATAAAAGTGTAAAAACGATTTGTTTTAGGAGGGGAAACGATGTGTACCGCGCAATCACTTATGCAACGAAAGACCATTATTTTGGAAAGAATTTTGATTATGAGATGTCTTATAATGAAGTAGTCACTATTACTCCAAGAAATTATCGTTTCGATTTTAGAAAGGTAAAAAATTTAGATAAACATTATGCAATGATTGGGATAGCAGCTGGGGTAGCCAACTATCCACTCTATTATGAGGCTACAAATGAAAAAGGGTTGAGTATGGCAGGACTGAATTTTCCTGGCAATGCTGATTATAAAGAATTACAAGAAGGAAAAGATAACGTTGCACCATTTGAGTTTATTCCATGGATACTAGGGCAATGCTCAACCATAGACGAAGCTAAAGAATTATTGGCTACTATCAATCTAGTCAATATCGATTTTAGTGAAAAACTACCCTTGTCACCTTTACACTGGTTATTAGCTGATAAAGAAAAATCGATAGTAATTGAAAGTATGAAAGATGGACTTCATTTATATGATAATCCTGTCGGTGTGTTGACAAATAATCCGCCATTTGATTATCAATTATTTAATCTGAACAATTATCGCTCGCTATCAAATGGAACACCAGAAAATCATTTTTCAAACCAGATCAGCTTGAATGTTTATAGTCGTGGGATGGGAGGATTGGGCTTACCTGGAGATCTCTCTTCTGTTTCTCGATTTGTAAAAGCCACATTTACTAAAATGAATGCTGCATCAGGTGATTCAGAATCTGAAAGTATCAGTCAATTTTTTCATATACTAGGCTCAGTCGAGCAACAAAAAGGAGTATGCGATACTGGAGAAGGAAAATACGAATATACGATTTATTCTTCTTGCTGTAACGTTGATAAAGGGATTTATTATTATCGTACGTATGAAGACAGTCAAATTACTGCTGTAAATATGAATAAAGAAGACTTGGATCGTCATGAATTGGTCAGTTATCCAGTCATAAAAGAGCAACAGATAAACTATGTCAATTAATTAATGAATAGATCCGTTTGGTATCATATTTTCTGATACAGTCATAATTAGACACGATCTTTAGGTCGTGTCTTTTTTTGCTGGTTTTTTTGGAAATAGCATCCACTAACCCGTGGTGCTAGTTAATTTTAATATCCTAAAGAATATCTCAAAGTTCCTTCAAAACGTCGTTGTGCTCGACTTAATAGAAACACTGTAAGCCAGTAATATGCTTTCAAATCTACTCTCTAGCCCTTTAACAGAACGTGAGTTGAAATTTTGACAACCTAATTTTTCTAAGGAAGAAAAAACAGTCTCAACTGTTTTTCTTTGTTTTCCAAGTAAGCTGTGGTCTAGTTTTTCTGATTTATCCATGTTTTTACGTGGCGGAACGGATATAGTAATGCCCTTAAGGGCAAGCTTTTCATGGATTTTATGGCTAATATATCCTTTGTCCCCTAGGATATTGGGAAGATTCGCTTCTTCCGATAAAGTCTCTAACACTTTCACGTCATGGACACCTGGATTCGTGATTGAGTAAGTAATCGGAAAGCCAGTCTTAGTAACGATCATATGAATTTTAAGACCATAAAAATAAGATTTTTTTGTTGAGTTATAGCCAACTTTGGCTATTTGATTCAATAGTTTTGCTTGTCTATTTCTAACTGGTTTACATAATGGACTAGGAAAACTATCTATAATTCCGACTAGTTCACCTTTGGTGAGCTTCTTGATGAAAAAGTATCGAATAATCTTGATAGTGTAAGCTAAGTTTGAACTTAAGCGAGTGAATCGACTCCTACTAGGAAAGTCACCATTAGGAAATAAGACGGAACAAACCGCTCTATACGTGGCTCTTTGGCTAGTATAGCCATTAATTATGCCCCATATAACACAAGCAATAATCACTGTATCGCGTTGCTTCAGTTGATCAGTATTTCTTCGGTTTTTAATCTTATCTGGTACACAATTGTGGTATATGTTAGAAACAGTTCTCATAATTTCCTTGAATGTTATAAAAGTATCTGTATAATGTTCAGTATATTTTGATGAACGCATATGTAGTCCTCATTTCTTGGGAGTTTTGAGACTACTATATGCGTTTTTTTGTTGATTTACCAACATGTTTAGACATTTTCCTCTAGGAAAAAATTAACTAGCACCACGGGTATCCACTAATATTTTTTTAACACGAAGAGAATAAGATAGCCTCAAAAAAGAAAACATGGTAAATTAGATATTGGGACTTTATTTTCTGTAAAAACAGAAACTTTCATCTTTTGTTTTCACGTGACGAAACTGTAAGAGAGAAAATATTCGTCCGCTATTTATTCTATGATAAGATGCATATGAATGAAATAAACAGTAATTTTATATTAGGATGTGAAAGTTAAATGTGCGGTATTGTAGGTTTTGTTAACGACAAGGACAACAAAAAAACAATTATTAATACAATGATGGATCGGATCGTTCACCGTGGACCTAATAGTTCAGGAGAATATATCGATAAACATGTTGCTTTAGGATTCAGAAGATTAAGTATTATTGACTTAGAGGGCGGTACTCAGCCTATTTACAATGAAGATCGGACAAAGATCATTATTTTTAATGGCGAAATCTATAATTACCAGCCTTTGAGAGAAGAATTGATTGCAGCTGGCCACGTTTTTCAAACACATGCAGATACAGAAGTCCTTTTGCATGGTTACGAAGAATGGGGAACAGAATTATTGCAAAAGATCCGCGGAATGTTTGCTTTTGCTATTTGGGATAATGAAAAGAATGAGTTATTCGGTGCAAGAGACCACTTTGGGATCAAACCATATTATTATGCAGAAATGAACGGAACATTTATGTTTGGTTCAGAAATCAAAAGTTTTCTGCCTCATCCTGATTTTAACAAAGAATTGAACAAAGAAGCGTTGAAACCTTATATGACTTTCCAATATTCTCCATTAAACGGCGAAACATTCTTCAAAGATGTCTATCGTTTGCCTGAAGGCCATTATTATACGTATAAAGATGGAAAACTAGACATTCAGCAATATTGGGATGCAGATTTTGAAACAAAAGAAACGCATTCCCGACAAGAATGGATCGAAAAAATCGACGAAACCGTTCAAGCTTCTATTGAAGCACATACGGTCAGTGATGTAGAAGTTGGTTCTTTCTTATCCAGCGGGGTTGATTCCAGTTATGTAACCTCTGTATTGAAACCAGATCATTCTTTCTCAATCGGGTTTGATGATAAAACCTATAATGAAGCGATTGAAGCCAGAAAACTAACCGAACTATTGGACTTAGATAATACAGCAGCAGTGATCGACGGAGACATGTCGTTCAAAGCATTCCCTTTGATCCAGTATCACTTAGATGAACCTGATTCAAATCCTTCTTGCGTACCTTTGTACTTTTTAGCAAATCTTGCTTCACAAAGCGTGCGGGTAGTCCAATCTGGAGAAGGGGCGGATGAACTGTTTGCGGGATACCAAACGTATGGATTCCATACGAATTCAAAATTCATCCGTGTGATTGCTCAAGGATTGAAAAAATTACCAAAAGGAACACGCTATAATTTAGGACGTAAAATCGGAAAAATGAAAAATTTCCATGGACGGATCCATTTATATGAATCACTTGCTCCTGCAAAAGAATATTTTATCGGTCATGCTCGAGTGTTCGAAGAATCAGAAGCATCAGAAGTGTTGACACCAAAATATCAAACAGCACCATCTGTGGATGAAATCATGACTGTTCATTACGAGAAAACAGAAGGAATCAAAGATGAAGTCAATAAGATGCAATATGTCGATCTTCATCAATGGATGCCAAAAGATATCTTGTTGAAGGCAGATAAACTTTCTATGGCAAGTTCTTTGGAAGTCCGAGTACCTTTATTGGATATCGAAGTCATGAAATTGGCTCAACAAATACCAAGTAAGTTCTTATTGAATCAAAACAACACAAAAGATATTTTCAGACAAGCTGCGAACAAACATCTTCCGGAAGAATGGTCGAATCGTGTGAAATTAGGATTCCCTGTGCCAATCAAAGCTTGGTTGAAAGAAGAACACGGCTACGAACAAGTCAAAGCATTATTCGAAGCAGATTTTGCAAAAGAATTTTTTGATCAAGAAAAAATCATGAAGTTGCTAGATGACCATCACGAAGGACGTAAAGAAGAGCAAAGAAAAATCTGGACAATCTTCAGTTTCTTGACATGGTATAAAGTCTACTTTGTAGATGAAACGATTCCGCAAGCAGAAGCAATCGACTATGTGACTGTTTGATGAAAATCAAATATCAATAAAAAATAGGTTTGCTCCTACCGTTTAACACCGAGTGATAAGAAACAATTAAAAAAAACAGCTCTTCCCGTTTTATAGATATTATGACTTGTGGTTCGGAGTTGGCAGAGGAACACCATTGTTTCGAACATAAGGGGTTGTGACACGATTTTCGTCACAACCCCTTTACATATGTTCAATAATCGATTTCTTTTTCTTTTGTCCCATCTTTTTTATAAATGACCAAAGTTGATTCTTTGTTTTGTGCTACTTGCTTTCCTTTTTCGATCGCTTCTTTCTTTGTATCAAAATGGTTGCTAGCCTTTTTTGCTCCTTTAGATTTCACGATCCATTGTTCTTCGGCATATTCTACGATCACATCTGAATCAAGCAATTTTCCGGCACGAGGATTCGTATCATGTTTATCCGACTTACTTGGATTTTTTTCTTTTTCGAATGTTCGTCTTTCTGATTCACTAGCATTTTCATACCACTCTTTTGCTTGATCAATGGCAATTGGGATCGCACGGCTATCAGGGTAACCCTCGTCTAATAGAGCATTTGCGATGTCGATCGCCTTTTTTCTTGTCAGTTTATCTAAGTTTTTCATTGATGCAGGAAAGTCCTTCATGTTCCATGGCATATTAGTATCCCCCTTTATTTAAAAAAACATAGTCTCTATAAACAAGTGTAAGGGTATTTATACAAAAAGAAAAAGATTTTGTCTGAGAAGTAAAACCGTTGTATTTATCGTCAAGTAGTTTTACTTAACAAAATCGTGAAAAACACTAGCAATCTGGAAAAAATCATGGTAAGATAATCAAGTCTGAGAGTCATCTTAGAGGATTCTTGTAAAAATGGGAGGGAAAATCATGCGCGTAAACATCACTTTAGAGTGTACTTCTTGTAAAGAACGTAACTATCTAACAAGCAAAAACAAACGTAACAATCCTGATCGTTTGGAAAAACAAAAATATTGCCCACGCGAACGCAAAGTTACTTTGCACCGTGAAACAAAATAATGTTTTTAAAGTTCTCAATTCCTTGCTGGTCAAAGAATTGAGACTTTTTTTATCTCAAAACATCTAAAATCATAAGGAGCGGATAATATGTTTATTTCCATGTGGGCACAAGATAAAAATGGTCTGATCGGCAAAAATGGTTTGTTACCATGGCGATTGCCAAATGATATGCGTTTCTTTCGCGAACATACAATGGATCGAATTTTAGTGATGGGAAGAAAGACCTATGAAGGAATGGGGGATCTTTCACTTCTTTATCGCCATATCATCGTGTTGACAACGCAACCAAATTTTCGTACGAAAGAAAATGCGGAAGTAATGCATTCGATCGATGAACTTTTGTCGTATAGTCAAACGATCTCAGAAGATATCTATGTTTCGGGTGGTAGTCAGATTTTTCAAGAACTTCTTCCTTACACTGGTCGGATCTGGCGAACATTGATCAATAGCACGTTTGAAGGCGATACGTATATTGGGAATATTGATTTTTCAGACTTCACCCTTATAGAGGAGTATGAGGGGATAACGGATCAAGAAAATCTATATGCCCATCGTTTTCAAAAATGGGAAAGAGTAAAAAATAGGGTTGCTTCAAAAGAAGAATAAAATCTATGCGTCTAGTTTGTTAATAAGAACAAAAGCATCTCACGACTAATCGTGAAGATGCTTTTTTTAGTTAAAATCAATTTAGTTTTTCTTTGATATCATTGACCATTTCCTGACTGGCAATAGGTCCGTTATATAGCCAGCTAGATTCAGGTCCGAATTGCAGTACATGATTGTCTGTCACTGCTTTAAGATTCTTCCAGCTTGGTTCATTGAACATGGCAGCATCTTTGTCACTGTTCACAAGGATGATGTAGTCAGCATCTAATTCAGCTAGCTTTTCAGAGGAAACAGCAGACCAGTCAGAAGTGGCTTTTTTGGAGACCTCTTCCACTAGATCAGGAACACCAAATTCCAGATCGTCGTATACGATTCTTCCACTTGACCGATTTTTGCTGACCATAAAGGCTGAGTTGTTGGTCACCCACAACACTGCAGCTGTCTTGTTCTCGATTTTATCTGCTAGTTCTTCTCGAGTTTTCTTGATGGATTTTTGATAATCGGAAATGATTTTTTCTGCCTCTTTTTCTTTTGCCAAAGCTTTGCCGACATCTTTTAGTTGTTCTTCCCATGTGACATCTGTTCCGTTTTTTACAACATAAGTTGGCGCGATTTTGCTATATTGTTCGTATTTCCCGCCTTCGACAGTAGCGGAAGAAGAAATCAACAGCAAATCAGGTTCAAAGCTTAACACTTTCTCATAAGGAAGGTCATAAGAAATCGTTGGGACATCCTTTAAATCATCTTGCAGATAATCTTGAATGGAACCACTGCCAACAGTCCACTGGGCGATAGGTTTTTCCCCTAGTGCAATCAGATAGTCTTCTAAGTAACTGCCGATGATCCGTTTGGGCGCGTTTGGAATCTCTACTTTATGTCCAAGTGTATCTGTGACTGTATGAGTACTATTGGATGAAGTCGTCGAATTGGCAGCTGTAGCTGTTTCTTTATCTGAAGAGGGGGAGCAAGCGCTCAGTATTCCAGCCAGCAGCAATATGCTAGATAATGTGAATACTTTTGTTTTTAATTTCATTTCTTTCCTCCTGACATAATTGAGAATCTTTCTCATTGGTTATTATTCCTGATATTTCGAACGCTGTCAACCGCTTCATTTGGCTATAGATATGAAAGTAGCGCTTGACGAAATGTTGAAACAGCGTCATAATTGAGAATGATTTTCAGTGAAAGGATGGGTGAAATGACGAGATTAAGAGCAGCTGACATTGCAGCCGGCTACGAAAACAAAAAAATCATTGAAAACATGTCTGTTACGATTCCTGAAGGGAAAATCACTAGTTTGATTGGGCCAAATGGAAGTGGAAAATCTACTTTATTGAAAAGTTTTACCCGTATACTACCTGTGAAATCAGGAAAGATCATTGTCAATAACTCTGATATCTCTACATACAGTTCAAAAGAACTTGCAAAAAAAATTGCATTATTAGCACAAACTAGTGAACACCCTACAGGTATGACAGTAGAAGAAGTAGTATCTTACGGACGATACCCTTATCAAAAACTGTTCAGTGGCATGGACACGCAAGATCATGAAGCAATCGAGTGGGCGTTGGATGCTACAGGTCTAGCTGGATTTCGTATGCGGGATATCGCAACGCTGTCTGGTGGACAAACCCAGCGTGTCTGGATCGCTATGGCGCTTGCTCAGGAAACAGATATCTTGATCTTGGATGAACCGACAACATTTTTAGATCCGGCACACCAATTAGAGATCCTACAGTTATTGACTGAAATCAATCAAATGAAACAAACAACGATCTTGATGTCGATTCATGACATTAATCATGCTTCACGTTTTTCAGATTATTTATTAGCAATGAAAAACGGTAAGTTGATCACAGAAGGTACACCTGAAGAAGTGATTACAAAAGAGTGTATGAAAAAAATATTTGAGATTGATGCAACGATTGTCACGCTTCCAAGAACAAATAAACCAGTTTTTCTAACCTATGATTTGTTGCCAAAAGAGCAGGAGGATCAATTATGAGGACTATGAAGAAAAATAGACTCCTGCTTTTGGTCTGTTTTGTTCTTTTGATTATTTTTTTTGTTGCTCTTTCAAATGGCGCAGCGACTGTGGGAAAAGCAGATTTTTGGCAGGCGTTGTTTGATTTTGATAGATCAAAACAAAGTCACCAAATCATACGAAATATTCGTTTGCCTCGTGTGGCGGGAGCATTTCTTGTAGGGAGTTGTTTTGCATTGAGCGGTGCATTGATGCAAGGAGTGACAAGAAATCCTTTAGCAGATTCAGGCTTACTAGGAATCAACGCGGGTGCTTCGTTGGCAATGGCCCTTAGTTTTGCTTTTTGGCCTAAAGCTTCTGATTTTTCTGTGTTTCTAATGTCATTGGCAGGTTCTTTTGCTGTAACTTTGCTCGTATTTGGTTTTTTGCAGTTTTCGAAAATGGGCATGAATCCTTTACAGCTGATTTTAGCTGGCGTAGCTATTAGTTCTTTTTTTACTGCTATCAGCCAAGCACTTACCCAATTCTTTAATCTGCAGCAGGATCTTGCTTTTTGGTTTGTAGGCGGAGCTGCCAATATCACATGGAAACAATTAGCAGTATTGTTTCCTTTATATATACTTGCTGTTTTGGTTTCTTTTTCATTAGGAAAAGCAATATCTTTGATTCATTTGAGTGAAACACATGCATTAGCTCTTGGAAGTCATCCTAAACGAACGCGGTTGATTGTTTTCTGTCTAGTCGCAGTGTTGGCAGCCATAGCAGTTTCGTTAGTCGGTCCAGTCTCCTTTATTGGACTGTTGGTTCCGCCAGTTGTTCGTGGAATGGTTGGAACGGACTATCGTTATGTTCTACCTGTCTCTTTTTTAGTTGGCGGTGGATTGGTTATGTTGGCGGATTTTACAGCGAGGATGATCAATCCCCCTTTTGAAACACCTTTTGGATTAGTCATTGCATTGATTGGCGTTCCGTTTTTACTGATACAAGTAAGGAGGGAACAACGGTGAAAAAAATATATTGGACGTTCTATTTCTTGCTTTTTGTACTTGTCATCCTGTCTATAGGTAGTTTGATGATTGGTACGCCTTTTATTTACCTGGATCAGCTTTTTGCCACGTTCATAGGGAAAGAATCATCTTCTTTGGCGCTGATTGTTAGAGAATTTCGAGTTCCTCGATTACTGATCAGTTTATTAGCAGGAGCTTGTCTTGGCGTTTCTGGTTATATCTTGCAAGGAGTAACAAGAAATGAATTGGCAGATTCTAGTATATTGGGCATTAATGCCGGAGCAGGATTTTTAGTGATGCTTTATTTAGGTTTCTTTTCACACTATTCGCTGCCGTTTCTATTGCTAGTTGTAGCCTTTCTAGGTGGTGTTTTAGCTGCTTGCTGCGTCTATCTTGCGGCCTATGATCGAAATGGCTTTTTGGGTATGAATCGAATCTTATTGTCCGGTATTGCCGTTAATGCCGGCCTTTCTGCATTAACATTGCTATGCACGATCCAATTATCTAAGGAAAATTATGGATTTGTGAATGCATGGTTAGCGGGATCAATCTGGGGTGCGAGCTGGCCTTATGTTTGGGCATTGCTTCCATGGGCGGTTATCTTAATTCCGCTAGGAGGACTTTATGCACAGAGGATTGGATTGCTATCATTTGGTCAAGAACGCGCGCAAGGATTAGGCCTTAACGTGGCTAAAAGTCAAAAAATCCTTTTGTTGTTAGCTGTTGCTTTGGCAAGCGGTAGTGTAGCGGTGACAGGTAGTTTATCTTTTGTAGGACTACTAGCTCCTCATGCTGCGAAGCTAGTCGTACGTAAAGAAAATAACTGGACCTTTGTTCTGAGCGGTTTGTTCGGTTCCATTTTTGTGCTTAGTGCAGATATGGTTGCTAGAGTGATTCTACCAAGTGGGGAAGTACCTACAGGAATTTTGATTGCCCTTTTTGGTGCGCCATATTTTCTGTATGCACTTTTTATCAGACAAAAACACGCGCTGAACAGTTGAAATTCATTAAAAAAGAAAGGCCAATCATTTCTAGGTCTTCTTTTTATTCTATTTATGCATTTATTTGAAAGTTCGATTGCTATTTTTCTTTTTTTCCTATACCATTTTATGAGAGAAGGAAGGGTGAGTTTTTGGACCAATTGAAAGTAAGATTACGCCGGAAAGGAATCGAAAAGCTGAAAAATCTGGCCAAAAGTGGCAAGAAAAAGGAAAAAGAACAGCGAATCTATAAACAGCTATTCGCCAGCGAGTACTGGAAGTCAGCAAAAGTGATAGGGACGACTTTATCGAATGAATTTGAACTGGATACACAGCCGGTTATCCAACGAGCAGAAAAAGAACAAAAGAAAATAGTTGTACCTAAAACTTTGCCGAAACGTCAGATGGCGTTTTATGAAATGGATGAACAGTCCGTTCTTGTACGTTCGAGTTTTGGTGTTCTTGAGTCACAATCAGAGAAGCTCTATTTGCCGGAGATGATCGATCTCCTCATTGTACCAGGTATTATCTACAATAGAGCCGGTTATCGAATCGGTTTTGGCGGTGGTTATTACGACCGGTATTTAAATAATTTTCATAAAAAAACATGTAGCCTTGTTTTTCGTGAACAATTGAATGAACAATGGCAACCGGAGAGCTTTGATCAGAAGATCCAACAATTGTTTATTGACTAAAATGAAATGGGAGGTTTTCATGAATTATCAACAGCAAATAAAATTGCGTGCATGGTTAAGACGACCGTTATGGACCTATGCTTTTTTAGGGATACAGACAGCGGTCTTCCTCATGATGGAATTATTTCCGCGACTTGAGATCCCTTATTATGCCGGAATGTATGGTCCTTATCTTGTTCACTTCAATGAATGGTGGCGTTTAGTGACACCAATCTTCATCCATTTTGGACTGATGCATTTCGTAATGAACTCACTGATATTGTATTTTATGGGGCAGCAAATCGAGGCAATCTATGGCCATTGGCGTTTTTTCTTGATTTATATGTTCAGCGGGATAATGGGAAATACAGCAAGCTTTGCTTTTAACGAAACGAATGTTCTGTCTGGTGGTGCGAGTACTTCGATATTCGGTTTGTTCGGTGCGTTGTTTATCTTAGGGTTTCATTTTAAACATAACCCAGCGATCCAGCAGCTAGTCAGACATTTTCTTTTATTTATTGTGTTGACATTTGTTTTTGGTCTTCTGGATACCTCTGTAGATGTTTGGGGACATGTCGGTGGGCTAATTGGCGGATTAGTGTTAGGGAATGTTTTGGGTCTACCGAAACAACAGACAAGCTATTCGATACACCAAAGGATTCTTTCTACACTAGTTTTTGTATTTCTTTTTGTAATATGTATTTTACTGGGTTTAAAAAAATATGGTTTACTTGTATAATATGAAGGAAGTGCTTAAAGATGGAGAGCTTATATGATGTACAGCAGCTGTTCAAAAAATTTGGCATCTTTATCTATGTGGGTGCACGCATCTATGACATTGAATTAATGACTATCGAATTGCGTAATCTGTATGATAGCCGTTTGATTGATCATGATACATACATGACAGCGTGGCGCATATTAAAAAGAGAGCACCGAATTGAAGAAAGCCGAAAGAAAGGAAATTTGTAATGGACAAGAAGATTATTGGGATTGATTTAGGTGGAACAACAGCAAAATTTGCAATTTTAACACCAGAAGGAGAGATTCAACAAAAATGGAGCATCGATACCAATATTTTGGATGATGGTAAGCATATCGTTCCTGAAATCATTGAATCAATCAACCATCGTTTGAATTTATATAATATGAAAGCCGAAGACTTTATCGGAATCGGCATGGGTACCCCAGGAAGCGTGGACAGCGAAGCTGGAACGGTTATTGGTGCGTATAACTTAAACTGGACAGAAGTTCAATTTGTGAAAAAACTGATCGAGGCAGGAACAGGAATCAAATTCGCTATCGATAATGATGCGAATGTTGCTGCTTTAGGTGAACGATGGAAAGGTGCTGGAGAAAATGATCCAGACGTTGTATTCGTTACTCTAGGAACAGGTGTTGGCGGTGGTATCGTTGCTGGCGGAAATTTGATTCACGGCGTGAGCGGAGCAGGCGGAGAGATCGGCCATATCACTGTGGATCCTGAAGGGTTCGAATGTACTTGCGGTAAACGCGGATGTTTAGAAACTGTGTCTAGCGCTACTGGTGTGGTACGTCTAGGTCGTTACTTGGCAGAAGAATACGCAGGAGATTCAAAACTGAAAGCAATGTTAGACAACGGTGAAGAAGTAACAAGTAAAGATATCTTTGAAATGGCTCAAGAAGACGATCCGTTTGCATTGATGGTTGTTGATCGCGTATGCTTCTACTTAGGTTTAGCTTGCGCCAACTTGGGGAATACATTGAATCCGTCAAGTATTGTGTTAGGTGGAGGAGTATCGGCAGCAGGAGAATTTTTACGCAGCCATGTAGAGAAATATTTTAAAGAATTTACTTTCCCGCAAGTAAGAGAATCAACAAAAATCAAATTAGCAGAGCTTGGAAATGAAGCTGGTGTCATTGGCGCTGCCTCATTAGCCTTGAAATTTGCTTAAAAAAACGGAGGCATTACATGGTTTTATGGGTAATTAATATCATTTTGCTATTGATTGTGCTTGCAATCATCTTTTGGGAAGTCTATCTACGAGTAATGGCCAAGCGTTCAGCAACGACTTTGACAGAAGAAGAATTTCGAGAAGGAATGAGAAAAGCACAAGTAATCGATGTTCGCGAAAAAGATGTGTTTGATGCTGGGCATATTTTAGGTGCAAGAAACATCCCTTACACTGTTTTGAAAGATTCATTAGGATCTATTCGAAAAGACCAGCCTGTCTATATTTACGATCAAAAGAAAAGTTTGAGCATCCGTACAGCAAATAAATTACGTAAAGCAGGTTATCAAGAGATTTATTTACTTAAGGGTGGATATGACGGATGGTCTGGAAAAATCAAAAGTAAAAAAGTATAAAACAGATGATTGTATGACAGCTTTAAAAACCGAATCAATCATTAGATTTTGACCAAGATCACATGAACGGCGCAATGGATAGTTGTGCCGTTCATTTTTTTTATTTTTTGCTATTATCTACATATATAAGCTAAGCGAAAAGGCAGAAAGAAGGAAACAACTATGATCAAATTAAAACGTGTTTACCTTGATGCTGAAAAAGAGGATGGCTATAGAATACTCGTGGATAGGTTCTGGCCACGAGGAATTTCAAAAGAAAAAGCGCAGTTAGATCTGTGGTTGAAAGAAATTGTACCTAGTAATGAAGCACGCAAAACTTTTGACCATGTACCAGAACGATTTGCTTCATTTGCAAAGAAATACCAGCAAGAATTGATTTTCGAAGAAGAAAAGAAGCAAGCTATTTTTAAACTCAGTCAACTTATGAAAGAACATCCAGTCATTACTTTTGTTTATGGTGCAAAAAATGAACATCAGAACCATGCTGTTTTATTGAAAAAATTTATCGAAATGGAGGCATGCAAATGAAAATAGGGATCATTGGTGCCGGACCTAGAGGATTAAGTGTAGCAGAAAGGATTCTCCATAATAATCAGGACAGACATTCTCTTGAACTTTTTCTTTTCGATCCCAATGGTCCTGGAGGTCGAGTTTGGCGGTTGAATCAGCCACCGGAGTTATTAATGAATTCTGTTTCTCAACAAGTGACGCTTTTTACAGATGAAACATTGTCCAGTGGAGGATTGGTAACACAGGGACCCAACTTGTTTCAATGGAGTAAAGGACCTGCTACAGATTATATCGAACAGACGGTAACCAAAAATAAGCAACTAATTATAGAAGAAATCAATCGTCTGGAAAAAGATCAGCAATCTACTCGATGTTTATACGGACTCTATCAACGCTGGTTTTTCTCAAAGTTGCAAGAAGAATTTCCAGCTTCTATTCAGTTTGTTTATTCTTTAGTAAAAAAAGTCAGCAAAAGAAAAGATGGTTATCTTTTACAGACAGATCAGCAAAGCTATTCTATCGATCAGCTTGTTTTAGCAAGCGGTCACTGGGAAAATGATGAGACAGAAGAAGAAAGAGTGTGGATAGACTACGCAAAGAAAAATGATTTACTGTATCAGCTTCCTTCTAATCCTGCAGATGTCGATCTTTCGAAGATACCGCCTAAAGAAAATGTCTTTTTAAGAGGTCTAGGCTTAAGTTTTTTTGATTATGTCGGATTGTTTACAGTATCAAGAGGAGGGCGCTTCGAGAACGAAAAGGGAAAACTTGTCTATCATCCATCAGGCAAGGAACCGATTGTATACAGTGGATCAAGAAGGGGGCTCCCTTATTACCCTCTAGGAAGAAACCAAAAGCAAGGCGGAGCAATGGCATGGCCACGGTTACTAACAAAAGAAAACCTGGAGCAATGGCATCAGTCGGGATTTTTGACTGGCGAAACATTTTTTGACTATCTGAAAAAAGACGTTGAGTTGTTTTATTACAAGAAAATCATCGAAGAATATCATTTGCCGATTCCAAAGAAAAATTTTGAGCATGATTTTCTCTCCCTATCTTCAGAGGAGTGTCTCGGAAAGCATCCAGCACTAATCCCTTATAGATGGGATTGGTCGTATTTAGAAATTCCTCTTACCTACCAGGATGAGTCCTTTGCAGAAGCTAGCCGAGCATTTATTGAAGGGCAGATAAAAGAAGCGGAAAAAGGCAATTGCACAGGAGCATTTGCTTCAACATTTGATGCATTAAAAGACTGGCGTGATCCAATCCGGCAGGCTATTGAATGGCACGTTTTTTCTGCAAAGGAATACAAAGAAATACTATGGGGATGGTTTACTCATCTAAATAGCTTTTTAACGATCGGTCCGCCAGTCATTCGGACGAAAGAATTAGCAGCACTGATAGATGCGGGTATTTTTCATTTGATCGAACCGCCATTTGATATTCAGCAAAAGCACAACCGCTATGTTATTTCTCTACAAGATAAAGAAATTAGCAGTCGCTATTTGATTGAAGCTCGATTGCCACAAACAAGCTTTTCTCGTTCAAGTAATCCTGTCATAAAAAATTTGAAGGAAAACAAACTTGTTCGCCCTTTTTCATTTTCAGATAATACAGGAAGTTATCATTCAGAAGCTATAGATGTTGAGCGAGGTACGAATCGCGTGATTGATGCTTCAGGGGAAATCCAGTCTGACTTTTATTGCTATGGAATACCTGTTGAAGGTGTGGATTGGCTAACTGCAGCAGTAGCTAGACCTTATACAGATCCATGGAATCTGAGACAGGCAGATAAAATAGCACAACTTATATTGACTGACAAATAAAAATACGCATAGTGACTTATCTGTTCTTTCAAAAGTCTTCATGCGTATTTTTAAATAATTATTAACGAGAAACGCGTTTGCGCATTGCTTTTTTACGGTTTTCTTCGATCATTGCTTCTTTTTCGTCAATTGGATCGATCACTGTTTTTTTCACAGAAGCGACCAAACCAGCAACGGCAGCGGCTGTTGCCAGACTTCCTACTAATATTCCAGATACAAATTTTTTCATTGAATCCACCTCATTTATTATTTGTTATATCTATTATGGAACAAAAGAGAAAAAAAGGCTAGTTTTACGTTTGTTTGTAAACCTTTGCAAAAAATCCTTGAAAATGTTTACTAAATGTTTTATTATAAATTTACCATATGAATTTACGAAATTTTACTTTGTTTATTTTCACCATAAAAGTAAACTTCGTTTTTTTAAATTATATAGAATCAACAAACACAATTTTACTAATCAAAGGAGTGTTTTTTATGACAATTTTAGTACTAGGCGGAGCCGGTTATATCGGTTCGCACGCTGTAGACCAGCTAGTTCAAAAGGGGTATCAAGTAGCTGTGGTAGATAATTTGCTCACAGGTCACGAACAAGCAGTACATCCAGATGCTCATTTTTATGAAGGAGACATCCGGGATAAAGAATTTCTACGTTCCGTATTTGAAAAGGAACCGATTGAAGGAGTAATCCATTTTGCTGCAAGCTCTTTAGTAGGAGAATCTGTCGAAAAACCATTGATGTATTTCAACAACAACGTATACGGTATGCAAATCTTACTTGAAGTCATGCACGAGTTCAATGTGAATAAAATCGTGTTCTCTTCTACTGCAGCAACTTACGGAGAACCAAAAGAGTCTCCAATCACAGAAGATACACCAGCTAATCCTAAAAATCCGTATGGTGAAAGTAAATTGATGATGGAAAAAATGATGAAGTGGTGTGACCAAGCATATGGCATGCGCTATGTCGCTTTGCGCTACTTCAATGTAGCCGGAGCAAAAGCAGATGCATCTATCGGAGAAGATCATACACCAGAAACGCATCTTGTCCCAATCATTTTACAAGTAGCTCTTGGTCAAAGAAAAGCATTGGCTGTTTATGGAGACGATTATGATACACCAGATGGAACATGTATCAGAGATTATGTTCAAGTAGAAGATTTGATTGCTGCACATATTTTAGCTTTGGAATACTTGAAAGAAGGAAATGAAAGCAACTTCTTCAATTTAGGCAGCAGCAAAGGATACTCAGTCAAGGAAATGCTAGAAGCAGCTAGAGAAGTGACAGGAAAAGAAATTCCAGCAGAAATAGCACCAAGAAGAGCTGGAGATCCTAGCCGATTAGTCGCTTCAAGTGAAAAAGTGAGAGAGATTCTGGGCTGGAAACCTGAATACACAGATATCAAAGCAATTATCAAAACAGCATGGGATTGGCATGTCAGCCATCCAAATGGTTATGAAGAATAGGGGAATGAGATATGTCAATCAGTCAAACGATTTGTGATTTTGCCACACTTGCGATCGAAGCTGGCGGATGGATGGAAATGGACCGCTTATATTTACAGAATCGTCTTTTAGGGATGGTAGGAGAAGATGCTCTAGAAAGCATTGAAGTAAGACCAGTTAAGGAAGAATCTGTAGACTTATTGGATCAGCTTGTCGCTAAGGCAAGAGAAAATGGTGTTCTTTCAGAATTGCCAGCAGAACAAGAGATTTTTGAAGCGCAATTAATGGATTTTCTCACACCGCCACCTTCAGTCGTCAATGCATTCTTTGCACAGCACTATTCGAAAAGCCCAGAGGAAGCAACTGAGTATTTCTTTAATTTAAGTAAGAAAAATGACTACATCAAAACAAGAGCCATCGCAAAAAACATCAAATTTCCGGCAGAGTCGGAGTATGGTGAACTGGAAATCACAATCAATTTATCTAAGCCAGAAAAAGATCCAAAACAAATCGCAGCAGAACGCGAGGCGGTAAAAGTAGACTATCCTACCTGCATGCTTTGCATGGAAAACGAAGGATATAGAGGTCGCTTGAACTATCCAGCCCGCACCAATCACCGGATTATTCGAATGAATCTAGACGGTGAAAGCTGGGGATTCCAATATTCCCCTTATGCTTATTACAATGAACATTCGATCATTTTATCAGAACAACACCGCCCGATGAAAATCACAAAGGAAACATTTGCTAGACTGCTTCGGATTACTGAAGTCTTGCCTCATTACTTTGTTGGTTCGAATGCTGACTTACCAATTGTTGGAGGATCCATTCTTTCTCATGATCATTATCAGGCAGGACGTCATGAATTTCCTATGGCAAAAGCACCGATAGAAAAACTTATCAAACTAGAAGATTATCCGCAAGTCATCGCAGGAGTCGTGAAATGGCCGATGTCTGTGATCCGTTTGCAATCAACAGAGAAAAACTTGCTTATTGAAGCAGCTAACTCAGTATTGGAAAAATGGAAAGCATATTCGGATGAAACAGTATCTATCAGAGCTTTTTCAGCAGATGGTACACCACACCATACGATTACGCCAATTGCACGAAGAAGGGACAATTACTTTGAGTTGGACCTTGTCCTTCGAGACAACAATGTTTCAGAAGAACATCCTGATGGGATTTTTCATCCACATAAAGATGTCCAACATATCAAAAAGGAGAACATTGGGTTGATCGAAGTAATGGGGCTTGCTGTTTTACCACCTCGTTTGAAACCAGAACTAGTAGAAGTAGAGCATTTCTTATTAAGAGAAGAAAACCAGATGGCTGAATATCATCGTCCGTGGGCAGAACAATTAAAAAAAGAACATCCTGATTTGACGAAAGATACGGTCACCGATGTCGTACAAAAATCTGTAGGTCAGGTTTTTGCACGTGTACTGGAAGACGCTGGAGTATTCAAGCGAGATGAAAAAGGACAGGCAGCGTTTGAACGATTTACTGCGATTTTATAAACGTAAAAAAGGAGGAGAGACAAATGGCAACAATTAAAGACATTGCGCAGTTGGCAGGAGTTTCTCCTGCTACTGTTTCAAGAGTTCTCAACTATGATCCTGATCTTTCCGTTGGCTTAGCCACAAAGCAAAAAATTTTTGAAGCAGCAGAACGCTTAAATTATACGAAACATCGTAAAAATGCAGCAAATACTAAGCAAACGCTTCGCCTGATCCAGTGGTACGACGATACGGAAGAGCTTGAAGATCTTTATTATTTATCTATTCGCCTAGGAATCGAAAAAAAGGCAGAAGAAGCAAACGTTACTTTATTGAAAGAAACGTGGGATTCCATTAGTGATCTTCCGGCAGATGGAACGATCGCACTAGGAAAATTCGACGAAGCTCAGTTATTAGAAATGAAAGGATCCCAAAATGCCTTGCTTTTGGTAGATTCTGACGGCACTTCTCAAGGAATCGACTCTCTAGTTGTCGACTTTAAGTCAAGTGTTCAAAAAGTCATTGAACACTTTGTCTCCCATAAAGCGCAACATATCGCTATGCTTGCTGGAACAGAATATACGAAGAAAAACCATCAGCGGCTAAAAGATCCCAGAATTATGGCATTTCAACAAGTTTTGGCAGAAAAAGGCTACGACGAAGGTCCAATTATCGAAGCAGATTTTTCTGTCGAGTCAGGATATCAAGCAGTGAAGCAGTATTTAAAAACGAATCCGCATGTTCCTGATGCGCTTTTTGCAGCTAATGATGCATTAGCGATTGGCGCACTGAAAGCGATTCAAGAAAAAGGTTTAGTGGTACCAGAAGATATTTCTGTGATGGGCTTCAATGATGTCAGTGTAGCGAAATATGTAACGCCCTCTCTTTCTACTGTAAAAGTTTATACCGAATGGATGGGAGAGCTAGCAGTGGAGACGATTCTTCAATTAAGTAATTCCAAAGCACCGGTTTCAAGAAAGATTATTGTGGAAACAGAGTTGATTATTCGAGAATCAACGAAATAAAAGATGGAAAAGCTGTGGGGAAATGGAGTGATACCGCAGCTTTTTTGTGTTTCAGGAAGGGGCAAAATTTGCCCGCCAGCAGATAATCATGTATCATTGTACTAGTTTTGCCTTTGGTATTTTCATCCTCGGAATAAAAAAGTATGCTACAATGGAAGGCGAGAATGTCATAGCAGAAAGGATCAAATATATGATTACATTAGGAATAGATACTGCAAACCAAACTTTGGCGATCGGTGTGGTAGAAGACGAACAAATTCTTGGACAAATACAAACAAATATCAAACGCAACCACAGTGTAACACTGATGCCTGCAATCGACCAATTGTTTTCAGATCTTCAAATAAGTCCAAAAGACATTGACCGAATCGCGGTTTCTGATGGTCCCGGTTCTTATACAGGGCTTCGTATAGGTGTAACGACAGCAAAAACGATTGCTTATACATTAGATAAAGAGCTAGTAGGAGTATCTAGTCTGAAAACCATCGCGGCTAATTGCATCGGTGTGAATAAAATTATTGTGCCCATGTTTGATGCTCGAAGAAAAAATGTATACGCTGGGGCATACCGCTGGAAAGAAAATAGATTAGAAACTGTACTTGAAGATGTACATATTTCTGCTTCTGATTTGTTCACACAACTACAAAAGCTGAATGAAGCTATTTGTTTCATCGGGAGTGATTGTCACAAATTCTTCTCTGAAATAAAGGAAATATTGCCTAGTGCGACGATTAATACAGTTCCAGCATGGGATATTCCAAGTGGTGTAACTGTGGCTCAATTAGGTGCTTTAGCTGAACCAGTTGCAGAGAAACAAGCTTTTCTTCCTCGCTATTTAAAACGGGTAGAAGCAGAAGAAAAATGGTTGGAGACGCACACACCTGGAGACGAAAGTTATGTTGAAAAAATTTAGAGCGTATGCCAGAAGCTTTTTTCAAGATAAAATGATTTATACAGAAAAAACAATCGAACAAATCGATCGTCGTTACGTACTAAGAGAATTGACTACAGAAGATATCAAAGAGCTGCTGGATGTCGAACGAGAAGTCTATAATGGCGAATTGCCATGGACAAAAAGTGCCTTTATATCAGAATTGAAGTCACCGCTTCCTCATCTATATCTAGGTATCTTTGATAATGGAAGAATGATTGGTTTTATCGGTTCAAGAGCGTTCGGTTTAGATTGCCATATCACGAATATTGCCGTTCGACCGGCATATCAGCGTAAACGAATCGGTTCGCTGCTTATTGACGAAATCGAGAACTTTGCTATAATGAATCGCTGTGAGACGATGTCATTAGAAGTGCGTATGAGTAATCAAGATGCACAAAGACTTTATCGGAAGTTAGGTTTTCAAGCAACGACGATCAAAAAAAGATATTACACTGAAACAAAAGAAGATGCATTGGATATGATAAAACTTTTAGAAAATGAGTGAGATTAGTTGATTTGCAGAAAAAAAGATTTTGATGAAGCGTACTTGGCAGAATGCGTATGGGTGATTAGCGAAAATGCTTATCCACATGGTTCACCTTGGACGAAAATGCAGTTTTTGGCAGACATCCAACAGCCTCACTCTGATTATCTGCTTTTAGTTGAAGATAACCAGATCTGTGGCTTTATTGGATACTCGAAAGTAATAGATGAAGTCGAGATCACAAATATTGCTGTTGCAGTTTCAGAACAAGGAAAAGGGCATGCACGGCATTTGTTACAATTGCTGATTACGGAACAAATAAAAGATTCGCTGCATGTTTTTTTAGAAGTACGTCTATCTAATGAAGCAGCAAGAAAACTTTATGAATCAGAAAAGTTTCGTATATTAGGTAAACGGAAATCATATTATCGCAATCCGACGGAAGATGCGATCATTATGAGCAGAAAGTTAAAAACGGAGACGATGAAATGAATGAAGAATTGATTCTGGCGATTGAATCAAGTTGTGATGAAACGAGTGTAGCGGTCGTTAGAAATGGAACAGAGATCTTATCTAACATCGTTGCTTCTCAAATAAACAGTCATAAACGTTTTGGTGGCGTAGTTCCTGAAGTAGCTAGCCGCCATCACGTTGAACAAATCACCTTATGCTTGGAAGATGCACTGGTAGAAGCTGGTGTGTCGGCAGAAGATTTATCGGCAGTCGCTGTCACTTATGGACCAGGACTTGTCGGCTCGTTGCTGATTGGTATTTCTGCAGCTAAGGCTTTTGCTTGGGCACATCAATTGCCGCTTATTCCTGTAAACCATATGGCAGGGCATATCTATGCAGCCCGTCTGGTTAAACCATTCCAGTTTCCATTGATGGCACTTCTTGTTAGCGGAGGACATACAGAATTAGTCTATATGCAAGAAGATGGATCATATGAAATCATTGGGGAGACAAGAGATGATGCAGCAGGAGAAGCTTATGACAAAGTTGGAAGAGTATTAGGTCTTTCTTACCCAAGCGGAAAAGAAATCGATCAGCTAGCTCATCAGGGAAAAGATAATTACCATTTTCCACGAGCGATGATCCATGAAGATAATTATGATTTCAGTTTTAGCGGATTAAAAAGTGCATTTATCAATTTGGTGCATAATGCACAACAGCGTGGAGAAGATCTAGACAAAAATGATTTAGCAGCTAGCTTTCAAGCAAGTGTGATCGATGTATTGATTACTAAAACACTTCGAGCTTGTCAAAATTATCCAGTCAAGCAACTGATTGTAGCTGGAGGTGTAGCGGCCAATCAAGGGTTGCGTGAAGGATTGCAGGATGCTTTGGCAACTAAACTCCCTGAGGTAGAATTAGTGATTCCCCCTCTTCGACTTTGTGGAGATAATGCTGCAATGATTGGAGCAGCAGCACATGTGGAAATGCAAAAAAGAAATTTTGCTAGCTATCAGTTGAATGCTGATCCAAGCTTGGTTTTATCTGAATAAAGAGGTTGTGAAAAATCTGCCCTGCATCAAGTAATAAGAACAGCCCAGGAAAAACGGCTTCTCATGTTTTTGACCTGGCTGTTCTTGTTACCGCGTATGCAAGCTTTTGAACGCCGTTTAATCAAGAGTTCGTAAGCCTGTCGTTTAACTCTGATTCACAAGGAACAATTTCAAAAAACAGCTCCTCATGTTTATGAACATTATGACTTGTGACCGAAGAGTTGACAGGTACACACCGTTTAATCGAAATAAGGGCTGTGACACGCTTTTGTCAAAGCCCTATTTTTTACAGCTTATTCATCATTATCCGTTCCTCTGATTGCACTCACTGATTAATCGTTTATTGTCGAGGAATATCGAATAATCTAGGTCGGATGAGGATAAGACGCTTCCTCTAGTTAATCTATCAGTATTTTTTGCAAACAGTGAATATTACATAACTGAAACACACATAGAAAATCTTTGAGTCTTGCCCAGTGATCTAAAACTGCCGGATCTTTCAGAAGTTTTAGGGAGGAAAATAAGCAGTGACCCTGATAAATATCAGGGTCACTGCTTATTTTTGATCGCGTTATTCTCTCATAGCTGGAGTAGTAGCTGTCTTACAGAAAGTAAAACGCTTTTTGTCATAATCTAACAGTCCGGAATCACGTAGTTGTTTGATTACTTGTCCAGCAGTTTCACGTGTCGTGCCGCTATTCACTGCTAATTCTTTTAAGGTGATCGGATAAGGAATGGTGATATGACCATCTTTTGTTGGTACGCCCAATTCTTCTTTCAAAATGAATAAATTTTGTTTTACCCGGTCAAAGGCGCTAGAGGTCAATCCGATTTGGATACGCAATTCATGTATTTCAACTACTTTAGAAATTTTTTGTATCATATAGATCAACTGTTCGGGATTTTTTCGTGCTAATTTTTCATAGTAGGAAACAGGAAGGTAGAATGTTTCAATATCAGTCATCGCTTGAGCTGTATAAGTGTAGGTCTCTTCTCCAAACATTCCTGACATAGGAAAAAGGTTATTTGTATTCACATAGTCATAGTAGTAATAAGTTGCACTTTCATCATAACGTTCTAAACGAACGAGTCCTTTGGTCAAGATATACAACCGTTGTCTGGGATCACCATCGTCGAAAAGGATCTGTCCTTTTTTATAAGAACGAAGAACAGTATGTTCCTTGATCTGTTGGAACTCTTCATCCGAGAAATGTTCAAAATCAGGTTGATATCTGAGTTTTGAAAAGTGAAAATCGATTTTATTAACACGCATTAAAAAGTCCTCTCCTTATTGTTCACTATATTTATTGTCACTTTTTTTAAAGAATTTGTAAAGTTTTAACATACCAACATTAGAAACAAGTTTTAATACTTTACAAATATAATTTGTTATTATGTAAAAAATATACAATGGTATTGAATAATTTGCTTTGAAGCGAATGATTTGTGTATAAAAAACAACAATAATACATATAGTAAACGCTAACAACGCTAATATAATTTATTTTTTTAATTTATTCAAAAAAATTTTTTCAATGAATAAATATTTTTTTGAAAGTGTATACAGAATAAAAAATGAATAAATTACGCTTAAAAATAGAAAAACGTTTAATTATTTAATTATCGAATATTAATGTGAGGAATGTCTCATTTTGAATGAGACAAAATTATGAAAGTGATTACAAAAGGAGGATATCCTATACATGTAATCAAAAAGAAGGAGGCAACACAACATGGATAAACCTATTCACGTTTTCTCTGAAATAGGGAAATTAAAGACAGTTTTACTGAAACGGCCTGGACAAGAAGTGGAAAATTTGACACCAGATATTATGGATCGTCTGTTGTTCGATGATATTCCATATCTTCCGATTGCTCAAGAAGAACATGACAACTTTGCAAAGACATTGCAAAATGAAGGCGTCGAGACTCTTTACTTGGAAAAATTAGCGGCAGAAGCGATTGACGCAGGCAATGTCAAAGAACAATTCTTGAATAAAATGTTGGATGAATCTCATATTGCATCGAATGCTGTAAGAGAGGGTCTTCATGAGTTCCTTCTATCAATGGAAACGCAAGAAATGGTAGATAAAATCATGGCTGGGGTTCGTACAAAAGATATTGAAGTACGTTCTAGCAGTCTATACGATCTGTCAGCAGACGATGACTATCCATTTTACATGGACCCAATGCCAAACTTGTACTTTACACGCGACCCTTCCGCATCAATGGGAAATGGGATGACAGTCAATAAGATGACTTTTGAAGCACGTCGTCGTGAATCGATGTTTACAGAATATATTTTGAAACATCATCCAAGATTTGCAAATAAAGGAATCGAAGTATGGTTGGATCGTGAAAATCCAGATCATATCGAAGGCGGAGACGAATTGATCTTAAGCGATAAAGTAGTAGCTGTTGGGATTTCTCAACGAACTAATGCGAAAGCTTTAGAAAAATTAGCACGCCACCTATTCGCAAAAAATGCAGGATTTGAAAAAGTGTTAGCAATCAAAATTCCAAACAACCGTGCAATGATGCATTTGGATACCGTATTTACAATGGTAGATCACGATAAATTCACTATCCATCCAGCAATTCAAAGTAAAGACGGTAAGATGGATGTCTTTACAATCGAACCAGATGGTGATGATATCAAGATTACTCATTCAGATAACTTACACGAAACGATGAAAGCTGCTCTTGGATTAGATGATCTTGTACTGATCCCAACTGGTAATGGAGATGAGATCGTTGCACCTCGAGAACAATGGAATGATGGATCAAACACATTGGCAATCGCTCCAGGTGTTGTAGTCACTTATAACCGAAATTATGTATCGAACGAATTGCTTCGTAGCTATGGCATCAAAGTGTTAGAAATCAATTCAAGTGAATTGTCACGAGGCCGTGGTGGTCCACGCTGCATGAGCCAACCACTTGTCCGTGAAGACTTGAAGTAATTTGTTTCCTGACGGCGGTCTTACTGTCAGCTGCCGTCGGGATTTCCTCTTTAATCTTAAATAAAAACAATCTAAAGGAGAATGTTTAATATGAAAGAATCAGTATTCCAAGGAAGAAGCTTATTAGCAGAAAAAGACTTTACAAAAGAAGAATTACAATATTTGATCGATTTTTCAGAACACTTGAAAGACTTGAAAAAACGTGGTATCCCACATCACTATCTAGAAGGAAAAAATATTGCGCTTTTATTTGAAAAAACATCTACACGTACTCGTTCTGCATTTACCACTGCAGCAATCGATCTAGGCGCACATCCTGAATACCTAGGTGCGAATGACATCCAATTAGGTAAAAAAGAATCAACAGAAGATACAGCTAAAGTGTTAGGTCGTATGTTTGACGGAATCGAATTCCGTGGATTCAGTCAAAAAATGGTAGAGGAACTAGCAGAATTCTCTGGCGTTCCAGTTTGGAATGGCTTGACTGACGAATGGCATCCAACACAAATGATCGCTGACTTTTTAACTATCCAAGAAAACTTTGGAACTGTAGAAGGTATCACTGTTGCATACTGTGGAGATGGTCGAAACAATATGGCTAACTCTTTATTAGTAACAGGTGCAATTTTGGGAGCAAACATGCGTATCGTTGCACCAAAAGAATTACAACCTGAAGAAGAAATCGTCAAAATGGCAGAAGGTTTTGCTGAAAAATCAGGGGCACAATTGATGATTACCGACGATGTTGATAAAGGTGTAGACGGAGCAGACGTGCTTTATTCTGATGTATGGGTATCAATGGGTGAAGAAGATAAATTTGAAGAACGGATCAAATTGTTGAAACCTTACCAAATCAATATGGAAATGGTAGAAAAAACACATAATACAGATCGTTTGATCTTCTTGCACTGCTTACCAGCTTTCCATGATACAAACACTGTTTACGGTGAACAAATGAAAGAACGCTTTGGCATCACTGAAATGGAAGTAACAGATGAAGTCTTCCGCAGCAAATATGCTCGTCAATTTGACCAAGCAGAAAATCGTATGCATTCAATCAAAGCAATCATGGCAGCAACATTAGGTAACTTGTTTATCCCTCGCGTTTAAGCATAACCACATTCATCTCACGAAAAAACGAGTCAGCATTGAGGGAAAATCACAAAACGCTGGCTCGTTTTGTTATCTAGAAAATTCAGGAGAACTGAAGAAAGGACGAATGAAATGGCCAAACGAAAAGTAGTTGTCGCTTTAGGAGGCAATGCCATCTTGTCTACGGATGCAAGTGCAAAAGCCCAACAAGAAGCGTTATTGGAAACAGCAAAGTATTTAGTGAAATTTATCGAACAAGGAGATGAATTAATCATCTCTCACGGAAATGGTCCGCAAGTCGGCAACCTATTGATTCAGCAGCAAGCTGCTGATTCTGAGAAAACACCAGCAATGCCTTTAGATACATGTGTCGCAATGACGGAAGGGTCAATCGGCTACTGGCTCCAAAACGCGATGGGTGAAGTACTGAAGGAAAAAGGAATCGATAAAGATGTAGTTTCTTTAGTCACTCAAGTCATTGTGGATGAAAATGATCCTTCCTTCAAAAATCCAAGTAAACCAGTCGGCCCGTTCTACACGGAAGAAGAAGCGAAAGAACAAATGAATGCTGATTCTACTGTGACATTCAAAGAAGACGCTGGACGTGGATGGAGAAAAGTAGTCGCTTCCCCTAAACCAATCTCGATTAAAGAAGCACGTGTCATCGAAACGCTGGTCGATCAAGGAGTTATCACAGTGTCCGTCGGCGGTGGCGGGATTCCCGTTGTAGAAACAGCGACCGGATTAGAAGGACGAGAAGCCGTGATCGATAAAGATTTTGCTTCAGAAAAATTAGCCGAAATCATCGATGCGGATTTGCTGATCGTATTGACAGGTGTAGACAATGTGTATGTCAATTACCAAAAACCGGATCAAAAGAAACTAGAAACTGTTACTGTTTCAGAAATGAAACAATACATTGATGAAAAACAGTTCGCTCCAGGAAGCATGCTTCCGAAAGTAGAAGCAGCTATTGCATTTGTTGAAGCAAAACCGAGCGCTAAGGCAATCATCACTTCTTTAGAAAATATCGAAAATCTTTTAGCTTCTGAAGAAGGAACGATTATCGTAGCTGATTAATTTGTTAAGTCTTTCGTATTTACGAAATGATTTATAACTATCCAGGTGGTATTTCTTCTCCTTTAGGCCATCTGGATTGTTTTTTTATTAGAAACGACTAGCCTTTCGTTTTTTTTTCTGATATAATTCAAGAAAGTTTAATAAGATTAAGATTTGTTGAACAAGAGAGTACTTGTATCATTCTTGGCTAGCGAATTCGGAAGTGGTGGAAGCCGAATGAAGGAGATACAACGAAGCGCACTTGGAGAATTCTGTTTTAAACAGACGGTCGTCTACCGATATCAGATGGAGCTGGTCCTTTTTTAGGACAATTGGAGTGGTACCGCGGGAAATCTCGTCTCTAATGATGGCATACTAAGTATGTCGTCATTAGAGATTTTTTTGTTGAACAAATAAGAGAGCATTTTAGGAGGAATAAAGATGAATAATAAAGATCTTGTCGCAAAAGCCGTCTATGACGTTGTCAAAGACGATTTGACACTTGAACAAGTCGAACAATTACTAGAAAATCCAAAATCAGCCGAACACGGGGATGTGGCATTTCCAGCCTTTTCATTAGCAAAAGTTTACCGAAAAGCACCACAGCAAATCGCTGCAGATTTAGCAGAAAAAATCGACTCTGCCAACTTTGAAAAAATCGAAGTGGTTGGACCTTACTTGAACTTTTTCATGAATAAAGAACTTATCAGCAAAAAAGTTTTGCAAACAGTAGTGAAAGAAAAAGAACATTATGGGGATAGCAATATCGGGAATCAAGGAACAGTACCAATCGACATGTCTTCTCCTAATATTGCCAAACCAATCTCAATGGGACATTTGCGTTCGACAGTTATCGGTAATTCGATCGGTTTCATTATGGAAAAAATCGGTTATCAGCCAATCCGCATCAACCATTTAGGTGACTGGGGAACACAGTTTGGAAAACTGATCGTCGCTTACAAAAAATGGGGTACAGAAGAAGCTGTTAAAGCAGAACCAATCAATGAATTGCTTCGTTTATATGTCCAATTCCATGAAGTAGCTGAAACAGAACCAGAATTAAATGAAGAAGCTCGTGCTTGGTTCAAACGTCTGGAAGAAGGCGATGAAGAGGCTATTCAATTATGGCAATGGTTCCGTGATGAATCGATGAAAGAATTCAATAAAATCTATGATCTGCTGGAAGTACGTTTCGATTCGTTGAACGGTGAAGCTTTCTACAATGACAAGATGGATGAAATCGTCAAACTTTTAGAAGAAAAACATTTGCTGAACGAGGATAAAGGTGCAGAGATCGTTGACCTATCTGCTTATGACCTGAATCCAGCGTTGATTAAGAAGTCAGACGGTGCGACACTATACATTACACGTGACTTAGCTGCTGCATTGTACCGTAAACGTACTTACGACTTCAAACAATCTCTATATGTAGTAGGGAATGAACAAAGCTATCATTTTAAACAGTTGAAAGCTGTCTTGAAGGAAATGGGCTTTGACTGGTCTGACGACATGCACCATATTCCATTTGGTTTGATCACACAAGGTGGTAAAAAATTATCAACTCGTAAAGGAAAGATCGTCTTATTAGAAGAAGTATTAAATGAAGCAATCCAATCTGCTAAAGAACAAATCAGCGAGAAAAACCCTGATTTGGAAAACAAAGATGCTGTAGCTAAACAAGTTGGGGTTGGGGCAGTCATTTTCCACGATTTGAAAAACGATCGACTGAATACATTTGACTTTAACCTGGAAGAAGTTGTTCGATTTGAAGGAGAAACTGGACCTTATGTGCAATATACACATGCTCGTGCAGTCAGCCTGTTGGAAAAAGCAGTATTTGTCCCTTCAGAAACAGCAGACTATGCATTGAATGACGATACCAGCTGGGAAGTGGTTAAATTAGTTCAAAAATACCCTGAAACGGTCTTGTCTGCTGGGGAAAAATACGAACCGTCAGTGATTGCGAAACATGCAATCAAATTAGCACAAGCATTCAACAAATACTATGCTCATACGAAGATTTTAGCTGATGATGAACAAAAAGAAGCACGCTTAGCTCTAGTTTATGCAGTGACTGTATTATTGAAAGAAGACCTTCGTTTGCTAGGACTTCATGCACCAGATAAGATGTAAGAAAAAGAGAATGTGAAATCAGCGTTCTGATCCGAGTATTAGAGAAACAAAAGAGAAAATAGCTTTTCAAATTTTATCGTTTTTTGAGCAAATACCGAGAGTCAGCTGAATGAACACCGTTTAGTGGAGAGGTTGTCTCTTAAACACTGTTTGTTTGCAAAAAAGGGGACTGTGACAAAAGTCGTGTCACAGCTCCCTTTTTTTTTCGAATAAACGGTGTTCAAAAGCTTGCATCTGCGGTAATAAGCCTAACCAAACGAAAAATATGAGGAGCTATTTTTGTTTGGCTGTTCTTATTACTTGATACAGGACAGCTTTTTCACGACCTCTTATTTTGTATAAAAGTCATTCTGTATTCTTGTCAGCGTACAAAATGTATTCTGTTAACTCTTTTAAATTGTTTACACAAATATCAGCGCCAGCTTGTTGGAATCTAAGAGCAACAGACTGTTTTAAACGATCTTTTTTCCCCATCTCTAATTTTTGGTACTCATCATAAGAAATCCCCATTAGCGAACTACCTTCAATTACACCTACTGTCAACACTCCGGCATTTTTCCCTTCCTGGATATCTGAGACCGTATCTCCGACTTTGATTACTTCATCAACCGACTTGTTTTTGAAGTACTGCATGTTTTTATGGATCATATAAGGAAACGGTCGACCATACCCTTCGACGTCTTCAGAAGTTGCCATGAAGTCTGGTGAATACCCTTCTTTTTTTGCGGTTTCTGCTACGATCGTCATCATAGGAGCAGTAAATCCAGTCGTGGAACCAATATTGATCCCAGCGTTTCTCAACCGTTCGATCGTTTCCAATGTGTCGGGTTTCAAGGTAGAATGCTTGACCAAATCTTTAAACAGATAATGTTCAAATTGTTGATACAATTCCTCCACCTCTTTTTCCTGAGGTAGTTGTCCATAAATAGCTATCCATTGTTTTTTGACAGAAGGGAGGGAAAGAAGCTGTTGGATATGATCCCATTTTAATTTTCCCATCGGTTCGCGGATTTCTTTGTCAGTCAGTTGGATTCCTTTTTCTAGAAAAGCATTTCTAAAAGCGTGGACAGGAGCCATACAGCCAAAGTCCACAGTTGTTCCTGCCCAATCAAAAATTACAGTTTTAATTATTAACGTTCTCCTTATAGTCTTTGATAATTGCTGTCAGTTCCAAAATATCTTCCGGATAGATCTCGCCAATATTTCCGATACGAAAACATTCATGATCGCTGATTTTCCCGGGATAGATCACAAATCCATTTTGCTTTAAATACTGATAAAAATGATTAAAATCAAATCGCCAGTCCTTAGGGTAAAGAAAAGAGGTGATGAATGGCCCCTGATATTCTTGAATGAAAGGCTGGAACCCCATCTCTGTCATTTTTTGTCGTAGTACATGATTATTGGCGAGATAACGTGAATATCGAGTTTCGATCCCTCCTTCTGCCTCTAGTTCCTTCAGCGCTTGTTGAAAAGCCAAAACCGTATGGGTAGGGGAAGTGAAACGCCATTTGCCATTCTCGTTTTCCATCATGCGGTACTGGTCATATAGATCAAGTGACAAACTTCGGCTAACATTTTTTCGTTTTTCCAGTTCCGCTTTATTAGCAAGTACAAAAGAAAAGCCCGGAACACCTTGAATACATTTGTTTGAGCTGGAAATCAAAAAATCAATCCCTAGTTCGGCTACACGAATCGGTATCCCACCAAAGCTTGACATCGCGTCCACTATAAACAAAAGATCTCTTTCTTGTGTGACAGCAGCAATCTCTTCCAAATTATTCAAAATACCGGGAGTAGTCTCGCTATGGACCATTGCTAGTGCGGAGATAGACGGATTCTCTTCAATCAGCTGTGTAATCACATGAGCTTGGAGGATTTGATGTTCCGATACCTCATAAACGGTATAGTTCAGTTTCAGACATTCGCACATGTTGATCATTCGTTGTCCATATGCGCCGTTTGAACAAATCAGTACAGTATCTTCTGGCCTGATCACAGAACTTAATACCGATTCTACCCCGAAGGAGCCGCTACCTTGCATTAAGACCGTTGTGTATATTCCTTCCGATACTTGAGCAAGATCCAGTAATTTTTTTCTTATCCATTGTGTAATTTCTTTGTATTCTTGATCCCAAGTACAATGATCGATCAGCATAGCATTTTTCACTGTTTCAGAAGTCGTCAATGGTCCAGGAGTTAATAATTTATACATATGATTTCCTTTCATTTCTTTTTTGAAATACACAAAGAGCAAGAAGCTGCTCTTGTTAACATCCAATATAAATGATGATTATTGTGATTCAATCAAGGTGTTGAAAAATTTGAATAAAAAATGATGTATTTTTGTAAAGAGTGTAAAGGTTTATTTAATAAGGAAAATATTGAAAATAAAAAAACACGCATTCCATATTAGGAATACGTGCTCTGATTAAAAAAGTGATACTTCAGTTGGATGGTGAAGAAATTCTTCTACTCGTTTTGCGTCCTCCTCATTTTCCGAGATGACCATGATCGTATCGAATCCAGCAATTGTACTGACAATAGAGGGAGGTTTGATCTCATCTAAAACAGATGCAAATAAATGAGCATTGTCTGGCAAGGTATTGACGATCGTCAAAAAGTGGACTCGTTCGACTTTCAATACAATGTCTTCAATCATTTGAACCAGCCGATCCTCTTCCTCAGTCCTAGTCTCAGGAGTTCCTTTTTCGCGAAACAATACGAAGCGGGAAACGCCATTTTCATCAGGTGCCTTCACGATTTTTAGATCACGGATATCTCGAGAAATCGTTGCCTGCGTGGCGGTAACGCCATAATGCCCAAGCTTGTTTAATAGTTCTTCTTGCGTACGGATCGGGAATTCTTCAATGACTTGTTTAATCAGCAAATGTCTTTGAGCTTTGCGCATTTTCTTTCTCCTTTACGAAAGATTTCACATGTATCATAACAAAAAAAAGAAGGATTGCCCAATAATATTCGTCTTTTATACCTAAAATTATTTTATGGAAAAAGGATAATAAAGAAACAAAGAGAAATCTACTGTTTTTCTTGAATTCTTTTTATCTTTCAGGTAAACTATTGAATGTTGAGCAGAAAAGTATATTTGCTCTTGCGATACGGATCTTTTGTCTGTATAATAGCTGAGGGTGCTTTATGCATCAGCAAATCCACATTCTTATTGGATTGTCGGTAGGTGCTTGAAAAAGTTTGCCGGCAAGGTAGAAGATAAGAAGAGGAAAAATAAAACCAAATCGGAGGAAACAAACATGGCAGTAATTTCTATGAAACAATTACTAGAAGCCGGCGTACACTTTGGTCACCAAACTCGTCGCTGGAATCCAAAAATGAAGAAATATATCTTCACAGAAAGAAACGGAATCTACATCATTGACTTGCAAAAAACAGTTAAATTAGTAGATGCAGCTTATGATTACATGAAGAGCGTTGCTGAAGAAGGTGGCGTAGCATTATTCGTAGGTACAAAAAAACAAGCACAAGAAGCAATCAAAGAAGAAGCAACTCGTGCAGGACAATACTTCGTTAACCATCGTTGGTTAGGCGGAACATTGACAAACTGGGATACTATCCAAAAACGTATCAGCCGTTTGAAACAAATCAATGCAATGGAAGAAGATGGAACTTTTGAAGTTCTACCTAAAAAAGAAGTTGCTGGTTTGAACAAAGAACGTGAACGTCTTGAAAAATTCTTAGGCGGTATCGCTGATATGCCAAGAATCCCAGATGTAATGTACATCGTTGACCCACGTAAAGAACGTATTGCTGTTCAAGAAGCACACAAATTAAATATCCCAATCGTAGCTATGGTTGATACAAACTGCGATCCAGATGAAATCGACGTAGTAATCCCTTCAAACGACGATGCAATTCGTGCCGTTAAATTGATTACTTCAAAAATGGCTGATGCTTTCATCGAAGGAAACCAAGGTGAAGATCAAGTAGTTGAAGAAGATTTCACAGAAGAAAACACAGCAACATCAATCGAAGAAATCGTAGATGTTGTTGAAGGCGACAATTCTTCAGCAGAATAATTTTGAATGATGGAGCTGTTTCAAAGGCTGGGCGACAAGCCTCACTCTCCTTTGAAGCAGCTTTTTTTAAAAAGAAAAACACACAGGAGGAGTTAAACATGGCAGACGTTACAGCTAAAATGGTAAAAGAACTACGCGAAATGACTGGCGTAGGAATGATGGATGCGAAAAAAGCATTAGTTGAAGTAGAAGGCGACATGGAAAAAGCAGTTGATCTTTTACGTGAAAAAGGAATGGCAAAGGCTGCGAAGAAAAATGACCGCATTGCAGCTGAAGGATTGGCTTCAGTTGCTGTGAAAGGTAACACTGCAGCAATCGTTGAAGTAAACTCAGAAACAGACTTTGTTTCTAAAAACGAAATGTTCCAAGATTTAGTAAAAGAAATTGCAGAACTTGTTGCTGAAAACAAACCAGCAGACATGGAAGCTGCAATGAAAATCAAAACAGATAAAGGTACAATTGAATCTGACTTGATCGAAGCAACTCAAGTTATCGGAGAAAAAATCAGCTTCCGTCGCTTTGAAGTTGTAGAAAAAGACGACAATGCTGCATTTGGTGGATACTTGCATATGGGCGGACGTATTGCCGTATTGACTGTTCTAGATGGAACAACTGACGAAACAGTTGCAAGAGACGTAGCTATGCACGTAGCAGCTATCAATCCTCGTTATGTAAACGAATCACAAATTCCAGAAGCTGAATTAGAACATGAAAAAACTGTTCTTACAGAACAAGCATTGAACGAAGGCAAACCAGCGAATATCGTTGAAAAAATGGTAGAAGGACGCTTGAAGAAATTCAAAGCAGAAATCGCTTTGGTGGACCAACCATTCGTTAAAGATCCTGATATGACTGTTGAAAAATACGTTGCATCAAAAGGCGCAACTGTTAAAACATTCGTACGTTTCGAAGTTGGCGAAGGTATCGAAAAACGCGAAGATAACTTTGTAGAAGAAGTTATGAGCCAAGTGAAAAAATAATTCTGTTGAATAACAGACGGGAACGCACGGTTTGTGCGCTCCCTTTTTTTAAGCAAAACAAGAAAAACCAGTCTTAGAGTGTCGAAATCATCTAAGTATGGTAAAATGGCAATAGAAAATATTGGAGGAATGAACATGGTCACACCGAAATATCAGCGTGTAGTCTTAAAATTGAGTGGAGAAGCTTTAGCTGGGGATGCAGGATTTGGAATCAAACCACCAGTAATCAAAGAAATCATCCAAGAAATCAAAGAAGTTCACGAGCTGGGCGTTGAAATGGCAATCGTTGTGGGCGGCGGAAATATCTGGCGCGGACAAATCGGAGCACAAATGGGCATGGAACGTGCTCAAGCTGATTACATGGGTATGTTAGCTACAGTTATGAATGCCTTAGCTTTACAGGATACGTTGGAAAACGTGGGTGTACCGACACGCGTGCAAACTTCGATTGAAATGCGTCAAATCGCAGAGCCATATATTCGCCGTAAAGCAGAACGTCATTTAGAAAAAGGACGGATCGTTATCTTTGCAGGCGGTACCGGCAACCCGTACTTCTCGACAGACACAACAGCAGCATTACGCGCGGCAGAAATCGGCGCAGATGTTATCCTGATGGCTAAAAACAATGTAGACGGTGTTTATTCTGCTGATCCGAAAGTAGATGCAAATGCAGTAAAATTTGAAGAACTGACTCATCTGGAAGTTATTGCCAAAGGATTACAAGTCATGGATTCAACTGCAAGTTCACTAAGCATGGATAATGATATTCCACTGCTTGTCTTCAATTTAAATGAACACGGAAATATTCGCCGTGCAATCTTAGGCGAAAATATCGGAACAACTGTAAGGGGGAAATAAAAATGGCAGATGCAATTATGACAGAAGCAAAAGAAAAAATGAAAAAAGCAGCACAAAATCTTCAACGTGAACTTGGGCAAATCCGCGCAGGCCGTGCGAATGCTAGCCTTTTGGACCGTATTACTGTGAACTACTACGGTGCGCCAACACCATTGAACCAAATGGCATCAATCCAAATTCCAGAAGCACGTGTTTTAATGATCACACCTTTTGACAAGAGCATTCTTCAAGATGTTGAAAAAGCTATTATGGCAAGTGATATCGGAATCAGTCCAACCAATGATGGAAATGTCATTCGCTTAGTTATCCCGCAACTGACAGAAGAACGCAGAAAAGAATTAGCTAAAGATGTTAAAAAAGAAGCAGAAAATGCAAAAATCGCGATTCGTAACATCCGTCGTGATGCGATCGATGAATATAAAAAACAACAAAAAAATGGTGATATTACTGAAGATGATTTGCGCGGATTAGAAAAAGACGTACAAACATTGACAGATAACAGCATTAAAGAAGTAGATAAGATCGCTGCTGATAAAGAAAAAGAATTATTGGAAGTTTAATAAAATTATAAAAACAGAGGGGCGGATCATTCCGCTTCCTCTGTTTTTATTTATATTTCTTTTATTTAAAAATCTTAATTGTCAAATTAAGTTAGACAAATCATCAATACTTACGTAACTCAAAAATACTTCCAAAGGTGTTCGATAATCCAGTGATTTTCTAGGAATATTATTTCGTTTAGATGTGACAGATTGAATAAAAGATTCATCTACTGAATTGAAATCCATAGATTTCAATAAACCATCTCTACGTAACAATCCGTTAGAATTCTCGTTTAGGCCTCTTTGAGACGGTGTTCCTGGATCAGCGAAATAAATGGCAATATCATTGGCATTACTGATTTGTTTCCAATTTGAAAATTCCTTTCCACAATCAAAAGTGATGGATTTGAATAGATTTTTCGGTACAGATTCAAACCAATGATTTAATTTTTTTTCAATATCAATCGCTTGTCTACCACACGGTTTCAATGTAATGATAACTTTTGATAATCGTTCAACTAAGGTAATTACAGCACTTTTATGTTTCAGACCTACGATAGTGTCACCTTCAAGGTGACCAAACTCATTTGAGAATTGGCTATAATCTTTTTCACGTTCATGAATAGAGCGGCGGAAAGCTTGTTTTCCACGCCTTTCTTGATGTCCATTCGGTTTACGCTTGCCTTTCATCGGTAAGTCAGAAGGATTAAATAGCCCCTTTTTGAACATACGATAAATGGTACGAGCAGAACAACGAATAGGAAACGCTGCACGACCAACAATCACATCGGGTGTCCATCCTTGAACAACCTTTCTTTGAATATATTCTGATTGTTCCTCGGGTAAAACAAGCGGGCGTCTACCACAGTTTGATTTGTTTTTCTTATACTGTTGATAGTATTCTAAGGCTGATTTTCCTTGCTTGAAGAATAGGTATACTTTATGGATCGTTTGTCTTGAACGATTCAAGCAATGCGCAGTTTTCGCAACAGATTGATTTATTTTGAAATAAGACTCTATCATTACAAGTTCATCCGTTGTAAGATGGGTATAGGTCATTTGTACTCACTCCTTATAATTCTTTGGTCAGAACTATTTTGAGTGTAGCACAAATGGCTTTTTTAGTTGTCTAGCTTAATTTTACAATCGGCGAAATTAAAAAAAGAAAAAATTATTCAGTTTTTAAATAAAAAAAACAATGATTTCATAGGAAAAACAGTTAGATATTGCTATAATACTTAAGATAGTGGGAATCTTTTAAGTATAGGAGGAAAAAGAATGTTACGTTTTTTTCCGCAAAAAAACAAATATATTCAAGAAAAAAGCGAATTTCAATTTAATACCGATGGACCAATTCCTCAGCACATTGCCATCATCATGGACGGCAATGGTCGTTGGGCGCAAAACCGTCGTTTACCACGAGTTGCTGGCCATAAAGAAGGCATGGAAACAGTAAAGAAAGTCACAAAAAAAGCATCAAGGCTTGGAGTGAAAGTGTTGACGCTTTATGCCTTTTCAACTGAAAACTGGAAGCGACCAAAAGATGAAGTAAGTTTTCTCATGCAACTACCTGTCGACTTCTTTGATACGTTCGTACCAGAATTGATTAAAGAAAATGTCAAAGTTCATGTCATGGGTTATGAAAACGTATTGCCAGAACATACGCAAGATGCTGTAAGACGTGCAATTGAGCAAACAAAAAACAATACTGGAATGGTATTGAATTTTGCTTTGAATTATGGAAGCAGAGCAGAGATCGTGACTGCTGTCCAAGAAATTGCCGAAGAAGTAGCAAAAGGAGAAATACACGCAGAAGAAATCGATGATGAATTGATTGCTAAGCATTTAATGACAGGTTTCTTGCCTAAAGAGTTACAAGATCCTGAGCTGATGATCCGTACAAGTGGAGAAGAGCGAATTAGTAATTTTCTGTTATGGCAGATCGCATATAGTGAGCTGTATTTTACAAAAGCGCTTTGGCCTGATTTTGATGGTGCGCATCTTGAAGAAGCAATCGCCTCTTATCAAAATCGAGACCGTCGATTCGGCGGTGTAAAAAAAACAGAAGATGAGAAAGGGGATCAGTCATGAAACAACGTGTGATCACAGCAGCTGTGGCGCTAGTCTTGTTTATTCCGATTATATGGATCGGAGGCATAGCGGTTGAGCTTACAGCAGCAATCTTAGCGGTAGTAGGAGTTTACGAGCTGTTCCGGATGAAAGGATTGACACTCTTAAGTTTTGAAGGAGTTTTATCCGCCGTTGGTGCAGTGTTACTTGTTTTGCCAAAAGAAAGATGGTTTTTCTTTCTTCCAGAGAATGTAAGTACATTTATGTTATTTTATCTTATAGTTATGATTCTTTTAGGAACATCAGTTATTTCTAAAAATACGTATACGATTGATGAAGCAGGTTTTCCTGTGCTTGTCAGCTTGTATGTGGGAATAGGTTTCCAGAATTTTGTCAATGCACGAACAGAAAGCTTGGCTGTTTTGATATTTGGTCTATTTATTGTTTGGGCAACTGATATCGGAGCATATATGGTTGGTCGACGTTATGGTCAGCATAAGTTAAGTCCTGATATTTCGCCCAACAAAACGATTGAAGGTGCGCTCGGTGGTATCGGTAGTGCTGTTGTAGTCGCATTTCTTTATTTATTGCTATACCCAGCAAAAGAACTATTCAATCATGGTATGTTTGTCATGCTTCTGATGACGATTATTTTTTCAGCAGTCGGACAATTTGGTGATTTGGTCGAATCTGCAATCAAACGTCATTATGATGTGAAAGACTCGGGAAATATCTTACCAGGCCATGGTGGAATCTTAGACCGTTTCGACAGTTTGCTGTTTGTATTTCCTATCATGCATTTATTTGGCATTATTTAGTAAGTATACCTGCGTTTCTTTGTGAATTTCATAAAAGACGCAGGTTTTTATTTTTCATTATATTGATACTATTGGTGTCTTTGGTATACTATGGTAAAATTATAGTGTTTTATCGTTGTTTTATAAAAAACACAAAAAACAAGTAAAGGAGAAAAAAGCTATGAAAACGATTCTGACATTTATCATCGTTTTTGGTATATTAGTGATTGTTCATGAGTTTGGTCATTTCTTCTTTGCGAAACGATCAGGAATCCTCGTTCGCGAATTTGCTATCGGTATGGGTCCGAAAATTTATGGGCATCAAGCAAAAGACGGGACAACATATACGCTTCGCCTATTACCTATTGGCGGTTATGTTCGAATGGCAGGCAATGGGGATGATGAAACAGAAATGGCACCAGGAATGCCTCTTTCTCTTTTACTAAATTCTGACGGCATCGTAGAGAAGATAAATTTAAGTAAGAAAATCCAATTGACAAATGCTATCCCGATGGAATTGAGCCGTTATGATTTAGAAGATGAGCTGACTATCACTGGTTATGTGAATGGAGACGAAACAGAAGTAGTAACCTACCCTGTTGATCACGATGCGACGATTATTGAAAACGACGGAACAGAAATCAGAATTGCGCCAAAAGACGTACAGTTCCAATCGGCTAAATTGTGGCAGCGTATGCTGACCAACTTTGCTGGACCCATGAATAACTTTATTTTGGCAATCGTGTTATTCATCATTCTGGCATTTATGCAAGGTGGTGTTCAAGTGACGAACACTAACCGCGTAGGAGAGATCATGCCTAATGGAGCTGCGGCAGAAGCAGGCTTAAAAGAAAATGATGAGGTAGTCAGTGTGGACGGAAAAGAAATCCATTCATGGAATGATCTGACAACAGTTATTACGAAAAATCCAGGTAAAACATTAGACTTTAAGATCGAACGAGAAGGTCAGGTGCAATCTGTCGACGTGACACCGAAATCTGTAGAGTCAAATGGCGAAAAAGTTGGCCAACTTGGTATAAAAGCCCCAATGAATACAGGTTTTGTGGATAAGATCATTGGAGGGACGCGTCAAGCTTTCAGCGGTTCATTGGAAATTTTCAAAGCCTTAGGATCACTATTTACAGGTTTCAGTTTAGATAAATTAGGCGGGCCTGTCATGATGTACCAATTGTCTTCAGAAGCAGCAAATCAAGGTGTAACAACTGTTATTAGTTTGATGGCGCTTCTTTCAATGAATCTCGGAATCGTCAATCTGCTTCCGATTCCTGCCTTAGATGGCGGGAAATTAGTCTTGAATATTTTTGAAGGGATTCGCGGGAAACCATTAAGTCAAGAAAAAGAAGGAATATTGACATTAGCTGGCTTTGGATTTTTAATGTTGTTGATGGTGCTAGTTACATGGAACGATATTCAACGATTCTTTTTCTAGAAAAAGTTGACAAATAGGGTATAATAACAAACGATAACTATTTTGAGGAAATAAAGGAGTATATAGAATGAGACAATCAAAAATGTTGATTCCAACATTACGCGAAGTTCCAAATGATGCAGAAGTATTAAGCCATCAAATCTTGCTAAGAGCTGGATATATCCGCCAAGTATCAGCGGGTATTTATTCATATCTGCCATTAGCAAATCGTGTATTGGAAAAACTGAAACGCATTATGCGGGAAGAATTTGAAAAAATCGGAGCGGTAGAAATGCTGATGCCTGCGATCTTGCCAGCAGAACTTTGGGAAGAATCCGGGCGTTACGAAACATATGGACCAAACTTGTATCGTTTCAAAGACCGCAATGATCGAAAAATGATCCTTGGACCAACTCACGAAGAAACTTTTACTGATTTGATGCGTAATGAAATCAATTCATATAAGAAATTACCTTTAAATCTTTATCAAATCCAACCTAAGTATCGTGACGAAAAACGACCTCGCTTCGGTTTGCTTCGCGGAAGAGAGTTTATCATGAAAGATGCGTATTCTTTCCATGCAACGGAAGAAAGTTTGGACGAGACATATAAAGATTACGAAAAAGCCTACACCGAAGTATTCAAGCGTTGTGGCTTAGAATTTCGCTCGATCATCGGAGACGGTGGCGCAATGGGCGGAAAAGACTCAAAAGAATTCATGGCGATCTCAGAAATTGGGGAGGATACGATCTGTTATTCGACTGAAAGTGATTATGCTGCAAACTTGGAGATGGCTACAAGCTACTATGTATCAAAAAAATCGCATGAAACACAGCTTGAATTGGAGAAAGTAGCTACACCTAACGTAAAATCAATTGACGAAGTAGCAGATTTCTTTTCTGTTGAACCTCAAAAAATCATCAAGTCTGTATTGTTCATTGCGGATGAACAACCTGTCCTTGTTTTGGTACGTGGAGACCATGAAGTCAATGACGTAAAACTGAAAAACTTTTTATCTGCTGACTTTTTAGAAGAAGCAACAGAAGAAGAAGCACAAAAATATCTAGGTGCTGAGTTTGGTTCTGTCGGACCAGTCGGTGTTTCAGATGACGTAAAAGTATATGCAGACCGTTATGTCCAAGATTTAGCGAATGCCATTACTGGAGCGAACGAAACAGGATTCCACTATAAAAATGTGAATCCAGAACGCGATTTCACTGTACTTTCTTATGAAGATCTTCGTTTTGTACAAGAAGGAGATCCTTCACCAGACAACAATGGTGTTCTTGCCTTTACTCGAGGAATCGAAATCGGACATATCTTCAAAATCGGCACTCGTTACAGTGAATCTATGGGAGCAACTGTACTAGACGAAAATGGACGAGAAAAATTTGTGATTATGGGCTGTTATGGTATCGGTGTAAGTCGTTTATTATCAGCAATCGTAGAACAACATTCAGATGAACAAGGAATCAATTGGCCAAAAGGAATTGCGCCATTTGATCTGCATATCGTCCAAATGAATCTAAAAGACGAATACCAAACAAACCTGACGAATGAACTAGAAGAAGCGATGACAAAAGCTGGCTATGAAGTACTGGTTGATGACAGAAATGAACGCGCAGGAGTGAAATTCGCGGATTCTGATTTGATTGGCTGTCCAATAAGAATCACTGTCGGTAAAAAAGCAGTGGATGGAATCGTAGAAGTGAAAATCAAGAAAACTGGCGAAATGGTTGAAGTACGTAAAGAAGAATTGGCGAATACTTTACCAATCCTCTTGAACCAAGGCGAATAATAAGCGTTAAAACACAGAAAATAAAAATAGCTGAATCAGCTGTTTTTGACAATCTGATGATTCGCTTTTAAAATTGGAACTGCGATTCAAATCGCAGTTCCAATTTTTTAATGTAAAACTCAGAAAAAACGAGTATACTAAAAGGTACTGAAAAAGAAGAGGATAAGATGCGATCAATTGCATTGTTTCTCATCAGAAAGGGCGTATATCTTTGTCAGAAAAACGAGATTTATTTGAAAAACTGTTGGAACAAATCCAACTAGAGGAAGCAGAAAGAAATCATCCACTGCTTACTGCTGGTGAAATGGATAGTGTAGTGGTCCATCGTAAATCGCGTTTATGGGAATTTACGCTGCATTTTTCCAAAATTTTGCCTATTATGCTATATCGGTCATTGACTCAGCATCTGACTATCGCTTTTAAAGATATTGCACAAGTCAAACTGAATATCTTAGCAGATGACCAGACATTCGATGAACAGCTCTTGCAAGATTACTGGGCCCAAGCTTTGGAAAATCAGCAATGCGATACACCACTAGCACAGCAAGTATTGAAAACGCAGGTACCTGTGATAAAAGATCGTAAAGTCATCTTGCCAATCGACAGTACAGGAGCTATTTCTTATTTGAAGCAACAATACTTGCCATTAGTAGAAGAGTTGTTCGTCAGTTACGGATTCCCAAAATTTCGTATCGAACCAGAAGTGGATGAGCAGCAAGCGGAACGTGTATTGAAACTTTTTGAAGAACGCAAACAAGAACAGGCAGAAGCCTTTATGAAGCAAGCAGCTGAAAGTCTAGTTGTCCACGAACAAAAGAAAAAGGAAAGAAAAGAGCAATCGCCAGCTCTTGAAGGACCCATCCAGCTAGGACGAAATATTCCAGCCGATGAACCAACGACACCAATGATCAGTATCGTTGAAGAAGAACGAAGAGTCACACTTGAGGGGTACGTATTCGACAAAGAAGTCAGAGAACTACGTTCAAAACGCAAGATCTTGACTTTGAAAATCACAGATTATACTTCATCATTTATCGTCAAAAAATTCTCGAACGGCGAAAAAGATGAACAAGTATTTGATGCGATCAGTGTCGGTAGCTGGTTAAAGGTACGGGGAAGTATTCAAGAAGATACGTTTGTCCGTGATTTGGTCATGAATGCGCAAGATATCATAGAAGTCAAACATACACCTCGCAAAGATTATGCTCCTGAAGGGGAAAAACGAGTAGAGCTTCATGTTCATAGCAATATGAGTACGATGGATGCAACAAACAGCATCTCTGATCTTGTGGCACAGGCAGGGAAATGGGGACACCGAGCTATCGCCATTACAGACCACGGTGGTGCGCAAGCCTTTCCGGAAGCACATAGTGCTGGAAAAAAAGCAGGTGTGAAAATCTTATACGGCGTGGAAGCGAATGTCGTAGATGATGGTGTCCCAATTGCTTATAATGATGCACATGAAGCATTGAGTGAAGCCACATATGTCGTATTTGACGTGGAAACGACAGGATTGTCTGCAGTATATGACACGATCATCGAGCTAGCCGCAGTCAAAATGTATAAAGGAAATGTGATCGAAAGCTTTGATGAATTTATCGATCCAGGACATCCTTTGTCACGAACAACGGTAGATCTGACTGGTATCACGGATGAAATGGTTCGAGGATCAAAGTCGGAAGAAGAAGTATTGCGGATGTTCCTTGAATTTTCAAAAGATACAATTTTAGTAGCCCACAACGCGGCTTTTGATATGGGGTTCTTGAATACTAGCTACGCAAGGTATGGTATTCCTGAAGCGGCCAATCCAGTCATTGATACGTTGGAGTTAGCTAGATATCTGTATCCTCAATTCAAACGTTTCGGATTAGGAGTGTTATCTAAAAAATTTGGTGTCAGCTTGGAACAGCATCACCGAGCAATCTATGATGCTGAAGCAACTGGTCACTTAGCATGGATCTTTGTGAAAGAGGCAATGGACAATCATAACATGCTTTATCATGATCAGCTAAATGAGCATATCGGAGAAGGAGATTCTTACAAACGAGCCCGACCTTTCCATGTAACGATTTTAGCAAAAAATCAGGCAGGACTGAAAGATTTGTTCAAACTGATTTCAATGTCGAATGTCGAATACTTCGAACGCGTCCCACGAATACCACGCTCCCAATTGAAAAAGATGCGTGAAAATCTATTGATCGGCTCAGCTTGTGATAAGGGAGAAATATTCGAAGCCATGATGCAAAAAGGGGTAGAAGAGGCAAGAAACCGAGCAAAATTCTACGATTATATTGAAGTTATGCCAAAAGCGGTCTATGCGCCTTTGATCGAGCAAGAATTGGTAAAAAATGAACATGATTTGGAAGAAATTATCCAAAATTTGGTAGAAATCGGAAAAAGTTTGGATAAAATCGTTGTTGCAACAGGTAATGTACATTATCTGAACGAAGAAGATGCCATTTACCGAAAAATTTTGATCAATTCTATGGGCGGAGCGAATCCGTTGAATCGTCATAGTTTGCCGGATGTCCATTTCCGAACAACCGATGAGATGCTAACTGCATTTCACTTTTTAGGGGAAGAAACAGCGATAGAGATCGTAGTAGAAAATACGAATAAAATCGCAGATATCTGCGAAGAAGTGATTCCAGTCAAAGATGAACTTTATACACCGAAGATTCCAGGTTCAGAAGATGAAATATCAGAATTGAGTTACACAAAAGCAAAACAAATGTACGGAGATCCGTTACCTGAGATCATTCAAAAACGATTAGAAAAAGAGTTGAATTCTATTAATGGTAATGGCTTCTCGGTTATTTATCTGATCGCCCAAAAACTAGTGCATAAAAGTAATGAAGATGGCTATCTAGTAGGTTCACGTGGCTCTGTTGGCTCTAGCTTTGTTGCGACGATGACAGGAATCACTGAAGTTAATCCGTTAGCCCCTCATTATTATTGTCCAGAGTGCCAATATTCCGAGTTTTTTGAAGATGGTACGTATGGTTCTGGATTTGACATGCCAGAAAAACAATGTCCAAAATGTGGTGCACGCTTAAACAAAGACGGTCATGATATTCCATTTGAGACATTTTTAGGATTCCATGGAGACAAAGTGCCCGATATTGATTTGAACTTCTCAGGTGATTATCAAGCAGAAGCCCATAACTATACGAAAGTATTGTTTGGCGAAGACTATGTTTACCGTGCCGGAACGATTGGTACAGTCGCCGACAAAACAGCATATGGCTATGTAAAAGGATACGAAAGGGACAATAATCTGCAGTTTCGAAGTGCAGAAGTCGACAGATTAGCAAAAGGCGCTACTGGAGTCAAACGGACAACCGGCCAGCATCCAGGGGGGATCATCGTTATTCCCGATTATATGGATGTCTATGATTTTACGCCGATCCAATATCCAGCAGACGATCAAAATTCGGAATGGAAAACGACTCATTTTGATTTCCACTCGATTCACGATAATGTATTGAAATTAGATATTCTAGGGCATGATGACCCAACTGTTATTCGGATGCTTCAAGATTTATCAGGGATCGATCCACAAACGATCCCTACGGATGACCCGGAAGTGATGCGGATATTTGCCGGTCCTGAAGTACTTGGAGTAAGTCAGGAACAAATTTATTCCAAAACAGGGACATTAGGTATTCCAGAATTCGGCACTCGTTTTGTTCGAGGGATGCTAGAAGAAACGCATCCTACAACTTTTGCAGAACTACTGCAAATTTCCGGACTATCTCATGGTACAGACGTATGGTTAGGAAATGCGGAAGAATTGATTCGACGAGGAGATGCGACACTGGCGGAAGTAATCGGCTGTCGTGATGATATTATGGTTTATTTGATCCATGCTGGATTAGATAGCGGGATGGCATTTAAAATCATGGAAACTGTTCGTAAAGGACAATGGAACAAGATCCCTGATGAATTGCGAGAAACCTATCTATCGGCGATGAAAGAAAATAAGGTGCCCGACTGGTATATCGATTCTTGTTCAAAAATCAAATATATGTTTCCGAAAGCCCATGCTGCAGCTTACGTATTGATGGCTCTTCGTGTCGCTTATTTCAAGGTTTATTTCCCTATTTTGTATTACTGTGCATACTTTTCTGTACGTGCAGACGACTTTGATCTAGTCTCCATGTGCAAAGGAAAAGATGCTGTGAAACAAGCAATGAAAGAAATCACGGACAAAGGATTAGATGCTTCCGTAAAAGAAAAGAATCAACTGACAGTGCTGGAGTTAGCCAATGAAATGCTGGAACGAGGATTCAAATTTGGAATGATTGATTTGTATAAATCGGATGCCGTTAACTTTGTTATTGAAGGTGATACGTTGATCGCACCATTTAGAGCTGTCCCAAGTTTGGGAACCAACGTGGCAAAACAAATCGTTGAAGCAAGAAAAGACGGTCCATTTTTATCCAAAGAAGATCTTGCCACCCGCGGTAAAGTTTCAAAAACATTGATCGAATATATGAACGACAATGGCGTATTGAAAGATCTACCAGATGAAAACCAATTATCGTTATTCGATATGCTATAAGCATCTGTTTTCCTGTCTGCTTGTAATTTTAAGCAGAGTATGGTATAGTTCTTATAGGTAATGATACTAACTGTGAGTGAGCGGATTTTTCGCTCACTCTTTTTAATGGAATTACGCACTTAATTTTTAAGGAGGCGAAACTTTTGAGTAGCGTCGTTGAAACAGTCACAGAAATGGTGACACCGATTTTAGATGAACAAAATTTTGAACTTGTCGAAGTCGAATTTGTAAAAGAAGGAAAAAGCTGGTTCTTACGAGTATTTATTGACAAAGAAGGCGGTATCGATATCGAAGAATGCGCCTTTGTCAGTGAGAAACTGAGTGAAAAACTTGATGTAGCAGATCCAGATCCGATTCCTCAAGCTTATTTCCTGGAGGTATCCTCCCCGGGAGCAGAGCGGCCATTGAAAAAAGAAAGCGACTATGAAAAGGCACTTGGTGATTATGTCCATGTCTCCTTATACCAACCAGTAGATGGCGAAAAACAATATGAAGGATTTCTTCAATCATTTGATGCTGAACAGCTTACATTGAAAATACGCATAAAAACACGAGAAAAAGAATTGACTTTTGACCGAAAAAATATTGCAAAAGCTCGCTTAGCTATCCAATTTTAATCACGGAGAGGAATCAGAAAAAAATGAGTAAAGAAATGTTAAATGCGTTAGACGCTTTAGAAGCTGAAAAAGGGATCTCAAAAGAAATCGTGATCGATGCTTTAGAAGCAGCATTGGTTTCTGCATACAAACGTCACTATGGCCAAGCACAAAACGTCGAAGTGGAATTTGATCAGAAAAAAGGAAAGATCCATGTCTATGCGGTAAAAGAAGTAACGGAAGAAGTGATGGATTCACAGTTGGAAGTCTCATTGAAAGATGCACTTTTAATCAATCCAGCATATGAGATCGGTGATACGATCCGTTTTGAAGTAACACCAAAAGATTTTGGGCGGATCGCTGCGCAAACGGCTAAACAAGTTATTTTACAGCGTGTACGTGAAGCAGAAAGAACGATTATTTATAACGAATTCAGTGCTTATGAAAAAGACATCATGCAAGGAATCGTCGAACGCCAGGATAAACGTTATATTTATGTCAATCTTGGTAAAATTGAGGCAGTTCTTTCTAAACAAGATCAAATGCCAAATGAATTTTATCAACCACATGATCGAATCAAAGTTTATGTTTCCCGAGTAGAAAATACGTCTAAAGGTCCGCAAGTATTTGTTAGCCGCAGCCATCCAGACCTATTGCGTCGCTTATTTGAACAAGAAGTACCAGAAGTCTATGATGGAATCGTTGAAATTGTCAGCATCGCCCGTGAAGCTGGCGATCGTTCAAAAGTGGCAGTTCGCTCAAATGATCCAAATATCGATGCAGTCGGTACATGTGTCGGGCCAAAGGGACAACGAGTTCAAGCAATCGTCAATGAATTAAAAGGCGAAAACATGGATATCGTCGAATGGAATGAAGATCCAGCTGTATTCATTGCAAATGCATTGAATCCTGCACAAGTCATGGATGTGATCTTCGATGAGACAAATCCAAAGGCCTGCACAGTTGTCGTTCCAGACTACCAATTATCGCTAGCAATCGGTAAACGCGGACAAAATGCACGTTTAGCTGCTAAATTGACTAACCATAAAATCGATATCAAATCAGAATCTGACATGACGGAATTTTATGAAAATCAAGAACAACAAAAAGAAACAGAAGAACTGCATGATGAAGCAATCGTTCAGTCAGATTTAACAGACGATGAATATGAAACAATTGCATTCAACAATGAAACGGTCGAAGAAAAACCAGAAGCTTAACTTTAGTAAGGAGGCAAAGAGATGAAACAAAGGAAAATTCCTTTACGCAAATCCGTGGTTTCAGGTGAAATGAAACCTAAAAAAGAGATGGTCCGAATCACCCGTTCAAAAGAAGGGGAAGTATCGATCGATCCAACTGGAAAAATGCCTGGACGAGGAGCGTATGTCTCACTTGAGCCGGAAGAAGTACAACAAGCTTGGGATAAAAAAATTCTCGATCGAGTACTCGAAACAACATTAACAGATGAGTTTTATCAAGAACTTCTTGACTATGTCACTCACCAAAAAGCACGTAAAGAGTTATTTGGAAAATGAATACAGTTAATCGGCAAAAAGCCATGAATCTCATCGGTCTAGCGATGCGCGCGGGAAAACTAATCACGGGTGAAGAACTGACCATTGCTGAAATCCGCAAACAAAAAGCAAAATTGGTGTTTGTGGCAACCGATGCAAGCGAGAATACAAGAAAAAAGATAAAAGATAAGAGTTCATATTATGAAGTTCCTTGCTTTGAGCTATTTTCTGAAGCAGAAATCACGCAGATGATCGGAAAACCTCGCAAGGTATTCGGAATAATGGATGCCGGATTTGCGAAGAAGACCAAGGAGCTAATTGAAGGTTAGGAAGGTGATCGCATGGGCAACAAAAGAATCTATGAATTAGCAAAAGAACTCAAAAAATCTAGTAAAGACGTCGTGGAAAAAGCACAACAACTTGGCATCGATGTGAAAAACCATATGGGTGCGATTACTAGCAGTGATGAGAAGAAATTGCAACAAGCGTTCAAAAACCCAAGCACGAAACAACAAGCTGCACAACAAGCAAGCAGAAAACCAGCCAATCAACAGCCGAACGATCAACGTAAAAAAGAAACAACGAACAATCAACAAAAAAATAAAAATAACCGCAGTTATCAAGATCGCGGTCAAGGGAGCGGTCAAGTGAATCAAGGAAAAAAACCAACAACAAACCAAAATAATACGGGAAATACCAGCAGCCAAAATCGTCAAGGAACGAGCCAAGGCGGCAATCAAAACCGTACTAACAATAACAACAAACCAAACAATAACAATCGCGGCAAATTTAATAATAATAACCGTAATCGTTATAATAAAAAAGGTAAAAAAGGCAAACAGCAACAATCAACTAAACCAGCTGTACCACCACGCAAATTCCGTGAATTGCCAGATGTATTAGAGTATACTGAAGGTATGAACGTAGCAGATATTGCGAAAAAAATTCATCGTGAGCCAGCAGAAATCATTAAAAAATTATTTATGCTTGGTGTCATGGTCAATCAAAACCAAGCACTGGATAAAGATACGATTGAACTGTTAGCGACGGACTATGGCATGGAACCACAAGAAAAAGTCCAAGTTGACATTGCTGATATCGATAAATTCTTCGAGGCAGAAGAAGTCGATCCAGATAAATTAGTCTCACGTCCGCCAGTAGTAACGATTATGGGACACGTAGACCATGGGAAAACAACTTTATTGGATACATTACGCCATTCACGTGTAACAAGCGGAGAAGCAGGCGGAATCACGCAGCATATCGGTGCCTACCAGATCGATATTGATGGTAAACCAATCACTTTCTTGGATACACCAGGACATGCTGCCTTTACAAGTATGCGTGCACGTGGAGCAAGTATCACAGATATCACGATTTTAGTTGTTGCTGCAGATGATGGTGTCATGCCACAAACAGTTGAAGCAATCAACCATGCCAAAGCTGCAGGCGTTCCAATCATCGTCGCTGTAAATAAAATTGATAAACCAGGTGCAAACCCTCAACATGTTATGCAAGAATTAAGTGAGTATGAGTTAATTCCTGAAGCATGGGGTGGAGAAACAATCTTTGTTGAGATCTCAGCGAAATTCGGCCAAAACATTGAAGAATTGCTGGAAATGATCCTGTTAGTCGCAGAAGTAGAAGATTTAAAAGCAGATCCAACACAACGCGCAATCGGAACAGTGATCGAAGCACGTCTTGATAAAGGTAAAGGTCCTGTGTCAACCTTACTTGTCCAAGAAGGAACACTTCATGTTGGTGACCCAATCGTTGTAGGCAATACTTACGGACGTGTCCGTGTAATGACAAACGATCTTGGCCGTCGCGATAAAGAAGCAGGACCTGCAACGCCAGTAGAAATCACTGGCTTGAATGATGTACCTCAAGCAGGTGACCGTTTCGTAGTCTTCGAAGACGAAAAGACAGCACGTGCAGCGGGTGAAGAACGCGCAAAACGTGCATTATTGGAAAACCGTGCTGCCACAAGCCGTGTGACTTTGGACAACTTATTTGAAAGCCTGAAAGAAGGCGAATTGAAAGAAGTTAACGTAATCATCAAAGCAGATGTACAAGGTTCAGCAGAAGCACTGGCTGCATCATTGAAGAAGATTGATGTGGAAGGTGTCCGTGTAAAAATCGTCCATTCAGCTGTCGGAGCAATCAATGAAAGTGATGTAACCTTAGCAGCAGCCAGCAACGCTATTATCATCGGTTTCAACGTTCGTCCTACACCGCAGGCAAAAGTACAAGCTGATACTGAAGAAGTCGATATTCGTCTTCACCGTATCATCTATAAAGCCATCGAAGAAATCGAAACTGCGATGAAAGGGATGCTAGACCCTGAATTTGAAGAAAAAATCACTGGTCAAATGATCGTTCGTGAAACCTTCAAAGTTTCTAAAGTTGGTACGATTGCAGGTGCCTATGTAACAGAAGGATATATTCGTAGAGATAGCGGTGTCCGTGTAATCCGTGACGGAATCGTAATCTATGAAGGACAACTTGCAAGTCTAAAACGATTCAAAGATGACGTGAAAGAAGTCAAAATGGGTTATGAATGTGGTGCAATGATTGAAAAATTCAATGACATCAAAGTAGATGACGTAATTGAAGGATTTATCATGGAAGAAGTCAAAAATGACTAAAAACTGATAAAAGGAGGCCAATCATTATGGCTAACTACCGTGATCGCCGAGTCGGTCAAGAAATCTTAAAAGAAGTCAATGATATTTTGCGCAAAAAGGTGCGTGACCCTCGTGTGGAGAACGTAACGATCACAGATGTGAAAGTTACGGGGGACTTACAGCAAGCAACGATCTATTACAGCATTTTATCTGACTTAGCATCAGATAAGAAAAAAGCACAAGATGGATTGAATAAAGCATCAGGATTGATTCGTCGAGAGTTAGGGCACAATCTAAGTATTTATAAGACACCTGAATTGTTCTTTGAACTTGATGAATCAGTTGTCTATGGCAACCATATCGATGAATTGCTTCGCGACTTGAACAAAGACTAATCAAAAAATCCCGCAAAACCTGTGAAATCAGGGGTTGCGGGATTTTTTTGTTTTCATTAAGACGTATTACCTAAGAGTTCCATGACTTTAGTCTGGTAGCGTGTCAGCTAACCAAAAAAGAGAAAAAGAAAAGTAAAAAATTCGACTTTCTTTTTTCTAGTAGTATATAAATTTTTGCATATAGATAAAGATCAAGATACCGATAACGGAAGCTAGAAGGAATTGCTCGATCCAGCCCCAGTTTTCCAGCAATGTGTTAACTGGCCCAGCGTCATTCAGCAAATTACGCATGATGAGGAGCGAAATGAACTGCGGAACAGCCATTGTGATAACGATAAGTTTTTTGGATCAATGTAAAAAACGTCAGCGAAAGGAAAAATTTCGTGGTTTTTTATACCTGTTCATTTGGCTATATATAAAATCCAAACAAATGAACAGAAGTGCTTATTAGGTTTCAATTAGGAGCATCTGCGCTAGAATAAGAGTAATAATGAAAAGGAGTGTTATGTATGGATTATTCTAGTAAAGAATACTTTGATAAAATGACGGCTTGGTGGCGTGCTGCTAATTATCTTTCTGTTGGGCAACTTTATCTTAAAGATAACCCCTTACTGAGACGTACACTGAAACCAGAAGATGTCAAAAAACATCCAATCGGTCATTGGGGAACGATTCCTGGCCAAAATTTTATTTATGTCCATTTGAACCGAGTCATCAATAAATATGATTTGAACATGTTTTATATTGAAGGGCCAGGACACGGCGGACAAGTCATGGTATCGAATGCTTATTTAGATGGAAGTTACACAGAGATCTCTCCAGAAGTAACGGAGGATGAGACAGGAATGCAAAAATTATTCAAACGATTTTCATTTCCTGGAGGCATTGCTTCTCATGCAGCACCAGAAACACCAGGTTCTATCCATGAAGGCGGAGAGCTTGGATACTCTCTTTCACATGCAGTCGGAGCTGTATTAGACAATCCTGAAGTAATCTCTGCTGTCGTGATTGGTGATGGTGAAGCAGAAACCGGTCCTTTAGCTGGAAGCTGGTTCTCAAATGTCTTTATCAATCCAGTGATAGATGGAGCTGTTTTACCGATCCTTCATTTAAATGGTGCAAAAATAGCCAACCCAACGATCTTGGCACGTAAATCAGATGGAGAATTAGCAAATTACTTTAACGGACTTGGCTGGGAACCTTTCTTTATTGAAGGAAATGATCCAGAAAAATTAAATCCTGTTATGGCTGAAAAAATGGATCAAGCAATCGAGAAAATTAAATCCATCCAAAAAGAAGCTCGCCTGAAGACAGAAACAGATGTCGCAATGCCAAAATGGCCAGTATTGATCGTACGCACACCAAAAGGATGGACCGGTCCAAAAGAATGGGACGGGGAACCAATTGAAGGAACCTTCCGAGCACACCAAGTACCGATTCCTGTAGATCAAGAACATATGGATCATGCAGATGCTTTACTCCGTTGGCTGAAATCCTATGAACCAGAAAAATTATTTGATGCACAAGGACGTATTTTAGAAGAAATCAGAGAAATCGCGCCTACTGGTGACCAAAGAATGGCAAAAAATCCTATCACCAATGGTGGAATCGATCCAAAACCGCTTATTATGCCAGATTGGAAAAAATATACTTTGCAATTTGAAAAACCAGGCTCCATTAAAGCAGAAGATATGACCGAACTTGGTAAATTCGTTCGCGAGATCATTGAGAAAAATCCAGAAAATTTCCGTATATTTGGACCAGATGAAACAAAATCAAACCGATTGAATCAAGTTTTCAAAACGACAAATCGCCAATGGATGGAAAAAATCGAACCAGAAAATGATGAATGGCTTTCGCCATCTGGTCGCGTCATCGACAGTCAATTATCGGAACACCAAGATGAAGGGTTCTTAGAAGGGTACGTTCTGACTGGACGGCATGGTTTTTTTGCAAGTTACGAATCATTCTTGCGAGTGGTTGATTCTATGTTGACTCAGCACTTCAAATGGATGCGGAAATCACATGACCTTTCTTGGCGAAATGATTATCCTTCGCTAAATCTCATTGCAAGCTCAACAGTCTTCCAGCAAGATCACAATGGATATAGCCACCAAGATCCAGGAATATTGACACATTTGGCAGAAAAGAAGGCGGAGTTCATCCGTGAATATCTGCCTGCGGATGCAAATACATTGCTTGCAGTCATGGATAAAGCATTCCTCTCGTCAGAAAAAATCAATTTGATCATCTCTTCCAAACATCCGCGTGCTCAATTTTACTCAGCAGAAGAAGCAGCCGTCTTAGTGAATGAAGGCTTGAAAATCATTGATTGGGCTTCGACAGCAAAAGAGGAGGAACCTGAATTGGTCATTGCTGCTGCAGGAACGGAATCTAACTTAGAAGCATTAGCAGCTGTAACTTTGTTGCTGGAAGAATTCCCAAAACTAAAAATTCGGTTCATCAATGTCGTAGATTTATTGAAATTACGTCATCCAAGTCAAGATCCGCGCGGGTTGAGCGATGAAGAATTTGATCAATATTTTACAAAAGACAAACCGATCTTATTTGCTTTCCACGGTTATGAAACATTGGTCCGCACGATTTTCTTTGATCGTCATAACCATCATTTAATGATTCATGGCTACAAAGAAAATGGAGATATCACGACACCATTTGACATGCGTGTAGTAAATGAACTTGATCGTTATCATTTGGCAAAAGACGCAGCTTTAAAAATCAAAGGAAGTCAAGCAGAAGATTTTGCGAAAAAAATGGATCAGAAATTACAAGAACATCAAAACTATATTCGTGAAAATGGTATTGATCTGCCAGAAGTATTGGATTGGAAATGGAAAAATCTTGACCAATAAAATGATAAAATCGATCCCGCAAAACAGAATTTTTTACATTGATTAAGAAACTGAAAAAATAAATAAAAAAAACGGAAAAAAGACTGGAAGAATGGCCAGTCTTTTTTTTCGTTTTTGGGAAGTGAAAACCAATCTATTTACCTGTAAGCCACCCATAAACCCAATCAAATGGTGCAAAGAAAAAATCTTCCATTCTATTCCCTCCTTTAAAAAAAGCATAACATGATTTCTATTTACGTGAGCATGAATTTTGTTACGTTTTTATTGCCGAAAAATAAAAACCGTTCATTATGATGTCAAATTCGTCAGTAATTGATGCAATGTGTTATAATAATTCAGTTAAATCAAAAATGAAATGGAGAAAAGACATGGACGGGTTATTACCTTTATGGAAAGAACGCGGAATGACAAGTCATGATTGCGTATTCAAATTAAGAAAAATCTTACATACGAAAAAAATCGGACATGGGGGTACGCTTGACCCAGACGTAGACGGTGTGTTGCCCATTTGTATTGGAAAAGCCACAAAAGTTATCGAATACTTGACAGATTCTGGGAAAATCTATGTAGGCGAGATAACTCTAGGTTTCAGTACAACGACGGAAGATCGATCCGGAGAACGGGTAGAAACAAAACCAGTAGATATGTCTTTATCTGAAAAAAAAATAGATGAAGTGATGGCTTCATTTATTGGTGAGATCACCCAGATACCACCAATGTACTCAGCGGTAAAAGTCAACGGTAAGCGGTTATATGAATATGCCCGCAATAATGAAACAGTGGAGCGGCCTGTTAGAAAGGCTCAGATTTACCGTTTTATCCGGACAAGTGAATTGACAAGAGACGAAGTGACAGGAACTATTTCTTGGCGCTTCGAAGTAGAATGCGGGAAAGGAACCTATGTCCGCACATTAGCTGTAGATACAGGCAAGAAACTTGGTTACCCTGCGCACATGTCTGATCTGACCCGAACAGCAAGTGCCGGTATGTCCCAGAAGGATGCTCTGACATTAGAAGAAGTAGCTCAAGCTGTGAAAAATGGGACAATCGATGATTGTTTGCTGCCAATAGAAAAAGGAGTGGAACGGTTCAAACGAGTAGATATTACTGATGAAGTATGGCAGAAAGTAAAAAACGGTATGAGACTTAATTATACTGTATTTGCGCTCCCAGAAATGCCGTCAGAAGAAATTGCTTTGTTTTATAAAGGAAAAGTTATCAGTATCTATCAGCCAAACCCGAAAGAAAAAAACAAATTAAAACCTAGTAAAGTATTGAGAAATGAGGAATAACGAATGAATATCATCAAGATCAGACATCCTTACCAATCAGAACAAATTCCAGAAGACGATGTCGTTTTAGTGCTGGGATTTTTCGACGGCGTGCATATCGGACACCAGAAAGTCATAAAGACAGGTATGGAAATTGCACAAAAAGAAGGATTGAAATTAGCATTGATGACTTTCAATCAGCATCCATCGATTGTCTTTAAAAAGATCGATCCTAGCAGCGTGAAATATTTGACTAGCCTTAAGCAAAAAGAAGAAAAAATGGCCGCTTTGGGTATAGATTATTTATATGAAGTTGATTTTACTTCTTCTTTTGCTCATTTAGCACCGCAGGAATTTGTTGATCAATACATCGTAGGGTTACATGCAAAATATGCTGTTTCCGGTTTTGATTATACGTATGGACCAAAAGACATTGCAGATGTCGCTCATTTTCCTGAATATGCCAAAGGAAGATTCAAAATCGTCACAGTTTCTAAAGAAGAAGAACAAGGTGAAAAAATCAGCTCTACCCGTATTCGAGGATTACTAGACAACGGACAAGTAAAAGAAGCAGCAAAACTATTAGGTTGCACATATGAGGTAGAAGGGGTAGTTGTCCATGGCGATGCACGAGGCAGACTACTAGGATTCCCTACAGCAAATGTCAAAGTAAAGAGCACAGTTCATTTGCCTAAAGAAGGTGTTTATGTATCGGAAATAAAAATTGGGGAAACTTGGTATCCCGCCATGGGTTCAATTGGACATAATGATACATTCGGTGAAGGACGGGAGCTGACTGTAGAGTTGTATATTTTGGACTTTAATCAAGATATCTATGGTGAACATGTCGCAGTACGCTGGAATCAATTTTTAAGAGATCAAGTGAAATTTTCTAGTGTAGAGGAATTGATTGAACAACTCAAAGAGGATGAACAAGCAACAGCTGAATATTTTTCTCAGCAATAAAACATTATGCATAAAATCTCTTGTTTATGTATAACTAGCAATTACAATAAAATGGGTGATAAATAAGCCCAGGAAAGGGGCTGTGACAAAAGTCTTGTGTACCGACCCCCAAAAGTTAGACCAAAAAATCTAACTTTTGGAGGTCGGTATTTTTTATGGCTAAGTATACTTTTGAACTTAAATTAAAGATCGTTCATGATTATTTGGATGGCAAAGGCGGAAGTGATTATCTGGCAAAGAAGTATTCCATTAAGGCTCCATCACAAGTGAAGCGCTGGATCAATGCCTATCAAGAATTTGGTGAAGAGGGTCTAGTAAGAAAGCGACAAAAGAAAAAATATTCTGTTCAATTTAAGCTGGATGCGATAGAGTTATATCTAACAAGTGAGCTGTCCTATCGTGAAGTTGCCAACACACTTAACATGAACAACCCTAATTTGATCGCTAGTTGGATGCATCAATTCCGTGAGGGTGGGATCGATGGACTCTCAAAAACGAAAGGATGTCCACCTATCTTGTCTAAGAAAAATGAACCCAAAAATAAGAAAAAATCTACAACTAAAGCAACGTCTGAAGAACGTGAACGCATCGAGGAGTTGGAGAAACGAGTCCGTTCCCTTCAAATTGAAAATGCCTTTTTAAAAGAATTGAGGAAGCTGCGAAAACAGGAAGCCCAACAACGACGAATGAAGCAATCGCACGAATCATCGCAAGCCTCCGAGGACCGTTTAAATTAGTTGAGCTTCTAGAAACTTTAAAGTTCCCTAAGGCAACCTTTATGTACTGGCAAAAACGATTGGACCGTAAAAATCCAGATCAAGAGATTGAAGCGGAAATGCTTAAAATTCGGGAGAAGCACAAGGATTATGGCTGTTTACGGATGACCAATGAACTAAGAAACCGCGGTTTCTCTATCAATAAAAAGAAAGTTCAGCGCCTGATCAAGAAGCTAGGAATAAAAGTAACGGCATACACACGTAAATCACGGCGCTACAATTCTTATCGAGGTCAAGTCGGAGCAGTAGCCAAAAATCGGATCCATCGTCGTTTCTACACTAGTATCTGCCATCAGAAAATCACGACGGATACAACTGAATTTAAATACCATGAAGTGGATGCCAAAGGCATTATCCGTCAAAATAAATTGTATCTAGATCCTTTTATGGATATGTTCAATAGTGAGATTTTATCCTATCGTATCTCTGAAAAACCCAATGCATTAGCGGTAATGGAAGGTTTGGAGGAAGCTATCCAGACCACTAACGATTGTCCCTATCGTCGTACGTTTCACTCAGATCAAGGTTGGGCGTATCAAATGAAAGCTTATAGAAACAAATTGAAGGAGTACAAAATCTTTCAAAGCATGTCTCGGAAAGGGAACTGCTTAGATAATTCACTTATGGAGAATTTTTTTGGCTTATTAAAACAAGAGATTTTTCACGGGAAAGTTTATAACTGTTTCGAGGAATTAAAATCAGCCATCGATAGCTATATCTATTACTACAATAATGAACGGATAAAACAGAAATTAAACTGGCAAAGTCCCGTCCAATTTCGTAAAACAACCGTAACGGTTGTGTAAAAATATCATTTTAGAGCATGAAAAAAGGAGTGGATTTCTCCACTCCAAAAAAGTCTAACTTTTGGGGGTCACTACATTGTCACAGCCTTTTTTTCCAAATAAATGGTTTTTCAGAAGTAGCTTCTTCGGAAATAAGCCGAAATTTCTTGAAGCTGACCACTTCTGTCACAACCTCTTTCTTTATAGAAATAAAAGGACACTAGCAATTCATGAAAACGATTGCTAGAGCGTATCATTTGCTTTAGACTATATATCTTGGTGTACACTCACTTTAAGACGGAAATAAAAGTTATCCGTAATAACAGGTTTAGGTATGAAAAAGGAGTGGGTACTATGTATAAGGAATTAGAAAACAAAGTCGCAGTAGTAACTGGTGGCTCAAAGGGGATTGGAACAGCGATTGCTCAACGATTCGGGAAAGAAAAAATGAATGTAGTTGTCAACTATAACTCGGATAAAGAAGGAGCAGAAAAAGCAGTCAAAGCAATCGAAGAGGCAGGCGGAAAAGCAGTCTCTGTACAAGCAGATGTCAGTTCTGAAGAAGAAATACAGCGTTTACTTGATACGGCTTTAGAAAATTTTGGGACACTGGACGTTTGGGTTAATAATGCTGGGATGGAAAATCAGCATCCAACCCATGAACTTAGCCTTGAAGATTGGGAAAGAGTGTTAAAAGTCAATTTGACTGGCGTTTTTATCGGAACGAAAGCGGCTTTAAATTACTTTACAGAGAATAATAAAAAAGGAAATATCATCAATATGTCTTCTGTTCATGAACAGATCCCATGGCCAACGTTTGCTCATTACGCTGCTTCAAAAGGCGGGGTAAAATTATTTACCGAAACGGTAGCAATGGAGTATGCACCGAAGGGAATCAGAATCAATAGTATAGGCCCTGGCGCTATCCGTACACCTATTAATGCGGCAAAATTTGATGATCCTGAACAAAAAGAACTCTTGGAAAGTATGATCCCACTAGGACGCGTAGGTGAACCAAAAGAAATAGCGGCGACAGCTGCATGGTTGGCTTCAGACGAATCCAGTTATGTTACAGGTATTACACTATTTGCAGATGGTGGGATGACTTTATATCCTTCTTTCCAAGGTGGAAAAGGATAAGGGTGAATAAAAATGGGTTTATTGATTGCATTGATCCCGGCAGTTGGCTGGGGGATCCAGCCACTGATTTTGAAAAAGATTGGTGGCAGACCAACAAATGAGATATTAGGAACTGGTATTGGAGCGGTGCTTGTCGGCTTACTCGTTCAATTATTCGCTTCTCCAGCTGGTATTTCAGTGACTACATTTTTGATTAGTTTACTTTCTGGTGCATTTTGGGTTATTGGACAAACAGGACAGTATACATCTTTCAACTTGATTGGTGTTTCTAAAACGATGCCAATTTCGACTGCATTACAGTTAGTCGGAACCTCGTTGATTGGTGTCTTCGCTTTTGGAGAATGGTCTGGAAGTATGGGGAAAATCATTGGAGCAGCAGCAATCATTCTTCTTGTATTTGGTTCTGCTTTAACGGCAATCAGTGATGATCCTGGAAAAAAAGGCGGTATCACAAAAGGAATTAGTCTATTAGCATCAACAAGTATTGGTTATTGGGTATACAGTGCATTGCCTAAACTAGTTGATGCAAGCGGACTTTCCATTTTCTTTCCGCAAATGATCGGTGTCTTTTTAGGGGCAGTGATTTATGTGATTTTCCGTAAACCAACCGCATTTTCTGAAGACAAGAGTTGGAAAGCAACGATCGTTGGAGCCATCTTTAGTGTGTCAGCATTGGCTTATATTTTTTCAGCAAATGAAAATGGGGTTGCTACTGCATATATCATTACACAGCTAAACGTAGTTATCTCTACATTAGGCGGTATGTACATCCTGCATGAAAATAAGACACCAAAAGAAAAAAAATTAACGATTATCGGATTATTGCTGATCGTAGTAGGAAGCATGGTCACGGTCTTTATTTGAGGATAAAGATGGTAAAATCTCATTTATTAAAAAAATATTTGTTTGAACCAAACAGTAAGTACTTATAAAAAAATAGCGCTAGAATTTCCAACATCTCTGGAATTTCTAGCGCTTTTTAATTGTTTAAGATACAAGAGAAATATCTGTCTGGATCAATAATTTTTCATTGATCCATTGACTAAAGTTTACGACATAATTGAAGTTACCACCGATTAGTATCTCCGCATGATTGTCTTTATAAAGATCGTATTGTAAAAGACGGTCTTTTTTATTTGCGTAAACATCGTTATGGTACTGGACTAATTGTTCTCGGAATTGATTGATTGCTGTAAAATCACGATACTGAAGGTTGAAACGCATCGTGATTGGTGCATTTAGCATGAATCGCTGCATTTCTTTTGCTGCTTCCTCTGCTTGATCTCCGTAAAGGAACTCAAAAAGATTACGTTCAGAAAATTTCCATTGCCCGCCAACCTTTGTTCCTTTTAGTTTTCCTTCATGAAGATAATTTCTGATAGAACGTGTAGTAACACCTAATTGTTCGGCTAATTCATTTACTGAGTAAAAATCTTTCAATGTTCACCCTCCTATGTGAATGGTTCTACTGACTTAGTTGATATTTGCTTAATCACGAAATGTAGAAAGAACGATTTTAATTAAGGTCATTGTAAAAATCAAGTCAGAAAATTCTAACTTTTCTTTCTCTAAAGAAATTCCTTCTCTCCTAAAGTGATATTATATTTAAATATACCTGAAAATAATGGGCAGTATTATGAAAGATCGCTGATATTTTCTCGTATTTTTTCCTTATTCAAAAGTTTTGCAGGAAAATTGCTGAAAAAATAATTTTACTAAGTGGAAAATTCAAAGCCATTCAATCAGTGATTTTTTTCAGCACAAGAAAGACTCCTTATAAAAATAGCAGATACTTTGTAAATTAAGTGTTTAACCAGGGATGATAAAAAGGATAGGATTGAACAAAACCTGTATAAGGTGATGAATAGTTTCCTCGCCAGTAAAGGGTTTATTCGTATAAAGCTTTATCGCCAAAATTTATCATGACCTTTTTTATCTTCAATATTAAATGAAATCAATTGTTCAATCAATTCCCAGTTGATTACACTTTTCCAAGGAACTTTGATGACGTTATCCGTATATACGTAGCCTGCTTCTTGGATATTTTTTCAAGGGCACGAATCGCTGCTTTTTCCGGTGCGATAGAAAAATGATTTTTAGCAAAACTAAATGCAATAATAAAGGTACCATGGTCAGTAAACATAGGTTGGTTCCATTTTACAGTTGTGTCTAGCTGGGGATACGTTTCTGTTATCTTAGCAAAAAGGTCTTTGATCTTTTGTTGATGTTCTTTTTCTTTGATCTGATTGATGATCGGCTGAAATTTTTCCATTCTAAAACGCCTCCATTAAGTGGTTTGATTTATTTTACCAGAAAAACAATAGTTATGTATAAAAAACGAACAAAACACAAGTAATGTTGTAACCGCTATATTTATATGATAAGATGTCTCAAATAATAAAATAGAAAAGAGACATAAAAATGATTGACTTGGCAAAGAAATTCTTACACGAAAATATATATTTTGAGTTGTATCATCATCGAGCCATTTATACAAATGAAGATGCTTTGGTAATAAAGAAAGAACAAGGATTTACAGGTACAGAGACCAAAAGCTTATTCTTAAAAGATAAAAAAGATAATAACTACGTATATCTGACTTTTACTACGAAACAAACGGATTTCAAAGCATTAGGGAAGATCGTCGGTAAAAGGCTTTCTATTGTTTCATCAGAACGCATGGAAGAACAAACGGGACAAAAGCAGGGCGCTGTTTCTCCGTTTGGTTATGAAAAACAGATTCCGATTATTATTGATGAAGAGCTCTTATCAAATGAAAAACTTGTTTTTGCACCAGGTAGACCAGATCAAACGATGGTCATCCAAACGGTTGACTTAAACAAAATCATCCAGCTACTTGAGATGCCGATATTTTTGATGCCGGCAAACGAAAAAAACAATTAACCAAGTAAAATAGTGCATACTTGGAGGTGAAGCAACATGATAAGTTATCCATTATTAGAAAGAAATGCAACGATTGGGGTTACTGCACCATCCTCAGGCGTATCAGAGGAACACCATTCGTTACTCGAATCAGCTTTAAAGAGAATGGAAGAAAAATCTTTCCAAGTAGTTACTGGAAAGACGCTTTGGACGCAAGATAAGGAAAAATCAGGTCCAGCAAGAAAACGAGCAGATGAATTCAATCAAATGATACAAGATGAAAATATCCAAATGATCTTTCCGTCTTGGGGAGGAGAATTATTGATTGAGATTCTCGATTTTGTCGATTTTGATGCTCTACAACCAAAATGGTGTTAGTATCAAATCTTAGACAGCTTTTCGTAGAGACAAGAATAAATTAAACTTATCTACGAGAGGATGAATTTTTATGACCCGATATGAAGAAAATTTTAAACAAATGATTGTTGAACTGAATCAAACTGGACGTTCTGTTCGAGGGTTAGCGAAAGAATATGGCTTATCTGAAGCAACGATTTACAAATGGAAGAATTTATATTTACCTGATCAGTCCACAGGACTGACTGGAAAAGAAGTAGCTGAACTGAGAAAAGAAAATGCTCGTTTAAATGAGGAACTTGAAATCTTAAAAAAAGCCGCAGCCATATTCTCTCGGAAAACCTAAATTCGCTTGTTCAATTTATTGAAAAATGGTGTAAGGATTACACTGTTTCTTTGTTGTGTCGGTTATTAGAAATCCCTAGAAGTGTCTATTATTTTTATAAGAATAAACCGTTGACAGCTACAGAAATCAGAAATAATAAGTTGAAAAAGAAGATTTCAACAATTTTTTTTACGAATAAACAACGCTATGGTGCCACAAAGATCCATCAAGTTTTATTAAAAGAAGGGATTTCAGTATCTCTTAAACATGTCCAAAAGCTAATGAAACAATTAAATTTAAGGTCGATTGTAGTTAAAAAATATAGACCTCAAAGGTCTAATAAACCGATCATTTCAAAAGAGAATCTCTTAAATCAGGACTTTTCTACTGAAACGATCTGTGAGAAATGGGCAGCTGACATTACGTACATTCCTACTAAGAAAAATGGTTGGTGTTACTTATCTTCAATCATGGATTTACACACGAAAAAAATTATTAGTTATACATTTTCAAAACGAATGACTGTGGATTGTGTCATTCAAACATTGAATAAAGCAAAAATACATTATCACATTCCAGAAGGAATGATTCTACACACTGACTTGGGCAGCCAATACACAGCAAGAGAAGTGGAACAATGGCTTAAAACCAACAAAATAAGGCATTCTTATAGTAGAAAAGGAACACCTTATGATAATGCTGGAATCGAATCTTTCCATGCCTCATTGAAAAAAGAAGAAGTCTACACGACTAGCTACTCAGATTTTGAAGAAGCAAATCGAGCGCTATTTAGCTACATTGAAGGATTTTATAACCGAAATCGAATCCATAGCTCGATTCACTATCTAACCCCACAGGAATTTGAAGAATTAGCAAAAGAAAAAATGGCTTAACCGTCTCTACTAAAATGTGTCCAAGATATTGACTCAAATCCACTCTGAGACTTTACTGCTTGTTGAAGATGTATTCGTTTCAGTAGAAGCTGATTTCTGAGTACTTGATTTTTCAGCTGAACTGGTTTGTCTGATTGAACTTTTGTCTGTGGTCGCAGATGGATCACTATTTTCTTTACTAGGAGACGTACATCCTACAAGGAATAAAGAGACCATCAATAAAATAAAACCTAACTTTTTCATATAAAATACCTCATTATTTTTTTAATACCAGTATAGCATAATCCTGAATTTTTGAATCCGTAAAACCTTGTCTATGAATATAAATAGAGTGTATCTTCTTTGATAAATGTCAGAAAAAGTGTGACAAATAATCATCAGTAAAATTACTTGTCACACTATTGATAAGGAGTATTTAATTGAAGAGAATGATTAGGAGAAAGGATATCCGTACTTTTTATAGTAATCATAGAATCCGAGTTTGTATAGACGAATCGTTTTTTCTCTTATTTCTTCTGTTTCAAAATGGACTGCTTGAAGAATCAAGTCTGTGAATTCTATAGGAGCCGTTCCATTCGCAGTAATCAAATTACGATCTTTCACAGCTTGTTGTTCTATAAAATCTTCTTTATTCTGATAATTTTCCGATTCTAACCAAGGAAATTGCGCATTTCCGGTGTGTTTGTAACCTTGCAATAATCCGCTCTGAGCTAAATAATCAACTGCCCCACAAATAGCAGCTACTGGTACGTCTGTTTTTAACAATTTATCGATTATTTGATATAAATGATGATTTTTTATGTCCCATGAATTGCCACCGATCATAATAAAGAGGTCAACTTTTTCAGGTATTTGTTCGATTAAGTAATCGATTTTTGTTTTTAATCCTCCAATGGAAGCGACCTCTGATTGGATAGAAGCAGTTTTGTTTTGCCATTTCTCATTTTGGTTTAGTGTGCTAGTAATATAAGCACCTTCCCAATCGGCATATTCCTCTAATAGAAACGTAATCGCAGTTTTCATTTTCAAGCTCTCCTTTACTATCTATAACAAGGACAACAGTTTTAACCTACAGACATTCATTAAAATTGGGTAGCGACAGCGAAAACAACAATTCTTAAGTTTTAGACAGAGTATACAGACAGTCAACTTAATTAAATACGAACTAAATAAAAATGACAGGTAATCATTTTTGTTTACCAGCATTATAACATTTTGCATACATGGATGACAAAAGAACCAATTCCCACTTGCTTGAGTACAATATTAAAAGAAACTGGAAGGCAAAAAGTAATTATAGAAACGAAAAATAAATCATATCGGGCACTCAGACATGAAAACAACCCTAGAAATATATAACTAGGTAACCAGTTTAATGAAAGAAAAAATCATCCAAGAAGTCGATTCTTGGATTTTTTAGTGGATTTGTTCGCCAAATACGTTTAGTATGCGTATATGAGAGGTTGTAAGCAAAGCGTTGTGGTCTGAGCACTTAAGGAGGAATCTGTGAAAATAGCTTTTCATATTTTTGCAGATTTTGACTTAATGCCGAAGGTCAGCTTTGCGATTACCGTTTATCGAGAGGCTGTAAAAGCACCGTGTAGCTCCGATGACAATAAGCAAGCATTTTTAGAGCTAGGTTTCCTTGATTCTAAATATGCGGCTTATTTCAATGAGTTGGTGCTTGAACGCGATTTTAAGAAGGTCGAAAACAGGCACGACTTTTCGACGTAAGGAGAAAGAATTTCAATGATAGAAACAATAAATCCCGCAGAAAACAAGGTTTCTGCGTACATTCATATCCCATTTTGCGAGCATATCTGCTATTACTGTGACTTTAATAAAGTTTTTTTAGAAGGGCAGCCAGTAGATGAGTATGTGGAAATGCTGCTGAATGAAATGAGATTAATGCTGGAAAGTCATCCTACAGCGAGTTTGGAAACACTTTATGTAGGAGGCGGAACACCAACTTCTTTATCTGCTAAACAACTTGATCGACTATTATCAGGTGCTAGAGAGATCCTGCCTTTTCAAAATGGTAATGAGTTTACTGTAGAAGCGAATCCAGGTGATTTGACCCGTGAAAAACTTCAAGTAATGAAAAACTATGGCGTCAATCGTTTATCCATGGGAGTGCAGACATTTGATAATCGCTTATTGAAAAAAATTGGACGTAAACACACCGCAGAAGATGTGTATCAAACTATGCAATTTTTAGAAGCAGAAAATTTTACCAATGTAAGCATCGATTTGATTTATGCATTACCGGGACAAACACTAGAAGGATATCTGGATACTTTGGAAAAAGCTTTGGCTTTGGATCTGCCTCACTATTCTTTGTACTCATTGATCCTCGAAAACAAAACAATGTTCATGAACTGGGTACGACAAGGAAGACTCGAACTGCCTGATCAGGAAACGGAAACCAGAATGTTTGAAGAGACGATTGAAGCAATGGAAAAGCATGGACGTCACCAATATGAAATAAGTAACTTTGGGCTCTCCGGACATGAATCTCAACATAACCTCATGTACTGGAACAATGACCACTATTTTGGGTTTGGAGCTGGTGCTAGCGGTTATCTTGGAGATATTCGTTACCGCAACAAAGGACCAATCCAACACTATTTACGCCCATTACGAGCAAATGAACGCCCGGTATTGGAAGAAGAAAAATTGACACGAAAAAATCAAATAGAAGAAGAAATGTTCTTAGGACTAAGAAAAAAAACAGGGATTACTAAAAAACATTTCTATGATCGCTATCAAAAAACAATTGAATCGGTGTACGGTGATGTGCTAAGGGAATTAGAGCAAGAAGGATTACTTGTTAATGAAGAAGACCGTGTTTATTTGACACCAAGAGGGACCTTTTTGGGGAACAATGTGTTTGAGCGCTTTTTGTTTGAAAAATAGTTTAAAGAATATTTGTTTTTTATCTGAATTTAAATAAAAAAAGTTCAAAAATACAATAAAGGACTATTGAAACGTTGATATAACTGGATTTACATCAATTATTTAGAGTTAGCACTCTTGTGTTTAGAGTGCTAAAAAATGGAGTCTTTCTCTTGACAGGAGAAGGGCTTCTTGCTATATTTATAAGTGGATTAGCACTTAGAATATATGAGTGCTAATGATAGGTGAGGAAGATGTTAACAAAGCGACAAAACGACATTTTACGTCTGATCATCCAACACTATACGAGTAGTGGCGTGCCCGTTGGTTCCAAAACATTGATGTCTGAGGGAGTCAAGGCCAGCTCAGCAACGATTCGCAATGATATGAAAGCATTAGAAAATGAAGGATTGCTGTTGAAGACTCACTCTTCTTCTGGGCGGATTCCATCTGCTTTAGGCTATCGTTATTACGTGGATCATTTGTTAAAACCTGCTCGCGTAGCAGAAGATGATTTGCTACTGATTCGTCAGTCTCTAGGCAGAGAATTTCATGAAATCAATGAGATTATTAAGCAATCTGCTGAGATATTATCTGAGCTGACAAGCTATACGACTTTTTCATTGGGACCTGAAATAAAAGACCGCCGACTGACTGGCTTTCGTATCGTACCCTTGAATAATCGACAGATTATTGCTATCGTCGTAACAGATATGGGGAATGTAGAAAGCCAAGTGTTCACTCTTCCCGAATATATGGGAAGTCAGGAACTAGAAAAAATGGTACAGATTGTAAACGACCGTCTAGTCGGAGATCCTCTGATGACGGTGTACCATAAACTTCGTACGGAGATTCCGATGATTCTTCATAAATATTTCCAAACGACAGAAGGGATGTCTCAGTTATTTGACACCGTTCTTGGTCATGTTTTTGAAGATAAGGTTTATGTCAGTGGACAAATGAATCTCTTGGATTATGAGCCCCGTCAAGATCTTGATCAGTTCAAATCGATGTTTTCTTTTATGAAAGACTCAGACGGACTTACACAAATGATCACTCCGATGGATAGCAATATTCATATCAAGATTGGTGCTGAATTAGGCAATGATTTATTGCAGAATATGAGTATGATTCAAGCAAGTTACGAGATAGATGGTCATGGAAGTGGTACAATAGCCTTGTTAGGGCCTACTAGTATGCCTTATTCTCGGATGTTCGGTCTAGTCGATGTTTATCGAAGAGAACTAGCAGCTAAACTTGCTGATTACTACCATTCGCTTGACTTGTCAAACTCGTAATGTGAATAACGAAGCTATTTGCAGCTGATCGTTCTCTCTTTCTTAGTAAGAGCAATCAAACAGCTGACTGAATAATGAAAGGAAGACTGTATCGTGAAAGAAAATCAAGAAGAACTAGATAAAGAAATGACAGATGCTCAGCCAGAACCGGAAATCGATGTCGAAGCTGCAGAAGATTCGGGTATTTCAGAAGCTGAAGCGGAAGAATTCGAAACAGCGAAATTAAAAGCTGAGTTAGAAGAAATGGAAGATAAATACTTGCGGGCTCGTGCTGAAATCGCAAATATGGCAAATCGAGGAAAAAATGAGCGTGAGCAATTACAAAAATACCGTTCACAAGATTTAGCCAAAAAATTACTTCCATCAATTGACAACCTGGAACGTGCATTAGCCACAGAAGTGTCAGATGATCAAGGGGCAGGTTTGAAAAAAGGCGTGGAAATGGTCTTGGAAAGTTTGCGTAACGCACTGGAAGAAGAAGGAATTGAAAAAATCCCTGCTAAAGGAGAAGCCTTTGATCCTAATCTTCATCAAGCAGTACAAACTGTTCCAGCGACTGAAGATACACCAGCCGATACGATTGTAGAAGTACTACAAGAAGGCTACAAATTACATGATCGCGTGTTAAGACCAACTATGGTCATTGTTGCACAATAATTGTGCGGATATAAAACTTACACTTTCAATTAAAGGAGGAGACGTTAATTATGAGTAAAATTATCGGTATTGACTTAGGTACGACTAACTCTGCAGTAGCAGTATTGGAAGGAAACGAAGCAAAAATCATCGCTAACCCAGAAGGAAACCGTACAACACCTTCTGTTGTATCATTCAAAAATGGAGAAATCCAAGTAGGGGAAGTTGCAAAACGTCAAGCTGTGACAAACCCAAATACGATTTCATCAATCAAACGCCATATCGGTGAAGCAGGTTACAAAGTAGATGTAGAAGGTAAATCATATACACCACAAGAAATCTCAGCAATGATCCTTCAATATATCAAAGGATTTGCAGAAGACTATTTAGGTGAAAAAGTCGAAAAAGCAGTTATCACTGTGCCAGCTTACTTTAATGATGCACAACGTCAAGCAACAAAAGATGCTGGTAAGATCGCTGGTCTAGAAGTAGAACGTATCGTCAATGAACCAACTGCAGCTGCTCTTGCCTATGGTTTAGATAAAACAGATCGCGACGAAAAAATCTTAGTATTCGACCTTGGTGGCGGTACTTTTGACGTATCTATCCTTGAACTAGGAGACGGTGTCTTTGATGTATTGTCAACAGCTGGCGACAACCATCTAGGTGGGGACGACTTTGATAACAAAATCATCGACTACATGGTAGCAGAATTCAAAAAAGAAAATAGCATTGACTTGTCTCAAGACAAAATGGCTTTACAACGCTTGAAAGACGCTGCTGAAAAAGCGAAAAAAGATTTATCTGGCGTATCAAGCACACAAATCAGCTTGCCATTTATCACAGCAGGAGAATCTGGACCATTGCATTTGGAAATGACATTGACACGTGCAAAATTTGATGAATTAACAGCTGACTTAGTAGAACGTACAAAAGTACCAGTACGTCAAGCGCTAAAAGATGCAGGTTTATCACAATCAGAAATCGACGAAGTTATTTTAGTCGGTGGATCTACTCGTATCCCTGCAGTTGTAGAAGCAGTACGTAAAGAAACAGGAAAAGAACCAAACAAATCAGTTAACCCTGATGAAGTAGTTGCTATGGGTGCTGCTATCCAAGGTGGCGTGATCACTGGTGATGTGAAAGATGTTGTTTTACTTGACGTTACACCATTGTCATTAGGTATCGAAACAATGGGTGGAGTGTTCACTAAATTGATTGACCGCAATACAACGATTCCAACAAGTAAATCACAAGTATTCTCAACTGCGGCAGATAATCAACCAGCAGTAGACATCCATGTATTACAAGGTGAACGCCCAATGGCTGCTGACAACAAAACTCTAGGAAGATTCCAATTGACAGATATTCCAGCAGCTCCTCGTGGTATTCCACAAATCGAAGTAACATTCGATATTGATAAAAACGGGATTGTAAATGTATCTGCGAAAGATCTAGGTACACAAAAAGAACAAAAAATCACGATCAAATCTTCTTCAGGTCTAACAGACGAAGAAATCGAACGTATGGTAAAAGATGCAGAAGCAAATGCAGAAGCAGATAAAGCTCGTAAAGAGGAAGTTGACCTACGTAATGATGTAGATGCATTGCTATTCTCTGTGGACAAAACATTGAAAGAATTAGAAGGCAAAGTGGACGAAGAAGAAGTGAAAAAAGCAGAAACAGCTCGCGATGAATTGAAAGCCGCTGTTGAAGCAAACAACATCGAAGAAATGAAAACTAAACGCGATGCATTGAACGAAATCGTTCAAAACTTGACTGTTAAACTATACGAACAAGCGGCACAACAACAAGCTCAAGAAAACCCAGAAGCAGCTCAAGGCGGAGCAGATGATGTCGTTGATGCTGATTTTGAAGAAGTCGATGGCGACGATAAATAATCAGTTCACTGAATTTCGAGAGAAGGCCAAAGTTGCTACTTTGGCTTTTTCTTTTGAAAATTAGTTTGAAGTATCGGTTTTTGTTTCAAACAAAATATGATATGATAACAAGCGACGTGAAAATGATGAGAACCAATAGGAGGAAAGCCTATGGCAACAAAACGTGATTATTATGAAGTCTTAGGGCTCTCAAAAGGAGCATCAGAAGATGAAATAAAGAAAGCTTATCGTAAGCTTTCGAAAAAATACCATCCTGACATCAATAAAGAACCTGATGCGGAAGAAAAATTCAAAGAAGTATCAGAAGCATATGAGATTTTAAGTGACCCGCAAAAACGCGCTGCATATGACCAATACGGGCATGCAGGCACAGATCCAAATTACGGTGCTGGTGGAGCTGGTGGTGGATTCGGCGGCTTCTCTGGTGGCGGCTTCGGTGGTTTTGAAGATATCTTCGACTCTTTCTTTGGAGGAGGCGGTCGGTCAGTCGATCCAAATGCGCCTCGTCAAGGTGCTGATTTGCAATATACGGTCGACTTGTCTTTTGAAGAAGCGATTTTTGGTGTAGAAAAAGAAATCAAGTATAATCGGGAAGAAATCTGTCATACTTGTGGTGGGAACGGTGCAAAACCAGGCACACAACCAACTACTTGTCATAAATGTCATGGTGCAGGTACGATCAATGTAGAACGCCAAACACCACTTGGACGAGTGATGAGCCGTCAAACTTGTGATGTTTGTCATGGCACAGGGAAAGAAATCAAAGAACCTTGTCCAACCTGTCATGGCTCAGGACATGAGAAGAAAGCACATTCAGTTAAAGTGAATGTACCAGCTGGTGTAGAAGAAGGACAACAAATGCGTTTAGCTGGTCAAGGAGAAGCTGGAGAAAACGGCGGACCATTTGGTGATTTGTATGTGGTCTTCCGTGTAGAAGAAAGTGATATCTTTGATCGTGAAGGTTCTGAAATTTACTATGAATTGCCTTTAAGTTTTGTACAAGCAGCTTTGGGGGATGAAGTTCAAGTACCAACTGTCCATGGAGATGTGAAATTGAAGATCCCTGCTGGAACACAGACAGGTACGAACTTCCGTTTACGTGGAAAAGGCGCTCCGAAGTTACGTGGTGGTGCAACAGGCGACCAACATGTCAAAGTAAAACTGATCACACCGAAAAATCTAAATGAACAACAAAGAGAAGCATTACGTGCATTCGCTGAAGCTGGCGGCATCAAAGTTGAAGAACAGCAAGAAGACGGTTTCTTCGATAAGTTTAAAGATGCTTTTGGTGGGAAAAAGCGGAAGTAGTTTTTCTAGTAAAAACGCTAAGTCATTAATAACGCCGATTGTAAAATTAAGCTAGACAACTAAAAAAGTCATTTGTGCTACACTCAAAATAGTTCCGTCCAAAGAATTATAAGGAGTGAGTACAAATGACCTATACCCATCTTACAACGGATGAACTTGTAATGATAGAGTCTTATTTCAAAATAAATCAATCTGTTGCGAAAACTGCGCATTGCTTGAATCGTTCAAGACAAACGATCCATAAAGTATACCTGTTCTTCAAGCAAGGAAAATCAGCCTTAGAGTACTATCAACAGTATAAGAAAAACAAATCAAACTGTGGTAGACGCCCGCTTGTTTTACCTGAGGAACAATCAGAATATATTCAAAGAAAGGTTGTTCAAGGATGGACACCCGATGTGATTGTTGGTCGTGCAGCGTTTCCTATTCGTTGTTCTGCTCGTACCATTTATCGTATGTTCAAAAAGGGGCTATTTAATCCTTCTGACTTACCGATGAAAGGCAAGCGTAAACCAAATGGACATCAAGAAAGACGTGGAAAACAAGCTTTCCGTCGCTCTATTCATGAACGTGAAAAAGATTATAGCCAATTCTCAAATGAGTTTGGTCACCTTGAAGGTGACACTATCGTAGGTTTGAAACATAAAAGTGCTGTAATTACCTTAGTTGAGCGATTATCAAAAGTTATCATCACATTGAAACCGTGTGGTAGACAAGCGATTGATATTGAAAACAAATTAAATCATTGGTTTGAATCTGTACCGAAAAATCTATTCAAATCCATCACTTTTGATTGTGGAAAGGAATTTTCAAATTGGAAACAGATCAGTAATGCCAATGATATTGCCATTTATTTCGCTGATCCAGGAACGCCGTCTCAAAGAGGCCTAAACGAGAATTCTAACGGATTGTTACGTAGAGATGGTTTATTGAAATCTATGGATTTCAATTCAGTAGATGAATCTTTTATTCAATCTGTCGCATCGAAACGAAATAATATTCCTAGAAAATCACTGAATTATCGAACACCTTTGGAAGTATTTTTGAGTTACGTAAGTATTGATGATTTGTCTAACTTAATTTGACAATTAAGATAATTAAAAACCAGACGAACAATCATATGTTCGCCTGGTTTTTTTGTAGTTGTCATGTTTGTACCAACAAAAAAGCCAGCTTTAGAATATGATAATCGTCATAGTTTCTAGGGGTATAACCAGTGAGAGAATGGAACTTGTTCAATCGATATTGCAAGGTGTTTTTATGAATAAATAATTCTTCTGAGCAATTTTTGATGCTTCCGTTATTTTTACTGAAGCATGCCAAAGTCTTCTTGAACAAATGTACTTCTTCTTCTGTCAGGCTTTTCAAAATACGTTTTACATATAATGTTCGTTGATCTGACGGGATTGCTGGTAAAATGATCCCGAGGTCTAAATCTTCAAAAAAGCGGATCTCGTTCACAGATTGATGGAAAGTTATCCGTTCACAGCGTGTTGGGCATGAAGGAAAGATTGCGGTGTCTCTTGCTCTGTATAACAAAGCGACCCAATTCCAAAGTTTAGCTGTAACTGATAAATTTTATTAAACTTTGTCTGGATTTTGTCAAGCAATGATAGCAATGAGGCTCTGGAAATCCGATTGACTAGGATAATGATTTGTTGTCTATGTACAGTGAACAAAGCCTGTCCGTAATAAGAGAAGATCCTTTCGAGCAACTCCAATAAAGGATTGATCCGTTCTTGACACAATTGCTGATTGTCAGAAAGTTGTCCCACAACTACATAATATGGAGAAGAAAAATCAAGCTCAATTAAGTGAGGGTGGTATCGACTATGTACTTGATATCATCAATGAACCGATGGTACTTTCTTATGCGATGGAACAGGTAGAGCGATTGCTTGTTTGTGCAGGAAAACAAGCGATGCGGCTGATGATACGATTAGGTGAGAAAATAAGAAGATAAAAATACACGGTCCCTTCATGGCGACCGTGCATTTTTGGTTTTTATTAAATATTTAATACTTTATTCAAGAAATCTTTTGTCCGTTCATTTTGCGGATTTTCAAAGATTTGTTGAGGCGTTCCGTCTTCTAAAAAGTTTCCGTCGTCAATGAACATGACGCGATTGGCCACTTCTTTAGCGAACCCCATTTCGTGCGTAACGATAACCATCGTCATACCTTGTTCTGCTAACTTTTTCATGACGTTCAAGACATCACCGACCATTTCAGGATCGAGTGCAGAAGTAGGCTCATCAAAAAGCATGATGTCAGGGTTCATCGCTAGAGCACGAGCAATAGCCACACGCTGTTTTTGTCCACCAGAAAGCATTTCAGGATACATATCTTTTTTATCTTCTAGACCAACTGTCTGCAGTAATTTGATTGCTTTTTTCTCTGCTTCTTCTCTAGATTCTTTCTTCAGGTCCATCGGTGCTAAAATGATGTTTTCCAAAATAGAAAGATGAGGGAATAGGTTAAAGTGTTGGAATACCATTCCGATATGTTGTCTCACCAAGTTGATATCTGTGCTTTTATCCATCAAGTGGGCGCCATCAATAATAATTTCACCGTCAGAAGGTTCTTCTAAACGATTCAAGCAACGCAAGAATGTACTTTTTCCTGAACCTGAAGGGCCAATGATACAGACGACATCTCCTTCGTTGATGGATACATTGATGTCGTTTAATACTGTGTTATCGCCGTATTTTTTGACTAAATGCTCAACTAAGATTTTTTCTGCCATCTTACTTCACCTTCTTTTCTAAAACTTTTGCTAATTTTGTCAATGCTGTGATCAAAATCAAGTACATGACCGCAATGATCAAGTAAACATACGTACTTTGTGTTGTACGTGCAACAATGATCTTACCAGTTTGCAGCAATTCGACTACACCGATTGCGGAAATGATCGTTGTGTCTTTTAATGAGATAACGAACTGATTGACGAATGATGGGATCATGATGCGTATCGCTTGCGGCAAAATGATTTTTTGCATTGTCCGATTATAAGAAAGACCTAAACTTCTGGAAGCTTCCATTTGTCCGACAGGAACGGCGTTGATCCCGCCTCGAACAATCTCTGCGATATAAGCACTTGCGTTAAGAGTCAAGGTGATAACACCAGCAAGGAAGTCAGGAATCGTAAATCCAACGATACCAGGCAACCCAAAGAAAATAAAGAACGCAAGAACCATCATTGGAATTCCTCGGATGATATCGACATAAATACTAGCAATTGTGCGAAGAGCGCGTATTGGTGCTACACTGAATAATCCAAAAATCACACCGATTACTATAGCCAAAGCAAAGGAGATCAAAGTTAGGAGAATTGTTCTCCAAAGTCCTTTCAACAATGCTTGATAGTTGTTTTGGATAAGTCCAAGAAATGTTGATTCATCAGCAGTGGAAGACTCACTGGAAGTTTCTGAACCATCCGCTACATATTCTTTAATAATCTTATCGTATTCGCCTGTTCTTTTTAATTCTTTCAATCCTTCATTGAACATATTAAGAAGCTCAGGATTTTGTCCTTTTTTAACGGCAAATGCATATTTTCCGCCAGATTCTTTTTTGATCGGTGTTTCCAATTCTTGTCCTTGTTTGATCGCATAACCGATTACCGGATAATCATCCATCATTGCATCGATTGCGCCAACTTTTAACCCGTCGTACAATTGATCAGCAGCATCAAAATATTTGATAGAATAGCCATATTCAGATTCATGGTCGCTTAAAAATTCAGCACTTTCGGTACCAACTTTTGCTCCGACTGTTTTTCCTTTCAAATCTTCATAAGACTTGATCGAAGTATCTCCTTTTTTGACAGCTAATTGGATCCCGCTATCAAAGTAAGAATCAGAAAAATCATAGCTTTTCTTTCGTTCATCTGTTACAGTCATTCCGGCAATCATTCCGTCTGCTTGTCCTGATTCCAAAGCTTGCAAAGCAGCAGAGAAACCACGGTAGTCCATTCGGATGTTAAATCCTTGCAGTTTGGCGATGTTTTCCATCAATTTTACATCGATGCCTTCGTACTCGCCCTTTGCGTTTTGAAATTCAAATGGAGCAAAAGCAGAGTCACTGGCAATTACGTATACGTCTTTTTTGGGCTCTATTTTTTGCATTGTCTCGCTTGTGCTTGACTCTGCCGTTGTAGTGTTGTCAGCTTGTGCAACATGACCAAACGCAAGTGTCACAAGTCCTGTCATTAAGAAAACAAATGAGTGAAATAAATGCTTTCTTTTCATAATCAACCTCCTAAATTTCCAATATTTTATTATTATAGGCGAAAAGTGCTGAATCTGACAAGACTGTAAGCTCGAAAAAATGAAAAAAATGCGAGTTTCTAACATTTTATGTTATAAAACGTAACATATATAATAAGATAAAAAAGTGGCGAAAGTATGTTCGGTGTGGTATAATTTTTTATTAAGGAATGCCTTTGCTTTCCTTTTCTTTTTATTGGTCGTAAAATGAAAAGGAATGAATGAAAAGGAGGACGAAGAATGATTGAGAGAGATACCTCCCAACACTTTGAGCTTGTCTCGAAATACCAACCGGCTGGTGATCAGCCTGAAGCGATTAACCAATTAGTGGATGGCGTAGTCGGCGGGAAAAAAGCACAAATCTTATTAGGTGCGACTGGAACAGGGAAAACATATACGATTTCCAATCTTATTGAGAAAGTGAATAAACCAACACTGATTATTGCCCATAACAAAACATTGGCTGGTCAGCTGTACGGGGAATTCAAGGAATTTTTCCCTAACAATGCTGTTGAATATTTTGTTTCTTATTATGATTATTATCAGCCTGAAGCTTATGTGCCTTCAAGCGATACGTATATCGAAAAAGATTCAAGTGTAAATGATGAGATCGACAAATTACGACATTCGGCTACTAGTTCATTATTAGAAAGAAATGATGTGATCGTCATTGCATCCGTTTCATGTATTTTTGGATTAGGCTCGCCTTTTGAGTACCAAAAACAAGTAGTTTCGATTCGACAGGGAACAGAACTAGATCGCAATCAGTTGATTCGTGACTTAGTCAGTATCCAATTCGAAAGAAATGATATAGATTTTCAGCGCGGTCGTTTTCGAGTGCGCGGTGATGTCGTGGAGATTTTTCCGGCTTCAAGAGATGAACGTGCCTTACGTGTGGAGTTTTTTGGAGATGAGGTCGAACGTATCCGAGAAGTCAATGCACTGACAGGTGAAGTTTTAGGAGAAACGGAACACGTAGCAATCTTCCCGGCGACTCACTTTGTGACGAATGATGAACATATGGAGCATGCCGTAGCGAATATCAAAGCGGAATTAGAACAGCGTTTAACTGTCTTGCGAAATGAAAACAAACTTCTGGAAGCTCAACGTTTAGAACAGCGAACCAATTACGATATTGAAATGATGTTAGAAATGGGCTACACGTCGGGAATTGAAAATTATTCTCGGCATATGGATGGACGTAAAGAAGGTGAACCGCCTTATACGCTATTGGATTTCTTTCCTGAAGATTTTTTGATCGTGGCGGACGAATCGCACGTAACCATGCCTCAAATCAGAGGAATGTATAATGGTGACCGAGCGAGAAAACAGATGCTAGTAGATTACGGTTTCCGTTTGCCATCTGCTTTAGACAATCGGCCACTTCGGTTAGAAGAGTTTGAAAAACATGTCAATCAGATCATTTATGTCTCTGCGACGCCAGGACCATATGAACATGAACAAACAGATACCGTTATCCAACAAATCATCCGTCCGACAGGGCTGCTTGACCCAGTGATCGAAGTTCGTCCAATCATGGGACAAATCGATGATCTAGTAGGCGAAATAAATGAACGAGTCGAAAAAGACCAGCGGGTGTTTGTAACGACATTGACGAAAAAAATGGCAGAAGACCTTACAGATTATTTCAAAGAATTAGGGATCAAAGTCAAATATTTGCATAGTGATATCAAAACGCTGGAACGAACAGAAATCATTCGAGATCTTCGATTAGGTGAATTTGATGTGTTAGTTGGAATCAATTTGCTTCGTGAAGGATTAGACGTACCTGAAGTTTCCCTTGTTGCTATCTTGGATGCGGATAAAGAAGGCTTTTTACGTAGTGAACGTTCCTTAGTCCAAACGATTGGACGAGCTGCTCGGAATGAAGAAGGTAAAGTAATCATGTACGCAGACAAAGTAACAGATTCTATGCGTATAGCGATGGATGAAACATCAAGACGCCGTACGATTCAGCAGAAGTACAATGAAGAACATGGGATCGTTCCAAAAACGATCATTAAAGAAATCCGAGATTTGATTTCTATTACGAAAGAATCGGAAGATGATACAAAAGAAGCGGTACAAGTCTCGTATGAAGAAATGACGAAAGAAGAAAAAGATACGTTATTGATGAAATTAGAAAAAGAAATGAAAGATGCGGCGAAAGCATTGGATTTTGAAACAGCCGCTAATGTGCGAGATATGATTTTAGAATTAAAAGCTTCAAAGTAGGAGGACAACATGGCTAACGATAAAATTACGATTCACGGTGCACGTGCCCATAACTTGAAAAATATAGATGTAACGATTCCACGAGATAAATTCGTGGTCGTTACAGGTTTGTCCGGTTCTGGAAAAAGTTCCCTAGCATTTGATACGCTGTACGCTGAAGGGCAGCGGAGATACGTAGAGAGCCTTTCTGCTTATGCTCGTCAGTTTTTAGGACAAATGGATAAGCCGGACGTAGATAGCATCGACGGATTGAGTCCGGCGATTTCTATTGATCAGAAAACAACAAGTAAAAATCCTCGGTCGACAGTAGGTACTGTGACGGAAATCAATGACTATTTACGCTTGTTGTTTGCACGTGTAGGACATCCGATTTGTCCCAACGATCATATCGAGATTACCAGTCAATCAGTAGATCAAATGGCAGATCAAGTAATGGCTTTGCCTGAGCGCACAAAGATCCAAGTGTTGGCACCGATCGTGGTAAAGAAAAAAGGACAACATAAAAAAATATTCGAACGAATCCAAAAAGAGGGATACGTCCGCGTTCGAGTCGATGGTGAGATCTATGATTTAAGTGAAGTGCCTGAGCTGGAGAAAAACAAAAAACATGATATCGCGATCGTCATCGACCGGATCATTGTGAAAGAAGGGATTCGTTCTCGTCTATTTGATTCTTTAGAGGCGGCCCTGCGATTGGCAGACGGCTATGCTCTGGTTGATGTGATCGGTGAAGAAGAAATGTTGTTTAGCGAACACTATGCCTGTCCTTATTGCGGATTTACTGTTGGCGAACTAGAACCAAGACTGTTCTCATTCAATGCGCCTTTTGGAGCTTGTCCAGACTGTGATGGTTTAGGTGTCAAATTAGAAGTCGATCAAGATTTAGTGATTCCAGATAGAACGAAGACACTTAGTCAAGGTGCTATCGTTCCATGGAATCCAATCAGCTCTCAGTATTATCCTCAAATGTTAGCGCAGGCTTGTGAAAGTTTCGGTATCGATTTAGATACACCATTCGAAGAATTACCGGAAGAGCATCAGGAGATCATCTTGAATGGGACAGATGATCTTTTCCATTTCCATTATGAAAATGATTTTGGTGGCGTTCGCGATGTAGAAACGACTTTCGAAGGGGTATTAAAGAATATCGAGCGTCGTTATCATGATACGAACAGTGATTTCACGCGTGAGCAAATGCGTCTTTATATGACAGAATTAACTTGTCAGACATGTAAAGGTTATCGATTGAATCCCCAAGCTCTATCTGTTCAAATCAATGGAACGAATATCGGGCAAACAAATGAGTTGTCTATTCAAAAAGCAGTAGATTTCTTCTCAAACTTAACGTTATCTGAACAAGAGAAAGTAATTGCCAAACCGATTTTAAAAGAAGTAAATGACAGACTTTCATTCTTGGAAAATGTGGGACTAGACTATCTAACTTTGAGTCGCGCTTCCGGAACATTATCTGGGGGAGAAGCGCAGCGAATCAGATTGGCTACACAAATTGGATCGAATCTTTCTGGAGTTTTGTATATTTTAGATGAACCATCGATCGGATTGCATCAACGCGACAACGATCGACTGATTGGCTCATTAAAGAAAATGCGTGATCTTGGCAACACCCTCGTTGTAGTCGAACATGATGAAGATACGATGTGGGCAGCAGATTATCTGATTGACGTCGGACCTGGGGCCGGAGAACAAGGCGGACAAATCGTGGCTGCAGGCACTCCTGAAGAAGTAGCTAATGATGAAAATTCTTTGACAGGGAAATATCTTTCAGGGAAAAAATCAATCCCTGTACCAAAAGAACGCCGCAAAGGTAATGGGAAAGCAATCAAGATCACTGGTGCTTCAGAAAACAATCTGAAAAATATTAGTGTTGAATTTCCATTAGGAGAATTTGTAGCAGTCACAGGTGTGTCTGGTTCTGGAAAGAGTACATTGGTCAATAGTATCTTAAAGAAATCGTTAGCGCAAAAATTAAATAAGAATTCTGCTAAGCCAGGTAAATTCAAGACAATTTCCGGCTACGAAAGTATCGAAAAGATCATCGATATCGATCAAAGCCCAATCGGCCGGACGCCGAGAAGTAATCCAGCGACTTATACAAGTGTATTTGATGATATCCGTGGGTTATTTGCTCAAACGAACGAGGCAAAAATGCGGGGTTATAAGAAAGGGCGTTTTAGTTTCAACGTAAAAGGCGGTCGTTGTGAAGCTTGTCGCGGGGATGGAATTATTAAGATCGAAATGCACTTTTTGCCTGATGTCTATGTTCCTTGTGAAGTATGTCATGGCAAACGATATAACTCTGAAACATTAGAAGTGCATTACAAAGGAAAAAGCATTGCTGATATTTTGGAAATGACAGTAGAAGATGCTGTAGAATTCTTCAAGCACATTCCAAAGATTCATCGCAAACTGCAAACGATTGTTGATGTTGGCTTAGGTTATGTGACGATGGGGCAACCAGCAACGACATTGTCCGGTGGTGAGGCACAACGGATGAAACTTGCCAGTGAATTGCACAAAATCTCTAATGGAAAGAATTTCTATATACTAGATGAACCAACGACAGGACTTCATAGCGATGACATCGCCCGCTTGTTGCATGTATTACAAAGATTAGTAGATGCTGGTAACACAGTTTTAGTGATTGAACACAATCTAGATGTAATCAAAACAGCAGATTATATCATTGATTTAGGACCAGAAGGTGGAGAAGGTGGAGGAACGATCCTTGCGACTGGAACACCAGAAGAAATCATTAACGTAAAAGAAAGTTATACAGGTCACTATTTGAAAAAAATAATGGTATAAAGAGGATAGATAGCTGAGATAGTTAAAAAAACATAAAAAAATGAATTTTTGCTTGTTTTATTAATATCAGTGTTCTAGAATCATTACATGGTAGTTCTTTCTACACTGATTGGTATAGATAAAAACTTCCTATAAGTTCAATCCGTTCAAAAAAGAATTGAGCAATCGGAGGAGTTTCCTTTGATTGCTTTTTTCTTTATGGTATGATATTGCTTGTGTAGTTGGAAAAGAAAAACAAGAGATTATGAGTAAGTGAGAGATAATGATGAACAGTATTGAAAATGAAGAATTTATCCCTATATTATTAGGAAGCGACATGAACGTTTATGGTATGGCACGTTCTTTTAATGAAGCATACGGCAAAATCTGCCAAGCATATGCTTCGGATCAGTTAGCCCCTACCCGCTACAGTAAAATTGTCAATGTAGAAGTTATTCCAGGATTTGATAAAGACCCTGTATTTATCGAGACGATGCTTCGTTTGGCAAAAGAAAGATATTCTGATAAGAGTAAAAAATATCTTTTGATTGCTTGTGGTGATGGATATGCAGAATTGATCTCCCAACATAAACAAGAGCTGTCAGAATATTTTATCTGTCCATATATTGATTATTCTTTATTTGAAAGACTGATCAATAAAGTAAGCTTTTATGAAGTTTGTGAAGAATATGATCTTCCGTATCCTAAAACATTGATCGTCAGAGAAGAAATGTTAGTAAATGGACATTTGGAACAGGAATTGCCTTTTGAATTCCCAGTTGCTTTGAAACCTGCAAACAGTGTGGAGTATCTTTCTGTCCAATTTGAAGGAAGAAAAAAAGCTTTTATTTTAGAGACTAGAGAAGAGTTCGATTTAATTTTAGGCCGGATATACGAAGCCGGTTATAAAAGTGAAATGATTGTACAAGATTTTATCCCGGGTGATGATAGTAATATGCGTGTGCTAAATGCGTATGTAGATGAAGATCATCAAGTTCGGATGATGTGTCTTGGTCATCCACTGTTAGAAGATCCTACACCAGCATCGATTGGTAATTACGTTGTGATCATGCCAGATTATAACGAAAAAATCTATCAAACCATTAAGGCATTTTTGGAAAAAATCGAATATACAGGCTTTGCCAATTTCGATATGAAGTATGATCCTAGAGATGGAGAATATAAATTATTTGAAATCAATTTGAGACAAGGTCGTAGCAGTTTCTTTGTGACATTGAACGGCTTGAATCTGGCTCGTTTTGTCACAGAAGATCGAGTGTTCAACAAACCCTTTGTTGAAACGACCTATGGAACGAATCAATCAGATAAAGCAAGATTATGGATGGGTGTGCCCAAAAAAATCTTTTTAGAATATGCTAGGGAAAATGAAGACAAAAAACTAGCTGAGCAAATGATCAAAGAAAATCGTTACGGTACTACTGTGTTTTATGAAAAAGACCGGTCAATCAAGCGCTGGTTGTTGATGAAATATATGTTCCATAACTATATTCCAAGATTCAAAAAGTATTTTCATGTGAAAGAAGGCTAGTTCATGGAGAATTTTTTCAGTATTTTAGGCGGAATGGGCACGATGGCGACAGAAAGTTTTGTTCGCTTGATCAACCACCGAACGAAAGCTACAAAAGATCAAGAATATTTGAATTATGTCTTATTCAATCATGCAACAGTTCCTGATCGTACAGCTTATATTTTAGATCGATCAGAAGAAAATCCAATGCCGTTTCTGCTGGATGATATTGAGAAACAAAATTTATTGCGACCAAACTTCATTGTGTTGACTTGTAACACCGCACACTACTTTTTTGAAGAATTACAAGCGGCAACGGATATTCCTATCCTGCATATGCCAAGAGAAGCAGCAAATGAACTTGTCCGTCAGCATACGACAGGGAGAGTAGCGATTCTAGGAACAGAAGGAAGTATGAAAGCTGGAATCTATGAACGCGAAGTCAAAAATCTTGGTTTCGAAACAGTGATTCCTGATACTGCGCTTCAAGAAAAAATCAATTACCTGATCTATCATGAGATCAAGGAATCGGATTATTTGAATCAAGAGCTCTATTACGAAATCTTAGAGGAAGCGGTAGAGCGCCTAAACTGTGAAAAAGTCATCCTAGGTTGCACAGAATTATCTTTGATGCATGAATTTGCTGAAGATAATCATTACCCAGTGATCGATGCTCAATCTATTTTAGCGGATCGAACGATCGAACGTGCATTAGCTGAAAGAAGCGAGGCATTGGATACAGCATCGGAAAAGTAAAAAAATTGGATTTGGGGCAAATATCCTAAAAGATATTTGGTCCAAATCTTTTTGTAAAAGAAAAAGAAAACTGGTAATGATACGCCCGGAATGATATAATTTTATTATGCACAATGTGAGAGGGGTTCGTAAATATGACAGATAATTTGCAATTAGTCATCATAACAGGTATGAGTGGTGCAGGGAAAACAGTAGCTATCCAAAGTTTTGAAGATATGGGCTATTTTTGTATCGATAATATGCCGCCTCGATTGATTCCAAAATTCTGGGAATTGATCAAAGAATCAGGTAAAGTCACAAAAATGGCTTTAGGAGTGGATTTGCGTTCTCGTTCCTTCTTTGAAGAAATCCAAAACATGCTGATCGAAATCGAAAATACGAACTTCATCGACACTTCTATCTTATTTTTAGATGCTTCAGACGAAGAACTAGTGGCTCGCTACAAAGAAACAAGACGAGCACATCCAATGGCGATGGACGGTTTGATCACTGAAGGGATACGTAAAGAACGGGCGATACTAGACGACTTGAAAGCCCAAGCTTCCGTGATCATTGATACGACAACATTGACACCACGACAATTACGTGAAAAAATCAATGAGTCATTCAAATCAAAGGGAGACCAAGGATTTCGGATCGAATTTGTATCATTTGGTTTTAAATACGGGTTGCCGATCGATTCGGATATTGTGATGGATGTGCGTTTTTTGCCCAACCCTCATTATATCCCGGAACTAAGACCATTGACCGGAAAAGATCAGCCAGTCTATGATTATGTGATGTCCTTTGATGAAACGCAATCATTCTACCATAAATTTTTGGATCTTCTGGAAACTGTATTGCCTGGATACATTAAAGAAGGAAAAAGCAGCTTGACAGTTGCAATCGGCTGTACAGGCGGTCGACACCGTTCTGTGGCATTGACTGAACGTTTGGCAAATGCTTTAGGGAAAAACTATAAAGTCAATGTGACACATCGGGACAAGGATAAAAGGAAAGAGACGGTGAACCGGTCGTGAAAATGAAAACCTACCGGATAAGAAAACCAAAGATCGTAGTGGTCGGCGGTGGCACTGGTCTGCCAGTTATCCTGAAAAGTTTACGAAATCAAGGAGCAGATATCACAGCAGTAGTGACTGTTGCAGATGATGGTGGAAGCAGCGGTGCAATCAGAGAATCGATCGCTATGGCTCCTCCTGGTGACTTGAGAAATGTCTTAGTGGCGTTATCGGATATGCCACAATTCTATGAAGATATTTTCCAATACCGTTTCAAAAAGGAAGATCAGTTTTTAGCCAATCATACGATCGGTAATCTGATCATTGCCGCAGTTTCCGAGATGCGGGGAAGCACTTATGAGGCGATTCAATTATTAGCAAAAATGATGCATGTAGATGGACATGTTTATCCTTCTTCAGAAACTCCTTTGACCTTGCATGCTGTTTTTAAAGACGGAACGACTGCAGTAGGAGAATCTAAAATCGCGATCAACCGTAAAACTATTGACCGTGTGTATGTCTGCAACACAAATGATAAAAGTGAAGCCAAAGCGGCTCGAAAAGTCGTTTCAGCAATTATGAACGCCGACATGGTCGTTTTGGGACCCGGAAGTTTATTCACCAGTATCCTTCCAAATTTAGTGATACCAGAAATCGGCGAAGCAATGCTCAAGACAACTGCTGAAACCGTCTATATCTGTAATATCATGACCCAAAAAGGGGAAACGGAACATTTCACAGATGCCGATCATATACGTGTTTTACACAAGCATTTGAATCAGCCTTTTATCGATACAGTATTGGTCAATACGGAAAAAGTGCCTGAAGATTATATGGACCCAGAGATCTATGATGAGTATCTAGTACAAGTCGCACACGACTTCAACGGATTGAGAAATGAAGGATGTCGAGTGATTTCCACCGACTTTTTAGAATTGAAAGATGGTGGTGTCTTCCACGATGGAGACAAAGTAGTAGAAGAATTGTTCCGTTTAGTTTTCGGTTCAAAATATTAAGCAATTTATTGTTGGAGAAAGGAGGAGAATAGGATGTCATTTGCTGCAGATGTGAAGAAAGAACTAACTGGTTTGGAAGTTCATCGAGAACATGCGAAAGCGGAATTAGCTGCTTTGCTGCGAATGAACGGCTCTTTAGGTATTGTGAACCAGCAGTTTATTTTGAACGTCCAAACAGAAAATGCTGCAATTGCCAGACGTATCTATTCTCTTTTGAAAGATCATTATCAGGTACGAAGTGAGCTACTCGTTCGTAAAAAAATGAAATTAAAAAAGAACAATGTCTATATCGTCCGGTTGAAGCAAGGCACAAAAGATGTGTTGATGGATCTTGATATCATGGATGGTATGATGTTCAATGGACACGTTTCGGACGAGATTATGGGAAATTCGCAAAAAATACGTTCTTACTTACGTGGTGCTTTTATGGCCTCAGGTTCAGTCAATAATCCGGAAACGAGCCGTTATCATTTGGAAATATTTTCTATTTATGAACAGCATAACCAAGACATTTGCGATATGTTAAATTATTACGGTCTACATGCTCGAACGCTTGAACGGCGCAATGGCTATATTTCTTATTTAAAAGGAGCAGAAAAAATTGCTGATTTCTTAACATTGATTGGTGCAACCAACTCAATGCTCCGATTTGAAGATGTTCGAATCGTACGGGATATGAGAAATTCGGTCAATCGTCTAGTCAATTGTGAGACAGCAAATCTGAACAAGACGATTGATGCGGCTTCTAAACAAATCGAAAACATCGAATTGATCGAAGCAAAGGTCGGTCTACATGCCCTTCCTGAAAAACTTCAGGAAATCGCAGAACTTCGGCTTCAACATCCAGAGGTCAGCTTGAAAGAATTAGGGGAAATGATTCCCTCAGGTGCAATATCAAAATCGGGAATTAATCACCGAATTCGCAAAATAAATGAATTTGCGGAAAAACTGCGTGAAGAAGCAGTTTAATCCAAAGAAAAAACTGATACATGAAGCAGGAGATGCGAATGTATCAGTTTTTTTTAAAAGCTATACTTGCTTTTCTTCCGTCAAACTATAATTCCAACTTTACTGGAGTAACATAATTTTGAAAGGCTTCTATTGTTTTTTAATACAATCGTATAAAAAGCGGGGAGACAACTGAATGAAGATTTTAGTTTTATACATAAACTTTTGCTTAATATAGAAGTCCTGATATAGATAGGATCAAGTATTTATCTATAACTGGAGATTAATTAAAAACTGGAAGGAACTGCTCGATCAACCTTGAGAACTGGTTTTCTTACTTCTGGTCAAGATTCTCGTGGTTGGTGGACAAGGATGGTTGATAAGTTCATTGGATTAGCTAGTCGAAAACAACCAGGTGTAATTAATGTAGAAGTTTTAACAAGGGGATGGAGTGACTTATTCAGTGATAATCATAAGTTCATAAATAGTGATTGGGATGTATGGTTGGTATACGTTATACCTGAACTTGAACTATCAAGATTTGGTTTAGAATTTGAGAATCGATGTTTGTAAAGGGAGGGCAAAAAGTGTGCTTTTTTACAACTTTTACTATCATTATGATTGCAGTACTTTTTATTTTTCTAGATATAGTAAAGCGAAATACAGCATTTTTATTATATCGGGTTTTACTTCGAGCAGGTCTCATAACATTTATATCGATCGTTGGATTTTTTCTATTCACAGTTATTGTATTTATTTGGAGAACTACAGCACCACCATTGCCAGAGATTACATATGGAGAATTTCCGTTTAGTCTTGAATATGAAATAGATGAGGAAAGAATTTTGATTGAAGATACGGTGATTGCAGAATTTATAGGAAGTTTTAGAGGGAATGTGACAACTCAACCTAGACGAAGTTGGAGTATAAAACTTTTAAATAATAGTGGAGAGTTGAAAGCATTTCATTATGAATTCTTAATAATAGAAAGTGAAGATGTAACAATCAGTTTAAGTAGTGGCTCTGCTGGATATTTTATGAATGATGGTGGAAGCAAGCCACAGCTCACAGTCCGTGATCGTATTGCAGGTTTTATGCATTTTTCTCACTATGACTTAGAAGAAGCTCGTAAAATACTTGCAGAATATGGGATCACATTAATCAATTGGGAATATGCGCCACCGATAAGAAATTTTTTCAATGATTATTATTAGTCTTATAAAAAACAGAATGTAAAATTTATGTGCGCGAGTATTTAGTTTTCCATTTTTTGTTTGATAGATATATAGCATTGTTGAAGCATGGGATAGTGGTGCCAATTTTATTAATGAGGTGGTCAGGCAGTTAACATAATTGGTGATGCTATAAATCCATTTAATTGGAATTGGGGGAATTAGGCGTGGAAACAGCGAGAATATGGATATTCATGAAAAATTTTCGTTCGGCTTTGAGATATGTTATTCTGGAATCAAAATCAGGTTATTATCTGATTGACACAGATCACTATACTTTTTGGGGAGGCTACCTTTTTCCAATTTTCAATTGGATAGTCCCCCATAAGGTTATGAAAATTAACTTGCCTGCAGAAGAAATAAATAGATTAATACTCAACAAAGATTTACAAAGGAAAAGAGAGAAAGAACATTCTAATGTTGCTTGGATAGGTCCAGCATTTGCGGTAGTGACTTCTTCAATTGTCGGTTCTGTCCTAGAGAGTATTTATAGTGATTTTTCTATTGGAATACGTTATTTGTTTGTTACTTTAAGTATAGCCGTTCTTTTGTGCATAAAGGGTTATGTTAGCAAGAAGAATAAAGATATTTTAACACTAATCGGTGTAAACAATTTGTCTAGTACTAAAATTATACTGTTTCCTGAATCTATAAAAGAAGGATCAAGGTTGTTGATAATTTTTATAATGCTTATACTGTTTTCTGTTTCTTCTATGGTGGCGTTTATAGTTTCAAATAATTGGTTTATTCTGGCAGGCGTAATGCTTTTTTCTAGTTTCTATTTATTTAGTAATGCTCTATTAGCACAGCGAGGGAAATATAAGTTTAAAATATTAGATTAGATATTATTTTTAGAGGGGATAAATATAAAATGAAAAGAGGTTATTTATAATGGAAAAAGTATTACCAATTAAGAGCTACTGTATTCCAAGGCTTTTCATCATAGAATTTCAAAAGTAAAGACATGTGTTTCACAAATAGTGTCTATCCTGGCTAAATAATTCTTCCACTATCTGCTTTAATTTCAGTAGACTTTTCGGCAAGTTATTTGCTAATGAGATGAATAGAGATTACAACTCGCCTATAACCGCTTAAAACAAGCTTTTTTAAAGTATAGTTAGCAAGTCGTATTCATATGTTCAAAGAGGAGGGCTTATGAACTTTGAATTCATTCCGTGTGAACAGAACAGTAGGGGGAAGTAAAATGAAAGAAAAGCCTATAAATAAATGGTCATTGTATAAAAATTCAATGTTTGGAGTTGTTATCTTTGGTGTTTGTGCTGGATTATTCCTTTTCATATTATTACAAACGGTGACTCTTTTCTCTTCTAATCCTACTTATGGATGGAGAGACAGTATAGCCTTAGGGATGTTTGCGGGAGGATATGGATTCTTATTGTTGTTCTCAATTCTCACACTAAGTCCAATCCATGGACTCATTCAACTTTGGAAGCAAGAACGAGCCTTAAACTTTTCGTTCTCGGAAGAAATGGAAAAACACAACATAACAGGCAGTATGTATGTGGATGATCAATGGTTTATCAGCACTGATGAGGTAAAAATAGTTGCCATTAGGAGAGATTACCTGCAGAAAATTCATAAAATAAAAGATCCTAATGGGAAAAAGGCAAGGTTAATTATAACTTTGATAACATCTAATGGTAAGAAGTTAAAACTTGCAGGATCATATGATAATGTTAAAAAGTTCGAACATTAGTATCTGCAAAAAGACAGCATTAATCTTAATAAACAATTTGAAAAAAATTAATCAAAGTCATCGGCAACACGAATAATTTGACATCTTGATATTGTGATATAAGCAAAAACGGCATTTCTGAGACCGAACAGCATAAAAAATTTAAATGTTGGAATTTATATAAGCAAAACCCAAGAAGCTAGATGCGATAGAGCATTTAATTTCTTGGGGTTTTGCTTGGGAATCAGCATATCAATTAAAATGATCATCTTGGTATTTCAAAAGTGGGTACGATTACAAATAGTTGGAGCAAAATAGTGGGTAAAATTACCATTCCAGTGTCTGTCTTGCCTCTTTTTCGTCAATCACAAAGAGACGAGATTCATAGGAAAAATCGATACAGGGTATGATTTCAATGATATTATGATCAATTACAAAATAGATTGATAAAGCATTTTTTGCATTTTTATAATAGTTTATTGATAATAATGTATGAGATACAGTATAATGATTTAAAAGGTAATGTGTTGTGACCGAATTAAATGAACTAATGCCTATTTTTTATATTCCTTAGTGGACAAAAATGGAGACAGTGAAGTTAGGAGCATTGTATCCTTTGTTGCGTAGTTCAAAAAAGTAAGAGATTTCTATAATGGTCAGGGTAAACGGTGAGGGCTGTCCACGTAAATCCTACTATTGAAATCACAATGATCGGACATTCAAAAGGTGGTGCTGAAGCAGCAAATTCAGTAGCTATAAATACGAATGCGATTATATTTAATCCAGCGACAGTAAATTTATCTGCTTATGACTTAGACTCAAACACATATACAGCAAACATGGTAGCTTATGTTGTCGAAGGAGATGCATTAAATGTTGTTTTTGGAGGAGTATACACCTATTGGAGAATTAATCATGTTAGATAGACAATATGATGCACCTTAGTGGAGAATGATATCTCGCATAGGTAACTCAGTAAAAAATCAAGGTATGGAAGCAATTATCTCTGCATTGGAAGATCGATATAGATAGGCGGATATGAATAGTAATAGGGGGAATAAAATGGAATACAATGGATCAATGAGAATTGTACAAATTATATTTTGGATTGCATCGGGAATTGTGATTATAGGAGGAGTGTTTTTGATGTTACCAAGCTTAATATTTCCTTTCTTTGCATTAATCTCGCCTAAAATACCCGAACCGGAAATCACCTATGGAGAATTTCCATTTAGGATTGAATACGAACTAGATGGACAGCTTAACATAATTGAAGATACTGTCATAGCTGAGTTTAACGGATGTGAGTTCAGCGCAGGTTCTATGAAAAGAGAACGAAGATGAAGAAGTAGATTAGCTAGTGATAGAGAAGATCTACCTTTTGGGGACGATCTAGGAATCTATTTTAGTCGAGGAAGTGCGCAATATTATATGGGGGAAAATGTACAATCAATGTCATTAAAACCACATATAGCTCTTAGAAATCTCGAGGAAGGTTTTAGAAGAGAGGTAGACTTTATATTAGGAGAAAGTGGATACATAAGAACTGTACTTAATTTCGGAGAAGCGCAAGAAGTTTTGACACAATACGGAATTACCTTAATCAACTGGGAAATATCTGAACCGATTGTTAACAATTTTGGTGATTAGAAAACAATTACGATAAATAGAAACAAGCCAAATCATCAGCAAGTAAAAGCTGATGATTTGGCCTTTCTTATACGAGTAGTAGGAATTCATAGCGAATATTATTACGACCATTAGATATTTTGATATTAAAGGAGTATTACGAACTAGTATGTGAGAATGTAGAGGTGATGTGCGAATAATGAGAAATTTATCAAATAGAAACAAAATATTAATCATTATTGTTGTTATAGCTGTGTTTCATCTGGGAACGAATGCGGTTTTAAGTAGAATAATATTGGGTCCTAAGCCACCAAGGCCAGAAATTACCCGAGGGGAGTTTGATTTTAGATTAGAATATGAAGTAGATGGGGAAAGGATTGTGATAGAAGATACAATTGTTGCATTATTTGATGGATTTTCTGCAGATGCAGGTAGCATGGCATGGTATCGTACGTGGCGTCTACATTTAGCAAGTGATAGACGATCACGAAATATCTTATTAGATGAATTAGAGGATGGTCGAAGAATATCTTATGTACCAGAAAGTGCTAACTATTTTATGGGAGATGTACAGAAAGAAAGAGAGCCTAATCCTAATTGGTATCCATTTAATGGCGTAACAATAGAATATCCACGCAATAAAACACCTGAAATAGGTGCAAAATTTATAAGTGGTTTAGAAGATCTGTACGATAGGTTTGGAATCCGTCTTATTAGTTGGGAACACGATCCACCAATAGAAAATCGCTTTGAATAATCGAAATCTACTAATCCATTTCATCAGCCAGTGAATGTTGTAATGGAACAATTTGGTTTAGTGTTCAAAACCATTGAAATACTAGGCTGTGATCAGCAAAAATGAATCTGAATAAAAAAGAGAGCAACTATTAGATGAGAGGAGTTAAGAGTTGTTAGCTTTATACGAATCAAAGTGGCAAATATAGATGCGTATGCATTTGTGTTTGCCATCTTGCATTTGGTAGACGAGATAGGTATAAGCTAAAGAAACAACTTGTTTAAAATAAACGACCTAGCTCAACAAACGACCATCTAATCAACTAACAGCATACATAAAAGCAACTATTTTTGAAGTAGAATTGAAATCGGGATAACTTAAAAAGTGATTGGGATACTAGTGAGAATCACCGTACATAAATATTACTCGTTAAGGGAAATTGAGAAATTTTGTATGAAAATTTAAGAATTAGTTAGTATGCGCAAGTCAAAAATATGAATAAATTATTTGGTGGAGATAATTTGCTCAGCTTGTCATAAGAAATGAGATACTCTGGCAGATGCAAGCTTTTGGACACCATTTATTCGGAATAAGGAGGCTGGGACAGAAGCGTTTAACTCCAAGAAATAAGAAGGAGTTGCTTCTGCTTCCGCCGTTTATACGTGTTTAGAGCGTGAGACAAAAGTGTTCTTTACTTTTGTCCCACGCTCCTTATTTTTTATTTTGTTTGGATCAATTCTTTTAATTCCTCTATTGAAATAGATTCATCAAAGATTTCTTTACCCAAGATGACAGTCGGAACAAATCGAATATGTGCTTGCTCAGCTTCGTTGATGACAGCTTGGCTCAGCTGTTCGTCTTTTTGTTCTGTCAGCTTTAGTTTATCTACTGCAAAATCCGCTACTTCTTGGAGAGAAAGATGTTTCCACTCGTCTTGAGTATCGAATATTTGTTTGATCTCTTTGATCGCTTTTTGACCATCGCTGATTGTGAGATACCGGTGCATCACGTTTCCTCGCTGCAAGCTTTCTTTTTCTTTATCGAACAATTTGATCACTCGCTGCAATTGCCCGCTTTGGACTGCTTCTTCTAATAGATCATAAGATTCTTCAAACCATTGTCGGCAATACGGACAAGCTAAGTTGATGAATTCGACCATTTTTTTAGGAGCATTCGATGAACCATAAAGGATTCCTTTTTGTGTATTTGTTTTCGTTGCATCAATCACTGATATATCCATGTTAAAACACCTCTTTCGCTTATAGTTTATACATGTCTGACAAAAAAAGGCAACGATTTAGACTGTTTGTCTAAAAATTAGATGACCAATTCAAATAGACATATGTGAAATATTTTTATAAATAAAAGAAAAAAATGGCATGTTTTACGTTATAATGGAACAGATAATAAGAGAGAATATGAACAAGGATGATGAATCATGCGAAAAATGAAAACAATGGATGGCAATACGGCAGCCGCATATATTTCTTATGCATTTACCGAGATTGCTGCAATATATCCAATAACACCCAGTTCGACCATGGCCGAATTAGTAGATCAATGGTCAGCAGCAGGAAAAGAAAATGTATTCGGTCAACCAGTAAAAGTAGTAGAAATGCAATCCGAAGCAGGAGCAGCTGGTGTGGTCCATGGATCATTGAAAACTGGTGCACTGACAACTACATATACCGCTTCTCAAGGGCTGCTTTTGATGATACCGAATATGTACAAGATTGCTGGGGAACTACTGCCAAGTGTTTTCCACGTTGCTAGTCGGGCAGTGACGACAAATGCGTTGAATATTTTCGGAGATCACGGAGACGTGATGGCTGCAAGACAAACAGGATTTGCTATGTTAGCTGAAAGCAGTGTACAAGAAGTGATGGATTTAGCACCTGTTACCCATCTTGCTTCTATTGAAGGAGAAGTACCTTTTTTGAATTTCTTTGATGGATTCCGTACGAGTCACGAGATTCAAAAAATCGAAGTTTTGGAATATGAAGAATTAGCTCCTCTGATCAATCAGGAGAAATTAGCTTCATTTCGTAAACGAGGGATGAATCCCAATCATCCGACTGTTAGTGGTACGAACCAGAATCCAGACATCCATTTTCAACAACGGGAAACAATCAACCCCTATTATGATAAATTACCTGAAATCGTTCAAAAATATATGAAAGAGATCAACCGATTACGAGGAACTTCTTATGACTTGGTGACTTATTACGGAGCAGACGATGCGGAAGAAGTCATTGTTTCTATGGGATCAGTTGCACAGACGATTGAACAAACGATTGATTACTTGAATGCAAACGGACGGAAAACAGGTTTTTTGAATATCCATCTTTATCGTCCTTTTCCAGTGGAAACATTCGTGCAAAAGTTGCCTCATACAGTAAAAACAATTGCTGTTCTTGATCGAAGTAAAGAACCAGGGGCAGGTGGAGAACCTCTCTTATTAGACGTTCAAAGTGCGTTATATGATTCTGAACTTCGCCCGGCTGTTATTGGTGGTCGCTACGGATTGGGTTCTAAAGATGTGACTCCCGACCAAATCTCAGCAGTTTTTGATGAATTGAAAAAAGACCCAAGCATACGCAAAAAACGGTTTACCATAGGGATCGTGGATGATGTGACTTATCAATCTTTGGAACCAAAGGAAAGTCTGGATTTGACAGAACCGCAAACATTCCAGGCCAAGTTTTGGGGGTTTGGATCTGACGGAACAGTCGGAGCAAATAAATCAGCTATCAAGATTATTGGAGATCACACCGATAAATATGCGCAAGGCTATTTTTATTATGATTCGAAAAAATCTGGCGGTCTAACTGTCTCTCATCTTCGTTTTGGAGATACGCCGATACGTTCTGCGTATCTTGTCGAGCATGCGGACCTTGTTGCCTGTCACACACCAGCTTACCTGCATAGCTATGACTTGGTCAAAGGATTGAAGCCAGGTGGCATTTTTTTATTGAATACTCTTTGGAGCGACGAACAATTAGAAACGCATCTGCCCTTAAAATTAAAACGTTACTTGGCTGAAAATAACATTAGATTCTATATGATCAATGCCATGAGATTGGCCCAAGAAGTCGGTTTGGGACGCCGGATCAATACGGCAATGGAAACGGCTTTTTTTAAATTAGCTGACATCATTCCTTTTGATGAGGTGATTCCGCTGCTAAAAGAAGAAGCCCTGAAAAGCTATGGACATAAATCAATGGCTATCGTAGAAAAAAACATACAAGCAATCGATCGGACAACCGAACTGCTTCATCAAGTCGCGATCCCAGACCATTGGAGAACGTTGGAGATGCCTGAAAAAATCAATAAAAGGAACACTGGTTATGTACAAGAAATACTTGAACCAGTGAATGCACAGGAAGGAAATCGACTCTCTGTTGGTACACTTGTAGCAAATGGAATGACAACAGGAGAGATGCCTTTAGGAACGGCTTCTATGGAAAAGCGGGGCGTCGCTTTAGAAGTACCTGAGTGGATTAGTGATCGCTGTACGATGTGTAATGAATGTGCCTTTGTTTGTCCTCATGCTGCCATCCGTCCATTTTTAGCAGATGAAGAGGAAATGGAAGAAGCGCCAGAAGGATTTATCGTGAGAGAAATGCGAGGCGCAGACGGCGTAAAATACCGTATCCAAGTTTCAGTGGAAGACTGTACAGGTTGTGGTCTGTGTGTAGAGGCTTGTCCCGCAAAAGAAAAAGCTTTAGTGATGAAGCCTTATGAAGAACAGAAAGAACAAGCTGTGAATTGGGCTTTTGCAATGACATTAAGACAAAAAGCAAATCCAGTCAAAGGAAAGAATACTGTCTTGTCTACACAATTCAATCAACCGCTTCTTGAATTCTCGGGCGCTTGCTCAGGCTGTGGCGAAACACCTTATGTAAAATTATTGACACAAATGTTCGGTGATCGAATGATGATCGCGAATGCGACAGGCTGTTCTTCTATTTGGGGCGGTGCTTCTCCTGCTTCTCCTTATACGACAAATGAATGTGGTCAAGGGCCTGCATGGTCAAATTCTTTATTGGAAGATAATGCTGAATTTGGTTATGGTATGCTTCTAGCGGCACAGACTCGTCGCGAGGCTTTGGCAAGTTCAATCAAAGAAGTATTGCCAAAAGTATCAGAAGAACTACGAGAATTGATGGAAGACTGGTTGGTACACATGTTTGAGAGTGAAGGAACGCAGCAAAGAGCAGCAAAACTGCAAGCTGCTATCGAAAGCGAACGATCAATTGTCCCTGAACTGGGGGATATATACAAGAGAAAGGATCTATTCGTAAAAAACAGCCAATGGATGATTGGTGGAGACGGATGGGCTTACGACATTGGTTTTGGCGGGATCGATCATGTACTTGCCAGCGGAGCAGACGTGAATATTCTTGTTTTGGATAACGAAGTCTATTCCAATACTGGCGGTCAAACCTCAAAAGCAACACCAGCTTCGGCAATCGCTAAATTTTCGGCTAGTGGAAAGTATGCTTCAAAGAAAGATCTAGGAATGATGGCGATGACATATGGAAATGTTTATGTGGCGCAAATTGCTTCAGGTGCCAATCAAATGCAGACGATAAAGGCATTTGAAGAAGCAGAAAAGTATCCTGGACCTTCTTTAATCATTGCCTATACGCCTTGTATCACACATGGTTTGCTTGGTGGAATGAAAGAATCGCTTAAAGAAGCAAAAGAAGCTGTTTCTTCTGGCTATTGGTCATTATATCGATATAACCCTGCAATGGTCGAAAAAAACAAGAACCCAATGACTTTGGACTACAAAAAACCTGATTTTTCTACTATGCCTAATTTCATGAGGAAACAAGTTCGTTTTTCCTCGCTAGAAAATGCTAATCCAAGTCTTGCGAAAGCTTTATTTGAAAAGACTGTCAAAGATGCTAAAACTCGTTTTTACAACTATGCTGCACTGACGGGAGAATTAGAAAAAATCAAGAAACGACTTGAACCAGAGGAATCTATCGATGTACCCGTTAAGACTAGAAAAGAAAAAACGACGGACCTTGAAGCAGAAGAAAGAAGAGCTGCTAGAAGAGCTGCCAGAGCAGAACGACGTAAAAAAATGGAACAAGCTACAAAAGAAAAAAAGGAAAAATAACAGAAAAAATATAATGAATATTTCTCTGAAGTTTAAAAATATTTATTGCAGAGAAAAATAAAACGCATACTTGCAATTTTCTTGAAAATTATGCGTTTTTCTCAAGAAAAATACGAGCAGATCAGCCTCTAAAATTAAAACATATGATATACTAGAGAGGAAATCTCAAAAGAGAAGAGAGGCTTTTTATGTCATTTCAAATCGGGGAACTTTTTAATTTGGACTATTGGCAGCAAATGTTTTCCGGTGACTTGTTCTCTCTGAATTTTTTGGTGAACATACTTGATATTCTGGTTGTCTGGTATCTTGTATACAAACTGATCCAACTGCTGCGAGGCACAAAAGCGATTCAGCTTCTGAAAGGTGTAGCTATTTTTATTGTTATCCGAATCGTAGCGGAAATCAGTGGTCTGCACACCTTGTCTTGGCTGATGAACCAAGTCATTACGTACGGGGTGATAGCTGCTATCGTGATTTTTCAGCCGGAAATCCGGAGAGGACTGGAACATCTTGGACGCAGTTCGCTTTTCAAACAATCAAAAAGCGAACAGCAGGAAGATGAGAAGATGATCTTGTCTTTTGACAAAGCCATCCAATATATGTCCAAGCGAAAAATCGGTGCGCTAATTACTATCGAACGTCATACTGGATTAGATGAGTATATTGAGACAGGGATTGCTTTAGATGCAGATATCACTGGGGAGCTGCTGATCAATATCTTTATTCCTAATACACCGCTGCATGACGGTGCAGTTATTGTAAAAGAAGGAAAGATCGCAGTAGCAAGCGCCTATCTTCCTCTATCAGAAAGTATGTTGATCCCTAAAGAATTCGGGACTCGACACCGGGCAGCTGTCGGTATAAGCGAAGTCAGCGACGCGATTACCATCGTTGTCTCTGAAGAAACCGGGGACGTCAGCATCACGTTAGATAATGAACTGATGGCTGGCTTATCCCAGCAAGAATATTTGGCAATCTTGCGTAGAGAACTGATTGCTGAAGAGAAAACAAAAAACAAGAAAAACGTGATTCAATCTTTCCTAGACGGTATGACTAAGGGAGGGGATCGCAAATGATCTCAAAAGAGAAACGGACAAGCATTCTTTACAGTTTTATTGCATTGCTGTTCAGTATTGCGCTGTACTTCAATGCAAATGGCCAGTCCGTTCCAAATACGCTTTCTGGAAATGAAGCGTATAATCAAACAGTTACTGGGGTGCCGATCAAGATTTCTTATGATTCAAAGCGCTACTATATCCATGGATATGAAAATGCAGTGACTGTCAAACTTTCCAGTGCAAACCGAGTTCAGTTGAATGCAGAGGCAAACGAAGATACACGGATGTTCCGCGTCACAGCAGATATCACTAAGCTGGGCGAAGGAACACATGAGGTTCCGCTAAAAATTCAAAATTTGAGCAGTGCTGTCACAGCAAAGATCGAACCATCGACTATTACAGTAACGGTTGAGAAAAAGGTAATAAAAGATTTCGATGTGGAAACGTTGATTCCTTCAACGTTCACACCATCTGGATATGAACTTGATGATACTTCCGTTAGTCCTAAAAAAGTCTCTATCACTACAGGTGACAAAACATTGGCAGAAATCAAACGAGTAGTAGCTGATGTGGACGCTTCGATGGTCACAGATGATGGGATTAATAGTGAGGTCCCAATACAGGCGCTGAATGCAGCAGGGGAAGTATTAAGTATCGTCTCTGATCCAGTGCAAGTAACAGTGAGAGCTGATTCGATCAAGCCAAGCAAGTCGGTACGACTTTATGGGATACAGCAAGGAACACCAGCTGCCGGGGTAGAAAGCTATGATTTCAGTTTTTCAAAACTGGAAGCAGAAGTAAGCGGCTCTAGCGATTTGCTTGCATCGATCGGTGACAGTATTGCTGTACCGATCAATGTCTCAGGTATCAATCATCGAACAACTCGTAAAATTGAAATACCAGTAGAAGAGGGGTTAAGTATCAAGCCCGAATCAGTTAGTGTGGAGATTACACCCGTGTTGCAAACGTCAAGCAGTAGCTCTGCTTCGACGAGCAGTCGGACACAAGAAAATACAAGTACGAGTAGAAGTATTTCATCTGCTGATTCAGGAACGGAACCATCGACAACAACCATTTCTTCCAGTTCGGAATCTGGGACAAGCAGCTCGACCACAAGTACAGAAGAAACATCAGAAACAAGCGAATCAACACAAATGAGCAGAACAAATTCCTCAGAAAATTAAGTTAAAGGAGTAATTTTACAACTATGGGTAAATATTTTGGAACAGACGGCGTACGCGGTGAAGCCAACAAGGAACTTACGCCAGAACTTGCATTTAAGCTGGGACGGTGCGGAGGTTATGTCCTAAGCCAGCATGAAGAAGAAGGAAAACGCCCACGCGTGTTAGTAGGGCGGGATACAAGAATCTCAGGTCAAATGTTAGAAGAAGCGCTGATTTCAGGACTTTTATCGGTGGGTATCGAAGTGTTCCAGCTAGGTGTGATCTCTACACCAGGTGTTGCTTATCTGACACGTTTGCAAAAAGCAAGCGCAGGGGTCATGATTTCTGCTTCTCATAATCCAGCACAAGATAATGGAATCAAATTTTTCGGTGCAGATGGTTTTAAACTAGTAGATGACCAAGAGCTAGAAATTGAAGCATTATTAGATGCTGAAGTGGATGAATTGCCTCGTCCATCAGCTGAAGGATTGGGAACTGTAGAGGAATTTCCAGAAGGCTTATTGAAATATTCTCAATTCCTTGTACAAACGATCAACGGTGACCTTTCCGGTTTGACCATTTGTGTCGATGCAGCAAACGGAGCAACTTCAACAAGTGTTAATCGTTTGTTTGCCGATCTTGAAACAGATTTTTATACCATGGGCACAAATCCAGACGGGTTAAATATCAATGATGGCGTAGGCTCTACCCATCCAGAACGTTTAGCTGAGATGGTCGTTGAAAAAGGAGCAGATGCTGGACTAGCTTTCGATGGCGATGGCGATCGTATTATTGCGGTGGATGAACTTGGAAACATTGTCGACGGTGATAAAATCATGTTTATCTGTGCTAAATACTTGGCAGAAAAAAATCGATTGAAAAAAGATACGATCGTTACGACTGTCATGAGTAACTTAGGATTCCACAAAGCGGTGGAAGGAATCGGTTTGAACGATGTCGTTACACAAGTTGGTGATCGTTACGTTGTAGAAGAAATGCGCAAAAACGATTATAACTTTGGCGGCGAGCAGTCTGGGCACATGATTTTCTTAGATTTTAACACAACTGGTGATGGGATGCTTTCAGGAATTCAGTTACTGAATATCATGAAACAGACAGGTAAGAAATTATCAGAGCTTGCAGCAGAGGTAACAATCTATCCGCAAAAATTAGTGAATATCCGCGTAAGTGATAAAAACGGTGCGATGGATGTTCCGGCAATCAAAAAAGTGATTGAAGAGGCAGAAGCTGAAATGGGATCAGAAGGAAGAATCCTAGTTCGTCCTTCCGGTACAGAACCATTACTCCGAGTGATGGCAGAAGCGCCTACTGATGAGAAAGTTAATTACTATGTCGATAAAATCGCGGCAGTAGTCAAAGAAGAAATCGGACTGGATTAAGAGATATTTTCATAAAAAATAAAAGAACAAGGACCAGTGTCAGACATCTGACACTGGTCCTTGTTCTTTTATTATTCTACTGTCACTGATTTCGCTAAATTACGTGGTTTGTCAACGTCGAATCCCCGTAATAGCGTTGCGTAATATGCAAGTAATTGCGTCGGTACGACTGTGGTTAGAGTAGTTAGATAAGGGTGGACAGTTGGTAGCACCAGCTGGTCACTTTCCTTTTCTAATCCCTCTGAGACAATAACTAGTGTTTTAGCGCCACGGCTTTCGACTTCTTTCAGGTTTCCTCGAGTATGCGCACCAGTCACTTCTTCACTGATGATTCCGATCACTGGTGTTCCTTCTTCGATCAAAGCAATCGTTCCATGTTTCAATTCGCCAGCGGCAAAACCTTCTGCCTGGATATAACTGATTTCTTTCAATTTCAAAGCAGCTTCAAGAGAAACGTTGTAGTCAGCGCCACGTCCAATGTAAAAGGCATTTCTTGTATCGCTGAGATATACTTCTGCCAACTCTTCTAAATAATCTTTTTGGGCGATGACCGATTCCATCGCATTAGCAACTAAACTCAATTCATGAGTGATATCGAATACAAGAGAAGTTTCAAATTCTTTTTTATCACCGATAGCTTTGGCTAATAAAGTTAGTACAGCTATTTGTGCAGTATAAGCTTTCGTTGATGCTACTGCGATTTCGGGTCCAGCATGCAATAGCAGTGTAAAGGATGCTTCCCGCGAAAGAGTAGAACCAGCAACATTTGTAATCGTAAGTGAAGGGTAGCCGAGACGGTTGATTTTTACCAGAACTTGGCGGCTATCTGCTGTTTCGCCACTTTGACTCAAGAAAATAAAGAATGGTTTTTTTGAAAGAAGAGGTGTGTTATAGCCAAATTCACTGGCTAAATGAACCTCAACAGGGATCTGTGTCAATTTTTCCAAAGTCTGTTTACCTGCTAACCCCGCATGGTAACTAGTTCCGCAAGCAACGATATAGATTCGATCGCTATCAGACAATATATCGACCAGCTTTTGATCAAGAGAGACACGATTGTCTTCTGTTACGTATTTTTGAGCGATACGACGCATGATAATAGGCTGTTCGTCGATTTCTTTCAGCATATAAAAAGGATAGGTACCTTTCTCGATATCTGAAGCATCTACTTGTGCTTCGAATGAAGAACGTTCTACGATGTCACCTGCAAAATTTTGAATAATAACTTTTTCTGATGTGACGGTAACCATCTCTTTATCTTCAATCTCAACGAATTCCTTCGTATGAGCAAGCATAGCCATTGCATCGCTGGCAATCACATTGAATCCATCGCCGAGTCCGATTAATAGTGGACTTTTATTTTTAGCGACGTAAATAACATCAGGTGCTGTCCGATCAATCAAAGCGAAAGCGTAAGAACCTTTGATGACCCGCAAAGCTTTCAAAAACGCCTCTTGCGTTGTAGTATCCTTCGCGAAAGTTTCAATTAGATGGGCGATAATCTCAGTATCGGTCTCACCAATAAAGTGGTCATTTGCTAAATAAGCAATTTTAAGTTCTTCAAAGTTTTCGATTACGCCGTTGTGAACGAGCACGAAGCGTCCACTTTGGGAAGTATGTGGATGGGCGTTTTCTTCAGAAGGTTGCCCGTGAGTTGCCCAACGTGTATGACCAATACCTATATTTCCTGTAGTATCAATATTTATTTTGTTTTTCAAATTTTGAATTCTGCCTTGTGCTTTGACCAGATAATCAGTTGTGCCATCTGAGACAAAGATACCAGCTGAATCATAACCACGGTATTCTAATTTTTCTAGACCGTCAATCAATCCTGGTGTTACATTTTTTAATCCAATCATTCCAACAATTCCGCACATAAAAAACATCCTACTTTCTATAATGAATTCGTATGAATGCTTCCAGCTGCAGGAAAATCCTTTTGTTTTATCTTTGCAGATACTTTTTGTGGATTTTCTGTAGAGTGCAGTCCCTAGGGCCATCCGCCGAATCTTTCGATAAACCCTCTCCTCGTCATCTGTTTACACAGACCTGGCGCTATCCTAAAAGGTATAACTATCCTCCTTTTTGTTTTTTATCTGGAAACATTTAAAATCATAACCTTTTGCGAATGTTCTTGTCAACAAAAAAAAGAATAAAAAATAAATTGGTATATATCAAATGCTTTGTCAAATGCTCTTTTTATGTCAAAAAATAATGGGTTTTTATCTATCATCTTTTTCAGGAGTTCGGTACAATAGAAAGTAATCGGATAGAGGAGGAGTAAAAATGGATTCAAAAATTGAGATCATGACACTGGGAATGTTAAAAAAACAATTGTCCAAATTCGAAGCATCAGCTGGTGTATCAGATGATACGAAAATATTTTTAGATACTGGCTGGGATAGCATCCAAGAAATCGCACCTGATGCCTTGGAAGTTGCTCAAGCTCGTGAGTTTACGGTAGAAGATGAATTGACAAAAGAGTCGTTTTCCGGGTATGCGCGGGAAGAAAAAGCAGAGCGGTTCGACACTTCTGAGCAGTCAAAAACTGTGATCGTCATAAAAAACTTGTATTAGAAAGGAGAAAGAATGAATAAAAGACGTTGGGCAGCAGTTCTGATTGCTGCAGGATTATTTGTGGTTTCGTTAGTTTCAGCTAGTTTGACTAAGCCTCAGGAAAACGATCAAATTGAGGGATTGAACAGTTGGTTATATGGGGATGAAGAACTAGCTCCAAATGTGCTGGAAGAGGGAGACAGTACGCAAAAAATCGTAAAATTATCAGTAGATGGAACGATTGCTGCGGGAGGGTCTTCAGGTTTATTTGCTTCTGAAGGTTACAATCATAAAAATTTTATGGAACAACTGAAGGCGATTGAAGAAGATCCAACAGTCAAAGGTATCTTTTTAGAAGTAAATTCTCCTGGTGGCGGTGTCTACGAAAGTGCGGAAATCGCTAAGAAATTGGATACGATTCGTAAAGAACATGATATCCCAATGTATGTCAGCATGAAAAACATGGCAGCTAGCGGTGGCTACTATATTTCTGCTCAAGCAGATAAAATCTTTGCAACAGAAGAAACAGTGACCGGCTCAATTGGTGTGATCATGTCAGGATTGAATTATTCAGGACTTCTAGAAAAACTGGGTGTGGAAGATACAACAGTTAAAAGCGGAGCGTTGAAAGATATGGGTTCAGGAACGCGACCAGAGACAAAAGAAGAAGAAGCGGTGCTTCAAGCATATATCGACAGCGCATATAGTCGTTTTGTAGCAATCGTCAGCGAGGGACGGAATAAATCTGAAGAAGAAGTCAAAAAAATTGCTGATGGAAGGATTTATGATGGTGTCCAAGCAAAAGAAGTAGGTTTAGTCGATGAATTGGGATTTCCTGAAGATGCTTTAAAAGCTATGCGAAAGGAACATCAACTTGAAGATGCGGAACTAGTAGAATATTCTTCCACGCCATCTGGGTTTGCTAGTACATGGTTAGGAAGTAAACTAGCAGAATTCCAGGGATTGAAGCCTTCTGAGACTAGTCAGATCTTATCCGTTCTTGAGAATCTAGGGACAGCGGAATCACCAAAAGCAATGTATTATTACGGAGGTGAGTAAGCATGTCAGAGCTTTCAAATGAAAATAAGGAACAAGAAAAAGATAAGCAACAGCAGCCTGCTGTAGGACCTGACTCCAACTTTTCCCAAAAGGTACTGAGCTCTTTTGAAAGAGAGCCTTTGACGCCCGAAGAAATCAAAAAGAAACAACGTAAATGGAAAAAGTATACGGACACAAGAAATGAACCGCCGAAAGCAAATGATTTTCCTAAGTATTTCTATGCAGGTTTTTTTATCCGAATGTTTGCTTTCTTGGTCGATCTTTTGTGTATCGGAGCTATTACGCGTTTAACACTTGGTATTGCCAAAAATCTAGGTTGGCTTAATTTTTCAGATTCTTATCTGAGTCTCTACGGATTCACAGCTTTACTTATTTATCTAGCGTATTTTATTTTATTGACGAAATTCAATCATGGCCAAACGATTGGGAAAATGATCTTTGGTATTCGAGTCATCAGCTTTGATGAAGAAGAACTTAGCTGGTCAACCGTTTTAGTTAGAGAAGGTGCTTGCCGGTTCATTCTAAAATTTCCTTTGCTGATGTTAGGGTATCTTCCAGCAATCTTTAATCAGAAAAAGCAACATCTGGGCGATTTTTTCACTAATACAAGTGTTGTTACGATCAATCTGATCAAAGCATTCAACCAGGAAGTCAACAGCTGATGAGCAATAAAAAGCAGTAACAGTTGAAAGCACCTTCTAAAAGTCAGATCTAAAATCTAGCTTTTAGAGGGTGTTTCAGTTATTTTTAATTGTCATGCTTTTTTTGTTTTGCTACTATTGAACATGAGCTGAACATGAGCAAGAGGAGGACACTGCGTGAAGCCGATTGATTTTCCAGAAAAGTATGAGAATTTAATGCGAGTAGCACAACAAGCACTAGCAAACCAGCAATATCAGCAGGCAAAAGAATTATTTCAACGAGCTTACGAGTTGAAAGAAAGCTTTGAGGCTAATAGCCTGCTTGTTTTTTGTCTTTACGAGTTGGACGAGAAAAAAGAAGCATTGAAGCAAGCACTCTTGCATGAAAAACAGTATCTTCAAAATGAGGAGTTTGCTGAATTTTATTTTGACTTGTTAATCAGTACACAAGATTTTTTATATGCTAGAAAATTGATGGCAAGTACAGATTTTTATGAAGCTTTCGAGCAGCGGGTCATTGAAAAAATCCAATTTGCAGAAGAATTATCCGGACAAATGGAGAGGCAGAAGATCAAGGCACTCCACAATAAATCGGAGGAACTTCCTTCGTTGGAACCTGCACGTCAGCTTGCGTCTATTGATGAGATCGAACAGCTTCCTTATCATGAGTTTATCCAAACAGCGAGTAAACTTATTGTATCGCCAGAGGTCCATATTTTAGCAAGGGCAAAATTACTGGAGACACTTAGGCAATTGAACGAATGCCATTCTGTTTTCTATTTGACGATTGAAGAAAAGTTAGTCAAAGTCATACCAAAAGATCTACCAAAGCCGCAGCAGCAGGCAAGTTACCAGCGATTATGTGTGTTTTCAGATCGTTACGGTAATGAAGATGCGCTGCTTAGTTCCGTGTTAAAAGAAGAATTCACGTTGCAATCTGCAATTGTTTATCCTGTCTATGATACATACATCGAAGACCCGAAGCGCTGGTTTCAACTGACTGTAGAGGCGTGTACAGGAAAAACGATGTATGAAGGTACAGAAGATGAAAAACAAGATTTTTTAAAAAAAAGAGAAAAAATTTTGCAGCAAATGATCTTCTTCCATTAGATTTTATCAGTTCTTAATTGTCAAATTAAGTTAGACAAATCATCAATACTTACGTAACTCAAAAATACTTCCAAAGGTGTTCGATAATTCAGTGATTTTCTAGGAATATTATTTCGTTTCGATGCGACAGATTGAATAAAAGATTCATCTACTGAATTGAAATCCATAGATTTCAATAAACCATCTCTACGTAACAATCCGTTAGAATTCTCGTTTAGGCCTCTTTGAGACGGCGTTCCTGGATCAGCGAAATAAATGGCAATATCATTGGCATTACTGATCTGTTTCCAATTTGAAAATTCCTTTCCACAATCAAAAGTGATGGATTTGAATAGATTTTTCGGTACAGATTCAAACCAATGATTTAATTTGTTTTCAATATCAATCGCTTGTCTACCACACGGTTTCAATGTGATGATAACTTTTGATAATCGCTCAACTAAGGTAATTACAGCACTTTTATGTTTCAAACCTACGATAGTGTCACCTTCAAGGTGACCAAACTCATTTGAGAATTGGCTATAATCTTTTTCACGTTCATGAATAGAGCGACGGAAAGCTTGTTTTCCACGTCTTTCTTGATGTCCATTTGGTTTACGCTTGCCTTTCATCGGTAAGTCAGAAGGATTAAATAGCCCCTTTTTGAACATACGATAAATGGTACGAGCAGAACAACGAATAGGAAACGCTGCACGACCAACAATCACATCGGGTGTCCATCCTTGAACAACCTTTCTTTGAATATATTCTGATTGTTCCTCAGGTAAAACAAGCGGGCGTCTACCACAGTTTGATTTGTTTTTCTTATACTGTTGATAGTACTCTAAGGCTGATTTTCCTTGCTTGAAGAACAGGTATACTTTATGGATCGTTTGTCTTGAACGATTCAAGCAATGCGCAGTTTTCGCAACAGATTGATTTATTTTGAAATAAGACTCTATCATTACAAGTTCATCCGTTGTAAGATGGGTATAGGTCATTTGTACTCACTCCTTATAATTCTTTGGACGGAACTATTTTGAGTGTAGCACAAATGACTTTTTTAGTTGTCTAGCTTAATTTTACAATCGGCGAGTGAAAAAGATAAAAATGTTATGAAAAACAAGGATTCTATCCATTCAATATGTTTACAATTTGAAAGGGTTAGTGTACTATTTAAAGGTATGCATGAAACGTTTTTGATGTATAAAATGAATTTCTAAACTCGGAGGGAATTAAATGACTGCAACATTTGAAAAAAAAGGCACGAATGATGGTGTTTTAAAATTTACGATTGCGCAAGACGAAATCCAAAAAGGATTAACAACTGCGTTTAATAAAGTGAAAAAAAGCTTGAACGTACCTGGATTCCGTAAAGGGAAAGTTTCTCGTCAAGTATTCAACCGTATGTACGGTGAAGAAGCTTTATATGAAGATGCATTGAATGCTGTATTACCAGAAGCTTATGAAGCTGCTGTCAAAGAAGCTGGCATCGATCCTGTTTCTCAACCAAAAATCGATGTTGAAAGCATGGAAAAAGGTCAAGACTGGGTAATCACTGCTGAAGTAACAGTGAAACCAGAAGTAAAATTAGGACAATATAAAAATCTAGTTGTTGAAAAACAAGACCGTGAAGTAACAGATGCAGACGTGGATGCACGTATCAAACGTGAACAAGAAGCACAAGCTGAATTAGTTATCAAAGAAGATGCTGCAGCTGAAAATGGCGATACAGTAGTAATCGACTTCGAAGGCTTTGTAGATGGCGAAGCGTTTGATGGCGGAAAAGGCGAAAATTACTCACTTGAATTAGGTTCAGGCTCATTCATTCCAGGTTTTGAAGATCAATTATTTGGTCATAAATCAGGTGAAAGTCTAGATGTAAATGTAACTTTCCCAGAAGATTATCAAGCAGAAGATCTTGCTGGAAAAGAAGCAGTCTTCAAAGTGACAATCCATGAAGTAAAAGCAAAAGAAGTGCCTGAATTAGATGACGAATTCGCAAAAGATGTTGATGACGAAGTATCAACATTAGACGAATTGAAAGAAAAATATCGCAAAGAATTAGTAGAAACAAAAGAAAAAGCAGCGGACGATGCAAAAGATGAAGCAGCGATCCGTATGGCTGTTGAAAACGCAGAAATCGTTGAATTGCCACACGTGATGGTTCATGATGAAGTACATCGTTCAATGGACGAATTCTTGAACAACATGCAACGTCAAGGTATCTCTCCTGAAATGTACTATCAATTAACTGGTTCTACAGAAGAAGACTTGCATAAACAATTCGAAGGTGAAGCAGAAATGCGCACAAGAACAAATCTTGTGATCGAAGCAATTGCAGCTGCTGAAAATCTTCAAGCAACAGAAGAAGAAATCAATGCAGAAATCCAAGAATTATCAGAAACATACAACATGCCAATCGAACAAATCAAACGCGTGTTGACAGAAGATATGCTGGAACATGATGTGACAATGAAAAAAGCAATCGAATTGATCACAGGTACAGCGACAGAAGCGAAAGAATAGAAATCAAGTAATAAATCATTTCTGAAGAAGCTACTTCTAGAAAATTTTTTATTCGAAATAAGGAACTGTGACACGATTTTGTCACAGTTCCTTATTTTTTGTTAAGAGTAAAAAATGCAAAGGTATAGGTCAGTTGATCCTTTGTTAAACACTTTTTCTTTTTACTAAACTATGTTATGATAGTAAAAGACTGTAAAGTCTTTGATAGTTTCTTGTATACTTTTTGCAAGTTAAGGGGTGAAGACCATGTATGACAATCCAAGTAGCAATGAGACCGTACGCTGTTCTTTTTGCGGGAAAACCCAAGAAGAAGTGAAAAAGATCGTAGCTGGTCCAGGGGTCTACATCTGTAATGAATGTATCGACCTATGTAAAGAAATCATTGATGAAGAATTTTATGAAGAAGCTGTACGCGAATTCACTGAAGTCCCTAAACCACTAGAAATTCTTGAAGTATTGAATAACTACGTGATTGGACAAGATCGCGCAAAACGCTCGTTAGCTGTTGCCGTATACAATCACTATAAACGTGTCAATCAGCAAGCACAAGAAAACACAGATGATGTTGAACTGCAAAAAAGCAATATCTGCTTGATCGGACCTACAGGGTCTGGTAAAACATTTTTAGCACAAACATTAGCAAAAACATTGAATGTACCTTTTGCAATCGCAGATGCGACAAGTTTGACAGAAGCTGGTTATGTGGGGGAAGATGTAGAAAACATTTTGCTTAAATTGCTTCAATCTGCTGATTACAATGTGGAACGTGCAGAAAAAGGGATCATCTATATTGATGAGATCGATAAAATTGCGCGTAAAAGCGAAAATGTATCTATTACTCGTGACGTTTCCGGCGAAGGTGTCCAACAAGCCTTGCTGAAAATTCTAGAAGGAACTGTTGCAAGCGTGCCACCTCAGGGAGGACGTAAACATCCACATCAAGAATTTATTCAGATTGATACGACGAACATATTGTTCATCGTAGGTGGTGCATTTGATGGCATCGAAACGATTGTGAAGAATCGTATGGGCGAAAAGACGATTGGATTTGGTACACAAAACCAAAAACTTTCTGAAGACGAAAGTGTCATGCAGCATATCATTCCTGAAGATTTACTAAAATTCGGATTGATCCCTGAGTTTATCGGACGATTACCTGTTATGGCAGTTTTAGAGAAATTGACAACAGATGATCTGGTACGGATCTTGACTGAGCCGAAAAATGCGCTAGTCAAACAATATCAAAAACTTCTTTCTCTAGATAATACCGAACTTGAATTCGAACCTGAAGCGTTGAGAGCCATTGCGAAAAAAGCAATCGAACGCAATACCGGTGCTCGAGGACTTCGTTCCATCATTGAAGAAATCATGATGGATGTGATGTTTGATATCCCTTCAAATGAAAACATCGAAAAAGTGATTATCACAAAAGAAGCAGCTGAATTGTCTGGTGAGCCAACAGTAATCTATAAAGATTCAGAGAAAAAAGCGGGTTGATGAAAAGAGGCTGCCGTAAAAGTCATTTTGGCTTTTGCGACAGCCGCTTGCTTTATTCATCACCTTGTTAAGGAGAGAGACCATGAAAGTCCATCAAGCTGAAATTATCATAAGTGCAGTGGCACCAAAACAATATCCAGATACACAATTGCCAGAAATAGCTCTGGCAGGACGATCAAATGTAGGGAAATCTTCTTTTATCAACACATTGATTGATCGAAAGAATTTAGCCCGTACTTCCGGTAAGCCAGGAAAGACCCAGACATTGAATTTTTATTTGATCGAGAACGCATTACATTTTGTCGATGTTCCGGGATATGGGTATGCAAAAGTATCCAAAACTGAGCGAGCAAAATGGGGAAAGATGATCGAGACATATTTAACGACTAGAGACCAGCTACGTGCGGTCGTTTCTTTAGTAGATTTGCGTCATAAGCCTTCTCAAGAAGATATCCAGATGTATCAATTTTTGAAGTATTATGATATCCCTGTAATTGTTGTTGCCACTAAGGCAGATAAGATCCCTCGTGGTAAATGGAACAAGCATGAGAGCGAAATCAAAAAAGCGTTGGATTTTGATCGCAATGACACGTTTATTCTCTTTTCTTCCGTTACAAAACAGGGAAAAGAAGAAGCGTGGGCAGCAATCGAACAAGCAATTGAATCATAAAAAGAATAAAAAAGACTTACCAGTCAAACTCTTTCATAAAAGTTTGGCTGGTAAGTCTTTTTTTGAGCTTAACTTACTTTTGTTTCTTGTCTTTTTTCTTTTCATTTTGTGGCTGTGGTTTTAGAAATCGATCGATCTCTTCTTTTGGTGCAACTGTTTTTTCCGGATCGACAGCAAATGATTCGAAAAGTTTATCTAAATTATCTGTACGTTCAAATTTCAACCCCATTGTAAACACCTCTTTGTTTCTTTTTACTTAGTCTATCATGTAATCGTCCAAATTGGTTTCTAAGACATAAAGTTTTAGTTTTTCTTTATCATTGGTTATAATTAAATTATAAAAAGATTTGAAAGAGGTGAGAAAATGATTGGCGAAGATAAATTATTGATGACTATCCAGCTCACAGACTTAAATGAAGAAGAAAAAAAACAGGAAATAAGCGATTGGGCTATTTTGACACGTCTGTTGATCCAGCCAACATTTATCCGCTCTTTCAGACAACAAGCGGATCCGTATGATCTTCGAAAGCTTCAAGAAAAAATAATGCTAGCATCGGTAAGAGACGAAAGTTGGTTAGTTGTAGGAAATGACGAGAACGAATGTAGTTTTCGCTTGGAAGATAATAAATTGTTGATAAAAAATGTATTGTCTATCTCTGTTTTCAAAGAAAAGCAATTTTTGATTCGAGACTTCATTCAGAAAAAAATGATTGCTCATGGGGTGTTCGCCTATATGCGAGCTTATAGCGAGTTTATCTATCACAATACAAAACAGATCTCTCAACGGCTATTGTTTGAGAAAAAGGATGAAATCGAACATTTACCTAAAATGAAACAACAAAACGGGGAAGTAGTAGTCGATTGCAACCAATTTCCAGGATACGATCTTTTTTACCAAGGTTTATGTTTCACTTCGTGTTGGGAAATGTATTATAGTCGCTATTATCATCAAATCATCCCTAAACCGATTTTTCTCGACATCCAACAAGTAGAAAAAGTGAAGGAATTAGAAAACGAAGTCATATGTATCCAGCTTTATCGAGACCCCTTTAACTGGCAAAAGCCAAACAATCAAATGTTTCAATCCTATTTTAGGGACCAGCTTGGGTTTGATCATCTTGCTTGGGACAATGGTGTCGGTTTATTGAAACCGCCATTCGTTGAATACATTTACACTGACCATACGATCCAATCTGTCCAGTATCAGAATGCACAAATGCAACCTGTTCCTAAAAAGAATGCTTCATTTTTTGTAATAAAAAGTTATGATATTCAACAAGGAGATTATAAAGAAAGGCGTGTTCGCGGAACACTAAATGCTCAGGCGTATTTTCCTTGGGTTGACGAGAATCGCTCGCGCATGATGTGCTATAAAGTTATCGATCCGACTGTTGCTTTGGATAATGGAATCGAAGCTTATTGTTATTATATTAGGGAATATCTAGAAGTAGAGGTAACAGATGAAAAATATCAAGAGTATCTTTTATCCTTAAGAATCTATGTTCCTTCAGAATCCCTGTCAGAATTACCGTTAAAGGAAATCAAACATAGACTCTCTGATGTTACCTTCAAACGAATAAAGAAAAAGCGGCGAAGTATCCAATTCGATGTCAAGAAAGGTGAGCAGCATCTGCGTGTGCAATTTTTAGATTACCGAGAATTAGAACAATTGATTACTTTACAAAAAATATGAGGTGAAGAAAATGGATAAACAACTCTATTATCGAATAATGGTTCCGGCATCATTATTATCCGTCTGTCTCTTTTTTGTTCCTAATTTTCCTATTCGATCAGTCATCGGTTTTTTGGTCATGTTTGGCGGGATGGGACTTTATTATTATCTTCTTCATAAGGAAAGAAAACCTGCTTCTGTTTATATGAAAAAAACAAGAAGCGAAAATAAAAAACGATAAAACGGCTTGATGATAGATAAAAAAATAAAAAACCAGTCTTTTTGACTGGTTTTTTATTTTTTTTTTGACTGATTTATAATTTTTATGAACGTTTTTGACTGATTTATATTGCGAGTAGAAAAAAAATATGCTATTATTTGTATTGAGGTGATCGTGAAAATGCTTACAGAGGAACGCAGACAAAAAATCCTAGACTTGCTTGAACAGCAGAAAATCGTGAAATCACAAGATCTTGTAAACCTTTTGAATGCTTCTGAATCAACGATAAGACGTGATTTACAAGAGCTGGAGAATAGTGGGTTTCTAGAAAGAGTTCATGGCGGAGCTAAGAAAGAGCAATTATTGAATTTTGAGCAGAATATGAGTGAAAAATCACTCAAAAACGTTCACGAAAAACAGCAAATCGCCAAATCGGCAGCTGAAACCATTAATGACGAAGATGTCATTTATTTAGACGCTGGCTCTACTACGTTAGAAATGATTCCTTTTCTGCAAGGAAAACAGATCACAGTAGTGACAAATTCCGTTCAACATGCGGCAAATTTAGTTGATTTGGAGCTTGCTACCATTATTTTAGGTGGAACGATAAAGCTGGCAACTAATGCTGTTTTAGGATCTAATGCGATAGAACAACTAAAAAATTTTCATTTTAATAAAGCATTTATGGGAATGAACGGTGCCCATCTTGAACAAGGATTCACGACTCCGGATCCAGAAGAGGCAGCTGTTAAACGTTTAGCCATGAAAAATTCCGAAGAGACATTTGTATTGATTGATCATACCAAATTCAACCAGTTGTCCTTCACCTCTGTTGCACCTTTGGAAGCAGCCACGATTATAACCGAGCGTTGTCCATTAGAATTCGTTAATGAATTCCGTGAAAAGACAACAATTAAGGAGGCAATACAATGATTTACACAGTAACACTTAATCCATCAATTGATTATATCGTACGCGTAGATGGGTTAAAACTAGGCGATTTGAACCGAATGAAGGAAGACTTCAAGTTACCTGGAGGAAAAGGGATCAATGTTTCCCGTATTTTGAAACGGATCGATTCTCAATCTACAGCACTAGGGTTTTTAGGAGGGTTCACTGGCGAATTTATTTCGAAGTGGCTTGAAAAAGAACAAATCCAGTCTTTGTTCACAACCGTAAAAGAAGATACAAGAATCAATATCAAACTAAAATCAGATACTGAAACTGAAATTAACGGTTTGGGCCCATCTATTTCAGATGAAGAAATCGATGAGTTGAAGCAAGCATTAGGAACAGTAGGACAAGGAGATATCGTCGTATTGTCAGGAAGCGCGCCGGCTAGCCTGCGAAAAGGATTTTATCAAGAACTGATTGATATCATTCGAGAAAAAGGTGCAGATTTCGTGATTGATACAACAGGTGATGACCTAAAAAATGCACTTGTTAAGAAACCATTGTTGATCAAACCAAACAATCACGAATTAGCTGAGCTTTACAATACAACCTTCCAATCTGTAGAAGAAATCATTCCGTATGGTAAAAAATTGCTAGCTGAAGGGGCACAGAATGTGCTGATCTCAATGGCTGGAGACGGTGCTTTGCTCTTCACGGAACAAGGAACTTATAAAACGAATGTATTAGTTCGCCCATTGAAAAATTCAGTAGGTGCAGGGGATTCAATGATTGCCGGCTTTATTGGGGCTTACAGCCGTACGAAAGATCCAATCGAAGCCTTTAAATGGGGAGTTGCTTGCGGAAGCGCAACAGCTTTTTCTGATGACTTGGCAGCTCGCGAATTGATTGATGAGTTGCTACCAGAAGTTGAAATCACAAAAATTGATTAGTTTCAAGGAGGATAATCATGAATATCAAGGATTTAATGGTCAAAGAAGCGATGATCATGGATTTGCAAGCGACTGATAAAAAAGGCGCAATCGATGAAATGGTCCAAAAAATGTTTGATGCCGGCCGGATTTCCGATATCGACACATATAAAGAAGGAATTCTAGCCCGTGAAGCACAAACTTCTACAGGTCTTGGTGATGGAATCGCCATGCCTCACGCGAAAAATAGTGCAGTTAAAGAAGCAACAGTTTTATTCGCAAAAAGCCAAAAAGGAGTAGATTATGAAGCCTTAGATGGACAGCCAACTTATCTGTTTTTCATGATCGCAGCTCCAGAAGGCGCAAACGACACACATTTGCAAGCATTAGCAGCACTATCTCGATTGCTGATTGATGCAGATTTCGTAGGAAAATTAAAAGAAGCAAATACACCAGAAGAAGTCCAAGATTTGTTCCAAACAGCTGAAGAGCAAAAAGAAGCAGAAGAAAAAGCAGAACAAGAAACACAAGCTGCAGAAGCTTCTGCTCATCCAGAAAGAAAATTCGTTGTTGCCGTTACAGCTTGTCCAACAGGGATCGCTCACACTTACATGGCAGAAGATGCTTTGAAGAAAAAAGCGAAAGAAATGGGTGTGGAGATCAAAGTCGAAACGAACGGTTCAGAAGGAATCAAAAACCGATTGACTGCTGAAGACATCGCCCGTGCAGAAGGTGTAATCGTTGCAGCAGACAAAAAAGTAGAGATGAATCGCTTTGACGGAAAAGAACTGATCAATCGTCCTGTCAGTGATGGTATCCGTAAACCAGAAGAGTTGATCAATCTAGCCCTTAGTGGTACTGCACCAGTATTCCATGGTGATGGAAAAGAAAGCAGTTCAGAAGAAGGAAATGCGGATGGTACTATCGGACAAAGAATCTACAAAGATTTGATGAACGGCGTATCACACATGTTACCTTTCGTTATTGGTGGAGGAATCGCTATTGCACTTTCTTTCATGATCGACCAATTTATTGGCGTGCCACATGATCAATTATCAAATCTAGGGAATTACAATCAAGCTGCTAGCTGGTTCAACCAAATCGGACAAGCTGCATTTGGTTTCATGCTGCCGGTATTAGCAGGATTTATTGCTTCAAGTATCGGTGACCGCCCTGGTTTGATCGTTGGATTTGCTGCTGGTGCATTAGCTAATACAGGCGGTGCAGGATTCTTAGGTGCACTGATTGGTGGATTCTTAGCTGGTTATGTCATCGTATTTTTACGTAAATTATTCAAGAACTTACCAAAATCATTGGATGGAATCAAAACGATCCTCTTTTATCCAGTGTTTGGATTACTGATTACTGGTTTCTTGATGTTGCTGGTCAATGTTCCTATGAAAGCAATCAATGATGCATTGAACGGTTTCTTGACAAGTATGAGTGGTTCGAATGCTGCTTTACTTGGTGCATTATTAGCTGGAATGATGGCTGCAGACTTGGGCGGTCCAATCAACAAAGCCGCTTATGTGTTTGGTACAGCAACTTTAGCTACGACTGTTGCAACTGGCGGAAGTGTCGTGATGGCTTCTGTTATGGCTGGAGGAATGGTACCTCCATTGGCAATTTTCGTTGCTACACGTTTGTTTAAGAATAAATTCAGCAAAACAGATCAAGATGCTGGTTTGACGAACATCGTGATGGGACTATCGTTTGTCACGGAAGGATCGATTCCATTTGCAGCTGCTGACCCGATTCGTGCCATTCCAAGTTTTATTATTGGTTCTGCTTTAACTGGCGGATTAGTCGGAGCTTTCGGGATCAAATTACTGGCTCCTCACGGCGGGATTTTCGTTGTATTCTTACTGAGTCACCCGGTCATGTATTTGGTGTTTATTGCTATCGGAGCAGTCGTATCTGGTGTGATTTATGGGTTATTGAGAAAAGCTCCTGCAGCAGCAGAAGCATAGAAATAAAAAAGAAGAGGCTGGGTTTTCCCAGCCTCTTCTTTTTTTATAGAATCATATAGAATCAAGTAGTGTAGATGAATAGTTGTTGTAAAATAGTTTTTCCATGTTCGTTAAAATGATTGCTTCAAATTTGTGATAGAAGATTTAGCCTCGATTTCCTGCTTGATTCTTGGCAAGTTTGCTTCATCAGTCAAGATAACCAAAATATCTCCTACATTCATGATCGTATCACCGTGAGTCAAGATTTCCTGATTTCCTCTGCGTATAGAGATTAGCAGCATATTTTTAGGCCAATTGAAGTCTCGTACCATTAAACCGTCTAAAGAACTCTCTGCCGTTACTGGAAAATCAAAAGTTGTCCTTGCACCTTTTAGTGAGGCGGTCTGAGTATTTCCAAGTAGACGTTCCAATAATGATTCGTAAATTGGATTACCGCCGAGAAGGTCATTGACGATATAAGCAACAAGAGCAGCCAATCCTAAAGGCATCAGATGATTAAGAGAGCCAACCATTTCTGTCACTAAAATAATTGCTGTCAGCGGTGCTTTTCCAATCGCTGTGAAATAACCAGCCATGGCAATAACGACAAAATCCTTGATGTAGATTGGATCCATTCCGAAATCAACCATAATGTTTCCATAAAAGCTACCGATTAAAGCCCCCAATGTCAATATCGGAAGGAAAATCCCCCCTGGAAGACCACCACCGTAAGAAATCATGGAAAAAACGAATCGAAGAACAAACAAACCGATAATCATAATGATTGGCAAGGAAGCATGTCCAAAAGCTAAAACGATTTGATTGCCTCCGCCTATAGTATTAGGCCATAAATAACCAATTGGCAAAATCAGCAAGAAAGGAACGAACCCGTGAAAATAAGCTGGTAAAGGCAATCGGTTGTAAAATTTTGGCAAAGCCAGCAAGACCTTCTGATAAATAAAACCTAAGACGCCTAGAAGTACTCCTAAGATCACTAAGGAACCATAATATTTCAACGGCAAAGAAGGAAGGTCACCTAGATATAAAACAGGTCTCAAGCCGAAAAAGTAAAGAGAGACGAAGTTAGCAGTGATTGCTGAAGCAAATGATGTCAGCCAAACAAGTGGAGAAAAGGAGTGATGGATTTCTTCTAAAACAAAGAGTAATCCTGCGATAGGAGCATTGAATGCTGCTGCAAGTCCGCTACTTGCACCGCTAGAAATTAAAATCTTTTCTTCTGAAGATGGACTCCGAAACAATTGTCCAGCTCCTTGTCCAATGGATGCGCCAAGCTGTATAGAAGGTCCTTCTCTACCTAGAAAAAGGCCCGCACCAACTGAAAGTACACCGCCAATGAACTTTTTCCATAAAACAGAGAACCAGTTCATTGATAATTCCCCGCGAAGCTGTCCCTCTACTTGTGGAATCCCGCTTCCCTTGATATCCGGTTCATTTTTGACCAGATAACCCACGAAAAATGCTGCAAGGATGCAGCAAATAGCTAGGCCAATTAAGTAAATCGGCTGTTCCCAACTCATTTCATAGATACTTCGAACTAAATCGCTTAGCTTTTCGATAGATAATCGAAACAGGCTAACGACGATTCCTGTCAGCAGTCCAACAAATATTCCTTTTAGAATAAAATACATCTGAGTCTTATCTAATTTCTTGATTTTTCCTTTTTTTTCCATTCAAACGCCTCGCTTTCTTTTAATTTAGCGCGAAATCAACGAATTGACAAGGAAAAATCCATAAAAAGAAACAAATGATTTTGAACTAGCTAGTTTAATGAAAGCCAAGAAAATGCTATAATTAACAAGATTGATAAAAGAAAGGATGTTGTTAATGTCATCCAAAGCTGAATTATTAAACGGGATGAACCCCCGTCAGAAAGAAGCTGTTCTTCACACTGACGGACCATTACTGCTAATGGCAGGTGCAGGAAGTGGAAAGACGAGAGTGCTGACACACCGCATTGCCTATTTGATTGAGGAAAAAGAAGTCAATCCTTGGAACATCCTAGCGATTACTTTTACCAATAAGGCTGCAAAAGAAATGAAAGAACGTGTCAATGCGATTCTCGCATCTGGAGGCGAAGATGTCTGGGTATCGACTTTTCACTCGATGTGTGTGCGTATTTTAAGAAGAGATGTTGATTTTATCGGGTATAACCGGAACTTTACAATCATCGATTCTTCTGAACAGCTGACCTTGATGAAACGGATACTAAAAGAACTGAACATTGATCCGAAAAAATATGATCCTCGAAGTATATTAGGAACAATCTCTCAAGCAAAAAACAGTCTGCAGACCCCTCAGGATTTTACAAAAATGCAAGGTAGTTATTACGAAGAGATTGCGGCAAAATGTTATGCTGCTTACCAAAAAGAGCTTCAATATAATCAATGTATGGACTTTGACGACCTGATCATGAATACGATTCGGTTATTTGAAGAACATCCTGATTCACTCACATATTATCAAAACAAATTCCATTATATTCATGTAGATGAGTACCAAGATACAAATCACGCACAGTATACGCTAGTCAATTTATTGGCAGGTAGATTTAGGAACCTGTGCGTCGTGGGAGATGCAGATCAAAGTATTTACGGCTGGCGCGGTGCAGATATGCAGAACATCTTGGATTTTGAAAAAGATTATCCAGATGCTGCAGTAATTTTGCTAGAACAAAACTATCGCTCCACGAAAAACATCCTTAGCGCAGCAAACCAAGTCATTGAAAACAATAGCAATCGAAAACCAAAAAACTTATGGACAGAAAACAAAGAAGGAAACAAGATCACTTACTACCGTGCAGATAATGAACGAGACGAAACCCGTTTTATCGTAGACCGGATGCAAGAAGAGATTCGAAGCAATCATCGGAATTACGGCGACTTTGCCATCTTGTACCGGACGAACGCACAATCTCGTGTAATGGAAGAAACTCTGTTGAAAGCAAATATTCCTTATAAAATGGTTGGAGGGCACAAGTTCTACGATCGTAAAGAAATCAAAGATATTTTAGCGTATTTGAATGTGCTGGCAAATCCTCAAGATTCAATCAGTTTTGAGCGTATCGTTAATTCGCCCAAACGAGGCATCGGACCAGGATCTATCGAAAAATTACGCAGTTTTGCTTCTCTTCATGAATGGCCACTGCTTGAAGCAGCGCAAAATGTGGATTTGGCAAATATCGGTGGAAAAGCAGGACAGCAATTAGGTGCATTTGGAGAGATGATCCAAGAAGTCACTCAGATGATCCCATACTTGACAGTGACAGAATTGACGAAAGAGGTTTTGGATCGTAGCGGATATCTAGAAGACTTAAAAATCCAAAATACATTAGAAGCACAAGCACGCATCGAAAACTTGGAGGAATTTTTAACGGTCACACAAGAATTCGACAAACAATTCGAACAGCAAAATGAAGAAGACGCTGATGCACCAGAAGAAAAACTAACGGTCTTCTTGAATGATCTGGCACTTGTTTCCGACATTGACAATTTAGAAGAAGATGCTTCCCAAGTGACATTGATGACTTTGCATGCAGCCAAAGGATTAGAATTCCCAGTTGTATTCCTGATTGGTCTAGAAGAGGGGGTTTTTCCTTTATCTCGAGCATTGATGGAAGAAAGCGAACTGGAAGAAGAACGCCGTCTCGCATATGTGGGGATCACGCGAGCAGAAGAAGCGTTGTATTTAACAAATGCTTTCTCCAGAACATTATATGGACGGACGCAATATAACCGACCTTCTCGTTTTGTAGAAGAAATCGATCAGGAGTTACTGGAAATCGAAGGCATGCGTCCTACGCCTAAAAAAACACCTGTATTCGCTAAAAAAACAGCATATAGCTATAAACAGCCAGAGACAGCGGTTGTTCCCTCTAAAAGTGCTACTGGAGGGGAAAATAACAGCTGGAAACCTGGAGATAAAGTCAAACACAAAAAATGGGGTCTAGGAACAGTCGTCCGAGTAAGCGGGACGTCGAAGGATCTAGAACTAGATGTGGCTTTCCCAAGTCAAGGAGTAAAACGTCTTTTGGCTGCCTTTGCGCCAATTGAAAAAGCTTAGTAGTGGAGGGTAAATGATGGAACATGAAATGACGATTGACGAAGCTGCTAAACGAGCAGAAGAACTTCGTACAAGACTGAACCAATGGTCTCGCGAATACTACGTAGAAGATAAACCAACAGTGGAAGACTATGTTTATGATAAAGAATACGCAGAATTAGTAGCAATCGAGGAACAATATCCTGATTTGATCACGTCTGATTCTCCCACTCAACGAGTAGGCGGAAAAGTATTAGAAGGTTTTGAAAAAGTCACTCATGATATTCCGCTTTACAGTTTGAACGACGTTTTCAGCAAAGAAGAACTGATAGCTTTTGATCAACGTGTACAAAAAGCAGTGGGACGTGTAGTTGACTATTGCTGTGAACTAAAAATAGATGGACTTTCCGTTTCTTTGCGTTATGAAGATGGAAATTTCGTGAGAGGTGCGACTCGCGGGGATGGAACTGTAGGAGAAAACATCACTGAAAACCTAAAAACTGTCCGGTCGGTCCCAATCAAATTAAAAGAACCAATGAACATCGAAGTAAGAGGCGAATGTTTCATGCCAAAACGGTCATTTGTCCAATTGAACCAAGACAGAGAAGCAGAGGGAAAAGATATCTTTGCGAATCCTCGGAACGCCGCAGCTGGTTCTTTGCGTCAGTTAGATTCTAAAATCACAGCGAAAAGAAATCTGGACACTTTTTTATACACAGTAGCTGATTTCGGTCCTATGCAAGCAAAAAACCAGTATGATGCGCTAGAAGAGCTAGAAAAAATTGGATTCCACACGAATCGGGAAAAACGTCTATGTCATTCGATTGATGAAGTGTGGTCATACATTGAAGAATATCATGACAAACGTGTGGATTTGCCCTATGAAATCGATGGAATCGTCATCAAAGTGAATGAATTCTCGCTACAAGATCAACTTGGTTTTACTGTCAAAGCACCGAGATGGGCAGCAGCTTACAAGTTTCCGCCAGAAGAAGTTGAAACGCTAATCGAAAACATCGAATGGACAGTCGGTCGAACAGGGGTAGTAACGCCAACAGCTATCATGACACCAGTCCGAGTAGCAGGAACGACAGTAAGCCGTGCCAGCCTGCATAACGGTGATTATATTAAGTTGAAGGATATCCGCTTGAAAGATACAGTTCTGATTTATAAAGCGGGAGACATCATCCCAGAAGTTTCGCAAGTCGTGTTAGATAAACGACCTAAAGACAGCGAAGAATACCAATTGCCTACACATTGTCCAGTTTGTGGAAGTGAACTTGTCCATTTGGATGAAGAAGTAGCCTTACGGTGCATCAATCCTAAATGCCCTGCTCAAATGAAAGAAGGTTTGAACCACTTTGTTTCAAGAAATGCGATGAATATCGATGGGTTGGGGCCGCGCGTACTTGAACAGATGTATGATAAAAAACTAGTAGCAGATGTTGCTGATCTTTACAAATTGACAGAAGAAGAGTTATTGACGTTGGACAAAATAAAAGAAAAATCAGCAAATAATATTTTGACAGCAATCGACAACAGCAAAGATAATTCGGTCGAGCGGTTGATTTTCGGGTTAGGAATCCGACATGTCGGAGCGAAAGCAGCAAAAATTTTAGCAGAACATTTCGGTGATCTAGAAACATTGAGTAAAAGTGATTATGAGTCGATTATTGCGCTTGATACGATCGGTGATATCATTGCCGACAGTGTAGTCACTTATTTCAGTAACGAAGAAGTCCATGAATTGATGAATGAATTAAAACAAGCAGGCGTCAATTTCGAATACAAAGGGCTTCGAAATGCCCAATTGCAAGAAGTCGAGTCTCCTTTTAAAGAAAAAACAGTAGTCCTTACTGGTAAACTAACACGATTTACTCGTGAAGAAGCAAAAGAGACGATCGAAAATCTTGGCGGGAAAGTGACTGGTAGCGTATCGAAAAAAACGGATATCGTGGTAGCAGGAGAAGATGCTGGCAGCAAGCTGACCAAAGCACAAGAATTAGGAATCGAAGTTTGGACAGAAGATCAAATGGCAGATGTATTGGCTAAAAGTCGCTCAGTAGAAGAATGAAAAATGAGTTTTTTCAGACAAATTTCAATAAACAATTTCAGACACGGCACTCTTGTGTTAAAATAGAGAGCAAAGTTTTTAACTCGTTTAGAAAGAAGGGGTAGTATGGCGATTAGTGAAGAACAAGTGAAACACGTTGCCAAATTAGCAAAACTTGCATTCGCAGATGAAGAACTTGCAAGTTTTACCGACCAATTAGGTAAAATCATCGATATGGTTGAAATGCTGGAAGAAGTAGATACGGAAGGTGTTCCATTTACGTCGAATGTGGTTGAAACAGTAAACGTGATGCGACAAGATCGGGCGCAAGCTGGATGGAACCGCGATGAATTATTGAAAAATGTGCCGGAAACAGAAGACGGCTTTATCAAAGTACCCGCAATCATCGATAATGGGGAGGCTGGCGCATAATGACAGAATTACACAATCGTTCTCTAGAAGAACTGCATCATATGCTTGTATCGAAAGAAATCACTGTACAAGATTTGACAAAAGCAACATTTGAACGAATCAAAGAAACAGAGCCTGAGGTCGAAGCATTCATTACATTGAACGAAGAAAAAGCATTGGAACAGGCAAAAGCTTTAGATGAAAAAGGGATTGATGAAAGCAACGTCCTTGCTGGTATTCCAATTGGTATCAAGGATAATATCGTAACAAAAGATATCTTGACAACCGCTGCATCTAAGATCCTTTACAATTTTGAACCAATTTATGATGCAACGGTCATGGATAAAATCTATCAAGCAGATATGATCCCTGTTGGTAAGCTAAACATGGATGAATTTGCTATGGGTGGAAGTACAGAAACTTCTTATTTCAAGAAAACAAAAAATGCTTGGGACCCAACAAAAGTACCTGGTGGCTCTTCTGGTGGTTCTGCAGCAGCAGTTGCAGCTGGACAAATTCCAGTTTCTTTAGGTAGTGATACTGGGGGAAGTATCCGTCAACCAGCAGCTTTTAACGGCATCGTAGGGATGAAACCTACTTATGGCCGTGTCTCACGTTTTGGTTTGATTGCCTTTGCTTCATCTCTTGACCAAATTGGACCAATGACCCGTACGGTGAAAGATAATGCATTAGCATTGACAGCTATCAGCGGTTATGACGAAAAAGACGGTACTTCTTCAGGCGTTTCAGTTCCTGATTTTGCAGAGGGACTGACAGGCGACATCAAAGGAATGAAGATTGCTTTACCTAAAGAATACTTAGGCGAAGGTGTGGCCCCTGGCGTAAAAGAAGCTGTATTGAAAGCAGCAGAAACATTCCGTTCATTAGGTGCTGTTGTGGAAGAAGTCAGCTTGCCTCATTCAAAATACGGTGTGGCTGTTTATTATATCATTGCCTCATCAGAAGCAAGTTCCAACTTGCAACGATTCGATGGTATCCGCTACGGTTATCGCTCTGAAAATGTGAAATCATTAGATGATGTATATGTCAACTCACGTTCAGAAGGATTCGGTGAAGAAGTAAAACGCCGTATCATGTTAGGTACATTCTCCTTAAGTGCGGGTTATTATGACGCTTACTTCAAAAAAGCAGGACAAGTCCGTACATTGATCAAACGAGATTTTGAAAAAGTCTTTGCAGATTATGACTTGATCATCGGGCCATCTTCACCAACAGTTGCATTCGGAATCGGTGAGAACATTAACGATCCAATCACAATGTACATGAGTGACATCTTAACGATCCCTGTCAACTTGGCTGGACTTCCAGGTATGTCTGTACCGGCAGGTTTATCAGAAGGATTACCAGTTGGATTGCAGATCATCGGTGATTATTTTGATGAAAAAACGATGTATCAAGCGGCATATGCGTTTGAACAAGCAACAGAATTCCACACACAACAACCAGCTATTTTAGGAGGGAAAGACGAATGAATTTTGAAACAGTCATTGGACTAGAAGTCCACGTCGAGTTAAAAACCAACTCAAAAATTTTCTCTCCAGCGCCAGCTCATTTTGGTGCAGAACCAAACAGCAATACAAACGTGATCGACTGGGGTTATCCAGGCGTGCTGCCAGTAATGAATAAAGCTGCGCTGGAATTCGGGATGAAAGCAGCTTTGGCATTAAACTGTGAAATCTCTAAAGATACTCATTTTGACCGGAAAAATTATTTTTACCCAGATAATCCAAAAGCATATCAAATTTCCCAATTTGATCAACCAATCGGTCATGACGGATGGATCGAAATCGAAGTAGAAGGTAAAAAGAAAAAAATTCGGATCGAACGTGTCCATTTAGAAGAAGATGCTGGAAAAAACATGCATGGTATTGGCGGTTATTCTTACGTTGATTTGAACCGACAAGGCACGCCTTTGATCGAAATCGTTTCTGAAGCTGATATGCGTTCACCAGAAGAAGCATACGCTTATCTAGAAGCATTGCGTTCAATTATCCAATTTACAGAAGTCAGCGATGTGAAAATGGAAGAAGGCTCTATGCGCTGTGATGCCAATATTTCTCTTCGCCCTTATGGACAAGAAGAGTTCGGTACGAAAGCAGAATTGAAAAACTTGAACTCTTTATCTTTCGTGAAAAAAGGTTTAGCTTTTGAAGAAAAACGTCAAGCAAAAGTTCTTCTTTCAGGAGGAGAAATCCAACAAGAAACACGCCGTTTTGACGAAACAACGAATAAAACAGTTTTGATGCGTGTCAAAGAAGGGTCTAGTGATTATCGTTACTTCCCAGAGCCTGATATCCCGAAATTCGTGATCGATGACGAATGGATTCAAAAAGTAAAAGCTAGTTTGCCTGAGATGCCAGCTTCTCGTCGCGAACGCTATATCCGTGAGTTTGGTCTTCCAGAGTATGACGCAATGGTATTGACACTTACAAAAGAAATGTCTGATTTCTTTGAAGCTGTTTTGGAAAATGGTGCAGATGCCAAGCAAGCATCTAACTGGTTGATGGGTGAAGTTTCTGCTTACTTGAACAGTGAGAAACTGGAATTAGCTGAGACAAAATTGACACCTGAGAACTTAGCAGGAATGATTCGTTTGATCGCCGATGGAACGATCAGCTCAAAAATCGCCAAAAAAGTCTTCCGTGAATTGATCACAAATGGCGGAAAAGCCCAAGAAGTAGTTGAAAAAAATGGTTGGGTGCAATTATCTGATCCGAACAAACTGCTTCCAATCATTAATGAAATTTTGGATAACAACCAACAATCTGTCGATGATTTCAAAAATGGAAAAGATCGTGCGGTTGGCTTCCTAGTCGGTCAAATCATGAAAGCAACTAAAGGACAAGCAAATCCTGGTGTCGTGAATAAGCTACTTAAAGATGAATTAGCGAAACGATAGAGGCTGAAAATGAAAAAAGCACGCGTAATTTATAACCCCACCTCGGGAAAAGAATTATTGAAAAAAAATTTGGCGGATATCCTACAGTCATTAGAAGAAGCAGGATTTGAAGCCAGCGCCTATGCAACTACACCAGAACCAGATTCAGCCAAGAATGAAGCACGTAGAGTCGCAGAACTAGGTTTTGATCTAGTAGTGGCAGCTGGTGGCGATGGCACAATCAACGAAGTGGTTAATGGAATCGCTCCGCTTGAACACCGTCCTAAAATGGCCATCATCCCAGCTGGTACAACGAACGACTATGCTCGAGCATTAAAAATTCCTAGAGATAATATTAAAGCAGCAGCAGAAGTGATCAAAAAGCATCAAACCGTAAAAATGGACATCGGCCTTTCTGATAACAGTTACTTCATCAATATCGCTGCAGGTGGCTATTTGACAGAATTGACTTATGAAGTTCCATCAGAACTAAAGAGTATTTTTGGTTATCTTGCTTATCTTGCAAAAGGAGCAGAGATGCTCCCTCGAGTAAAGCCCATCAAAATGCGCTTGAAGTATGATGAAGGGGAATATATCGGAAATGCTTCGATGTTTTTCCTAGGGCTGACGAACTCTGTTGGAGGATTCGAACAGATCGCGCCAGATGCCAAATTGGATGATGGGAAGTTTTCTTTAATCATTGTGAAGACAGCAAATATCTTTGAGATCTTGCATATTGCGGCACTCATGCTGAATGGCGGTCGTCATGTCGATGATCCAAGAGTAATCTATACCAAAACAAGCAGTTTGTTCGTCGAAACAGAAGATGATATCAATCGACCAGTAATGATCAACTTAGATGGTGAATATGGTGGGGAAGCACCGATGCATTTCCAAAATCTTCATCAGCATATTGAGTTCTTTGCCAATACCGATCAGATTCCTGATGAAGCAATCACAGGCACAGATGAAGAAGAATTAGAGGTTGTTAGCAAAGAATTTGTAAAAGAAGTCGAACGTTTAACGGATGAAGATATCGACGGTGACGGAAAAATAGCAGACGAAACACCTAATCAAAAGAATTAATCAAAAGCCGGTGCTGAACGTAGTAAGGTCAGTGCCGGTTTTAGTTGTGTAATTAGCTGATTTATAGTAGAGTTCAGTAGGATTGAAAAATAGGCTTAAAGGAGCAAAATATGACAGAACAGCAAATAGTAAAGAAAAACGAACGATATACAGTCGAAATCGTCGACTTGAGTTATGAAGGAATGGGGGTAGCAAAAATCGATGGTTATCCATTATTTATCGAAAATGCACTCCCTGGAGAAGAAGTAGAAATACTAGTAGTAAAAGCAGGCAATAAGTTTGGATATGGAAAAGTCGAAACATTTATTACACAATCACCTGATCGTCAGCCTGTAGAAAACAATGCATTACTTCGCACAGGTATCGCACCTTTAGCCCATTTGAAGTATGAACAACAGCTTGTCTTCAAACAAAAACAAGTAGAGCATGTAATGGCGAAGATTGCTAAGATGCCAGAAGTTCCTGTACTTCCAACGGTCGGAATGGCAGAACCATTTGGCTACCGTAATAAAGCACAGATCCCTGTTCGCCGTATCGATGGACAGTTAGCCACTGGTTTTTACAAAAAGAATAGCCATGATCTAGTCCCTATCGAAGATTTTTATATCCAAGATCCTGTCATCGATCAGGCAATCAAAGTAGTCAGAGATATCTTGCAACGGTTCCAAGTACGAGGATATAATGAAGAAAAAAATGAAGGACAGCTTCGTCACATCATTATCCGTCGTGGTCATTATTCCCATGAAATGATGGTCGTTTTAGTTACTCGTAAAGAAAAATTTTTTAAATCCAAGGAAATTGCTGAAGCCATTCATGAAGAATTGCCAGAAGTGGTTTCGGTCATCCAAAATATCAATGAAGAAAAAACAAATGTGATTTTAGGAGACAAAGAAAAAGTTTTATATGGCAGAGACTATATCGAAGATCAGCTATTAGGAAAAACCTATCGAATCTCAGCGAAGTCATTTTATCAAGTAAATACTCAACAAGCAGAGTATTTGTACCAAACAGCCATCGAATTTGCCGAGTTGGATAAAAAAGACATTGTGATCGATGCTTATTCAGGAATAGGTACAATCGGATTGTCTCTAGCTGACAGAGTAGATAAGGTATATGGGATGGAAGTTATTCCAGAAGCAATTGAAGATGCACAGTTCAATGCCTTAAATAATAAAATCGAAAATGTTCATTATGAAGTCGGGAAAGCAGAAAAAGTCATGAAAAAATGGCAAGAAAAAGGGGTCAAACCATCTGTGATCGTAGTAGACCCTCCACGTAAAGGATTAGATCATCATTTTATTGAATCAGCAATCGAAATGTCACCAGAACGAATCGTCTATATCTCTTGTAATCCAGCAACTTTTGCAAGAGATGCTAAGTTATTTGCAGAAGCAGGTTACGCCGTGAAGAAAGTTCAGCCTGTAGATCTTTTCCCGCAAACCCATCATATCGAATTAGTCGCTTCATTCGTTAAAGGAGAATAAAAATGGACCAAAAAGAAAAAATGAAAGAATTGATCAAAAAGAAACAAGGTGGAGGCCGATCCAAACAAATGGAAACACCTAAGAATGATCGTAAAAACATGAGAAAAGGCCCTAAAATCTTTAATAAATAGACGTGCTAAAGAAAGACTAAGGAGCGTTAACTTTTGTTATTGTTTCTTAGTCTTTTTAGTTAGTCTACATTATTTTGGCGATTTGCCAATAAGGACTGATGAGTTGTGCAAAATCAAATCTGGGTCAGAATGAACGTCATTCTGTCTCAGATTTTTCGTTATTTCAATTTGATTAACTGATTGATCAAAAAGATTTTTATTTTCATATTCTCAAATGATTCAACACTAAATATACATATTTGACGCGGAAATTATTATTCGATTTGGGCGGCATCAGGGGGTTATAACGACGTAGCAGACCCATTATTTTACTCAAGAAAATGTCCGTGCCTACTATTTAGAATACGATAGTGGACGTGCTGGGAGCTTTGTTCTTTTAGAGAAAGTCTCTGAAGATAAATTAGTTGTCTTAGATTTTGACTGTAACGAAAAATGGCGAAATGGAAGAGCACCAGCAAGTGATTGACCGGATCTACGAAGCGACACGATATCTGCCTTTGGATCGTTTGTGCTTAAGTCCTCAATGTGGATTTGCTTCAACAGAAGAAGAAAATGTTTTGTTTGAAGAACAATGGAAAAAATTTTTTTTGTCAAAAGCATTGCAGAAGAAGTTTGGGGAAAATCATTAAATCATCTAGGAGAGCTTGATAGGAAATAACACTATGGTATAATCAGAATGCTTAATACTAACTACTGAGGGAGCCTTATGAAAAAGAAAATTCTTAAATTTATCGGATGGTTCTTCGGAATCATTCTTGGGATCGCGTTTGCAATCTTTCTTGCCTTCCAGCTTTCCCCCAGACCTGGAGCATTCTTGATCAACCATATGTTTTCAAATACTGTTCAAATCACTGATAAAAAAACGTTCGATCAAGCAGAAAAAAACGTGGCGAAAAAAACAGATTTGACGTATGAGTCCAAGTATAAAGAGAATACTTATGACATCTACTATCCAAAAAACAGCAAGGGGCCTGTTCCTGTTCTATTTTGGGTACATGGTGGAGGATTCGTCGGCGGAGATAAATCGGGTGTCAAAGAATTTGCGACAAAATTAGTTTCAGACGCCAACATCGCAGTGGTTGCGATGAATTATGAATTAGCGCCTGATTCAGAATACCCTAATCAAGTTCTTCAAGTGAATGAACTGATTAAAGATTTATTAGCTGAAGAAAAAGACGACAAATTGCTAGACATGGAACAATTATTTTTTGGTGGAGATAGTGCAGGTTCACAAATCGCATTGCAATATGCAGCTATACAAACGAATGACGCGTATGCTAAACAAATGAAAATCAAACAGCTACTTCCAAAAGATAGTCTGAAAGGAACCATTTCTTATTGCGGACCTGTTGATTTGAAGCTAACAGCACAGCAGCATTCGGATGATCGATTTATGAAGTTTTTCGTCAAAACCGTTGCGTGGTCGTTGATTGGAACAAAAGATTGGAAAACGAGTGAGCAATTGAAAGAAGCCAGTGTGGCTGACCATGTTTCTAAGGAATTTCCGCCAACGTATATAACTGACGGAAATGCTTACTCATTCCAAAAACAAGGTCAAGCATTAGAAAACTGATTGACAGAATTAAAAGTACCCGTGCAATCCTTGTTTTATACAGATACAAAAAAAGAGATTACTCATGAATACCAATTTGATTACACGTTAAAAGAATCGCAAAATTGTTACCAGCAGACATTGGATTTTGTGAATAAGTATAAGTAAGAGGCTGTGATCCTTCCGTTTAGTTTTGAGTATGAAGAAACTAAGCGGCTTTTTCACAACCTCTTTTTCAATATCTTTTTGTTCTTGGGATAAAACTATCCCGAACAATCAATCGCGCAGGATAAGTCAAAATGATCGGTTCATCACGTATACCGTCAATTCGCTCCAATGCCATTCGAACAGCTGCTTGCCCAATTGATTTTGCATTGATTTGAACACTGGTCAAGCCAGGCGAGAGATTTGCAATTGTCTCGATATTATCGAAGCTTGCTACAACAATCTCTTCTCCAATTTGGATGTTTTTTTGCTTCAATGCCTGATAGACACCGATTGCCATTGGATCGCTCCCGACAAGAATGGCAGTAGGAAGAGGGGATTCATTTTCTAATAGATCAGTCGCAAGTACCTCACCTTGTTTTTCTGTCCAGCCACCTAGACGATAAGACATATATTTTTCTAAGTGATGATCGATCATAAAATGCTGATAGGCACGCATCCTCTTTTCATTTATAGAAATCTGCTTCCCACCGAATTCATCCATATCGACTTTATATCCCCCGATATAGGCTATTCTTTTATGACCATTTTCTAAGAACAATTCCAGTACGGTTTTAGTCATCCGTTCAAGATCTGCATACACCATATCGACCTCTTGCTGGATGTCAGGGTTATCCACGACGACTATTTGCATGTTTTGTTTTAACAAGGCGGTAATCGATTCTTTCGTAACAGTCCCAACAACGATCACCGCACCTAACTGATCTAGATCTTCCCATTGTTTAGGATTATCAGATAGATTATAGATTCGATTCATCCCTAAATGCAGACGTCGAGCTTCTTCTTCCATCCCTACTCGCAAATGTTTGTAATAGATATCCTGTTCTTCGCTCGCTTTGCCGATCGTAGAGATCACACCAATCGAAGGCATTCTCTTTTTGATATATTTACGAGTACTGATGTCATAATCCAACGCAGCAGCTGCCTCTACTATCCGTTGCCGAGTAGCCTGAGCCACATGGATCGTCTGATCGTTATTCAACACGCGGGAAACTGTAGCAGGAGAGACATTTGCCTTTCGTGCGACATCTCTAATTCCAACCATTTTTACACACTCCTCAAAAAAATAAAAAATTTTTATTGACAAAATTGTTTAGTAAACAGTATACAGGAATTATAAAAAAAGTAAACGGTTTCCGTTTTGATGGGAGTGAAATGATGGATATTACGCATAGAAAAACAGATAAAAATTTCATCTTATTTGATGAAAAGAGCCGAGTCTTCCATTTACGAAATACCTTTCTTTCTTATCTGATAAAGATAGAAGAAAGCAATGTATTGGCGCATATTTATTTTGGCAAACCAGTCAAGCAGTACAAAGACAATAAAAATTATCCCCGAAGAGATCGTGGATTTTCAGGAAATGTTCCCTTAAATCCTGACCGGTCTCTGTCGAAAGATACACTACCGCAAGAATACTCTTCTCATGGCAGCATGGACTTTCGAACGCCCGCATCGATCATTCAGCGCAAGAATGGGTCAGACTTACTGGATCTGAGATATGACAGCCATTATATTACAGATGGGAAGCCAGAGATCGAAGGCTTGCCTCAAACTTATGTGATGGACAAGTCAGAGGCACAAACGTTGGTGATTTCACTTAAGGATAGAGAAACAGCGATTTATTTCGATTTGTTCTATACCATATTTACTGATAGAGCAGTGATCACACGATCTGTAAAGATAAGAAATGAAACCGGAAAAACAATCAAACTAGAAAAAGCAGCTAGTTTCCAGCTAGACTTTGCCCATACTAGGCGATTTGATGAAGTCATTGCTTTGCCAGGAGCACATGTCAATGAAAGACAGATTTCACGGCAATCTGTTTTATCTGGAACAAAAGTATTTGAAAGCCGTCGAGGAACGAGCAGTCACCATATGAATAACTTTATTGCTTTAGTTCACCATCATACGACAGAAAATACTGGAGAAGCGATCGGACTTCAATTTGTTTATTCCGGCAACCATTCTTTCGAACTTGAAAAAGATCAAATCAATCAATTGAGAGTCGTCGGTGGGATCAACAGCCATCGTTTTTCGTGGGAATTGAATGCAGGCCAGTCTTTTCAAACACCTGAAATGATCCTTTCTTACTCAAATCAGGGATTGAACAAAATGAGTCAGATCCACCATGAGTTGCTACGTGAAAGAATCGCAAGAGGTCGTCATCAATTTGCTGAACGGCCGATTCTGGTCAATAACTCGGAAGCCACTTACTTTGACTTCAATAGTGAAAAAATCAAGGCGATCATTGATGAAGCAAAGAAGCTAGGCATCGAAATGTTCGTATTAGATGATGGCTGGTTTGGAAAAAGAGATGCGGACAATTCTTCATTAGGAGACTGGTTCGAGTATGAAGGCAAGTTGACAAATGGATTACGTGAAATAGCAGATTATGCTCATAGCAAAGGATTGAAATTTGGTTTATGGTTTGAACCTGAAATGATCTCGGTTGATTCTGAACTGTATCGAACACATCCTGATTTTCTTATGCAGGAGCCAGGTAGAATGCCTTCTGCTTCCAGATCACAACATGTACTGGATTTTACAAGGTTAGATGTTCGACAGACGATTGAGAAACAAATGAGAAAGATTTTAGATACGATTCCTCTTGACTACATCAAATGGGATATGAACCGTTCGCTTTCAGATGTCTATTCGATTACCCTTGACCCACAGAGACAAGGAGAAGTAGCGCATCGTTATATGCTCGGGCTTTATGAACTACTTGAACATTTGACAACTGATTATCCGGAAATCTTATGGGAAGGCTGTTCTGGTGGAGGTGGACGGTTTGATGCCGGGTTTATTTATTATATGCCGCAGTCATGGACAAGTGATAACACGGATGCAGTGGAGCGTATGAAAATCCAATATGGAACAAGTCTTGCTTATCCGATTTCGTCCATCACAGCTCATGTATCAGCCGTACCAAATCATCAGACCGACAGATCTACTTCGTTGAAAACAAGAGGAGAAACAGCTATGAGCGCTGTTTTTGGTTATGAACTGGATTTGACAAAGCTGTCTCCTGAAGAAAAAAAGCAAGTAAAAGACCAAATTATATCCTATCAAACGATTCGTCCGGTGATCCAGTATGGCCATTATTATCGTTTGGCGAGTCCTTTTGAAGAAAATATTGCCGCATGGATGTTTGTGTCTCCTAAACAAGATGAAGCTATTGTGTTTTTAGGGAGGATACTAGCTTCAGCTCAACCAGCGTTCCATGAAGTATATCTGATGGGGTTAGATGATGAGGCACTTTATCAGGAACAGACCTCGAAGCGGATATTTTCGGGGGCCGAATTGATGACAGTTGGACTTTACTTCCCCGATTTTCAAGGTGATTTCCAAACAGAACTGCTTCATTTCAAAAAGTTATGAGAGAGAAGGAAAAAAGTATGAAAGCAAATATAAAATGGTTAGATGATCCACAAGTTTTTAGAGCGAACCAATCAAATGCACATAGCGATCATGTTTGCTATGCAACAAGGGAAGAAGTAGAAACCACATCCTCCCTTAAACAGTCTTTAAATGGATCATGGCGTTTTTGTTATTCGCCAAATCCTTCGGCACGTCCAAAAACATTTTATAAAAAAGATTTTGATGCCTGTTCTTTTGATGAAATCACTGTTCCTAGTCATATTGAATTAGCAAATTATGACAAGATCCATTACATCAATACGATGTATCCGTGGGAGGGACATGTATTTCGCCGTCCCCCTTTCACGACAAGCCCTGAGAAAGAGGCGGAAGGGATCTTTTCAGCTGCTAAAGACAATCCGGTTGGTTCGTATTTGATGACTTTTCGATTAGAAGAAGGTCTAGAGGGAAAACAAATCTCGATTCATTTTGCTGGTGTAGAACAAGCAATGTTTATTTGGTTGAATGGTCATTTTATCGGGTATGCCGAAGATTCGTTCACTCCGTCTGAATTTGATTTAACACCTTATTTGGAAGAAGAAAATATTCTAGCTGTGGAGGTTTACAAAAGAAGTACAGCTGCATTCTTGGAAGATCAGGACTTTTTCCGATTTTTTGGGATCTTCAGAGATGTCTTCTTAGTTGCTCGAGGACAAAACCATTTAGAAGATCTTTGGATCAAACCTCGCTTAGATGACAAATGTCAAAATGGCAAACTTGAAGTAGATTTGTCTTTTGAGCAAGTAGCCAAAAACAGTCAGCTGAATGTAGCGATACTAGATCCTGATGGGAAGGAAATCTATCAACAGCAATATCCGTTAAAAGAGCAAATGACGATTCGCATCGATGGATTTGAAAATGTGGCACTGTGGGGGCATTTTCAGCCCAATTTATATAAGCTTGAATTGGAGACGATAGACGAAGAAAAAAGAGTAACAGAATATATTGACTATTCCTTCGGTTTTCGTAAAATCGAAATCAAAGATAAAATCATATACTTCAATGGAAAACGGATGATTATCAACGGGGGAAATCGACATGAGTGGCATCCGAAAAAAGGACGCGCCATCACTATAGAAGATATGGAAAAAGATTTGGCTATCATAAAAAATGCAAAGATCAACGGCGTACGGACATCTCATTACCCCAACCAGATCACTTGGTATTATTTATGCGACCAAGCAGGAATCCATGTGATGGCGGAAACGAACCTCGAATCCCATGGCTCATGGCAAAAAATGGGCGCATTTGAGCCTTCTTACAACGTACCAGGTGCAGTACCTCAGTGGCAGGCGGCTGTTCTTGATCGAGCAAAAACGAATTTCGAAACATTAAAAAACCATCCAAGTATTCTTTTTTGGTCCCTTGGAAATGAATCTTATGCGGAAGAAAACATTCGACAAATGAACGATTACTTCAAAAAAGTAGACCCCGATCGACTTGTCCATTATGAAGGGAATTTTCCAAATCCAGCATTCGAAGATTCGATTTCAGATGTAAAAAGCTGCATGTATGCGCCACCAGAAGAGATTATTGACTACCTTGAAAATAAAGCGGAAAAACCGTTCATCTTATGTGAATACATGCATGACATGGGGAATTCGTTAGGTGGAATGGATTCTTACATGACGTTGCTTGATCGTTATGAAATGTACCAAGGAGGCTATATATGGGATTTTAAAGATCAGGCGATCCAAGTGACTGATCCAATCACTGGTAGAGAAGTGATGCGCTATGGCGGTGACTTTGACGATAAACCAAGTGACTATGAATTCTCAGGGAATGGGATCGTTTTTGCAGATGCACAAGAAAAACCCGCCATGCAGGAGGTAAGATATTATTATGAAAAATACAGTAAATAAAAGTCATATGGATACGGAAAAAGTTGCAATCGTCTTCGGCGACTGTACATTAGGTGTCAAATCGGGGAATACGCATTATATTTTTTCTTATACAAGAGGCGGACTGGAATCGCTCAATAAAAACGGAAAAGAATGGCTATACCGGGAAACACTTCCAGTTTTTTGGCGAGCAACGACCGATAATGACAGAGGTAGCGGATTTGGATTTAAATCCGGTATGTGGTTAGGAGCCGGATTGTATCCAAAAGTCAAAGAAATAGAAGTACTGGTGGACAATAAAAAGATCGATTTGCCGATTGCTCCAGTAAATAATCAATATTCAAGTAATGAATACGCTGAAACGGTTGAAATCATTTTTACACTGGAAATCAACACAGTACCAAAAACCCAAGTGACAATTTCCTACCAAATCGCTGGAGAGGGTAAAATGCTTGTCAATATGCATTATTATGGACAAAAAGGATTACCGGAATTACCCGCATTGGGTTTAAGGTTCATTATGCCAACGAAAGCAAAATTTTTTGAGTATGAAGGCCTATCAGGGGAAACATATCCGGATCGGATGGCTGGTGGTGTCGAAGGTATTTATAAAGTGGCAGGACTCCCCGTTTCCCCATACCTTGTTCCCCAAGAATGCGGCATGCATATGGAAACGAAATGGGTAGAACTAACAAGAAATCAAACGTTGGATAATACGGATAAAGATCAAGAAGATTTTTCGTTGCGATTTGAACAGCAGGATACGCCATTTGCTTTTTCCGCTTTACCATTCAAAGCAGAAGAACTGGAACAGGCAACACATATAGAAGAACTACCGCCAGAAAGACGAACGGTTCTTACGATTTTTGCAAAAGTAAGAGGAGTCGGGGGTATCAATAGCTGGGGAGCGGATATTGAGTCACCTTACCGAATCAGCAGCGAAGAGGACCATGAAATCGGCTTTATTATTCAGTAGCAATCTTTAGATTATTATTTGAAAAACGGAGTGTACAAGACAAAGCTGCTTTATTCTATATGTCATGAACAAGAGAGTAAAAAAGTTCTCAGATACTTTTGTTCATGACTATTTTCTTCAATAAAACCAATTGTTATTTTTCTGAAAAACAAAGTTAACTATCAGAAAATTAAAAAAAGTTTCATAAAAATGATTGACAGTCGATTTTTTTATGTCTATACTAGGTACAATTCTTACATCAGTTTGGAGCGATTTTTTATGAAATTTAGAAAACTTACAAAACTGAATACGTATTACTTTAGCTATTTTAGATAGGTTTGTATTCATGAATTCGTGGGTACAAACAAACCAGGTTTGTATCTATGATGGCTAAAGATTTTTAAACACGACTTACAGCCACGTAGAGAAATTCATCTATAGTGGCTATTTTATATTTTTGCAGCGCTTTTTAAGGCTCGTTGAAGATGTTCACTGTAGAGGCAATTTCCTACAGGGACATCTTTTTTTGTTGATTATCTGGGTCATAAGTAGGAAAGAAGGAGCGAAAATGAGAACAACAGGACACGGTCATTTAGTAGGAATTAATGTAAAACCACCTTGAAAAAGTAGAGAAAATCAGCCAAGATAGATAAGTAAACAAAAGAAAGCGGGAAAAACAATGATAGTAATTATGAAAAAAGAAGCAACGGAAGAACAAATAAAAAAAGTCGTCGATCATATCGAAAAAGAAGGATTCAAAGTCTCAATCGATCAAGGAACAGAACGAGTAGTGATTGGACTAAAAGGTGATACGCGAAGTTTACAAGAAGGAGCATTTACACGCTATGAAGGAGTAGAAAATGCTGTGCGTATTTTAAACACATACAAATTGACTTCTCGAGAATTCCATCCTGGCAATACAGTCGTGGATGTAGACGGAGTAAAAATTGGTGACGGCAGTTTCGTGACGATGGCTGGTCCTTGTTCTATCGAAGGATTAGACCAAATCAGAGAATGTGCGCGAATGGCCAAAGCCGGGGGCGCAAAAATTCTGCGAGGTGGTGCCTTCAAACCACGTACTTCTCCATATGCTTTCCAAGGTTTAGAAGAAGAAGGATTGAAATACATCCGTCAAGCGGCTGATGAATTTGGAATGAAAGTGATTACTGAAGTGATGGATGAAGGGCATATCGACATGGTGGCTGAGTACAGCGATATCCTACAGATTGGCGCACGTAATATGCAAAATTTTAAACTGCTATCTGCTGTCGGTAAAACAGGTAAACCTGTTGGATTGAAACGTGGAATTTCCGGTACGATCAATGAATGGCTTAATGCTGCAGAATACATTGCAGTCGAAGACAAATCTCCTGTCATTTTTATCGAACGTGGGATTCGGACTTACGAAACAGCGACACGTAATACGTTTGATTTAAGTGCTGTCCCATTGATGAAAAAATTAACTCATTTCCCTGTGATTGTTGATCCAAGTCATGGTACAGGAATTTGGGAACTTGTACCACCAATGGCTCGTGCGGGTGTGGCAAGCGGAGCAGATGGCATGATCGTAGAGATCCACCCTGATCCTGCAAATGCTTGGTCAGACGGTCCCCAATCGTTGAATGAAAAGACTTACTCACGCATGATGAAAGAAGTTGCGATCATGAAAGAAGCAATGGAAAAGATTCAGACACTCGATTAATTCCAGCTTTTTAAAAGAAAGAAGTGAAACGAATGCTTACTGTACATGTTGATAACCAAAAATACGATATTCATATTGAAAAAGGCGCACTAGAACAGGCTGGATCATGGCTTCAAACGATTTGGAGACCTCAAAAAGTAGCTGTGATCACTGATACAAACGTTGCTCCACTATATGCAGAAAAAATCATGTTCCAATTGAGACAAGCTAATTTTGAACCAGTCCTTTCAATCGTACCGGCGGGTGAGACCAGTAAATCTTTAGAACAAGCAGCTGAGTTATACGATTTTTTAGCAGATAATGATTTTACCCGCAGCGATGGGATACTTGCACTTGGTGGAGGAATGGTGGGTGATCTAGCCGCATTCGTGGCCTCGACATTCATGCGTGGGATCCATTTCGTTCAAATTCCGACTACGCTACTTGCACAAGTAGATTCTAGTATTGGCGGGAAGACAGCAGTCAATACAAACAAAGCGAAAAACCTTGTCGGAACATTTAGCCAGCCAGCTGGTGTATTGATTGATCCTGAGGTTCTAAAAACTTTGCCGGTACGTCGTTTACGAGAAGGAATCGCTGAAATCATCAAATCAGCAGCTATAGCAGATGCAACGCTTTGGAAACAGCTGAACGAGCTGAAAGACGAAAAAGATCTTCTGGAACATGCTGTTCCAATCATTACTGCTACGTTGGAAATCAAACGAAAAGTAGTGGAAGAAGATGTCTTTGACCAAGAAAATCGACTTATTTTAAATTTTGGTCATACAATTGGCCATGCAATTGAAAATACAGCAGGATATGGGGTAGTCAGTCATGGAGAAGGAGTAGCTATTGGAATGGTAGCCATCACTTCTCATGCAGAAAAAATCGGCTTGTCTCCAACTGGATCGACAGCTGCTTTAGAAAGGATACTTCAAAAATTCCATCTGCCGATTACGTACGATCTAAGTCATCCAGATGAATTATTCCACGCGATAACCCATGATAAGAAAGCAAGAGGAAGCCAATTGAATATCATCTTGCTAGAAAAGATTGGGCAAGCAAAAATCGTTCCTGTTCCCACAGAGACATTCAAAGATTACTTAGGAGGACTGTAAGATGCGTTATATGACTGCGGGAGAATCCCATGGACCAGAATTAACAGCGATTATTGAAGGACTACCAGCAGGATTACCTCTGTCAGAAGAAGAAATCAATCACGAACTCGCTCGCAGACAAGCTGGTTACGGCAGAGGAGGAAGGATGAAGATCGAAAAAGATCGTGTTCGGATCACGTCTGGCATCCGTCACGGCAAAACAATTGGTTCACCTGTCACTTTAGTGGTAGAAAATAAAGATTGGAAAAATTGGACAACTGTCATGTCTGTAGCAGAAGTGCCTGAAAAAGACCAATCACTGCGGCGAGTTGCACGTCCGCGTCCAGGACACGCGGATTTGGTAGGCGGTATGAAATACCATCATCGAGATCTTCGGAATGTGCTTGAACGGTCCTCTGCAAGAGAGACGACCATGCGTGTAGCAATCGGCGCAATTGCCAAGAAAATTCTGGAAGAACTTGACATCATCGTAGCAGGACACGTGATTTGTCTTGGTGGAATCCAAGCAGAAATACCTGGAAATATCTCGATTCAAGAAATCAAAGAAATTTCTGAAGCGTCAGAAGTACGAGTTGTTGATCCAGCAGTTGAGCAAAGAATAAAAGATTTGATCGATCAGACAAAGAAAAATGGAGATACGATCGGAGGAATTGTAGAAGTGCTCGTTGGAGGTGTTCCAGCTGGATTAGGAAGCTACGTACAATGGGACACGAAGCTAGATGCCAAAATCGCACAAGCTGTGGTTAGTATCAATGCTTTTAAAGGCGTAGAATTTGGGGTCGGATTCACTTCTGGTTCATTACCAGGCTCACAAGTGATGGATGAGATTCTATGGGAAGAAGAAAGAGGCTATTTCCGACGTACCAATAATCTAGGCGGCTTCGAAGGCGGAATGACCAATGGCGAACCACTTGTCATTCGCGGGGTCATGAAACCCATCCCTACATTGTACAAGCCACTTCAAAGTGTTGATATCGATACAAAAGAACCTTACAAAGCAAGTGTAGAACGTTCGGATAGTACAGCAGTTCCTGCAGCTAGCGTCGTTGCGGAAAATGTTGTAGCCACTGTGGTAGCGACAGAGCTATTGTCAAAATTCCCAAGTGATTCGCTTGTTGAGTTGAAAGTTGCAGTGAAGGAGTACCGTGACTACTTGAAACATTATTAAAAAGGGGGCAAATAAGATGGCACAACATGTTTTTATCGTGGGGCTTGGACTGATTGGTGCTTCTATGGCACTTTGTATTCGTCAGACCAATCCAGAACTGATAGTAGTTGGTTGGGATAGTCAGTCAAAAACCCGCGAGCAAGCAGTAGAACAGCAGATCGTTGATTACGTTGCAAGTGATTTTGAAACAGGTGCAGAACAAGCAGACGTTATCTTATTAGCCGTTCCCGTCCGTACAACCTTAGCTTATCTTGATGTCCTTGAAAGAATCAACTTGTCTGATCAACGTCATCATTACGGATGTCAGCAGTACGAAGCAGCAAGTCGTGACATCCGCTGAGCAGAAAAATCTTCGGTTTGTCGGTGGACATCCAATGGCTGGTTCTCATAAATCAGGTATACAGGCAGTAGATGCTAAACTATTTGAAAATGCCTATTACATCTTTACACCTTTGGAAAAGACGAAAAAAGATGTTGAAAAACTGCAAGAACTATTTTGCGGAACCAAAGCAAAATATGTAACTCTTACAGCAAGAGAACATGACCGTATAACAGGAATGCTAAGTCATTTTCCACATATTCTGGCAGCTGGCTTAGTCAATCAGGCAGAACAATTCAATCAAGAGTATCCGCGAGCCAAACAACTGGCAGCAGGAGGCTTTCGAGATATCACTAGGATCGCTTCCTCGGATCCTGTTATGTGGACAGATATTTTGTTGAGCAATAAGCAGATATTATTGGAACGATTGGCGGATTGGCAGCAAGAAATGGCACAAATAGCAGAATGGATCATGACTGAGAACCAATCGGAAATCTTTTCTTTTTTCAATCGGGCAAAAGAAAGTCGAGACCAGTTGCCTATCCATAAGCAAGGCGCGATTCCTGCCTTTTTTGATTTATTTATCGATGTGCCAGATGAACCTGGCGTGATTGCAGAAGTAACTGGACTGATCGGAAAAGCGGGAGTTTCTTTGATTAATTTGAAGATCCAAGAGACCAGGGAAGATATTTTAGGAATACTGCAAATCAGTTTTAAAAACCAACAGGATTTGTTACAAGCAAAAAGAATCATTATGTCTAATACCAGTTATCATTGCTGGATCAAATAGGAGGCTGGATAAATGCAATTATTACAACAAATACATGGATTAAGAGGAACTGTTAGGATACCAGCAGACAAATCAATTTCTCATCGCAGCATCATGTTTGGGGCAATTGCGGAAGGAACGACGACTATACAAAATTTTTTGCGCGCAGAAGATTGTCTGAGTACTTTACATGCCTTCCAGCAATTAGGCGTTGAAATCGAAGAAGAGGAAGAGATGATCAAGATTCATGGTCGCGGTAGCCACTCATTTGTCCAACCAACCGAATCAATCGACATGGGAAACTCCGGTACGACCATACGTTTATTGATGGGTATTTTGGCTGGACAGCCTTTTACGACTACTCTGTTCGGGGATGCTTCGTTGTCTAAACGTCCAATGGGGCGAGTGATGGAACCTTTACGCGAGATGGACGCTGACTTGCAAGGAAAAGAGAATGAGCAGTATCTACCAATCACTGTGACAGGAACCAACTCTTTATCACCTATCCGATACAATATGCCTGTAGCCAGTGCGCAAGTCAAATCTGCTTTGCTGTTTGCGGCATTACAAGCAGAAGGCGCATCCGTAATCGTTGAAAAAGAACGTTCCCGTAACCATACGGAAGAAATGATTCGTCAATTTGGCGGAAGGATCTCAGTAGAAGGTAAAACAATCACGGTAACAGGACCACAAAAATTAACTGGTCAACAGATAACTGTTCCAGGCGATATTTCATCGGCTGCTTTCTTTCTAGCAGCAGGGCTTCTTGTTCCGGAAAGCCAACTGTTATTAAAAAATGTCGGGGTCAATCCAACAAGAACCGGTATCTTAGATGTGCTGGAGGAGATGGGCGCAGCGATTACCCAGACGAATCACAATGAACAGAACCAATCGGCTGATTTAAGTGTCAAGACGAGTCATTTGAAGAAAGCAACGATTGGTGGAGAAATCATTCCACGTCTGATTGATGAATTGCCCATTCTAGCTTTAGTGGCTACTCAAGCAGAAGGAATCACGATCATCAAAGACGCAGAAGAATTAAAAGTAAAAGAAACCAACAGAATTGATGCGGTGGCAGAAGAATTACAGAAAATGGGAGCAAAGATAAAAGCGACAGCAGACGGTCTGATCATCCATGGGCCGACACCTCTGCAGGGCGCAAAAGTGTCCAGCAGAGGCGATCATCGAATCGGTATGATGCTGCAAGTAGCTGCTTTGATAGCTGATGGACCTTGCGAACTAGAAGGAGCTGAAGCTGTTTCAATCTCTTATCCGGCATTTTTTGACGATTTAGCAGAACTTGTGTCAGGAGGAGAAGCTCATGGCTAGCATTTTGCTGATTGGTTTCATGGGCGCTGGAAAAACAACAATCGGTAAAGGGTTAGCTCAACGTTTACAAAAAGAGTATGTAGATTTAGATACAAAGATTGAGGAACATATCCAATTGTCGATTGCCGAATATTTTCACTATTACGGTGAAAAAAGCTTTCGAAAAGTGGAGTCAGATATTTTAAGAAAGCTGTCAAATGAAGATAAAATTATCGCGACTGGTGGAGGGATTGTCCAAAGTGCAGAAAATCGGCGTTTTTTAAAAACACAGCCGATTGTTCTTTACTTAGAGGCAGAAGCGGACTGTCTAGTTGATCGTATCCAACAAGATGAAACGTCTATTCGACCTTTAGCTCTTGGAAAAACAAGAGAAGAAATAAAAGCATTATTGGCACAACGACTTTCTTGGTATGAAGAAAGTGCGACACATCGAATCAACACGACCAATCAAACACCAGAAAAGATCATCGATACCATTATAGAAAGGATCAAAAGCATATGAACGTCAGCTATCTAGGGCCAGAAAGTTCATTCACTTATCAGGCGGCTTGTCAGCTATTTCCTACAGAACAATTGACTGCGTATGCTTCCATCCCTGCTTGTTTGCGCGCTTTGTTTCGCAAACAAGTCGATCTGGCTGTCGTTCCTGTAGAGAATTCATTGGAAGGATCTGTTCATCACACAATCGATCTTCTTTCCAAACATCCAGAAGTCGAAGTTAAAAGTGAAATCGTTCTTCCTATCAAGCAGCAGCTTTTAGGCAATCCAGCAACAAAGATTACAAAAATCCTTTCACATCCACAAGCACTAGCACAATCACAACAGTTTTTAGAAACGCATTATCCTAATGTTCCTTTAGTAGCAACAGAATCAACAACTGCTGCAGCAATGTATGTAGCAGAACATCCGAAAGAAGACGCAGCAGCGATTGCTTCATTAGAAACAGCACAGCATGTTGGATTGGAGATCTTAGCTGAGAATATCCAAGATAATGAGTTGAATCAGACACGTTTTTGGATCATAGGTGACCGAAAGATGACCAGCCAGCAGTCAGCTCCAGTAAAAATGAGTGTCATCTTGACACTACCTGCTAATCGGCCAGGGATGCTTCATAAAATGCTGGCAGCTTTTGGCTGGCGGGAAATCAACTTAAGTAAGATTGAATCCCGACCATTGAAAACTAGCTTGGGAGAATATTTTTTCGTGATCGATTTGTTGTTGGACCGCCCAATGACATTAGTAGAGAATGCGCTCCAAGAAATCAAGATGCTCGGAGGAGAAAGTCAAATATTGGGCTGTTATCCAGTGCTGACAGTAGAAGAGACGCGTAGATGAAAGTCAAGAATACTGATTGATTTATTTAACTTAAAATAAAAAAATCAGCGCTTGGCTATTCTTTATTTTTGATATTCTGATTGATTTTTAGGAAGAAGCGGTAGACAAATCGTTACAGTCGTTCCTGTCCCAATCACTGATTGGATCGTTAAGCCATATGCATCGCCATACATTAGGCGTATCCGCTCATCTACATGGCTGATGCCGATTCCTGAAAAATGATCATTTTTTTGTTTGGTATTTTCAGTATCGAAGCCATCGCCGTTATCAATCACTTCGAATAAAAGAAGCTGATTTTTTGTTTTGCCGTACACCGTGATGAATCCTTGCGTTTTATTGTGAAAAGCATGAAGATAGGCGTTTTCGATAATTGGTTGAAGGATCATATTCGGCATAGATAATGACTGCAGTTCATCAGGAATCATTATTTTAGCCGAGATTCTTTCGCCATATCGCATACTCAAAAGATCGATGTAACTTTGTACGCTTTTGATTTCTTCCTTGACTGGAATCACTTCTTCTTTTTTCCCAATCGTACTTCTTAGTAAAGTAATGAAACTGTCGATTCCTTGAACTGCTTCATCTGTTTTTTTCTGCCAAATCAAAAATTTCAAGCTAGTCAGCGTATTATAAATAAAATGGGGCTGTATCTGTGCTTGCATAGTTTGGATTTCAAGCGAACGTTTCTTCTTTTCGTCTTGGATCGTCTGTTCATAATGATGCTGAGCATTACTTAGCAATTGATTGATCGTATTCCCTAGCAATTGGACTTCATGGCTTCCTTGTACAGGAACAGTAGCTTTTAAGCCATCTTCCTCTAGCCGTTTTAGCGAATCAATCAAGCGGTAGATCGATTTTGTGTGTCGATCCAAATACATAAATACCAATGAGCCAGCAAAAGCAAGTGTCACGATATTATACAAAATAATCGGAAAAATCACGCCCATTTGGTTAGACAAAGAATGAAGATCGACTTGACTGAGTAATGTACAATCCTGGCGGTACAAAGGAAGACGGGTCAACTGCTGTCCATTTGAAATCGTTGTTTCACCTACTGTTAGTTTTTTGAAAATCATTGATCGGCTCCCAATTGTATTTTCTTCATTTGATGCGATGATCGTCTGTTCTTCGTTCATGAAGGAGATCTTCGATATCTCAGGATTTACTACAGATTGAAAAAGATTCGCTAGTTGCTTGGATGAGATCGATAAAACAGCATATCCGTAAACGTGATTCAATGTATTTTTCAGTTTTTTGACAAAGAAGACGCTGGGTGCTTTCTTATCGCGAAGAGTCAATCCGTGGTGTGCAAAAAGCATTTGTGTATCAGCAGCACGTTCATTCACTCTCTGAGCAATCGCAGATTGAAAAAAAGAATCGGCAGATACGGCAGTGAGCATGTCGTTTCCGACAAAAGTTCTTCCATTTTCTCCAAAGATCAATACATCGTAATCGATCATTGGATGGATTTTTGAAAGAGAGTCATTCATTTTTTGGATTGTTCTTAGTTGCTGAAGCTGTTCCATATGTTGGGCTGGATCATTGGAAAAATAGCTTTCGACAGCTGGATTAGAATCAAAAGCGGCTAATGTATTCTCGATTGTATCATTCAAGCTTTCAAATTCAGATTGGATCTTTTTTAGTACCACATCATTCGATTGATTGAACAGCTGGATATAGGCATCCCTTGATCGATGATAAATAAACAAAGAGATGACGATGGCTTGCAGAAAAAGACCGATGAACAAAATGAACAGAAGTTTGGTAAAGAGTTCATGCTCTTTGATTTTTTTTCTCATTTTAAAAAAGTTCCTTTACGGTATTGAGAAGGTGTCATTCCTGTCTCTTCTTTAAAAACTCTGGAGAAATAACCCAGTTCGGTATAGCCGACTTTCTCACAGATTTCCGTCAAAGTAAGCCGTGTTTCCGTCAAAAAGAGCTTGGCTTTACTGATACGGACTTTTTTTAGATATTTTGAAAAGTTGATACCAAATTTTTCAGTAAAGATGGCTGAGAGATAGCTATATGAAAAATGATATTTTTCGGATAAAAGTTGTAAATTGATTTCTTTCTCATAATTTTCCTGGACGAACTCATAGATCAAAGTCAAGATATCTAAATTGTCTTTTTTTGCATTTGCAGAAAAGTGGGTGAGTTTCTCAAGTGTTTCTTTGACAAGAATAGAAAAATCTTCGAAATACTCAGCATCGGCTAATAAAGAAGGAAGGGCGATCTTGAGCAAAGAAAGTTCTTCATTCCCAACATGCTCGTCAGCCAAAGCGTTGAGTAATGCATAGAAACGATTGATTGCCTCATGTTTCAAATAAGCTGGATCAATAGGCTGTTCCAATATCGTCGTGAAGAAATTCTCAAGTTCTTTGACAGCTAAAGCGTAGTCTTTATGAACGATTTTTGTTAAATAACTACTTGCTTGCTGCTCGTGGTTGGTTAATAACGGAAGAAGTTCATGCTGATAAGCAAGGTTCTTTCCCTTATGATAGAAACGTTGTCCTTTGGTGCAATTTCTGATCTCTTGGAATATTTCATTGATATCTTGGATTGCAAAAGAATCAGAAACAACAAAAAAATCACCTGGAAAAACTTCTTGACGAAACTTTTGAACAAACTTCCTAAGTGTATCTTTGGAATCAGTATTGATTACATAGCCGGATTCTTCCGAAAAGGTAGAAACAGGATAAATAGTAAACGAATCGTCGCTATCCATCAATGAATGGGTGATCGACTGTTTTTGTTTAGAGCCTTGTTTTGAACTGAATGGCCGTTTTTCGGTATATAACAGAAAAAACAGGGTGTGTTCAAAAAGAAGAGGGTCAAGCAATGGACGAGTTTGTCCAGCAATCTGCTGTGAAAGATTCTCGCAGATCTGCTCATAACGATTGGTGATTGGGCTTTTGTTGGGCTTTTTTTTTGATTTTTTGTGAAACGGCAGTTAAGGAATTTAGAAAAAAATCAGGACTCAATCGAGGCTTTAAAAGATAATCAGCGACGCCTTTTTTAAAAGAATCTTTAACCATATCAAATTCATCATAGCTAGAGAGGATAAGGATCTGTGTTTCAGGTTGTTGCTGTTTTAATAGCCGCGATAATTCGATTCTATTTAATTCAGGCATCATTACATCTGTGACCACGATATCGATTGCATGTACCAAAGAAAAATCAAGCGCTTTCAATGGGCTGGAAAAAGTCCCTATTAATTGAAACCCGTGCTCAGACCAATTGATCAACTGTTTCATTCCATCTAAAATCGTCTGTTCATCATCGATAAGAATTACGCGTATTGGCATTTTTTTACCCGCCTTAAGAATAGTCTTGTAATTTAAAAATACTTATTTCTAGGAGAAAATGCAAGGATATTTTTATTTTTATGATTTGTCAAATTAAGCTAGAATAAAATGCTTCTTGTACATAGCTCAAAAATATTTCGATTGGTGTTCTGTAATTCAATGATTTTCTTGGAATATGATTACGTTGATTGCTGACACTGGAAATAAATGTCTGATTCACTTCTCTAAAATCCATTGATTTCGGCAGTCCATTACGACGCAGAATCCCGTTAGAATTCTCGTTTAATGGGCGTTGAGAAGGTGTTCCAGGGTCCGCAAAATATATATCAATATCATGTTGGTTACTAATGGCTTTCCAGTTAGAAAATTCTTTTCCACAGTCAAACGTAATAGATTTAAAGAAGTTTTTAGGGAAGCGAGAAAACCATTGATTAAGGGCAGTTTCAATATCTAATGCCTTACGGCCGTTGGGTTTAATCGTGATAATGACTTTAGATAATCTTTCAACTAAAGTAATGACGGCACTTTTATGATGAATGCCAACGATCGTATCACCTTCAAGGTGACCAAACTCAGAATTGAAATCAGGATAATTATCAGGTCGATCATGGATTGAGCGCTGATACTGTTGTTTTCCCCGTTTTTCCTGATGGCCATTGGGTTTTCTTTTACCTTTCATCGGTAGTGTGTCAATATCAAATATTCCTTTAGAAAATAAACGATAAAGTGTTCTCATACCGCATGAAACAGGCCTTTCTTTTCGCCCGATAATGACGTCAGGCGTCCAACCAAGAGTGACTTTCTCTTTAATGTAATCTACTTCATGAGCAGGTAATTGAATGACTTTTCTCCCACATTTTTTCTTATTTTCTTTATACTGGTGCCAATAATCAAGAGCAGTCTTGCCTTGGTTGAACTTATTGACTACACTATAAATAGTTTGTATAGCACGTCCCATTCGGTTAGCGATTTCAACCGGCTTATTATGTTGAAGATAATATGATTCTATCATTGTCAGTTCGTCTATGGTAAGATGTTTGTAGGTCATTTATGGTTACACTCCTTTGTTTTCTTTCGTCGGAAATACAATTTGAGTGTACCATAAATGCCTTTTTATTTTTCTAACTTAATTTTACAATTCGCGTCTTGCCAGTCATTTTGATATCAATCATGGTTTTTATTCCGATGGTTTTGGCTTTGATCACGTCTTTTCAAAGTGGTCCCCCTGTCAATATGACATTTAACGGGTTAGGTAATTATCAGCGGATGTTGACAGATGCAATTTTTAAAAAAGCTTTTTTTAATACATTCCTGTATTTACTTGTACAAGTACCGATCATGTTGTTTCTAGCACTTTTTATTTCCAACCTTTTAAATGATAAAAAGTTGAAATATAAAGGGTTGTTTCGAACCGCTATCTTTCTTCCATGTATCACTTCGATGGTCAGTTATTCTCTGATCATGAAAAGTCTATTTTCTCAATCTGGCCTTGTAAACAACTTGTTGTTGGGCATTGGTATGATTGACACACCGATTGGCTGGTTGACTCATCCAATTTGGGCGAGAGTTCTGATCATTCTTTCGATCACTTGGCGTTGGACTGGATACAATATGATTTTTTTCCTTTCAGGCATGCAAAATATTGATTCGGAGATTTATGAAGCAGCATCTATTGACGGTGCTTCTAAATGGCAGCAGTTTATCAAAGTGACGATCCCAAATTTAAAACCAATCATTTTGTTTACTTCCATTACTTCGACGATCGGGACATTGCAGCTTTTTGATGAAGTACAAAATATTACTGGCGGGGGACCAGCAAATGCAACGACCACCCTATCTCAATACATCTATAATTTGAGTTATAAATTCACGCCTAATTTTGGATATGCGGCAGCAGTTTCCTTTGTTATTGTTTCCTTTATTGTGATATTGTCGATAATCCAAACGAAAGTAGGAGGAGAAAGTCGATGAAAAATATGGTAGAAAAAGAAACAATCGAACGCCCCAACGTCAAAAAACAAGCATTAGAACTTCGTTCGACAATTGGGTCAGTATTAAAGTATACAGCATTAAGCATCCTATCATTTATTTCCATTTTCCCTTTTGTCTGGATGGTTTTGGGAATGACGAATACACCCGTGGATATCACATCGGGAAAAATAAAGATTGGCAGTAACTTGATCATCAATTTTCAAAATTTGTTTTCCAATGAGCTGAATTTTACTCGTTCCCTTTGGAATTCAGCGATGATCGCTTTGGTGACCACTGTGTTTGCATTGCTGATTTCGTCAATGGCAGGATATGGATTTGAGATTTATCAAAGTAAACGAAAAGACCTAATTTTCAATATTCTACTGCTATCGATGATGGTTCCTTTTGCGGCATTGATGATCCCTTTGTATCGAATGTTTTCACAATTGAACGGAACGGTTTTGGGAATCAACAGTTTCTTGGTTGTCATCCTGCCATCTGTTAGCACTGCTTTTTTGATCTTCTTCTTTCGACAAAATGTTAAATCTTTCCCAAAAGATCTAGTAGAAGCCGCTCGATTAGACGGTCTAAAAGAACTAAGTATTTTTTTAGAGTGTATATGCCGACGGCTAAAAATACCTATGCCGCGGCTGCAATCATCACATTCATGAGTAGCTGGAACAATTATTTATGGCCCTTAGTAGCTTTGCAATCTCCTGATAAACGGACGGTTCCGCTTGTTTTATCTGCTATGGGTGCTTCCTATACACCAGACTATGGAATGATCATGGCTGGATTAGTCATCGCTACTTTACCAACTACCATCGTATTTTTTGTTTTGCAAAAGCAATTCGTTCAAGGAATGATCGGCTCTGTAAAATAAAAAAAACACAATAAGCGCGTTCCTTCAAAGTCATTTTTCCAAGTAAAAAGATACTTTTGGGACGCGTGTTATTTTATGTTGAGAAAAATTAAATGATAACGTTTTAAGTTTGTGTTCGAAAACTCTTTCATTTTAAGGTAAACTTAAAGAGTAAAGGAGGAGGATACATGCTAAAAAATTTTAAAGAAGTGATTGCTGCTATATTGCCGATGACTGTCCTGATTGTCATCTTAACGTTTGTTTTTGCACCGTTAGAAGGAGAAGACCTCGCTTCATTTCTGGTTGGTGCGGCAATCATGATGATCGGAATGACGCTCTTTTTGTTTGGAGCAGATTATTCTATGATGGAAGTCGGAGATCTAGTAGGGAAATATATGATCAAAAAGAAAAGTTTGACTGTTTTGGTCAGTTTGGGATTTGCTATCGGGATCGTGATCACGATTGCTGAACCTTCCGTGCAAGTTTTGGGACAACAAGTATATGATATATCTGACGGAGAGATTGGCAGAGTGTTGCTGATTGGGATCGTCAGCGTCGGCACTGGAGTATTTTTAGCCTTTGCGCTACTTCGGGTCGTATTCAAGCTATCCTATTATCAATTGATGGCTATAGGCTACATAGGCGTTTTGATCGCCTCATTTTTCACCAGTTCCGAATTTATGCCGATTGCTTTTGATTCGGGCGGAGTAACTACTGGTCCAGTAACTGTTCCGTTTACTTTGGCCCTTGCCGGAGGGATGACTAGCATGATCAAACAAAAGAAAAATGAAAATGACAGTTTTGGAATGGTCGGTATTGCTTCGTTAGGGCCGATTCTTGCCGTGATGATTTTGGGGGTGATCTTCCAATGAGTTTCTGGCAGCAAGTGATAGATGGAATCGAAATCGTTACCATGGAAGTCATTTTGGCAGTGGCACCTATCGTAATCCTATTTGTTTTAATGAATATCATTAGTTTTCGTATGCGCAAAAAGCGTTTCTTTGACATTATGAAAGGTTTCTTGATAACGACTATTGGGTTGATTCTTTTCCTGCACGGAGTCAATATGGCTTATGTACCGGTAGGACAGCATTTAGGCAGTGCTATTGCGGGATTGCCTTACAATTATATACTGGTTCCCCTTGGCTTTTTAATGGGGTTCTTAGTAGGGTTTGCTGAGCCGGCGATTCATGTAATGGTCAAACAGGTTGAAGAATTGAGTGAAGGAAGGATCCGGTCGAAAGTCATGCTGATGGTGATTTCGATTGGGATTGGCGCAGCAGTAGGGTTGTCTATGTGGCGTTTGCTCGTCGGATTCTCTCTTTATTATTTCTTGATCCCAGGATATGGGCTAGCATTTATTTTAGGACGAAAAGTGGACAAGATCTTTTTAGCAATGGCTTTTGATAACGGTGGAGTAGCAACGGGCCCGATGTGTTCGACATTTATTTTATCAATGAGCGTGGCAATCGCTGCACAAATTGAAGGAAGAGATCCGATCATTGACGGGTTTGGTGTGGTTGCAATGATTGCATTGACACCAATATTATCCACTTTAGTACTAGGATATATTTATAAACGAAAAGATGAAAAAGACAGAATCGAAAAAGAAAGATTGTCTTAATTGTCAAATTAAGTTAGACAAATCATCAATACTTACGTAACTCAAAAATACTTCCAAAGGTGTTCGATAATCCAGTGATTTTCTAGGAATATTATTTCGTTTAGATGTGACAGATTGAATAAAAGATTCATCTACTGAATTGAAATCCATAGATTTCAATAAACCATCTCTACGTAACAATCCGTTAGAATTCTCGTTTAGGCCTCTTTGAGACGGTGTTCCTGGATCAGCGAAATAAATGGCAATATCATTGGCATTACTGATTTGTTTCCAATTTGAAAATTCCTTTCCACAATCAAAAGTGATGGATTTGAATAGATTTTTCGGTACAGATTCAAACCAATGATTTAATTTTTTTTCAATATCAATCGCTTGTCTACCACACGGTTTCAATGTAATGATAACTTTTGATAATCGTTCAACTAAGGTAATTACAGCACTTTTATGTTTCAGACCTACGATAGTGTCACCTTCAAGGTGACCAAACTCATTTGAGAATTGGCTATAATCTTTTTCACGTTCATGAATAGAGCGGCGGAAAGCTTGTTTTCCACGCCTTTCTTGATGTCCATTCGGTTTACGCTTGCCTTTCATCGGTAAGTCAGAAGGATTAAATAGCCCCTTTTTGAACATACGATAAATGGTACGAGCAGAACAACGAATAGGAAACGCTGCACGACCAACAATCACATCGGGTGTCCATCCTTGAACAACCTTTCTTTGAATATATTCTGATTGTTCCTCGGGTAAAACAAGCGGGCGTCTACCACAGTTTGATTTGTTTTTCTTATACTGTTGATAGTATTCTAAGGCTGATTTTCCTTGCTTGAAGAATAGGTATACTTTATGGATCGTTTGTCTTGAACGATTCAAGCAATGCGCAGTTTTCGCAACAGATTGATTTATTTTGAAATAAGACTCTATCATTACAAGTTCATCCGTTGTAAGATGGGTATAGGTCATTTGTACTCACTCCTTATAATTCTTTGGTCAGAACTATTTTGAGTGTAGCACAAATGGCTTTTTTAGTTGTCTAGCTTAATTTTACAATCGGCGTTGCAAAAATTGGGGGAAAGCAAATGAAAGATCTTGTAGCATTGAATCTTCACATGATTGTGACGATCGTTGACGGAGGAATGGGCGAAGATGTTATCGACTTTTCAAAAGAAGCAGGTGCAGCAGGCGGAACGATCTTACATGGAAGAGGTTCTGGTGTACATGATTCAGGGAAATTTTTAGGTTTGGACATTTCGCCAGAAAAAGATATTGTGTTGACATTAGTACCCGATAGTTTGACGAATAAAGTAATGGATGCGATTGGTCAAGGCATCAACATCGATATTCCAGGTAATGGTATTTGTTTTAGTATTGATGTAGACAAAGTCATTGGTATCACTAAGATTCATCAATATCGAGAAATTATCGGAATGCAAGAACTTTTAGATGAAAATAACGATAGAGAAAAGTCTGAATTATAGACAAGCGTTTGAAGAGGAAATAAACATAAACAAGAAGGCGGATGAGCGTTATTTCCGCTTTTTTGTTTGTATTTTTCTCGTGAATACTTATGAAATAGTAAATTTTTATGAAATTCTACTCTAAGCATCAGACTTTCTTTTCAAAATATGCTATTTTAAAAATGATGAAAAAAGGGGGAGAAAAATGAATTTTTTAGTTGTTTTAAAAGATACTCTGATTGAGCGATCTACATTTCTATATGTTCAATTGCAGGAAAATAAAACATTGCTGCATTTTTCACCAGAGTTCCATCTAGAGGGGCTAACATTAGGAGAAATCTATCAAGCAGAAGGGCTGTCGGCTGTTTTGCACTTTTTTAAGGTAGAATTGGAATTACCAGTAAAAGATTATATCGAGCTTTCTCTTGAATCTTGGGATCGAGCAGTGGTTGAACTGTTTCCAGAAGGTTTAATGATCGATACAAACGATGGGAAGATCCATCTGACTGCAGCAGAACTGCAAAAACAAATGCGTTATCAAATAGATGACGAAAATTCTTTTTCTATTTTTAGACGTCAGCAAAAGATTCTAAAAAGCTTTTTAAAAGTGATCAGTAAAAAACGGAATCTGATCAAAACGACACAGCTGTTGAAAAAATATCCAGGTCTGCTTCACACGTCTATTCAATTTCCTCAATTGATTACGATGATCCATCGTTTTATACGTATGCAACAGCTACCATCTAAGAAGCTGTTTCTTCCATTGACGGACACATTTCGAGTAGTCAACAGAGAAGATAAAAAGAAAGTGATTGTGATTGACTTTACCAGAAATCGGAATGTCCTTCATCAAGTTGCAATGGAAAAGGCCAATTAAGGCTTTTTCTTTTTGGATTTTTTTGTCATAATAAATATTAGATGATGGAGGAGATAATATGATGCAAACATGGTTAGAAAGGCTAATACGATTTCAGCAGAACTATCACAAACTTATGCAGGGAAGATATGCGAAATTCGATCAGTTGAATCGCGGTCTATTGATCGCTGCGCTTGTCTTTAGTTTGCTAAGTCGTTGGTTGCCCTATAGAATCGGACAATTGTTGTTCATCGTCTTTTTCGGATGGATGATATTTCGTTTCCTATCAAAAAAAATCTACCCCAGACTAAATGAGAATCAACGTTATTTGAAATATCTTGATAGAGTCAAAGAAAAATATCATCAGATAACAAACAAAAAGCAAGCTAAAATGGATCGAAAAAGTTATACTTTTTTTGAGTGCCCGAATTGTCATCAAAAGCAGCGTGCACCTAAAGGAAAAGGACGAATACGCGTGACATGCAAAACATGTGGTATAAAATTCGAAACGAATGTTTAAGGGAGAAAAGAATGAAATTAGTATTATTGCGTCATGGCGAAAGCGAAGCAAATTTTGAAAATTACTGGACAGGATGGCTAGATGTCGCCTTAACAGAAAAAGGAAAAGAACAAGCAGCAGTAGCCGGTCAAAAAATGCTTGAAGCCGGACTTCAATTCGATGCCGTTTATACCTCTGTTTTAAAACGTGCGATTCTTACCGGACAAGTCGCACTAGAAGAAATGGGTCAGTTATGGCTTCCTATAATAAAAACATGGCGTCTAAATGAACGGCATTATGGGGATCTTGTGGGTAAAAACAAAGATAAGATGAAAGAAATATACGGAAAAGATCAAGTAAAAACATGGCGCAGAGGATATACGGAAGTTCCGCCGTTAACCGCAGAAAATAGATTTGACCGCAGATATGATCACTTGGATCCGCATTTGATCCCATACGGAGAAAGTCTGAAAATGACAGTGAATCGGATCATTCCCTTATGGCAAGATCATCTAGCACCAAAACTAAAAGATCGGCAAGATTTACTAGTTGTGGGTCATGGTAATAGCATCCGAGCACTGACAAAATATTTAGAAGATGTTCCTGAAGATCAAATGGATACGATCGATATCCCAAATGCACAACCAATCCAGTATACATTAGCAGATGATTTGACAATTCTGGACAAAAAAATACTTTAAAGAACACCTTTATCTAAAAGTGAGAGATAGAAAAAAGAAGCAAAGGAATGGAACAAAAGGAACATGAAAAATTATATATGGGACTTTGATGGTACATTGTTTGATACGTATCCCGCAATGGTAGATGGTGCATGGCAAGCACTAAAAGATTTTGGTATCAGTATGGACAAAAAAGAAATCTACTTCAAAATGAAAAAGTATTCTACTAGTTATTTGATCAATGAATCAAACTTGAATGCCAGAGAGTTTAATGAATTATTTCACCGATATGAAAAAGAAAGTACGGAAGTTTCCCGTCCATTTCCAGAAACGAAACAAGTACTGGAAATGCTAAAAGACAACGGCGGTCGTCATTTCATCCTGACCCACCGTTTGACAGAATCAACATGGGGCCTGTTAAAAGAACATCGATTGGCACATCTGATTGAGGAAGTAGTAGGGATCGATCAGGACTTTCCTCGTAAACCTGATCCAGCATCTTTAAATTATTTGATCGATACTTTTCATTTAGAAAGAACAGACACGATGATGATCGGCGATCGTCGTTTAGATATCGAAGCAGGGAAAAATGCAGGAGTCGCTACTTGTCTTTACGACATCGATCATTTTCTGGGTGAGATCCCGGCAGATTATGTGGTAGGAAATCTGAATGAAATCCTTACCTTGCAGAGCATCATTAAAAAGTAGTATCCCCTTTCAAAGGAGATATGTTATAATTTTCATAAAGGAGTGATAAAATTATATGGAAATCAGAAGACAAAAAGAAGTTGTAGAAGCATTTCATTATGATATGAGATTGCCGAACCAAGAAGTAGAAACAGATTTGAAAGTGGGCTTCTCGCCTTTAAAAGAAACGATCGAAAACTATCCGAAAGAACATAGCATCGTAGGAGCACGCTTAGAGTTCCGTTTAGTGTTTGATACATATGTTTTATCTGGAAGTGTGAGTCAGATCAATCATATCCTCAATCGGAAAATTGAAGGTCAAAATGATGTCACACAAGAAGAAGTGGACGAGCTAGTAGCACCGTTATTCGATATCGTACGCCGAATGTCTTATGAGGTGACAGAGATCGCCTTAGATCAGCCTGGGGTAAAATTGAATTTTCAATCAGAAAAACAAGAATAGACAGTAAAAACATACCTGCGATAGATTAAAGCTATCATAGGTATGTTTTTTTATTACTAATTGTAAGCAAAAAGAATGTCATTTCGATAAAAATCGTCTAAAATATAAAAGTCACTGAAAAAAATTTTTTCAGGAGGATGGTTGAAGAATCATTCTCGGGAACCTTTACTTCCTTCGATGGACTTGTCATTAATAATATGAGGAGGAGAAAAATGACAACACTCATCACAGTTTTAGTGGTTCTAGTTTTTGCGGCATTATTATATGTGTTCTATCGTATGCAAAAGCGCCATACAAAATTTTCAACACGCGTCTTTACAGCATTAGGAGTTGGTATCGTTTTTGGCGGTCTGCTTCAATTGATCTTTGGTGTAGACGACAAAGTCGTTACTCAATCCATGGAATGGATCGGGATTGTAGGTCAAGGATATGTATCATTCTTGCAAATGCTAGTTATGCCTTTAGTGTTTATTTCGATCATTGGTGCATTCACAAAAATGAAAGTTTCTGAAAAGCTAGGGAAAATTAGTGCGACTGTATTGACTTCTTTACTTGGAACAACAGCTATTGCAGCATTGATCGGAATTGGTTCAACAATGCTGTTCGGACTCCAAGGAGCTAAATTCACACAAGGAGCTGCAGAAACAGCACGAATCTCTGAACTGGCAACACGTCAGGAAACAGTTGAAAACTTATCGATTCCACAGCAGATTTTATCCTTTATCCCTAAAAACGTCTTTGCTGATTTAGCAGGTAGTCGTGCAACAAGTACGATTGGAGTCGTTATTTTCGCGGCATTTGTCGGAATCGCTTATCTAGGCGTGAAAAGAAAAGCGCCAAAAGAAGCAGCATTCTTTTCAGATTTAATCGACAGTCTGTATAAAATCATTATGCGGATCGTGACGCTTGTTTTGCGTTTGACACCTTATGGAGTATTTGCTTTGATGACAAACGTTTTGGCAACAAGTGATTTTGCAGCTATCGTCAATTTAGGTAAATTTGTCGTTGCTTCTTACGTAGCATTGCTTGCTGTTTTGATTGTCCACTCAGTGATTTTGATTGGTGCAAAAGTTAATCCAATCAACTATTTCAAAAAAGCCTTTCCGGTATTGAGCTTTGCGTTTACTTCACGTTCAAGTGCTGGAGCTTTGCCATTGAATATCGAGACTCAGACAAAAGCTTTAGGAGTAGATGATGCAACAGCTAATTTCTCGGCAAGTTTTGGTTTGTCTATTGGACAAAACGGCTGTGCTGGCGTTTATCCAGCTATGTTGGCAACGATCGTCGCACCAGCAGCTGGAGTGAATGTCTTTAGTTTGGAATTTATTTTGATGCTTGTGGCAATTGTAACAATCAGTTCTTTTGGTGTAGCTGGAGTCGGTGGGGGTGCAACATTTGCTTCACTGATCGTTTTAGGGGCAATGAACTTGCCAGTAGCAATCGTTGGGTTAGTTATCTCTGTCGAACCATTGATCGATATGGCACGTACAGCAGTAAACGTCAGCGGTAGCATGGTAGCTGGTATCGTGACAAGTGCACGCATCAAAGATTTAGATCGCGATGTCATCAATGATGATTCTAAAGTGATCGATGTGAATGCATAGTCATAGTTAAAACATATTAGGAAATATACTAAGATTATAGGGCAAAATCATCGATAGATGATTTTGCCCTATATTTTTTTGTGTGTTTTGAAAACCACCTGCTATGCAGGTGGTTCCGGAAAGCTTCTAGCGAGGTATAAAAAAAGCCACCTAAACTGATAAGATGAGGTTTCCCGACCACCACATCAAAAAGTTTAGGAGGTACCTTTTTATGAAAAAGGCTACAGAAAATTTATCACACACTGTTTGGAAATGTAAGTATCATATAGTATTCGCTCCGGAATTTCGTCACCAAATCATTTATGGCAAATACAAAGCAAGTATTGGAGAGATTATACGCGAATTATGCGAAAGAAAGGGCGTTGAGATTTTAGAAGCAAATGCTTGTCCAGATCATATACACATGTTAGTCAGTATCCCACCAAAAATAAGTGTCTCTCAATTTTTAGGTTACCTAAAAGGAAAAAGTAGTCTAATGATTTTTGATAGACATGCAGAACTCAAATATCGTTATGGAAATAGAAAGTTTTGGTGTAGAGGATATTATGTGGACACAGTAGGACGAAACAAGAAAAAAATTGCAGAATATATTCGTAATCAATTAAGAGAAGACCACGTAGCAAATCAGCTTACATTGTTTGAAGAAGTTGATCCGTTTACTGGAGAAAAAACCGGAAGAAACACTAAGGGCTTCTTTGAGAAGCAGCGAGTAAATGTGGAGCAAGAGGGAACCGATTCGGTAAGCCTTTCAGGCTTAGGCCGGTAAAAGAGGCTTTCAGTCGCAGAACAAACCACCCGTTCATACGGGTGGTTTTGATTATTTTTGGAGTATAGTGAGGAGTGAAAGAAAGTTCGAACAAAATCGTCCTTCTTATTTACGTATGTTGAGACTATAAGTTACATGATTTTCGGCCTAATCTAATAGTTTTGTTCAACCATTTAAACTTAATTGCGTACTTACCTATCCTTTTAAGCTTATCAGTGAAGAATCAAACTCTCTATACTAGCTTTTATTTTATCAGATAAATAGCTCAGAAGATCATGGTAGGCGTATAAATAATTCATGTAGAGAATTCACTTTTTATGCTATCCTAAAACTAATAAAAAGATTATTTGGTCTTACTCACTACTTATTTTACTTTAGTTGGAGGAAAACAAATGAAGTATGAAGAATTAAAACAAATCTTTCTTCAAGAAAATGAAATTGAAAAAATTCAACGCATAAAAGGCTACAATGTAAATGATCAAAATTTACCATTTGGAGAAATTGATGTGCCTAAAATGCCTGGCTATAATTTTTTTAAAGAAGGAAATATTTATATTAGTAAACATCATCGCTATTCAGCGATGCCTAACCATACACATGAGTTTGTTGAATTTAACTATATGCTTTCTGGTACCTGTACACAGTATGTCAATGAAACAAAGATAGAATTGAAAGAAGGAGAAATCATCTTATTGGATAAAGACATTGTCCAACGTATCGATCCATTAACTGAAAATGATTTATTGATTAATATCTTACTGAAAGATGAGTCAATTACGACCGATATTATTATCAATATGGTTAAATCGACAGGATTAGTGAACGAATTTTTGATGAACGCATCAAATAAATCAGGGAAACACGACGTATTTCTTCATTTTCATTGTGGAAAAAATGAAGAAGTTCAACTGATCCTCCATAAACTAGTTTGGGAATATGTTTATAAAAAACGCTATTATATGCGAGAGGCAAACTTGTTGTTGTCAGTTTTGCTTATTGAATTAACTCGAGTGATTGAAGAAGAAAGCTTGGATAACTATCAAGAAAAAGATGAAGAGATTATCCAAATCATCAGGTATATTGAAACCAACTTTAGGCATCTTAGCTTAAAAGCATTGGCTAAAGAATTTGGGTATAATGCAAATTATATGGGAAATAAATTGAAGAAAGAGACGGGACGAACATTTCAAGAGTTGATCAATATTGCGAAATATCATACAGTACTAGAATTGATGAAAGAAACGGATAAAAGCATAGAAGAAATTGCCTATGATATTGGCTTTCACTCGCTACCTTCCCTCTATAAATTATTTGCCAGGTTTACAGATAGAACACCAAAACAAATGAGAGATCATCTAATGCATCATTGACTCCAAAAAGATTTTCCTGAAAAAGGAAAGTCTTTTTCTGTAGTTTGGATAAAAAAAGCTGTATTTAGACCATGGCTGAAATGTTGTAGTGCGCTTACAATTGCCTTGTAAGCTGATCAGCTGATAAAACAGAAATGGAGTGTTTGAGTTTGAATAAAAAAAACAATTCAGTCGTCAAAAAGTATTCTCCTTTAGCAACCGCTGCAGGAATCGGATCAATGCTAGGATCAGGTTGTATCGTTGGATTGTCAGCAACGATTCCAGTTTGGCAAAAGGGGTTAGAGTTAACAACGGGGCAAGTAGGGATTCTTTCAGGAAGTTTAACTTTTGCGATAGCTTTTGGTTCCATGTTTGCCGGAAATATTACTAGAGGTTTCGGTCTGATTCGATCATTTAATTGGCTTAACCTTTTTTATGGTATTGGTGCAGCAATTTGTATTTTTTCAACGAGTTTTTTGATGTTACTCGCAGGATTAATCATCATGGGTATTTCTTCTGGTGCTGATTTGCCCATTAGTTTAACGGTAGTTTCTCATGATGCCCCAGATGAAACAACGTCTGCGCAATTAGTTTCTTCGACACAGATTTTTTGGCAGATTGGTGTTTTTATTTCGTACATTTGTTCTTTCCTACTTTCAGGTGTTCAAGGTGTATTAGGTGCACGGCTCGTGTTTGCTATTTTGTTTGGATTTGCCGTTATCACATGGCTATGGCGCACATTTTCTACTAAGTTCAAAACTTTCCATGAAGAAGGGTATATCCGCCAAGCTGCCAATAAGGTAATGACAGAACATGACCATGAAGTCTCATTCAAAACGGTTCTTTTTGGAGAAAATAAGCGAAAATATTTAGGATTCTTTTTAGCTATCATTACTTTTTATGTATGTTGGAATCTATTAGCAAATACGTGGGGGCAGTTCCAAACGTATGCTTTAACGAATGCTGGAGCTAGTCAAACACAAGCAACTGGATTAGGAATCATTTTGAATGTTGTTGCTTTAGGTACAACGATTGTTTTTACTTCTATTTCTGGTGGGAAATATCGAAATAAAGCTTTTTTTGTAGGTGCTTTCGTTCAATTTGCAGCTATGCTCGGAATGGTTTTAATCGGTGGGGGCGCAGGTTTTATTGCTTTGGCAACGACGATTGCTTTTTATAATTTTGGTAATCCTTTAGCTGGGGAAGCCATTTATAAAGTATGGACACAAGAATCATTTCCCGCAGAAACAAGAGCATCATTGCAAGGATTTATCAATGGTTTTTCACGATTATGTTGTGGACTTTTCGCATTTGTTACGCCTTACTTAGTAATGCCAGATCATATTCAATCTTCGATGATTGGCTTTGCTGGGATCGTTTTAGTAGCAACAATTGCTGGTATTGTCATGATGCGGTTACAAAAGAAATATGGAACATCTGAGACACGAGGGACAGAAGATCTTCAAGACACTAATGTCACTGCTTGAAAAATTGACCAAGTGAGGAGAATAAATATGGCATTTACTTTTCAAATAAATAACGATGTAGTTTGGGATTATGATCAGAAATTATTGAAAAAAGCAGAAGAAAATATTCCAAAACTAATTGAAACAGAAATTCAACCAATTCGAATTGTTGAAAAAATTCCTGCACAACAACGTACCAATGAGTTTAAACTTCAAGATAGTCAAAAGGACATCTGCACATTAGCTCAGTATTCACTGGGAAGAGGTGAGTCCATCATCTTGGATTTAGGGGATCATTATGTCGGTCAATTTAGTATTGATATCGATTCTGTTGGTTCACCGATGGATGCACCTTTGTATTTACGCTTGAAATTTGCAGAAGTACCTTCTGAATTATATGCCCGTTCAGAGGACTACGAAGCCTGGTTGTCACGTTCCTGGATTCAAGAAGAATATCTTCATCTTGATACGTTACCTACTACACTGCAATTACCTAGGCGCTACAGCTGTCGTTATGTAGAACTAACAGTTATCGATACCTCTCCTAAATGGCAAGCAAGTTTTAGTAGTCCAAAATTTATAGCAAAAAGTTCTGTTTCAATGGCACAAGTACCTACGATGACGATCGAAGACAATACTTTAAAGGCAATCTACGATGTTTCTGTAAAAACACTTTTAGATTGCATGCAGACCGTCTTTGAAGATGGTCCTAAACGAGATCGAAGATTATGGTTAGGCGATCTACGTCTTCAAGCACTAGCTAATTACTATACTTTTAATGATTTGTCTTTAGTCAAACGATGCTTGTATCTTTTTGGCGGAATGCGGACAAATGAAGGGAAAATACCTGCTAATGTTTTTACAGAACCTAAGTTAACACCAGATGATACGTTTTTGTTTGATTATAGCCTCTTTTTTGTTACTTCCTTATATGATTATGTTGCGCATACCAAAGATAAGAATGTCTTAGCAGATCTTTATCTTGTTGCTAAAAAGGCAATTGATTTAGCACTAAAACAAGTTGATATTGAGGGGCGTTTGGTACTGACTGAAGATTTTCCTGTCTTTGTCGATTGGTCGAATGATTTTGATAAAGCAACTGCTGGACAAGCAATCATGATCTATACATTGAAACGATTTTTAAAACTCGCGAAACTATCGAATGAAGCGAATGAAATGTACTATCAAGAAATACTAGAAAAAATGATAAACTTTTCAAACCAAACTCTATTTAATCATGAGAAAAAACAGTTTGTCATTGAAAAAAACAATGAAATAAATGTTGCCAGTCAAGTTTGGATGGTGTTAGCCGAAGTATTTGACAAGCAAACAAATAAGGAAATCATGCTAGAAACGATTAAATATCATTTTCCAATTCAAGGAATTGCGACACCTTATATGTATCATCATGTGGTGGAAGCTTTATTTATAGCCGATTGTCAAGAAGAGGCTATAAAATTGATGAAAGAATATTGGGGAAAGATGATTGAATTAGGTGCAGATACATTTTGGGAAGCTTTTAAACCAGAAGATTTAACCTTTTCTCCATATGGTAGCCCAATTTTAAATAGTTATTGTCATGCATGGAGTTGTACACCAGCCTATTTAATAGGGAAATATCTGATAGGTAAATAGTTAGTTAATTAGGAAAAATACATGGATCAGTTCTTACTTGTTAATGAATTGATCCGTGATTTAAGAAAAAATGAAAGCGGTTATCTCTGTTGGCAGATATAGTAAAGGAGGCTTATTATGGAAACAACACAAATGAGTCTATTAAAAAGAAAGTGGTTGACAAAATGGCGACAACGGATTGGTTATGGGGTATCTGACTTCGCATGTAATCTTATCTGGCAAGTAATTTCGCTCTATCTCTTATATTTTTATACGGATATCATGAATTTGAACGCTGCAGCAATCAGCCTGATGTTTGTAGTGACACGTTTTGTAGATGGTGTGACAGATTTATTGGTTGGCTACTTGATCGATCACACGAATACACGCTGGGGAAAATCACGACCGTATTTTCTTTTTGGAGCAGTTCCTTTTGCACTTTTTGCTTTTTTGTGTTTCAATGTGCCTGATTTTTCTAATTCAGGAAAATTAGTGTATGCATATGTCACATATCTTGGTTTGTCTTTTGCATATACATTAGTAAATGTACCAATGGCATCGATTTTGCCAAGTTTGACAAATGATACAGAAGAAAGAACGGCACTATCAACTTCTCGAAAATTTTTTGCTTTCCTAGGTGCAACGATTGTTAGTTCATCTGTTTTGACACTTGTTGCTGTTTTTGGTAAGGGAAATGAACAATTAGGCTTCAAGATTGTCATGGGAATGTTTGGCGTAATCAGCTGTCTACTATTCTTTTTTACATTCTCCGCTGTTCGAGAATTGCCTGTCCATGGAACAAAAAATCCTTCATTCAAAAGGGTCTTTACGTCTTTGAAGCAAAATAAACCTTGGATGATCTTTGCAGTCAATATCCTGTTTATGTGGACCAGTTTTTTTATTCAATCAAGTGCACCAGTTTATTATTTTTCTGTAGTGATTGGAAGCAAGACACTTTCTATTACCGTAGCGACGATTATGTCAATTGTTCCTATGTTTGCAAACTTTTTTGTTCCTATACTTGCTAAACTATTAAGCAAAAGAAATTTATATCTTTTATCCGCAAGTATCCAGTTATTAGGATTGATAGTTATCATGTTTGCTGCTAAGAATATAACACTGATACTTGTTGGTACCTTTATTTCAGCCATTGGTTACGGAGTAAAAGAAAGTATTTATTTTTCGATGCAAGCAGATCCAGTTGATTTTGGTGTTTGGAAGACAGGTGTGAATGTTTCTGGTTCGCTTTCTGCAATTAATGGCTTTTTAGGGAAAGTTGCACAGGCAATTTCTGGTGGTGTAGCGGGTGCCTTACTTGCTTGGGGAATGTATCAACCTGGAGAAATCAGACAATCCGGAAAGGCAATTTTTGCCATTCAAGCGATGTATCTTTATGTACCAATGCTCTTGATTATCTGTTCGATAGTAACAATGATGTTTTATCATCTAGATAATATTTATCCTCAAATAAAGGCCGATTTGGAAATGAAGAAATCTTTGGATGTCAAATGATAAGAAAAGTAACTTAGATGAGAATACTAAGTAACAAGAGGTTGTGACTTGTTTTTAGTCACGACCTCTTTTTTTTATTTATTCCATATAAATACACATTATTTATTCCGAAAAGTGCAAGCGTAAATAACAAAAACAACCAACTTATTTATTATTAAAGAAAAGCGTATTTAAGTAGGACGATTCTGTTGAGAGCTTTCGTAGATTTTCCCATTTTCCTATGGTAAACTGACAAAGTTGAGAATGTTAGAACAGATCGTTTAGGAGGAAACAGATGTTTACGAATGAAATAAAAATCATGCTTTATGTGGACGATGTAGAAAAAAATGCAACGTTTTGGAGAGCAGTTGGCTTTGCAGAAAAAGATCGTCAAGAAATGGATGGGACGCTTATAATTGAAGTAGGAGTTGAAGATAGTCAAACCTCATTTCTGTTATATGATCGAGCATTTGTTGAGTCCCATTCACCTGGCACAGCTACTAGTGCCCCATCTTTGATGTTTTACAGTAAAGATATCTTTGGACTATATAAAAAAATGCAGACGCAATCAGTCACATTAGGTGATATGGTACAGCTTGGAGAAGAATATGTCTTTAACTTTGCTGATCCCGATGGCAACTACTTTGCGGTTACAGGTAAATAATAGAAATGAAGACTTTGTTTTTCTGTGCGGAACAGGAAAGCGAAGTCTTTTTAATTCAAATAATAATATTATGTAAATAAAAAACTTTCCATGCGTAATTATACACAAGCAAATAAATCGTCAAATGCGAACGCCTTCTTTATACTGTTTAGGAACGAAAAGAAGGAAGGAAGAAATACATGGATTATCAAGTACTGCTTTATTACAATTATACAAAAATCGAAGAACCAGAGGAATTTGCCAAAAATCATTTAGCCTTTTGCAAATCTTTGGATCTTAAAGGTCGTATTCTAGTAGCTGAAGAAGGAATAAATGGTACTGTGTCTGGAACCGTTGAAAACACAACTGCCTATATGGAAGCAATGAAAGCTGATCCTCGATTTGCTGATACGATGTTCAAGATCGATCCAAGCGAAGGACATGCCTTTAAGAAGATGTTTGTAAGATACCGTCCAGAGCTTGTAAGTTTAAAGCTAGAAGAGGACATTGATCCAAACCAAGTGACAGGTGCTTATCTTTCACCGCAAGAATTTAAAGAAGCTATTTTAGATGAACAGACAGTGGTGATTGATGCACGGAATGATTATGAATATGACTTGGGACATTTTCGAGGGGCTGTACGCCCAGATATACGCAGTTTTCGAGAGCTTCCAGACTGGATCCGCGAGCACAAAGAAGAATTTATGGAAAAACGGGTAGTGACCTACTGTACTGGTGGCATTCGTTGCGAGAAGTTTTCTGGTTGGCTTGTCCGTGAAGGATTCAAAGATGTCGGACAGCTGCATGGCGGTATTGCTACTTATGGTAAGGATCCTGAAGTCCAAGGAGAATTATGGGACGGCAAGATGTATGTGTTTGATGAACGGATCGCTGTCGATATCAACCAAGTAGATAAACAAATCGTCGGTCGCGACTGGTTTGACGGAACACCATGTGAACGATATATCAATTGTAGCAATCCTGAGTGCAATCGTCAGATTCTTGCTTCCATTGAAAATGAAGGAAAACATTTAGGAGCATGTAGCATAGAGTGTGCGAAACATCCGCGCAATCGCTATGTTCAAGACCATGGAATCTCTCCAGAAGAAGCAGAACTGCGGTTTACAGCTTTAAGTAAATAGAAAACAATAGTTTTGATTGTCGACCATTTCCAATATGCGCTATACTAGCGTTGAGGATGGTGATCTATATGAAATCATTACTTTATGCTATTGGGGATGTCCATGGCAAATATGAGCTTTTTGAAAAACTTATTCACTATTATGATCCAAAGATCCATCAGCTTGTTTTATTAGGGGATCTCAATGATCGAGGTCCTCGTACAAAAGAATGTTTTTTATTAGGAAAGCAATTAGTCGAAGAAACAGGAGCCATTTACCTCCGGGGAAACCATGAAGAATATTTTTTGCAATTTCTGCAATCACCGGAGGACTGGTATGCGCCTTATATGAGAAATGGTGGAAAAGAAACGTTTGAAAGCCTGCTTCACCCAGGGGCATCGGAGGAATACTCCCCAACTGAAATCTCGATGATGATCCAATCGAGATATTCAGAACTGATTAAATTTTTAGTCCAGCGCCCCTTGTATTATGAATGGGAAAATTATCTTTTTGTCCATGCCGGTGTGGATTTGACAAAGAAAGACTGGCGTAAGACAAGTCTAAGAGACTTTATTTGGATAAGGGAACCATTTCATGAAGGGAAAAACAATACAGGTAAGACAATTATATTTGGACATACGATTACACCAATGCTCCATGGAGATATGCAGACAACAGACCTCTGGATTCAGGATCATAAAATCGGAATGGACGGTGGGGCTGTATTCGGAGGGTCATTGCATGGGGTTGTTTTTGACAAGGAAGGTATTCTTCAAGATATTGAATATCAGAACAACGAAGGACCTTGGCATGGAATCTGACTAATGGAAAGAATGAAGGAGCTGTGACTTTGTTGCGGCTCTTTTTATTTGTATAGAGAATATTGTTTCTTTCAGTAGTTTAACCCAGGATAAAAAGTATGATAGAATAAAGAAGCAATTTTTAGCAGAAAAGAGGCGTTTTAATGACGGAAAATTTGAACCAGACGATCATTCAGCTTGTACAAAAAGAGCTTTCAAACTATCGTCCTAAGCAGTTGACTACTGTACTTAATTTGTTAAATGAAGGAAACACTGTTCCTTTTATCGCGCGTTACCGAAAAGAAATGACTGGAAGTCTTGATGAAGTCCAGATTCGTGAAATCGAAGAGCGGTATGCATATCTTGAAAACTTAGAAAAACGTAAAACTGAAGTGATTCGGCTAATCGATGAACAAGGGAAACTGACTCCCGAGTTAGAAGCAGAAATCACCCAAGCCGTGAAAATGCAACAAGTGGAAGATTTGTATCGTCCATACAAACAAAAACGACGGACAAAAGCAACGATTGCTAAAGAAAAAGGACTTGAACCACTCGCGAAGTGGCTGATGCAGCTTACAGATGGAGAGGTGCAATCTGAAGCAGAAAAATATATTGACAAAGAAAAAGAAGTCTCTTCTGCCGAAGAAGCGTTGCACGGTGCTCATGAGATTATTGCTGAACAAGTCAGCGATAATGCAAAATTTCGGACTTGGATTCGGTCTTATACGTATAACAAAGGTATGTATGTCAGCAATGTCAAGGATGAGCAAGCAGATGAAAAAGGCGTATATGAAATGTATTATGACTTTGCAGAACCCGTCCATAAAATGGTTTCTCATCGAATATTAGCTACTAATCGTGGAGAAAAAGAAGATATTCTGAAAGTATTCCTTCAAGTAGATGAAGCAGCAATTTTAGCTTACTTGGATCGCCAAATAGTCAAAAATCCTGCCTCTCCTTCTTCTTCATTCGTCAGAGAAGCCTATCAGGATAGTTATAAACGCTTTATTCAGCCAGCAATCGAGCGAGAACTGCGCAATGAATTGACTGAAAAGGCAGATGAGCAAGCAATCGCTATTTTCGGCGAAAACCTCCGTAATCTTTTGTTGCAACCGCCACTAAAAGGTAAAGTTGTCCTGGGATTTGATCCGGCCTATCGTACTGGATGTAAACTAGCAGTCGTAGATGCGACAGGGAAAGTTTTAGCAATCGAAGTTATTTATCCTCATAAACCTGCAGCGCAAGCAAAAAGAGAAGCTGCTGGACCAGCTTTTATCCAATTAATTAATAAATATCAAGTAGATATGGTAGCTATCGGAAATGGTACAGCCAGTCGGGAATCTGAACTTTTTGTGGCTGAGCAGTTGAAATCCGCCGACCATAAAACCTATTACGCTATCGTCAACGAAGCAGGCGCTTCTGTTTACTCCGCTAGCGAAATTGCACGAAAAGAATTTCCGCATCTACAAGTTGAAGAAAGAAGTGCTGTTTCTATTGCCCGTCGCTTGCAAGATCCTTTAGCTGAATTAGTCAAAATCGATCCTAAAGCTGTCGGAGTAGGCCAGTACCAACATGACGTTTCTCAAAAACGTTTGGCTGAACAATTGGATTTTGTTGTGGAAACAGCGGTTAACCAAGTAGGTGTGGATGTGAATACAGCAAGCCCGCAGCTCTTGCAGCATATATCAGGATTGAATAAAACAACTGCCCAAAACATTGTCATTTATCGTGAAGAAAACGGAGAATTCACCGCACGAACTCAATTGAAAAAAGTGCCACGCTTAGGACCAAAAGCATATGAACAAGCAATCGGATTCTTGCGAGTCCCTGGTGGGAAAAACATTTTGGACAACACAGGTATCCATCCCGAAAGTTATTCTATTGCAAAAGAAATATTAACTTCAGTCCAACTTTCAGAAAAAGAGCTTGGTACAGAAGAAGCAGTAGAAAAATTGACACGATTATCCGTAGAGAAACTGGCTGAAAGCCTATCAGTCGGAGAAGAAACGTTAACCGATATTTTAGCTGGGCTGACACAACCTGGACGAGATATGCGTGATGAGATGCCAGCGCCCTTATTACGTACAGATGTATTGAGTATGGAAGACTTGAAACCAGGGATGGAATTGACTGGAACGGTCCGTAATGTCATTGACTTCGGCGCATTTGTTGATATCGGTGTGAAGCAAGACGGACTTGTCCATATATCGAAACTCAGCAAAAAATTCGTCAAGCATCCTACAGATGTCGTGTCAGTAGGAGATATCGTAACAGTTTGGATAGAACAAGTCGATACGAAAAAAGGCAGAATCAGTTTGACGATGCTTTCCCCTTATGAAGAGTAACAATGAGGAGTAACAAAAATTGACACAAGAAGAACTGCAGCAGTTAGTAGAAGAGATATCATTAAAAAGCTTCCAGCTTCCTTTCAAGCACCAAGCAATGTTCAATCCACGCTTACGTACAACTGGCGGGCGCTATCATTTAAATGATCATCATTTAGATTTTAATGCGAAGCTATTTGAAGAGTCAGACGAAGAGACGATTGCAGGAATCATCAAGCATGAACTTTGCCATTATCATCTTCATCTAGCTGGAAGAGGGTATCAGCATAAAGATATGGATTTCAAGTATCTTTTGAAAAAAACAGGAGGGTTGCGCTATGCACCAGCCTTGACGAAGAAACAGATAAAGATGGAGTATTATCGATGCCAAGATTGTTCTGCCACGATCTGCCGCAAGAGAAGAATCGATGTACGCAAATATCGTTGTGGAAGATGTCATGGGGAAATCAAATGGATTGAGACAAAAAGAGAAGACTTTAATGAAGCACAAAAAATCAGATGAAAGGATGGAAGGCCTTTGGAAAAAAGTGAGCAGAGGAATCTAAAAGACTGGAATCAGCTATTAAATTTTTTAGCCGCACCTGAAGAGGGAAATTTTGAGGAACTGACGGCACCTACACTTATTTTAGCTGGAAACTGTCTTCCTATCTTAGCTGATAAAGCAGCACAAATGTATTTAAATGGCCAAGTAGATCAATTGTTTTTGGTCGGAGGGGTGGGGCATGCGACTAGAATCCTTTATGAGAATTTTGAAAAGCAAGGATTTCATTTTGAAGATGACATGAGTGAAAGTGAAATCTGTCGTCAGTATCTAAAAGAAGTCTATGATTTGCCCGATAAGGCTTTTCTGATAGAATCGAAGTCTACAAATTCTGGAGAGAACGCCACTTTTTCACTGGAGATTCTTCATTCCTTAGGAGCTGTACCAGAAAAAATCTTATTGATGAATGATCCGACACTGCAACGCAGGACTCGAGCAACTTTTGAGAAAGTATGGCAAAATGAACAAACTATTTTCGCGAATGCTGTGCCATTTGTGCCGGAAATCCTTCACTTTTCTGAAGAGATCATCTTTACAGCAAAAGAACTGAATCATCAATGGCCTAAGGAATATTTCCATGCGCTAGTATTAGGAGAAATGGAACGACTCCATGACGATGAGAACGGCTATGGTCCGAAAGGAAAAGATTTTATTCCTCACATTGATATATCAGAGGAAGTTTGGTCTTCTTACACCAGAATTAAAGAGTCAATAAAAACGGATTTTTCCCGTACTTGACCATTTTAGCAAGCGAATCCTCCTTTCCAAATAAATTTGGTTGAAATTTTCAATCGTTTATAAGATAATGAGGAGCGTGTTGAATGTAATAGCTAAAAGAATGGACGCTAGATAAGAGAAGAGGATTCAAATGGAAAATCAAAATAAATTGTATCATTTTGTTGGTATCAAAGGTTCAGGAATGAGCTCCTTGGCTCTTGTTTTACATGAACAAGGTCTAAATGTCCAAGGATCAGACATTGAAAAATATTTCTTTACACAAAGAGATTTAGAAAAAGCAAATATCACGATTCTGCCATTTAACGCAGATAATGTAAAACCAGGGATGACGATCATTGCAGGAAATGCATTTCCTGATTCACATGAAGAAATCCAGCGAGCAAAAGAATTAGGTTTGGAAGTGATTCGCTATCACGACTTTATTGGTCATTTTATCCAAAACTATACGAGTATCGCTGTAACAGGCTCTCACGGAAAAACAAGTACGACTGGACTGCTCTCTCATGTATTGAGTGGTGTCCGTCCAACAAGTTATCTAATTGGAGATGGAACAGGACATGGTGATCCGCAAGCGGAATTCTTTTCATTTGAGGCCTGTGAATATCGCCGTCATTTCCTTGCCTATTCACCAGACTATGCAATCATGACCAATATCGATTTTGATCATCCGGATTATTATACAAGTATCGACGATGTATTTACAGCTTTCCAAACAATGGCTGGACAAGTGAAAAAAGCTATTTTTGCGTATGGTGACGATGCTTATTTACGCAAATTAAAAGCAGATGTGCCGATTTATTATTATGGTGTCACAGAAAACGATGATATCCAAGCACGAAAGATCGAACGCACAACTTCTGGTTCTGCTTTTGATGTCTATCATGGGGATGAATTTGTTGGGCACTTCACTGTACCAGCATTCGGTAAACACAATATCTTAAATGCTTTAGGTGTTATTGCAGTAGCTTATTTCGAAAAACTGGATCTGAAAGAAGTGGCAGAAGAAATGCTGACTTTCCCAGGAGTAAAACGTCGATTCAGTGAAAAGATCGTAGCAGACATGACCGTAGTCGATGATTATGCGCATCACCCTGCAGAGATCAAAGCAACGATCGATGGCGCACGCCAAAAATATCCAGATAAAGAAATAATTGCAGTTTTCCAACCCCATACGTTTACGCGTACGATTGCATTGATGGATGAATTTGCAGAAGCACTTGATTTAGCTGATAAAGTTTACTTATGCGATATTTTTGGTTCGGCTCGGGAAGAACAAGGAAACGTTAAGATCGAAGACCTTGGAGCGAAAATCAAAAAAGGTGGAGAAGTCATCAAAGAAAATAATGTATCTCCATTGTTAGATTATCATGATGCAGTAGTAATCTTCATGGGTGCTGGAGATGTTCAAAAATTTGAACAAGCGTATGAAAAACTTTTAAGCAGCACGACGAAAAATGTACTGTAATACAATTACTGCAGTGTCCTTATAAAAATAGAAAGAGGGGGAGTGGCAAAAATCTTGCCAAGCTCCCTTTTTTGCAACTTATGATAAACGGCGTTCAAAATCTTGCATCTGCGGTAATAAGTCCAGTCAAATCAAAAACATGAGAAGCTGTTTTTCTTGGCTGTTCTTATTACTTGATGCAGGACAGCTTTTTCACGACCTCAGATAAACGGTGTTCAAAATCTTGCATCTGCGGTAATAAGTCCAGTCAAATCAAAAACATGAGAAGCTGTTTTTCTTGGCTGTTCTTATTACTTGATGCAGGGCAGCTTTTTGACGACCTCTGTAAACTATAGGAATCTGTTAAATCAAGGGAGCAGAACTTGCCTTTTACGCTACTTTTGGTACAATAATGTATGATTAAAAATAAACTGGAGGGTTTCTATCTTGAACATAGGTAAGCCGAGAAAACTAGGAAAAACAATAAATGAAATCGAGGAAGGCGACTCGTTATCCTTAACAGAATCTATTGAAGATAACCAGCTTTTGCTGTATTTGGGGTTGACGAATGATGCAAATCCTTTGTATATCCAACATGACTTTGCACAAAAAACAGAATATCAACAGCCAATCGTTCCATCAGTGATGCTGATGGGGATCATCACAAGTGCAATTTCAAAGCATCTTCCTGGACCAGGATCACATGTTGTCAATTTTTCTGTCAATTTTATTGAACCGGTTTTCCATTATGAAACACTGACTTTTCAGTTTGAGGTCATAAAAGTAGATAAGATGAAGGATGTGGTGACGATTTCTGTAGAAGCGGAGAATACGAACAAAGATCGTGTGTTGGATGCTGTCGTTATGGTCCAACCGCCACAAGTTCCTGAATTGGAAATAGCAATCGAAAGTGAAGGTGAATTGAATGAATAATCCAAGTACATCAATGTCAGGTATCAATCGTTTTTATGCAAAAGTTTATGGATTTTTAGGTATGGGACTTGCCCTTAGTGCAGTCACTTCTTACTTGGCTCTTTGGGTATTTCCTTTGCAATTAGCAACTTTTATCAATAATTTTCCACTAGGCTTTGTGGGTCTGTGGATCGTTGAACTGATTTTAGTAATGGTTCTAGGCGTAAAAGCACAAAAGAATCCGAGCTTGGCAATCGGTGGATTTATTGCCTACTCTCTTTTGAATGGCATAACATTAGCGGTTACTCTTGCATACTACGATATTGGAACAGTAACGCAAGCTTTCTTGACAGCTACTTTGATGTTCATGGGGATGTCTGTTGTCGGAGTAACAACAAAAAGAGATCTTAGCGGGGTTGGAAGAGCAGGACAGGCAGCTTTAATCGGAGTGATCATTGCACTAGTCTTGAACATCTTCATTTTGAGAAGTAGCGCAGTTGAGCTGTTCATCTCCCTACTGTTAGTCGTCATCTTTGCAGGGATCACAGCTTATGATAACCAAAGCATCCGTAATATCTATGTCCAGACAAACGGAACAGCACATAGTGGAATTGCTGTATTCATGGCATTGAAGCTGTATTTGGACTTTATCAACTTGTTCTTGGCGTTTCTGAGAATCTTTGGACGGAACAACTAAAAAAGAAAAAAATTCATCAGTGGGGGCTATACCGAATTATTTGGTATGGTCCCGCTTTTTCTTTTCGCATTCCGCAGGATTCTTTGTTAGAATGAATAAGAACTTTACAGTAAGGAGTTAAGAAGATGACAAAAAATAAATTATTACTCGTTGATGGGAACAGTGTGGCTTTTCGCGCATTCTTTGCGCTTCACAATTCTCTTGAACGTTTCAAAAATAGAAACGGTCTTCATACAAATGCAATCTATGCATTCAATACGATGTTTGAAAATGTTATGCAAAAAGAGCAACCGACTCATGTTCTGGTTGCGTTCGATGCAGGAAAAACGACTTTTCGGACAGAAATGTATGCGGAGTACAAAGGTGGAAGATCCAAAACACCTGGCGAATTCAAAGAACAAATGCCATATATACGTGATTTGTTGACAGGACTAGGGGTACAGTATTACGAATTGCCCAATTATGAAGCAGATGATATTATCGGTACTTTGGCAGAAAAAGTAGACAAAGATCAATTTGATGTCGTCGTGCTTTCAGGTGATCGGGATTTGACTCAATTAGCTAGTAAAGAAGTAAAAGTGGATATCACTGTAAAAGGTGTCAGCGATATCGAAAGCTATACACCAGAACATGTAGCGGAAAAATATGATGGGTTGACGCCAAAACAGATTATTGACATGAAGGGACTAGCCGGAGATGCCTCTGACAATATCCCCGGTGTGACTAAAATCGGTGAAAAAACAGCTATCAAGCTATTGAAACAATATGGCTCAGTCGAAGGAATTTATGAACATATCGATGAAATGAAGCAAAGCAAAATGAAAGAAAATCTAATAAATGACAAAGAGCAGGCTTTCTTATCGAAAAAATTGGCGACCATCAATACTTCAGCGCCTGTGGATGTCTCTATCGACTCATTGAAGTATGAAGGGAAAAATCTCGATAAACTCGTTCCGTTTTATAAAGAAATGGATTTCAATCAGTTCCTTTCTAAATTGAATATCGTAGAAGAAGAAGTAAAAATGGATGATATTTTGTTTGAAGTCGTTCATGAATTCAAAGAGGAAATGTTTACTACGGATATGGCGTTGTACGTGGAAATGATGGGCGACAATTATCATACAGAGGAAATCGTCGGAGTAGCGTGGGGGACAGAAAAGAAAATTTATGTCACGAACGATCTATCTGTATTCGAAAACCGAGCGTTCCATTCTTGGATCACTGATCCGACTCGGCTGAAAAAAGTATATGATGCGAAACGAACTTATGTTGCTTTAAACCGCTATACTGGAAAAACGAAAGGAATCGATTTTGATGTCTTGCTAGGTGCATACCTTCTCGATACGAATGAAAAAAGCACAGATATCGAAGGAATAGCTGCTCATCACGGATACAACGATATCCAATCAGATGAAGCTGTATACGGCAAAGGGGCGAAAAAAGGTTTACCAGAAGAAGAGGAACTCTTTTTTGCTCATTTAGCGCGAAAAGTAGCTGCAATCAATGCGTTGACACCAAAATTGAGCCAAGAACTGGCAGATAAAAACCAAGAAGATCTTTTCCGGAAAATGGAACTGCCATTGTCTATCATTTTGGCAGAGATGGAAATAAGCGGGATCAAAGTAGATGCGACTCGCTTACAAGAAATGAAGGGCGAGTTCTCTGCTCGCTTAAGAGAGATCGAACAAAAAATCTACGAAGAAGCCGGCGAAGAATTCAATTTGAATTCACCAAAGCAATTAGGAGTGATCTTATTTGAAAAAATGGGATTACCCGTTATCAAAAAAACAAAAACTGGATATTCCACAGCTGTAGATGTACTGGAACAGCTTCGTGAACAAGCACCAATCGTAGAGGATATCCTCACCTATCGTCAAATTGCAAAAATTCAATCTACCTATGTCGAGGGACTGCTGAAAGTGATCCAATCAGATGGGAAAGTGCATACCCGTTATGTCCAGACATTGACCCAAACAGGACGATTAAGCTCTGTTGATCCTAATTTGCAGAACATCCCGATTCGATTAGATGAAGGGAGAAAGATACGTCAGGCATTTGTTCCTAGAGAAAAAGACTGGCTGATTTATTCTTCTGACTATTCACAAATCGAGTTACGCGTACTTGCGCATATCTCAAATGATGAACATTTGAAAGCTGCCTTCCTAGAAGGTCAAGATATCCATGCCAGCACAGCGATGCGTGTATTTGGAATCGAAAAGGCAGAGGATGTCACACCAAATATGCGTAGGCAGGCAAAAGCTGTGAATTTTGGTATCGTGTATGGCATCTCTGATTACGGACTTTCACAAAATCTAGGAATCAGCCGAAAAGCAGCACAGCAATACATCGATACGTACTTTGAAAAATACCCAGGTGTCAAAGAATATATGGAAAGAATCGTACGCGAAGCAAAAGACCAAGGCTACGTCGAAACGCTGTATCACCGCCGTCGATATCTGCCAGACATCAATTCAAGAAATTACAATATCCGTTCTTTTGCGGAACGAACAGCTATCAATACACCAATCCAAGGAAGTGCTGCTGATATTTTGAAAATCGCGATGATCGAATTGGATAAACGATTAAAAGAAGCAGGTCTTCAAGCTACGATGCTGTTACAAGTTCACGATGAACTTGTCTTCGAGGTACCGGAAAAAGAACTTGAATCATTAGATAAATTGGTGAAGGAAGTTATGGAACAAGCTGTTTCTCTTCATGTACCACTGATCACTGACAGCAGTTGGGGAAAAACGTGGTACGAAGCAAAATAAACATTGTTTAAGACAGAGCAATATAATGAAGGTGAAAAGAAAAAATGCCAGAATTACCAGAAGTAGAAACCGTTCGTAAAGGATTGGAACGGTTAGTAGTAGGAAAAACGATTCAAAAAGTTCAGGTCTTGTGGCCCAAGATCATCGAGCAACCAGAGACACCCATCTTTGAGGCTTCTCTTGTTGGCGAAACCATCCAATCCATTGGACGTAGAGGGAAGTTTTTAATTTTTCATCTCGATCATTATGAACTGATCTCACACTTGCGAATGGAAGGAAAATATCAATTTACGAAAGAAAATACACCAATCGATAAACATACGCATGTACTTTTCTTTTTTGAGGATGGAAGCCAACTTCGCTACAACGATGTACGAAAATTTGGTCGTATGACAATCGTCGAAAAAGGAGCAAGTGCAACTTACCGAGGAATCATGAAATTGGGACCTGAGCCTTTGCCAGATAGCTTCTTATTAGCAGATTTTGCAAATGGACTGAAAAAGTCCCACAAAGCAATCAAGCCATTGCTGCTAGACCAACGTCTAGTGACTGGTCTAGGTAATATTTATGTAGATGAAGCATTATGGGAAGCGAAGATCCATCCAGAACAACCGGCGAACACACTGCGCCCCAAAGAGGTAGAACAATTACGTCTATCGGTCATTGATGTTTTGGATCGTGCAATAGAAGCCGGAGGTACCACGATTCGCAGTTATTTGAATGCATTAGGAGAATCAGGCGGATTTCAAGTAGCACTGCATGTCTATCAGCAAACTGGCAAACCATGTATACGTTGTGGGACGCCGATCGTGAAAACAAAAGTGGCACAAAGGGGGACGCACTATTGTCCGAATTGTCAAAGGCTAAAAATCGCAAAGTAGGATTTGTTTTAGGTTTGACGGGTGGAATAGCTACCGGTAAAAGTACGGCAGCCAAAGTCTTTCAGTCTCATGGATTTCCTTTGATCGATGGCGATGTGATTGCCAGAGAAACTGTTGAGCCTGGAACACTTGCTCTGAGGAAAATTGTATCAGTGTTTGGCCAAGAGGTATTGCAGTCTGATGGGCAGCTAGATCGAGGGAAACTTGGGATGATTGTTTTTCCATCAAAGGAAAAACGGCAAAAACTTGATCAGCTATTAGATCCGTTTATCCGAAAAGCGATAAAAGATCAAATCGCCTCTCTAAGTTCCAATCATCCTTTAGTAATTGTAGATATCCCATTGCTCTACGAAGGTCATTATGACCACTATATGGATGCAGTAGCTGTCGTTTATACTACGCCAGAAACTCAGCTTCAGCGTTTGATGAAACGTAATCAACTGACGCTAAAACAAACGCAGCAGAGAATTAGTAGTCAGCTTCCAATCGAAGAAAAAAAGCAGCGTGCGGATATTTTGTTCGACAACAATGGAACAAAAGAAAAACTTGTGGGACAAATCGAAAATTGGCTTTTTGCTAATCGCTTTCTTTGAGTATCTGTGTCAATTTTGCTATCCTGAGTATAGAAAGTGAGGGATAGCGATGGGATCATTAAAAAATCAAAAGGATAAAGTCGTAGGTAACGCAAAAGAAAAAATCGGCGAGATACTCAATAAAGAAAATCTAATCGATGAAGGTCGTACGCAATCAGAAACAGCAGAAGAAAAAGAAAAGCAGTACCAAGCAAGAATCGATGAAATAGAAGACCAGCAGGCAGAAGAAGAAGCGAAGCGGCAAGATTTGACTCAAGAACGAAAAAATCCGACACCTGATCGTAGTAAAACACCGCTCCCAGAAAGTGACCACATTCCCGATGAGCAAAAAATCGAGGAACAGCGAATGAAACACTATACAGGAATCGAAGAGAAGTTATAAAATAGTAAAAAATCGAGATGTGACTTGAAGCAGATGAGAAGGTGTTCATCTGCTTCAAGTTTTTTGTGCTAGATGACTAAATCAGCTTTTGTGTAAGTTATTTCTCAGTAATCAAGGTGATCAGTATTGGAAAATTGAAATTTGGTAAGGACAGGGGACACAATTACGCATGAAAGTAGAAAAAATTGTTCTTATATCCGTGTTTTTTGGGTAGGACAGTCGCGTTTGTGATTTGTTTCGTGTTATAATACAACTAGTTGTAAAGAAAGACACACCCTTTATATAAAAATGCGATGCAAGAGGTGAGACAAAATGAGATGTCCCAGATGTCAACATAATAATTCACGAGTAATCGACAGCCGTCAAGCAGATGATGGACGTGCGATCCGTCGCCGTCGCGAATGTGAGAATTGTTCGTTCCGATTCACTACATTTGAACGAATTGAAGCTGCTCCGTTATTAGTAATCAAGAAAAACGGGGAACGCGAAGAGTTCAATCGCGATAAAATTTTAAGAGGACTCATCCGTTCAGCAGAAAAAAGACCTGTAGCTATGGAACAAATGGAACAAATCGTCAACCATGTCGAAAACCGCGTACGCAGTCTCGGAGAAAACGAAGTATCGACGAATCTAATTGGTGAATATGTGATGGAAGATTTAGTTGATTTAGACGAAATCGCTTATATTCGTTTTGCAAGTGTTTATCGCCAGTTCAAAGATATGTCTGTTTTCTTAAAAGAATTGCAAGATATCGTGGATAAAGCAAAAGACAATAATAAAGAGAACAATAAAGAAAACAATAAAGAAAACAATTAAGAAACAAAAAGGAGGCATTTCCTTGGAAAATGCTTGGAAAGAGCTTCAACCAAAAAATATTTACCAAGGAAGAAAAGCGGCTCCGCTGAGAGAAGACAGCAAGAACGCCTTGCTGTATCTTTATCAGCCACTAATCGGCGGAGAAGCCTTGAGTATCTATTTCACCCTGTTATCAGAAATCTCTCAAGAATGTGGCAAAGGTCCTGAAGGGATGCATGCAGATCTGCTTAGTAGTCTAGGCTGTGGTATCCCGCAATTTTATGATGCAAGAAAAAAGCTAGAAGGAATCGGCTTACTGGATGTTTATTTTAAAGAAGATAGTGATCTGGGACCTCGTTTTATTTATGAGCTGTTAGAACCACTCATTCCTAAAGCATTTTTCAAAGACTCTGTTCTGGCTTTTCTTCTTCTGGAAAAAGTTGGTGAACGACGATTCCAGAAGCTTACCAAATTGTTTGAACCTAAAAGGCATACAGCAGAGGGATATCAAAAAATCACAAAAAAATTTTTAGATGTTTATCGCTTCAATGAAGCAGTGTACGCTGCTAATCAAGAAAACATCGAATCACTGAATAAATCTTTTGAAGAATCTGAATCAGTAGCATTACTTGAAGCAGATTCGACATTCGATTGGCAGTTTTTGAATGATTGGCTGGCAAAAAAACATATTGCAAGTCTTGATGATCCAATCATCAAACAAGTCGACATGTATCATCAGCTTTACGGTTTCGATGAATTGACACTTGGCGAACTGATCAGTCAATCTTATGACTTTAGTGAACAAAAAGTATCTGAAAAAGAACTGCAAAAAGCCATTTTGGCAATGCAGAGACGTCCGGTGAAGCAAACAAAAGAAACAGTTGCGGTTTCTGAAAACAGTAATGAACCCTCGTCAAACGAACATTTCACAAACGCAGCGCTTCAGCTGATAAAAGAAGCACAGAGCATTCCACCGATGAAATATCTGGAAGCAATCAAGTCAGAAAAAGGCGGATATGTTTCTAAACAAGAAAACTGGTTACTGCAAGATCTTGTTTCTCAATCAGGTCTTTCCAGTAGCGTGATCAATGTTTTGCTGAATTATGTACTAGTGGTCAAGAATAATGCTAGCTTAAATGCCAGTTATGTAAATACAGTGGCAAATGAATGGGCACAAAAGAAAATCGCCACAGCAGAAGAAGCGATCCAGCACATTCGGCAAATAAGTAATCAAGCAAAACAATCAAAACAAAAGAAGCAAACAAATTATCAAACTGGCAAGCGAAATGTTCGACGGGAAAAGCTTCCTGATTGGGTCAACCAGCCAAAAGATGAAAAACAGATCAGCAGCGAGAAAAAAGCAGAGATTGACCGCCGTTTTAAAGAATACCTGGCAAAAAAGGAGGGTGACATCTAATGGAAGACGTAGGCAAAGAATTGAAGAGGATCATCAGCAAACGCAATTATCAAGAAAAGTATGCTGAAATGATCGCTGAAGTCTTAAATGATGCGGATGTTCAAGCTTTTCTAAGCGCACACCAAGAAGAATTGACACAAGCGGATATTGAAAAAAGTTACGCTAAATTGTATGAATTCGTGCAAGAAAAGCGTAAATATCAAAAAAACGATCCAACGATGATCGCTCCCGGCTATGAGCCGAAGCTGACGTTGAATTTTCATTATGTGGATGTCACTTATGTACCAACGGAAGCATTGTTAGCACGGCAAAGACAAGAAGAAATCAGAAGCCGAGTAAAAGCAATGGATATGCCAAAAGATATTCAATCGGCTTCTTTTGAAAACTTTGAACGTACAGATGGACGAGGATATGCGAGCTTAGAAGCCCTAGATTTTGTAGAGAAATATACTGCTGATCCAAAAGGGTATCATAAAGGACTGTATCTAGTAGGAAGTTTTGGTATTGGAAAAACATATTTATTAGGAGCAACAGCGAGAGAATTAGCGATTGCTGGATTCACCACGACGCTAGTCCATTTTCCGACATTTGCCGTTGAGATGAAACAGGCAATCGGAAAAGATCAAGTGGCAGAAAAGTTAGATGCAGTGAAACGTTCACCTATTTTGATGATCGATGATATTGGTGCAGATGCGATGAGTAGTTGGATACGAGACGAAGTATTCGGTGTTATCCTTCAATATCGGATGCAGGAACAGTTACCAACCTTCTTCTCATCGAATTTTACAATGGATGAATTGGAACAGCATTTGTCCGTCACTCAACGTGGAGATGAAGAGCCGCTAAAAGCGAAACGGATAATGGAACGCATACGTTATTTGACAAAAGAAATCGAAATGACTGGTCGCAACCGACGCAATGGTTGAACAGTTGACAAGTCCAACTGACATTTGACCTAGTAGTAAAAGCAGGTCAGCGAATCATTATATGGACAGAAATGACCGGAGACAATCACCGCAACAAGTAATGCAGAAACTTAAACGGAGGATTTTTTATGAGGGCTATTTTTTCTAGTATATCTGTAGTTGGTCTATTTTTTCTTTTAGCAGGCTGCGGTAGCGCAGATAGCAACGCAGGTTCTGTTGATTCGATTGATGCGGGTCAAACAGTAAAAACAAGCAGTACGAAAACGGAGGGACAAAGCATATTTGTCGGAACGATTGAAAGTATCACTCAAGTAGAAGCAGAAGAAGAAACGCTTCAGTTGAAACTCGTCGATGTCATGGCCAAAGAAGATCCAGCGAATATGGGAACGTCATTCAGCAATGACGGAGTGATCTTAAATGCTACTGCTGAAAAAATAAGCGTGGACATAAATGAATTAAAAATCGGTGACAAAGTCCAATTTACATTAGTTGAGATGCCGATCATGACGATGTCTATCCCACCGCAAGTTCCTGGAGATTCGATTATTGATGTTTCATTGAACAAATAACCAACAACATTTTTTCAAAAATAAGAAAATGTTGTTTTATAGAACGAAAAGGTATATTTTTTAAGGAGATATGGGAATTTTTTTATTCCTAGTCTCCTTATTTTATTTGGAAAATGCTATAATTATCTAGAAGGAGTGAAGCTATGAACCATTTAGATTTATCTCAGCGCTTAGCCGCAGTGGGTGACTTTGTCCCTGAATCCGCTCGTTTAGCAGACATTGGATCAGATCACGCTTACTTACCCGTTGAATTGATATTAAGAGGAAAAATCGAATATGCAGTTGCTGGCGAAGTCGTTCAAGGTCCTTATGAATCAGCACGTAAGCAAGTCAAAAAAGATGGATTAGAAGACCGTATCACCGTACGCCTTGCAAATGGTCTAGATGCTATCCAGCCACAAGATGGTATTACAGCTGTCACGATTGCGGGTATGGGAGGTTCACTGATCCGAGATATCCTAGAAGCTGGCAAGTTGAATCAACGCTTAAGCGGACAAGAACGTTTGATCCTTCAGCCAAACATCGGAGAGCGTACATTACGATCTTGGCTGCAAGAAAATCAGTATAAAATCCAATCAGAAAAAATACTTGAAGAAAATAAAAAAATATATGAAATCATTGTAGCCGAAAAAGAACAAAAACCAGTTACTTACAATGAAATGGAGCTGATGTTCGGGCCATTTCTGCTTGAAGAGAAAAGTGAGATCTTCAAATCAAAATGGTCAAGAGAGCTTCAACAAAGAAAAGCTATCCGTGAACAGCTCAAACAAGCAGCTAATCAAGAGGCACGTCAAAAACAAATCGAGCAGGAAATCGAAATGATTGAGGAGGTTTTAAAGACATGACAATCAGCGGACGCACCTTCATCCAAAAGTTTGAAAGCTATTGTCCTCAGTGGCTAGCTGAAGAAGGAGACCCAGTCGGACTGCATATCGGAACATTGGATAAGCCAATCCAACGAGTAATGATGACATTAGACGTTCGTCCAGAAGTGGTCGAAGAAGCAATCAAGAAAAAAATCGATTTGCTGATTGCTAAACATCCTCCAATTTTTCGTCCTGTAAAACGGCTGGTTACTGATCAGCCACAAGAAAAAATGTATGCAGATTTGTTGAAACATGATATTGCCGTCTATGCAGCACACACGAACATGGATATTATTTGGGATGGACTGAATGACTGGTTTTGTGAACTTCTCGGTATTGAAGTGGAGAGTTATTTAGTAAAGACTCATGAGATTCATTATAAAAAACTGGCCGTTTATGTACCTGTGGATCATGCACAGAAAATGCGTGAAGTATTAGCTGCAGCTGGTGCTGGTACACAAGGTGATTATACCGGTACAAGTTTTACCTCGATTGGACACGGTCGATTTACTCCGGAAGCTGGTGCACAACCAGCGATTGGGAAAGTAGGGAAGACAGAACAAGTTCAAGAGGCAAAAGTTGAGGTTATTTTGCCGGAAACTATCGAAAAACAAGTGATTCAAGCCATGCGGTCAGCTCATCCTTATGAGGAACCTGCTTATGATCTTTTCGCTATAGATGAACCAGTCGAAATGTTTGGGTTAGGACGAGTAGGTGAATTGCCGCAAGAAATTTCTATAGAGGCATTTGTAGAACAAGTAAAAGAAGCGTTCCAACTAGATGGACTTAGAATAGTCCAGCCAAAAAATGCAAAATCCTCTGTGAAGCGCATTGCGATTTGCGGTGGAAGCGGTGAAAAATTTTATCCGCAAGCAATCGCCCAAAGAGCAGATGTCTATATCACGGGAGATATCTATTATCATACGGCTCATGATATGCAAAGCGCTGGGTTGATCGCAATTGATCCCGGTCATTATATTGAATCGTTATGCAAGCAACGATTTATCGAGAAATTTGAATCTTGGAAACAAGAAGAAAATTGGGATATTAACTTTTTCGTTTCTGAAACAAATACAAACCCATTTCAATTTAATTAAAAGGAGAGAATACTATGTACGAAAATCTTTTGCCACGTTTTTTACGATATGTCAAAACAGAAACACGCTCCGATGCAACAAGCAAAACGACTCCATCGACTCAGACACAAGTTGCTTTTGCGCAAGAATTGAAAAAAGAATTAGAAGAGTTAGGCTTAGCTGATGTTTTCTATAATGAAGATAACGGATTCGTTATGGGAACATTACCAAGCAATGTTGATCATGAAGTGCGTTCCATTGGATTTATTTCCCACATGGATACAGCAGATTTTAATGCAGTAGGAGTCAATCCACAAATCATTGAAAACTATGATGGCGAGTCTACGATCGTACTAGATGCGGAAGAACGCTATACATTGAATACAAAAGATTTTCCAAATTTGAAAAATTATGAAGGCCACACATTGATCACAACAGATGGCAGTACATTACTGGGAGCAGATGACAAATCAGGGATTGCGGAAATCATGACTGCAATGGAGATCTTGATCAATAATCCTTCTATCCCTCACGGTACCATCAAAGTGGCTTTTGGTCCTGATGAAGAAATCGGTGTCGGAGCTGATAAATTCGATGTTGAGCAATTCGATGTAGATTTTGCTTATACAGTCGATGGTGGTCCTTTAGGTGAGTTGCAGTATGAAACGTTTAGTGCTGCTCAAGCAAATATTACGATCCAAGGGAAAAATGTACATCCAGGGACGGCAAAAGATACAATGATCAATGCTCTACAGTTAGCAATCGATTTTCATAATCAGCTTCCAGCCGATGAAGTTCCAGAAAAAACGGAAGGATACGAAGGTTTCTTCCATTTGATGGCATTGGATGGGAATCCTGAAGAAGCTTCTATGAGTTATATCATTCGCGATCATGATCGTGAAAAATTCGAAGCACGCAAAGCACAAATCACACATATCCAAGAAGAGTTGAATCAGCGATTTGATCAAGAACGAATCAAAGTAGATATGTATGATCAATATTACAACATGAAAGAAATCATTGAAAAAGATATGAGCATCGTGGAATTAGCGAAACAAGCAATGATCGAGCTTGGTATCTCTCCAGTGATCGAACCAGTTCGTGGAGGAACAGATGGTTCAAAAATCTCTTACATGGGTATTCCGACGCCAAATCTATTTGCCGGAGGAGAAAATATGCACGGACGATTCGAATTTGTTTCTTTACAAGTAATGGAAAAAGCAACAGACGTGATTGTAAAAATTGCAGAATTGAACACAAAGAGTTAAAATCGAAAAAGAACAGCTTATGACAAGGCGTTCGTCCCAATGATGGAATGTCATCTGTCTAAGGCTAAAGGGCAGGACAATGGAATTGGTTGTCCCGCCCTCTTTTTTGAAGAGTAAATAGGAGGTAAAGAATGGAAAAGCTGCCAGAATTATATGTAGAACTAGCTGAAACTGGCCCATCGATTGATGATGCGGAATTAGTCAAGAAAGCAGAAGCCATAGAAGCTGATACTTTAGTAATTATAGGTGGAGACGGCACGATTCATCATATCGTCCAAGCGTTCCAAAAAACATTATCTCAATACCATGTCGGATTACTTCCAGGTGGAACTGTCAACAACCTTGCACGTGTTCTTGAGATTCCCCTCAAAAAAGAAGAAGCTGCTGACGTGATCCTGGAAGGCAATGTACGGAAAATAGACTATGGTCAAGTCAATGATGAAGTCATTATCTCTACACTGACAATCGGAATCTTAGCAGATACAGCAGTTTGGATCAGTCAAGAAGAAAAACAGCGTTATGGCTCGTGGATTTTTATCAAGAAGTTTTTTAAGTTATTGCTGAAGAAGAAAAAGTATCATTTGGATTTAGAAACAGACGAGGAGCATTGGAAAGGAAAATCCCAACTGTTGACAGTCACGATGTCTAACTCCGTGGGCGGTTTTACAAATTTTGACGACTCAGCGACCCCGGATGATGGAAAATTCCATGTAACGATCGTACCTTCCTTAGATATTTTCCGATTTATTTTTTATTTGCCTAGAATCATGAGAGGCAAATTCTATACGATCCCCGGCATTACTTATTTCACAGCCAAACGCATGAAAATCCAAGCGCAGGAAAAATCTGTGGGCACTCGAACGGATGGAGACACGACAGATGATCTTCCAGTTGAATTATCTGTTGTATCAAAAGGATTAACAGTTTATTCACCAAAGAAAGAAGAAAAAGCTTAGAAATAGTAGTTAACAGAAAGTTGGAAGAAGAGTAATGGACGTATTGTTACACAATCCTTTGTGGTTTTACCTTTTCATTGTGAATTTTTACTTATTTTGTCTGATGGGGTATGATAAACATCAGGCTAGAACTAGCGGCTGGCGTGTTCCTGAGAATAATTTGATATTTGTCAGCCTGTTAGGCGGTGGTTTGGGAGGATTGATCTCTCGAAAAGTTTTCCATCATAAAACGCGGAAAAAGAAGTTTACTATAGGATTCGCTGCAGGTGTACTTGTTGATTTGATTCTCATTTATTTTTTCCATTAAGGAGCAGGAGATGTCGTCTAAAGGAACGAAAACTAAAATCATTCTGAATCTGCTTTTGCTGATTGTGATTTTTGCCATTATTTATTATTTAATCAATCAATCATTTGCAGATATCTTTGCCGAATTGCTGTCTACCAGTGTTGTTGTCTTGGCAGCCGCTGTTATATTAGGGACAGTTTACCAAATCGCTGAAGGGCGCTCAATCAAAGAAATTGCTGAACCTTTCGCGCCGAATTTTACAACGAAAGATGGGTTCTTGACCTCTAGCTATATTGCGTTTTACCGAATCGTTTCATTTGGTACAGGAACGCTGATCTCGGAGATTTATTTTTATAACAAAAAAGGAATGAAGCTATCCCAGGGAGCAGGGGTGACAGCACTCCATATGATTATGTACAAACTGGCAGTGATCACTTATGCATTAGCTGGCTTGGTCATCCAATTCTCGCTTTTTTATTCTAATGGTCCGTCAATGATCTGGTTTATCATCGCTGGTATCCTTTTGACGATCGTGATTGTTGCCTTTTTATTGGCGATGTCCGTCAGCTTGAATGTCCAAATATTTTTTGTCAGCTTATCGAATAAGTTATTTAAGAGTGAGCGTTTGCGAAAATGGGTGGATACATGCAATCAGCAGATCTACTCTTTAAGGGAAACGGTCCAAACCATTATCCAAGACAGGACTGCGCTATTGCGGATTTATCTATGGAATATGTTAAAACTTGTATTTTGGTATGTACTTCCCTATTTGATTCTGATTGAAAACCATCCTAAAATAGATTTTCTACTGACCATTTCGTTTATCAGCTTTGCAGTAGTGCTTTCAGGGGTTATTCCTACGCCTGCTGGTATTGGTTCCTTTGAATTTGTCTATTTGTTATTATTCAGACCAGTTGTTGGAACAGTTGACGCAGTTTCTTCGCTTTTACTGTATCGTTTCAGTTCCTTTATCTTGCCATTTCTCTATGGATTTGTGTATGTGATTGCTGAACGGCGAAGAGTAATCAAAGAAGAAATAATAGAAGTAAAAAAAGAGAATAAAGAAAATCAAGGGTAGGTCTTTTATAAGATCTACCCTTTTTTAATAAAAGAAAAACATTAGGAAGCTATGTCACTTGAACATGTAAAACATTTTTTCTTGAAGCAACTCTACCAATGAATTTATTCTTGACTGTCTTTTTTTAAAAGAACCATTAAGTTGCTTAATAGAACAACAAACAAAGCAGAAAAAAATACTCCCTGATAACCATCAATTGAAAAAGTACTTTTACCAAACAATTGGAATACGATACCAAAAAAAGTGATCATGAAGCTTTGACCTAGATTTCTGCAAAGGGTGATGAAACCAGATACCGTACTGATATTTTTTTCTGTAGCTAAAGCTTGTGCAGACAAGACACTTGTAGTAACCGTTGTGCCAGTACCAAATCCTGAAAAAGAGGCTAAGATAAGGAAAACGAAATAAGGAGTCATTTGCGGTAGAAATCCTAAAATAAGAAAAACTAAACCATTCACCCCCATACAAAAGGTTAATAAACGTTTCGTTCCAAAATGTTTTCCTAATGGCACAGCAATCATCGATCCAGTAATAAAAAAGATAGAGGAAGGTAAAAGCGCTAAACCACCAGGGCTAGGTGATAAAGAAAGTTGCGTCTGCATCCATAACGGAAGATATACCTGAAACCCCATCATTGCTCCATTCATGAGAAAAGTAACGAGGTTGAACAAAAGAAAGTCAGATGATCTCAATGTTTCGACAGGTAAGACTGGTTCCTTTACTTTGTTTTCATAGGAAAGCAAAATGAAAGAAACAAGGATGCCAAAAAGGAAGACGCCACCACCAAGTATAAAATGATCTGGTATTATCTGGATACCAACTAGTAAAAGAAATAAAACTGTAATCAGAAAGAGATATTGTCCCAGTTCTTGATAAGAAAAAGAGACAGACGGACGTTTTTCTTCATCATAGAATAAAAGTAAGATCAAAATCGTTATTAAGCCAACAGGAATGTTTATAAAAAACACCCAGTGCCAACTAAAATTTTCGACCAATAGCCCACCTAAAAGAGGAGCAGCTAACGAAGCAATCCCCCATGCTGAATTATTCAATCCCATTATTCTTCCACGAGATTCATAATCAAATAAATTACCAATCAGAGAGAAAGTAATGGGCACGATTCCTCCCGCACCTATTCCTTGAACCATCCTAAAAAATACCAGAATAAAAAATGATTGGGAAATACCGCAAAGAAAAGTACCTGTCATAAACAAGAGCAATCCAATTATAAAAATCGGTTTCTTTCCATACTGATCCGCCAGACGGCTGAATACAGGTGTTGACAATGCACTGGAAAATAAGTAACTAGAAAACAGTAAGGCAATCGGAATTTCACGACCAAAACTATTAGCAATAGCATTAGCAGCTGTGATGACGATCGTGGTTTCGACTGCAGTCATAAATGTAGCAAGATAGATTGCTATTAATATCCATCTTTTTTTTGTTTGACTCATCTTTTTTCCTCCTAAAAATCTTTTTGAGCATCCTACAAATTGACAAGTTCAATTATTTGTTTTAGAATATGCTTGCGCACGCAATTATATGCCTTGCGAGAATAGTTTGTCAACTAAAAGGAGGAGAAGAATGGAAAACAAAGGCGAAAGCAATTTGAAGTGGTTAGCCAAATTGACCCGAACTTATCAAAAAGAATTAGACCAAGCACTAGCTCCGCTCAAATTAAATTCAACGAATTATTACTTTATTGTGAAAATCCATGATTATCACCAATTGAAACAAGAAGAATTAATCAAATTGACCGGATTGGATGGAAGCAATGTCACCAGAACAATACAGAAGTTGACGAAGATGGGGTTAGTGACAAAAGAAAAAAGTACACAAGATCGAAGAAGTTTTCTTTTAGAATTAACAAAAAAAGGACAAGAACTTCACGCTCAAGTAGTAGAATCTGTAGAAAATGCTCAGAAGAAATTTCTATCAAAATTGACAGCTGATGAGCAAGGAACATTTGAGTATCTGTTAGGAAAATTGGCACAAGAAGAATAGAAGGGCGATCCTCATGAAAAACACATCAAACGTACTAAAGGGACTAGAAGAAATTCCCACTAATTATGAATTAGTCAATGAATTAATAGAACAAAGAAACAAAAAGAAAGTCATCATCATCCGTTATCAAAACCAAGGAATCTATCTTTATAATGGACCAAGAATCATTGAAGTCATGGAAGATAATCATTTAGTCAGTTTTAAGAATCTGTCCGAAACACCCGAAGGAAAATTGTTATCAATCGAACAGGCCAAATCTTTAGCTGAAAAGATATTTCATAAGCTCGTTCCAACTTATGCGAAAGGGTTGACATTTATGCGCATAGAACAGCAAAAACGTAGCTTTATGGACGAAAACAGCGTTGAACAAACATTTCCTGTTCAATGGATCAAATTTGCTCATCGAAATGGAAGCTACAACTGGGTCACACTAGGAGCCAAAGGAAAGCTCATTGAGATGGAAATCGACTCAAGATGGGATTATTTTCACGGACGCCGACAAACGGAAATGTGGGACAATGACGATTGGGCATTAGCTCGAGAAGGAAAAGGGCCTCAGCTTCCAAGTCCGAATGCATTAGCCTAACAAGGAGGGACAGAAATGAACACGAACGAACTATATGATGAATTTGATCTTGAACTTTTAGGAAATCTCAGAAATCGGCTGCAGAGACTAGAAGACACAGACTATATGACTGCCTACTATAAAGGATATAGTGCGAGTGGGATGACACTTGACGAAATAAAAGAAGAAATAGACGAATTGTCTCACGCAATTCGAGAATTAGAAGATCGTATGGAAGAAACACAGTGGTAAAAAAATAGTTATGAAAAGCAAATATTTAACATAAATAATCAATGAAAAAAGATCCAAACAGCTGAAATGTTATTCTTTTATTGAAAAAGAACGCTTGCCAAATAGATATAATGGATAAGATAATTTTACGTTTGTTTGGCCCTTTTTTATATACATACAATCAATTTTGTTTTTTTAAGATTTATATAAGACGAGAAAAAAAGTCAAAAAAATATGTGTATATTTTGACCAAAATTGACTAAAGCGATATAATAGTTTTTGTAAAGATCAAAGAAATAAGTGATCTTACCTTTAATTAGGAGGGTATACCTGTATGAATATTGAGAAAATGACTACGACGCTTCAAGAAGCGATTGCTGAAGCTCAACAGATTGCGGTCACTCGAAAACACCAAGATATCGACATTGCCCATGTATGGAAAATCTTTTTACAACCTAATCATTTTGGTCGAAATTTCTATACGGATGCCGGATTGGATGTCGAATCTTTTGAACATGAAATTGATCGTCTACTGGATGAGTATCCAGTTGTTTCTGGTGGAAACGTCCAATATGGACAAAACCTCAGCCAGAATTTCTTTCGATTATTGAATGAAGCAGACCAAATACGTGAAAGCTTCGGCGACGAGTTTCTTTCAACGGAAGTCGTTATTTTAGCGTTGATGAAATTAAAAAATTATCCGTTAACTGTTTATTTGAATAAAAACGGATTATCTGAAAAAGAATTACGTAAAAACATCGAAGAGATGAGAGGAGGAGAAAGAGTGACCTCACCAAACCAAGAAGAACAATACAAAGCATTAGAAAAATACGGCGTTGATTTAGTACAGCAAGTCAAAAGCGGAAAAATGGATCCAATCATCGGTCGTGATGAAGAAATCCGTGATGTCATCCGTATTCTTTCACGAAAAACAAAAAATAATCCTGTTCTGATAGGAGAACCCGGTGTAGGGAAAACGGCAATCGTTGAAGGGCTTGCTCAACGTATCGTACGCAAAGATGTGCCTGAAAATTTAAAAGATAAAACGATTTTTTCATTAGATATGGGTGCATTGATCGCTGGAGCAAAATTCCGTGGTGAATTTGAAGAAAGACTAAAAGCAGTCTTGAAAGAAGTCAAAAAAAGTGATGGACGTATCCTCTTGTTCATCGATGAAATCCACAATATCGTAGGGGCAGGAAAAACAGAAGGAAGTATGGATGCCGGAAATCTGTTGAAACCAATGCTTGCTCGCGGTGAATTACATTTGATCGGTGCCACAACTTTAGATGAGTACCGTCAATATATGGAAAAAGACAAAGCGTTGGAACGTCGCTTTCAAAAGGTATTAGTCAAAGAACCAACAGTGGAAGATACGATCAGTATTCTGCGTGGATTAAAAGAACGTTTTGAGATCCACCATGGTGTTAACATCCATGACAACGCATTAGTAGCAGCAGCTACTTTATCTGACCGTTATATTACTGATCGGTTCTTACCGGACAAAGCAATCGATTTGATCGATGAAGCCAGTGCAACGATTCGGGTAGAAATGAACTCTATGCCAACGGAATTAGATCAAGTTACTAGACGTTTGATGCAGTTGGAAATCGAAGAAGCTGCACTGAAAAAAGAATCAGATGATGCAAGTAAAAAACGCTTGAAAAATTTGCAAGAAGAATTAGCTGAACTTCGTGAAGAAGCAAATGCGATGAAGATGCAGTGGGAAACAGAAAAAGAAGAAGTCAATTCTGTTTCAGCAAAACGTGCTGAAATCGATAAAGCAAAACACGAATTAGAAGATGCAGAAAATAACTATGATTTAGAACGCGCTGCTGTATTGCGTCATGGTACGATACCTCAATTAGAAAAAGAATTGAAGGAATTAGAAGCTAAAGCAAAAGACAGCGAGATTAAGATGGTTCAAGAGTCCGTTACCGAAAATGAGATTGCTCAAGTCGTTGGCAGATTAACGGGTATCCCCGTAACGAAACTTGTAGAAGGTGAACGAGAAAAACTGATTAAATTGAATGAAACACTTCATAAACGAGTGATTGGTCAAGATGAAGCAGTTGATGCGGTCAGTGACGCGGTGATTCGTTCACGTGCTGGATTGCAAGACCCAAATCGTCCTCTAGGTTCTTTCCTTTTCCTAGGACCAACTGGTGTCGGAAAAACCGAATTAGCGAAAGCGTTAGCTGAGAACTTGTTTGACTCAGAAGATCATATGGTACGGATCGATATGAGTGAATATATGGAAAAACATGCTGTGTCTCGTCTAGTCGGAGCTCCTCCAGGCTATGTAGGTTACGAAGAAGGTGGTCAATTAACGGAAGCTGTCAGACGAAATCCTTATACAATCGTCTTGTTGGATGAAATCGAAAAAGCGCATCCCGATGTCTTCAATATCTTGTTACAAGTCCTAGATGACGGACGCTTGACTGATTCAAAAGGGCGAGTAGTAGATTTCAAAAATACGGTTCTGATCATGACCAGCAATATCGGTTCACAGTTACTGCTGGAAGGCGTGACTGCTGATGGAACGATTCCAGAAGCAGTGGCTGAACAAGTCAACACGCTATTACGTGGAAACTTCAAACCAGAATTCTTGAACCGAATCGACGACACGATTTTATTTACACCATTGAGCCTAGACAACGTGAAAGGTATCGTTGACAAAATGGTGGCACAATTGGCACAACGTCTGGAACATCAAGAAATCCTGTTGACGATCAGTGATGAAGCCAAAACGTGGATCGCTGAAAATGCTTATGAACCAGCATATGGTGCAAGACCACTGAAACGATTTATCACTAAGGAAGTAGAAACACCACTAGCTAAAGAAATCGTTGCAGGGCATGTTATGCCTAAATCAAAAGTAACGATTACTTTACTTGATGGACAACTTCATTTCAAAACAGAAGAACTAGAAGAAATCGTCTAATCTTCAAATTGAGACTATGAAAGAAAAAGGGGGTGTGACACAACTAGTGTCACACCCCCCTTTTCCGAATAAATTCCAGAAGTAGCTTCTTCGAAAAATAAGTCGAAATTCCTTGAAGCTGCCCGCTTCTGCCACAATCTCTTTTATTAAATATTTTTTACTTTTTCTAATTTATAACTTTCAAAATAACGCTCATCTTTATTACTTTGAGACCAAGCAAACAATCCCATCAAGGCAGCACCTATCGTATTTGTCAGCAAGTCGCCCATCGTATCCATCAATGCTGCTCGTCCGACAAACAGTGTGCCGTCAGAAGCAGCAAAGCGTTGAAGATTCATGCCTAAGAATTGGTCACATAAGAATTCCCAGAACTCCCAAAACACGCCGCAAAGTCCAGCAAACGCAAAGCCGAATAAGAGGAACAACCAAGGACTGGTTTTTGATATCTCAGCATCTTTCATCAAGTAACCAATCAATCCATAGCCAAGAGCTGTCAGGACCATTGGACTCACAGCGTGTAAAATTTTGTCCCAAAAAGAGATGATACTGATCAAATGCATCCCTGTGCCTAAAAAGACAGAGATGAACAAGAAAAACCAGTAAAACAAAACGATTGCTGCTGGTATTTTAAGTTTGAAAACTTTCAAAATGACTTGTGGCATGAAAATCAATGCAATCCCTAATAAAGATTCCACGATAAATGTGATTCCTTGAGAAGTCGAATATTTTTGTGTGATAAATTCATAAAAATTATAGCAGACAACGAATATGCCAAAAGCAAGTAAAGCTATTTGCACCTTTTTGATTTCTTTAATCACTGAAAGTCCCTCCATCTAAAAATCTTTTTACTTCTGAAAGCAACTCAGTTTCTGAAGAAACCACTTTTCCGTTCAATTTGATCAGACCTATTGTATATAAGTTCAGGTAGTGAAATTGATTTTCAGCTGTTTCTTGTAGTGCAGCGATTTTTTTCGGGTGGGTTCCGCCTTGCTGTCGAGTATCAGTATATAAGCCGATCACTGGGATGCCTTTCGCATAAGCCACACCGATTTCCGATGCTACCCCGGCATCGATCGTCAGCCCATCTAGTAAAGCAATCATTAAATCACTAGCCAACACTTTTTCTGTGTCAGCAAGAGCAATCATTCGACTGTCTGCATAAGCAGTTTTGTCATTGATTGCTTCATTTTCTTGAGGAAGATAGATCGAAAGCTCAGAAGAGAGCTCTCTGATTTCTTTAACTAACTGTTGGTTATATAACAAATCACTTTTAGCAAACATTGGTGCGGCAAAATAAATTTTCATCTAAACATCATCCTTCTTATCAAAAATAATCGCTAAAGTAAGCTTCCATGTTTGGAATGATACGCTCTAGTGACTTCAGTGTTTCTTCATCTGTTTCTAACCGTTCGATTCTTGCCAAATAAGAAGCACGTCGATAATTCATCATCAAGCAAGTCAATGTTTGGATATTCAATCGAACAGGGTTTCCTATAGGTTCATTCAAGACACGGACTTTTCCCTGTTCATCCCATGTTAAAGCAAAGACGCCATTATTCCAAGGAGCGACAGGATCTTCAATGATGAAATGAAAAGCATCAGCTGTTCCAACAAACGGAAACCGTTGAAGGAATTCTTTTACATCAACGATCCGAGCCATAAAATATGGTTCGATCTGCTCTTTGATCTGACTATCTTCAATCAAAAATGCTAAAGGCTCATTTTTATAAATATCTCCATGTACCCAGTAGATCATGGAAAAATGTGCGGAAATAAAGTTCCATAAGCCATTTCGAGCTTCTTGATCAAGATAGAACATTTCTTTTACGTGAAATATTTCTTCAGCTACCCAGTAGAATAGAACACCTCTTGGTTCATGGTTGCTATCGTAGTAGACAGCGGCTGTGCGCTCATCTTCATTTTCGAAACGCCAATACTCTTCCCAATGAAAATCACTGCGGAATAAAGCACCATGGTTTTGTTGGGCAAATTTGTCATAAACGGAAAATACGTCTGGATTATCAACTGGTAATCGCTCAACCATACCACTTACTGGGATTTGTTTAGGTAGCTGTGTATCTCTGATTTTAAAGGAAAGTTTATCAGACATGATTTCCCATCCTTTACGCCGATAGTAGGGGATACTGTAAGGATACAAATAAGAGATCCATTGCTTATTCTTGCGCATATTATCCAATGCAACGATAATTAGATCTTGCATCAATCCATGGTTAGCATATTCTGGATAAGTTCCAACTCCAGTCACACCACCCATTTTATAACGTGCACCGTGAATATTGACTTCACAAGGATAGATAGCGATTTGAGAGATCAGTTTATTTTCGTGGAACCATCCGAACACTTTCGATACTTCCAAAATCGGTTTTTTGGAACGGATAAAAGCTCGTTTATTCTCAAACCCGCTTTCCTCGATATCTGCTTCAGTCACTTGGAACACATAGGAAAGCAATTCATTGAATTGATCGATATGTTCTTGAGTGACCGGTTTTAATTCAAGATTTTCTCTAAAATCTTTTTGATCCATTTTTTCATCTCCATTTATTAGCTTGATAACAGTATAGCAAAATTCTACAAAAAAAACTTCTATAGCTGACTAATTAAAAACTCTTTAAATTACTGCTTTTCGTTGGTATAATGGAAAGTGCTGATTATATGAAAAGAGGAGACGCTATGGATATAAAGAAAATGAAAGAACGCCAAGAGCAGATTCGTAATTTTTCGATCATCGCTCATATCGACCATGGGAAATCTACATTGGCCGATCGTATTTTAGAAATGACGCACACTGTGACGTCTCGCGAAATGCAAGATCAGCTGTTAGACTCGATGGATTTGGAACGTGAACGTGGAATCACGATTAAATTAAATGCTGTAGAACTCAATTACACAGCGAAAAATGGAGAAACATATATCTTTCACTTGATTGACACCCCAGGGCACGTCGACTTCACCTATGAAGTCTCTCGAAGCCTTGCTGCCTGTGAGGGTGCCGTTTTAGTGGTCGATGCAGCACAAGGAATCGAAGCCCAAACATTGGCCAATGTTTATTTAGCCTTAGACAATGATTTGGAGATCCTGCCAGTCATCAATAAAATCGACCTACCCGCAGCAGATCCCGAACGTGTCCGTCAAGAAATCGAAGACGTAATCGGAATTGATGCTAGTGAAGCTGTATTAGCTAGTGCCAAATCAGGGATTGGGATTGAAGATATTCTCGAGCAGATCGTGGAATATGTTCCTGCACCAAGTGGAGACTTAGATGCACCGCTAAAAGCTTTGATCTTTGACTCTATTTATGATAGTTACCGCGGTGTTGTTCTAAATGTCCGAATCACGGACGGTATGGTCAAACCCGGAGACAAAATCAAACTGATGAGTAATGGAAAAACATTTGATGTTACAGAGGTCGGGGTCTTCTCGCCAAAAGCAGTTGCTAGAGACTTTTTGATGGTCGGTGATGTCGGTTATATCACAGCAAGTATCAAAACTGTCCAAGATACACGAGTAGGGGATACAGTAACGTTAGCAGACAATCCTGCCGCTGAAGCTTTACCAGGTTACCGAAAAATGAATCCGATGGTTTATTGTGGTCTTTATCCAATTGATACTTCTCGTTACAACGATTTGCGGGAAGCTTTAGAAAAACTGCAATTGAATGATGCTGCTTTACAATTCGAACCAGAAACCTCTCAAGCATTAGGTTTTGGGTTCCGCTGTGGATTCCTCGGACTTCTTCATATGGATGTCGTCCAAGAACGCTTGGAACGGGAATTCAATCTAGAATTGATCACGACTGCACCATCCGTTATTTACCATGTTAATAAAACGGATGGTACGACTGCTACAGTAGATAACCCGGCAGATTTTCCTGAACCTGTAACGATCCAGGATGTAGAAGAACCATTCGTCAAAGCACAGATCATGGTCCCAAATGATTTTGTCGGTGCAGTAATGGAACTTTCTCAACGAAAACGGGGAGAATTCATTACGATGGATTATTTAGATGATTACCGAGTAAATGTCGTCTATAATATTCCGCTTTCTGAAATTGTCTTTGACTTTTTCGACAAATTGAAATCAAGCACGAAAGGCTATGCCTCATTGGATTATGAAATGTCTGGTTATCAAAAAAGCAAGTTAGTGAAGATGGATATCTTGCTGAATGGAGAAAAAGTCGATGCATTAAGCTTTATCGTTCACCGAGACTTTGCCTATGAACGTGGAAAAGCAATCGTTGAAAAACTGAAAAAACTAATCCCACGCCAACAATTTGAGGTGCCAATCCAAGCAGCTATTGGACAAAAAATCGTTGCCCGTTCAGACATCAAAGCCTTGCGTAAAAACGTCTTGGCTAAATGTTATGGTGGAGATGTTTCTCGTAAACGTAAACTCTTAGAGAAACAAAAAGAAGGGAAGAAGCGGATGAAACAAATCGGCTCAGTCGAAGTTCCGCAAGAAGCCTTCATGGCTGTTCTGAAAATGGACGAGGACGAACCGAAGAAATAGCAAGGGTTTGTTTGAAAACAGTGTAAAAAATAAACCATGTTTACATGGATTTGCCACCGGTTTGCCACCGGTGGTTTTTTTCGGTGGCAAAAATCAAGAATTCTTTCTAAGATTTTCCATGATATCGACCGTTTCATTTCTCATCTTATCTGTTACATGCGAGTAAGTATCCATCGTAATTGAAATTCTGCTGTGGCCCAATCGTTCAGAGATTTCTTTCATTTTTGCGCCATTTTCGAGAAGAAGTGTAGCATGAGTATGTCTGAGAGAATGGAAGTTAAAAGAGAGGGAGAGTGCATTCGATATCCTTCTTGTGTTCCATTTCACCACACTTGGCGTAACTAGCTCACCGTCTTCCTTCGTACATACTGCATTTGAATCAATGTAGAGCTTTCCATACTTCATTCGATTTTCTAATTGTTGTTTCTTATGTTTTTTCAGAATTGCTAGCAAGGTTTGTCCAATAAAAATCGTTCGATTGGAACTGCTTGTCTTTGGTGTACCATATACCCATGCGCCATCATTCTTTACCATTTGTTTCTCTACAGTAATTGTTCCATTTGAAAAATCGACATTATCCCACGTCAGACCACAAACTTCGCCAACGCGCATTCCCGTATAAAATCCAATATTCAAAGGAATATAGAAAGGATGGCCTTCAGGAGTGATTTCTAGCATGTGGTCAAAGTCCTCAAGAGAAATGATCTTTAAATCTTTTTTAGTCGTCGGTCGTGCTTCATATTTTGGTATTTTTACATACAGCATAGGATTTTGCTTGATTAATCCCCAAAGATAAACCGCCATATTCAGCGCATTCTTAAGGACGGAGTGAGTAATAGTCATTGTTTTCTTCGAGTAACCCTTTTTAAATTCAGCATTGATGAAATTTTGTAAAAGAGCAGGGGAGAGATCCGTAAGTTTTTTCTTTCCTAAATAACCATTTATATGATTTTTGATGGTAAATCGATAATTTTCATAGGTATTGTATTTTAAATTTAATTTAACGTATTCCTCCATCCAAAAATCAAGGTATTGTTTTACACGAGTATCTGTACCTAAAAAATATTGTCCTGTTTCGTCAATATCTGATAAAATTTTTAGTAAAGTAGCTTCTGCATCTGCTCTAGTATCTCCACCAACTTTTTCCACTTTTTTTCTTGAGCCATCATCATTGATGTCTTCAAAATAATAATACCAACGTTTCCCGCGTTTTCTCACACCGCCACGCATAAAATCAGTCCTTTCATAGTGCTATGTCATTAGTACGATAATTAAATTTTTTTGGTACATATAGAGAGGGAATAGATGTAAAATCCGTATTTTTAATAGAAGTGTACGAACTTACGTTCTTTTGTGTTTAAAAAGAAAAGCCCGAAGGCTGATCTTTTTATATTCTATGATTTGTCAAATTAAGCTAGAATAAAATGCTTCTTGTACATAGCTCAAAAATATTTCGATTGGTGTTCTGTAATTCAATGATTTTCTTGGAATATGATTACGTTGATTGCTGACACTGGAAATAAATGTCTGATTCACTTCTCTAAAATCCATTGATTTCGGCAGTCCATTACGACGCAGAATCCCGTTAGAATTCTCGTTTAATGGGCGTTGAGAAGGTGTTCCAGGGTCCGCAAAATATATATCAATATCATGTTGGTTACTAATGGCTTTCCAGTTAGAAAATTCTTTTCCACAGTCAAACGTAATAGATTTAAAGAAGTTTTTAGGGAAGCGAGAAAACCATTGATTAAGGGCAGTTTCAATATCTAATGCCTTACGGCCGTTGGGTTTAATCGTGATAATGACTTTAGATAATCTTTCAACTAAAGTAATGACGGCACTTTTATGATGAATGCCAACGATCGTATCACCTTCAAGGTGACCAAACTCAGAATTGAAATCAGGATAATTATCAGGTCGATCATGGATTGAGCGCTGATACTGTTGTTTTCCCCGTTTTTCCTGATGGCCATTGGGTTTTCTTTTACCTTTCATCGGTAGTGTGTCAATATCAAATATTCCTTTAGAAAATAAACGATAAAGTGTTCTCATACCGCATGAAACAGGTCTTTCTTTTCGCCCGATAATGACGTCAGGCGTCCAACCAAGAGTGACTTTCTCTTTAATGTAATCTACTTCATGAGCAGGTAATTGAATGACTTTTCTACCACATTTTTTCTTATTTTCTTTATACTGGTGCCAATAATCAAGAGCAGTCTTACCTTGCTTGAACTTATTGACTACATTATAAATAGTTTGTATAGCACGTCCCATTCGGTTAGCGATTTCAACCGGCTTATTATGTTGAAGATAATATGATTCTATCATTGTCAGTTCGTCTATGGTAAGATGTTTGTAGGTCATTTATGGTTACACTCCTTTGTTTTCTTTCGTCGGAAATACAATTTGAGTGTACCATAAATGCCTTTTTATTTTTCTAACTTAATTTTACAATTCGCGTTTTATTTTTCTTGATATTATTTCCCAAATTAATCACAAGTTTTTCTCTATCTTCAATTAGCTTCTTTAATTCTTCCAAATCCTCAAGAGTAGCCTTGTTTCTAATAAAACCACGAGCAGTGCTGCGATGAGCTAAATAGGTTCGCTTTATATATTGACAACTTTTTTTGTTCTGCTATTAACTCTTTTAAATGTTAACCCTACTTCTTTGTATTAAACCGCATATTGAATATTTATCCTTGTGTTAGCATTACATCCATGTTATAGTAAATAAGTAATCTAATTTGAAACGTAATCTGAGCGATATATTCACACTATAAAAACTCCTTTTACAAAGTAATATTAATTGCAACAAAACACGTATTATATACGTATTAGGAGGAAATATATATGAATAACGGTACAGTAAAATGGTTTAACTCAGACAAAGGTTTTGGATTTATCACTGGAGAAGATGGAAATGACGTATTTGCACATTTCTCAGCGATCCAGGGAGAAGGCTTCAAGTCTTTAGATGAAGGCCAAGCAGTTACTTATGATATTGAAGAAGGTCAACGTGGCCCTCAAGCAGTAAATATTGTAAAATAATGTTGAACTTTAAACACCTCATTTGAGGTGTTTTTTTATTTTAAGCTAGATACCGTAATTATTGCTAGCAATTTAGAGTAGTTCGTTACTAATTAAGGAGCAAATAAAATTATTATAATATAAAAAATTAAGCAAATAATAGACTAAAAAATAACTATGTGAGATAATAAACATAGAAAAAAGCTTCAGATACTCCCTCACCCTAGAGTCTTTCCCCAAAAAGATAAGTATCTGAAGCTTTTTTCTTTTTATGACTTGGAAATAATAGCATAAAATAATATATTTTACAAAGAATAAGTACAATCTAGTTTTTTGCTATTAAATGTGTAATAATAAATATGCCATCACAACATGAAGAATGAAACCCATTATTATCTAGTCTATGTCCATTCTTTTTGTTTGCAGGAGTTGTGGTGGCTTTCCGTACCCTTAGCTCAGTTGGTTAGAGCAGACGGCTCATAACCGTCCGGTCGTAGGCTCGAGTCCTACAGGGTACATTAATGTAGCCATTTGAATCGTTCTGTGTTAGAATTTTTTGAAGAGTATTATACAAGCTAAAGCTTTTCTTCATTGCCACTCAAATGAGTGGCTTTTTTATGTATCCTTTTATGGATTAATGAAAGGATGTTTCACATAGTTATACTTCTGTATATTTGAAAAGTTTTACTTTGATTTTTAAATGGAAAGACATTTGGGTTATATTGTGAGATAATAATAAAGAAGAGTTTAAAGCGTTCCCCAAAAACCACTCCCCCATAAGTGTGTTACGCTTTAAACTCTTTTATATTTGAAGCCATTAAAAAGCATACCATATAACTGTAAAAAATAATGGGAAAAAGACTTATAATTGGAGTGGTAGTTAATTAGTGACTTATTTTTGATTTTATAGCACTGATACTATAAAATATAGATATCATCATATTACACAATCTTAATACTAACTTAAAAATATCTCCTTTTATAAGTATGGTGATAAAATCCGTTCCGGGCTACCTTTTTAGGTAGCCTACTTTAATCTTTATACCTTTCTGGATCAACGAAAGTATACTTTATATAGTCATAACGCCGATGATCGCTACGTGCGTCCGGCACGTCAGTCACCACATCAAACAAAAAGTATACATCTGGATAGGCTACAATTAACTAGACAGAAAAATTAAGGTGTGTAGACTAGAAGAAAACATACCAGGAGGAATTTTTATGTCTAAGAGAACACGAAGAACTTTTTCACAAGAATTCAAGCAACAAATCGTCAATCTTTACTTAGCTGGAAAGCCACGTGTAGAAATCATTCGAGAATATGAACTAACGGCTTCAGCATTTGACAAATGGGTAAAGCAATCTAAAACGAGTGGTTCATTCAAAGAAAAAGATAATCTTACGCCTGAACAAAAAGAATTGTTAGAACTACGTAAAAGAAACCAGCAATTAGAAATGGAAAATGATATTTTAAAGCAAGCAGCGCTGATATTCGGACGAAGAGACAAGTAATCGATGCGAATAAGCATCTTTACCCTATATCAGCGATGTGCAGAATATTAGGTCTATCACGTCAGTCCTATTATTATCAATCAAAACCAAAGAAAGACGAATCAGAACTTGAAGAAGTAGTCGCTGAAGAATTTATCCGCAGCCGAAAGGCCTACGGCTCAAGAAAAATAAAAAAAGCCTTATCAAAACGAGGCATTCAGATCAGCCGACGAAAAATTAGTAGAATCATGAAAAATAGAGGATTAAAATCGAGCTATACTGTTGCTTATTTTAAAGTACATCATTCTACTTGCAATGAAGCCAAAACGACAAACGTATTGAATCGTAAATTCTTAAGAGACAACCCATTAGAAGCGATCGTAACAGACTTGACTTATGTACGAGTCGGGAAAAAATGGAATTATGTCTGTTTCATTTTGGATCTGTTCAATCGAGAAATTCTCGGCTATTCTTGTGGAGAACATAAAGATGCCGTTCTAGTAAAAAAAGCATTTAGCCGTATCAAACAACCTCTGACAGAGGTTGAGATTTTTCATACTGATCGTGGAAAAGAGTTTGATAACCAAGCTATTGATGAATTATTAACAACTTTTGACATCAATCGATCATTGAGTCATAAAGGCTGTCCTTTTGATAATGCCGTAGCTGAATCAACTTATAAGTCGTTGAAAGTAGAATTTGTCTATCAATACACATTTGAAACCTTACAACAATTGGATTTGGAGTTATTTGACTATGTCAATTGGTGGAACCACCTTCGGTTGCACGGTACACTTGGCTACGAGACACCGGTTGGTTACCGTAACCAGAGATTGGCGCAGCGAATCCTTGATAATGAGCTCGGATGTGCTAACGCTAGCGAGGCAGTCTAACTTTAACTGTTAGCTCCTGCCGAAGATCGTCACATCCGAGGAGGCTCATTGTCAAGGACAATCGGAATAGCATACGGAAAGAAGTTCTGCACCTTATAAAATTTGTCAAAAAAACTGTTGCCATTCCAAACAGTTGGATGTCAAGTGATAGTACTAGTATAAAGACAAAAACAACAAGTGAGAAAATTTATAGTTATAAAAGCAGAAAAATTAATAATTCTTATAAAGATATCGCAAAACAACGATAAAAAGAATAAGAGATAAAAACAACCCTACTACGTAAAAATTTAATGCTGAAAGCGATTGATAAAATGTATGTTTTATTATTTTTATTATCTTAATTGTCAAATTAAGTTAGACAAATCATCAATACTTACGTAACTCAAAAATACTTCCAAAGGTGTTCGATAATCCAGTGATTTTCTAGGAATATTATTTCGTTTAGATGTGACAGATTGAATAAAAGATTCATCTACTGAATTGAAATCCATAGATTTCAATAAACCATCTCTACGTAACAATCCGTTAGAATTCTCGTTTAGGCCTCTTTGAGACGGTGTTCCTGGATCAGCGAAATAAATGGCAATATCATTGGCATTACTGATTTGTTTCCAATTTGAAAATTCCTTTCCACAATCAAAAGTGATGGATTTGAATAGATTTTTCGGTACAGATTCAAACCAATGATTTAATTTTTTTTCAATATCAATCGCTTGTCTACCACACGGTTTCAATGTAATGATAACTTTTGATAATCGTTCAACTAAGGTAATTACAGCACTTTTATGTTTCAGACCTACGATAGTGTCACCTTCAAGGTGACCAAACTCATTTGAGAATTGGCTATAATCTTTTTCACGTTCATGAATAGAGCGGCGGAAAGCTTGTTTTCCACGCCTTTCTTGATGTCCATTCGGTTTACGCTTGCCTTTCATCGGTAAGTCAGAAGGATTAAATAGCCCCTTTTTGAACATACGATAAATGGTACGAGCAGAACAACGAATAGGAAACGCTGCACGACCAACAATCACATCGGGTGTCCATCCTTGAACAACCTTTCTTTGAATATATTCTGATTGTTCCTCGGGTAAAACAAGCGGGCGTCTACCACAGTTTGATTTGTTTTTCTTATACTGTTGATAGTATTCTAAGGCTGATTTTCCTTGCTTGAAGAATAGGTATACTTTATGGATCGTTTGTCTTGAACGATTCAAGCAATGCGCAGTTTTCGCAACAGATTGATTTATTTTGAAATAAGACTCTATCATTACAAGTTCATCCGTTGTAAGATGGGTATAGGTCATTTGTACTCACTCCTTATAATTCTTTGGTCAGAACTATTTTGAGTGTAGCACAAATGGCTTTTTTAGTTGTCTAGCTTAATTTTACAATCGGCGTTATAAAAAACGCAGATGGTAAAAAAGAAAGCACTAATATAATCGCTTTTCTAGAACGTTTAGTGAAGTAAAAGAAAGAGATGACACCAATACAGACTGGAATCCAAAATAAAAGCATACTAAATGTGACCACAGCATCATCTCCCATATAGTCTTATATCAATTAGGATAATAGCATTTTATCAACTAATAGCCAACTAATAACCAAATAATAAGAAGAATAGTTTCGAATGAATCACAGATACCTCAAATTAACAAAATTAAGAAAACACGAACTAACTGCAGCGAAAGCAAAATTAAAAAAAGAATACGGAGCTTCTGCAGAAGAAACATATAAAGTTGCGAAAAATTGTATTGCTAATATAATCACACTGCAAACATTTTGTTTAAAAACGGAAGTAGTTAACGAAGAACAAAAAGAAACTAGATATTACTCGATTAATTGATAGAGAGATCATTCATTGAAGGTCTTTCTCGTTGGTTAATCAATTATTGTGATTTTCTGAAATTTCGCATCTTTTTTATTTATATTTAAACCGTATATCGAGTGATTATCCTTGTGTTAGCATTACATCCGTGTTATAGTAAATAAGTAATCTAATTTGAAACGTAATCTGAGCGATATATTCACACTATAAAAACTCCTTTTACCAAGTAATATTAATTGCAATAAAACACGTATTATATACGTATCAGGAGGAAATATATATGAATAACGGTACAGTAAAATGGTTTAACTCAGATAAAGGTTTTGGTTTCATCACTGGTGAAGATGGAAATGACGTATTCGCTCATTTCTCAGCAATCCAAGGAGAAGGCTTTAAGTCTTTAGATGAAGGACAAGCAGTTACTTATGATATTGAAGAAGGACAACGTGGTCCTCAAGCAGTAAATATCGTAAAATAATGTTGAACGTTAACCGCCTCATATGAGGTGGTTTTTTTGTTTATATGGGTAGAAAATTTTTCTCTCACATTTATCCCACGGTGATTGGATAAGCTACGAAAAATTTGAAATAATACGAAATAGTATGAAAAACAATCGAGCATATACCAATTGCAAAGACTTTTATATAAAGCAATTTAAACCTTATTGGAAATGTATGTAATACTTTTAGAATACAAGAATATAGGTAGCTTTCATGGCTGCTTTGTAAATGGACGAGGAAGAAAGCAAGAAGTAGCAAGGTTTTTGAGGATTTATACTGTGTATACATGCATTTGCCACCGGTGGCTTTTTTATTGTGGGGCTATTTTAGATGAATTTTGGGTAGATATTTTCTTAATTCAGATGTTTGAAAAGAAGAGACTAGATTTTTTTATTTTTTCTAGGGCGTCATCATAATTTTGTTTGATCATATCTTTAAATAGTCTATCCATCAAATAAAGTAGTGCATTTCTAGAGTCTGTAGGAATCTCTTTGAATGTTAAGATATTTTTTCAAAACAGCCTATGCTGAGTTCATGGGTACAAAATTCAGATAGTGTACTCTCTATTCCGTTTGTTACTAAAATCTTTTTGATCCCTTCAGGAAGATATTTTTGACAATCAATTATTTCTTGGCATTCTCCGCTATTGGATATCATTAATACAACATCATCTTTATTGAGTAAAGGAACACTTCTTACCTGTTCATCAAATGAGCGAAAAAACATAATTTTAGTTGGGTCTACCTTGTGAACTTTTAAGTAAAAATCAAGTGCAGTGACCTGAGACATCTGAAAAGCTAATATATAAATTCGGTTAGCGTTAATTAAGATATTCACTGTATCGTTATAAACTTTGGTATTCAATAATTTGTTCACTAATTGAAAAGGCCGAAGAAAATCTCGTTCCTTATTATCACAATCAAACGGTGAATTACCATAATTAAACTTCATTTCTTGAAATCCTGAATATCCAATTTTTTTTGAGAAGGAAATTATTGAGCTTGGAACACTATAAGTTTTTTCTGCAAGCTCTCTAGCGGTACATGTTTCAAGGCAGTCAGGATTTTCTAATATATATTTTGCTATTTCTTGATGATTAGCTGAGAAGTCCTCCATACCTTGTTTTATTCGTATTAACACATCATTCATTCTTTATTCTCCTTTCGCGAACAAATTTCCAAAATGATTAAATACATTGAAATTTTGTATTCTTGTGGTTATACCCTATCAAGAAAGCGCTTTTTAATCAATAAAAATATTTTAGGAGGGTAACAAATGAAAATAGTCGGAATCACAGCATGTGCTGCGGGAATCGCTCATACTTATATGGCACAGGCAGCAATTGAAGAAGCTGCCAAAGAACTCGGCATAGAAGCTAAAGTTGAGACTCAAGGGACAATAGGAACAGAAAATGAGTTGACATCAAAGGAAATTGACGAAGCTGATCTCGTAATAATTGCGGCAGATATCAATATTGATAAAGGGCGCTTTGGTGGAAAAAAACTTGTGGAAATTGATACGAATACTGTATTGAAAGATCCGCAAAAAGTGATTCAAGATGGTTTGCAAAATGCGACTGTATTTGGTGCAAAGGGTACAAAAATTAACGGAAACATAGAGATTGGTACTTCTTCTAATAAGTTTGTCCGCTATTTAATGTCAGGGCTTACAGATATGATTCCAGTTACAATTGCTGCCGGGCTTCTTCTGGCAATTGCAAATGCAATGGCGTTTCATCCAGATCCAAATAACGCTGATCTAGTTGTCTGGGGATTCCAAGAAACCACTTCCGGAGAATTTTTCTCAAAACTTTTTGATTTAGGTAAAGTAGGATTTACCTTGATGATCCCTATTTTTGCGGCAGGAGTAGCTCGAGCAATTGGAGATAAGCCAGCTGTAGCACCTGCTTTTATTGCTGGATATATTATTAATGATCCAACTTTTTTAAAAACGGAAACCGGAGCAGGTTTTATTGGAGCGATTTTAGTTGGATTTGGAGTAGGCTACCTTGTTAAAATGTTGAAGAAAATTCCTTATCCACATCTCTTAAAACCAGTAGTTCCAATTTTGATCATTCCTCTGATTGCAACATTTATTTCTTTTGTAATAATTTACTATTTGATTGGTAGACCAATTGCAGCCGGAATGAATGGTTTGTATGACGTAATCAACCATGTCACAGTAGCTTATGCAGCTGCTCCAATTTTATATGGAGCAATTCTTGGAGGCATGATGGGTGTAGATATGGGAGGGCCGATTAATAAAACAGCTATGCTTGTTTCCTCCGCTATTTTTGTAGATACGATGAATCAATTTGGACCGCAAGGAGTAAATGCAATTCCTCAGGCAGCGACTGGTGCAGCTATTGCAGTAGCTCCATTAGGTGCAGGGATTGCTACTTTGCTATTTAAGAAATACTTTACTACAGAAGAACGAGCGTTAGGATCTTCTGCTCTTGTAATGGGAATGGTCGGTGTAACAGAAGGTGCCATTCCATTCGCAGCTGCTAATCCATCACTGATTATCGCAAATACGATTTCTTCGGCAATCTCAGGTGCGTTAGTTGCCAGCATGGGGGTTCAGTTTTATGGTGGTGTAGGATCTCCGCTAGACGCATTTGTAGGATATACAACTGGTCCAAAACTGTCTTGGTTGTTATGGACTGTGGCTATTCTATTTGCCTCACTGGTCAACGCATTTTTGTATAGATTCTTTTTGAGAAAACGAACTATTACTCCAAAAGAAGTAGAATATGAAGTTGTAACTGAAAAATAATAAAAGTTAGGATTGAAAATGATGACTGATTCTGTATTTGTAAAAGAAAATATTTTTATTAATGAAGAACCTATCTCTGATAAAATGGCTTTATTTAAATACATTTCAGAGAATGCCAAACATCTAAATTATGTATTGTCAGAACAAGATTGTTTTGATGGGTTGGTGGATCGAGAAAGTCAGCAAACTACAGGGTTTCAGGATGGTTTTGCGATTCCACATTGCAAAAACGATACGGTTGTTTCGCCCAAAATGCTCTATGTAAAAACAGAACCAATTCCTTGGGATAGTCTTGATCGCAAAGATATTACTGATTCTTTTGTATTACTGATTCCAGAAAAAGGTGCTGAAGAACATCTTAAAATCTTAGCTAAGATTGCTCGATCATTAATTGATGGTGGATATAGAGATAGTTTAAAAAAAGCGAAAACGAAACCAGAAATCTTTGAATTGATTTCAAATAAGTTGGAGGTTTAAGAATGAAAAAAGTACATGTAGTTAATCACACTCATTGGGATAGAGAATGGTACTTTACCACAATGGATGCAATTTTATTAAGTGATAATACCTTCAGCTCTGTTATCGATGAATTACTAAACAATAAAAAAGAAAAATTTTGTTTAGACGGTCAGTTTTCTATTTTAGATGATTTTATCGCTCGACGACCAGACCAGTTAGATAATGTTAAAAAGCTTGTCGAGAATAAACAACTATCTATTGGTCCGTGGTATACCCAAACAGATGCATTTTTTTTTGATGAAGAATCTTTTATACGCAATTTAATTATTGGGATCAGAGATTCAAGAAAATACGGAGATGAAATGAAAATTGGATATTTGCCTGATACATTTGGTTTTAACGCACAAATGCCAACCATCTTAGCTAATTGTGGACTAGATAATATTATTTTCTGAAGAGGAATTAACTTTAAGAAACATGTCTCTGGTCCATACTTTACCTGGAAGGGGTTAGGAGATAAAGAAATTACCGCAATGAATCTTGTCGATGGATATGGAACAGCTACGTTTTTAAAAAATACCCCAGAGTATTTAAATGAGCGATTATATCCAGCGGTTGAAAAAGTTGAATCATTAACAGACGATAATAATATATTGATTCCTGCGGGGGGAGACCAACTGGAGATAATCCATGATTTACCAGAAGTTCTTGAAGAAATCAGTAAAGAGAGTAAGTATGAATTTGTAGAAAGTTCATATGAAGATTTTCGAGAGCTGCTTCGTAAAAAAAACGATTTGCCAGAATATCGTGGTGAGTTTCGTGAGCCATGTACAACACGTACGCATAAGTCGATTGGTTCAGTCCGCTATGATATAAAGAGATCAAACTTTATAGTTGAACAAAAATTATTGAGAAGGATTGAACCGTTGCTCGCAATTGCCGAGGCTTTCCAGATCACAGTCAGTCATGAACTAATTATTGATGCTTGGAAAAAGCTCATGGAAGGCCATGCACATGATAGTATGGGAGGGTGCGTAAGTGATGATGTAGCAATCGATATTCTGCATCGAATGAAAGAAGCAAATGAAATTGCGGATGGAGTCGAGAATTATATTGTCAAACGTTTTACTGAGAAATTGCAGCTGACAAGTAATCAAGTAATTGTATTCAATACTACATCAAAGGATTACAAAGAATATAAGATAATCGATTTTCTTGCCGCTGATAAAAATTTAAGAATCGCTGGAATTGATGATGCTGTTTTAGTTAGAGCAGATTATTTTGAAGGGAAAGATAATCTGTTGTTAGAAACACCAGAAGGTCCCAAGTATATTAATGAGGACCCATACTATCGGTTGTATGTATTAACAAATGTAGAAATTCCAAGTATGGGTTTCAAAATTTTTAACATTGAAAAATCAGAACAAGAGATCGAATCCTTGGCAAATAGTGAAGCTACAAGTATTCAAAATGAGTTTTATACCATTAGATCTGAGAATGGCAATCTTTCTATAGAAACAAAAGATGGTAAAAAGCTTAATTACTTTATCGAGTTTGAAGATATGGGGAATGCGGGTGATACGTATGACTTTTCTCCAGTTGAAGGAGACGATCCGATCCTTCTACATCCTGACTTGGTTCAGGTTAAGAAATCCACGTTGATTGAAGAAATGACTTTATCAGGAAATTTCCAATTACCAAAAAATCTTGAAGCAAGAGTGGGGCAATCTAATGAAAATGGAAGCTTGAATATTGCGTTAACCATCACTTTAGCAAAAAAATCTCCTCTGATCGATTGTAAAGTGAAAGTTGACAATCAAGTACTAAGCCATCGTCTCCGAGTAAAATTGAATCCTGATATAGAAACAACCAAAACAATTGCTTCCGTACCTTTTGGGTTTATTGAGCGCGAAGAGTTGGTTGAGGATATCCCCAATTGGCATAAACAATATGTTGAATACCCAATTGATTTGGAACCATTTGATAAAAGCGTCTCAATGATTGGTAAACAGAGCTACCTTACTGCATTCGGTAAGGGAATCAAAGAATATCAATTGCGTAATAATACGCTTTATTTAACATTATTTGCATCTACTAGTCAGTTAGGGAAACCTAATTTAGCGTATCGACCAGGTAGAGCCTCTGGGGATACAACCAAAAAGGGGCATGTTATGATGCCGACGCCTATGGCTGAGTTGATAGGAGAGTTAACTTTTGAATTTGCTTTACAAATTTCAGATGGAACTTTTGATGAGTATGAGGTTTCCAAATCTTGGAAGCAATTTTCTGATCAATCAATTTGTTATCAGAACCAGTCATTAAATAAGTTTATTCATAGGCTGGACAACAAAATTCAAAAGATTGATATGGAGAATGTCAATTTACGCGAGTGTTCACTTCTTGGGGTAGACACAAAAGCCTTTGACAGTTCTTTTGGGTTCTCTATGTACCATAAAAATGCCTATCTATTACGTTTTTGCAATCCAACAAAAGTCTCTATGCCATTAGAAAGAATCGATTTAAAGCAGTTCTCAAAATACGAATTTGTAAATTGTCAGGAACAACTAACTGAACCAGTTACTGAAATACCACCGTATGATATGGTGACGATTAAAGTGTGGAGATAAAGAATGCAACGAGCACAATTGTTTTTATTTTCAATTGTCTCAGCTATGCTCATATTTCAATACGAACCACTAATGTTTAGTAAAGGAGTTTCTAGCGATATAAGTATAAAGACTCTGACAGCCGTACAGATATTGATTGTTGTTTCAGTATATTTATATCGCTTCTTATTCAAAAAATATTCAAAAAAAAATACTATTATTCGTTTATCATTAATACTCAGAATAGTGGTATCTTTGTTTATGTATGCTACGCAATCAAGTGGTTTGTTTGTATTAATGTTCGTTCTTCTACAAAATGTATCTACAGGTTTAGATATATATTTTGAGAGTTCGATAATGAGTTGGATAACGGCTGAGAAAAAAGATTTCGGAAAATACAGGATGTTTGGTTCACTGGGGTATGCAACTAGTGGATTTTGGATTTCCCTATTTTTAGTGTTACTACGAAACGTATCTTATATGCTCCTGTTAGCTTGTGCAATAAATCTCGTCTTATTGTTTTCGAATATAACTAAACCAATTCCAAATACAATCGAGAAAATTACAATTATGATTTGTCAAATTAAGCTAGAATAAAATGCTTCTTGTACATAGCTCAAAAATATTTCGATTGGTGTTCTGTAATTCAATGATTTTCTTGGAATATGATTACGTTGATTGCTGACACTGGAAATAAATGTCTGATTCACTTCTCTAAAATCCATTGATTTCGGCAGTCCATTACGACGCAGAATCCCGTTAGAATTCTCGTTTAATGGGCGTTGAGAAGGTGTTCCAGGGTCCGCAAAATATATATCAATATCATGTTGGTTACTAATGGCTTTCCAGTTAGAAAATTCTTTTCCACAGTCAAACGTAATAGATTTAAAGAAGTTTTTAGGGAAGCGAGAAAACCATTGATTAAGGGCAGTTTCAATATCTAATGCCTTACGGCCGTTGGGTTTAATCGTGATAATGACTTTAGATAATCTTTCAACTAAAGTAATGACGGCACTTTTATGATGAATGCCAACGATCGTATCACCTTCAAGGTGACCAAACTCAGAATTGAAATCAGGATAATTATCAGGTCGATCATGGATTGAGCGCTGATACTGTTGTTTTCCCCGTTTTTCCTGATGGCCATTGGGTTTTCTTTTACCTTTCATCGGTAGTGTGTCAATATCAAATATTCCTTTAGAAAATAAACGATAAAGGGTTCTCATACCGCATGAAACAGGTCTTTCTTTTCGCCCGATAATGACGTCAGGCGTCCAACCAAGAGTGACTTTCTCTTTAATGTAATCTACTTCATGAGCAGGTAATTGAATGACTTTTCTACCACATTTTTTCTTTATACTGGTGCCAATAATCAAGAGCAGTCTTACCTTGCTTGAACTTATTGACTACATTATAAATAGTTTGCATAGCACGTCCCATTCGGTTAGCGATTTCAACCGGCTTATTATGTTGAAGATAATATGATTCTATCATTGTCAGTTCGTCTATGGTAAGATGTTTGTAGGTCATTTATGGTTACACTCCTTTGTTTTCTTTCGTCGGAAATACAATTTGAGTGTACCATAAATGCCTTTTTATTTTTCTAACTTAATTTTACAATTCGCGAATTGAAAAAATCCAAGGCAAAAAGGTACCGAGAATCTATTATTTATTTTTTGCATTTTGTACCTTAATAATTACACTACCAAATTCATTTGGCTATATACTAAATAGTCACTTGAGAAATGAATATGATCTTGATCTGAATAAAGCTACTTTTTACGCAAGTATTGCAGTATTCATCGGTTCCTGTATATCAGAAATGTTTGGATTTTTTGCTGTCGATTCTGTGATTCGAAGATTTTCACCGTTAAAGGTGGTTTTTATAGGCTTTATTTTTTCGGGTCTTAGGTGGTTCTTTGCGCTTGTAAGTACTTCTGAAGAAATGTTTATTTCAACATATCTCCTCCATGGAATCAGTTTTGCTTTCATTTTTATAGGTAGCATACATTTTATTGCTAGTGTATCAGATACTATTGAAATGGGGGAGTTATCAATGAGATTTTCTTTTTTTGCAAATATCATGGGAATCATTTTAGCACAGCTATATTCAATTATGTTGCCATATATTGGTACTCAAGGGATAATTTGGGTATTTTTATTTGTCTGCATTGCTAGCTTCCCTATGGTTATTTTGATTTTAAGGAGACAACACAATGAAATACTTAGCAATTGATATAGGTGGTACCAATTTGAAGTACGGGTACGTATCTCAAGATGGCCATCTGTTACAACATTGGACTATCCCTGTACCAACGAATTATAATGATTTGCTTCAGAAGATATCAGCAATATATCTTTCCTCTGAGAATATCCTTGGGGTAGGGATAAGTTCACCTGGTATATATGATATGAAAAGCAATAGAATTACTGGATCTTCAGCTTTGAAATATTTAATCGGGAGACAACTAAAAGCGGACATATCTTGGGCATTAAATACTACAGTTGCTATCGAAAATGATGGAAACTGCGCTCTGCTAGGGGAGTATTGGCAAGGGAATTGTCAATATTCACGTTCATCTGCAATCTATGTGATTGGTTCTGCAGTTGGAGGGAGTATTCAAATTAGTGGTGAGATTCTTCGTGGTGCGAATAATAATGCTGGCGAACTAGGTTATAGTTTGGTAGATAATCTGCCTACAACAGATAAGTATAGTTCGTTGGGAGGAAAGATTGGATTTAATGCATTATTGAAAAAAATCAATCAACAAGGATATAAATTTGAAAATGGAAAAGACTTATTTTTAAAATCTCAAACTGATAGAAAATTAGAAAAGCTGATAATTGATGAATTAAAGTATCTAGCTTCATCACTTATAACCTTGCAATACGTCATTGATCCTGAGGTAATATTGATTGGCGGAGGAGTAAGTCAGAATACCTATTTTATGAGTCTAGTAGGAAAAGCGTTGAAAATTGTTCAATCTAAACGGTCAAACTATAAAGTTTTACCAGCAAAGTATGGGAATGATGCAAATTTATTAGGGGCAATTTTCAATCTAATAAGTTGATGAATGATGATTTTATGAGATTGATACTATTCTCTATCAAATGACTGTCTCAAATTGAAAGTGATTTTTTGTAATGAGGACATTTCATGCGTAATAAAGTGCCAATTAATCACAGCATCTATGGCTTGCTGCTTAAAAAATTTAGACGATTTATTCAAGTTAGAAAAGTAATATTACTCGAGAGAAAAAACGATAGTTGACTTTCCATATTTAATGGATGTCAACTATCGTTTTTTACGTTTTATCTCATGCTTAGAATAACAATTGCCAAGTAAAGCAAAACTTGTCAGTCACCCAGCAAACTTCCGTATACTTCTCATAGTTTTTTTCATGCATCATTACAGTTCCGCTATCTTTTAATATATTAAACACCTGATCGAATTCTGCCTGATCATCTACTTCAATCAAAATGGTAGATGCCCAGGTGGAGGCAGGTGCAGGGAAATCTTTTGACATATCCAAAATTCCAATTATTTTGATGAATGTGATCGATAAACATCAACGTAATCCCTAAAATTTTTAGATCAAAGGTAGAAAATCCTTTTTTCAAGCTAACAGTATTCAAATTTTTCCCTCCTAATTAAATAAATGAAACAAGTGACAGTTGTATTATTAATAAAGTTGAGCAAGAATCACAATCGAAAAAGCTAACACTTTTGTCATATGATTTTCTATAATAATTAACGAGATGGAGAAATCATCTTTGAAATATTAGTGAATGGGAGATAAAATAGAGCGTAACTATAATTAAATTATGTAAATCTAAAAACTGCAAGTAATTTCTATGCCAATGTATCACGAAACTAGAAGTACTCCAATTTGTCTAAACGTTTATCTATAATAAAAAAGTGCGAAATGCCGCACTCTTTATTTAGTTTTTATGCAAAAAATCAAGTTATAAGATAAAGTAGGTGAGATTTTGTTACTATGAATAACATAATAAGAAAGTAAAGTGGATTGATTTGAGATCTTTTTATACTTCAAAAAAGATAACACCCAACTTTCAAAAATATGTTTTGGAAGTTGGGACAAACGAGTTAATACATTTTAATACATTATTTTTTATTCAAAAAAAATAGCACAATGGCAAAGATCATAAGAGAGATCATAAGCCCCAATGAATGACTAAAAAGAAAAGCAGAATCACATGCCATATCATCCCATATTTCTTCAAGAAAATAAATAAGCGGGAAAAAGGGAAGGAATAGTAGAACATCGATCCAGCACCATTTTTTTCTTCTTTTGAAATAACATAAAACAATAAACATGAACGTGCAGGGAAGTAAAAACAAAGCTTTACTCATAACTAACAAAATACCAGCTCCTTTTATTTTTTTCTCCCCCACATTCAAAGAGTCACAATGGTATGTACTTAATAATAGAAAAATGGATCAACTTGTATGAATATCAGCTGAAAAGATCTGCACCAAATGAAAAACTTCCAGCCAAAACTGACTGGAAGTTTATTTTTTTCTGAAATATTCTAACACAAATATGAAAAAGATGGCCTAAGCTAATAAGCCGATTTCGTAGCAAAACAATGAGATACCAGATTCGTAATAATAAAATCCTCTAATCTTATGGATAAAATAGATCATCGGACAAGCAGATAAGAGTAAGTATTTATTAGGCCTTTTGAATAAGTAAAAGAAAGCACTGGTCATTATGATAAATGGTATCCAAAACAAAAGTTTACTTAAGACAATCAAATGATCAACTCCCATATTTTTTACCAAGAGAGATCATAACATCTTTATCGTAAAAACAAAATATTTTTTTGCTCATTTTGAAAATTTAAACATACTCGTTCTTATCCAAATATATAAAAATCGCCCCTCATCCATCGAGAGGCGATAAGTTCTAATTTAACTCAATTTTTTTTGTTTCTTTTGGCTGATGAGCTGTTTTAGGTAATACTAATTTCAGCACACCGTTTTTAAAGGTTCCAGTGATTTTTTCTTCATCAACATTAGGAAGATAGAATGAACGTTTGTAAGAGACCGAATGTCTTTCTTTCCGTACATAGTTGCCATCTTCTTTATCTTCTGTATGGGACTCATGATTGGCGGAGATCGTCAAAGTATTATCTGAATATTCAACTGTCGTGTCTTCTTTGTCATAGCCAGGCATATCAGCAGTTAGTTTGTATTCTTTTTCATTTTCGACTAAATCCACTTTTGGATAACTTGAAACACCTAAAAAATCATTGAATGCTGGACTAAACACGTCATTGAAATCAGGGAACATGTCGCGAATGCTAGGTACATTTGCCATTTTTGATCATCCTTTCAATAAGTATTTTTTATTTATCTCTATTTACATAATAACTCTATTTTGAAAAAAATGCAAGTATAATGGTTAGCTTTGTGAATATTTCATCTAATACGATACAAAGGCTATCTTTCTAATTTGAAAAAGGGATCATTAAAATAATAAGAAGAAAATATGTCAAAAGGTAAAAAAAGTAAATTCTTCTATCCAAATATAGAAAAATTGAATCTAGAAAACCGTCCGACAATAAATTTCATTAACTCAGTTGACCGAAAATGAAGTAGATACCAAAAATTTATCAAGAGAGCAAGTAGAGAAGTGAGTATATTCATAAGAGAAATAGCTGTAACGAATTATTAGGTTAATGCAAATGCTTATTTATACTCCGTATAACTTTCTCAGAAAAAATGATACCGATAATGACTTGCTAGTACTGTAAATCCGTATAATATCATCTAATCAAAATGGTGTTCCATTTGCATCTGTCATCGTAATCGATCCTTCGGGTGACACTCGATAAAAACCAACGCTTCCAGATCCCCCTTGGGAACGGATTTGTTTGCTGGAAGCTGTGAACAAATAATCTCGATCAATTTTTTGATAAAAGCTAATAACAATATCGTCACTTTGTAATTCGGAACGGTGGGCAATAAGAAATAGAAGTGCTTTGTCAGAGTTTTCTAATGGAAGAGAAGGTACAGTGCTTTCTTGCATTTCAGATGTTGAAGAAATGCTAGACGACTGAATACTTGATTGGCTATGTTGCGAATCTACATTACCAGTAGAAGTATTAGTAATGGAAGTAGTAGAAGTACTTTTAGTTGAACCAACCTCAGTTGTTGAAATGGCTGCTGAAGATTCTTTAACAGAATTCTTTGTTTTATATCCACAGGCAGAAAAAAGTATTACAGTTCCCAACAAGCCTGCGTAAATCCCTTTATGCATGATAGCTCCTCCTAAAATAGATTATCTTTATTCAGTATATCACTTAAACAAAGAAAAGCAGATGGTTTAAAATGAAAAAAACTTCCCAATAAAGGGAAGGTTCATGAAGATAATAACTTTTTTAATAATTATAGCTTTCTAATATCTTTCATCAACTTTTCTAGTAATCATTGGGAAAAATTTCAAGCAGTAGATCGCACAAATACCTACGACGATATAAATGATCTTTGCAAAAATAGTTGTTGAACCACCAGCAATCATAGCTACTAAATCAAGTTCGAACAAGCCTACCAACAGCCAGTTCAACCCTCCCACAATCAATAAAGTTAATGCAATAGCATCTAAAGTTTTCATTAGAATTCTCCTTCCTTAAATGATAAAACAATTATATATCAAAAAGAGAAACATCGCTTATATAACGCTCAGGAATTTTAGCAATCTATGCAAAAAGATGAAAATTTTTTTTGCTCTTCCATTAGTACACATTTTTTAGCTGAAGCTGTAAATTTCATGTCTTAATTTTTTTTAGTGAGCTTTTATACTGGATTTGTAAGAAAAAAGAAGGAGAGGATCACATATGCCGGATTGGTTGGATATTGCAGGAAAAGTAGTAATTGTAACTGGAGGTTCCTCAGGAATTGGAAGAAGTATCGTCGAAAATTTGTTGAAGCAGAATGCACAAGTAGCGAATTTTGATGTAACTGAATGCCGTATACAGCATGAAAACCTACTATCTTTAAAAGTCGATGTGTCTTCTAAAACGGACATAGAAGAAGGGACATATAAAGTAATGAAACATTTCAAGACGATCGATGGTCTAGTCAATAATGCAGGAATAAATATTCCTTCTCTTCTAATAGATAGAAATCATCCAAAAAGCAAGTATGAATTATCAGAACAAGTTTTTGATAAGATGATCGCTGTCAATCAAAAAAGTGTATATTTGATGAGCCAAGCAGTTGGAAGAATCTTGGTGCAAAAGGGATCAGGAGTGATCGTGAATCTTTCTTCTGAATCAGGATTGGAAGGATCAGAAGGACAGAGCTGTTATGCTGCTACAAAAGCAGCGATGAACAGTTTTACTCGTTCTTGGGCAAAAGAGTTAGGAAAGAGGAATGTTCGTGTGGTAGGTGTTGCACCAGGGATACTGGAAGAAACCGGTTTGAGAACACAAGAATATGAAGAAGCTCTTTCTTATACGAGAGGTATAAGCGTCGAACAGCTGAGAAACGGTTACAGTCGAACAAGTACGATCCCTCTAGGAAGGAGTGGTAAGCTGCAAGAAGTGGCGGATCTAGTCTGCTATTATCTTTCAGAAAGATCAAGTTATATCACTGGAGTCACGACTAATATTTCAGGAGGTAAAACAAGAGGATAAAGGATAGGGGGGACGCACGTGACGCTAGTAAACAGATGGTACCAATTATTGAAATTACTAGTCACTCACAAGAAAGTTTCAATCCAGGAAGTGCAAAAAGAAATCAAAACCAGTAATCAAACCATAAAAAAAGATATTGGGGAGTTGAATGAAGAAATTGCCGGTATTGCAAAAATCATCCAAAAAACCAAACATTTTGAACTTGAAATTTATGATTTTGATTTTTTTGATGAGATCATGCAAGGAAAATTGAAAACAGCCAGTGATTTCAATTCGGCATCCAAAAGAATCGCTTATTTACTAAATAGGCTGATCGAAACAGAGGATTTCTTACGTATGGATGATTTGTCTGAAGAAGTCGGTGTCAGCAGAGGAACAGTGGTCAAGGATCTAAAGACATTAAAAGAGATGATCAATGATTTTGATGTAAAGATTACAGGCACACCAAATAAAGGACTAAGAATAATAGGAGATGAGCTAGAATTACGACTACTTTTGTTTTATTTTGTTTCTCCCTACTTTTCAGAGACGAAAACAGAACAGGTTCTAGAAGAAAAACAAGCAATCAAACATTTTCAGAAGAAGACGAATGCTAGTAAACAAGAAATCACCCTTTTGACGAAAGTTATCGGTATTTCTTTGAATAGAATCTCTAGTAACTATCTGTTGAAGAAGCCCATCAATCGTTACAGTGGGTGTTTTGAATATATCCAAGAATTCATTGAACTGATCAATCGGTTGGAAGAAATCTATGAACTAACTTTGAGCCAATATGAAAAAGATTTTATCAGTTTTCCTTTGAACATCATCAACACAAGTATAACGATGATAAGAAAAGCTAACTCTGATTTGCGCTTATATTTCGACCCCATGATGATGCGTATTCGACGATTAGATCTCATTGATCTGGATGAGTCCTTCTTATATCAAGAGATGAAACAGCACCTCTCTTTATTGATAAATCGGGTAATTTTTCGTTATCGATTGACTGATTTATTTTATGGTGAGATAGAAAAAAAGTATCCTTTTTCTTACCAAATCGCTAGCGAATGCATACAAGCATTAGAAGCTATCTTGCAACATAAGATCTCTAAAGTAGAGATCAGCTACCTAACGTTGTATTTGGAGTTAGCATTTCGATATCAAAAAGAGCATTTTTCCTCTAAAAAAGTAGCCATTGTTCATACGACAGGAAAAGGAACAGCATTAATGATCCAAAGACAAATCAAAAGGATATTGGGGACGGATATACAAATAACACATGTTTCAGAAGAACAATATGAAAAAGTAGATCTAAACAAATATTTCGCTGTTTTTACAACGATTCCGTTAAAAAATGTAAATGAAGAGACACCGGTGATCCATTTGACTAATCTTTTCGATGACTCTTGGTTAAGGGCACAATGGCAAAAAGCAAAAAAAAAGCGATTAGTCGGGTTTCATTCTACTGTTTTTTTCTATCAAATATGGAAAGAAAAAAAGACGTATCAAGAATATTTAAACAAATTAGTCGCTCCTTTGATCAGAGGCTATTATGTGGATGAAGAATTTGAAAAAAGGATCTTGAAAAGAGAATCTCAGCAAAGCACATTTGTTAACAAAGAATTTGCTTTTCCTCACACAACCAACCAGCTATCTCAACACATTGTTTTATCAGTAGGGCTAATAACTGATCAAGGTTTAGCAGAAACAGGAGGAAATGGAGTTATTTTTTTATTTGCCATACCTGAAGAAATGACGGCTGAAGTTGAAAATGAATTATTTGAGCTATACGATATCCTATTTGAACTCATAAAAATGGGAATAGATGAGTTTATTGAATTAGCACCGACACAGGAATCATTTTTAAAACTAATCAAAAGTAAAGGAGAGAGACTTCATGAATGATATGTATCTATTCATAGTTTTCGCAGCTTCAGCTTATGTGCTGCAAGCAGTTATCAGTTGGAAGCAACTAAAGCATTTCAATCAAACATATAGCGAACTGCGAAGAAAAGGAAAAGTAGCGATTGGTAAACGACCTGGGAAAATCCGTTCAGGCACGATTGTTATGCTAGCTATAGACGATCATGATCAGGTTTTAGAAGTCAGAAAAATGCAAGGTGTTACATCTTTGGCAAAATTTCATTCATTACCTGTCTATGCGGGTGAAGATATCCATTACATCGATCGTTACCATCCCTCAGTTCGAGCGGAAGATCGTTTGACACAAGCAGCTTGAAAATGCCAGAGAAGTATACTTACGAATAGAGGCAGGAAATGAAAAAAGTGAACAACCTACATTGCCTTTTATTGCTATGCTCAATAATTTTCGGATATGGAAAAGTACGATCAAAGAAAAAAGGAGTGACAAACGATGGATATCATAACAAAATTTGCTGAGAGATTTATGAGGCTGTTCCAAACAGGTGCAGAAACATTCATAAGCTGGATGACAGGAATCGTACCAGTTGTCTTGATGCTGATGGTTGCAATGAATACGCTGATTGCTTTTTTAGGTGAAGACCGAGTAACGAAAGTAGCCAAATTATCAGCGAAAAATCCGCTTACTCGTTACCTTGTGTTACCGTTCTTATCTGCTTTTATGTTGGGAAATCCTATGTCATTTACAATGGCTCGTTTCCTTCCAGAATACTACAAACCAAGCTATTATGCTGCTCAAGCTCAATTTTGTCATACGAGCAATGGTGTATTCCCCCATATTAATCCTGGAGAATTGTTTGTATGGATTGGGATTGCTCAAGGGATCGAAACCTTAGTGCTAAATTCGATGGAGCTGGCTATCCGATACTTGCTTGTGGGACTGCTGATGAACTTTATTGGTGGTTGGATAACTGATTTTACTACTGGATTTGTATGCAGACAGCAAGGAATCGTTCTTAGCAAAAAAGTAGATCTTTCAGTTGATTAGAGAAAGGAGAGTTTTAAATGTATAATGATATCAAGATCGTAAAAGGAAACGGCGGGTATGGAGGTCCTTTGATTATTAGGCCGACAAAAGATAAACACAAGTTCATCTATGTCACAGGTGGAGGTGAGAGGCCAATGATCGTAGATAAAATAGAAGAACTGACAGGTATGGAGTCTATCAATGGATTCAAAACATCAATACCTGATAGTGAAATCGCGCTTGCAATCGTTGACTGTGGAGGGACTCTTAGATGTGGAATTTATCCTAAAAAAGGGATACCAACCATCAATATCGTTCCCACAGGAAAAAGTGGCCCATTAGCACAATATATCACTGAAGATATTTATGTTTCAGCAGTAGGATTAGAACAAATACAGCCACTAATGGAAACTAGTGATAACAAAGAAACAGTAAATACTACATCTCCAGATAAAAAGTACAAATATGATACTTCTAAAAAGATAACCGAGCAAAAAGCAGAGCAGCAAAACTGGATAGCAAAAATTGGAATGGGCGCGGGAAAAGTAGTTGCTACATTCAATCAATCAGCAAGAGAAGCAGTAGATACGATGATCCGGACAGTGATCCCTTTTATGGCTTTCGTTTCCCTTTTGATTGGTGTGATACAAGGTTCTGGGATCGGTAATGTATTTGCTAACATTATGGCACCTTTAGCAGGAAATGCAGTTGGATTAACAATCATTGGCTTTATTTGTTCACTGCCATTTTTATCTCCTTTGCTTGGTCCAGGGGCAGTTATTAGCCAAGTGATTGGAACATTGATCGGTGTAGAGATTGGGAAAGGAAATATTCCTCCCCAATTAGCATTACCGGCACTATTTGCTATCAATACTCAAAATGCATGTGATTTTATTCCAGTCGGTCTAGGTTTGGAAGAAGCAAAAGCTGAGACAGTAGAAGTAGGTGTACCATCAGTTCTTTATTCAAGATTTCTTAACGGCATCCCACGAGTTATCATTGCTTGGGTAGCAAGTTTTGGATTATATAGCTGAGTTTAGGAGGAACAGAGATGACGATCTTTGAAACGGTTGTAACAGATGTTGGTATAGAAGCAGAAGTATTCAGGAAAGAAAAAATAATGATTTTATTTGGAGATGAAGCACCGGAAACATTAACAGATTATTGTTATAAGATTGAATTGAATCAGGTAAGAAAAGAAATAACTTGTGATATGAAGCTCTGCTTTGATAAACAAATGTATGTAATCACAGCAGTAGGAGATGTTGTCCAAACTAATTTGAATGAATTAGGACATATCACGATAAAATTTGATGGATCTCATGAGCCGGAACTTCCAGGAACAATGTATGTAGAAGATAAGGAAATGCCGTATTTAAGAAAGGGGACAATCATTAAAATCGATCAAGAGGATCAGAATGGGGGAAAGCTATATGGAAATCATGCTTGATACAGCAAATACAAAAAGTATTTATTCTTGTCAACAGTTTTTGAATTTAACAGGCGTAACAACAAATCCTACTATTCTGAAAAAAGAAGGAGCGTCAAACTTCTTCTCGCATATGAAAGAAATCAAAAAAATAATCGGACAGATTCCTATCCATATTCAGACAATAGGAAGAACGGAAGAAGAAATGATAGAGGATGCTCGAGTTATCATAGAAGAACTGGGAAAAGATACGTTTATCAAGGTGCCGGTGAATCAAGCGGGCCTTCAAGCGATCAAAAAGTTGAAAAAAGAAGGTTATTTGATTACCGGTACAGCTATTTACACAGAATTACAAGGGTATTTAGCTATTAATAATGGAGCAGATTATATTGCACCTTATTATAACAGGATGCAAAATCAAGGCATTGATGCTATGAAAGTGATTGATTCGTTGCGGACTGAGATCGAACGTACGCAAAGTCCAACAAAAATATTAGCAGCTAGTTTCAAAAATTGTGAACAAGTCACTACAGCCATTCGATCTGGAGCTCATGCGATAACGTTAGGGAAAGAGCTACTAGATCAAGTATTAGAGATGCCCTCGATTGATAAAGCAGTGAGGGGCTTCCAAGAAGATTGGGTGCAAACTTTCCAAGCAGAAACGATTGGTGAACTAAAAAGGCTCTTTGTCAAATGATGTTGGTAAAGAGAAATCTTAGAATAATTGGAGATCAAGTGGATCAGTTCCTCTTGATCTTTTTTAGTTGAAAATCAATGCGTTGCCATGACGAATCATGATGCGCAATTTGAAATTATAAAAGCTACGAAAGCCATATGCATTTCGTTTTAACACTTTGATATGGTTGTTCAGACATTCAAGTGGGCCATTTGAATAACTTTGTTGTAAAGCATTTTTGATTTGTGGCAGAAATTTCTGGAACGTTCTCAAGGTCGTCTGATAGCCTTCGGGAAGCATGATATTATTGGTAAGTAGTTCTTCAAACGATACGTAGTCTCGTTCCTTTACAGCGTAAAGAAAGTCTTGATATAACTGATAGCCTACACGCAAAGCAGGGCTCCCTTTCAGTAAGCGATCCACAATATCGGTCTCTGTTAAATGAGCTTTGAAGCCAGGTCGCCAAAGGCGTCGAGTATAATCAAGCTTGCGTTCATCTTTTTGAAGAAGTTTCCAGTATCTTTTTAATTGCTTACCTAATTGATAGTGTTTTTGTTCTTTGCTTTTTAATAGTTGGTTCGTTTCTTTGATTCGATGATTGCGAAAGGTACGACCAATATGTTGGACGATGTGAAACCGGTCAATAATCAGCTGTGCTTTTGGAGACAGCTTTTTAACGAGCGATACATAAGGAGCGTACATATCAATCACGATCCATTCGACCGCTTCACGAATTTCTCGTGAAAAATGACTAAAATAACGTTTTAAAAAAGGCAGTTGTCGGTTCTCGACAATGTCCAATAAGCGCTGTGTTTGTCCATCCATCATGATGAAACTCATAGCACCTGAAACACCCCGAACTGATTTGAATTCATCAAAACAAAGTACCTTAGGTAACGGTGTCCGAAAAGGATTCAACGGACGATAAAATCGCTTCATAATACGGTAAACAGAAGAGACCGATAGATTTTTCTGAGCGGCGATCTCTGTCATTGAGGTATTTTTTTTCAGACGAGTCACGACAGACCAGCGGACTTTCTCACTGATGAAACAGTGTTTTTTCGCAACAGAAGTATCTGCGACAAAGGTCCGCTGACAAGCTTTGCATTTGAAGCGTTGCTTTTTCAATTCGAGGTAGGTACGGTATTCAGAAACATCGTTCATTAACAACCGGACGGTTGTTGTACCCCAACGCACAATATCTGAAGCAATCTGGTGTTTACAGTGGATGCATTCTTGGGCTGTATAAATCAAGTTTCCACGATAAATATGACAGATTTGCCCTTTGTATTTTTCTTTTGTGAGACAATTTTCGTTAAAAGTAACTGATAAGTCTAGAATATCTAATGTTTCTTTGATAAGGTGAGTGTAAGACATCTTGATTCCTCCTTTTGGGTTGGTTCGCCAAATTAATTCTAAAGGATTTCAAGGTGTCTTTTCTATATGTTTTGGAAAATAAAAAAGATGCTGGTGTCATCCACCAACATCAAAAAGTATAGAGCCACTAAAAAAGGTCGCTGATTACTTCTGAATCAATTTCTCCATAAAATAAACGATAGCCTTCTCGAAAACTCGAGAAGGCTATCTGACGATTCAATATTCATTAATTTAAAGTTTGGGTGACTATTACTAACTATTACTTATTTCTCATTTAAACGATGTATTCCCTAACCTCTAATACATCCTTGTAACTCTGAAGTTACGCCAGTTTTGAATAAATTTCATAAAAACAAATGAAAAGTGTCGCATAAAAATATCTTTCGTGTTTCTCTAGTATAACAGAATAAGAAGAACAAGTCCAGAAGGGATATTTTCAGTCTTTTTTTAAATAACTTTTCAGTCGAGTTTGAGTTTATGATAGTTATTTTTGAAGCGATACGGCAAGTGAAAAAATAGGGGAGCATGAAAGAATCTACTTAATGGCGCATTGATTCATGTGATAGAAATAAAAAACTTTTTTAAATTTATATCCTCATGATTGTAACAAATAAAAAAAGACCCCAATGAAGTTGTGGCAAAAGTGGTTTGCCTCAAAAATAAGAAGGAATTTCCAAAAATCACTTCTCAAATTTTGCCACATCCCCAATTGGGTCAAATTTGTTTATTTGAATATATTTTTTACATAAGGATCTTTAATAGTTGCATTGTCTTTTTTCATCACTTTACGGATTGTTTTATCCATGAATTCCGTATCAAGAGTTTTTGCTTCGGTAGCAATTTTTTCTAGCTCAGATTTGTATTTGCCTTTATTAGAACCTTTATCCTGTTTTTTTACCATTTTTACTAGATAATAGCTTTGCTGATAAGTCGTTGGATCTGTTACAGGAATGATATCAGAAACTTCCCCGTTTTTTAGTTTAAATGCTGCTTTTTTTACTTCAGTAGGAATCTCTGGATTGGTTGAATCAAAATTCATTTTTCCATCAGTTTCCTTTAATGTTTTATTTTTTCCATAAGCTTGAACAAGCTTGGAGAAATTTTCCCCTTCATTTGCTTCTTTTTTTGCTTTATCTGCTTCTTCTTTAGTCGAAAATAGAATGATCTGTGTACTAACTTCTGGATAGAATTCTTTCCAAGCAGTGTCTAGATCTTTATCTGTTAATTTTACATTGGCTTTCAAACCGTATTGGAAAGCCAGCATCTGTTTAAAGAGTTTCTTATATGTCTCTTCTGTTTGGCCAACTGCTTTTAATTGTTCCTTGTAGTTTGGACCGAGTTTTTTGCTTTGTTCATTATATTCTTTTGTTGCTTCCTTTGAAGAAATCTCTTTTCCGTATACATCATCAAATGCTTTGAAGACAATCATTTTTTTTAATAGTGTTTGATTATTTGATTTAACTTTTGGGTTATCATAAAAATCCTGAACTGTAAGTGTTCCACCTTTAAACGTTGCAATCGTTTCATTGGACTTGCTACAACCTGAGAATAGTAAAATTGCACATGCTGAAAGGCACATAATTAGTAGTTGTTTTTTCAAAAAATTTCCCATCCTTTCCTTATTAAAAACAGTCTAACAGAAGAATTAGGGAGACAGTCTTTCATTTTCGTAAGGTTGCTGTAGATATTCTTAGTTCGTAAAAATCTATTCTCTCTATGATGGAGAACATTTACATAGTTTTCACGAGACAAGAAAGAAAAGGGTTGTTAAACTTAATATAAAGGAGGGATGAAAGATGATCAGGATTATTCGGTTGATTGGATCTGTTTTAATAGTCTTAGTTGGTTTTGTTTTAGGAATTCTTGTCAATAATGCACTTGCGGATATGTTTATTGGAAATAGTGAATGGATTGGAGCAATTGCCGGTACGGTCGGACATTTAGCTGTTTTTTTACTAGCTTTATTTCTTGCTAGTAAGGTCGAAGGAAAAAGAATAGAAGATTATGGTGTTTCTGTTCGAGGAAAAGACTGGGGGTATTTAGCGGGAGGTCTCGTTGTTGGAATTGGAGTGTTTCTGCTTATTACTAGTCCATTATATTTGACGGGGCGTATAGGTTAGATTCAGGAAACGCAAACATTGTGCCGCTGATAACGAGTTTTATTTTATTTATTGCAGTGGGGGCATCAGAAGAGCTTTTATTCCGTGGCTTTTTTCAGCATCAGATGCTTAGATTTGGTCCGTTAATAGCAATGATTGGATCTGCTGCATTATTTGCTCTTTTGCACGGATTGAATCCTAACATGACATTTCTGGCAGTTTTCAATATCTTTTTAGCAGGTTGCTTTTTCAGCGCACTTATCTACAGTACAGGAAGTTTATTTACGGCTATTGGTGCTCATATTACTTGGAATTGGACACAAGGAGCTATTTTGGGTATACCAGTCAGCGGAACGCAAGAACAAGGTTTTTTCTCCACTCTGATCCAATCGCAAAATACAATAATTACTGGGGGAAACTTTGGGGCTGAAGCATCTATATCGACTACATTATTCTTGTTAGTCTTGATTGTTGGTTTGTTACTCTATGCATATAAAACAAAGCGGATGAAGAAATACACTGCTGTTTATCAATAACTATATAGCTATTAATGATTATCCATATTTAAAATGTTATATGGAGATCAACAGAGTATACTTTAGTACCTGCTATAAGCAACAAAAAAGTCCCTTCTAATAAAAGAGACTTTGAAGTTATCTATTTTTTTTGGATTTCCTGTAAATTGAAAAAGCTTCAAGAACACTTAAAAACAATACCGTATAGAAACCAGAACCTATAAAGTCTTTATTTAGTAAATATTCAACAGAAATTCCGATAATACTACCTAACAACAAATTGATTAAAAGGGAAAGATAAGGATGTTTTTCGTAGAATAAATCTATTTTAGCTTTCATAGGTTCTCCTTTTGTATTATTTACTCTATTTTATAATCAGTGGTCACAGCTCTTCTCACTCCGTCATAGCCAGTTCGTTTGTAAAATCCTACCCAGCTATTACAATTTTTGTCTTATAGTCGAGCGACTGCATTTACTGGGATATTGGATTTGAGTCAATATCTTGGACACATTTTAGTAGAGACGGTTAAGCCATTTTTTCTTTTGCTAATTCTTCAAATTCCTGTGGGGTTAGATAGTGAATCGAGCTATGGATTCGATTTCGGTTATAAAATCCTTCAATGTAGCTAAATAGCGCTCGATTTGCTTCTTCAAAATCTGAGTAGCTAGTCGTGTAGACTTCTTCTTTTTTCAATGAGGCATGGAAAGATTCGATTCCAGCATTATCATAAGGTGTTCCTTTTCTACTATAAGAATGCCTTATTTTGTTGGTTTTAAGCCATTGTTCCACTTCTCTTGCTGTGTATTGGCTGCCCAAGTCAGTGTGTAGAATCATTCCTTCTGGAATGTGATAATGTATTTTTGCTTTATTCAATGTTTGAATGACACAATCCACAGTCATTCGTTTTGAAAATGTATAACTAATAATTTTTTTCGTGTGTAAATCCATGATTGAAGATAAGTAACACCAACCATTTTTCTTAGTAGGAATGTACGTAATGTCAGCTGCCCATTTCTCACAGATCGTTTCAGTAGAAAAGTCCTGATTTAAGAGATTCTCTTTTGAAATGATCGGTTTATTAGACCTTTGAGGTCTATATTTTTTAACTACAATCGACCTTAAATTTAATTGTTTCATTAGCTTTTGGACATGTTTAAGAGATACTGAAATCCCTTCTTTTAATAAAACTTGATGGATCTTTGTGGCACCATAGCGTTGTTTATTCGTAAAAAAAATTGTTGAAATCTTCTTTTTCAACTTATTATTTCTGATTTCTGTAGCTGTCAACGGTTTATTCTTATAAAAATAATAGACACTTCTAGGGATTTCTAATAACCGACACAACAAAGAAACAGTGTAATCCTTACACCATTTTTCAATAAATTGAACAAGCGAATTTAGGTTTTCCGAGAGAATATGGCTGCGGCTTTTTTTAAGATTTCAAGTTCCTCATTTAAACGAGCATTTTCTTTTCTCAGTTCAGCTACTTCTTTTCCAGTCAGTCCTGTGGACTGATCAGGTAAATATAAATTCTTCCATTTGTAAATCGTTGCTTCAGATAAGCCATATTCTTTCGCTAACCCTTGAACAGAACGTCCAGTTTGATTCAGTTCAACAATCATTTGTTTAAAATTTTCTTCATATCGGGTCATAAAAATTCATCCTCTCGTAGATAAGTTTAATTTATTCTTGTCTCTACGAAAAGCTGTCTAAGATTTGATACTAACACCAATATGAGGATATTGCCATGCTTCCCACGTTGCAACATTAGCACGAGCTTTTGTTTCCATTTTTACTACCATAAGACGACCGTTCTCGTCTTTTCTATAGATACATTCAAGTTATCATCGTTAGAATAACTAGTATTTTTGATGATATTTTGTTCGCTAGCAAAAACAATTCCAGTTGGGAGAATTGTTGATCCAAAAGTTAGTAACAAGGTTGATAATAGCAAACTTTTTAATAATATTTTTCTTGATGTCCGCCTCTTAAAATAAATTGTAATATACGTATTTACGAATTTAATATAACATGTGACTTGTTTTAAAAGAGAAAAAATCACAAACAGTTGTTTTGAAGTCATAATCGCTAGTGTCATTTGACGTGCTAGTAAACAGAATGTATTGCCTAAAAATTATCCTTTAGACGAAAGAAACAAAAATTAGTTGTATCTATTTTAATTATTATGATACAGGCAGCAGAGCATATGTTTTTGATGTTTTTAATACTTGAGAAATTTCATAGTAAGTAGTAAGGTACCTACTGGTTCAAAAAGATGTGGACATTGATCTATTAGTATAGAAGTAATTGATTGATTTTATTAAAACTCGACATAAAAGCTTTAAAAAGAGACATGGAGAATAAAGAAAAGAATTAGTGATAGAATGATAGTATAATAGTTTTTACTTCATAAGATAACAACTGCTCAGTAGTCAACTGAAAGTGGTTGTTTTTTGTTTTCTCTATCTTTTCAAGATATCTTTTATAAATGGTTTTTCTTTAAACATGCCAACGTTTTGCGCGTCTAGAAGACGAGCAACCAGAACCTGTATATAATTTAATCATGATACATTCCTCCAATAGCTAAATATTTATGAAATAATAACATGAAGAAATAGTCGAAAAGTGCCATTTATAGGTGTAAAATAAGAAAATGTTGTCACGTATAAAGGAACGAACGAGATAAGAAATGCTATCAAAGGAACCCCAATAAAAAAATCAGAAAATGGAATATATTTTTTTGATTTCTAACCATAAAATGGAAAATAGTAGTAAACGAAACATCATTAGAAGAAAGAACTAGAAAAAAGAAAGAAGGCATACGTATGTCAAACACAGCCGACGCAATAGTAGTGATCGATTTACAAAAAGGGGTATGTTTTGATTCTTCACCGATACACGAATTAGAAATAGTGACAGCATTAGTGAATAAAAGAATCAAAACATACGAAACGATTGGAAAGCCAGTTATTTTCGTTCAACACGAAGATGATCAATTAGTGCCACAAACAAAACCATGGGAGCTATTGTCGGAATTATCTATTCCTGAGCACAGTTATTTTGTGAGAAAAACCCATGCGAATTCATTTTATAAGACTAATTTGAGTGTTTTATTAACTGAATTGGACTGTCATTCGATCGAATTATGTGGGGCACAAGCAGAGTATTGTATAGATACGACTGTGAAGTTTGCTCATGGATTAGGATATCAACTTATGATGTGTAGAGGAGTAACAACAACTTATGATAATCCTTTTATGAAAGCAAAGGAAACAATCGCTTTTTACGAGAAAATTTGGGATAAGCGATTTCTGACATTTTTGGAGCAATAAGTTGTTTCTTCGTTTAAAAAAAGCAGAATGAATACTGGTTTATCCATTCTGCTTTATTACGTAAAATGAGAAAATAATCCTGTTCTATTTTTATGGGATAAACCGTTTACTTTTTGTATAAAAAATGTTTGCGTTTACATATAATTCTCCTAGAAACATAAAAAGGAGTGAATAGCTTGAGAACAAAACAAGTATTAAAGGGAGCGTTGGTCATCTTATTTACTGTAAGTACAAGCGTCCCGCAATGGTCAGTATATGGAGAGAGCATTTCTTCCGAATCGGAATCTCGGGAGGTAGAAACCACAGAAACTACTGATGCTGGAAATGAAACGAAATCGAGTACTTCACAAACAGAAACAAATACTGAAACAACGGCTGAGACATCTGTTACTAGCACAGATCAAGAAACGACCGCTACCACAGATAACCAACAAACAGAAGAAGCAACAGCTACAAAAACGTCAAACGACGAATCCTCTTCTGCTAAAGTAAGTGACAAAGAGAATGGGACAGAAAATGATGATATCGGTAAAGGCGAAAATTTCAATGGTAAAGAATATTTGAATTACTTCGGTAAACAGATGACAGAAATATTTAATGGACCAGTAGAAGAAATTAACGCACGACTAATAGGTTTAGTATTAAGTGAGCTTTTTGGTAAGGATTATGGTGTAGATAAAGAGATTATCAAACATCTGATTGCTACTTATCTATTGTATGATATCGCTTTTTCTAAAAATAGTGTGTTGATGTCGATGCTTGGAGGTACAGATGATGGTACGACGCCTACAGAAAACACAGGCTTCTATCCAAATACAAAACAACTTCATCAGACTGTACTAAACAAACAAGATGGCAAAATGATGGATGTATATGCATATTATGTCGATCAAGGTTCAGATAAAACAGTCATGATCCATGGCGGATTTCGAGGGAATTGGAATAACGGGATCGTTACAGAAGAATACAATGATTTTTATAAGGCCGGGTATAATTTATTTTTTGTTGATTCCAGAGCGACTGGTAATAGCGGAGGCGATTATGTGACCTATGGACAATATGAGTCAGATGACGTCCTTTACTGGATAAATCAAGAAGTTCGAGAGCGGCCATCTCAAAAGATTTTACTTTATGGTGGTTCGATGGGAGCAGCTACGATGATGTCTGTATTAGCGAAAGATATTCCTGTCAATGTCAAAGGAATTATTGGAAAATGCGGATTTGCATCAATTGATGAACAACTACGTTTTACGTACAGCCAGACAGTAGTCCCCGCACTACCGGATGCCATAAAAAATCAGTTAGACATCATTGGGGATCAAGAGCATGAAGATTTATTTATGGGCCTTTTGAAACAATACTATTTTGATCAGGAGATGCATTTGGATACAAAAGCTGCTCTACCTACGATTGGAATGTCAGATTCATTGCCTAAATTGATTATCCATGGAACAGCAGATGATGTAGTACCTGTGTCTAACGCGCAAAAATTATATGAGTTATCAGGAGGGTATAAAGATCTTTTATTAGTAGAAGGAGCAGGGCATGGAAGGGCACAGGAAGTTGACCATGCTGCCTACACGAAACATGTAACGGACTTTTTGAAAGTAGTGTTCCATGATCAGATAAACGTAAAGTATGTGGATGAAAACAATAAAAGTCTACTCAAAGACCAGGACGAAATCCAGCTTTACGGAGCTTATGGAGAGAATTATATGACAGAGCAAAAGACATTCGAAGGATACGAATTAGCAAATGTTGAAGGACCGACTGAAGGGGTTTTTAATGAGACGATACCAACTATTATTTACCATTATAAAAAAATCCCAGTAGCTCCACCAAAAAAGCAAGATCCGACAGAGAATGCAGACAATAAGGGAAAGAATGAACCTCGAGAGGATCAATCAAGTGATGATACGCAACCGATTCAGATGACAGTGAAAGTACAAAAAAAGAATGTTGCCGAAAACTGGAGAAAAGAAAAATTCGCTTCTCATTTATTCAGGTGAATTTTTATCTGTTAGCACGATTATCACATGGATTTGACGAAGAAAGAGAGGGTAAATGAATGAAATGGTTCAAGCGAATAGTGATTGCAGTGCCAGTTATCATCGTAGTTATTTTAGTCACTGTATTTTTGATTAATCAAATCACACCAAAGCCGATTAGCTTGCTTATTAGAAAACAATTTGACACAAGTGAAAAAGAACAAGTATATGCCCGACCAGATGATTTCCAGCAAAAAATCGAACAAATCGATATAAAAAAAGAAATATCCTATCCTTCAAAATACAAAAATAATAATATGGATATCTACGCACCGAAAGTGGAAAAGAAAAAGTTACCGATTCTTTTCTGGATGCATGGAGGCGCATATGTAGGAGGGGATAAAAATGATTGTCGTGATTATTTGGAATATCTATGTTCAGACACGCAGCAAATCATCGTAAATATAGATTATGAACGATCACCGGAAGCAAAACATCCTACACCAGTTATCCAATTGAACGAAGCCATTCAAGCAGCTAAAAAAGAGATAAAAGATCAAGCAGATTGGTCGAATATTTCGATTGGTGGAGATTCGGCAGGTGCACAAATTAGTGGAGAATATTTGTTAGCACTTCAAAATGAAGAAATTAAAAAAGCTGATCATCTTGATCCGACTTTGGAGAACAAGCAGATTACGAAGTTTATTTCTTTGTCTGGTCTGTTGGATCCTTCTGCATTTACTCAAGTAAGTGATAAAATCTCTAGCTTTCTTTATGAAAAATGTGGATGGGCTTACTTTGATAATAAGGACTTTGAACAATCAGAGAAGGTCAAAAGTTTAGCCTTGGTCAGACATGCGGATCGTTGGACGCAAAACACATTCTTAACGGATGGAAATACAAATACGTTTACGAAACAAATGGAAGAAGTAACTTCTGTATTTGAGAAAGCGGGGGTGAAAGTCACAAAAGTAGATTATGCGGAGAAAAATGCTGTTTTGAACCATGAATATCAGTTTGATTTCAGCAATAAACAAGCGCAAGAAACATATCAAAAGTTAGTAATGTTTTTCAAGGAGTAAAGTCTTATGATGCAAAAGAGGTTGTAATCTGTCACTTAGCTCCAAGTCACAAGGAGCAATTTCAATAAACAAGCTTTTCATGGTTTATGAATATTGTAACTTGTGACTGAGGAGTTAGAGATGGCAAGGGGCACCTTTTATTCGAAATTTGGGAATATCACACGATTATTGTCACGATCTCTTTTACGTAAATTTTATAAGTCAGATTTGTTGTTTTGATCGTTTAAAAAAAGCAACAAATCCGAAGCCTGCGGAGGCAAGAAGGGACAAAAAGCCGAGTGGTAAGCAAAAGAATGCTGGTTCCACTAATATTCCGTTGTTATTGATATAAGGCTGGGAACAAAGATGAATAGCAAATAAAATCAATGCACTAGCGAAAAAAAGCAAAGAAATATGGATAGCTTTCATAAGCAGCACCTCCTTTTTTATAATTGTATGATAAATAGATTAAGAATCTATAAATGTGACAAGTTTGTTAGGATGTGAATAAAATGATCATCCAGCGAACTTGAAACAAAGATGGCTAATGATAAGCAATTAATGATTCAGCAATCAGATAGTTACAAAGTTTACTATCATACGTCTAGACCAATAATAGAAAATATGGGAATATAATAGAAAAGATTTAGGATACCCCCAAAAGAATTTCCCCAAAAATTCGATGTATCCTAAACTTTTTTATTTTACATAACAATCATATCAACTGTGAAATAAAATTACAAATGATAACCTAAAATGAGGCCAAAAGCCAGTGTTATCAAGGAAATACTTAATTTACCAAAATTTTTTTAATTTTTTAGAAAATAAGAAACAAAAATAATAAAAAAAGAAAAGATAAATTTTTTACTACTGTATGGTGTTAGTATCAAATCTTAGACAGCTTTTCGTAGAGACAAGAATAAATTAAACTTATCTACGAGAGGATGAATTTTTATGACCCGATATGAAGAAAATTTTAAACAAATGATTGTTGAACTGAATCAAACTGGACGTTCTGTTCGAGGGTTAGCGAAAGAATATGGCTTATCTGAAGCAACGATTTACAAATGGAAGAATTTATATTTACCTGATCAGTCCACAGGACTGACTGGAAAAGAAGTAGCTGAACTGAGAAAAGAAAATGCTCGTTTAAATGAGGAACTTGAAATCTTAAAAAAAGCCGCAGCCATATTCTCTCGGAAAACCTAAATTCGCTTGTTCAATTTATTGAAAAATGGTGTAAGGATTACACTGTTTCTTTGTTGTGTCGGTTATTAGAAATCCCTAGAAGTGTCTATTATTTTTATAAGCGCGAATTGTAAAATTAAGTTAGAAAAATAAAAAGGCATTTATGGTACACTCAAATTGTATTTCCGACGAAAGAAAACAAAGGAGTGTAACCATAAATGACCTACAAACATCTTACCATAGACGAACTGACAATGATAGAATCATATTATCTTCAACATAATAAGCCGGTTGAAATCGCTAACCGAATGGGACGTGCTATACAAACTATTTATAATGTAGTCAATAAGTTCAAGCAAGGTAAGACTGCTCTTGATTATTGGCACCAGTATAAAGAAAAAATGTGGTAGAAAAGTCATTCAATTACCTGCTCATGAAGTAGATTACATTAAAGAGAAAGTCACTCTTGGTTGGACGCCTGACGTCATTATCGGGCGAAAAGAAAGACCTGTTTCATGCGGTATGAGAACCCTTTATCGTTTATTTTCTAAAGGAATATTTGATATTGACACACTACCGATGAAAGGTAAAAGAAAACCCAATGGCCATCAGGAAAAACGGGGAAAACAACAGTATCAGCGCTCAATCCATGATCGACCTGATAATTATCCTGATTTCAATTTAGTTGAAAGATTATCTAAAGTCATTATCACGATTAAACCCAACGGCCGTAAGGCATTAGATATTGAAACTGCCCTTAATCAATGGTTTTCTCGCTTCCCTAAAAACTTCTTTAAATCTATTACGTTTGACTGTGGAAAAGAATTTTCTAACTGGAAAGCCATTAGTAACCAACATGATATTGATATATATTTTGCGGACCCTGGAACACCTTCTCAACGCCCATTAAACGAGAATTCTAACGGGATTCTGCGTCGTAATGGACTGCCGAAATCAATGGATTTTAGAGAAGTGAATCAGACATTTATTTCCAGTGTCAGCAATCAACGTAATCATATTCCAAGAAAATCATTGAATTACAGAACACCAATCGAAATATTTTTGAGCTATGTACAAGAAGCATTTTATTCTAGCTTAATTTGACAAATCATAAAGAATAAACCGTTGACAGCTACAGAAATCAGAAATAATAAGTTGAAAAAGAAGATTTCAACAATTTTTTTTACGAATAAACAACGCTATGGTGCCACAAAGATCCATCAAGTTTTATTAAAAGAAGGGATTTCAGTATCTCTTAAACATGTCCAAAAGCTAATGAAACAATTAAATTTAAGGTCGATTGTAGTTAAAAAATATAGACCTCAAAGGTCTAATAAACCGATCATTTCAAAAGAGAATCTCTTAAATCAGGACTTTTCTACTGAAACGATCTGTGAGAAATGGGCAGCTGACATTACGTACATTCCTACTAAGAAAAATGGTTGGTGTTACTTATCTTCAATCATGGATTTACACACGAAAAAAATTATTAGTTATACATTTTCAAAACGAATGACTGTGGATTGTGTCATTCAAACATTGAATAAAGCAAAAATACATTATCACATTCCAGAAGGAATGATTCTACACACTGACTTGGGCAGCCAATACACAGCAAGAGAAGTGGAACAATGGCTTAAAACCAACAAAATAAGGCATTCTTATAGTAGAAAAGGAACACCTTATGATAATGCTGGAATCGAATCTTTCCATGCCTCATTGAAAAAAGAAGAAGTCTACACGACTAGCTACTCAGATTTTGAAGAAGCAAATCGAGCGCTATTTAGCTACATTGAAGGATTTTATAACCGAAATCGAATCCATAGCTCGATTCACTATCTAACCCCACAGGAATTTGAAGAATTAGCAAAAGAAAAAATGGCTTAACCGTCTCTACTAAAATGTGTCCAAGATATTGACTCAAATCCAGTATACTAACTTTGTTATCGCATCTAACAAGTAACTCGAATAATACCAATACAACCTTCTCCAAAGATGCGATGACATACGTTCTAACCCACCGACTATTGATGTTCTGTACCACCCTTGCAGAACCAAAAAAGCCACTACCAAATATTTGGTAGTGGCTTTTTTGGTTTTATGGATTTTTCGCTTTTTATGTTATGGTGCTATTCTTTGATTTCAGAAATCGTATGTCGAACTTTAGCGATAGAACGACGTGATTCTTTTTCGTTGTAAAACATCAAAATCACATATAGAGAGTCCAAAATGCTTAGTTGAGAAATACGGGAAGCTAAAGCTTCAGATCGGAATTCTGTTTCTTCAGAAATAGAAATAAAAACGACATCGCCAAGTTTAGCAAGGAAGAATTAGCTTGGCTAGTAATAACGATTGTTTTTGCTCCAGTTTTTCTTACGGTTTCAGCAATATGGATTGTTTCTTTTGATTGCCCTGTGTGAGAAATCAAAACAGCACAGTCTTTTTCCGTCAATAAAGAAGCTTCCATCAATTGAATATCAATTGATACACAGCCAGTCAAAGGGATTCAAATTGCCGGGTTGGGAAGAAGAACGGTTGAAAAAATTCGCTCAGCTGGAAAAACTGTATGAAGGAATGACCGAAGAAGAATTATTTGAAAATCTGACTTATTTTTTAGAAAAAGTGATTCCAGTGTGCGAAAAAGCAGATGTAAAAATGGCTATCCATCCAGATGATCCGCCATGGGAACTTTTTGGTTTTCCTAGAGTGACGAAAAATCTTGGCGACTTGAAGAAAATTCTAAATGCAGTAGATTCTCCATATAATGGACTAACGCTGTGCACAGGATCTTTAGGGGCAAATCCGGAAAACGATTTAGTTGAAATCATCCATGAGGTAGGTTCGCGCATCCATTTTGTCCACTTCAGAAACGTGGAGTTTTTAGGAGAAAGAAAGTTCAAAGAAACGGCACATCCCTCTACAGAAGGCTCCCTTGATATGTATCATATTATGAAAGCGTTGGTGCAAGAAGGGTTCGACGGTCCTATACGCCCTGATCATGGTAGAACCGTGTGGGGTGAAGTGGCTATGCCTGGATATGGCCTGTATGATCGTGCAATGGGACTCACTTACATGCAAGGTCTATATGAGGCGATAAGTAAGGAAAAACCACTGGGAGAGCATTATGAATAAAATCAAGCTCTTCATCTTTGATATGGATGGCCTTTTATTAGAAACTGGACGTTTAGCTTATCGTGCTTATGTAAAATCAGCACAAAAGTATGATTATGAAATGCGTAAGGAAGTCTATTATTTACTAACTGGCCAAACAGAAATGGCGATAAGAGAACAAATGGGCATTTTGTACGGAGAAGATGTTCCATATATCAAATGGCGAGAAGCAATCAATCAATATAAAGAAAAAATCGTGAAAGAAGATAAGAGAGTATATACGAAAAAAGGAGCAGAAGAAATTTTATCTTTTGCAAAAGAAAGAGGAATCCATACAATCGTGGCCTCGTCTAATACACGCGAGAAAATAGAAATGTATTTAAGAATGGAAAATCTATACGATTTTTTTGAACAAATCATTTCGGGAGATGACGTGGAAAAAGGAAAACCGGAACCAGAAATCTTTTTGAAAGCTTGTTCAAAAATGAATATTTCTCCAAGTGAAGCACTTGTATTTGAAGACTCGATTGCAGGGATCGAAGCAGCAAGGCGAGCGGGCATTTTGTCTTTTCTCATCAAAGATCATTTGATAGGGTTGCCCGATCATAATGGGAAGCATAAGTTGAAAGTAGATGTAAGTTTATATGAATCCAATAAAGCAGACTATGAATTTTATGACCTGCATCAAGCAAAACGATTTTTAGAAAGTAAAGGGTTGTATCTCTAATAAAGAGGACTATTTTCTAGTCCTCTTTATTTATTGTCCTGCACGACTGAGGGAACAGATGAAAAAGAAGTAATTTTTTATTTTGAAGTATCTACCTTATTTGTAGTGAACAATTTAGAACAAACACAAAACGCATCTACTGTTATCTACCAGTAGATGCGTTTAAAGAGAAGAACGAGAATCGTCCATATGAGGGTTTCCACTCCTTATGCAGATTTTTTTAATTCTTGCACTGCTTGTTCGATTGTAACACCTGTCGCTACATGATTGGTATTTTCTTTGTCAAAAACGACAAATAGATTCAAATCTGTATCCAAGGTTACTCGATATTGTATATCTTTGTTATAGAATGTCATAGCCATTCTCCTTTCTTTAAATACTTGCTGAAAGGCAACGAACGCGTTGATAACGAAATTCCATTTATAAGTATACCACCAATTGAAAGGTTTTCATAGTTAAGAAATTTTAAAGTCAAAAAGCAAATAAACAAGAAAACAAAAAATGAATCAAACGCGGTTATTCAACTTTTTCTTCGATTCGAAGACAATAGAAGACAATGAATTTTATATTTCATTGCATTATCCTTGTGTTATTAGAAAAAGCATGATATATTAAATGAGTAATCTATTTTGAAACGTAATTTGAGCGATATATCTACATAGATAAAACTCCTTTTGCCTATCAAATATTTATTGCAACGAAAAAACGTACATTGATACGTATCAGGAGGAATTTATTTATGAATAACGGTACAGTAAAATGGTTCAACGCAGACAAAGGTTTTGGCTTTATCACTGGTGAAGATGGAAATGATGTATTTGCACATTTCTCAGCTATTCAAGGTGACGGCTTCAAAACTTTAGAAGAAGGCCAAGCAGTGTCTTACGATGTTGAAGATGGTCAACGTGGCCCTCAAGCAACAAACATTGTTAAAGCTTAATAAAAATTGACTTTTAACCGTCTTTTCGAAAGAAAAGACGGTTTTTTTGTACGAAAAAATTCATTGGTCGTTGAATGGGCTGAATAGTAGTGTATAAAACAATTTTGTGGAGCGTGAAGCTTTTATGGTAGAGGAAAATACGAATAAAGTGATGTTGATAAAAAGATTCCTATCTTGAATATGAAACGAGATGTCTTGAAAATGAATGAGTTTGACCAATCATTATCCTATCGAAATTTACAGTTTCGTTCGATTGGTCTGTCAATTAATGAAAAAGTAAAAAAGAATATGTTCTAGGAAGAGGGCGGCACATCTAAATTTTTAAGTAACGGACAGTTCAAATATCAAGCATTGAAAGAGGCTATCCTACTGTTTGAAGGAATACGAGTATATAAAAACGACAAAGAGGAAAAAGTAGTTCATTAAATCCCTTCAAGTGATGAAAGAATGAGATCTAATAAAACCTGATCTTTCATCTATTTTTTAAATAACGTAATAATTTTTTTGTTTTTTGTGCTTTCGCCGTTATTGTAAAGTGATTTAGCATTCTTATTTTTTAAAAATAACTGTGTTATATATTAAAAAAGACATAATAGTTATAAATTTTTTTAAAGAATATTTAGAAATATGATTTGTCAAATTAAGCTAGAATAAAATGCTTCTTGTACATAGCTCAAAAATATTTCGATTGGTGTTCTGTAATTCAATGATTTTCTTGGAATATGATTACGTTGATTGCTGACACTGGAAATAAATGTCTGATTCACTTCTCTAAAATCCATTGATTTCGGCAGTCCATTACGACGCAGAATCCCGTTAGAATTCTCGTTTAATGGGCGTTGAGAAGGTGTTCCAGGGTCCGCAAAATATATATCAATATCATGTTGGTTACTAATGGCTTTCCAGTTAGAAAATTCTTTTCCACAGTCAAACGTAATAGATTTAAAGAAGTTTTTAGGGAAGCGAGAAAACCATTGATTAAGGGCAGTTTCAATATCTAATGCCTTACGGCCGTTGGGTTTAATCGTGATAATGACTTTAGATAATCTTTCAACTAAAGTAATGACGGCACTTTTATGATGAATGCCAACGATCGTATCACCTTCAAGGTGACCAAACTCAGAATTGAAATCAGGATAATTATCAGGTCGATCATGGATTGAGCGCTGATACTGTTGTTTTCCCCGTTTTTCCTGATGGCCATTGGGTTTTCTTTTACCTTTCATCGGTAGTGTGTCAATATCAAATATTCCTTTAGAAAATAAACGATAAAGTGTTCTCATACCGCATGAAACAGGTCTTTCTTTTCGCCCGATAATGACGTCAGGCGTCCAACCAAGAGTGACTTTCTCTTTAATGTAATCTACTTCATGAGCAGGTAATTGAATGACTTTTCTACCACATTTTTTCTTATTTTCTTTATACTGGTGCCAATAATCAAGAGCAGTCTTACCTTGCTTGAACTTATTGACTACATTATAAATAGTTTGCATAGCACGTCCCATTCGGTTAGCGATTTCAACCGGCTTATTATGTTGAAGATAATATGATTCTATCATTGTCAGTTCGTCTATGGTAAGATGTTTGTAGGTCATTTATGGTTACACTCCTTTGTTTTCTTTCGTCTGAAAACAAAAAAAGAAAGCGTTATTATTTTAGTCTATTTTCAGGGGGGTAACCTTATGATAAAAAAACTATTTTTACTATCAATATTAACGCTAGCAATGGCAGGTTGTTCTGACTCTGGCTTAGCAACTGAACTGATCACAAAATCAACTGAAGCCACGACAGAGGAGTTAAAATGTGGAAACGATCACAGTGACTACAGAGGCTTAAATCGACGATGCATGGGAATATTAGGCAGAAGCAATTGTAAGCATCGATGTAGTAATCGAAGAAGGTGTAGAAGAAGCAACAGAAAAATCAAAAGAAAGATCAAAAGAAGCAAACTGTGCTGTGCATCGTATGCAGACGTCGAAGATGCGGTACCTTTAAACCACGTCAGGAGATGTTCATTTATGTCTAGGGAAGCTGGCGATGAACCAAAACTAGAGTACGCTTTTAGTTTTGCACGTGAGGATGAAGATAACCCTAAAACTTACGACATTTTAGCTTGATCTAAGATGGTTAAAGCTTTTTAATGAAGTAAGAGGAGATAGAAGGCTTTTCTAGTTATATTAGGTAAGATAAATTCCTTTTTGCTCCAAATTTGCTAAACATTCTGCTAGATAAACTTCATCGTGTTCCGGATAAATCGGCACGTTGCGCTCTACAGTAGGTAAATCAAAAAATGCTTCGCATGATTTGCCACGATACATAGGATTTTTCCACTCTGGTGCTGGGCTGTAACCACGTTTTTCCATTTCATCCATGACAAGCTGATGATATTGGAATAATCTATAAGGAGAATAGTGAAAAACATAATCCACAGTAGCATGTTTCTTTCCCCAGCCATTTCCTCTTAATGCACAGCATTCCCGATGTTGTCCTAAAAGCTGTTGACGAGGAAGCTTTGAAATCAATTTTTCATGCCATAATCGCATAGAAATATCTCCTTTATATATAGATTGTTAACTTTAGACGTTAAATGAAAAAACCAGCACCAAGGCTGGAAAAAATCACTTAAGTCTGCTTGCTGTTTCTGAGCGACCAATTAGGTAATCAACGGAAATATCGTAAAAGTCAGCGATATAGATTAATTCAATGATGCTTGGAATTTCTTCTCCTTCTTCGTACTTACGATATTTGAATAAAGGAATACTTAACGCGCTAGAAACAGCTACTTGAGATAAAGATCGGCCAGTTCTTAAGAAATTCAGACGACAACGTAAAGTATCCAGTAAAATAGCTTCTTCGATACTCATTTAATCACCTTTCATTATAGTAGAATAGTTATAATGACTATAGAAAGCTACACATGCAATCAATAGTACTCAATGTTTTTTATTTAAACGTATCAAATAAAGAATGACGATCAATAAAGACAAAACCAGTCCTGATAATTCTTCTATAAAAACACTATCGGGTTCAAAGTAGTTGTAATTAAAAACTTTCCACATAAAGTAGATAGCCGGAAGAGTCAAAATAGCTAAATAAAACCGTTCTTTGTTCAATTCATAAGATAAACAATACTTGCGACCAGTGCGACCGCAGGCACCCAAAACAAAACTCTCACCAACGTAATCATGTAACGGACTCCTCAACGATTCATATAATAAAAGATAACATGTTATTGCATACATCACAAATGAAATGCTAGGAAAATAAAAGAAGAATAGATCAATGAAAAATGAAAAAGCAGAACAGTTTTCTGCTGATAAGCAGGAACTGTTCCGCTGAATGTGTCTTATCTATCGAGAAAAAATCAATGGATTGATATCTAAGTAATTCAATACATATAAAAAGAGGACGATCGCATTCACTAAAAAGGAAAGAATGATGATCCCATAGCGAATGGAAACATATTTAACAAATACTTTTGTTTGAATACGGGCATATCTTTTTCCTTTATAGCTGAGCATCATGACAAGAAGCAAAAGGGTAATCACACCTTGAAAAATCATTCCAATAAACAGAATTCCTGAGGTTTGATAATTTAATTGGAGAAAATAAGCTGCTGCCGCAACTAAATCGAATAAAATCGCAATAAATGGCAAAATAATCACTCCTAACATTGAGAATAAATAAAAGAATCACATTTTTTCTAAAATAAGCAAATAAAAATTAAAGTAACAAAATAGTTATGAAACAAGTAAAAGAAATAAGAATAACAATATTATTTTACTTATATTTTGAAACTTGTGAGAGTTTGTCATTCGTGCTATAGTTGAAAAGTAACAAAAATAAATTTTATTTATGATGTACCTTTAGCTCAGTTGGTTAGAGCAGACGGCTCATAACCGTCCGGTCGTAGGTTCGAGTCCTACAAGGTACATAAGAGGTTGTGAAAAAGCTGCCCTGCATCAAGTAATAAGAACAGCCAAGTAAAAACAGCTCCTTATGTTTTTTACTTGGCTGGACTTATTACTGCAGATGCAAGCTTTTGAATACCGTTTAAGGAAGAGGTTGTGAAATCAGCGTTTTGACCTGAGTATTAGAGAAACAAACGGAAAAATAGTTCCTCATATTTTGCCGTTTGTTAAGCTAATACCGAGGGTCAGCTGATTGAACACCATTTAAGAAAGAGGTCGTGAGCCTGCCGTTTCACTCTGTGTCATAAAAAAGCCAATCTACTTTGATAGAAAAAGCACGTAGGACTAAAACAGTTCTGCGTGCTTTTTTTATTGTGTGCTAAATATCGTAAATGAAGATAGATATTTTTATGATTCGACGATAGAGACGTTGAAATCTTTCAACAGCTCTAAAGCGGATTCTCCGTGTTTTCTACTGGAGACTAACATTGGATCAACAAAAAAGTCTGCTTCAGGAAAAGCACTCTGCAGGCCTATCAGATTAGAGAGTACACACAAGTTTGTTTCAATCCCGACTACTTCGATCTCTTTTTGTTCTTCTTTGCTTTCAAATAAAGTTTCCTGGATTTCAGCTAAAGTTTCAGGTGGAATCGTAAAGTAATACTTTTTAATCACTCGTTCATTTTCTTGTGGAGAAAGAAGAGGGATCAATTGCAAATCTTCTCGTTCTTCTTCTTTGTCCTTCAGTTCAACTGGAATATCCCGTGTGAAGAGAATATATTCATTATTTTGGCGTGCTTTAGCTAATCTTTGAGCAATACGTTCTGCCAATTGATCTGACTCTGGAATATAAAATTCGCTGTTTGGATCAAGAATATGATTTTGCATATCAATAATAACTAACATTTTCTTTCCTCTTACATTCATATCGTCATTTTTTTATTTTCAATAGAAGTTTTTTAAAATATAAGCAACACCAGCTTCTTCATTCGTCAGCGTTACTTGGTTTGCAATTTCTTTTACTTGCCGCTGTGCATTCCCCATCGCAATACTCAACCCGCTGTAATTCAACATAGCAATGTCGTTTTCTTGATCGCCAAAAGCCATGATGTCACTCGATTCGATTCCAAGGTAATCCGCCAGAAAAACAAGTGAATGAGCTTTAGTGATACCTGTAGGCGTGATTTCTAAGAAATGCGGATCAGAGAATACTGATTGGATACCATCTGCTTGCAGATCTCTTTGTAGCTTCTGTAGTTTTTCTTCACTCTTATCTGTTAATGCTAATTTAAGATAGCTAAGAGAAGGATATTCCAACATATTTAAAATTTGATCAAAAGAATGGTTCTGCAAATTGAAATGTTCATAATAAGGGTCATCTTTGACTAGATTTGATTCATCGAATGTCAGCTGATCATCTTGGGTTTCTCGGCTAGCAATGATGGATATTTTCGCTTCTTGAGCATAGAAGAAGGCTTTTCTCAGTGTAACGCTATCTATTTTTGAACGTCTGAGAACTTTCGCCATTTTTCCATCCTTCATTTCAGCAATCAGTGAACCATTGGAAGAAATCAAATAGCCACCGATTCCTAATTCGGAAAAAATATCTTTAGCAGAAATGCTGTTCCTTCCGGTAGCGACGGTTACGATTCCGCCATTTTCATCAAATTTCCGAAGTGCTTGGATATTTTCTTCTGGTATCTTTCCATTTCGATCAAGTAAGGTACCGTCTAAATCAATCGCTGCTAGTTTCATTTTATCTTCCTACTTTCTTTTTACATATCTAATTTCCTGTTACCTTAAGATTAAATGAGAATTTAAAAAAATGAAACTAACTTGCTTTGTCATTATGAATTTTTTCAAAAAACATTCTTAAGAAAAAGGTGGCTATATATAGTAGTTTTTGGTCAATACCTTTGAATAAAAAGCCATGAAAAACGAATAGTTAGCGCTTACTAATGCGTTTTGTGATAAAAAAATTTTAAAATATTCAATGAAAACAAAGCATATATTTTGCTTTAAAACCAAATGAGGAATATTCTAGATGTAGAATAGGTTAGAAAAAGATTAGAAAAAGGAGTGATTTTGATGGAGAAGAGATACGGCGTAGTTCCTGTGGTAACTGCTTCAGACGAAAATTATGCTCCTTACTTGAGCGTGATGATCGCAACTGCATTAGAAAATTGCAATAAAACAAGACGCATAAAATTTTATGTGATTGACGATGGTCTATCAGAATATAGTAAAGAAGGATTGGAAGAAACGGTAAATAAATATTCAAGTAATGCAAGTATCCAATTCCTGACAGTGGAAAAAGATATCTACGAAGACTTCCTAGTCAGTGACCATATCACAACTACCGCTTACTTAAGAATTTCTTTACCAAACTTATTAGCTAAAGAGGATTATAAGAAAGTCCTTTACTTAGATTCAGATGTGTTAGTACTAGACGATATCGTAAAACTATATGATGAGCCGTTAAATGGAAAAACAATCGGCGCTATTATCGATCCAGGCCAAGTGAAAGCTTTGGAAAGATTAGGAATCGATTCCGATGACTTGTACTTCAATTCAGGAGTGATGGTGATTGACATTGATCAATGGAATAAAAAAGAAATTACAGAAAAAACTATCCATTACCTCAGTGAAAATGGCGATCGAATCATCTATCACGACCAAGATGCTTTGAATGCTGTACTTTATGAAGATTGGGAACAACTTCATCCAAAATGGAACATGCAGACTTCGCTGATTTTTGAACGTCATCCAGCACCAAATGAAAAATATGAACGTCAGTATAAAGAAGGAAATGAAAAACCTTCGATCGTTCACTTTACAGGACATGATAAACCTTGGAATACGTTGAAAGATCATCCGTATACCAATTTATACTTAAAAAAATTAGCACACAGTACTCTAACGAAAGTAGGCGAGATCAATGAATAAAAAAGAAATAGCAGTAGTCGCAAGTTGTAACACAAAATTCGTACCACATTTAGCTGCATTATTTGTCTCAGTATTAGATAATTGCAACCCGTCTAAATTTGTTCGGTTCTATGTGATTGACGATGATATCGATTTTGAAAGTAAACAGCTTTTACGCTTCTCAGTGAAAAACGCACGAATGAACTCAGATGTGGAATTCTTGAAAATCAATAAAGAATTCTTTACAAATGTGGTAATCAGCGATCGTATTCCGGAAACAGCTTATTATCGTATTGCGATTCCGGAATTGTTCCGCGGCACAGAAGTTGAACGTATCTTATATATGGATTGCGACATGATCGCTTTACAAGATATCTCTAAATTATGGCGTCTTGACTTCGGTGATTCAATCGTAGCAGCTGTTGAAGACGCTGGGTTCCATCAACGACTGGAAAAAATGGAAATTTCAGCTAAATCAATGCGTTATTTCAACTCAGGTTTGATGCTGATCAATGTGAAAAAATGGTTAGATGAAAATATTACGCAAAAAGTATTAGATTTCATCGAACATAATCCAGAAAAATTACGATTCCATGACCAAGATGCATTAAATGCTATCTTACATGACCGTTGGTTACCACTTCATCCGCGTTGGAATGCACAAGGCTATATCATGGCAAAAGCAAAAAAACATCCAACAGCAGCAGGCGAACGTGAATACGAAGAAACTCGCAACAATCCTTACATTATCCATTTTTCAGGACATGTGAAACCGTGGAGCAAGGATTTTGAAGGGCCAACGAAGAAATATTACGAAAAATATGCAGGGATGACGGCTTTCCGCTGTGTAGCTAAATTCCCTAAATATCCAAAATACGCAAAAGTTCAACCAAAAACAGATGTATATAAATTGAGTTAAATTGTATTCGTTTTCCCTCCTATAGGCGTATACTAAAGAAAACACTTGAGGAGTGGGGAACATGGAAACAGAACGCCAAATCCGTGAATTGGAAAAAGCGATGAATACGACAGACAACCGCCGGTTGTACGAGCGTTTCCTGGCAGTCAAGTTGGTTCTTGAAGGCCACACCCGGAAAGAAGCCGGGCACACCATCGGCCCCGACGAGCATACTGTCAGCCACTATGTGAAAAACTACTGCCATAATGGAATCCAAGGTTTAGTCTCCAAAAAACAAAGCGGACGACCTTCACGGCTGACAGATGAACAGGAAGCGGAACTGGTCCAAATCGTCGCCTACCACACTCCGGAGGAAGTAGGTTTCAAATCCCGTGCCAATTGGACATTGGCGATTGTGTGTGACCTGATTCTCCGGGAATGGAGTTATGGATATACGCAAAAAGGCGTGGCGGACCTCCTTCACCGGCTAGGACTAAGCTGGACCCGTCCGACGTATACCCTCAAAAAAGCGGATTCCAAGAAACAACAGGTATTTTTGGAAGAAACCTTCCCGAGCCTAAAAAAAATTGCTGAATAGCGATATTGACCACCTCCTATTCGAGGACGAAACCATGATCCGGGATTACCAAGCCATTGGCTGCACCTGGTTTCTCCGCGGCCACCAGCGAAAAATCCCCACTTATGGACAACACAAAGGGGTAAAATTGATAGGCACCTTGGATTATGAAACCGGTCGGATCATTTGTACAGAAGAAGGGGCATACGACGCAGCGGCCTTCCTCCGTTTTCTGGAGCGGACGTTGCGGGAATACCCCACCGGAAAAATCGTGATGGTATTGGATAATGCCCTTATCCACCACGCCAAGCTGATCCAGTCTTTTCTTGAAGAAAACGCTAGGCGCCTGGCACTCATCTTCCTCCCTCCCTACAGCCCTCAGTTGAACCTAATGGAAGGCGTTTGGAAGTGGCTCAAGGAATCGGTCATCAACAATGTTTTTTTTGACCACGTCCAGAAAATCAAACAGTCGGTCCGCGGTTTCTTAGCCGATGTAAACGAGCGTCCCCTTGTGGTGATTGACCGACTGTGCGTGCGGATGTAAAGTATTTAATTCAACCTATATAGTTGTTAAATAATAGAAGACAACAACTGAAGAGGGGGAGTAGGAATGGAAATTACAATGTCTAAAAATGCAGTAGAGACGTTAATTGAAAAGGTTGGGGAAAATACAAAAATCGCACTCGCGCTCATCAATGATTCCGATCCATTTTTAAGGGACAAAGGTGCTTTTGCAAAAGGCAGCTTTTTTCAAATCATTCCTTTTGTTTCGGAATTTGGAGAATATGCGACTAAAATCGAGCATCCATTATTGGACATCTATACATCTAAATTAGAGCAAAATTATTTCGGTAAACGATTGAACATGGACTTCAACAAACAGCTTGACAGCTTTTCATTAGAAAATGAAATCGCAGTACTCGATTATAATATCAAATTAAAGAACTGCTTCTTCAGCTAATAGTTTCGAGAAAGTCCAAAAAGGAGGTATACATTGAGATACTACTTTGTGGATGAAGAAAAGAATGTAACAGAAACAGATGAAAAAAAATATAATTGGCTCGTACTTGATAGTGCAAAGCCCGAAGAGATTGAGCAAGCAATCGAAGAATTCGAGCTTCCTGATGATATTTTCGTAGGAACCGAATATCCGGAAGAAGTTTCTCGGATGGAGCGCCTTTATGAGACGAAACTAGAGCATCCATTTTCTTTGGTAGTGATTAATCTAGATCAGTCAGATAATCGTATCGAAAAAAAATTAACGCCAATATCTTTTGTACTTTCCGATAATCTCTTGATTACTTGTATCGATAGAAAAACCGAATTTGTGGATCGGCTGCTGACAAAGCATGGAAATCATTTAAACTCGTTTGAAAAGATCATCACGTATACATTATTAGATATTTACACCCATTACGTGAAAGAACTAAGAGAGATGAAAAAGCGAATTGACGCTTTGGATAAAGCAGCTCGTAAAACAACGGAAAATGAAGAACTGTATAAACAGGCAGATCTTGAAAGAGACATCGTATATATCGATCATACCTTAAGAGATCAACGGGAAACAATGGATCAATTATGGAATTCTGAAACTTTCATCAAACGTTTAGATGATGAACAGCTACTCTATGATGTCCATTTGAGACAGCGACAAACAGAAAAAATGATCGAGATCTATCGAGATTTATTAGAGAGTATTGGTGATCTATTCAACGGGATGATGGACAATAATCTAAATCATATCATGAAATATCTAGATTCAGCTGCATTAATCATTTCCGTTCCGGCGTTGTTCGCAGGGATTTGGGGAATGAATACAGGAGGATTACCGGGTAAAAGTTCTGCTCTAGGCTTTATACTCGTAGTCTTTGGCTCTTTGATAGCAGCAGTAGTTTTAGGTTACCATTTATACCGGAAAGATTATACAAATTAAAGAATCTATTTAAAACAGGTATCAAACAAAGAAATTTGTTTTGGCAATACAATTTAAAAACTAGGAGGAATACAGCGATGACAGAACCAAAATTAATCGACCCGCGAAACTTGTACCATACGGAGAAATTTCCTAAACAAGATCAGGATACACCCGCTTTACAGCAGAATATGATTCCTGTTCCTGATTGTGGAGAAGAATCCTATGAAGGCAATAATCAACTAGAAAACCGCCGTGTACTAATCACTGGTGGAGATTCAGGGATCGGTCGTGCAGCAGCGATTGCATTTGCTAGAGAAGGGGCAGATATCGCTCTTCAATTCTTCCCAGGAGAAGAAAAAGATGCAGAGGAAGTAGCAAAATACGTGAAAGATGCAGGACGTAAGATTGTCTTACTACCTTTTGATCTTCGTGACGAACAAGCACCTAAAGAAATCATAGATAAAGCCGTGAGTGAACTTGGCGGGCTAGATACGATGGTACTAAACGCAGGACAGCAAATTTCTTGTCAGTCTATTGCTGAGTTACCACTTGAGCAAGTCAAAGACACATTTATGATAAACATCATCGCTATGTTTGCTTTAGTGAAAGAAGCTGTTCCGCATATCCCAGCAGGAGGAGCAATCGTAACAACAACTTCTGTTCAAGCATTCAATCCAAGCGAACATTTATTAGATTACGCAGCAACAAAAGCTTCAATCGCTAACTTTACGATCGGTTTAGCAAAACAGCTTGCATCTAAAGGAATCCGTGTAAATGGTGTAGCACCTGGTCCAATCTGGACACCATTACAACTAGACGAAGGACAACCTTCTGATTCGATCCCTGAATTTGGTCAGCAAAGTTTACTAGAACGTGCAGGTCAGCCAGGAGAATTAGCACCAGTTTATGTTTTCTTAGCATCGAATAAAGCAAGTTATGTTACAGCCCAAATTTACGGAGTAACTGGTGGAGAAGCGATCAACTTATAAGAAGTTGATCGTTTCACCCCTATGAGGAGGTGCGAAAATGAATAAAGGTGTAAAAACGATCGGAGTGATCGGAACGTTACTTTTGCTATCTGTGCTTTTGTTTGCGATACTATTAAGTGCAACCTATCCATTGCCTTTTCAGCTAGAGAAGTTTCGATTCTTTTCCATCACTAATTCATACGTGCAACAATATGTATTTTGGCTTGCCGTTGCATTTGCTATTTTGACAATTATCACGTTACTTGTTTTCCTGTTTTATCCAAAAACAATCGGAAACTTTCTACTGAAACATGGTGATGGGGAGTTGACGTTGGATAAAAAAGCAATTGAAGGAATGGTTCGTTCTCACTTGCATGAAGATGAATTCATCCATTCACCAAAAGTAAATGTCAAAGCAACGAAAAACAAGATCGCCGTCAATGTAAAAGGGGAGTTGAAACGAACTTCAGCACTCATTGGTAAAACAGGAACATTGATGAAAGAAATCGAAAATGAAGTACAACACATATTGGGAACAAAAGAGCCAGTGAAAGTATCGGTGAAATACACAGGCTTTGAAGAACCAGCTAAACGAAGCAATGACCGCAAACGAGTAGAATAGGGGGGGACCAAAAATGAAAGAACTATTTTCGACATACAAGCTCCCTATCATCTTTGGGGTACTTGGATTGATATTAGCCGTTTTATGGATCACCGTGGGCTTTTTCAAGACCTTATTGATCTTGATCATGGCAGCGATCGGCGTCGCTATCGGTTTTTATCTGAAACAAACGAAAATCTTAGATCACTATTTTAAATCTTAGGAGGAAACATCCATGAATAACAATAACAAAAATAATAACAATAAAATGAACAACCAAAAACCAGTGTCTACACACCCAGACCCAACGACACCAAACCAATCAAATGGTGTGAACGATGAAAAGAACAAAACAGCACCAGTATCTGCACATCCAGATCCAGTAGTCCCTAACGTTCAACAAGGAGTAGAAGAGAAGAAACATGATGCAGAAAAGCATGCACCTCATCATCCAGGAACTCCAGAATCTAAAGTTCCAGAACAACATGATGCAATCGATCCTTCTAAACCTGTGGAAGAGCAAAAACATCCTTCTGACCATGCGAAAGCACAAGAAAAACTTAGTTCTGACCACACAAACGGACAAGGAAAACTTGGTTCTAATCATACAAATAACCAAGGAAAGCATGATTCTGAACAGGAAGATTCAATGCGCGGTGAGCTGAATTATGAAGATAAAGTTGTGCAAAAAATCATCGGAATCGCAATTGAACAAGTAGACGGTTTATTATCTGCAAACGGTGGTTTCTTCTCTAATGTGACAGGAAAACTTGTGAATACAGATAATGTAACGGCTGGGATCGAAACAGAAGTCGGTAAAAAACAAGTAGCAGTTGATATGGATGTCATTGTGGAATATGGCAAAGATATCGAAAAAATCTTTGAAGAAATGCAAGAAATAATCGGCAAAGAAGTAAAAAATATGACACACTTAGAAGTGATCGAAGTTAACGCTAACGTAGTGGACATCAAAACAAAAGAAGAATTTGAAAAAGATCAAGAAACGGTGCAAGACAAAGTAACTGACGCAGCGAAAAAAACCGGTGAATTTGCTTCGAATCAAACAGATAAAGTAAAATCAGCAGCTGGAAGCGGCGCACAAAAAGTAAAAGAAAATACAGAACCACGGGTTCAGTAATAAGGAAGTAAAACATTAGGAGGAACGAAACATGGGATTTATTTGGTCACTTATCGTCGGAGGAATTATCGGAGCAATTGCAGGAGCAATCACGAATAAAGGTTCTTCGATGGGGATTATTGCAAATATCGTAGCAGGTTTAGTTGGATCAGCACTTGGTCAAGCATTATTAGGTTCTTGGGGACCAAGTATTGCAGGAATGGCAATCGTGCCATCATTGATTGGTGCCATCATTTTAGTACTAATCGTATCATTCTTTGCTCGAAAACTGTAAAAAGACTTTTAAAAGAGGTCGTGAAAAAGCTGTTCTTCATCAAGTAATAAGAACAGCCAAACAAAAATAGCTTCTCATATTTTTCATTTGGTTAGGCTTATTATCGAAGATGCAAGCTTTTAAACACTGTTTATTCGGAATAAGAGGCTGTGACAAGACTTTTGTCACAGCCTCTTATTTATGCGGGCAAATTCCCAATTAGATTTTTAAAAGTTTTTCCTTAAATGTGTCCTTGTTGATTGCTATAAGACAGCTTTTTCACAACCTTTTAATAAAACAATGCCTCCCTAAATTTTCTTGAGATAGGAAAGGTGAACATACAAAATAATACGACCACTTGGAAAACCCAGATGATCCACAAATGGATCGTATGATACTGATGAAGTAAAAAGCAATGGATCAGAAACTCAAAGAGATTGAAAAAGACAAGGAAGAAATATATCTCTTTTTTACTCTTGTCTGTTTTAGCCAATAATAGCTCGTAAAGTAATCTAGACAAACAAATAGAAGTAAATAAAGTTTCGTAAGAGCAGTAATCGTATCATGTTGCTCTGCTAGACGATTGACGAGCAGGAAAAATGTTGGTAATGGAATATAGATCACGAGTAATGAAAGAAAAAAGTAAACAATAAATGGCATACTATTCCTCCTAATTGTGTGAGTTCGCCCTCATTTTAAAATAACGATATTTGTTTGTGAAGCTTTTTCGTGTCGTAACAAATGTTATCTAATGTATTTTTAAATAAATAATCATTATTATCAAAATAATGTTAAAAATAAAAAAGAATAGTCCATCACTGTTATTCAAATCATTTTATCAAAACTACATAGTAAATGGTAAAAAGCAACATGACATAATATATAGAAGGCTTTACAGTATATATGGGAGTTTACTAAAAAAGAATGGAGTAAGAGTTAACACAATGGGCCATTAGCTGAAGTTTTAAGCACTTCAAGGTATGAAACAGAATGGCCTGTAATACTACATGATTATTTAGACTGCTCAAACTGCTATCAGTCTGGTGGAATGAATAAAGTATTATACTAAAAGCAGATCCAACTACAACGTAACAGGAAACCAGTTGTATCAGGAAAAGTGATAGTACATGGAGAAGAAAAGGCCCCCTTTGTATGAGTCAGTACATATCTTATTTATAGATAAAACGGTATTCAATCGAAATAAAAAATCTGAATAATAGACGTAAATAACTTCTAAAAGTCTCATACATCTATCATTCAGATTATTTTTTATTTACTGTTTGTTCTACTTTATTTTATTCTTCTGGTATAGTATTCGAGTCATTTTTATAGGTCAACAAATCACCCGGTTGACACTCCAAAACTTGGCAGATTTTTTCGAGAGTGGAAAAACGGATGGCTTTTGCTTTTCCATTTTTTAGAATAGAGATGTTTGCCATCGTAATGCCCACTTTCTCACTCAATTCAGTCACACTCATTTTTTTTTGAGCTAATACTACATCTAAATTAACGATAATTGCCATGTCGCACCTCACACTGTCAAATCATGATCTGTCTTAAGTAAAATCGCATGTTCAAGCAGTTTTTCCAGCACGCTTGTTAATGTGTATACTGCAAAAGGAATGAATACGACAGCGATTCCTACCAACATCAAACCTGGAGCATCGTCTAAATCCGCTACTTTCATAAATTTAGGAAGTAAGCCAAAAAAAGCGAAACCAATAAACAAAATGGTTCGTTCGATTTTTTTTAGTATGTTTAAGCTTTGAGTGGAAAAAGCTTGGTTATCTTCGATTTTTTTCAATAGTTTCAATAAGAAATAAGCAATAACGATCCCTAGGAGAAGGGCAAAGTAAATGACAGAAACAAATAATGTGGTCTGCCAATCAAAATTGAATCCTTTTTCGCTTGTAGCGATCTGAGTGTAAAAAAGTACGCCGAACAAAATAAATACGGCACTTATACCTAAAACGACAAATTTTAATAGCAATGTTTTAAATTTCATTTTTATCCCTCTTTTATCTTTGATAGCTAAAATATAGCAGAATAATTATTGTAAAACAACTATTTTTTATCGAAAAACAATAAAAATATATCGTTTATAAAAAATGATAGAGTATGAGGGTGTGGAGTGCATTTAACAGCTTTTTTTGATTGTAAGAAACATTTAAAACCAGTTATTTTAGATTCTATGTGTGTCTCTTCTATAATGCTAGTTTAGATGCCTGGGATTATATTGGACAATACAGTTGGAGGATTTTTTATTATCTAGCGAAGAGAAGTGTAAGTTAACAGAACTGTATGAGAAAAAAGACAACTACGTAGTAGCTAACCGATTCATTAATTTTTTCAAGTTCATGTTTATTTACGTATCAGAATTTTTCTTATTCAATGGTTTGGTGTAATCATCACTTATTTGTCCTTTATTGCTTATACAATGTTATACAAAAGGAAAATCAAGCATTGACGCATGGGGTGTGGTACTATCTAGCTGAAATAGCTTAATAAGCGCAAGTAGATGCATTGGATTAGTTTATAAATCAAAAGTGTTAGAGGTATTAAGAAGAAGTAGAAAAATAAAATGGATTGCCGAATAAAAAGTACCATAAATCCTAAAACATGTGCCAACAGATAGATGGCACATGTTTATTTTTTTCGATAATTTTGTAACAAAAATACGAAGATGAAAAAGAATAGAGATTCCCATAATGTAGTAGTCCAACTGAATTCTTTACTGATACCAAATACCATATTTCCTAGATTTGATACAATCAAATAGCCAATCGTTATGATCAATGAATAGTACAATCTTTTCATCATAGGACATACCTCGTTTTTATTTATAAGAATAGTATAAACCAAAGAAGTGAATAAGAAAAATGATAATATAAAAATAAAGTAAGAACGCATTAAAGTAACTAAAGTTATTTATTGTATTTTTTAATTCTCCGAAAAAATTTAATAAATAAATAGAATCTTGTAATAATAACTGAGCATAATCTTTGCAATTTTTAATCTTGAATAATATCCTTTAAGTATAGCCAGCAATCAAAAGTAAATAGAGAATAAGTAATTGTTATTTCAGTATCAGACTGGCAATAAAACGCCGTTATGATCCAGCAATGTTTGGTAGTGCTTTATTTACTGGTGCTATGCTAACTGTTCGCTATCTATACTGTGATTGTCGGTAGAGTTATTTACAGGGTAAAAATAAGTTTATAGGAGGTGGAAAATGAATAAGGGGTTAAAAATAATCGGTGTTATCATGAGTTTACTGCTACTTTCAGTATTTCTAGCGATTGCGTTGATCAATGCGCCGTATATTATGCCTGAACAATTGGAACGATTTCGCTTCTTTACTTTAACGAATTACTACATGCAACAATATATTTTCTGGGCAGCTGTAGTATTTGCCGTTCTTGCTATTATCATCTTGCTAGTCGTTCTTTTCTATCCAAAGTCAAGAGGAACTTTCGTTATGAAACGGGAAGATGGCAAACTAACAATCGACAAAAAAGCGATCGAAGGGTTGGTACGTTCCCATTTACACGAAGAAGAGTTCATTCATTCACCTAAAGTACGGATACGTTCAACGAAAAATCGAATCCATATCCATGTCAACGGAGACTTGAAACGAACTTCTTCATTAGTAGGGAAAACAGGTGTATTGATGCAAGACATCGAAGAAGAAGTGACTAGAGTACTTGGAACAAAAGAAACGGTCAAAGTGGCAGTCACATACAGCGGTTATGAAGAACAAGAAGATACAAGAGACTACAAGCACTCTCGAGTGGAATAGGAGGGCCAAATAATGAAAGAACTATTTTCAGCATACAAGCTCCCTATTATCTTTGGGGGACTTGGACTACTGCTAGCTGTTTTATGGTTAACGATTGGATTTTTCAAGACATTGTTGATCATAATCATGACAGCAATTGGCGCAGAAATCGGTTTTTATTTGAAACAGACAGGAATAGTTGATCAATTTTTTAAATCATAGGAGGAAACAAAGATGGAAAACAAAAACATGAATACAACAAATGGATCAGTTTTGGCAAATGAAAAAGGAGAAAACCGCATGATGAATGGTGAATTGACTTATGAAGACAAAGTCATCCAAAAAATCATCGGTTATGCATTGAAAGATGTAGATGGTCTATTGACATTAGATGGCGGATTTTTCTCAAATATGGCTGAAAAATTAGTCAACACAGATAACGTAACAGCAGGTATCAATACAGAAGTAGGTAAGAAACAAGTAGCTGTGGATCTAGATGTGATCGTAGAATACGGTAAAGACATCGAAGATATTTACAACCAAATCAAAGAATTAATCAGTACTGAAGTAAACAATATGACACATTTAGATGTTATCGAAGTGAATGTGAATGTTGCAGACATCAAAACACAAGAAGAATACCAAAAAGATCAAGAAACAGTACAAGACAAAGTAACAGAAGCAGCAAAATCAACAGGACAATTTGCTTCACGCCAAACAGATAAAGCAAAATCTGCTGTAGGCAAAGGTGCACAAAAAGTCAAAGAAAATAACGAACCACGTGTACAATAAGAAGTAAGAAGTCAGTTAGGAGGAATTTAAAATGGGATTTATTTGGGCATTAATCGTCGGCGGTATCATTGGAGCAATTGCAGGAGCAATCACGAATAAAGGATCATCAATGGGAATCATCGCAAACATCATTGCTGGTTTAGTAGGTTCAGCAATTGGACAAGCTTTACTAGGGACTTGGGGACCAACAATTGCAGGAATGGCTATCATTCCATCATTGATCGGTGCAATCATTTTAGTATTAGTCGTTTCATTCTTTGCACGTAAATTATAAGCAAATTGAAGAAAAACTTATGTTGAAATGAAGAACAAATTTGAGAACTGTAGCGAAACTCGCTGCGGTTCTTTTTTATATATTTTATATGAAGTATTCTTTATTCCTTATGAAAAAATATCTTTAAAAATAAAAAAAGACGAAAATAAACGGTTTTCTATAAAAAGAAGACCGATTATTTTTTGTCTTTATTTGTGTGAAAAACGAAAAAGAGCACAACACATCAAGCTTTTATTAATTGTCTGTCTTTTATAAATGCAAGTATTAATTCAAAAAAACAGAAGAAAAAAACAACTACACCTTCTTTTATACTCGTAATCGTAGAAAGGAGGCGAAAAAAATGAATACATTACCTATCAATACAGGAGATACAGCATTCATGATTTTATGTACAGCAATGGTTTGCCTGATGACTCCTGGTCTAGCATTTTTTTACGGCGGATTAGCACGGAAGAATAATATACTAACGATCATGTCTCAATCTTTTCTCTCCGTTGGGATAACAACGATTATGTGGGTATTTGGTGGATTCGGATTGGCCTTTGGACGGGATATCGGCGGTGTTATTGGAAACCCGGCAGATTTCTTTTTGATGAGACATGTTACAAGCTTCCCCAACATGTTTCATGGTGCAACGATTCCATTTTTAATGTTCTTTCTTTACCAACTGATGTTTATCGTGATTACCGTTCCTTTGATGACAGGAGCTTTTGCAGGGAGATTGAATTTAAAAGGCTATATTATACTTGTTATTTTTTGGAATCTGCTGATTTATTTCCCTGTTTGCCACTGGATATGGGGCGGCGGATTTTTGGATCAGATGGGATTTAGAGATTTCGCTGGTGGAGCAGTCATCCACACGACAGCTGGATTCGGCTCTTTAGCATGTATCCTCACACTTGGTCAAAGAAAGATTCCTTTAGGAGAAAGAAGTCAGCATAGCAGTCTTATGGCAGCTGCTATCGGTACAGGACTGCTTTGGTTTGGCTGGTTCGGTTTTAATTCCGGTGGTGCACTTCGAGCAGATGAACAAGCAGTCAATGCATTTGGTTCAACATTCATCGCTCTTGCATTTGCGATGATTACTTGGCTGATCATTGCAAAAGTAAAAGGAAATGGCTTTGATTTTGTCGACGTACTAACAGGATCCGTTGCTGGATTGGCAGCCATTACGCCTTGTGCCGGTTATGTAGAAGCAAAAAGTGCCATGCTGATTGGGATCATTGCGGGTATCGTCTGTCATGCTGCTGTTGATTTTCGTAAAAAGAAACAATGAGATGATGCACTTGATGTGTGGGGTGTTCATGGCATGGGCGGATTCACAGGTACGATTCTGATAGGGATCTTTGCATCTAACAGCCATCTACTAACGAATCCAAGCAGCTGGTACTTCTTAGGGATTCAAGTGATTGGTGTCATCATTACTGCCGTGTATGCCTATGTGCTGACAACAGTGATTTTAAAATCGGCGATGCACTTTACAACGATCACTACTACAAAAGAAGAACAAGAAGAAGGATTGGACTTTTTCTTCTTTGGCAACAAACTCAATTGAAACAAATTCAAATAGAAAAGAGGAAGATTCATGCAACAAAGCAAAACGAAAATTCCTGCAAAAAAATTAACGTTCTTTGGCTTTTTGGCTATGACCATCTCAATGGTCGTTTCATTATATGAATATCCCACATTCGCGACCTCAGGCTTCAGCTTAGTATTTTTCTTGTTATTAGGCGGTTTGCTATGGTTTATCCCTGTGGCATTGTGCGCAGCAGAGATGGCAACGGTGAAAGGATGGGAAAAAGGCGGTGTCTATACTTGGGTCAGTCGCACATTGGGAAAACGATTCGGTTTTGCCGCAATCTTTTTCCAATGGTTTGAGATAACAGTTGGCTACTTGACCATGCTGTATTTCTTAACTGGTGCATTATCCTATGCAACGGGTATTGGTGCTATACAAAACAATAAATATCTGAAATTGGCAATCCTATTGATTATTTTCTGGGCTATTTTACTCTCACAGTTAAAAGGAACCAAATACACTTCATTGATTGCTCGGATCGGTTTTGTAGCTGGTATCTTGTTGCCAGCATTAGTCCTGTTTGGCTTAGGTATCCATTATGTCGCTTCAGGCGCTCCACTACAAACGACACTGTCTATGAAAACATTGATTCCTGATTTTTCGAAATTGCCTACGCTGGTTGTTTTTGTTTCCTTTATTTTAGCATATATGGGCGTAGAAACATCTGCCAGTCATGCAAATGAAATGGAAAACCCTAAAAAGGATTATCCATTAGCAATGTTTGTATTGGTTATTCTGGCAATCATTTTAGATATTTTTGGCGGATTGACCGTCGCTACTACAGTACCTCAACATGGTTTGTCTCTTAATAACAGGGGTGATTCAATCGTTAGAATTCCTATTAAGACACATTGATCCAAATCTTGCATGGATTGCGAAAATTCTTGCGATTCTTGTTTGTTTAGGTGTCATCGGAGAAATTGCTTCTTGGGTAACCTCTCCTTCAAAAGCACTTCACGTAGCAGCAGAAGAAGGATTACTTCCTGAATATTTTGCAAAAGAAAACACACACGGTGTTCCTGCTCATTTGATGATCGCCAATGGGATCGTTGCAACAATCTGGGCAGCCGTCTTTACATTAAGCGGCGGGGGGAATAATCTTTCATTTCTTGCAGCGATGTCATTGACTGTTGTAATCTACCTGATGTTGTACTTTATGTTTTTCGCGGGCTATTTGAAGCTGGTTTTTAAAGATGACAGTCTTGAAAGAGCCTATCAGGTTCCAGGCGGAAAAGTTGTAAAAGTAATCGTTGCTTGTTTAGGTCTTTTGACTTCACTTTTTGCTTTTTGTATCTCATTTGTTCCACCTGCTAGTATCGCAGCTGGACAGCATGGGATTTATGAAACGATTCTGATTGTTTCTTATCTTATCGTCTTAGTTATTCCATTTACGATCTACGCATGCCGTCATAAATTCCAGCATGCAGAAAAATAAAAAATGAAAGCTGGTTATTCAAATGGAAGTAAAAGAATTAGAACAATTGATTGGAAAAAATTTCCACTATTATCAAACAGGACAAGTGGCGGATTACATTCCAGCATTAGCTGAAGTGGATCCTAAACAATTAGGTATGGCGATTTATGATTTGGATACAAAACAACTGATTGAGGGAGGAGATGCCGATGTGCGCTTTGCCATCGAAAGCATGTCAAAAGTTCCCGTATTGTTATTAGCAATCAAAGACAACGGAATAGAAAAAGTCTTTCAAACAATCAACACGGAACCAACCGGTTTTGCCTTCAATTCTATCATGAATATGGAAATCAATCATCGCAAACATCCAATGAATCCTTTTGTTAATGCAGGAGCGATTGCAACAACCTCGTTGATTGCCGGTAAAGATGCAGATGAAAAATTTGAGCGAATCTTGTCATTTATGAAAGAGATCTGTGATGATCCTAATATCACATTGAATGAAGAAATCTATCATTCTGAATCAAGAACAGGTGATATCAATCGCTCTCTTGCTTACTATATGAAAGGTAATCAAATGATCGAAGGAGACGTACAGGAGATACTCGATGCTTATTTCAGACAATGCTCCCTCAATGTCACCGCTACAGGCATAGCAAAATTAGCTGCTGTGCTGGCAAATAAAGGAATTGCTCCTTGGAATGGCAAACAAATCATTACTGAAGAAAGTGCTACAATCGTCAAATCAATTATGACAACTGCTGGTTTGTATGATGAATCAGGAGAGTTTTCCGTCCATGTTGGTGTACCTGCAAAAAGCGGTGTAGGCGGCGGGTTGATGGCAGCTGTGCCAAATCGTTACGGCATAGGTGTCTTCAGCCCGGCACTAGATCCATTTGGTAACAGCGCAGCTGGTATCCAATTGTTGAAAGATGTAGTCAAAGAACTAGACACTGACATCTTTGAATAACCATTCTTGAAAGAGGCTGGGGTAAAAGTCCAAACGGCTCAAAGTTACCTACAATGAGGCTGAAATTGTGAGCTTGTTTGACTTTTGTCCCAGTTTCTTTTTTTATTGGTTTTTGAAAGGGCTTTTCTAAATAAAAAGGAAACAAAAATATGATTTACAGATATGATTAAATAAACTCATAAGAAAAACTGGAGGCGTGTATCAGGAATGCTGGAAAATTACATCGAGCGAAATATATTTAGAAAAGTGTATCTGTGTGAACAATTATTTGAATTCCAAGAAATAGATATCGAACAAACAGCTATTTCTCTAAGGGTGACTACACCAACGATCCTTCACGATCTAGAAAGTCTAGCCGAGTGTCTAGAATATTGTATAAAAGAACAAGTAAGAGAGAAGCATAAGTATAAACTCGTATTCAAACATGGTATTGCTCTTTCTGAGCTCACACAGTTTCTGTACGGTCAATCTTATTTTTTAAAGTTTTTAAGTTATTATTTTGATGGTATATTCACGAGTACAGAACTGGCTGATCTTGAATTTATTTCTTTGAGCAAAGTATATACAATCAAAAAAATCGTATTGGATTTTTTAAAGAAAATGATTATTTGAAAAATAAAGAAATCATTATCCCAGAATTTGACTCGCGGAACATCTTGCTAGCTTTAGTACGCTATGTCAATTGGGAAGGCTATGAAAATAAAAATTCGTATGTAGAAGAAGCTTGTAACGAGTTGATTGATTATGTAGAGACTCATTTTTTTAAAAGAAGATATTCGGAAGATGAAAAGTCCTTTATCATACGAGGAATAGAGATCGCAATCGGAAGAAAGGCATTTCCCCTTGGACTGAAAGAAGAAGATAAGAAAAGCGCAGAAACGAAGCCGTTATTTCAATTAGTTTGTCAAGGATTGGAAGAGCAAAAAGGAATTCTAGACTTACAAGAAGAAGATGTCTATTATATTTTTTCTTTGTTCAACAGTAGAAATTATACCAATGAGAACATGGAGCTGTTAAGAAAAGATTTCGAAGTTGTTTATAAAAATTTTGTTCTCAATGACCTATCACTGAATGAATTGATTTTACAGATTATTAGTATCGCTGAAATCGACGATGCAGAAAATTTTATTTTCAAGCAATCCTTTTTACAATTTGTCCGTACGTTGTGGGCAGATGGACAAGTATTTTTACCGGAAAGGATCTATCTTCTATCAGAAAAAGAACAACTTCTGTACGGAAAAATTGTAGAAATATTGGAAGAGTGGAAAAAGAAAAATCAAATCCAACTAAGATGGAATGAAAATTTCATTCGAAAATTCGTCAAAAGTCTTTCTTTGATCAACAGTGAACAAGCGGGGAGACAGGAAATAGAAATTTTTGTTGTTTCAGAAAGTTCAGTCAAACAATTTTTTTATCGAACCCAATTTCATTTGTATGCGGAAGAAGGCATCGCCGAAATAAATCCTATTTTATTTCGTTCATTAGAAGAATTGCCTGATGAATGTCTATGTGCGAAAAAAAGAGTGGTTTTGTGCGATGCTGCTAGCTATCAAAATGGATTAGAAACTGAAAAGACAAAGATCTATCCAATCTCATTAAAAGGTGCAAACATCCATTTGTATCATATTGCTCAGGAACTTCACCTATTAAAAAAACATATTTCTTGATGAGACCTTAATTAGGAGACCTTCTACAAAGCTTTTTAATTGTCTGTAGAAGGTTTTTATTTGAGTCCTGATTCGTGCGAAGATCTACTTATATAACAAGCTTTCTCTGAAATTTTTTTAAAATGCTATTGACTTAGAGTCAACTCTAAGTAGTAGAATAGATAAAGTGTAACAAATCTATTTTCATTAAAAGAAGATAGTACGGAGGAGAGAATGTATTATGAGTACAGTATTACATGTATTGGATGCAATCAATAGCCCCGCAGATGTCAAAAAATTATCTGTTGAGGAAATGAAACAGTTGGCAGAAGAGATGCGCCAAAAAATCTTGCAAAAGGACAGCGATGTAGGTGGGCACGTTGGTCCGAATCTAGGTGTAGTAGAATTAACGATTGCGTTTCATTATGTATTTGATTCACCAAAGGATAAAATCGTTTGGGATGTTTCCCATCAGTCTTATGGTCATAAGCTTTTAACTGGTCGAAAAAATGGTTTTGAAAAAGGACATTCCCGTGAAGTGAGCGGATATTCCAACCAACATGAAAGTAAACATGACTATTTTACAGTGGGGCACACATCTACATCTATCAGCTTAGCAACAGGTTTAGCTAAAGCGAGAGATCTGAAGAAAGAATCAGGAAATGTGGTAGCATTTATCGGTGACGGCTCCCTAAGTGGTGGCTTAGCTTTTGAAGGATTGAACAATGGTGGTGTTTTACAATCCAATCTAATCGTATTAGTAAACGATAATGAGATGTCTATTGATGAGAACCATGGCAGTTTATATAAAAACTTAGCTGAGCTTCGTCAAACCAACGGTAAAAGCAGCAATAACCTATTTAAAGCAATGGGATTTGATTATCGTTACGTGGATAATGGAAACAATCTGGAAACGGTGATCCGTTTATTTGAAGAAGTAAAAGATATTGATCATCCGATTGTACTTCACGTACATACGGAAAAAGGTCGCGGTTATCAGCCGGCAATCGATAATAAAATGAAATATCATTGGCATGTACCATTTGATCTGTCCACCGGGGAGGCAAAGCAAGTAACTTCTGGAGAAACATTTAATATGATCATCATGGATTATTTGGATAAGAAAATGCAAACAAGTACAGCTCCTATTGCCGCAGTCAATGCAGCGATACCAGGCGCCTTTGGACTGAAAACATTCCAAGAAAAACATCCAGATCATTATTTTGACGTGGGGATCGCTGAACAGCACTCTATCACTTTCGCTTCTGCTTTGGCTTCTCAGGGAGTACGTCCAGTCGTCTTCCAATCAAGTACTTTCTTGCAACGGGCATATGATCAATTATCACATGATTTAGCGATCAACGAGAATCCAGTGATTATTTTAGTCGGTAGCGGAACGATCTCAGCTAGTGACCGAACACACCAAGGAACATTTGACATTCCTTACTTATCAAGTATCCCGAACATCAAATATCTTGCTCCAGCAACAAAAGAGGATATGATCTCTATGCTAGATTGGGCGTTCGAACAAACAGCGCAGCCTGTAGCAATCCGGATTCCTACACATGGTGTAGAACATGGTACAGCTATCGCAAATGATTATAGTATTCCAGCCTATCAAACAGTAAATAATGGAGGAAAAGTAGCAATTTTAGCTTTAGGCGGTTTTCTTGAATTAGGAAAAGAAACAGTAAAAGCTTTTAGAAAAAAAGGAATCGAAGCAACGTTGATCAATCCAAGAACGATCACAGAAAATGACGTAGAAACATTAGATAAATTAAAAGAAACACATGAATTAGTCATCACATTAGAAGATGGTAGTTTGTCAGGAGGATTTGGCGAAAATATCAGTCGTTATTATGGTGATTCTTCAATGAACGTATTAAATTTTGGTGCAGAGAAAGAATTCACGGATAGCGTTCCTGTAGGGCAGCTTTATGAACGTTATCATTTAACACCAAAACAAATCGTTGAAGATAGTCTGCGTGTCTTGAATATTCAATAATTCATTATGCTCACCATCCAGATAATTGTTTATACTAGTATCTGGATGGTTTTTTCATTATAAAAAGCAAAGGGGTGGATGTTATGTATCAGCAAGTAGAAGAATATGTCAAAAAGTTCCAAAAAAAATATCCTAGTTATCAATCAGAAAAATTAGGTTTCTTTTCATTTGGGGATACAGAAAAAATGGCAGACGAGTTGAGCGAACTAGTTGTAAAAAAGATAAAGACTGGTACATCAAGTGGTTACGATCTGTATAAACAAGAGAATGAGCCTTTACCAAAAGTTGGTCAATTAGACGTGGTCCTGAATGGAAAAAATGAACCAGTTTGTATCATCAAAAATATAAATGTGACCATCTTGCCTTTTAGTGAAGTCACGAAAGAGCATGCTTGGAAAGAAGGAGAAGGGGATCGGACATTAGCTTATTGGCGGAAAGTCCATGCTGAGTTTTTTAAACATGCTTATAAAGAAGCGTTGAACATAGAATTTACAGAAGAGAAGCTGGTCGTATACGAAGAATTTGAAGTAATTTTCTTTTAGTAAGAAAGGTCTGCTGAAAGAAATAGCTCATTATTGACTCCTGAATAGAAAAGGGTTACATTTTTATATGAAGCTGTATTTTTATATAACATTACTGGAGGAGATATTGTGGATACACTGGAACAAATCAAAGGCGGAGTCGTCGTTTCTTGTCAAGCTTTGGAAAACGAGCCGCTACACAGTTCTTTTATTATGGGGAGAATGGCTTTGGCTGCAAAAGAAGGCGGAGCAGTTGGTATTCGAGCAAATACGACAGAAGATATCAATGAAATCAAGCGAATCGTTGATTTACCGGTAATAGGGATTATCAAAAGAGATTACGATGGGTCAGAAGTGTTTATTACTGCGACAGAAAAAGAAGTGGAAGAACTTTTGGAGACGCAAGCAGAAATCATTGCACTGGATGCAACTTCTCGTAAACGTCCGACAGAAAAAACAACTGCTGAACTTGTCCAAATGATTCACGAACACGGTCGGTTAGCTATGGCAGATATTTCGACTTTTGAGGAAGCGCTTCAAGCGCAAGGAGATGGTTTTGATCTTTTGTCTACGACTTTAGCAGGCTATACAGAATATTCACGAAAGACGCAGACACCTGATTTTGATTTATTGAATCAAATCATAGAACAAGTCGATATCCCAGTAATTATGGAAGGACATACTGACTCTCCTGAACAAGTAGAGAAAGCATATGAATTAGGTGCTTTTTCAGTCGTAGTTGGATCTATTATCACCCGTCCGCAATTGATCACTAAAAGATATGTCGAAGCCGCAAGTAAAGCAAGTAACTAAAAAACACGCACGGTACAGATTCTTGACAAAAAAGAAAAATTGATAGATAGTTTAAAGCAGATTCTAAGAAGATGAAAAAAGCATTACTTTTCATTTTGTCTTCAAGATCTGCTTTTTAACGAATTTTATAGAAAGAAGGCGAAACCATGTTTGAACGGAGTCCTTCAGAATTGACAGAACGTGAAAATTACAAGTTGCTGATTGGTTCAGTCATCCCTAGACCAGTAGCAGTAGTAACGACTAAATCAGCAAAAGATATAGTGAATATCGCACCCTTCAGTTACTTCAATATCGTCAGTTCGAATCCACCCATCTTATCCTTGGCGATCCAGAGAAAACAAGATGCAGTAAAAGACACAGCAAAGAATATTCTTGAGACAAGAGAAGCTGTTATCCATATCCTTGATGAGGACAACGTAGAAGAAGTAAATAAAACAGCAGCCAATCTGCCTAATGAGGAAAGCGAACTGTACCTGACTGACTTGACTTTAACTGATTCAGTAATCATTTCAGTACCAGCATTGACAGAAGCAAAAGTTCGTTTTGAAACATCCTTATATGAACATGTCGAGATACGGAATAAAAATAAAGTAACAGCTGATTTATTTTTGCTAGAAGTACAGAAATATCATTTAAATGAAACAGTCTATGATGATAAGACAGGAAGGATCGATCCAAGAAAATTGAATGCTGTAAGCCGTTTGGCAGGAAATGATTATGCAGCAATAGGAGAAATTTTCACGATTGCACGTCCCGAATAAAAAGGAGCACTAGTTATGTTAAAAATAAGCTATAAACCATCGACAGATTCAAAAGAAATGAAAAAAGAATATGAAACAGTGAATGATTTTCTGCAAGGGCAGTACTTAGAAGTTCCGCCATTGCAAGACCATTTTGTCGTTACTACTGTTACTTTAGATGGTAAGGAAATAGAAATGCCAGATCAAACGATTAGCGGATTGTTTAATTACTTTAACAAATAAATATTTATTCCGAAAAGTGAGAAAACACATAAAAAAACACATAAAACTAAAAAATTATCAAAGAATCCTGGTGCAACTGAAAGAATTTGCAACGGGATTCTTTCAACTTATTTGTTATTTTTTTCTAAAAAATATTAAAGATTGTTAAATTTCACTATTTCATTTCAAATTCCATTGCCTAATCATTAGGAAAAGTCTATCATGAACTCGTAAATAGAATATAGTAATAACCTTGTTAGGTGAGGCTCCTATACAAACATAGGCTGTTGCCCAGAAACGTCGAAAGTCGCCAATGGGTAAAATAGAAACTGTCGGATTAAGGCTTTTTCCAATAGCTAAGAATGTTTTCTTTACGTTGTATAGTGCTAAAACTCGGACGATGAGATGATGCTAGGTCAGAATTCTTATTCGAAAAGGTTTCTGACCTTTTCTTTATATTTTTGTGACTGACTTATTTGATGAGACAAACTCGCTCCTCACCTGACAAGTGGATTGCTGTGTGAGGAGGAGATGCGGTGAAAAAAAGAAAAAAGATCGATTGGTGGATTTTGGATCCTTATTTGACTTTGTCCATGATCGGTCTTTTAGAAGTATACAGTGCCAGTTCTTATCGTTTATTGCAAGCCGATGAAAATACAAAAAGTCTATTATTGCGTCAACTAATTTTCATATTTTTGAGTTGGAGCGTGATCTTCTTAGCTCGTTCAGTCAAACTACACTATTTACTTCACCCTAAAATAGCAGGATACGGTTTAGCCTTATCGATTTTCTTTTTAGCATTAGTAAGAATAGGGATATTCGGTGTCACTGTCAATGGTGCACAACGTTGGATCTCTCTGTTTGGCATTCAATTCCAGCCTTCTGAACTGGCAAATCTTTTTTTGATTTTTTATTTAAGCTGGTTTTTTCGTGACGGAAATAGTAGCCCAAAAGATCTAAAAAAACCATTCCTGATTACAGTAGGTATAACTTTTCTGATTTTATTCCAGCCAAAGATTGCTGGAGCATTGATGATCCTTTCGATTGCGTGGATCATATTTTGGGCAGCGGCGGTTCCATTTAAAAAAGGGATCTATCTAATCGTTACTTTTTCTGCATTGCTGATTGGAGCAGCAGGCGGGGTATTATATTTAGGAAATAAAGGTTGGCTTCCACAGATGTTTAATCATGCTTATGAAAGGATCGCGACTTTAAGAGATCCTTTTATCGATAGTCATGGCGCGGACTATCAAATGACCCATTCGTTTTATGCACTATATAATGGTGGCATATTTGGGCGGGGATTAGGAAATAGTATCACAAAAAAAGGGTATCTTCCAGAGACAGAAACAGATTTTATTTTTTCGATTATTACAGAAGAGCTTGAGCTAATCGGTGCATTGTGTGTGCTTTTCTTATTGTTCTCATTATGCATGAGAATCTTTTGTTTAAGCAGTCGCTGTAAAAATCAGCAAGCTGGATTGTTTCTTTTAGGATTCGGAACTTTGCTATTCGTTCAGACGATAATGAACGTGGGAAGTATCGCGGGGCTGATGCCAATGACTGGTGTGCCATTGCCATTTGTTAGCTACGGAGGAACAAGTTATCTGATCCTTTCTTTAGGAATCGGAATCACGTTGAATATTTCTTCAAAGATACAGGCCGAAGAGTTGCCGCTCTATCGACCTGAAAAACAATAAAGAGAAACTGAGAAACTCTCAGTTTGAATTATCATAAAGTACAATCTTTTATTTTTCAAGCGAGAGGTTCTTTTAGAAAGAGGAATTCGCAACGAAAGTATCTCAAAAAATCATATTATCTATTTTGTTACTGCTTACATTAGTAGTTGGCTATTTTTCGATTGAGTTTATCCATGGATTTTCGTCTGCAAAACAGAGTTCAACTGTGAAAAAGGTAGAGCCGAAAAGTGTCCCTACCACACTAAATGTGGCTTTGATTGGTTCAGATGCTCGTTCGAAAGACGAAAACGGTCGCTCGGATTCACTTCTGGTTGCACAATACAACCAGAAAACACAACAAGCAAAACTGATCTCTATCATGAGAGATTCATATGTCGATATTCCAGGTTACGGAATGAATAAGATAAATGCAGCTTACTCTTATGGGGGAGTTGATTTATTAAATCAAACATTAAAGGAAAATTTCAAATTTGAAGCTCCCTATTATGCAAGTATCACATTTCAAGATTTTATCGATTGCGTTAATGAACTGTTTCCTGGTGGAGTCAAGATCGATGCAGAAAAATCTCTAGATTTAGATGGCGTATATATAAACAAAGGAGAGCAAGTGATGGATGGTAATACTTTACTCCAGTATGCTCGATTTCGGGAAGACAAAGAAGGAGACTTCGGGAGGATCAGAAGGCAGCAGCAAGTGATCAAAGCTATCTCTCAGCAGCTGAAAGACGTAACTTCAATATTCAAGCTACCCAAAGCGGTTGGGAAATTACTTGGTAGTATCCAAACGAACCTTCCAGAAAGTGTGCTTCTGGATTGTGGTATGGATTTCCTCAAAGACAATAATAAAAAGATCGATACATTATCCGTACCAGTAGACGGCAGTTGGGACTTCAACGACAATACGCCTTCCGGAAGTGTTCTGGAATTAGATTTGACCAAAAACCAAGAAGCAATCAAAAAATTTCTGAATAATTAAGTAAAGAAAATAAAAGAAGTTAGAAATAACAATCTATGTTATGTTCTGACTTCTTTTATTATGTTAGAATAAACAGGTATAAATAGTGAAAATAAAGGAATGACAAGCAAGAGAAGGAGGAAAAAATGAAAAGAAGTGACAAGCACGGCAAAAATCGAACAGGCGCTTATATTGCCGGCGCAGTGATCTTAATAGCAGCTGCGGGTGGCGGTTATTTTTACTACCAGCACTATCAAGAAACCCAAGCAGTAGAAGCTGGAGAAAAGACAGTTGAGCAATTTGTCCAAGCTTTGAACGAGGGAGATTATAACAAAGCTGCAGAAATGGCATCAAAAAAGGCGGCAAATAAAAGTGCATTATCTGAAAAAGAGATCTTAGAGAAATACCAGAATATATACGGTGCTGCTGATGTCAAAGGACTTCAGATATCGAATCTAAAAGTAGATAAAAAAGACGATTCTACTTACAGTTTTTCATATAAAGCAAAGATGAATACCTCATTAGGTGAATTGAAAGATCTTTCTTATAAAGGAACATTAGACAAAAATGATGGTCAAACCACGATCAACTGGCAACCCAACTTGGTTTTTCCAGAAATGGAAGGAAATGACAAAGTAAGCCTGACCACACAAGAAGCAGCAAGAGGGAATATTATAGATCGAAATGGTGAACCATTAGCAACAACAGGCAAACTAAAACAATTAGGAGTCGTTCCAAGTAAACTTGGAGATGGAGACGAAAAAACAGCCAATATCAAAGCGATTGCTTCCTCCTTCGACTTAACAGAAGATGCTATCAATCAGGCGATTTCACAAAGCTGGGTACAACCCGATTACTTTGTCCCATTGAAAATCATTGATGGAGCAACGCCAGAACTTCCAGCTGGAGCTACCATTCAAGAAGTAGACGGCAGATATTATCCTTTGGGTGAAGCAGCTGCTCAGCTGATTGGTTACGTGGGAGATATCACAGCAGAAGATATTGATAAGAATCCAGAATTAAGCAGTAATGGAAAAATCGGTCGCTCAGGTTTGGAGATGGCTTTTGATAAGGATCTTCGTGGGACAACAGGTGGGAAATTAAGCATTACAGATGCAGACGGTGTAGAGAAAAAAGTTCTGATCGAACATGAAGTTCAAAATGGCAAAGATATCAAATTGACAATCGATGCGAAGGCACAAAAAACAGCTTTTGACAGTCTAGGAGGAAAAGCTGGATCAACTGTTGCGACAACGCCAAAAACCGGTGATCTTCTTGCGCTTGCTAGCTCTCCAAGCTATGATCCAAACAAAATGACAAACGAGATCTCACAAGAAGATTACAAAGCTTATGAAGAAAATCCTGAACAGCCATTCATCAGCCGATTTGCGACAGGTTATGCTCCTGGATCTACGTTTAAAATGATTACAGCAGCAATCGGTCTTGACAACGGCACTATCGATCCAAATGAAGTGTTGACGATCAACGGGCTTAAATGGCAAAAAGACAGTTCTTGGGGATCTTATCAAGTAACGCGTGTCAGTGATGTATCACAAGTAGACTTAAAAACTGCTTTGATCTATTCCGATAATATATATATGGCACAAGAAACGTTGAAAATGGGTGAGAAAAAATTTCGTACAGGCTTAGATAAATTCATTTTTGGTGAAGACCTTGATTTGCCAATTAGTATGAATCCAGCACAAATTTCTAATGAAGATAGCTTTAACTCAGATATCTTGCTAGCTGATACTGGATATGGACAGGGCGAACTTCTAATTAATCCTATCCAGCAAGCAGCAATGTATTCTGTTTTTGCCAACAATGGCACACTTGTCTATCCTAAATTGATTGCAGATAAAGAGACAAAAGATAAGAAGAATGTCATCGGCGAAACAGCAGTACAAACGATCGTGCCAGATCTGAGAGAAGTTGTGCAAGATGTAAATGGTACAGCACATTCTCTTTCTGCTTTAGGGATTCCGTTGGCAGCGAAAACTGGTACAGCGGAAATCAAAGAAAAACAGGATGAAAAAGGGAAAGAGAACAGTTTCTTGTTTGCTTTCAATCCTGATAACCAAGGTTATATGATGGTCAGCATGTTGGAAAATAAAGAAGATGATGATTCAGCAACCAAACGAGCACCGGAACTATTGCAATACCTCAACCAAAATTATCAATAAAAAATTGCTTTTTAAGTACAGTAAAAGGACTGTGGCGTTATCGTCACAGTCCTTTTTTCAAATAAACGGTTTTCACGATGTCTCTTTCACAACTTCTTTTTGATTTACTCACACTTCATAAACTTTTTTTGTAAAATATTTTAGAACAAGTGGAGAAATAAGTGTACTTAATAAAATCACGATAACTAAAGGTGAATAGTACTGTGGTTCGATCAATTGACTTTGCTGTCCAATTTGTAAAATGATCAAAGCCATTTCTCCACGAGAGATCATACCAGCACCGACCATCAATGAACTATGTTGAGAAAAACCGGCAATCTGAGCACCAAAATACCCTCCAAGCAATTTGGTCAAAATCGCTACAAGCGTCAATATAGAAATAAAGAGTAGTTGTTCACTAAAGTCAGAAAAATCAACTTCTAATCCTACACTGACAAAAAATACTGGTATAAATACTGCATATCCTAAAGCCTCTACATTGTGGTATACTTCTTCTTTAACCTTTGTCTGACTGACAGCTATCCCTGCAAAAAAAGCACCAATGACAGAGCTAAGCCCAACAAGATCCGCTACGTAAGACATTCCTAAACAAATAACTAGCGATACGATGATAATAGAAGAATTTGCGTACACTTTTTCTGCAAATGAAAGTAGGAAAGGCGCAATCCATTTGACTAATAAGAAAATAAAAACAAAATAAATTAGCTGTTCAATCAAAACAAGCGGTAAAGAAGCATTGCTAGAAGCTTCCCCCGTTAGAAAAGATAGGCTGAAACTTAGAACTAAAACGACTAAAATGTCATCTACCACAGAAGCACCCAAAATTGTTGATCCTTCTTTTGTATTCACTACGTTTAGTTCTTTTAATACTTCTACTGAAATACTGACAGAAGTTGCCGCAAGAATAATCCCAAAGAAAATCGCTTCATTTCCCGAAACTTGGAATGCTTCGCCTGTCAACCAGCCAAAAACAACCGGGAAGATGATCCCAAGCAAAGCAACGAACATACCAGGTCGGAAATATTTTTTCAAAAGAGATAAATCACTTTCCAGACCAGCTAAAAACATTAATAAGATCACACCAATCTCCGAAAAGTCATGGACTAGAATATCAGGTTTGACCCAATTCAATCCAGCTTGGCCTAGCAAAACACCAACAAGTAATTGTCCAATCACTGCTGGGATACCTAATCTCCGCGAGATATGTGAGCCAATCGTTGTTGAAATCAATATCAGGCATAAAATACCAATAAATTTCATTCTCATCATTCCTTTGTATAAAATATAGCCCGAACTTAGCATAACATACATTATTGAAAAAATAGGAAAATATACTCACAAAAAAACCAACAATCCAAAAGATTTTTTTGGATTGTTGGTTTTTATACGGTCTATTTTAATAACTAAAAATGATTAACGTATAGTCATTTTTCTTATTCTGATGAAATTGATAATCTCCTGGATGCCCATGAAAATCAAAATAAAGCCGAATATTTGGAATAGAAGCATCAAACTTTTGAATGGATTGAACAATAAGACGAATCCGCCAATCAACAACAGAATACTATAAACACTCCAACTTTTAGCTTTTGTATTCATGCTGAAGAACAACTGGAACAAGCTGTTGATGATAACAGCTAATCCAAGAAGAATCGGCAGGATAGAAACGATTGCAGGTGCAAAAGCATAGACGATCAGCGCTAAGATCAGGAAAAAAAGACCACTGAACAGACCGATACTCCAAGAACCTGTTTTTCTTTTAAAACGGTAAGCCTCAAAAAGATTCAACAATCCAAGTAAAACAAGATAGGCAGTGATCAGATAACCGATAAAATGAAAAACTGCCGATGGAGCAATTACGATCGCAATCCCAGAAATAATATAAACAGCAGCTCTTAATAAGGCGTATTTTTGAATATTTTGTTTAATCGTCTCAAACATATAAGAAAACCTCCTTTGACTTATTTTAACGTGAACTAGTCATTTTACCAAATTAAATGTTACAAAATGAGCGAAGGAGAAGAATATCTCTGGAAAAATCAACTTCTGAGGATCTTTTCCATTTTTTTGCCTTTTGCTAGCTCATCGATCATTTTATCTAAATAACGAATTTCTTTCATCAAGTTATCCTCGATGTCTTCTACTCGTACACCACAAACAACACCTGTAATCAAGGAACGTGAAGGATTGGGGACAGGGGCTTCCGCAAAAAATTGTTCGAAAGTCACTTGTTTTTGTAGTTGATATTCTAGTTCTGTTTGGGAATAACCCGTCAGCCAACAAATGATTTCATCTACTTCCTCTTTTATACGATCTTTTCTCTCCGCTTTTGCTACATACATAGGATAAACGCTTGCAAAACTTGTCGTAAAAATACGATTTTGCGCCATAATCAGTCACCTTTCTTTTTTCCGAGTAAACGGTGTTGTCCTGTCAACTCCTCGGTCACAATATTCAACAAACATGAGAAACTGTTTATTAAATTGTTCCTTGTGACTCGGAGCGAAACGGCAGGCTTACAACCTCTATCTGTCTTTTGTATAATCTTCATCGCTCAAGTGCGCATCAAATAATCGAAGGCTCCTAAAGCTGCAGTAGCTCCTGAACCCATTGAAACAATGATTTGTTTGTATGGACTATCTGTACAATCACCAGCTGCGAAAACACCGGGGATATTCGTCGCGCCATTTTTCTCAGTCACTATTTCATTTCTTGGGTTCATTTCGATTGTTCCATCTAGCCAATCCGTGTTAGGAAGTAAACCGACTAAAATGAATACACCTGAAACAGCTAGAGTATGTAACTCTTTCGTATGTTGATCGATATAGGAGAGAGATTCGACCTGATTCGACCCGCTGATTTCTTTCGTCGCTGCATTTTTGATAACAGTGACATTCGCAAGAGAAACTAGTTTATCCTGTAAAACTTGATCTCCTTTTAATTCGGGTAAGAATTCTAGAACATAAACATGTTTTGCTAACCCAGCTAGATCAATCGCTGCTTCAACACCAGAATTACCACCACCGATTACAGCAATCTCTTTTCCTTTAAATAAAGGGCCGTCACAGTGTGGGCAATAAGCAATTCCTTTATTTTTAAACTCTTTTTCGCCTGGTACATTGATAGAACGCCAGTGCGCACCTGTCGCGATGATTGCGGTTTTTGCTTTAAGTGATATACCGTTAGCTAAGCCAATATTAATAAAATGTTGCTCTTTATTTAAGGAAACGGCCTGTTGATTCATCATAATGTCGATAGGGTAACTACGCACATGACTTTCTACTTGCTGCATCAATTTTGGACCTTCTGTGTAAGGGGTACCAATCATATTTTCAATCCCGAGTGTTTCAACGATTTGTCCGCCGAAAGAATCAGCGACAAGTCTTGTACGTATTCCTTTACGTGCTGCATAGATAGCTGCACTACTAGCTGCTGGTCCACCGCCAATCACTAATACATCATAAGGTTCTTTTTCAAACAACTCTTCTTCAATCAAAGGGCCAGTGATTTTTTCAACAATTTGTTCGATCGTCATGCGTCCGCTACTAAATTCTTCTCCATTTAAAAACACAGTTGGCACTGCCATGATTTTTTTATCATCGATTTCTTTTTGGAACATCCCGCCTTCAATCATCGTATGAGTAATATTTGGATTTAATACAGCTAATATATTCAATGCCTGTACAACGTCGGGCAATTATGACAAGTCAAGCTAACATAACTGTCAAAATGCAATTTTTGTGTTATTTTTTTGATTTTAAGACTCAAAGATTCACTGATTTTCGGTGCCCGTCCACTAATTTGTAACATAGCCAGTAAAAAAGAGGAAAATTCATGACCGAGGGGGATACCAGCAAAAACGATTCCATTTTCTTTGCCAACTGGATTGATAGAAAAACTAGGTGTTCGCATCGAATCTCTTTTTTCCCAAGAGATTTTAGGAGACATTTCTGCTATTTCCTTCGTAAATTCAGCTAGTTTTTGACTATTTTCACTAGTATCCAAACTAACAGAAAAAACAATAGGAGATTCAATCAGTGCTAAATATTGTTCGAGATTTTGTTTAGTTTCTTTGTCTAACATATCCACCACCTAAATCTTTCCAACAAGATCAAAACTTGGTTTCAATGTTTCGCCACTTTCTTTCCATTTTGCCGGACAAACTTCACCTGGGTGGGTACGTACATATTGAGCAGCGCGAATCTTATCAATCAGTGCACTAGCGTCACGACCGATTCCATCTGCATTGATTTCCATAGCTTGAACGATTCCGTCTGGATCAATAATAAATGTTCCTCGCTGAGCTAATCCTTGCTCTTCATCCAAAACATCAAAAATACGAGAAATCTGATGAGACGGATCACCGATCATCACGTATTCGATTTTACCGATAGCATCTGATGTATCATGCCATGCTTTGTGAGTAAAGTGGGTATCGGTAGAGCAAGAAAAGACTTCAACACCTAAAGATTTCAATGTACTGTATTGTTCTTGTAAGTCTTCTAATTCAGTAGGACAAACAAAAGTAAAATCAGCTGGATAGAAGCAAAGAATACTCCAGTTCCCCATAAGATCTTTTTCACTGACTTCTAAAAATTCTCCTTGATGATAAGCATGTGCATTAAATTCTTCGATTTTTTTCCCAATCAATGACATAGTAAAACCTCCAATAATAATTATTTATTTATAATTATTGTAATTTAGTTGGAGTTGCAAAGTCAATGGATATTTTGTTATTTAATAAAGATTACTCAAAAACGAAGGTTAATTATAAAAATAGAAGAGGTCGCAAGAAAATGCTACTGCTGGAAATACTCGGGATAACGTTGAATAACAGTTTCCTGTTCTTTCAGCATCATGTGTAAGTGCAATCCCGTTTGAAATCGAGCTTCTTCTGGTTTTTTATCAACTAAAGCCTTGAGTAAATCATAATGTTGTTCCATGATCGTTTCCCATGGAAGCCCCTGAATGGTCACTCGTAACCAGCGGAAACGTTCTAAATGGGTATTATGGTCATCTAACCAGTTCCAAACTTCTTTTCTTCCTGCAGTTTCGAAACAAGCTTCATGAAATAAATTATCTGCACGGAAAAAAGCGCGTTCGTCATTTATTTTGACTGCTTTTTCTTGTTCTTCTAAAATCGTTTCTAGCACTATTCGTGTTTGTGTGTCCAATTTGGAACAACATTCAATCATGATTTGCTCTTCCAACTGTTCTCGGACAAAGCGAGCATTTTCTGCAGAAACAAGATTAATTTTTGAAACATACGTACCACTTTGAGGTATCGTATACACGAGTTCTTGCTGACGTAGTTGAATCAATGCTTCGCGAATGGGAGTCCGGCCGATAGCAAGATGTTCCTCCAGTGCCTTTTCAGATATTTTCCTTCCAGGTTCTAAGTCAGCATAGATAATTTGTTTACGAATCGCTTGATAAGCTTGAGATTGCAAGCTGCTTTTCATTTTTATACCTCCAAAATCATTTCTATGAACGTAGTATAACAGAAGAGGTCTGAAAAATAATCTGATATGTCACATTAACTAGGAAATTTGTATAAATAGTAAAATTTTGGTTGACATAGCGATTTTTATTGCATAAAATTCACTTGAATACAAAAACTAATATGTTAGTTTAGGAGGGGAAAAATGATTGATTTAAACAACTGGAGGAACTTTATTCCTGAATTATCTCAAAAAGAAGTAGAAATACCTCATTTTGACCGTGCATCATTAAGAGAAAATGGACAAAAAAATCCTGTCTGGATCCATTTCGGTGGCGGAAATCTTTATCGAGGATTTCATGCAGAAATCGCTCAACGTTTAGCGGATCTAGGCGAATTGTCCACTGGTGTCATTGTTTGTGAAACATTCGATGAAGAAATAATTGAAAGGGCTTACCAAGATTTTGATGATTTGATTCTTGAAGTGGTCATGCCAAGCAGTGGAGAGCTCGTCAAACGTATATTAGCTGCGACAGCTGACAGTCTGTATTGTCATCCAGATTGTTCTGAACACTTTGATAAGATGATTCGACACTTTGAAAATCCTAGTTTACAATTAGTTACTTTTGCTATTACTGAAAAAGGTTATCGATTGAAAGATACAAATAATAAATATATAGGACCGATTGCAGTCGATATAAAAAATGGTCCAAAGAAGCCATCACATACAATGAGTATTCTTGCTGCGCTACTTTATAAACGTTTTTTATCTGGAGCTTGGCCGATTGCACTTGTCTCTACAGATAATTTTTCACAAAACGGTAGTCAATTACGTACTTCTTTGCTAACAATCGCAAAAGAATGGCAAAAGGAAGGTTATGTACAAAATACATTTATCCAATACTTATCGAATGAAGAAATTGTTGCGTTTCCATGGACGATGATTGATCGTATCACCCCGAATCCTTCCTTGTCAGTTAGCAAAATGTTGGCAAAAGAGGGCTTTTCAAATATGTCGATTTTCCAAACCGCAAAAGGAAATAATATTGCTCCATTTGTCAATACAGAGGACATCCATTATTTAATCATGGAAGATCATTTTCCCAATGGACGTCCAAAATTCGAAAAAGCTGGGGTATTCTTGACTGATCGTGCAACGGTAGATAAAGCAGATACGATGAAGGTGACGACTTGCCTTAATCCTTTGCATACGTCTTTAGCTATTGTGGGTTGTTTACTGGGGTATAGGAGCATAGCTGAGGAGATGAAAGATCCAAATTTATCGCTGCTAGTTTCTGAAATCGGGTACAATGAAGGCCTCCCAGTTGTGGAGTCTCCAGGTATCATTGATCCAAAGATCTTTCTGGAAGAAGTAATTACTGTGCGCTTTTCTAATCCAAATATTCCTGATATGCCTCAGCGAATCGCCACGGATACCTCTCAAAAGGTGGCGATTCGTTATGGTGAGACGATTAAAAAATATATGGAAATAGAAGTTAAAGACCCGCAGACACTTGTATTCATACCATTGACTCTCGCTGCTTGGCTTCGATACCTCATTGGCATTGATGATCAAGGAAAACCATTCATCCCGAGTCCAGACCCACTATTGACAGACCTTCAGCATAAGCTTTCCGATATTCAACTGGGTACGCAAGATACATCACATATTCATGAGAAAATGGTTCCTATTTTGTCAAATAAAGAAATTTTTGGTGTAGATCTTTACCAAGCAGAGCTTGGCAGAAAAATAGAAGAAATGTTCATCAAGATGGTAGTAGGACCAAATGCCGTACGAAAAACATTACAGGATTACTTACAAGAACATGGAGGAAATTTATCATGGAAATGACTTTTAGATGGTACGGATCACAGGAAGAAAAGATTACCTTAGATGAAATCAGACAGATTCCTGCGGTCAAAGGGATTGTAGGCACATTGATGGATATACCAGTAGGAGAGGTATGGCCTAGGGAGAGGATCAAAGAACTAAAAGAAGAAATTGAGTCTCGTGGGTTAACACTAAAAGTAATTGAAAGCGTCAATGTGCATGATGCCATTAAAATTGGATTACCTTCCCGTGAGCAGTATATCGAAAACTATAAGCAGACAATCCGAAACTTGGCAGAATATGGAATAGAAGTCATCTGCTATAATTTTATGCCTGTATTTGACTGGGTGAAATCTGACCTTGACTACCGCTTAGAAGATGGCTCATCCACGTTAGCTTTTATATCTGATGATATTCCAGATGATCCAAGAGAAATCGTCGCGCGCATCGAACATTCCAGCAATGAATTTGAATTGCCGGGATGGGAACCTGAGCGCTTAGCTCATATCAAATCCTTGCTTGAAGCCTATGCATCAGTAGACGAAGAAAAACTTCGAGAAAATTTTGCCTATTTTCTCCAATCAATCATCCCAACATGTGAAGAGGTAGGGGTCAAAATGGCTGTACATCCAGATGATCCGCCATACTCGATTTTTGGATTACCTCGAATCGTAAAGAATCGAGAAGATTTAGATTGGTTGTGTCGCATAGTAGACAGCCCTTATAACGGAATCACTCTTTGTACAGGGAGTATTGCAGAAGATCCAGAAAATGATGTATATGGGATTTTAGCAGAATTTTGCCAAAGAGATCGAATCCCATTTGCACATGTTCGAAATATTAAATTTTTAGCTAATCGAGATTTCTATGAGGCACCGCATAAATCCGAATACGGTTCATTAGACATGTACCGCATACTAAAAACAATGTATGACAACGGATTTAACGGATACATCCGTCCTGATCATGGAAGAACGATCTGGGATGAGACAGGAAGACCAGGATACGGCTTATATGATCGAGCATTAGGTGCTGTTTATCTAAATGGATTATGGGAAGCAATCGAAAAAGGAAACAAAAGTAAAGATAATTAGTGAAAAAAACTGTAATTTTATTATGTAAATAAGAAGGATGTTCAAATTCTTGATACATAAATCCGGAGGTTGTTAATAAGCATTCGGATTTATGTATCTTATTTGGTCTAGGAAGTAACTTGATTTTCTTTTTTCGATTGATCCATGAGTGCTTCTTCTTTTAATTCAAAGATATATTCTAAGATCCTCATAATCACTTTTTTCCAGTCTTCTGGTGTGATGATTCCTTTTAAAATATAGATTTTTTTGATATGAGAAGGCAATTGTTTCAAAGGGCAGTCGCTGATAACGATGTTGCAGTTCTCCATAAAATCATTTTGTATTTTGATCGATTCATTTGAAAAAATTTGTTCTATCTTAACGATCAGATCTTTACTGATATAAAAATCACGCGTATAGTTCACACCAATCACAATTCGCGGCTGTTTTTTGTAGCGATCATACAAATGTACTAGGTCTTCAACCATCCATTGCACATTTTCCTTTTCTAAAATAACTGGTAACAAGTGTTGATTTTGTTCTCTGAAATCCATATAAAATTGTTCAATGGCGGTTTGGACTTCTTTCAATACGCTATGTTCTTGATAAAGCATGAAAGTAGGAAGGGGCGTATTTGGTTGATTGAAGTTAAGAAATCCATTATAAAGTTTATTTCGTGCGAATGCCAATGAGTAAAGAATCTTTTCTTTTTCAGGTATAAACAAATCAAATACAGTACAAAAGGACTCCACCATTTCTCTTGAATAAAGAACATGAGGAACGTTTGCTTTTTTTAAAAGTTTGTATTGCTCCAAGCTTGTTTCTTCCGATTCGATTTTCGTGATAGAAAGTCGAGCTAAAATATTCACTAAGATGCGTTGTTCGCGACAAATTGGCAGATTAGGTCGCAAAATATCTACAGAGGGATCAATAAAAAAGTCAATATATTCATACTCTGTGAATTCTTTTTGTACGTCTTTCACAGAAGTTGCAGGAAAATTCTCTTTACATATTTTTAATAGAAAATATAATTTATCTATCATACCGCTATTTAGTCGGTCAAGTACTTCTTTTTTAAAAAAAGTATTCATCATAAAAGCCACTACTTGCGGATCTTCATCATAAAATTCTGTAGCAGTACTTGAAAAGATGTTCCAATAAATATCTAATGCTGCATATTGAATTTGTACCTCTTTTCCAGAAAAAGACTTTCTGCCATTATTAGAAAAGGAGATAGACAAACCGTACAATGCTAAAAATGCATTAATCTTTTTCATTTTCGTATACAAATAAGAGGCACTATAGTTTGTTTGCTGACTTAAACTGATAATCGAATTTGTCTGACAGCTGAACAAAGAAGTCAAGATCTGATAACTGACTGATTCGTTGCAGTATCTTCCAAATAGACGATAATAGCAGTAAGCCGGATCAATTCCTTCAAAATTCAACTTTAAAAAAGGTTTTTGCTTATCAATATGCAGTTCTGTTAGATTGAGACGCTCAAAGTCTTGTTCTAATTCTTTGATGTATAGTAAAAAATTTGATTCAGACATATGGAAATGATCTGCTAAATATTGTGTAGTAATAAAGAAACGATGTTCAGATAGGAAAAGAAAAATATCTAATTTTGTATTGCTTTTTTTCTTCAAGAGAAACGTTTTAATCGCTTCTTGAGTTTACATGAAAGAGGCTCCTTTTTACTTAAATTGTTAAAACTTGAAAATATTACTGTTTTTTTCATAAATTTAGACAAAAAAACAGTAAACATATAGGTAGAATCTCTACTATCTTATTTCTTGCATACAAAAAAATCAAGGAGTGAGAGAGTTATGAGATATTCAACCATCTTAATATCAACATTTGCAGCCTTAAGCTTATCGCTTACTATAAATCAGACAGTCCACACAGAGGAGACAGAAACAGCCAAATGGACAGAAACCAAGTGGGCCAACGTCAATCGAATTACCTTTCAGGATGAATTTTCATCCTTCAATTCAGGAGTCGCAAAATTAAGAAAAGGACAAACAGCGACCATCAAAGCAAAAATTGACTATTCGGGAGACTTAGCACCTATACTACAATCAGCTGTTACATTTGAGAATGTTGATCCCGCTTTGTCGATTGGCTATGACGAGAACACTTTGACTATCCAACACAAGCAAGCGATATTTACCTTCACCGTTACATTAAATCAGGACTTGTTAAAACCAGCGCTTTTTACTGTCAAGGTATCAGATGGACTACCGAACGATCATCATCATTTAACGCCGTATAGTCAGCGGCAGACAATTGAGCAAGGTTCAGCCATCGACTCAGGAGGAGATCTTGTTGAAGAACCAACAGATAAACCAGAAAATGAAAATAAACCAGAAGTACCGCCTACAGAAAATCCAGACGGAGAACAGAAACCGGAAATAGAACCTGGAGAAGAACCCGATACAGAAACTCAACCAGAGCCAGACAATGAATCAAAACCTGAAATAACCCCTGGAGAAAAACTAGATGTAGAACCAGAAGAAAAACCAGATGTGACTCCAGAACCAGATACGGATTCTGGAAACCAAACAGTACCGGAAACAAATCCAGACACAGATAATGAAACTGAAAATCCAGAAAAACCAGAGGTAGATCCAGAAGAAAAACCAGATGTGACTCCAGAACCAGATACGGACGCAAGAGACCAAGGAATACCAGAAAAAATAAACAAAAAAACAATTCAAGAGGATGGAAAAAAAGAGAGTAAAAAATCAAATCTAGCAATTCTAAAAATAAATGAAGAGCAGCTGAATAAAAAATCACGAATATTTGATAGCGCCCAATCAGCTGAAACCTTAAAAAGTAGCAAGGATACAACCTTTGCTAGTCCTGAAACGAAAAATAAACAGCTACCAAAATCCGGAGAGTCACAAAACAAAGTTATACTGTGGAGAGGAATCATTCTATTAAGTATAGCAACAATGCTTTCTGCAAAAAGATTTAAACAAAACAGATCTCTCTAACATTTGAATAATGTCTGTGAACGCATTTTTCAAATAAAAAGAAATATCCAGAAAATGACCCCAAAATACCAGATTGAAATCTGATATTTGGGGTCATTCATACTTTATCTTTCTTCATATTTATTTTAAGGGATATCTGTTTCTTTTGGAAGATGGTTCGGGATCTTTTTCACTTTCAATACATCTAAAAAGAAGGTAAAGATCGGAATGCCGACAATCAAGCCCCAAACGCCAAAGAACCGTTCGCTAACAAGTAAGACCACAAATGTATAAAAAATCGGCAGTTCTGTTTTGCTGGACATCAACTTCGGATTCAGCACATAAGACTCAATTAGATGGACAATCAAAATCGTAATCAGGATATAAACAACATCTCGGATGCCTCCTTGGGAATAAGCTATGAAAGATAGAGGAATACAAGAAATGATAACACCTGCTACTGGGATCAGACTTAAAATGAAAATCATGATCGCTAAACTCAGCAGCTGATGAAAGCCAAATACAGCCAAGGCGATTGTAGTGAGCAACGTGTTTAAAAGAGCGATAACAAATTGAGCTTCTAATACCAAACCAAATGTATTGACAAACTTATCGGCAAAATAGTAAATATCTTGAAAGAACCAAGAAAATTCACTTTTTAAAAACAATCTTGAGAATACAATTGTTTTTTTCTTTTCAATCATAAAAAAGAAACTTAAGATGAATGACATAGCAAACGCCACTGCCATTTTTCCTATATCCTGTAAATAGCCAAGCGCAATCGAAGCGCCATTTTGAAGCTGTTCAAAAAAATCGTTTCGCTCAATATAAGTATGGATATATTGTAAAACAGGATCTGCATCTTTTGGCTGATGCTCGTAAAAATCAATAACGGACTGGATCATGTCAAATGTTTGATGAATAAGCATCGGGATATACTTTGTGAATGCCAGATAGATAAGGTAAACGATCAGTGTATAAATCATGATAGCTAAAACACCTGTAGGGATTCGGACAAATCGCTGAATGATTTGAACAAGATGAATCATCAAATAAGTAAAGATAAATGTGAGCAAAATGGTTGTAATCATACTTCTAACTAAGAAAAGAACAAAAACGACAAATAATAAAACAGTGAGACGGCGTATTTTTTCATTCGCCAAAAAACGCTGATAAACGGTCAAATCGACAACCTCCAAATAACAAAAAATAAACACGTTATTCATTATATGATGGAATATGAAAATAAGAAAGAGAAAGAGCAAAAAGAAAAACCGCTAAATGACGTTATCTTATGAGTTGGTTTTCCTCATAAAATCGTTCATCTAGCAGTTTCAGCCCTTTTTCTGGTCTTGATGAAAATTATCTAGCATTTTTCGGGTCAGATGTTGCAGTGTATCCAATTCTTCCTGTTCAAGTGGAAGATAAGACTTGATCTTTTGTGGAATACCTTCTGCTTGTTTTTGCAACGCAGCACCTTGAGCAGTCAGCGTAACATTTACGATTCTTTCATCACCCGTTTCACGCTGACGATTAATATAATTTTTTTCTGCTAACTTTTTTAGTAAGGGAGTCAGCGTACCAGAATCCAGACACAAATCATTTCCTAGCTCTTTCACTGAAGTCTTTTTCTTTTCCCATAAAACTAACATCACAAGATACTGGGTATAGGTAAGATTCAGCGGCTTGAGGAGGGGAGTGTAGTGTCTAATGATTTCCTTAGAGGCGGCATATAAAGGAAAACATACTTGATTAACTAAATATAGATCTTCCATTTTTCCACCTCCGCTGTTTTACTATAGTGTATCATAGCGGATTTACACAAAAAAGTCTATTCACTAACTGCTTTCAGAGTAACTTCTATATTTCCAGCTGTAGCTTTTGAATACGGACACACTTTATGCGCTGCCTCTAATAATTCTTGCGTTTCTTCCAGAGAAAGACCTTCGATAGATCCTTCAATCCCTACATCTAAGACAAAGCTCGTTTCACTTTCTGAATAAAGGGAAACTTGTGCACTGACAGTAGAAGCCCCAGAGATATTTTTTTGCTGTTTGATCAATTCTAATGCACTGTTAAAACATGCACTGAAACCAGCTGCAAACAATTGTTCAGGGTTGGTTGCATTTTCGACGCGTTTACCAGGAGCTGCAATATTCAATTCGAATGTACGATCGGGATTATGCACTTCTCCAGAGCGTCCGCCTGTGTTGATCATTTTCGTAGAATACATTTTTTTCATAAAATTACCACCTTTAATTATATTTTATACAATTGAATTTTACACAATATAATTGTGGAAAGCAAAGAAATGGATTGGCATAAGATAAATAAGAGAAAGCACATGAAACAGACGCGCTTTCTCGAATAGCAAACATATACAAAAAATATCAGAGACAAAAAATAATCTCATCATAAACATTACATATATTTCTCAAAAAGTTGTTTTCTTTCTTCAAAACTTACTTCACGATGGACCTGATGAAGCATCCATAAATAACCAAAAGGATCTCTGAACATTGAGTTAGTCACACCAAAGTCCATCATTTCTGTCATTTCTTGAATCTCTACACAGCCATTTCGTAATGCTTTATTATGTGTGTCCTCGATATCAGAGACGATGATATTGAACCAGATCGTATTTGGATGTTCAGCAGTAGGAGCAGTCAAACCAAGAGACGTGTTTTCATCCAGCATATGGAATCTCGTGCCATACAAGGTAAAAATGACTTCATTATTGCCTCTAGGGTAATCTGTTGCCTCAATCAGTTGTATTTCATCAAAGATTGTTTGATACAGTTCTAGTGCTTTCAAACTATCATTTAATACAAAATCGATTTCCGCTCCTTTATGCATAAAGATCTCCTCTCCTTTTCAGTCGAACAGTTACTAGATTCTTTTATTATACCAGCTAAAGAAAACGCATTCAAAAAAATAGCGGATTTACTTACCAACTCAATAGCGGATTTACTTACCAACTCATTCGATTGGATGATAAGTAAATCCGCGTCCCATTACTTCTGCTACGCTGCTGACAATGACAAAGGCACTTGGATCGATTTCTTCTATCAATGGTTTCATTTGGGAAAATTCATGATCAGTCACAACGATCAATAAAACCTCTTTTGACTTTCGATTATACCCGCCTTTTGCCTCTAGCAGGGTAAGGCCACGTCCAATCTCAGCACTTAAGCGAAGGCGGATGTCTTCCAAATAATGTTCACTCATGACCATAACAGATTTCTTTCGATTGATACCTGTTTCGATATAAGTCATGACAATTGAAGTGATTGCAATAGATAAAATAGCATAAAGAAACTCTTCTATTCCAAAAACAAACAGATTAAGAGAAACAACGAATGCGTCTGTAAAAAATAAGCCAATCGAAGTATTCAAGTGGAAATATTTTTTAAAAATGAGGGGAGGGATCGTCGTACCGCCGCTAGAAGAGTTGTTTTTATATAAAATCGCAACTCCTAAAGCAAAAATCGCACTTCCAAAAATGACAGACAACAACCGATCTGAAGTAATCATTGTTTCTGGAACTATTGCAATGATTAAAGGAAAAACCAAGCTTCCGAAAAGTACTTTAAAAAAGGGTTTTTTACCTAAAAATAGAAGAGCTAGTACCAACATAACGATATTCAACACTAAAATAACTATAGCTCGGTCAAAGCCTAAAGCAGCTTCCAGTAATATTCCTAGACCGCTGACACCTCCAGCAGCAATATGATGAGGCCCTAAAAACATATTGATAGCGACTCCTAATATGAAGAGGGCAAAAATAATCTTAATGTATGTCCATATAAATTGTCTCGTTTCTTTCATTTATCCACTTCCTTAATTCATTAATAATACTCTTATCTTATTATAACTTACTTTTCACCTTAAGTTAACTTTAATTAATAAAAAAATTAAGCTAGACTAAATTATTATGTTTCATTCTTCTAGAATATACTTCTACGTTAAAAACTGTTAAAAAACTTTTACTTTAGAAAATTGGAGAAATTGATCGCTTAAGATAAATTCAGGACACTAAATAGTACAGGAAGTAGACTAAAACTTTTAAAAGTTTTAAGTCTATCTATTTGGCAAGTTTAAAAAATAAAAATTCGGTATCAAAAAACTGTTACCGATAACATTTTTGAAAGCGTTGTCTTTTGCTTCTCTATCACTTATAGTGATGACGTCATATTAAAACACAAGGAGGAAATCAATGGATACAGCTGCAATTTATCATCGACCGGAAAGTGAATATGCATTTCTATATACGAATACAAGATTTCGTATTCGGCTTCGTACTAGGAAAAATGATATCAAAAAAGTATATGTGCTATGTGGAGATCCATATACCATAACAACTGAAAAATGGTATCAAAAACAACGACCAATGAAAAAATGTCTAAGTACCAATGTTCATGATTATTGGGAAATTGAAGTGACGAGCGAAACAAGGCGCTTACAGTATGCGTTCCATGTTGTTGGGGAAGATAACACGGACTGTTTTTACGGTGATCAAGGAATTTTTCCTTATCGAGAAAATGTGATTACTGAACCAAATTTTTATTTTCAAATACCTTATTTTCATCAAATCGATCGATTCACTATTCCAGAATGGGTAAAAGAAACAGTATGGTATCAAATTTTTCCCGAAAGATTTGCAAACGGGGACAAAGCAAATGACCCCGAACACACTTTACCTTGGGGAAGTAAAGATCCAGATCGAGAAGACTTCTTCGGGGGAGATTTGCAAGGTGTGATGGATCATTTGGATTACTTGACGGACCTTGGCATCAATGGCATCTATTTTTGTCCCATATTTAAAGCCACATCCAATCATAAATACGATACGATTGATTATTATGAGGTGGATCCCGCTTTTGGCGATAAAAAACTTTTAAAAAACTTGATTGATGAAGCACATAAAAGAGGGATACGTATCATGTTCGATGCTGTATTCAATCATATGGGTGTCCATTCACCACAGTGGCAAGACGTTCTCAAAAACGGAGAAAAATCGATCTATAAAGACTGGTTCCACATCCGTTTTTTCCCAGTAGATTCTTATCAGATGACTGACTTACCAGAAACTGCTGAAAATATCCCATATGATACTTTTGCTTTTACTCCATTCATGCCGAAATTAAATACAGCAAATCCAGAAGTGCAAAAATATTTGCTGGATATCGCAACTTATTGGATAAAAGAATTCGATATTGATGGATGGCGTCTTGATGTTGCTAATGAAGTCGATCATCATTTTTGGAAAAAATTCAGAGAAGCAGTTACAGAAATCAAACCAGACATCTATATACTTGGAGAGATTTGGCATTCCTCTCAAGCTTGGCTGCAAGGGGATGAATTCCATGCAGTGATGAATTATGCATTTACAGATTCGATTAAAGATTATTTTGCAAAAAAGAAAATCACAGCTTCACAAATGGTCAGTGGAATGAATCATCAGCAAATGCTTTACAGAGATCAGGTGAACGAAGGAACATTCAACTTATTAGATTCTCATGATACTGCCAGGATCTTGACCCTTTGCCAAGGTAACAAAGAATTGATGAAGTCTGTGATGGCCTTTATGTTTCTTCAAAAAGGGTCTCCTTGTATCTATTACGGGACAGAAATAGGGATGACTGGTGAAGATGACCCGGATTGCCGCAAATGTATGATATGGGAGAAGGAGGAACAAGATCTAGAGCTATTCGGTTTTATAAAAGAACTTGTTTCTCTAAGGAAACAGTTGTCTAAGATTATTTCTGAAGGTTCTACTCAGTGGCTAATAGTAAATGATCGTGAAGATAAGCTCTATTTCACACGGGAACTAGAGGGACAGATCATCTATGTTTACTTTAATCAGTCAAAAGAACCTTGGGTAGTAGAACAGGAAAATGAGGTGATTCTTAGTCAAAATTGTCAGTTGTTAGAAGACGGGAAAGCAGAGATACGACAATACGGATTTTTGATCATGTGTTGAAAACTGTTACCGGTAACAAAAAGAAAGCGTTTGCAAATGAAGATTTGTGCACATTATAATAAGGGTGTAACAGCACGTTGAATACACAGGAGGAAATGAAGATGAAAAAAAGAAGTGTGAAACAGTTGGGTTTAGGGTTAATCTCTTTAGGAATCTTAGGCGGATTAGCGGCTTGTGGCAATGGTAACTCTTCAGCAGAAGGGGAAGCCGATGAAGGAAAAACGTTAACAGTTTCCGTTGATTCTGGATATAAAGATTATATAAACGAAATAAAAAACACTTTCGAAAAAGAAAACGATGTGAAAATCAAGCTAGTAGAAAAGGACATGTTCGATCAGTTGGAATCATTAGCGTTAGATGGGCCTGCTGGAAAGGGACCTGACGTTATGATGGCAGCATATGACCGGATCGGTGCGTTAGGACAGCAAGGACATCTGGCGGAAGTAAAACTGGGAAATGAAGCAGCTTACGATGAAACAGACAAAGCCCAAGTGACTTATGATGGAAAAATCTACGGAGAACCTGCAGTAATCGAGACCCTTGTTTTGTACTATAACAAAGATTTAGTCGATACAGCACCATCAACGTTTAAAGATTTGGAGAATCTATCCAAAGACAGTCGTTTTGCTTTTGAGTCAGAAGCAGGAAAAAATACAGGATTTTTAGCTAAATGGACTGACTTTTATTATTCCTATGGTTTAATTGCAGGTCACGGTGGCTATGTATTTGGTGATGATGGTACAAATCCTTCAGATATCGGTTTGAATAATGCAGGTGCTGTAGAAGGAATCTCTTATGCAACAGATTGGTTCAAAAATGTTTGGCCAAAGGGAATGCAAGACATAAAAAGTGCAGGAGACTTCGCCAGCCAGCAATTCATGTCCAATAAAACTGCAGCAATCATTGACGGTCCATGGCAAGCGCAGACATACAAAGAAAACAATATCAATTATGGTGTAGCTAAAATCCCTACTCTAAATAATGGACAGCCTTATCAACCGTTTGGCGGAGGAAAAGGATGGGTAGTCAGCAATTATGCTAAAAACAAAGACCTCTCTCAAAAATGGCTTGATTATGTAACGAATCAGGAAAATCAAGAAAAATTCTTTGAAATGGTAAATGAAATCCCTGCAAACCAACAAGCTAGGGAAACAGCAAAGGCTAAAAACGATGAATTAACAACAGCTGTGATTGAACAATATGAAACAGCTCAAGCGATGCCAAACATCCCAGAAATGGGCGAAGTTTGGACAGGTGCAGAAAACTTGATGTTCGATGCAGCATCAGGTTCAAAAACACCAAAAGAATCCGCAGATGAAGCAGTAAAAACAATCAGTGAAGCCATAGAACAAAAATACTGATTAAAATGATAACCGTCCATTTTTATAAAAAATGGAACAGGTGCTTCAGATAAAAGTGGCAAGAGCGAGATGGAAAATTATCTTGCTCTTGTTGCCATTATCTTAAAAGCAGTTTGCGGTTTAGCAAGTTTAGAGGGGGCATTCAGATGCAGCAAGATAAAACAAGCAATATCAACGAAAAAAAAATCACGCTTTGTTCACTTATTCCAGGGATGGGGCAGTTTGTAAATGGCCAAGCTTTTAAAGGTATCGTTTTTTTCGCCATATTCGTCCTATTCATTGGTCAGATGCTTCTGGGCGGATTTCATGCATCGGTAGGATTGGTTACTTTGGGAAGTATACCAATGGAAGATCATTCATTATTTATTTTGATTGAAGGCACTTTGCAATTCATCATTACAATCATTTTCTTGATTTTTTACGGTTTGAATCTTTTAGACGCTTATCGAGTAGCGAAGATGCGTCAAGAGGGCAAAAAAATCAATCGGACGATGAAGGAAGTCATACATAATATAGGTGATGAAGGTTTTCCTTATCTATTGACACTTCCCGCTTATCTTCTCATGATTTTTACGATCATTTTCCCAGTCCTAGTTACATTGTTCACTGCATTTACTAATTATGACTTCAATCATATTCCACCAGCCAGTTTGATTGATTGGGTAGGGGCTAAAAACTTTTTTAGTATCTTCTTTTTAAGCTCATATCGTAATACTTTTTTTGCAGTCTTTTCGTGGACCGTGATTTGGACTTTATGTGCAACAACTTTGCAAATCACCCTTGGTATTCTCACAGCGGTTGTTGCTCACCAGAAATTTATTAAATTCAAACGTATTTTCGGTATCATTTTCTTATTACCATGGGCGGTCCCAGCTTTTATTACTATCATGAGTTTTTCGAATATATTCAACGACAGCGTAGGAGCCATCAATACTCAAGTGATTCCTTTCCTAAACCAGCTTCCTTTTGTAGATATCAGTGCAATCTCTTGGAAAACAGATCCCAACTGGACGAAAGTAGCAATTATCTTAGTGCAGGGCTGGTTAGGATTTCCCTATATCTATGTGATGGTTACAGGAATCTTACAATCGATTTCAGAAGACTTATATGAAGCAGCAAAAATCGACGGAGCAAATGCATGGCAGCGCTTTTCAAACATCACGCTTCCTGCTGTCTTCCTAGTGGCAGCGCCAACATTTATTACACAGTATACGGGGAATTTCAATAATTTCTCCATGATCTATCTGTTTAACAATGGTGGTCCCGGAAGCGTAGGCGGAGGAGCTGGTTCTACTGATATTCTTATTTCCTGGATCTATAAACTTACGACTGGAACTTCTCCGCAATATTCTATGGCTTCAGCAATCACGTTGATTATCTCCATCATCGTTATCTGTGTGTCATTGCTGGTATTTAAAAAGACAAATGCGTTCAATATGGGGGATTAACAATGAAAAAATTTCATTCGAGTGCTCGATTCCAAAAACGACTTTCTCACTTTTTTACTTACTTTTTTCTTTTAATACTGTCAGTCATTATCATCTATCCGCTTTTGATCACAGCAAGTACTGCCTTCAAGTCAGGAAATATTGCAGCTTTTAGTTTAGATCTTTCAAGTGACTGGACTTTAGGAAACTTTACTCGGCTATTCAGTGAAACACTTTACGGGACTTGGTATAAAAATACGTTAATCATCTCTGTCCTAACGATGATCGTACAAGTAACTGTAGTAACTTTAGCTGGCTATACGTATAGCCGTTATCGTTTTATCGGCCGCAAATCAAGTTTGATGTTCTTTTTAGTGATTCAGATGGTACCGACTATGGCAGCATTGACTGCCTTTTATGTCATGGCTTTCCTATTAGAGGCGCTAGATAAGTACTGGTTCTTGACAATGATCTATATAGGCGGTGGAATTCCAATGAATACTTGGCTGATGAAAGGATACTTTGACACTGTACCAATAAATTTAGATGAATCTGCTAAACTTGATGGGGCAGGGCATTTCAGGATTTTTTTCCAGATTGTATTACCGCTTGTCAAACCGATGCTCGCCGTTCAAGCATTATGGGCTTTTATGGGACCTTTTGGGGATTTCATGTTAGCTGAGTTCCTGCTTCGAACACCTAAAAATCAGACCGTTGCTGTCGGCTTACAAACATTTATTTCTGATGTGACAAACCAAAGAGTCTCTCTTTTTGCTGCTGGGGCAATTTTGATTGCACTACCGATTTGTCTATTATTCTTCTTTTTACAAAAGAACTTTGTTACCGGCCTGACATCTGGCGGAACAAAAGGATAGGAGCAGAGTATCATGCAAACATTTCCGTTAAACTATTTTTCCGCATTACGTACGCCAACTCAAGTGTTTGCGGGACGCAAACTATTATCATGGCCTAAATTTTTCTTGATATTTGTATTTTTAGTTTCCTTGATGGTCATGCCTGTGACTCTTTTTTATGCCAATCAGATCCAAGCGATTCCATTAGAACAATTTCTATCCGTTCATTCGCTGATCGATGAACAAGGAACCAAAAAATTTTCTGAACTTGAATTATCTGAAACTGGGTTACAATCATCGCAACAAACGATAGCTGTGACCCCTGAAATTTTGGTAGGTGTGTCTTTATCTGAGAAACAACAATCCGATCATGGAACTTTTATTGATTTTGAAAAGGAACAATGGGTGATCCAACAAAAGGATAAATCTGGTATACGCCGCTATACGATGAATTATAGCCCATCTTTCCAACCAGATTCTGTACGTACGCCCGAAGATTTCCAACGATTTTTAGAAAGAGAATTTTATGCCAGTAATCGTCCAACAATCATTTTATCTTATAGTTTAAGTCTTGGTCTTGTCCTATTTGTCATGACGAGTCTCATTTTATTCGGGGCTTCCTTTTTCTTGTGGATGACAAGAAAAAGCCAACTTTCATCCATTCATACATTCAAAGAGAGTGCAAATTTGATGCTGAATGTTATGGGAATAGGTTCCATGGCAGCAGCAGTTGTAGGGTTTATCCACTTTGACTTTATCTTGATGCTAAGTGTCCAAACAACGATAACTGTCTTGCTGCTTTTATGGGTTTTTGTCAAAACAAGATTCAAAGATAAGCGTGTCGAATGACAAGTTTAAGCGATTTATGCGACAATGAATGTGAAAAAAATGAAAAATAAAGTAGTTTTTGAAAAATTTCTGAAAAAATTAAACTTCTTAGTTGATTCTTTTCTTTTTTAGTATTAACGTAATAGGGTAGTTTTTTTAAGGAGGAAAATCATGTTAGAGAAAACTTTATACAATCAATTATTTTCACGTTCTTTCTCGCTCCCTGTCGAAGTAAATTATTGGGACGGTACAACGAAACAATACGGAGATACGGACACTCCTCCCCAAATCAAAATCAATATCCATGAAGAAATCCCAATGAAAGAGATTACAAGTAACGCTTCTTTGGCACTAGGAGAAGCCTATATGGATCATCGAATCGAGATCGAGGGAAGTATCCAAGCATTGATCAACGATGCTTATCAGCAAGCAAACAGCTTTTTACGAGGAAAAGATTATCTAAAATGGCTGCCAAAGAAAGAAAAACATACGAAACAAAAAAACAAAGAAGATATCCATGCGCATTATGACTTAGGTAACGACTTTTATAAACTTTGGCTAGATCCAACTTTGACTTATTCTTGTGCCTATTTCAACACACCTGAAGATACGTTGGAACAAGCACAAATCAATAAAGTCCATCATATCTTAGACAAACTCTTTATCAAAGAAGGCGAAACGTTGCTTGATATCGGTTGTGGCTGGGGAACATTGATGTTCACTGCTGCCAAAGAGTATAATGTCAAGGCAACTGGGATCACACTAAGTGAAGAACAATACGATTTGATTACCAAAAGAATAAAAGAAGAACATTTAGAAGATAAATGCCGTGTATTATTAATGGATTACCGCGAACTAAAAGGCGAAACGTTTGATCATATCACAAGTGTAGGTATGTTCGAACATGTAGGTTCTGAAAATCTTGAAGGTTATTTCAAAGTGGTAAAAGATTTATTGAAACCAAAAGGAACAGCTTTGATCCATGGAATCAGCCGACAACAAGGCGGTGCGACAAATGCTTGGATCAATAAATATATTTTCCCTGGCGGTTATGTCCCTGGTGTTACTGAATTAGTTGATAATATTACAAAAAACGATTTGCAACTGATTGATTTGGAAAGCTTACGTCGTGACTACCAATTGACATTAGAACATTGGACAAAGAATTTTCATCAAGTCCAAGATCGAGTCACGAAAGAAATGGGTGATTCCTTCTATCGAATGTGGGATCTATATTTACAAGCTTGTGCAGCTTCATTTGAATCAAGTAATATCGATGTGATTCAATATTTGCTTGTTCAACCTGGAAACAATGACATCCCAATGCATCGTGCATAATTGAGGCAAAAGTACTGTTTAAAGACTATTTAAAAAGAAGCTAAGTTTTATGATGCTCCAGAAGTGAGATTTTTTGTCTAACTTCTAGGATTGTCTCTAAAGCTTAGTTTCTTTTTCTTTATATTTTCATAATAAAAATTTGGTTCTTTAATTTTTAAACATGACAGAAAATTTTTTCTTCGTTATACTTGTAATAGAATACTATTTTATAACAAAGGGGATCGAATCAATGAAAAAAACTGTTATTTATACTAGTTTATTTGCAGCTTTGTTTTTAGCTGCTTGTCAATCAAATACCAATCAAGGCACATCTGGGAATACGTCTTCCAGTAGCGAACAGCGCTCTTCACAGGTATCGGACTCCTCAACAAAAGCAAGAACATCTTCGTCTAGCCAGACAAAAAGTTCTAGTGAAGCAAGTACTCAGTCAGATATCAAAGTGTCTGCAGCTCGTGCGATCGAATTGTTCCAAGATAAATACCCAGATACTGCAATTACTAGTTTGGAATTAGATAGTGATTGGGGATCTTACTTCTACAAGATAGAAGGTGTCGATGATCAAAAAGAATACGAAGCAAGAATTGATGCTCAAAATGAAAAAATGGAGACAGAGAATCCAGGAACTCTAGATCGAGATGAACAAAATGGTCAAAAGAAAAAAGAAGATGGTCTGGATGTTGATAAATTGATCACGATTGAGGAAGCAGCAAAAATCGCCGTCGACAAAGTAGGAAGCGGTACGGCAACAGATTGGGATTTGGATAAAGATTTAGGTACTACTTATTGGGAAGTCAAAGTAAAAGACGGCAATCAAAGTACATCAGTCAAGATCAATAGCCAAACAGGCGAAGTACTGTCAACTGAACAAGATGATTAAGAATTTCTTCGGAAAACAAGAGTTGATTTTTCTTTTAGTCATGATACACTAGATAAAATAACTTGTTTGAAGGAGCGATTTACTTGAGTTTAGAAACGACCTTTGCCAATCATATCTTTGCCAATCCTTTGATGAATGCATCTGGTGTCCACTGCATGACTACCCAGGAATTAGATGAACTGGCTCATTCAGAAGCAGGAGCATTTATCACTAAGAGCTGTACGATCAATGAACGAAAAGGAAATCCCGAACCACGCTATTTTGATGTTCCTTTAGGCAGTATCAATTCTATGGGACTTCCAAACCTAGGTTTTTCTTATTATCTAGAGTATGCTCTTGCGTATGAAAAAGTGCAGGAAAACCAAAATCAACCGTTATTTTTTTCCATTGCCGGGATGAGTGTCCAGGAAAACTTGGAAATGCTTGAGAAAATAGAAAAAAGTGGGTTTAATGGGATCACTGAATTAAATTTATCTTGTCCCAATGTGCCTGGAAAACCACAACTAGCTTACGATTTTGAGGCCACTTATGAAACACTGAAAGAAGTATTCAGCATCTTTTCTAAGCCGCTAGGAATCAAATTGCCTCCTTATTTTGATTTTGTTCATTTTGATCAGATGGCTGATATCTTGAATCAGTTTCCATTGACCTATGTCAATGCTATCAACAGTGTGGGCAATGGTTTGTATATCGATACAGAACAAGAAGCAGTAGTCATCAAACCAAAAGAAGGGTTCGGCGGCATTGGTGGAGAGTATATCAAGCCGACTGCTTTGGCAAATGTTCGCGCTTTTTATACACGTTTGAAACCAGAAATCCAAATCATTGGTACAGGTGGGATTCGGACAGGACAAGATGCATTTGAACATCTGCTATGTGGCGCAAGCATGTTACAGATTGGTACCGAGCTTCATAAAGAAGGGCCGGAAATTTTTTCTAGAATCATAAAAGAATTAACGCAGATTATGTCAGAAAAAGGATATACGTCAATTGACGAATTTAAAGGCAAATTACGCACCATTTCATGGCAAAGAGACGAAGGTCATGATTGATCTTCGTCTTTTTTTATAAAAAACACTCGTCTGTTCATTCCTGTGCAAGCGTACTCATTGTATGTTAGACGAACTTGTGGGAAAATAACAGAGGCAAAAAGGAGGATAATATGAATGATGCAACAGAATTAGCAAAAGAGCTTAAAGAAAAAGAATTTAGCTTTCAAGAACTAGTTACGGATATACAGAAAAAAATAAAGAAGCAAAATCATGAATTGAATGCGTTTGTCGCGCTTGAACCATTCGAGAGTAATTCCCACGAGCTATTGATTCCCCAGTCAGAAAAAGGGCCATTGGCTGGTATCCCATTTCCTTTAAAAATGCTCGGTCAAGAAAAAAAGGGATGGCTAGCTACTTCAGGATCTCGTTTATTTGAAACACACCGAGCTTCTCATACATCTAATTATGTGTGGCAAGCAGAAGCGATAGGTCTAGTTCCTTTTGGACAAACCAATGCGCCAGAGTTTGGTTTCAAAAATATTACAGACCCAGTCATCTATGGCCCAGCAAGAAACCCTTGGAACCTTGAATGTACACCGGGCGGATCAAGTGGAGGAGCTGCTGCTGCAGTTTCATCAGGAATCGTTCCTTTAGCTGGTGCTAGTGATGGCGGTGGTTCTATTAGAATACCCGCTTCGTTTTGCGGATTGATTGGGCTGAAACCTTCGCGAGGGACGATGCCAGTTGGTCCATATGCTTGGAGAGGATGGCAAGGAGCTGCTATTGATTTCGGCTTGACAGTTTCTATGAGAGACACGGAGGCTTTATTTTATGGGATGAGAAGTATCCATTCCGGTGCGCCATATCAAGTATCGCCAGTTGAGTGGCAAACACATCCAAGAAAAAAACGGTTGAAGATAGCTTTTTGTGTTGATTCACCGATCCACTCACAGATTAGTGAAGAGGCAGTACTTGCTGTAAAAAAAGCTGTAGATTTCCTTGGAAAAGAAGGGCATGATTTGACAGAGATTCCTTACCCACTAGATGGTCGTAAACTGATCACGTCTTATTATCAGATGAATGGCGCAGAAACAGCAGCAATGATCCGCTCGATTGAAACAGGCATCCAGCGAGCTGTCAGAAAAGAAGAACTTGAACCCATTTCTTGGACTTTGTTCCAATATGGTCAGAAGCTCTCTGCCGCTACTTACATCGATTCTCTGCATGTATGGGATGAAGCAGCAATTGTCATGGAAAACCTACATCAAGAATACGATCTATTCCTTTCACCAACGACTGCATTTACCGCCCCTAAAATCAGCGAAGATTTGCAAAGTGATGCGATAAGAGCACAGATGGAACACATCAGTGATTGTTCTGAAGTAGAAGCTTTAGACGTTGTTTCTTCCATGTTTGAGGAGAGCTTGAAGATCACACCTTATACACAGTTGGCTAATCTGACTGGACAACCAGCAATCAGCTTGCCTACTCATTTGACAAAAGAAAACATGCCTCTAGGAATCCAATTTATGGCTGCCAGAGGAAGAGAAGATTTGCTATTTCAAATCGGCTATCTATTTGAAGCAAATCATCAGTTCCATTTACCAAATCCATGGAAATAGCAGAAACAAGGAGAAGAAGAATGAAGAAAAAAAGATTGTTTGCTCTAATAACTAGTGCCTTTTTTATTTTAAGCGCTTGCGGTACAGCTGCCGCTAATCAGGAAGATAACAGCTGGAGTAATGTAGAAAAAAAGAAAGAATTAGTAGTAGCGACTTCTGGCACACTGTTTCCCGCATCTTATTATAATGATCAAAATGAATTAGTTGGTTATGACGTAGATTTGGCAAAAGAGGTGGCTAAACGGTTAAATGTCAAAATCTCCTTTAAAGAATACAACGTGGATGGACAAATCACTTCTGTTTCAAAAGGAGAATCAGATTTTGCTGCGAACGATTTTGGTATCACAAAAGAAAGAGAAAAAAAATTCTCCCTTTCAGAGCCTTTCAAATATTCATTTGACAGTATGATCGTACGAAAAAAAGATGATTCAGGAATCCACTCACTTGAAGATCTTAAAGGGAAAAAAGCAGCTGGTGAACCCAATACTAGCTATATGCGTTTAGCGGAAAAACACGGAGCTAAATTAGTCACATATGACAATGCCACGAATGATCAGTATTTAAGCGATGTAGCAAATGGTCGAACAGATGTTATTCTAAATGATTATTATCTGCAGAAAATGGCCGTATCTGCTTTACCAGATATCCCTGTAAAAATACTGGAGAACGTTTATTTCAATGAAAACGAAAGTGGTTTTTTATTGAAAGAAGGAAATGATGCTCTGAAAAAGAAAATCGATGGCGTATTAAAAGAGATGAAAGAAGATGGGACGACAAAGAAAATATCTGAAAAATATTTTCAAACTGATGTTTCAGTCAAACCGAAAGAAACGATGGCTGAGTCGGTGAGTGAGTGATGTACTTTCCTCTAATTGATTTTTCCCTCATGTGGACTTCGCTTCCTTTCGTACTGCAAGGCTTGGTATACACATTAGGGATTGGCTTCGTGTCGTTTCTTTTAGGAAATTTGGTAGGGTTGCTTTTGACAGTTTTAGGTCTTTTGGATTGGCTGCCTCTGAATGTATTTATTCGTTTTTATTTATCGTTCTTTAGAGGCATTCCCGCACTAGTCCTGCTGTTTCTGTTATATTTCGGGTTACCTTATCAATTAAGTGCCTTAACGGCTTCAGTCATCTGCTTTACGATTACCAGCAGTGCATTTATTGGTGAAATCTATCGAGGATCACTAGCAGGCGTTTCTTCAGGTCAGTGGGACGCTGGTTTAGCTTCTGGTTTTTCTTTCTTTGGGGTATTGAAATATATCGTTTTGCCGCAAGCTTTTCGAATCTCGGTACCGGCACTCAGTAACGTAGCTATGGATCTAGTGAAAGGTACTTCGTTAGCAGCAACAATCACAGTGCCAGAAATATTTCAAAAAGCAAAGATCATAGGCGGTCGGACATTCGATTATTTTTCTCTCTATATTTTAGTTGCACTGATTTATTGGGTCATTTGTATCGGGATCGAAAAAGTGCAACAGTATTTAGAAAAACGTTCTATCCATCAGTCAATCTGAAAAATAGAAATGGTGCTAGCGTGGCTGGCACCATTTCTATTTTTTGTTTCTTGTATATTCTGCCTAGTATTTTAAAACCATTTCATGTAAAATGTAAATCGAAAATATGTTCGGAGGTAGAAAACATGAAGACCCCGCTAACCATCGAAATAGAATCCTCGTTATACCAATATTGCATCGAGCAAGGCGGCTTGGTTGTAGAAGAAGTCACGATGCCTGATGACCAAGGAATTGTAGATACGCTTAGCTGCTTGACAAAATTTGATGGAAGCCGAGAATGGCGATGCTATGAGCTGAAAGTGACAAAAGCAGATTTTCGCTCTACAGCCAAACTGTCATTTGTTGGACATTATAATTATTTTGTTTTACCAAGTAAACTATATGAAGAAGTAAAAACTGAAATCCCTACAGGAATAGGTGTTTTAGTGTATCGTCCGTACACGGTTGAAGAGGAGATGCCTGCCTCTGGTACATTTCTGATTGCGAAAAAAGCAGCAAAGAAAGAGCTTGCTGTACCGGAAGAAGCTTTGACAAACCGCTTCATGGCTTCTTTATTCAGGGAAGTAAGAAAAGCAAAGCAAATGGAGCGAGGCGTAAAATATTTTCCAACAGATCAATTGTACAAAGAATTGAAAAGACGTTCAGAAAACCAAAATCCATTTTCTAACGAACGATATTATGAACGGTTTTTAGAGGAAATAGCTAGTCAGGCAATCAATGAGTTGCAAGAAGAAGTTATCGCGCTTCAGCATGATTATGAATATTTGAGGCAACAACAGCAGATCCGTCGGTTGCCTACAGAGCCATTGGAGTGAAAAATATGTACTATCCTTATTTAAGAGGAAAACAATTTGACCTATTAGCATTAAAAGAAGTACTGTCGCGAGGATTGCTCTCCAATAAAATCCAACCAGTGATCGAACCAGTACGTGATTCCGCTACGCTTAAAAATGTGATCGAATTATTTCAAAAAAAGCACCATCCAATCGCTGTGATCCAAAATCCCCAAGTAGGACAATTCAAATTATTCGATCAGCATGTGCACAGTTGGAAAGTCAAAGAAAATAGCTCTGTCGTCCCTGCACAGATCTTAACGCCAGAAAATCTCAGTGAAGTACTGGATTCACCTCCAGCGTTTCTTGTTTTCGATGGACAGCACTACCCAAAAGATACAGAGGTGTGGAAACAGCTGGCAGGAGTTGATTCGAAATTTTTGATACCAGATACTAGTCGCTTTCGCATCTGGCTTCCCGAAAACAAAATTGTGATCCGTGACTCTTTTCAAACGAGAAAGCATGTTGAAAGTTATGCAGATAAAACAGATGACTTTTTTAGTGATGACTATCTTTTTTTCCACGCAGACGGATATATTGGATTTTCTGATTTCACGATCGAAGGTAGCCGTTATTTCGATAAAGGGTTCCCTAGCCGAGCGCTTGCTATCCATCTAACGTATATTGATGCTTACGGCAATATACGCGTGAAACATTTTGTCTCTGACAGTAACGACTCTGCTAAAGACCAAGCATTGAAGTTTCTTGAAGCAGGAGATAAAATGAAAAGATGGATCATGCGTCACCATCATCAACTCTTGATTACTTCAGGAATGATTGAATTATTGGCTCTTTACCAGCAACAAAAATTCCCTGGACTGGGAGTGTTGAAAAAGTGGTCACTTATGCATCATTTGGAACTTATTAGTCACCTGCTAGATCATCCAAAAGATTGGCTTAAATATTATTCAAAAGTTCAGGAACTATATGAAGTGATCCAATGATTAGATAATGTAAATGAAAAAGGAATAGAAAAGAGGAAACTGGATGTATATTCGGCAAACAAGGAAAGAAGAAGTAGAAGAAGTGGTAGAAATCATTAATGCCGCAGCAGATTTCATTGCTTCGCAAGGCTCTCCTCAATGGCAAAACGGGCAGAAACCAACAAAAGAAACGATTTTGAACGATATTGAAAGAAAAGAAAGCTATGTATTAATAGTGGAAGATCAAATTGCTGGAACAGCTGCATTAGTCTCAGGCGTGGATCCCGTTTACACAAAAATAGATGGTAGTTGGAAAGAATCAACTGGTCCTTATTTATCGATTCATCGTGTCGCTTTAGCAGAAAGTACTCGAGGAAAAAAACTAGCAAAACCGTTCTTAGAACATTTGTTGACGATTGCAGCCAGCAAAAATATCCAAGATATCCGTATCGATACTTATCCAGCTAATGAACCGATGGAAAAGACCATCTATTCTGCTGGATTCACTTATCAAGGGATGATTGAATTTCCTTTTGAACACGGCGAAAGAAAAGCATATCAAATAATCATCAATTGACTATAAAATCATCTGAGCAAAGATAAAGACATTAACACTACTGAAAAAAATAATCATATGATAGCCAAGAGGTTGTAACAGAAGTGGCCAGCTTCAAAAAACAAGAAAGAATTTCCGAAAATGCCTCTCATATTTTTGTGGAATTTTAGCGTATTTTACGAAAAAGCTGCTTTCTGAAACTCCCTTCATCGAGAGGTCGTGACATAGCTTTTGTCACGACCTCTCGGCTTATCCTACGAGTATTATTCGATACATTTATATCAATAATCCTTTTTTTATTTTATCTGCAGCTTCTTGGAACGCTCCATCGTTTGACACGACTAAAAGTGAGGGGATAGCTTTCAAACGTTTCAACTGTGCTAAATCTTCTACATAAACCGCCAGTCTGGCTGAAATCTGTTCAGATGAATCTCCACGTTTTTTCAGGCGCGATTGCAATGTTTCTTTAGGGATCGTAATAAAGATAGGACGGACTACCGTCCCGAAATACTCATATAAATGCCAAAAACCATTTGCTGTCAAAACGGCGTAACAATTTCCTACTGTCAGTTTCTTTTTAATTTCTGCTTTACTGGAACCATATTTATGTTGAGCATATTGGTCCCACTCTGCAAACTCATTTCCCTTGATCATCTGATTGAATGTATTGTCAGAAACAAAATAATAATCCTCTTGATCTTTTTCCCCAGGTCTTGGTGATCGATTCGTGTAAGTAATGATCTTTTGTTCCGGCTGAAAAATAGCTTCTGCGAGTGAAGTTTTTCCAGAACCAGAAGGACCGATAAATACATAGCAATAATTCATTGTCATTTCTCCTTTGATGATTGAACAAGTGAAAAAGCTTTGGAAAATATTTCCAAAGCTTTTAAAAGCAACTTTGCTTTTTTGTATATTATACCAGCAAGCCAGTCACAATAGCACTTAAAAAGCTGACTAAAGTCGCTGTTAGCAAAATTTTCAATCCGTGTTTTGCGACAAGATTTCCTTTTTCTTCATTTAATCCCTTCATCGCACCAGAAATGATCCCGATAGAAGAGAAGTTGGCAAATGAAACGAGGAAGACAGATATAATTGCTGTTGTACGCTCAGTAAAATGGAAATTACCATTTGCTAATTCTGTCATAGCAACAAATTCATTTGTAACCAGTTTAGTCGCCATGATACTACCGGCATCCACTGCTTCTTTCCATGGGATTCCGCTGATGAAGGCAAGAGGGGCAAAGATGTAACCTAGGATCTCTTGGAAAGTGATGCCGAATATCCCGTGGAAGATAGCATTGATCATGGCAATCAAAGCAACAAAACCGATAAGCATAGCAGCAACCGTGATCGCCACATGGAAACCATCAAGAATGTATTCTCCCAACATTTGGAAAAATGTCTGTTCTTTGTTTTCTTCAATGATCAGCTCATCTTCTTTTTCTTCTAATACATAGGGATTTACAATTGAAGCCAGAATATAACCGCCAAATAAGTTCAAAACAAGGGCAGTGATCACATATTTAGAATCGATCAGTGCCATATAAGATCCGACGATCGACATAGAAACTGTAGACATAGCCGATACACTCATGGTGAACAAACGTTTCTCAGATAGGAAGGGTAATTCCTTTTTTATGGAAATAAAAACTTCCGATTGTCCTAAAATAGCAGAAGCTACTCCATTATAAGATTCCAATTTGCCCATCCCGTTGATTTTACTTAATCCTAGACCAACAGCTTTCATAAATAATGGAAGAATCTTGATATAGCGTAGAATACCGATAATAGCAGAAATAAATACGATTGGCATCAATACGGAAAGAAAGAAAGGTGCACTTCCTTTATTTGCTACACCGGCAAAAACAAAGTCAACACCTTGCCCAGCAAAAGCAAGAAGATGATCAAACATTTTTGCCAATACAGAAACAACCGCTGTACCAAAAGTTGTACGTAATAATACGAAACCAAGAACAAGCTGTAAAACGAACATCACAATTAGTGGTTTCAATTTGATTGCTTTTTTGTTACTGCTGATCAAAAAAGCAAGCCCTAATGTGACAAATAAACCAATAATACCTAATAAATAACTCAAATAATCACTCCTATTCCAAATTCCGTTTTATTTTACCTGTTTTGCAAATAAAATACTAATCTTTAGTGAAATTTTCATTACTTTTTTAGAGTGAAACGCATTCATTTTCCATTAGAAAATAAAGCGAACAAAATAAAAGGTTCAAAAAGTGTAACGTCTTAGTAAAGTCTATAAAAAAACGAAACTATTGATTAAGCTAATAGTTTCGTTTTCAACATTTATAAGTAAACTTTTTCTATTGGTAATATAGATTTTCGGAAGGGTAGACAGGTGCGCAGGTAATATCGATTCCTAGTTTTTTCAATGTTTGTTCATCATTTTTATTGACCATCACAGTAGAGTGGGCTTGTGCTCCCTCAAGTTCAGCTAGTTTATCATAAGCAACTTGAGCGATTGGATTCGTTACTGCACTGATTGATAAAGCGATCAAGACTTCATTGATGCTTAGTGCATCCAAAGAGGAATGAAGTGTCTTTGATTTCAATCCTTGTATTGTTTCAAGAACTAATGGTGACAATAAAGGAATGTCATCTGCGATATGGGCTAAGTGTTTTACTGCATTTAAGATAACTGCCGCTGACGCATCCATCAATGAACTTGTACGCCCGGTAATGATGACTTCATCTGGTAATTCGATTGCAATCACAGCAGAAGGATCTTTTGTAGGACTTTGCGCTTGAATCTTATCTGCATAGTCATGGGCAGGGACTACCACGTTTCGGTCTTCAGGACGTAAACCGACTTCTTCCATAATCAGTTTGATTCGATTAACTGCTTCTTCATCGATCAATCCTTTTTTGAAGTCGCATTCTGTTTGGAAATAACGACGGATGATTTCTTGTTTAGAGGCTTCTTGGACAACGGTATCATCCACGATCCCAAATCCTACACGATTCACACCCATGTCAGTAGGAGATTGATAAACAGATTCTTTACCAGTAATTTTTTCAATAATACGTTTGATTACAGGAAATGTCTCAACATCCCGATTATAGTTCACAGCTACTTTATTGTAGGCATCAAAGTGGAAGGAATCGATCATATTGACATCTTTTAGATCGACTGTGGCTGCTTCATAAGCAATGTTCAGCGGATGTTTCAACGGAACATTCCATACTGGGAAAGTTTCGAACTTGGAGTAACCAGCTGCATGTCCTTTTTGGCTTTCATGATACAGTTGGTTCAAGCAAGTAGCGAGCTTTCCACTTCCTGGGCCAGGAGCTGTCACTACAACGATTGGTTTAGTTGTTTCAATATACTCATTTTTTCCAAAACCATCTTCTGAGACGATTTTTTCTACGTTGACTGGATAGTCTTCGATTTCTGAGTGTTTATAGACCTTGATGTTTCGTCTTTCTAGTTTATTGATAAAGACTTTCGTGGCAGGCTGTCCACTATAGCGAGTGATAACGACACTGTTGATTAATAAGCCATAACCACGTAACTCATCGATTAACCGCAAGATATCCATATCATAAGTAATCCCATAATCACCACGGATCTTATTACGTTCAATATCTCCAGCATAGACGCAAATCAGTATTTCAGCTTGATCTTTCAATTTTTGCAGCAATTTGATTTTCGCATCTTCTTCAAATCCTGGAAGTACACGTTTCGCATGCTTGTCGTCAACTAGCTTCCCACCAAATTCTAAATATAATTTGTCATAGTGGTTCACTCGTTCCAAAATATACGCTGACTGCTCTTCAATATATTTTTCTGAGTCAAAACCATTTTTTTTCACTAGGTTCCCTCCTTAAGTACTAAAGCATTTTTTCATTTTTTTGAGGATTCGTCAACTGGAAGAGCGAAATTCCTCAAAAAAACAAAGAAAATGGTTTAAGCCAACTTGTCTAGATAGTTATTCATTGGTATGATAGTTTTTGATAAGGAAGGTGCTACATGAAAAAAAGACAGAAAAAGAAAAACGCATATAAACACTATATCCGTTCGATTTTTACCGGTTATGAAAGAATGCTTGAAGATCCCGAATTGGAACAATTGACGTTTACTTATCTAAACGAAGAAACGCAGCTAACTCGTGATGAGCATCAGCGCATTCATTTCACAACAAGAGATCTGCCTAGTAAATAAAAAATAAGATAAAGGTCATTGGATTCGATTCTGTCCTATCAGATGGAAAGACTAGTTGATCGAAAAAAAGGCTGTACCAAATTTTGGTGCAGCCTTTTTTATGGAGCATTGCCCGCTCTTTTTTATAACAATTTTTTACAGAAAATGGTACTATTGAAGTATTAATAAGTGAAAAACAGATGAGTAAGAGGAGGCAAGTAGTATGAAAGAGCCAGATACAAATGCAAATTATAAGCCAGACGAACTAGAGGAGACGAACGCGGATCAGGATACAGGACAAGAATCGTCTTCTTTTTACGATATCAAAGAAAAAGCAAGCATGAATCTTTCCCAATTATTAGAAGACTTACAGGCTTTTGAAAAAGCTGTCCGCGAAGAAGATATCCCTGAGATCTACCGTTTATACAATGGCCGATTGAATGAAGAATTAAAAAGAAGCTCAAATGAAAATCACGAGATCGATCAATTGCTGATGCGTAAGATCCATGATCGTTTTTTACAGGAATTTCCTTTTATGGAACAAGTAGAAAGCATCTCGCCAACGATAAGCTATTACAAAATCGGCACTTATTACCATGATCGGCCCACGGTCGGTATTGATGCAAGTCTGCCAGAAATTTTTGTTTTGCCTAAGATCGATGAAGAGTGGGAGAAATATTCCCAACCGGAGTCAACGGACTATGACAAAAAAATCAATGAGCTAGACGCAAAGGTGATCACTGCTCAGACAGAAATTGAACGTTTAGATGAACAAATAAAAGAAATCAATCGACAAATGACTGATTTGAACGACAATAAAGGATTCTTGAATCGTAAAAAAATCGAGGAAGAAATTCAAGAATTAGAGAAGAAGAAGCAAGTACTATCTAATGAAAAATTAGGCTGGCTTCCTTATATTGAGACGCCTGAAACAATCCAGCAGCAAAAAGAAGCATTGAAGCAAGAAGCAAGAGCGGACCAGCTTCGTGCAGCCATCGTAGAAAAAGAACAAAGGCAAATCAGACGCTATTTCGGTAGCAAAGAGGGATTCGGTCAAGCAATCCATGAATTCTTGATGAATTATCTTGGCAATGAGAATCCTAATAATCAATCTAATGAAGGAGGTTCCGAGTATGAATGAACACGATGAAGCAGAATGGACAAAAAATGAAGAACAAACAGAAGATCATGAAGAAACGAACACTTCATTGGAAGAACAAACAAGTAATCCTCTGGATGACACAGAAGAAATCCCTATGCTAGAGGAAACAAAAATACACGAAAAAGAAAAAGTAACTCCGACGAATACGAATACTGCAGAAAACACCCATGCTTACGAAATAACTGAAAATCCCGGGTATTTAGAAGGAAAAGAGCAAGATCATCAAGATATCGTCAGTTTGATTGAAACAGCGGAAGCAGAATTAGCGGATTTACGTATGAGAAAAGATTTGATCGAATCAGATTTTCCACAATTATTAGAATCATATGATCGTTTTATATTGAATGAAGAACCAATCTCCACGATCGGAAAGACAAGCCTGATCGAATACTTCACGTATGAATTACTGAAACCGTTGAATGATATTGGTCTGGAACGGTCAAATTCAGCTTATGACACATGGAAAACAAGACATTTTTCGATCAATTATACGTTGAATGGACAAAACGAATTAGTCTTTTCCTTTGTATTACCGACCATCGATCAACGATACCAAGTGGAATCGATGAGTCTCCTAAACGTATCACCAGAGACAATGGAAATCAATGTCCAAGATGACCGGGTGCTTTCTTTGATCCGACACTGGTCAGTGGATCGAGTATTCTCTGCAGGGCAGATCACGATATTCAATCACAAATTGAATCAATTATTAGCCCATGCAAGAACACTTGGTTTTACCGTTAATCAGACATTACTAGACAATACGAAGCCACTTCGTTTGAATCTTCAGAGCGAATTTGAATTGACGAATGAAGTATTGGATGATATTTTTATCGTGGCAATGAAAAATCCATCCTACGATATGGAAAAGATCAACGAAACTACTTATCAAGTACGATTAGATAAAGGACAGTCTTTAACGATAACAACAAACGAAAAAGATCAAACAGTCTTGTCGATCTCATCTGGAGACTACCCACGATCTGTCATTGATTTCTTTATCAATTACGAATTCTTGGTCCCGTTAATGGTGAGAAAGTCCTGATTGGATAAGTTGGATTACCAGATGTCATTCAGATAATTCTGTTCCAAAGGACTTGCGGCAGTTATCCAGAATAATTGTCACAAGTCTTTTCTGTATGTACTAAATGGACGTGAATAACTTGCTGATGAAGGAGGGATTTCATTAGGAATGTCCACAAATAAAATAGCACAGCTTAGCTTATTGTCTGCTGCTTGTGTAGCAGGTAGGATCGCTTTTCAATTTATTCCGAATTTCCAGCCAATGACTGCTATTTTTTTATTTATAGTACTTTACTTAAGCTTAAAAGATGCGTTAATTGTCATGAGTCTTTCTATTGCAATCAGCAGTTTTTATTTTGGTGTTGGACCATGGGTCATCGGCCAATGGATCAGCTATACTGTTGTTCTGAGTTTGTTTTCAATCGCCTGCTTGAGAAAAACAGTGCAAAGGAATCTATGGTTAAAGGGAGTCTGTTTTTTTCTGGCGGGCATGGTTTACGGAATAGGTATGACCGTTTTTGATACGCTGTTATATCGTTTACCTCAACCTTGGATCTATTACCTTCAAGGGGTGTCGTTTGATTTGATGCACAGTATAGGCAATGTTGTGTTCTTTCTTGTTTTTCTGCCAGTCGTCAAACGTTTTTACAATCATTCAGGAGGAAAAAATGAAAAAAATAATTTATAGTTTGCTTGCAATGAGTGTCAGTATACTCATTTTGACAAGTTGCAGTACAACCTATACACAATTGGCTTCCAACCAAAAGGAGGAAGTAAAAACATCGCAAAAAGCAACAATCACGTTACAAGAAAATGGTCAAAACTTTTCGGAAAAAGAAGTGGTCTTCAAAAAAGGCGATGATTTACTGAGTATTTTGAAACGAAATTTTGAAGTCGAAGAAGATAACGGCTTCATCACTTCGCTTGAAGGGCACTCACAGGATGAGAAAAATCAACTCTATTGGATGTTTACTGTGGACGGGAAAAGTGCTACTACTGGTGCCAAAGAGATCAAATTGAATGATGGACAATCGGTCATTTTCAATTTGTCTAAACTATAAGTTTCATAAAAAACTGTTAAAGGGCGAATATTGCCATAATTCAGTGAGTTCAGTTGATGAAAGAAGGAAAATAACATGGAAAATTTTAAAAAAAGCGGAATGTTTTCCGTAATTGCTGCTCTAGGGGCTAATATTCTAGTTGCTATCAGCAAATTTGTCGGCTATGCAATCAGTGGCAGTGCCGCCATGCTAAACGAAAGCATCCACAGTATCGTTGATTGCAGCAATCAGATTTTGCTGTTATTCGGTGATAAACAAGCCAATAAAGGACAGAGCGAGTTGCATCAATTTGGTGAAGGACGAGCAAAATACTTTTTCAGTACAATCGTCGCAATGATGCTTTTCTTCGGCGGTGGGGCACTTGGGGTGATGGAAGCTTTTGAAAAATTGACGCATCCATCCCATGAAGTGGGTAATCCGATCATTGTTATAGCAATACTGTTATTTGGTTTGGTAATCGAAGGAAGTTCGTTACGCGTGGCAATGAAAGAAATCAAAGAATTGAATACTGAAAAACTTTCCACGATGCGCTTTTTGCGCGAAAGTCGACACAGTGAAATACTGATTATTTTTACGGAAGACTTGTGTGCTGTAATCGGTTTGGTCTTGGCTTTAGCAGGAACAATATTGACTTATGCAACCGGGATTGCTGCATTTGATGCGATCAGCGGATTGCTGATCGGTTTCTTGCTGATGGGAGCCGCCATTTTCCTAGCAAAAGAATTTTATAGTCTGATCATCGGTGAAAGCGTGACAGCAAGCGATTTGTCAAAAATCAAGTTAGCCTTTGAACGACCTGAAATCAGTCGGCTAATTGATATCAAAACAGTTCATTTAAGTCCAACGGAGATTTTAGTTGCAGCAAAAGCAGATATCGTTGGTAACAAAGAGAATGAAGCTTACTCGGTCATCAACGATATTGAAAAAAATATGCGTCAGTCTCTTCCTGACAAGAAGATGTATATATACATTGAAACAGATAAATATGACCCAAATTATTCTCGTAAATAAAACGGCTACAATTTAGCGAATTTATGTTACAATGAGTCCGCTGTTTATTTGTTGTAATTAAAGGAGATATTTTAATGAACAAAAAGAAAAGTGCGCCATGGCTTCAAGCTTTGCATGCAGTGATGCTACTTTGTATAAGCTATATACCAGTAGGATTAGCTTGCGGAGTATTGTTGCAAAAAGTTGGATTTGATCCTCTCTTATCAGGACTGTTATCGATTCTGGTCTTTTCCGGTGGCGCGCAGTTTTTAGTTGCATCTATGCTTACGACGCAAGCATCATTTGCAACGACATTATTGATGGTTTTCTTTTTAGAATTACGCTATACATTATTAGGAGCAAGTCTTGCCGGTTTTATGAAAAAAGAAAAGCGGACGTTTTTGGCTGTCTTTTCTCAATCACTGAATGATGAAAACTATGCGGTGAACTACTTAAAGTTTTCAACTGACCCTTCCTGGAATAAAAGAAAGGCTTTATATGTCAATTGGTTCTCAATGACTGCATGGGCCGGTAGCAATATGATCGGTAATTTTTTCGGCTCGGTGATTCGAGTAGATGCTGACCTTGTCCATTTTGCTTTGACGGCCATGTTCATTTTCATGTTTATCATGCAGATGAAAAGCGCACTACTGATCTTTACAGGTTTATTCTCAGGCGTATTAGGTGTCGTATTCATGGTATTATTCCAAAATACTTTCGGATTGATTGCAGCAACAGTCATTGCTTCATTTGCCGGATTTATGCTGGAGAAGGCATTCAAAAAAGAAAAAGCTAAGAAACTAAGAGACCGCGGTAAAGATGTCAATGAGCCGCTCTTCAACTTCCCGGAACAGGAGGCCAATCACCATGACTAAACTATATTTGCTACTTTTAGTTGCTTGTCTGTTCATCGTGGCATATATCCCGCGCTTGTTCCCGATGCTTTATTTTACTCATCGAAAAGTGCCATCCTGGTTCAGTGACTGGATGAAATATGTACCGGTGGCATTATTTGCGGCGTTAGCTTTTAAAGATGTTTTCATTACTCATGAACATCTGGATATTGCTTGGAATATCAAAATAGCTGCAATGATTCTAGTAGCAGGCGTGGCTTACAAAACACGTTCGATGGCGTTGTCAGTTTTGACAGGACTTGCGTCTGTCTTTTTGCTGTCTATGCTTTAAACTGTTTTATTTTATTAAAAACAGAGATTGCGACATAAGTTGTTCAAACTGATCTATCCGAACTGCATTTGCAACAGTCAATTCTGGATGCAAGTTTATTCGTAGGGATAAAAAAGATTAGTGTTGGCTTATGATGCAAGCTCTTTTTTATTTTAGGAATTAGAGAGGGATTTGTCCTTCTATGATTTTTTGCTATAATAGGGAAGATGTTTATTTTATGAAAGAATAGTTGAGGGAATTTAAATGAATAAAAAATTGATGCAAGGAACATTTTGGCTAACCTTTGCTAATCTTCTATGTAAAGTTTTAGGGGTAGTCTATTTGATTCCCTGGCTCAGTATGATGGGGAACAATCAAGATGGTATGCTTGCTACGACATTGTATAATGTTGGCTATCTTCCTTATGGATTGTTCCTGATGCTTGGTACAGTCGGATTTCCAAATGCGATTGCAAAAAAAGTAGCTGTAGCCACAAAAGAAGGAGATAACGCTGCTTGTCGGCTGATTTTTAGAAGTACGATCAATATCATGTTTGTCATCGGTATCGCCTCTGCTGCACTGATGTATTTATTTGCTCCTTTACTAGCCGGAATCAGTCCGATTGCTAACGTTAATAATGGGATACTAGCTATCCGAAGTTTATGCCCATCTTTGGTTGCTATCCCAATTCTTAGTGCAATGAGAGGATACTTCCAAGGGAAAAACGATTTACGACCTTATGGAACTTCTTTGATTATTGAACAAGCTGTACGAGTGATCGTTATCTTGGCTGGTACTTATTACTTGCGCGTATTGACTGACGGAACCATATTAGAAGCTGTATTGATCAGTACAGTCGCTTCTTTCTTCGGTGGGTTAGCTGCGATTATCCATATGTATATCGTCGGACGCAGAAAAGACTTCTTCGAACTTAAAGATTTTTTGATTTCCAGCCGTTATTTCGAAAGAGAAAACCGATCTGCCTCTGTCTCTATCATTCGGGAAACACTACCGTTTATTTTTGTCGGCTCAGTCATTACTATCGTTCAAATGATCGACCAAGTAACGATGAAACCACTGCTTCACTTTTTCCGTCCAGAGATCGCAGATCAGCAACTGGAATTCTTATTCAGCCGTGCTTCTGTCAATCCAAATAAATTGACATTGATCCTGATCTCCATGGTAGGAACAGTAGCTATAAGCAGCTTGCCAATATTAAGCACGATGAAGAAAAAAGATCGGATACAAATCGAAAAAACAGTAGGAGATAGTTTTTCGATTGCGTTATTGATTCTTCTTCCTTCATTGACTGGAATGTCTTTATTAGCTGGACCACTATACACATTGTTTTTTGGCTATGATCCTGAAAGTGTCGGATATTTCCAAATGGCTTTGCTAGCTTCTTTGTTTTTCTCTTTATTCACGATCCTATCTACGATGCTTCAATCTTTGAATCACCATCGTTTTGCGATCCGATTAACTGTAGAAGCAATTATCCTGAAAGTCATCTTCCAAGTAATCGGATTAGAATTAGTTGGCGGATACGGGATGAGCTTATCAAATGGCTTAGCATTCGGTATTGTCTTTGTTCGCGGCTATCACTTTATGTGCAAAGAATACCGAATAGCACCTTTAGCAAAGATCAGCAATTTTTTCTTAAAAACTTTCCGCTCCACCCTGATTATGCTTGCAGTATGTTTTGCCGTTTTCTTTTTGCTGAATCAGCGATTGTCAATGGAATCAAAAAGCTATGCAATGATTTATTGTGTGGCTGTAGGAAGTATTGGCGGCTTAGTATTTTTATTTTCTCAATTCGGAAAAAATGGGTTTCGAATGTTGAAAAATGTTAAACATCATAGCAGAAGCAAAGAATAGGTTAACTAATCGTTTTTTGCTGTCACTTGAAAAACGGCAACTCGTATGATTACGCTTGTCGTTTTTCTATTTTCCAATTTTAGTTTCATATCTAATCTTACTTATGATATAGTTATAAGGTCTGGAAAAATTCTTTGAAACGAGGAAATTAAACACATGAAACTTGCAGTAGTTACAGATAGTTCGGCATATCTGCCGGAACGTATCAAGAACCATCCCGACTTATTCGTTATTCCAATCCCTTTGATTATGGATGGGAAAATTTATAACGAAGGAATCGATATCGAAGCGGATGAATATTATGGACTTTTAAAAAACAGTAAAGATTTTCCTACTACTTCACAACCTGTCGTAGGGGAAGTTTTGGGTTTATATGAGGAATTGAAAGAGAAAGGGTATGACACGATTTTAAGTATCCATCTTTCTTCAGGGATTTCTGGCTTTGTCAACACATTATTTGCGATGAAAGATGACATCAGCGGAGTAACGGTCATTCCTTATGACTCTAAGATCACTAGTATGCCGATGGGACACATGGTAGAAGCTGCCTTAGACTTAAATGATGAAGGTCAGTCCCTTGATGAAATACTTGCACATGTCGATCGAATCCGAGATAATACCTACGCTTATCTGATTGTAGATGATTTGAACAATTTAGTACGAGGAGGACGTTTGACAAATGGTGCAGCGCTGATTGGCAGCTTATTAAAAATCAAGCCGATCCTGACATTTTCTGAAGGGAAAATTGTTTTATTCGAAAAAATCCGTTCAAGTAAAAAAGCATTTGCTCGAGCTGAAGAAATTATTGGTAGAAGAAATAACGAAATACAACCGCCAGTCAAACTTTACGTGATACACGCAAATAATTTAGAAGTAGCGATTGCGGAGAAAGAGAAATTGCAGAAAAAATATCCAAATGCAGAAATCGAAATTGGTCATTTCGGACCAGTCATTGGTACACATTTAGGTGAAAAAGCCATCGGCATTGCCATTTCAGCGCAATAATTCCTTTTATTCAAAAAACATACCAAAAATATTCCAACATCATCTTGGACTTTCTACATGTTACTAATGAGCGTGTAAAAGAACGAGATGGTGTTTTTATTTCTATCAACGAAGCTCTTTTTCTTTGCAATCCTCACTTCAATCCTCTATAATGTCGCATATAGTTTAGTAAATGAGTAAACTACTAATTTACTTATTTACTAAAAATAAAAGGATGAGGAGTTAAAATAATGGAAATACCAACAAATTTAAAACATAAACCAGTAATCGTTGTAGAAGACTATGATAAAGTTGATGGAAGAAATGCATTAAATACGGACGCAAAAGGGCTTTCTCTGGGCCTTGCTCAGTGGAATGATCGTGGAAAAGTCGATATCTCAGGCAAGGTATGGCGACATACTGGAGAAAAATGGTCACGACAGTCGGAAGAATTACCAATCACACGTATTTTAGACTTAGCGATCTTAGCTGCGCAAGGAAGTTTATACTTCCAAGATGCTTATCGTTATGAAAAATTTTATGATCCAGAAAATCCAGTCGTAGACATCATTGGATTGCAAGGGAACCGAATGACGGTAGAAGTAGATACCAAAAATCCAAAGATCGATGAAGACATCATTTTGTATTACGATACACTACAAAAAGACGGAGAACTGATTGGGGAACGATTCCGTATTTTAAAACGTCTTTTAGATGAGCTAGGATATTAATAGACAGAGATGATCAAAAGGGAAAGAGAAGCATGGAGAATTTCTCACTAACAGAAAACCGAACCTTTTCACGGATAGAAAAGCAAATGATCTGGAAGAAACCGAAAAGCCATCGGACAAGTGCAGAAGAATGGCGGATCGCCTCCGAAATCAAAGGGAATTGGCAAGATCCTGAAATGAAAATCAGTAACGTACTTTTGGAAGGAGATGCCGGGTCGGGGAAGACACAATTAGCCAAAGCACTATCTGCTGATCTGCAACTTCCCTATACAAAAGTGACCTGTTTTGCAGATATGGACAAATCAGATGTTTTCGGAGCCTTATTACCTATAGTAGATTCTAATAAGGAACAAGACCAAGAATTACTAGAAGCTATTTACCAAACAGATACACTTGAAGCTGTACTGACACTGATCCAGAACCATTACGGCATTGATCCTTTTTCTGCTAAAGAAAAATTAGCAGAGCTAGTTCAAAGGATCGAAGCTGATTATCCAGATGCAATCCATTACAGCTATTATCCTTCTGAAATCGTTCGAGCGATTGAAAAAGGATATTTATTAGAGATTCAAGAGCCGACTGTCATCCGAGATGCCTCTGTTCTTGTGGCACTTAACTCAGCGCTCGAACCAAATGGGATGTTGAATTTACCGACAGGAATCATTCGTCGCCATCCAGATTGCGTCATTGTGATCACTACAAATCGAAATTACCAAGGAAATCGCCCATTAAATGAATCTTTAAGAGATCGGATGCAACATGCGGAAAAAATGGATCTTCCTGCCTTAGAAGTCATGGCAGAACGTGCGATGGCGAAAACCATGATCCAAAAACAAGAACTTCTCTTAAAGATGGCAGAGATTATCCGTTTGTTGGATGAAACTGCAAAAGCTAACGCCATCAAAGGTGTAGCAGGACTGCGTTCTTATTTTTATTGGGCAAATACCTATAAGCAAGGACAAGATTTACTCCAGTCGATTTATCCAAAAGTTTTGTATAAATTATCCACTGATCCAGATGAATTGGCAATTCTTGAACAAGCTTTGTCTGACAGTGGATTGCTACTGGAACTTCAGGACATATTGAGAAAAGAAAAATGGGGTCATCCTCAATCTGAGCATACAAAAGGAAGAACCATTAGCGCCGAAGAAGCAAATGAACGAAACATCACTGAAAATGCTGAAGAAATTCTGCGCTTAGATGAAAAGAAATCGTTGTCTGCTGAAGAACCAAATGAGGGAGAAGAGAAACAAGAAGAAACAATAGAAAAAAACGAGATTCCTCCTCAAATGCAAAAAGAACGCAGTAGCGATATCGAAGGAAAAAATCAAAAAGAACAACAAACAGGAGATGATTCTCAAGAAATGTCTGCTTCTGACATGGAAGCACATGATAAGGAAATCAAGAAGCAACTGAATAAAGAAGCGCGACAAATCATGAAGGAAACGATTCATGAAAAAGAAGGTCTCATCGTTCACCGACCATCTTTCCAAGGAAAAACGCCGGAAGTACGTGAGCTACACATGCAAGTAATGCCAATAGTAGAATCACTTAGCCGACAAATTTTAGAGTTACTGTATAATGAACAAACAGAGACGTACCAAAAAGGAAAATACGAAGGTCAGCGGTTCAATGCAAGCAAAGTAGCATATGGTGATTTGAAAAATTTTGACAAAAAGAACCCGCCACATGAGCAACCTTCTTTAGCGGTAGCTGTACGGATCGATGAATCTGGGTCAATGATACGGGATGATCGGATCGAAGCGGCAAAAAAAGCAGCGATTGCCATTGCCGAATTTTCTAAGAAAGTCGATATCCCATTGTTGATTTACGGAGATACAGCAGACCGTTCGTCAAGAGAAAAGACTTCTTTGTTTTCTTATAAAGAATTTGAAGACGGATTTCAATGGTTAAATGAAAAATTAGTCACTATGAAACCAAGGCAAAACAATCGTGATGGTGCGGCACTTCGTTTAGCAGCAGAAAAATTAAACAGACAATCCGCAACAACCAAACTGTTGCTTAATATTAGTGACGGTCAGCCAAAAGCGTTGCCGGATTATACAGGCAAAAAAGCAAAAGAAGATATCCAGTCTGTTTTGAAAGAATATGAGCGTCAAGGAATCTTATTTGTCTCCGCAGCTATTGGCCAAGACAAAGAAGAAATCAAGTCGATCTACGGTGAAAGTCGTTTTGTAGATATTACTGACTTGAATGAATTTCCCAAGCAAATGATTCAACTGATTGCCCGCTATCTATGATAAAATAAAGCTCAACGAACGCACTTAGCAGATTCGTTGAGCTTTTCGTTTCTAGTTACCGGTAACAAGGATACTTCTAAAATAGAATCGGTTATAATCAAGAGGGACCGTTAAAGGAGTGAAACGATATGATACAAGAACAAAAATGGTGGAAAGAAGCAGTAGGCTATCAAATCTATCCTGCTAGTTTCAAAGATAGCAACGGCGATGGTCAAGGAGACATCAATGGGATCCGTGAAAAACTTAATTATTTGAAAGATCTTGGTATCGGCTTTATCTGGATCAATCCGATCTATCAATCTCCATTTGTCGATAATGGTTATGACGTAAGTGACTATCAAGATATAGAAGAGAGATTCGGAACGATGGAAGATTTTGATTTATTGCTAAAAGAAGCACATGAATTAGGGATCAAAGTGATTATGGATCTTGTCATCAACCATAGTTCGGATCAGCATCAATGGTTTGAAGAATCGAAAAAATCTAAAGAAAGCCCGTATCGCGATTATTACATTTGGGTCGACGGGGTAGATGGCAAAGAACCGAATAATTGGACATCGATTTTCGGCGGTTCTGCTTGGGAGTATTCTCATGAAACTGGACAGTATTATCTGCATGTTTTTGCAAAAGAACAACCAGACTTAAATTGGGAAAGCGAGAAATTGAAAGAAGAACTATTCAATATGATCCGATGGTGGTTGGATAAAGGGATAGATGGATTTCGTTTAGATGCGATTTCTCATGTAAAAAAAGATGAATATTCAGTAAAAGCCACAGAGAACCCTTTCTCACCCTTTCAAAATGTCTCAGGAATCGAAGAACATTTGACCGATTTGAAACATGTTTTTGAAGAGTACGATATCATGACTGTCGGAGAAGCAAGTGGTGTCACTGCAGAAGAAGGACCACAATGGGTAGGGAAAGACGGTTATTTCGATATGATATTCGAATTTGATCATATCCATATCTGGCAGCAAGAAAAAGAAGGGCAATTAGATGTCCTTAAATTGAAACATGCATTAAGCGCTTGGCAAACTTCATTGGATGGTATCGGATGGAACGCTTTATATATGGAAAACCATGATGTTCCTCGTGCCGTTTCAGTGTTTGGAGATACTCGTCCCGATTTTTGGGCTATGTCTGCAAAAGCAATCGCTATGATGTATTTCTTTTTGCAAGGTACGCCATTTATTTATCAAGGACAGGAAATCGGAATGACGAATATGCCCTTTGAATCGATCGATCAAGTTGATGCAGTAGATTCGAAAAGACTTTATAAAAGGCTGCTTGCGGAAGGTAAGACAAGAGAAGAAGCATTGGATATCATTCGTGAAACAACGAGAGACAACAGCAGGACACCCATGCAATGGACTTCGGAACAATATGCTGGTTTTTCTACACATGAACCTTGGCTGATCACTAATCCAAATACCAAAACGATCAATGTAGAACAACAAGAATATGAACCAGAGTCGGTCCTGCAATTCTATAAGAATATGATCCGCATTAGACAAACCAATAAAGGTCTGATATACGGTTCTTATAAAGAATATCTTCATGAACATCCACAACTTTATGTCTATGAAAGATATTTAGAAGATGAACAATATCTTATTATGGTAAACTTAACAGAATCACTTGCTGACTATGAACTTCCAAAAGAAGCAGATCAGTCCTGGACATTACTCTTGTCAAATTCCTCTAGCGGAGAATTTGAAGCTAAAGGCATACTAGCACCTTATGAAGCTCGGTTATATAAAACAAACAAATAAAACTTCCTCGTTAAAGTTCATTAGTTGGACTTTGCGAGGAAGTTTTTCAGATTGCTCTGTCAATTACTCATTTCAATAATTCGCTCTAGGACCACCGATATATTTAGGACGAGAGCGAAGGGCTGTCACGTGAGCTTGTCCAAGGGTTTTCAAACGAGGTCTGACAGGTACTTGGACATGTTTGATATGCATACCGATTGATGTGTCACCGATATCGATACCGGCTTGTCCAACTACGTGTTCCACTTCGACAGGATCATTGAACTGGTCAAAAGCAGCAACAGAACAAGCACCTCCAGCATGTAGTGCAGGAACAACAGAGACAATTTCAAAATTTTTTGCTTCTGCCACTGTTCGTTCTACTACTAATGCTCGGTTCAAATGTTCACAACCTTGGACAGCTAGCGCAATTTCTTTAGGATCCAACAACTCTTTTAACGTACGGATGATCCATTGACCAACTTCCGCACTGGAATTTTTTCCAATATGTCCTCCAACGACTTCGCTTGTGCTGCATCCTAAAACAAAAAGATCACCTTTTTTCAAGTGTGCCTCAGCCAATATGTCATTAACTATTTCAGTCAATTGGTCTTTTAATTCTTTTTCTGACAACTTCATTTTCTAAAACCTTCTTTTTCAATTAATATTGCTTCCGTGCTTGAATACGTTGAAGACTTGCAGTTATAGGAAAGGCAAGTCCCATTCCAATCAGATTTTGGAAGATGTTTCCTGGTATAGAAGCCACTCCAGCCGGCCAATCATATAAAATCCAACCGGCGATACCATAGCCGATGATCATAACTAAGCTTCCTAATAAAAGTCCTAATCCCCACATACGAGTAGAAGATTTGCTGAAAGAACCAGCAACATATCCTTGTAACCCGTGGATCACTAATGAAAAAACTGACCACTGCGGATATCCTGAAATCAAATCGATCAATAGACCACTGGAAGCACCAACAACTAATCCACCCGTTGGACCATAAAGAAAAGCAGCGGTATAGATCCCGGCCTCGCATAATGTCACAAATCCATTCGTAGCCGGTACAGGGATCAAAATTGTTAATGAAAGGGCAACTGTCAACGCAATCAGCATAGCATAGATCGTTAATTGCTTAGTTTTCATTTCTCATTCCTCCTTTTTGAATACCGCCAGACCAGACGCTTCCGGTATGATCGTTCATCAGCACGCCATTAGAAATACAATGGGCAACAAATTTTTTACTTTCTGCTACTGCTTTGGTAAAGTCTGCCCCTAACACAAGATTCGCTGTTATTGCAGAAGAAAAGGCACAACCGGCCCCGTTTACTGTTGTAGTGTCGATTTTTTTATGAGAAAATACCTCATAATGATCAATTGAATAGAGAAGATCCACAGCTTCATCTCCAGCCATCCTTGTGCCGCCTTTGATCACAATGTTTTTTGTTCCTGAAGCAGTGAGTTCTTTAGCGAGATGGATCATTTCTGTTAACGAAGAGGGAAGAGCTTGACCAGAAAGTAAAGCAGCTTCTGCCAAATTAGGCGTAATCATCGTAACAAGTGGAAAAAGTTCTTCGATGAGCTGCGAAATATACAATTGATTGATCACAGCTTCAGTTTCTTTGAATGCCAAAACAGGGTCTAAAATGATTGGGATATTTTGTTTTGTTTTTATGAAGTCTCGAACAACCATGATTGCTTCACTTGAGTTCAATAACCCAATTTTGATACCATCTAATGAAGTCATTTTATCAATCGAAACTAACTGTCGTTTAAGCAATTCCAAAGATATAGATTCCAGCATAAATCGCTCATTAATATCTAGTGCCCCTATAGAAGTCAAGGCGCTTAGTCCGAATAGACCAAAATTCTCAAAAGTTTTTAAATCTGTTTGGATTCCTCCACCAGCAAATGGATCAGAACCGCCAATTGTCAAGATTCTTTTCATAACATTTTCCTCCATGAATAAGAGTATAACGAAATTTTCAAAAAAGAAAAACAGCCAATTGGAATATTTTTATCTCATCCAATTTAAAAAAACAAAAAGAAAAGAAAGACCAAAATGGATCTTTCTTTCCTTAAATAGTTAGGACTTTTGTGATTTTAATTCTTTCTCGATTTGAAGCCGCTGCACTTTCATTGTAGCTGTTCGCGGGATTGCATCAAAATCACGGATGATAGGGACGTTCAAGCGAGGAAGTTCATGGACTTGCTCCCACCATCGATTCCAATCCATTTCTTTATCAGGAGCTAAAGCAATAATCGGTTGTGGAGAATGATTTTTATCCCTTACAATCACTACTTCTGCCAAAAAATCTAACGAATCTAATAAAAAGTCTTCAATAGCTAATGTACTATTGATCGTTTCGATCAAATCCACTTGCCGATCTTTCAAAAATAGGTGGCCATGCTTATCCATAAAACCGTAATCTCCGCTATCCCACCAATCGCCATAAACATTTTCCTGGAACCGTGCATCTTCCTTGTAATAAGTCAAAGCCCGTCCTTTAGACAGTAATTGTATATGACCATCTGTGTTTTCAGGTAGGACATTCCCAACTGAATCTGTAATCCGAGTGCTTGTCATGTCTTCCAGTCCAACGCCCATATCTCTTGCATCACTTGTTTTCAAACTCTCTAGTGTATGAGCCTTAAGAATCATTGGTCCGCATTCACTTTGGCCATATACTTGAAGAAATACCGCATCCTGTGCCATCGACGTTCGCAAAAATGTCTTCATTGTCTGGTTGTTTATAGCATCAAAAGTGGAGTGATAGTATCGGATACCCGAAAAAGCTTCTGGATGCTCCTTAGCAGTAAAACGCCACTGAACAAAGTTATTCGGATGGGTCTCTAGTGCAATTGGCCGGTGAGCTTCCAACATATGAACAACTTTTGAACTTTGTGCGTTTGCTAAAGGCATCATAGGAAATCCCATGGACATCAAAGAAGAGATACCAATATTGAATCTGGAATGCACTGGAGAGATGTGAAAAGCGATTAATTTCTTTTCCGAAATTTTTGTGAAAACTGTTTTTTGCCATTTCGTCCGCCATCCCATAGAATGAGCAGAATGACAAATAAGTTTAGGGATACCAGTTGTACCAGAAGTATGGGTCATATAAGAAATTTCATTTTTGTCTAAAAATGATTGAGAAACAGAAAAAGCAGGTTGTTCCATTAAATAAAGAATAGGAATCTGTTTTGATTTTGTTCCATTTGAAATTTCTCTCACTCGCTTTTTTGTCTCATCATCAAATAAAATGAGAGGGTCTTCTAAACGATCGATAAATACTTCCATTGTTGTTGTTGGTAGATGATAAGAAGTCATGACAGGCACTGCACCAAGGTAAGACACAGAAACAGCTAGAAGGTATGTGTCAAAAGCGGAACTCTTATAAATAATAACTTTGTCTCCGGATTTCACTCCAAGATGAGCCAATTGATAAGCCCGTTTCAACACACTTTCGCAGCATTTTTTGTAAGTTGTTTCAAGTCCTAATTCTGGGAAAGCTGAAAGTGGCTCATCAAAGATAATCGGGGTCTCGGAAAAGTTAGCTGCAGCTTCTTGAAAATTCGTAAATAAGTTCAAAGGGGAATACGTTATGGTCTCCATCATTCACACTCCATTATCTTTTGTTAAGTAATATACAAATTCAAGATAATCGTAACATAATCCTTTATATAATAACATAGTTTATTGTGAAAAAAAGATCATACATTTGTTTTATATGGAAGAAACCTGAACGAATGCCGCTAATTCGTGATAAGAAAAATCAACCATCTTTTCCCAGATATCTTGAAAAGAATGGGATGAGAGGTATCGATTACCACATAAATAATTTACCGCGTCAGCATCATCTAAATATAGTTCTGCATAATAACGATATGTTTTTCTGCATAGTTCTGGCGATACGTTTTTATATACTGTAATTTTGCTCAAAATTTGGCGAATAGTCCGAGGAGAAATTTGCTGATCGTGTGAGGAACGAAAAACAAAAGAATTTTCGTCCGTATTTTGTGCTGTTAACTTAAAATAGTTCTCTAGAAACGGCATCGCTTCTTTTGGTATTGGTACTTTATTCAGTCTGTTTTCTTTTCTATTCAGATTAAGAATCTGCTTGGTCAAAGATACATCTTTACGTTTAAGTTCTACTACTTCATGGATCTTTAATCCGCAATACAGAAGAATGGCAGTAATTGCAAGGTTCCTCGGTCGATTCTTTTCTTCAAAGCTAGCTTCTCTGCTTGTTCGAAAGCCTTCAATCGGGATAAACAAATGCTCAAAATCTTTGAAAAGTTCTGCATCGATATATCGCGGAGCTGCTTTGGTTGTTTCCGGTAAACTTGTACCCAAAAGAGAAATCTCTTCTTCAATCAGTCCTTTTTGATACAAAAATCGTAAAAAATGATTTAATGAATATTGCTTCCTTGAAATCCCGTAATAGCTATTTTCAAACAATTGCTCCGTTTCTTGGTTCGCTGTAGTTTGGAACGAACGAGTATGTCGATAGATTTTAGCTAAAAAATTCTGATAATCTTGTTTTTCTAAATGGATAATCAGCTGATCATCCACTTCTTCAGAAAATACTTTTCTCAAATAATCAGTAAACAGATGAAAATCTTTTGCGTATTCATAGCGACTGCCTAATGAAAGGGAAGAACGATTTTCTTCTAAAAACTGTTGAAAGACGGAAGGGAGCAAGTGTGTACGTTGCTTTAACTTTTCTTGCAGTTGTTTTCTAGTTTTGCTGTCCATTACAAATTCCCTCCAATAGTGTTCATTTTCTATATTTTACCGCATTTCATCAAATGAAGATAGACAGTTTGTCTTGATCTTAGGAAGCAAATTTTTAACTGTCTTTTAAAAGTACTAGCTAAAAGATTTGAAGTAAGAAGATACATTTTTAGTTATTTTATTAGTGCAGTCATTCTTTTGATCTTTTAATTGATTTATCCTCTTTTTAGCTATGTGGTTACTTCATGAGCAATGAAATGGATTTGGTTCGTTCTAATGGCAGGAGGCTCTTTCTTTTATTTCCGAAAAATTAGAAAACATTTTTTCAGAATCGATTGGCTCTCCATTTATTCAATAATGGTTTGTCTAACGATATTGTTGGGATAATTCTTAAATAAGTATTAGAAATAGTTGGTACTTCATTACTTTACATGAAGATTTATTCTATGGTAGGAGCAATTATACTGAGAATTAATCCTTTTTTGTATAAGTTGTTTGCTTATTGATGGATTGGATAAATTAAACCATCACAACGAGTGGAAATTATATGAAATTTTTCATAAAAATTCATATAGAAACAAATGACATTTTATTAGAATATGACTTTCATTAACATAAATGTTTTCAAATTTAAATTAAATTGTTTTAATCAAATTCCAATCTAAAAATTTGTAGAAAACAATCGTCTCCTATAGAATAAATTTATAAGTAACAATATACCAATCATAAATCTATTTGCTAGGAGGAATTTACATGGAAGAGAAAAATTTAACGGTCATCGGAAGCTATAGTACGAGGGAAGAAGCATTATCAGTAATTGAACGGTTGCGTAACGAAGGGTATGAACGAGATGATATCGTTATTTATACTACTGATGAAGCAGCATCTAGACTAGGATTTGACGGATTGTCTGGTATAGATGTTGAAACAGATGAAAATCGGATGGATGGTGAAGAAGACCGTTCTTTATGGGAAAAAATAAAAGATACTTTTTCTTTTGATACCTATGATTCTGAGACGGCTACACCAGAAAATGATCCTTTATATCAATATAGAGGAGATATTTCTGATGGAAAATTTGTCATCACAGTAAAAGGCTATCGTCAGCCAGAAACAACAGAAGATACAATGGATACACAAGATACTGTTAGCCCAGCAAGCACAATGGGGACTGGATTAGAAACTGGCACTGGAACAGATCCAATGGACGTAGGTGGCACGACAGGCTTTCAAAATACAACGGATCCATTGAATATGACACCAGGAACTGATCCGATGGACGTACCTGGCGAGACTGATACAATGGGTACAAGCAAGACTGAAGACATCGATCGCAAACCAAATCTAGATGATGATACAATTCAACTAAAAGAAGAAAAATTAGATGTAAATACACATGATGTGACAACTGGAGAAGTCGACATCCACAAACATGTGGTCAACGATACTGAAACGGTAGAAGTACCGGTCAAACGTGAAGAAATCGTCATCGAACGCAAACCAGTAACAGATCAATCTTCACAGGGAACAGACGAAAACTTGGAAGATGACACGATTACTATCCCAATCAAAGAAGAGCAAGTAGATGTAAGCAAACATACAGTTGTTCGTGAAGAAGTTGGGATTCATAAAGAAGAACATGAAGATGTTGAAAAAGTGACAGAAGATGTTAGCCGAGAAGAATTGGATATTGACACAAGCGGTGATGTACACATTGAAGACCGCAATAAAAAATCGTAAGCGTAAGCTAAAGAGGTTGTGACAGAAGTGGTCAGCTTAAAGAAATTTCGGCTTATTTCCGAAGAAGCTACTTCTGGAACACCGTTTATTCGCAACAAAAAAGGGCTGTGACAAGATTTTTGTCACAGCCCTTTTTTAGGGATAAGCATTATTTTTTAGGCTTCAACGGCAATTGGACTTTAAAATCGACTCCTTGTGGAAGATAATTGGATACAGAAATTTGTCCATGATGCTGTTCGATTACCTGTTTTGCAATTGCCAAGCCAAGCCCGTATCCGCCAGTCTCTTTCGCCCGAGATTGATCTTCCCAATAAAATCGATCAAAAATCCTTGCTTGATCTTCTTCACTGATAGAAGGGCCAGTATTCTTTACGTGAATCAGCCATTCTTTATGGTTAACAGATGAGTCCAAAATGATCTTATCTTCTGGATTCGTATATTTTAATGCATTATCCAGCAAAATAACCAAAACTTGATGGATTTTTTTTTCGTCAATTGGTACTTCTAATGTTGCATCGTTATGGAGAATAAACTCTTTTCCATCTATGGTGGCCATCTCTTGAAATGGTTTAACAAGTTGTTCGATATATTCTTGTGTATTGATCATTTGCTTTGAAAGCAGCTGCTGATCAGAATCATTCCGAGCGATTGTCAGCAAATCCGAAGTCAATCCAGTGAGGCGCCTCGTCTCTGACAATGCTTGAGCGATGCTTTCGGATTCTTCAATAATAGTATGATTAGGCTTGGTAAAAAGATGTTCCAAACTATTTTGAATAATCGTTAACGGTGTGCGCAATTCATGAGAAGCATTCTCAACAAATTCTTTTTGTCTTCTCCAAGAAAGAATAATAGGGCGCATGCTTAGACTAGACAAGTAATAACTGATACCAATAGAGAGAATCCAAAAAACAATCATACACAAAATCATAATCGTGCGAAAAGTCGCTAATGAATTCTTGATTTGATTTGTATTTTCTAAAATTTGGATGTAGGCAACGCCATCTTGATTCGTCTCCGCTTTTTTCGTAATCGAACGGAAAGAGAGGGCAGATGAGCCACTGTCTTCATTTAATTCAATATTTTGGATGCTATTCAGATTTTTCGTATCCATTTTTAATTCTTTGATTTGGTTGAAACGCCCACCAATAGCTGCTTTATTCAATATCTCACCATTTTTAGACCACAAGATCACTTGAGTGTTAAAACGGTCATTTGATGGTTCCATTAATGGCTGTTCCATGTTTGTTCTGTTTTGTTCCGTTTGAGTCGGGTTTAAAAAGGGATCGCCTTGCTGATATCTTTGTATCTCTAATTGTACTGTTCGAGAATCAAAATTTATTTTCTCTAATGACAGATCTGTTTCTCTGTATGCAGATTGGTTTAATATCTGTAAAGTAATGAATCCCAAAAGAAAAAAGATAAAAGCAAATGCTGCTACATTTGTCGCAAAAAAGCGACTACGTTGCTTTCGTGTAATATCTCCATTCATTGCATCACACCCTTTGCAGTATATAACCGACATTACGTAAGGTTTTGATTTCTTTATCCAATCCAGTACTTCGCAGATGTTTTCGTAAGTTGCTCATATAAACTTCAATAACTGTAATCGTCGTATCAGAATCAAATCCCCAGATCCGGTCAAATATCTGCTCTTTTGTCAAAATGATTCCCTTATTTTGTAAAAAATAAACGAGCAATTCAAACTCTTTTCCTTGTATGGGCAAAACTTGTTCTTTATACAAGACTTCATTGCTTTTTAAATCACAACTGATATCCTTATACTTCAGAACATTTTCATCAAAGAGACCTAGCGAGCGTTTCAATAATGCTTTCACGCGCATGATCAGTTCTTCTCGATAGAAAGGTTTTGTTAGATAATCATCTGCACCTCGTTCAAATCCTTCAATCTTATCTTCCAAACTATCTTTTGCAGTCAAAATCAATACTGGAGTCTGTATTTTTTCTTTCCGTATTTTTGCTAACACTTCATATCCATTCATTTCCGGCATCATCAAATCCAAGATTGCAAGATCATAAACTCCACTTTCCAACTCGAACAGTCCTTCACTACCATCATAAACTTGTGTTATCTCGCCGATTGCAGCGAGTATTTCTTTTATATTATTGGATAATACTTTATCGTCTTCTACTACTAATAGTTTAATCATTTTCCCACCTCATTGATTTGGTCACTTTAGTTTATCATGGAAAGCATAAATAAGGCTTAAATAAATTTTTTATGACTCATGTTAAGGTTTTATCGAAAGACGTCTTAGACAATTTATTGATAAGAAAAAAACAACACAAGTGACAAAATGTCACTTTAGAGTTACACTATTCAATAAGTGACATTTTGTCACTATCAATCTATCATAGGGAGGAAAAACAAATGTTTCTAGCTATCAAAGAAATTCGCTATTCTAAATTACGATATGGCTTGATCGTCGGTATTATGTTCTTGATTGCGTATGTCGTATTCATGTTGTCAGGACTAGCGAATGGACTTTCAGAAGAGTTTAAAAAAGCAATCGATGATTGGGACGCACAAGAGATTGTTTTGTCGGAGGATGCAAATCAAGTATTTGCAGCTTCACAATTAACAAGAGGAGATCTGAAATACATTGAAGGAGGAGAGAAAGCACCAATCGGATTGTACAGCGGAGCAATCAAAGGAAAAAACAAAGAAAATGTTACAGTTTTCGGCACAACGAAAGAAGCATTTTTATTACCAAAACTCACGAAAGGGCATGAATTTAAAACAAAGAATGAAATCATCATCTCTCAAAATCTGGCTGATTCAGGCTATAAAATTGGAGATACGATCAAAATTGGCAGTTACGACGATCCTTTGACGATTGTCGGTATCTTTCCTGAAACTTATTACACAGTTTCTCCCGTCATCTATGCGTCCCTAGATACGTGGACTGCTTTGAAGTATGGACAACAGCCGTTTGCTTCTGAAGAAGAACAGCCGATCAATGGGATCGTAATAAAGGATTCAGCTAAAATTTCGAAAGAAAAAGCATCGAAGGGTCTACAGTTATTAACTATTGGGACATTCATTGAAAGTATTCCTGGCTATTCTGCCCAAAATATGACCTTAAATGCGATGATATACTTTTTGTTCTTAGTGGTTGCTGCCGTGGTCGGTATTTTCATGTACGTGATGACACTTCAGAAGACTGCTATTTTTGGAGTAATGAAAGCACAAGGGATCAAAAATTTCTTCATCGCTAAATCTTTAGTAGCACAGTCCTTTATTGTTGGGGTGGTAGGCGTTCTGCTTGCTCTTTTGTTTGCTTATTTGACTAGTCTGATTTTACCAAGCGCGATGCCTTTTGCTGTTTTTTGGTCACAATGGTTGCTATATAGTGGGATTTTGATCATTGTCGCAATGCTAGGCGGATTGTTTTCGATACGTACGATAACCAAAGTAGACCCAATTACAGCAATAGGAGGTTAATAAAAATGAAAAAAATATTAACGATGAAAAAAGTTACCAAAACATTTGGTTCTGGTCATACAAAGGTCTCAGCTTTGAAAGCAATTGATTTTTATGTAAAGGAAGGAGAATTCGTCAGCATCATTGGTCCTTCTGGTTCAGGTAAAAGTACTTTCCTTACCATTTCAGGAGGATTGCAAACACCGACTTCCGGAGAAATAGTGATCAACGGTCACTCACTAACTGAGCTTCCAGAAAAAAAACGAGCAGATTTACGCTTTAAAGAAATTGGATTTATTCTCCAAAGCTCTAATTTGATTCCTTTTTTAACGGTAAAGGAACAATTTGAACTAGTTGACCAAGTTACTTCAAAAAAAGAAGATTCAACAAAAATCGATTCCTTGCTGCAATCTTTAGATATCCAGTCACTTAAAAATAGTTATCCTAAAGACCTTTCTGGTGGAGAAAGACAGAGAGTGGCAATTGCTCGCGCTTTATATAATGAGCCAAGCTTGATCTTAGCAGACGAACCAACAGCTAGTTTGGATACAGATCATGCATATGAAGTCGTCAAATTACTAGTTAAAGAAGCTCATGAGAAACAAAAAGCGACTATTATGGTTACTCATGATGTCCGTATGATTCAATGGAGTGATCGCGTTTATCGAATGGAAGATGGGTACTTGACAGAAGAAGAGAAAAAGAAGGAATGAATCCTTCATGACAATGAAGGGCTATCCACGTATAATCAGAGATAAAGGAGAGATGTGGATGCCAAAAGAAACTTTTTTCAATTTATCGAACGCAAAGAAACAGAGAATCGATGACCTATTACTGGAGATATTTTGCTCACAGCACATCAGCCAAGTCAAAGTCTCAGAGATCGTTGACAAGATGGGGATGTCGCGCGGTGCTTTTTATAAATATTTTCAAGATTTGGAAGATGCTTATTTGTATACGATCAAAAGCAGTTCTCACATAGTCCATCAAGATATCTTAAAATTCATTAGCGAAAACAAACAACATTTCTTTTTGGGGATCGAAAAATATTTAGAGTGGTGCTGCGACTTAGATCACGAAAGTATCTATTGGCAAAGGTTATACTTGTTAACCCAGCGAAATGATCAGCAGACAACCAAACGTAGAGAACTATCGGCTGATTCTCCAATGAACAAAAAATGGCTGGAATTATTAAGAATCAATCATTTCTCCATTCAATCGTCGGAAGAAGCAGTTAGTTTCCTATACTTTTCCATGTCCCTCGTAATGAACACATTGACGGATCTCATTGCAAATAATTGGACAAAAGAAGAGTTGTTAAAAGACTTTCGCTATAAATCTCGTTGGATTGCTGAAGGAATACAATAAAAAGAAACAGCTATGTGTATTTGTCCTGAAATTTTTATCAGGGTGGTTTATACATAGCTGTTTTTTGATTATTCATAACTCGAATAAGCGGATGAGTTCTTCTTCATTTGCGAATGACACACTATCATCAATCAATATATGAGGAACATGGGCATTCAAAATGGGTTGATTCGTAACAATCAGATCATACTCGAGAAGATTGTATTTCGACAGCTGATCTTCAGTAATAGCAGTTGTCTCAGAGTGAATTTTATGCACAGCAAGAATATCACTGATATATTCTTCAATATATTGACTATGTCGAAGACTTAAGTCACTGATGATCAGTATTTTTTTATCAGAAGTATAATGGTGAATTTCAGGATTACCGATAAGCATCCAAAAGATATAGCTAGATAAATAATAAATCAGATTCTGATTCAGTAGAGTGGAATAAAATTGAAGTTCTGCACGAAATCCAGCATATAGACGTATCTGGCGGTGTTGCATCTGCTGTGCAAAGTAAGTTGCACAGATCGTCAAATGAGTCGTATCGTATGGGAAAATACGGGAGAAAAAATAAATTTGCGTTAATAATTGAACAACATATTCTTCGTTTTTTTCTTTGCAATCAGAGGATGAAAACGAACAGTAGGACATATTTTTTCGTATCTGCTCACTGATTTCATTTTTTTCTTTCTCCGAAAATTCTGAAAAAATCGTATTGACAAAATAGTTCACTACTTTTATATAGCTGCTGTACTTCAATTTTCCTAAGAGATTTTTCAAGATTAAGAAGTCTTTTTTATCGATATTTATCAACTGTACATAAGAGTCTCCAGCTTTCCATTCAAATGGAGTTCCTTGGGATTCTCTCATGAGATGCACAACAAAATACATAATAAAGAAAGATTGCTCATATGGGCTTTCTTCCTGAAACAAATTCAACTGACAATTATTCTTGACCATAATTTCTTTGATCTTCTTTTTTTCGATTGGAAATGGCAACGTGCGTCTTCCGTAGTAACTTAAAAAGAAAAAGGTGACAAAGATACGCAACTGGAGCTCACTTTTAAGGCTAGTTAACTGAAAACCTTGGTCAACGATCACTTTTAATAAATAACTTTCTAAAATTTGATTGCATTGTTTCAACTTACGTGTAAAAGAAGACCGGCTGATGGAAATTTTTTCACAATAATACTCAATCGTTTTACCCGGATTGACAATAATCTCATTTAATAAACGACTGTTTGTAGAACTTTGCGACATTTCCATCAGAACATTTAAATAAGCTGGTACATTCAAGTGTTCAAGACGATACCCCAATTTTTGTGAAGTTTGAATCGTTACATCCGTTCCCCAGCGGATTTTGATCTCTTCGATATACCTTACAAATGTAGATTCTGAACTACCAATTCGTTTGGCAAGTTCTTTTTTAGTCATCCACTTGTCAGAAATGGACAGAATTCGAATGATTTTTTCCATCTTTCTATAGTTTCCTTCCAACAACCTGATCATATGTTTTTCTCCCTCAACCCTTTTCTTTCAATGAAACGCTCATTAATCGAAGAAATCAACTTCATAAATGAAACCAATTGGTATGAAAATTGGTGTGATTCCCTTTAGCGCCCTTCGTATAATAATTATCATATTAAAATAAATAAAATTATGTAACGCCTGTTTATTTTAATAATTTTCACTATTCACGTCAAAACAGAAAAAAATAAAAAGGAGGGGAAAAATGACGACCACAGGGAAGAAACTGAAAGTTATTTTCATGCTGATAATATTGAGTTTATCAAACTTTGTGCCATTATCTGCAATAGCAGACACTACAGATGATCCAACAGTTTTAGAAACAATTTCAGCTGAAGTCATTTCGGATCAGTCTGGAAAAAAAGCACTGAATATCAAGCTAAATGCGAATAACACCAGTGCTGAAAAGATAGAAAAAGAAATTGGTCTAGTCGAAAATTACTTAAGTGATGTGGAAAGAAAAGAAGGAGATGGCTATGCTTATCAGGTAAATAGCGGGAAAATTACGTTGGAAATCTCATCAAACACTAAACAAACTATCGATCTGAGTTTTCCAATCGATCCAGCACTTTACCACAGCCAGGCAAACAAGCTGATCGTCGATAATAAAGAATATGACATTATTGATGAGACAGAAAATAAGAAAGATACAGATGTGTCAGTACCAAAGGCAGACGAAATAGAAGAAGAATCATCAAAAGAAAACGAAAATTCTGTCAGCCCATTTACATTGCCTACATTATCCTTGCCAGCTGTGAGTGTGCCATCTAATCAAACGATTCCTACAGAATATACAACAGATGATCAGGGCACTTATCCTAAAGCCAGTTGGCAACCTACAGGAAATACAAATGTTCTTGATCATCAAGGCAATAAAAACGGAACAAATCAATGGGATGGTATAAATTCTTGGAATGGAGATCCTAATGATCGGACCCATTCGTATATCGAATATGGAGGAACTGGTAATCAAGCAGACTATGCGATACGAAAGTATGCAAAGGAAACAAGTACACCCGGATTGTTTGATGTTTATTTGAATGATCGTGGAAATGTACAAAAAGATATCACGCCTCTTGATCTCGTATTGGTCGTAGACTGGTCAGGAAGTATGAACGACAATAATCGGATCGGTGAAGTAAAGATTGGTGTCGATCGTTTTGTCGATACTTTAGCAGATAGCGGTATCACAGACAAAATCAATATGGGATATGTCGGCTACTCAAGCGAAGAATATAGCTACAGTAACGGTGCAGTACAGATGGGTTCATTTGATTCAGTGAAAAATCAAGTAAAATCCATTACACCTTCACGGACAAATGGTGGTACTTTTACACAAAAAGCACTAAGAGATGCAGGAAACATGCTATCCGTTCCAAATGGACATAAAAAAGTGATCGTTTTGCTGACGGATGGTGTACCAACATTTTCCTATAAAGTACAGCGGGTACACGCACAATCAAGCAGCAATTATTACGGAACTCAGTTTTCTAATACGCAAGATCAGCCGGGAAATACTTCTCGAATCTCAAGAAGCTATTATGCACCTGACCAAAACAATCTATCCAGAAGAATCGACAGTACGTTTATCGCAACCATCGGAGAAGCGATGGCACTCAAAGAACGAGGAATCGAAATACATGGTCTTGGCATCCAACTTCAAAGCGATCCGGCAGCTGGTCTCTCAAAAGCAGAAGTAGAGTCTCGTATGCGACAAATGGTTTCATCAGATGAAAAAGGCGATCTTTACTATGAATCAGCTGATCATGCAACAGATATCTCTGAATACCTAGCCAAAAAAGCTGTACAGATCTCAGCAACTGTAAGCAATGGACAAATAAATGATCCAATCGCAGAACCATTCATTTATCAGCCTGGTACACTTTCAGTCAAGAGTGTGGGGACAAGTCCTACAACGGTCACTCCATCTATTTCCATAGAAGGAAATACCATCAAGAGCAATCAGATCTATTTAGGAAAAGACCAAGAAATCCAAATCCATTACCAAGTGAGAATCCAAACAGAAAATGAGGACTTCCATCCAAATTTCTGGTATCAAATGAACGGCAGGACAACTTTCCAGCCAAACATTGATACCAATGAATTAGCTGAATTCGGTATACCATCTGCTAAAGCTCCCGGAGTCAGTCTTCACATCAAAAAGTTATGGGAAGAATTTGACAACAATCTAGCTGATCGTCCAGATCAAGTTACTTTTGAGATTCAACGGGAACATACGACAAATGCTGCAGCTTGGAAAAACGGATATATCCGCATCGCTAAACCAGCTGAAGATACTGCAAATACGTGGGAACGTGCAGACGTCGACAAACTCTCTGCAAATAGTGGAGAAAGTTATCAAGAGATACTATCACTGCCTCAATATAATAATCAAGGTCAAGCATTCAGTTACCAAACAAGCAAAGAACTACCTGTACCAGGATATGATTCTCAACAAATAGACGCACTGACATGGAAGAATACTAAACAATTCACACCGTTAGACTTAAAAATAACGAAAAATTCCTCTACAGGAGAAAAGGATCTTAATTACTAAATGAGGATCTTTTCTTAAGTTTTCCGATATTCTTTAAGAAGGCCTTTTTGCATCAATTCTTGTTTGTTTTTCAAGTTGCGGATATTCTCTTCAAAATTTTGAGAATATATCACTGAGAATAACGTATTTAATACGTAATCGAAGGCAATTTGAGAGGAGAAAGTTGCTACTTTAGCAAAATCATATTCCTCCTGCGATATAACAAGACACATATCAGCCTGTTTGGCCATTTCTGAATGCTGATTTCCGGTAATCAGCAAGGTAGGGGCCTCTACATGCTTCAAATAGGTCATTATTCGTTCATAATGATGGATGCGACCGCTGTAGCTAATAAAAATAGCGCAATCCTCGCTAGTCAAATTGGCTGCATTCCAAGAAGAATCACTGTATTCTTCGGCCATGATCAAAAACTTATTCAACTTGACCATTTTATTCTGGAATTTCCTTGCCGTGATTTGAGAATCACCTTTTGCAAAAAGAAAGATTCGCTGTGCCTTGTTCAATACTTTACCGATTTGATCTAAATCTTCATGTTCAATCTGCAATTGTGCTTTTTTTATTGACTGGATCGATAAATCCGCCATTTTCTTTGCAATTTGCTGAGTGCTATCTTCACTTGAAAAAGGAAAATTAGGATCAATCGTTTGATTGAACTGAGCAATCAATTGATGAACTTCCCGCCCCAGCTCGAAACGGAATTCTTTAAATCCGCTGAATCCCATTTTTTTGCATAAACGAATGATAGCTGAATGGGAAGTATACGTAGCTTTTGCTAATTCTTCAATCGTCATGTAGACTGCAGCTTCGATATTCCTACGGATGTAATCGGCAATCCGTTTCTCTGTCGTGGTAAACAACTCTTGTTTTGTTAGTTTTTCTTCAATAAGCATGATCTGACCTCCAAATTCTATCTTACTGATAAACACTTGGTTCCGCTACTATCTTTTTGATTTTTATCCTTACTTTGAACATTAATTTCATCAAACCGAATAATAACAAGTGTTTTTCTGAACTTTTTTACCAGAATAGCTATTACAAATACTTTCTGCGCTTTTCTAGGATATACTAAAAACATCAATAAAAGGAGGCACCACTCATGCTTACAATCGCTTATCTTGGCAATGGAAAGAGTACAAATCGCTATCATTTGCCTTTTTCAAGAAAACTTACGAACAAAATCAATATCAAAAAAATTTTTTCCCCATCTGAACCAGTGTGGAAAACATTCGAAGACATCGAATATACTGATCAGCTGTCTGATCTTTGGGATGATCCTGAGATCCAATTAGTTGTCATCACTACACCTAGTCAATTTCATTATGAATATGGAAAAATGGCACTCGAACATGGTAAGAATGTACTAGTAGAGAAACCTTTTGCAGAAACGTCAAAGGAAGCAGAAGAGTTATTTGCATTAGCAAAAGAAAAAGGGCTATTTATCCAATGTTACCAAAACAGACGGTTCGATTCTGACTTCTTGACAGTCCAAAAAGTAATCGAAAGCGGAAAATTAGGGGATATTTTAGAAGTAGAAATGCATTATGATTATTTCAGACCGGAAGTACCAGAAAATACGCATGAATTTTCTACTGCGAACAGCTATTTATATGGACATGCTTGTCATACAGTAGATCAAGTTCTTTCTTATTTCGGCGAACCAGATGATATCAGCTATGATGTACGTCAACTTTTAGGGAAAGGACGAATGAATGATTACTTCGATCTGGATTTTTTCTATGGAAATATGAAAATTTCGATAAAATCCAGTTATTTCCGCATCAAAGAACGTCCAAGTTTCGTCGTTCACGGAAAAAAAGGGATGTTCGTGAAACAAACAAAAGATCGACAAGAAGAACATCTGAAAATGTTTTACATGCCTGATCATGAAGACTTTGGTATCGATTTGCCCGAACATTATGGTGTATTGACCTATATAGATGAACAAGGGAGTTATCATGAAGAAAAAGTAATTTCCGAGGTTGGTGATTACAGCCGTGTCTACGAAGGGATTTACGAGACATTAGTTAATGGCGCAGAAAAAGTCATCAAAGATGAAGAAACAATCTTACAAATGAAAATTTTGGAAGAAGGAATCAAAAGCATTCAAGAATCAGAAGGAAAAATATGACATATTTGTAAGAATCGGGTTTTTTTTTTTGACGCATAAACTGTCTTATTGTACGATGAAAAAGTATAGAACTACTGGGAGGAACCAACATGACAAATTATGACGGTGAAAAACACAAACGATTAAGAGGTTCAATGGCCCCTAAAACAGAAGAAGAAGTGGCTTTAGCAGGAACTAATTCTGGTGAAACAGAAGACAAAGAAGAATCATTAGCTGGCACAAACTCTGGTGAAACAGAAAATAAAGAAACAGCTTTATCTGGTTCAAATTCTGTAGAAGAGGAAACAAAGCCTAATGAGCCCAATCACTTTGAAAAAGATATCGAAAAAGCGGTTGAAGATGTCAAAGAAAAATTTGAAGAACTGACCTCAAAAAATAAACATGATCATCATTAATCGGACGAAATCAATTCATAAAAGCAGGAGACATTTGGTCACCTGCTTTTTTTCTGTATCCATTCGATAGAAGTCGTTCGGTACAGTCGTAAAAAAAATCCAACTGTAAGTTGTACCAAACACCCCTCGATTTAAAAGCGCTACCATACTAGAATATAAGTAGGAGGTGAACAGCGCTGTGAACTACAAAATTAGTTATCTCCTGAAAACACCAAGAGAAATCAGTCTAGAAAAAGCAGCAGAGATCATCGAAGTAAATACAAGCGAGGTGATCAAACAATTAACTCCTTTTGCCGAATATGTGGATGATACCCATATCCGTATAAAGAAATTCCGAGCAATCGACTGGGCAGAAAAATTTTTGGATATTACTCGATTTGAAGCTGTGTATACCGAACAAGAGCGAAGAGATCTTCTTTATTTGATGGTTTATTCGACTGCAACGTCTGTTTCTGTTTTTCATTTTCAAGATTTTCTTCAGGTTTCTAAAGGGACAGTCCTGTCAGATATCAAAAAGATAAGAAATGAATTAGAAGTGGAAGATTGTCAGCTGTCGTATACTAGGAAAACTGGTTTTAGGCTGCTAGGGTCAGAAGCAATATTAAGAAGAGAAGCAAAAAATCGCACTGCTCGTTTGATGCAGTCACTTGCTGGAAGATTTGGGCTCACGTATTTAACCGCAACCCTTTCCATTGATTATTACGCCAAAGTTAGAGATTTGCTAGATAAAACGATTTCACTATCAGATCTTCGATTCGCACCAAATCGAATGGATGAATTAGCTTATTATTTGAGTTTGACAACCATTCGAATTGGAAAAACATCCATGGAACTGGTAAAAGATGCTGAACTGTTGGCTTCTCTTGCAGTCACTGACATTAGTCGACAAGTATTGACTGGCCTTGGCTATTCCAAACATCAAAATTCGGAGATTATATTTTTCTCTCTTTGCTTAGCATCGATCGTTGAAGGAGATGTCCAGGAGCCTGCACTTGATTTTTTGCTGGAATGTTCTTCAGAAGTCATCCATCGCATGGAATTCCTGATGGCCGTAGAATTTGCTTCGTTTCGTGAATTATTGATGAATGTCTTTTATCACTTGGTCCCTGCCTATTTTCGTATTTCCTATTCTTTTTATTTACCTAATGTGATGATCGATCAAATTAAGCATCAATATGCTTCCATCTACGAAATGACAAGAAAAGCATTACTTCCGTTAGAAAGACGAATAGGGAAGAGCATCCCTGAAGAAGAGATTGGTTTTTTCACTATACTATTTGGCGGAGAGATCAGAAAAGCGGACGCAGAAGAAAGAAATAGAAAAATAAGAGCCGTGATCGTCTGTCCAAGTGGCATTAGCTCTTCATTGATCTTAAAAAGTGAACTTCAGCAATTATTCCCGATGATCTTTTTTACAGAGACTAATTCAGCTGACCGCTTACACGAGGTTGACGAAACTTCTTACGATATTATTTTTTCTACTGTACCTCTCACACTTACTGATAAGAAAAAGTCTCTCTATGTTCTGCATCCAATCATGACTGACTTGGAAAAAAATCAGCTGATCAATCAAGTACAAAGAGATTGGCTGATACCAGGATTTTCAATGCCTTCTGCCCAAGAATTGTTGTCGGCGCTACTGCCTTATATCGAATTAAAAGAAGGCGTAGACGAAGAAAAGCTCTATCAAGTATTAAATCGTAAAATGAACAAACTTTTAGAAAAGAAGGAGGATCAACGTCCTATGCTATCTGAATTATTAACAGAAGAAATGATCCAATTATCGGATCAACCAAAAAACTGGCAAGAAGCAATCACATTTGCCGCACAGCCGCTATTATCAGAAAATAAAATAGAAGAAAGTTATATCAAAGCTATGATCGAGCGCGTGGAGCAGTATGGTGCGTTTATCCATATTGGCGACCACATCGCATTACCTCATGCTCGTCCAGAAGATGGCGTAAATGAAGTAGGGATGTCTTTGCTGAAACTTCAACAACCTGTGGATCTGCTTGATGATCCTGCCCATCCCATTAGTTTGTTTATCTGTTTAGCTGCTATCGATAATGAGGCGCATCTTCGGGCGTTGGCAAATTTAACAAAGCTACTTTCTAATAAACAAAATCTTCAAGATTTATTACACGCATCAACAAAAGAAGAAATATTAGCGATCATAAGAAAAGGAGACGAATGATATGAAAATTTTTGCAGTATGTCAAAGTGGATTAGGAACAAGTTTTATGGTAGAGATGAACATCAAACAAGCACTTGCAGATCTTGGAGCAGATGTGGACGAGTTTGAAGTAAGTCATACGGATGTTGGAAGTGTATCTAGCGATATGGCTGATTATTTCTTCATTGAGCATTCTTTGAAAGATACGCTAACTTCTATACCTGATGAAAAGCTCGTACCTTTGCAATCGATCATTGACAGCGAAGAAGTAAAAGAAAAAGTAACGAAGATCTTGTCAAAAGAATAAAAATGATTCAAGGGAGGAACTATCAATGGATAAATTGTTGAATTTGTTTGTGTCAATCGTCAGTCAGCCCTCCATCCTCGTTTCTTTGATTGCACTGCTTGGTCTCGTTCTTCAGAAGAAGAAATTTTCAGAAGTGATCCAAGGAACTATCAAAACATTTGTCGGATTCCTAGTACTGATCGGCGGTGCTGGTCTAATCAGTAATTCACTAACCCCTTTTGCTTCGATGTTCCAAATAGCTCTGCATACTCAAGGAGTAGTTCCTAGCAATGAAGCAGTAGTGGCGATTGCTTTGCAACAATACGGTACACCTACTGCTTTGATCATGCTAGTAGGGATGATCGTGAATATTTTACTTGCTAGGTTCACAAGATATAAATTCATTTTTCTTACAGGTCAAGCAATGCTTTATGTTTCTTGTCTAACAGCAGTCATTTTAGTGAGCGCGGGGTTTACTGCAAATTTGTGGATGATCTTATTAGGCGGGGTCTTCGAAGGAACACTATTAACTATTACGCCTGCTCTTTGTCAACCGTTTATGAAGAACATCACTGGAAACAATCAAGTTGCGTTAGGGCATACCGGAAATATCGGTTATGCTTCTAGTGGATGGATCGGAAAGTTTTTTGGAAACAAAGACCGTTCTACAGAGGACATAAAGATTCCTAAAAGTTTCAGCTTTTTGCGAGATTCTACTGTATCGATCATGCTCTTGATGTCGATCGTATATGTCGCACTTGCTTTGTTAGCTGGTCCTGGATTTGTTGAAAGAGAACTAAGCAATGGAGACAACGCTGTAATCTTTGCACTGATCCAAGCTGGAACATTCACAGCTGGGTTTGTTATCGTCCTTCAAGGGGTTCGAATGGTATTGGCAGAAATCGTTCCAGCATTCCAAGGGATTGCTAAAAAACTCGTACCCGATTCTAAACCAGCATTAGATGTTCCTATCGTTTTTCCATATGCACCTAATGCTGTATTAATTGGCTTTTTTGTTAGCTTCTTTGTAGGAACACTATCCATGTTTGCTATGATAGGCTTGCAAACTACAGTTATCATTCCTGGGGTAGTAGGACATTTCTTCTGCGGAGCTGCTTCTGGTGTCTTCGGCAACTCGACTGGCGGTAGAAGAGGGGCGGTATTAGGTTCTGCTTTCAATAGCTTATTGATTAGTTGGCTGCCATTATTTATCCTTCCAGTATTAGGAGATCTTAAAATCGCTTCTTCTACATTTGCCGATACTGATTATCTAGTACCAGGACTTGTACTTGGGAAACTAGGAGAATACGGTCAAATGGCCTTGACAGTTGGAATCATCGCTTTCTTTTTACTTGTCGTATTATCTAGCTTTCTTTTTGCCGGAAAAAGAACAAACATTGTTTCTAAAGAACAGAATTAAGCAAACTTCAAAATAAAAATTGCTTGGACAATATCAGAAGAAGATTTAAAGTCTTCTGATATGTCGCAAGCAGTTTTTTGTTTTATGCATTTATTTTTGAATAGCTTGTTAAGACAAGTGGCTGTTTTGCTAGAAGAGGATAACTTTTACCATTCATTTTCACTGTTCCGCCTGTTCTATCAGAAGTAATCACGATCTTATCTTTTGTTTTTTCAAGCGAAATCTTTCCATCTTTGATAGGTAGCGTACAATTCAGTGTTTCAAATGAATCTAGATTAGGTTGTATCATAAATTCTTCATAACCTGGCTTTGTTGGATACAAACCGATAAAATAGCGTCCTAAAAGATAGATTGGGCTTGCTCCCCATGCACGGCATAAGCTTTTTCCATAAGGATCTCCATACATACTGTACTTTTCATTTCCTGTTTGAGTAGGGTCGTATTCTTCCCAGAAAGTTACCGCATCATGAGATAACATCCCTCCCCAATAATCAAGAATCGTTTGGTAGACGATATTCGTCTGTCCGAGTTTTCATAAAGCATCTTGTTCATAGAATTTGAAATATGGAGTAGTAATCTGTGTGATAGTGTCATTCAATAAGACATTCTTTAAGATCGATTGCTGTTGGTCTTTGTTAGCAAAATCGAATAAAACAGCGAAAATATTCGCATGACGCGTCACATTTCTTCTCCCAGATTCATAGCAATCGATAAAAGCGCCAAGTTCTTCATCCCAAAAGTAGTCAAATAGGTTTTGTTTCAATAGTTGATATTTTTCTTGATAGAGATGAGTATGATAATTTTCGTTCTCTCCATATGTTTCAGCTAAGATATCTCCGCAAGTGATCATGGAATGATAGGCTTTCAGTAATAAGACTTGTTCTGCAGCAAGCGTTCCTTCTTTATCCATTTCAGACCAATCAATAAATATCCAATCTTTTGCTCTCCCATAAATAAACCCTAATTCATTCGTTTGCTCCATCAAGTATCTCATTAATGATTGCATCTTAGGGTAGACGATGCATAAAAATTCATAGTCTTTCGTCATCATATAGTGGTTTTCGATACCAATCAGCCACAAGATCGAATAGTCAACGATAGTATTCATATGCTGCTTGATTTCATTTTGTCCTCTTAATGCTAATATCGTTCGTTTATTGATTTCCTCGTCAAAAAAAAGATATTGATTGATTATGAATGATTGATACGCATCTCCAGACCAAATCCAGCGATCTCGTTTGATACCGTCGATAAAAAACAAATCACTACATAACTTGAATGTTTCTTCTGATACTGACCAGATCTGATTCAGTAAAGAAGAATCGCTTGAAAAAGCAGCTTGTTTCGAAAGAGATAAAAATTCATGAAAAACTTGAAGTTGAACCATTCCAGTAGAAACCTCTGGTATAAACAAATAGCGAAAAGCGCGTTTACGAGCTTTCATTTTTCTTGTCATTCCTATTTGCTTATAGTAGCAATAATCGATATCCATAGCTTCTACATCGGACTCTCCATAACATAGAGTGATAGATTCGATGTGGTCATCCAGAGATATTAGTTCTACACAGCCATTCACTGCTCGCCCAAAATCGAATAAGATTCCTCCGCCAATCTCCGTTTCAGTGACTGGATGGACGCATTCTTTTTGATAATAGATTTGATTTGGGTCTTTTGCGATATCGACATAAAGCGGACTCCAGCCAGCTGGATATTCTTCAATAAAATTACTTGCTGTCCAGCCAATATCCGATTTTACTTCGTCTCCCTCGATAAACATCGCTGGTAGCCCTGATGTATGTCCTACAAAGATACGAATTTTTGCTTTACCAGCTGGACAAGTCAGCCATTTTCCACATGGATGTTCTTGTCCATTAATTTCTACATACCCAACTCCTTGGATCGTCACTTTAAACATGGAAGGTTGATCAAGAAAGTAATATCTCTTAAACTTGACGTTCCGATGGCAATCATCCATGTACCAGTACGCTGGCCAGTCAAAACCTCGTTCTTCCCGTTGGAAATTTTGTAGCAGTCCATGGCGGATCTCAAAGTCTCCAGGATACCAAAGCCATCTATCTTTATGTTTTTCATTTGTCATTTTACACGACCTCCATCAAATTTATTTTGTTGTCAATTGTTCTTTTATTTCTTCATCTACTCTTATCACTGTCTTTCTATTCGTCCTGTGTACTACTAGAAGGCTAATAAGCGCGCTAATCAACAGCAAGATACTGCCATTGACGAAAACAGCAAGTGTTTTACTCCCAAGAGAAGCAAAAGAGAGAAAGAGCAAACCATATGGTGCAATGAAAGTACCTAAATTAGCGCCAACCAATAAGATTGAAGTATTGAAACTCTCCGCGTGCTTGGGCGCTTGGATACTTACTTAGTTGAATAAGTAAGGAATGAATAACGAAAAAGAAATTCCTGTTAGGATCGCACCAAACCCAATCACATACAGGTTTATCACAGTGGCAATCAATACAAAGCCGATTCCCATCAGTAGTAAAGAAAGTGTAAGCATATAGCGATGTGCTTTTGTCTGAAGCCAGCCAAAACAAACTCCGGCAGCCATACTTGCCAATTGCATGATTGTTAAGATATTCGCTGCATTAGTTTCGTTTCCTAGAGAATAAGTCGTCAGGACTGTGGCTAATTTAATCGATACAGCATTATATACCACGATGACCAGCAAGAGAAAAATACCATAACTAATCATTTTAGGATTCGTTTTGATTACTTGTCTTGTTGGGGCTGTGCCATGTGATTGAAGTTCAGTTGTTTCAGGTGTAGGAACAAACAAAACAAACAAGACAAGAATAGGTAAGCTGATGGCGTAGATTAAAAAGGTATATTGCCAACCGAACTGTACTAGCTGTCCTGCAACAAATGTCATTAAAGCTGCACCAAATCCTTGAAATGCACTTTGAAAACCAATCATAGAGGCTCGTTCATCTCCGTGATAAAAGGCAGCAATCATGCTGACTGCCAAAGAATTGATCAATCCAAAGCCAATACCTAGTCCAGCTCTTGAAGCTAAGACAATACTGTAACTTTGTGAGAAGAGGGGGAGGATACCACAAATCGATGCAATCACTAATCCGATGATCACAGTTTGTTTTTGTCCGATTTTCCTAGCAATAAAGCTACTAATCAAAACAAAAATAGTGACCATAAAGGAGGGAGCAGTCGTTAATAATTCAACAGCAGATAAAGAACGCGTGACATAAGTAGCTGACATACTGGGAATTGCAGACGTGACTGCACCAGCAGAAGTCAGAATAAGAGAGACTGACAGCAGAGAAAATTTCATCATCTTTTTATTCATAAGCATGTTCCTTTCATTTTTGTAAGCGCTTATCAAAAATATAGTATGAAGTGGTTATTCTCTCAATAGCGGAATCACAGGAAGTTCATGTCCCAACCATAGAAAGTCTTTATGAAACCAAAAATAGCTTTGCATATAATAGCAGTACAGCGTAAACTAATAAGCGAAAGAAACCACTTACAAAAAGGAGGGAGTCAATTGGAACTAGCTGAATTAGACACTTTTTTGCGTAACGAAGAATCAATCGAAACTCTGCAGCGTGAACAAGGAATGAATATCAATGATTTAAACTTAGCTTACCATCTTCAGACACCGCCAAAAATCCACCGAGGAGATCTATTTCAACAGGGAAATATTCATATCAGTAAACACCGTCGATATGCGGAAGTTCCCGAGCATACACATGATTTTGTTGAAATCAATTATATGTATAGCGGTACATGTTTACAAATTATCAATGGAGAAAGGATAGAGATGGAAGAAAGTGACGTGGTGATCATTGATAAAGAAGCTACTCAAAGAATCGAATACACAGGGCAAGAGGATATTTTAATCAACATCTTATTAAAAGAAGAAACCTTATCTACAGAGATATTGAATCATTTGGCAAGCACAAATAATCTACTTTCTTCTTTTTTGATCAATGCATCAAAAGAAAAAGGGGAACATACACAATTCATTCATTTTCGCGGCGGAAAAACAAGTCGTTTGACGCATTTGATTGAAAATATGCTGTTGATTTATTTTGATACATACAGTCATAAGATCCGTTCGTTAAATCTCTATACATCACTATTACTGATCGAATTGACTCATTTATTAGAACAACAAAGCTTTTCATCAGCAGATGGATGCGCAGAAAATGAGATGCTTAGAGTATTAGATTATATCGATAAGCATTTTACTTCTTGTACGTTAAAAGAAACAGCAGCTCATTTTGGCTACAATCCGGTCTATCTTAGTAATAAATTGAAAATGTATTTTGATGCTTCCTTTCAAGAACTGGTTCTAAAGAAAAAATTCGACTTTACGTTGGAATTGATTCAAGAAACGAGTTTTTCGTTGGAAGAAATCTCTAATCGTATCGGATATAAACAAACGACTTCTTTATTCAAATTATTCAAAAAGTATTCAACATGTACTCCCAATGAATGGAGAAATAAACATTAAGAAGAAAATCTTTCACTAAAGCATATGAAGGAAAATTGTTTTAGGTGCGGTTGCTGTCTTATTATATCGTTGCAGCGAATTTTTTTTGGATTTATTTTCAGTTCTAAACTTTTGGTTGTATTATCAGGGGATATAGGTGTAAACATTTGTCATTTATCTGTTATGCGTATTCAGGAATTCGTTTCCATCAAAAATTATAATAACAACTATTATAATTAACATGTTGATAAAATGAATAAACAAGACTATACTTTTCATGAAAGTAACAAATAGTTATGAAAAGGAGCTGTTTATTCATGAAAAAAAACAAGTCGTAAAGTAGTAATCGTCGGTACAGGTTTTGTTGGAACAAGTATCGCTTATGCAATGATCAACCAAGGAATCTCTAATGAATTAGTATTGATCGATGTGAATCAAGAAAAAGCAGAAGGGGAAGCATTGGACCTTTTAGATGGTATGGCTTGGGGCGATGAAAATGTGGCTGTATGGTCAGGTGGCTATGAAGAATGTAAAGATGCTGATATCGTTGTTATCACAGCTGGTATCAACCAAAAACCTGGTCAATCTCGTTTAGATTTAGTTAAAACAAATGCGTCAATCATGCGCCAAATCGTAAAAGAAATCATGGGATCAGGATTCGACGGTATTATCGTTGTTGCTTCAAACCCAGTAGATATTTTGACATATATCGCTTGGAACGAATCTGGTCTGCCAACATCACGTGTTATCGGTACTGGAACAACATTGGATACAACTCGTTTCCGTAAAGAAATCGCATTGAAATTAAAAGTTGACCCACGCAGCGTCCACGGCTATATCTTAGGTGAACATGGTGATTCAGAAGTTGCTGCATGGTCACATACAACTGTCGGTGGTAAACCAGTGTTTGAAATTGTAGAAAAAGACCATCGTATTGCCCAAGATGAATTAGATGTGATTGCTGATAAAGTCCGTAATGCTGCTTATGAGATCATTGATCGTAAAAAAGCAACTTACTATGGTATTGGTATGAGTACTGCACGTATCGTAAAAGCTATCTTGAATAACGAACAAGCTGTATTGCCTGTATCTGCTTATTTAACTGGTGAATACGACGAAAAAGATATCTTTACAGGTGTGCCATCAATCGTTGACGAAAATGGTGTTCGTGAAGTTGTTGAATTATCAATCAACGAAGAAGAAAAAGCAATGTTCAGCAAATCAACAAGTGCTTTAAGAGAAGTATTGAACACTGTATTATAAGAAACAATGAATATGAACTAAAAATCCTAAAACTGCTTAACAGCTGAAATAGCTGTTAAGCAGTTTTTTATTGATATCTAATAGGTAAGCAAATAAACAGAATGGTTAAAATTAATCGGTCCAAAAATGTATCCGTACATATGAACATATGAAATTTAATCTGTTGATTACAATAAGCGAATCGTTATCAATGTTTATCTGTGGTTAATTAAAAAATCCTTCCGCAATGGCAAATACAATGATTCATATCTAATTCGTTCATATTTGATTAACTGAATAAAGAAACTGGTTTTTATCATTCAATTAAACGACAAAAAAAGTAAGAAAAACTGCAAAATTTTTTTATAATTTTGCATAAGCAGATTTTGATGGAAAAATGACGATTTTTGATAAAAAACCGTTCGAGAGAGGTTTATCATTTTTTGAATCTACTTTGTATAATATATATTATGTAAACTAAAATATATAAAAAACTAGTCCACTAGTTCTAGACCACTATTTCCTACTATCCACTCTTTTGTATTCCTTTTAAATCAATTATTTCAAAATTAATCCATATTTTTATGAAAAAACTTTTTTGTATGATTAACCATACAAAAAAACCAGCATATTCCTTAATGACATGCTGATCTAATTGAGAAATAAAGTTTTTAATTCGTTCATTTTATTGCGGTTTGTCGTAAATAATTGGTTATCTTGGACTTTAGTGAATCGAAATCCAATGAACTAGTGGTAATCATTATGATAAAATCAACAGATTCTTGACGAGAAAAAGCAACTGGACAATTATTCAATTGAAGAAACAACAACATGGCAACAAGAGCAGTTCGTTTATTGCCATTATGAAAAGGATGTTTTTTAGCTAAATTAATTGCTAAAATTGCCGCTTTTTCATAGATTTCAGGATAGAGTTCTTGATTGAATACTGCTTGTGAAGGCTGTTTGACGGCCATATCTAATGCATTTGCATCTTTTACACCGATCATTTCGCCTGGCGAGTGACGTAAAATAACTTTCGCGTTGATTTTGATAATTTCTTTAGTCGAAAGATACCTCATAAATCAACCAAATCTTTTAACGCGTCTTCATATTGATTCATGATCGAATCAACTAATGAATCAATATCAGGTTCTTCTTGTGCTTTGATCATTCGTACAGAACCATCAGATTGAAAAACATAACTGATTGCGTCACCTGTCTGCACACCCATGAATTCTTTTACTTCTGGTGGGATAGTTGTTACATCGCTATTGCCAGATTTTCTAATTTTATACTTTTTCATTTTTTTCATATTTCGCCACCCTCTATACCATTCTCATTCTATAGTAAGTACATTATATCCAAGTATATACTTTTAATCAATGTATATACTTTTATTTTGCTTTTTCTTACGAAAAAATGACAAAGAAAAAAAGTTTGTGACATGACTTTTGTCACAAACTCTCGTATTCTTAACCAAAATATTGATAAAAAACTTGTGTAATAACTGGTAGAAAATAAATAATGATCATAGCCGCTACCACCATCAACAATTGTTTTCGCTGTTTCTTTCGCTTTAGCATGCTTGTCGTTTTATGAAAAAAATAAGTAGCGCTTTTAGCTCCTGCAGTCAAAGTCGATAAAATCAACGTTGGTGAATATGCTGTTTGATTGTGCGTCAATGACAACAACTTCGTCCCGTAATCAGGATACTTTAGAAATGCTTGGTACACAGCCACAATCGTAATTGCTCCCATAAGATAATTTAAAAATGAATGCACTTTTTTCAAATAAAAAAACTCCTTGCTATCTATATAAAATCAGCCTACCCCAACATTTTTGCTTGATGTTTCTTTGTTTCCATCAACTGCTTTTGTTCCACTGTTTTCGATCCAAGGAAAAGAAAAACCGATTGTCATATCTTCTTTTAATACTAAAACTGCATCGAATTTCCCTTTTTTACCAGTAAAACCTTTGACAACTTTACTTGTCTTTCCTTTTGAAAGCAAATCTCTGAGATTCGTTTTAGTCAGCTTCTTTTTAGCTACTGTTGGCCACAATTTGAAGTCGCATTCCGGATTCAAGCATGTAGCGATTTTAGGATAAAGCATGACTATTCCCTTTTTACATTTTGGACATCTTCCTAATTGATCGTTTTTCTTCTCCATCGCTTTTATCTGTCGTGTCCCGCTAATCTCATCTGAAAAGTCTACCTTGTCGATTTGATTAGGAACTTCTGCTAATAAATGTAGGATGAATTTTTTGATATTCTCTAAAAAAACAGATGGTGTCCCCTCTTGTTTACCAATTTTTCTCAAGTACCCTTCCCAGCGCGCAGTCATTTCTGCGCTCGTCAGTAATGGTTCATTGGCTACTGCCTTACAAAGAGTGATTCCTTTTGGCGTAACAGTTATTTCGTTTTTATTGACTTCGATGTAATGCTTCTGCTTAAGATTTTCAATGATATTGGCTCGTGTAGCTTCTGTCCCTATTCCTTCTACTTCTTTGAGAATTTCTTGCGCTTCATCATTATCCAGCGTTTTTCCCGCAGTTTTCATTGCTGTGATCAACGTTCCTTCGGTATAGGGTTTTGGAGGTTGTGTTTCTTTCTCCATACTTTTCAGTTCTACTTCTGCTTCTTCATTTTCTACGATAGGAGGAAGAGTCTGAGCTTCTTTCTTTTTTGACTTGATGCGTAAGATTTCCTGCCAACCTTGCTGTAATGGGATCTTTCCGATGCCTTTTAGCTTTAATTGCTGTACGCCCGTCATTACGGTCGTCTCTTCGTAGATATAATCTGCAGCAAACATAGCCACAGTAGTGCGCAAAACTTGCAAATAGATTGCTTGCTGTAATTTGGAAAGCTTCGCAAAGCGTGCAGGAGTCGGAATCGTCTTTGTCGGAATAATTGCATGATGTTCTTGAACTTTTTTCGCATCGACATATCGTTTCTTTGCTTTGATCTCAGTTGTCTGTACTTCTTCTATTCCTAAAAATTTTTTATAATTTTGCAGATGTTTAACCAGATACTGATGCTCATTTTCTGTAATGTAAAAGGAATCCGTTCTTGGATAGCTTAGAAACTTGCTTTCGTACAATCCTTGAGCAGCATCAAGTGTAGCTTTGGCACTTGCTTTCATTAGCTGATTCATCTTTGTCTGCAAACTAGATAGTGAAAATAAACGTGGACTATGCAACCTCTTTTCCTTTTTCGTAACTTCAAGAATCCGTCCGTTTTGCTTACCTAAATGCGCTCCAAGTTTTTCCATTTCCTTCGTTAACTCTTCTTGGGTTTTAAATGCTTTTTTTGGTACGATTTTTCCAGAAAACTGCCCTTTGTTTGTCGTAATTAAACCTTCTCCTTCAAAGTACGTTTCTTTTTTGAAGTGTTTGATTTCTTCTTGCAGCTGATAAATCATATAGAGTGTCGGTGTTTGTACACGACCAAGAGAAAAACTGCCATCAATCCCTTTTCGTTGAAGTAGCAAGCTATATAATGGACTTCCATTCATTCCAATCAGCCAATCAACGTTCTGCCTTGCTTGCGCTTCTTTATATTTTGGAAAATAGTTCTTCCCAGGTTGAAGATTCTTAAAACCATCATAGATTGCTTCTTTTTCAAGAGAATTGATCCACAAACGTAAATAGTTCTTTTCCTTAGAAAATGCGTTTGCTTGTCGAATAATCGACCACGCGATGGCTTCACCTTCTCGATCACCATCTGTTGCAATAATGATGGTATCAGCTGACTGTAACTCTCGTTTTACGATCGAAAATTGTGTACGTTTGTCCCTTGGAACTTCGTAACGGAAGGTTTCTGGGAAAATAGGCAAATTTTCTAACGACCATTTTGCCCAACGCTCTTCATAAGCTCCTGGAGCAACCATATCTACCAAATGTCCAAAACCATAAGTGATGGTTACTTCACCAGCAAACAATGGATCGCTGATTTCATAATACCCTTCATGTCGCTTTCGCTGTTGGAAGGTTTCGGCATAGGCTTTTGCTTGTGAAGGTTTTTCAGCTAGTATTACCGTCTTCATCTTCTGACCTCCGTTACTTGATTTTTGCGGACTTCTCTATTATGGAACATATTTTCGCATCTGGCAATAAAAAAAAGATACCGTATAGTCGAAATAGGCACAAAAAACATCAAGCAAACAAACGATATTCCGTTTGCTGCATGATGTTTCCAAAAAATATTCATCTTTAGCTGTCACTCTTGGTTGATCTGCCAGTTGATGCCAAATCGATCAGTTACCATCCCATACAATTGAGCCCACGGAACAGCATCCAGTGGCATCTCAATCTTACCACCCTCAGCTAAGCTTTCAAATAGGCGCTTCGTTTCTTCTTCATTTCTTGTCTGGATGACTAAAGAAACATTATTTCCCACAACTAATTCAGGACCAATTCCTTCTGGCGTATCTGCAAACATAACTAATGTATCATAAATGTTCAGCCGTGCATTCGTGATTAGATTTTTTGCTTCTTCTGGCAAGTTCATTTGTTCTATTCCAGGCATTTCACCGTATGTGGTGATACCTGATGCTTCAGTCTCAAAAACTTTTTCATAAAAAGCGATGGCTTCACGCGACTCATTTTTGAAGTTCAGATAGATATCCAATGTAAACAGCTCCTCTCTTGGTTAAATCTACCATAAGAAAGCGTTTTTTACGAGTGAATCGTTTGATTGATTCATGACAAAAGCCTTGCGCAGCTTCTTCTTGATCTTTTTTATGATCATTTATTCAAAAAATCTGTAATAGCAGATTGATTCATTTGATTATCAATTTCAAGAATACTGCCAGCATAATCACTTTGCCCATAATTCCACGAACCGTCTACTGGCACACTTATTCGATCAATGCCACCAGCTCCTCGTGCAATCGAAAAGAGGTTTTTCGTCAAGAACCAAGCAGTGACATCTGTGGATGTATACCCTAAAGCTTTACCAGCTGCATAAGGTGCACGGATCAGATTCAATGGATTCTTCAATTGGCTGAAAATAGCGTTCATTACTTGCTGTTGGCGTCTGACACGGCCAAAGTCTCCTTGTTCATCCATTCGGAAACGTGCGTACTGCAAAAGAACATGTCCATCCATCTTCTGGACCCCTTTTTTAATATCTACACCATCCAGATTCAGATCTTTTTCTGCATCGATCTTCACTCCGTTCATGAATAAGGCATCGATCACTTTTTCAAACGATTTGAAATCGACTTTCGCATAGTATTGACAATCGATTCCAAAATTTTCTACTAAAGTTTGACGCACTAGATCGGCTCCTCCGTATGCATAAGCTGAATTGATCTTATTTTGTCCTACCCCTGGGATCGTAACGAAGCTGTCACGCATAAAAGAAATCAGTTTCGGCTTATGGGAAGGACCATCCAACTGTAAGACCATGATCGTATCGGCTCGCCCGGCATCTTCTCCGCGTGTATCACTTCCAAGGATCAAAATATTATGCGCACCATTCGTCACTTTTTGCCCATGAAAGTTTTCTGAAGTCGCTGCCTCTAAGCTTGTGTCATGTTCAGCTACATATTTACCAATAAAAAATGAGATACCTGAATAAAGGATCAAAACAAGCAAAATCGATAGAATGATTTTTTTCCACGATCGCTTTCTTCGAGGTTTTAACGGTTTGTTCTTCTTTTGCCGATTGAAAAATTTTTTATTTTTTTGTTGTTCTTCTGCTCTTGGTGCATCTCTGTATATCTGTTGCTCGTATTGGTTCAAATGTTCAAATGAATGCTGCTCTCTTTCATAAATACGGGTAGCATCTTCCTTATTTTCCATACGCGTTCGTTTTCGTTCTCTTCTAGCAAAAATACTCCCCGTATCCCGCTTCAGAGGTTTCGCCTTCTTATGGATGTCCTTATAGCGATCCATCCGACTCATTGTGGTTCCTCCTCGTTTCTTACTGATAAATAAAGGATACGATAACCAATCGACAAAAGCCTATCATTTTTTGATAATTTAATAAAAAATAACGAAATAAATGCTTCGATACATAAAGGATTACTTTTCTTGAGACCGTTTATGCGAGAATAAAAGATCTTTATCTATTATCCTTTTTTAATCAAACAGCTTTTCAATCACATGGATCGGCATCTTTTCCTTTGTCCATAATTCAAACGCGATTGCTCCTTGGTAGATCAACATGCCAAGTCCATTGTATCCTTTTGCTCCTACTTTTTTTGCTTCTTTTAATAAACGTGTTTCTCTAGGTGCATAAATCAAATCAAAAACCGCTAGATTCTCATGCATCATGTTTATATCTAAGAGCGGTGACTGATCGATTTTCTTTCCCATCCCGATATCTGTTGCATTGACTAGAAGGCAGCTTTCTTTCAAGTCTTTTCTTAATAGATCCGTATCGGCAAAATCACAAACTTTTATCTCACAAGAAGTTTGATAGCTAAGTCGTTCAAATGTTTCTTTTACTTGAGCGAATGTTTGGTTGTTTCGTTTATAAACTACGATTTCCTTAGCGCCGCCTAACGCTGCTTGAACAGTGACTGCCTTTGCTGCCCCTCCAGCGCCCAGTAGAGTCATTTTTTTCTTTTTGACCGAAATCCCAGCTTCTTGCACGGATTGCATGAAGCCCGCACCATCGGTATTATAGCCAATCAAACGACCCTTTTCGTGCACGATCGTATTCACTGCTCCGATCAATTGTGCTTCCCGGCTTACCTCATCCAGATAAGGAATAACCGCTGTTTTATTTGGCATCGAAAGGTTTACACCTAACATATCAAAAGTTCGAATACTTTCGACTGCTTGCTTCAAATTCATTAAATTTACTTTGAAAGCTAGATACACCGCATCGATGTCGTTTGCTTCAAAAGCAGTATTGTGCATCAATGGAGATAAACTGTGAGAAGCTGGATCAGCAAAGAGCCCAGCTAATTTGGTTTGTCCAGAAATCATCTTATTCCTCCTTTGTTCTTACTTCAATAAAAAAAGCCACTTAGCGTTTGATACGAAAAAGTACGAAACGTCTAGGTGGCAAAGTAGCAAATTCTTTTCTCTTCGTTCACTTGTCAGAGCAAAGAATATTCTATTTAATTGTTAAAAATCATTGACTACGTGATCCTACAAAACACCCAAATATGTTCAATTGTTTATTGTTTTAAGTATAGGATGAATTAAAGGAAGATGTCAATGAGTTTTCAAGTCCTTCTACTGAAAGGGATTTTTCTGTCGAAATCAATCCACTACTTCTTCAAAGAACTGCAAAAGGTCGCCCATTGTCAAATGTTGCTTTTCTTTTTCAGAAAGATCCTGAACGATTTTCCCTTTTTGGAGTACGATCAGACGATTTCCGTATTTCAAGGCGTCTTCCATTCGATGCGTGATCATAAGACAAGTCAATTTTTGTTCATTGATCCGCTGATTTGTTAACTGCATTAATGCTTTAGCTGTTTTAGGATCTAAAGCTGCAGTATGTTCATCTAATAATAGTAACTCAGGAGCTGTGATCGTCGCCATCAGCAAGCTTAATGCTTGGCGTTGACCACCAGATAATTCACCCGCTGGAGTATCCAAGTGTTGCTCTAGGCCATTACCGACTTCTTGACATAGTCTAAAAAAATCTTCTTTTTGATTTTTCAAGTTACGTAAACGGAATTTCCGCTTTTGTCCTCTTTTTTGTGCAAGTAGCAGATTTTCTGCTACAGTCATCCGGGGAGCCGTTCCCATCTTAGGATCTTGGAAAACCCGAGAAAGGAATCGTGCTCTTTTTTCTTCTGAATCTTTTGTGATCAGCTGATCTTTAAAAGAAATCGATCCTTGACTGAGTTGAAGCGTACCAGCGATCGTATTGAACAGTGTGCTTTTTCCAGCACCATTCCCGCCAAGGACAGTGATGAAGTCCCCTTCTCTGATTGTAAGGTTAATTTCATCCAATAATACTTTCTCTTCATTCATTCCATTGTTTACGACTTTTCTGCCATTTTTGATTGTCAATATATCAGTCATTACTATGCCTCCTTCTCAAAACCCGTTTTTAAGTTCAGTGCTTTCTTCAATTGTGGGATCATCAGACAGATAGCTAAGATGATAGCGGAGAACAACTTCAGATAAGTCGTGTCAAACCCGAGTTTGATCACTACTAAGATTAATAACTGATAGATGATACTACCGACAACGATAGCAATCAATCTTTCTGCTAGCGTCAATTCTTGGAAGATCACTTCACCGATGATGATGGAAGCAAGACCGATGACGATCACGCCAATCCCTTTATTTACATCTGCATATCCGTCATTCTGGGCAATCAGCGCACCGGATAATGCAATGACACCGTTCGACAAAGTCAAACCTAAAATTTTCATACGATCGGTTTTTATCCCTAACGACCGAGCCATCGTTTCATTGTCTCCTGTCGCAATATAGCCTTGACCTAAATCTGTATTGAAGAAGAATAGCAGTACAGCAATCAAGATGCCTAAAGAGATCAAGCCAAGAAAGACTGTGTCAAAATAATTCGGTAACCCAAAGCGATGAAAACTGTCTTGTAGAATCGGATGGTTCAATAAAGAAAGATTTGGTGTTCGCATCACAAACAAAATAACTGAGTTCAATCCTGACATCACTAAAATCCCTGCTAAAATAACCGGTATCTTTCCTTTAGTATAAAGTAGCCCCGTAACGATTCCTGCTATCATGCCAGCACCTACGCCTAATAATGTAGCTACAATCGGCGCTATCCCATGAGTAATAGCTGTCACACAGACAGCAGCACCTAATGGGAAGGACCCTTCTGTCGTCATATCAGGAAAGTCTAAGATCCGATAAGTCATGAAAATTCCTAATCCTAATATTGCCCAAAGCATGCCTTGTGAAATAGCTGATACGATCATTTGTCATCCTCCTTAGATGTTTCTTGCTGCGAGTCATCTGTAATGATTTTGGCTTTTTCCTTCATCGATTGAGGAATAGTGATTCCCAAGCGATCAGCTTGAGATTGATTGATCACTGTATCCCCTTGATCAAATGTATAAACAGGCGTCGTTTCCGGTTTTTCTTTTCCGCTCGCAAGTTCTGCTGCCATCTTTCCGCTTTGAAGCCCTAATTGATATTGATTGATCCCAATTGTTGCTAGTCCACCTTGTTCCACCATTGTATTCACAGATGGAATGACGGGGATATTTGCTTTGTTTGCTTCTTTTACCACTGTTTGCATCGCATTGGCAATGGTATTATCTAATGGAACATGGATAAAATCGACTTGTCGGCTCATCACTTGAACCGTTTGTGCAATCTCATTAGTGGAAGGCACCGCATATTTTACTGATTCTAACCCTTCTTTTTTTGCAGCTTCTTCTGCTTGTGCTACTTGGTATTTTGAATTATCCTCTGAAGAAGCATACAAGATTCCGACTTTTTTTGCATTTGGCAACAAATCAGAAGCAAGCTTGATTTGTGAAGCAACAGGCGGCTGATCAGAAACACCTGTTACATTACCACCAGGTTTCTCTAAAGAAGCGACTAATCCAGCCCCCACAGGATCCGTTACAGCACCTAACACAACTGGGATCGATGAAGTCGTGTTTGCTAATGATTGAGCGGCAGGTGTTGCGATTCCAATCAAGACATCTGGATCAGATTGTACTAGCTGTTGACTCATTGTGGCTAGCTTGCTCTGATCGGCTTGTCCATTTTGAAATCTGATCTCAAGATTTTCTCCTTCTTTTAATCCTTCTTCTTTCAGACCATCTTTGATTCCTCGATAAATCTCATCTAATGCCGGATGGCTCACGTATTGCAATACCCCAACAACTGTTGTTTTTTTTGTCTGGTTCGTCGAAGTACTTTCTTTTTCGCCTGAGGCTTTTCCATAAATAAATGCACCTGCTAAATAAACTAAAATAATTACTACAACTGTTATTAAACGTTTGTTTTTCATTTTTTTCCTCCTGCAAAGTCAATCTTTTTATTTATTATAATCAGGCAAGTATCCAGTCTAAAAAAAGACAATGGCCAAAGCGGTCATTGTCTTTACACAAAAAACCGCATAGATTCTCATCTATGCGGCAGTCAATGTTCATGTCTAGCATAGATACAAGCTTTAGAAATGCACTCTAAAAAGTTGTATCTATGGGAAAGTCTCACCATTAATACAACTTATCTACGCCAGCTGCGCCAATTTTTTTTGTTTTCTGCTGAAATACGTTTTGATAAGTTCATTACAGGTCACCCTTTCCTTAAGAATTGATTTAAGTCTAATCGAATTTTTGAATTCCGTCAACTATATTTTTCATTTTTTTCATTTGTTATTTTGAAGATCAAACATCACTTGTTCTGATAATTAAAAAATAGCGCTATATAGACCCACCGTTTCATCACGCCAATGTCTCAATTAGCAATCTCGGAATTTCGGGAAGTTACTCCCGTTCTATCCAATTCTTCTTCTAATTGTTTGATATTGGCTAACGGAAGTCGATTCAGTTCAGGGATCAACTCCTTATCAAAATCAGTTATTCCTCCCTTACCCGCAGTTATCCGATTTGCTTCTTTTCCTCCATCAAAGAAAATAAATGTCACTTCATCCGTTCGTATGTTATATTTTTGTTCCAGTTCATGTACATTATAAACGATCGGATAATAAAAGATCGGTCGATTCAATTCTTCCATAAGCTCGGGATCATTAAAAACATCAAGCATGTCCTGATAGGTTTTCCCGTTCGGTTTGCTGAACATCACCGATATCGCCGGGCTTTGTTTGATTTTCTGATCAGCTTGGCTGTAATCAAAAGGTTTCAATTTGCTGGTTGGTATGGACGAATAAACGAGACTATTTACTTGCTCTTCTCGGATTTTTTCCGGCAATAAAAACATTGCAACTGTTAACAGCAATGATAAGATGAGCAGAAACACAAGACGTCGAAAATACTTACTTGGATTTTCTGCGAATGACACTGAGAAATGTTCATTCATTTCTTGTACTCTCGATTTAACTACTTCCCAAATAACAAACACCTTCTTTTCTACTTTTTCTCCTATTTTTTATTATACCTAAAAATTTGGATTTCAACGATAGAAACACTGTTTTTTATGTAATTAGTCCAAGATTTTTCTAGACTTTTGCTTTACTATTCGGCCAAATTGGTTTTTCTTCTTTTTTTCGTTATAATGAATATACTTATGAAAAGAAATGAGGAATGAACCATGTCCTTTGATGGTGTATTTACCCACGCGATGGTCAACGAATTGCGTGAAACGTTACTATCTGGCCGGATCTCGAAAATCCATCAGCCTTATGAAAATGAAATCGTGCTGGTGATTCGTTCACGCGGCAAAAACCATCGATTATTATTATCTGCGCACCCAAGTTATGCTCGTGTACAGATTACCAAAATCGATTATCAGAATCCTGTTAATCCGCCTAACTTCGTGATGATGCTTCGAAAATATTTGGATGGCGCTATTTTAGAAGACATCGAACAAATCGAAAATGATCGAGTGATCCATTTCCACTTTGCTAAACGAAACGAGTTGGGTGATCTACAAAATATCATATTGATCGTTGAATTAATGGGACGTCATAGTACGATCGTCTTAGTTAATCGAGAAACTGGAAAAATACTGGATGCGATCAAACACATTGGAAGCTCTCAAAACACTTATCGTTCTTTGCTTCCTGGTGTAGAATATGTTGCTCCGCCAAAACAAGAAGTCTTGAACCCATTTAGCTCCGAGAAAGAAAAAATCTTTCAGCGGATTTCCCAAACTGAACTAGAGCCAAAATCAATCCAACGTCAGTTTCAGGGAATCGGTTTCGATACCGCTCAAGAGCTGACCAAAAGATTACTTGAACGTCCTAATGAAAAGATGGTTGTATGGGACGAATTTTTCTCAGCCATCAGCCATCAGCCTATTCCTACTTTTTACGAAACGGAAAATAAAGATTTTTTCACACCGATTGCTTATCAGGTATTGTCCGAACAAGCATCTGCTGTAACAGCTTATCCAACACTCAGTCAATTATTAGATAGCTATTATCACGAAAAAGCAGAGAAAGATCGGGCAAAACAACAAGGCGGAGAACTGATTCGAAAAATCGAAAATGAACTAAAACGAAATAAAAATAAATTGAAAAAACGTGAACAAACACTCAAAGAATCCGAAAACGCTGAGAATTACCGTAGAGATGGCGAACTACTTACTACTTTTCTGACACAAGTACCACGGGGCGCAAAAGAAGTTGTTTTACCTAATTATTATGAAGAAGATCGGCCAATCAAAATAGCACTAGATCCGGCATTGACACCAAATCAAAATGCACAGAAATATTTCCATCGTTACCAAAAGCTGAAGAACGCTGTTAAGTTGATTGGCGAACAAATCCAAGAAGCCAAAGATGAAATTCAATATCTTGAATCTGTCTTATCTCAACTGGAAATTGCCGGCCCAATGGATATCGAAGCAATCAAAGAAGAATTGACTTCAGAAGGATACCTGAAAAAGAAGAACTTAAAAAAACAAAAACGTAAGAAACCATCTCAGCCTGATCAATACTTTTCTTCTGACGGAACGCTCATTCTTGTTGGTAAAAACAATCTTCAAAATGACCAGCTGACAATGAAGACAGCTAAAAAAACCGACTATTGGCTTCATGCAAAAAATATACCCGGTTCGCACGTCATCATTAAAAGTGACAAGCCCTCAGATGAAACAATTACAGAAGCTGCCGAGTTAGCTGCCTATTTTTCAAAATACCGATACTCTGCCCAAGTGCCGGTTGATCTTGTACAGGTAAAGCATATCCGAAAACCAAATGGCGCCAAGCCTGGTTATGTTATTTATGAAAACCAAAAGACGATTATCGTGACACCAGAAGAAGAAAAAATTACAGCTATGAAACAAAACAGGTAATCAATGAGTGTTTCTAGAATCATATTTGCGTACTTTCCCACAACAGCAATTAGTTATAAATTGTTTGCTACAAAAAGAGGAGTTGTGACAAAATTCTGTCACAACCCCTCTTTTTTGATTAACGGTGTTCAATAAACAGCGTTCTCATCTGCTTTTCTTAGCTCTGCTGGTCCAGTAACCGAGTAAGCTCTTTGATAAATCTTTGAGCGATTTCACTGAGCGGACGTTTCGCCGAATAAATGATATAAAATTCATTTAGTTCGCCTTCTGCCAAAGGGATTAACCGCAAATGCTCGCGAATCCCTCCAATCACAATACCAGATCCTGAAGCGTAAGCATCAGTTTCAAGAACGATATTCATCAAAGTACCTCGATCACTCGTATAAATCACTGTTTCTTGATCAGGGATCTCGATAAGGTCTTCATAAAAATACGGGAAATTATTTCCATCCTGTGTAAAACGAACTTGAGGATAAGATAACAATTCTTCTTTGGTGATCTCTGCGTGTTCAGCTAATGGATGTCCTTGCCTTAAAAAAATATGCGTTTTGAATTTTCCAATGCTGCGGCCACTTAGCTCTCCTTGTTGTAAATATCTTCTGATACCAGCTTGATTATGCTCATTCATATAAATAATGCCGATCTCACTGTGCTGCTCTTTGACTTCTTCGATCACTCTCGCTGTTGTCGTCTCCATGATCCGAAATTGTTTGATCTCGTCTTTGAATTCCTCGAGTAGCTGTGCGGTCAAAGGACCTAAGAAATCATAATGCTGGGCAGCGATCGAAAAATTGTCTCTCTTTTCACTCGTTAGATAGTGAGTTTCTAATGTATCAAGCTGGACCAATATTTTCTCGGCACGATTTAAGAAGTCTTGCCCTTCTTCTGTTAAATATGCCCCTCGATTCGTTCGAGTAAACAGCGTGATCCCTAACTCGGTTTCTAATTCTTTGATACCAGCTGAAAGACTTGGCTGGGAGACAAACATTTTCTTTGCCGCTTCTCTGAAACTACCATTGTTTGCTACAGCGACCACGTATTTCATCTGCTGGATATTCATTGCTCAAACTCCTCGAAATAATAAATTTCTCTTCCATTCAAGGGCTGGATTGGTCGGTTGTTCGGTCGAGCATACTGACCATCGAAGGGGAGAAGAAACTCTTGGTTCAGTTTTCCTACATGATCCATTACAAACCATTGGATTGGCCCGCTGGTAGGCGGAGTTGTCAATGAGCCAATATAATGGAAATGGCTTTTTTGCTCCGGAAAGAACACATCCGGATTTACCCAATGCTCATGTTTTTCTAAGTTCCAACTTTCCCCATTTTCTTGATTATACAGCCAACCTTCCTGTTCCATTAGCTGGTACATGACACCCACGACTAGATTCTCTTTTTTGCTGTTCATATGAACAAAATGAAATTCAATATCTTCCTGTTTTCCGTTGATGATATGTTCAGAAGGCAAGTGGAAATGAATATCTGTCAAATAATAGCGTTCTTTCTTGAACTCTACATAACTGAGTTGGTCAAAAGGTACTAAATGAATCGTGTTTTTGAATTCCTTGTCAGTAAACCGTTGCTTTTGATAATGAAAGGAAAGCGTGTCTCCTTCTATTTTGGTTTCTTCCCCCTTGGTCAAATGAATAGGCGACTGCAATGGAAATTCCGCACCTCTCGCAAACCAATCACATAAACTCGCCCAATTTTCCGGACCTTTGTCTCCAGAATAGCCCCATTCGACATCCATATTCTTTTTCAACTATACTTCCCCCTGCATCTCATATCATTTTTATTTTTCTTCTTTCTTTACAATCGTTGAGACGGTTTCTAAAAACGCCTCTTTTCCATAAAATTCCTGGTTCAATAGTTCCGGAAATATCTCTTTAAAGAAATACTGAACAGAAGGCCGATGTTCAAAGCTTTTAATCGTAGTCACTGCCTCAATGAACATCTCCTTATAAACTTTTTCCGGGTTATTTTTGATGATTTCATCAAAAGATTCATAAAGAAGGTCAACCTTATCTGAAATGGCTAATAGTTCTCCTTCTACGGTTTCATCTTTTCCTTCGAACAACCGACGGCGATAAACTTCTTGGAACTCAGTTGGAATCTCTTGGTTGATGAATTCGTCCGTCATCTTTTCTTCAACTGTTTGCAGCATCCCTCTTAACTCTTTGCTTGCGTATTTCACCGGCGTTTTGATATCACCAATAAAACGCTCTGTGTAGTCATGATTCAATGATTTTTCATAGAGCAGTTTCCAATCGATCGGTTGTCCATTCGCTTCTTCAATGTCTCCTAGAACTTGCGCAATAGATGCTACACGATACGAATGTGCTGCTACTGTATGCTCTGTATATTTAAAAAATCCAGGTGCCCTTGTGATCGTCTCTAAATTGTTCAATCCTAAAATAAATTCATTCAATCCCATAAAAGTTACCTCCCTTTGAGATTTCTTTTTCCGAATATCATATCATTAAATAACTGATATTCGCAACATTTCCGCTCTTTACCATTTTTGAAACAGCTCCCTTACCAAAAAATAGAGAAAATCTATATATAATAGAAAAAAGAGAAGAGATTATTCTCTTCTTTCTGCTAACCAGTCTTAGAAAAATGAATTTTAAAAAAATCAAAAACTGATCACGATAGAAGTTTCTTTTCATACCTGATGAAAAGATGCTTCTCGCAATCAGTTTTTGGATTTTTGCTATTCCAATTGATGATTCTGGAGACACAAATCGGATTTCTCTATCTTCATCAAGCGCGCTTAAATCTGCCAATTTTCAGGATCTTTTTTCCATTCTTTTAGCAGAGTTAATTCTTGCTCATCGATATAACGATCTTCTAAAGCTGCTTCAATCAATACAGAATAATTGGTCAACGTCATAAGAGGGATTTCGGCTTTTTCGAAATTTGCTTTTCCTTTTGGCAACTCATACGTAAAGATAGCCGCAACACCAAGGATATCCGCACCTTCTCTTTTTGCTGCTTCAGCTGCTTCCAAGACACTTCCGCCTGTAGAAATCAAATCCTCGATCACAACCATCTTCTGACCTTCAAATATACGTCCTTCGATTTGGTTACCTTTCCCATGATCTTTCGGCTTACTTCGAATATAGACCATTGGCAAATCCAGTATTTCCGCTACCCATGCGGCATGAGGGATTCCTGCTGTTGCAGTTCCAGCAATCACTTGTACTTCAGGGTAAGCTTCTTTGATTTTGCTTGCTAATCCTTTTGCGATCTCTTTTCGGACTTTTGGATAGCTCATCGTGATTCGGTTATCACAGTAAATTGGGCTTTTGATTCCACTTGCCCATGTAAAAGGATTACTTGGATTTAAAAATACTGCTTCAATTTCTAATAAGTCTTTTGCGATACTTTGTTCAACATTCATTTTAGGTTAGCTCCATTCTGTTTGAATCGTTTGATATGCTTTATAAGGATTAGTTGACTGAGTGATTGGTCGACCTATAACGATAAAAGTTGAGCCGATCTCTTTTGCCTGAGAAGGTGTGACTACTCTTGTCTGATCTCCTGCGACTGTTCCTTCTGGTCTTATACCCGGAGTTAAGCAAACAAATTCGTCTCCTGCCATTTCTTTGATCGCTTCTACTTCCCAAGCAGAAGAAACCACACCATCTAATCCTGCTTTTTTGGCACAGCTAGCATAATGGATCACACTTTTTTCTAAAGAAACTTCGATTAGTTGATCGGCATGCATTTCTTCTTCACTTGTAGAAGTAAGCTGAGTGATAGCTAGAAGTAGCGGACGTTTTCCACCTTCTGGAGTCCCCTCTTCTAATCCTCGCATTGCCGCCTCCATCATACGAATACCGCCAGCGGCATGAACACAGGTGAGATCAACACCAAGCTTTGCCAATCCCCGCATTGCTTTTTCGACCGTATTCGGAATATCGTGAAGTTTCAGATCTAAAAATACATTATGACCAGCCTCTTTTAGATAACGTACGATTTCAGGTCCTTCTTGGTAGAACAATTCCATTCCGATTTTCACAAACAATTTTTCTTCTTTCGGGAAAAATCGAAGAAAGTCTTCTACCTCTTGCCTAGTTGAAAAATCTAATGCAATAATTGGTCGTTGGTCTAGTTGATTCATCGTTCACGTTCCTCTCTCACTTCTTTGATTAATCTTTCCAGCGATTCGATGCCTAGTTCGCTCATTCGGACAGGGAGCTCTTTAATTAGTTTAGGACAGATATACGGATCGGTGAAATTCGCGGTCCCTATAGCTACAGCACTTGCTCCAGCCATAAACATCTCAAGAACATCATCCACTGTCTGCACGCCGCCCATCCCAATGATTGGAAGGCTGGATATACTTGCTACTTGGTGAATCAAACGAATAGCGACAGGCTTGATTGCTGGTCCGGAGAGTCCACCTGTTTGATTGGCTAAAATCGGTTTTCTTGTCTTAAGGTCAATCCGCATACCAAGAAGAGTATTGATCATCGTAAACCCATCTGCCCCTCCAGCTTCGATTGCCTGAGCGATTGGAACGATGTCTGTTACATTTGGGGACAATTTGACATAGACAGGAACAGAAGAAACTTTCTTTACTGCTTGTGTTAATTGAAAAGCAACATCAGGATCTGTTCCAAAAGCAATTCCGCCATGTTTGACATTTGGGCAAGAAATATTCAGCTCGATTGCTTTCACATTTGGCGCTTCGCTAATTTTGCTACAAACTTCTACATAGTCTTCTTCACAAGCACCAGCAACATTTGCGATGATGGGTAACTCATTGTACTCCTCTAATTCTGGAAGAAGTTTATGCATAACAACGTCTAGACCAGGATTTTGCAAACCAATTGCATTCAACATGCCAGATGGTGTTTCCGCCACTCTTGGCGTGGGATTGCCAAAGCGGGCATTTGGAGTCGTTGCCTTGACCATGATCGATCCAAGCTGATTCAAATCATAGTATTTTCCGTATTCTTTGCCAAAACCGAAACAGCCGCTTGCCGGCATGATAGGATTTTTTAATTCTAGACCGGGGAGCTTGACTGCTAAAGGATTCTCATTCATATAATTACCTCTCCTATTTTAAAAATCGGTCCTTCGTCACAAACTTTCACACTTTTTGTTCCTGTTTCATCTTCCGGCGTATGACAAACGCAAGCATAGCAAGCCCCTATCCCACATGCCATGCGGGATTCTAATGATAACTGGACATTTTGATGCGAAGAAAACAGCTGTTCCACTGTCTTCAATAACCCGTTTGAACCACATGCAAAAACAGCTGTAGGTTCCGTCTTCGTTCCTAACAATAAATTACCGACATTTCCGTGCATACCGTATGTTCCATCGTCAGTAGCGATTCTTGTTTCTCCTAGACGATTAAATTCTTTTTCATAATAAACGACTTCATGTGTGGCAAAACCTAAAAAATGCGTTGGCTTAATTCCTTTTTCGACTAACTGTCTTGATAACTCATATAGAGGAGGGACACCGATTCCTCCACCGATTATAAATACTTCGTCTCCTGTATGAAGATTGGACAAATCAAAACCATTGCCTAAAGGACCCATGACATCTAAATGGTCTCCGGCAGAAAGAGTAGAGAAGACTCTAGTCCCCTCACCTTCCACCCGATAAATGATACGGCAAGTATTTGTTTCGTGGTCGATATGATTCAAGCTAATCGGTCGGCGTAATAGCAAGTCTGCACGCGGCACGAGAATATGCAAGAACTGTCCTGGTTGCTGCATTTCTTTTACTAGATCACCTTTCAATGTCATTTCAAAAATCTTTGGTGCCAGCTGTTTTTGCTGAACGATTTCCATCATTTCTTGTTTCATCTGTCCCCTCCTGCAACGGTTTTTCGTCTTTTTGTCTTAACATGTGCTCGCCGTTAAATAGGGTTAGTTGAAAAAGCACGGGATTCCATCACTCGAACGATCGCATCTGCTGTGTCTAAAGAAGTAAACAATGGAATACCATGTTCAACTGCTTCTCTTCGGATGATGAAACCGTCTTTAGAAGCATTTCCCCGATCTTTATCAATCGTATTGACAACCACTTGTGTTTTACCATCTCTTATTAAGTCGACTACATTTTTTTCTGCTGCTTCCTCAGAAATTTTCGCTACTGTTTCAACGACCAGACCATTTTTTTCAAAATAAGCAGCTGTATGTTTCGTTCCTATCAGACTATAGCCAATTTCTGTAAAACGTTTAGCTAATTCTAGTGCTTCTTCTTTTGTTTCGTCCGCAATCGTAAATAATACGGCTCCATATTCAGGCAAGTGTAATCCAGAAGCTTCGAATGCCTTGTACAAAGCTTTGTCTAATTGTCTGTCAGATCCCATTACTTCTCCAGTCGATTTCATTTCAGGCCCTAAGTAAGTATCAACTTTCTGCAATTTCGTAAAAGAAAAGACAGGTGCTTTAACATGAACTTCTTTTGTTTCTGGATAAAGTCCGTTTTCATAACCAAGTGTCTTTAGCTTCTCTCCCAAAATAGCTTTCGTCGCAATTTGTGCCATTGGAATTCCTGTCACCTTACTTAAGAATGGAACAGTCCGACTTGCTCGAGGATTGACTTCGATCACATAAACATCATTTTCATGGATGACAAACTGGATATTCATCATCCCGACACAATTCAAACCTAATGCTAAGCGGATCGTGTAATCTTCGATCGTTTTCTTGATCGATTCAGATAATGTTTGAGGTGGATACACAGCCATTGAATCCCCTGAATGGACACCAGCACGCTCAATATGCTCCATGATCCCTGGGATGAGTACTGTTTCACCGTCACAAATCGCATCCACTTCACATTCACCGCCAAGCAAGTAACGGTCCACTAGTACTGGATGTTCTGGAGATGCTTTCACGGCATGTTCCATGTAATCTTCTAAATCTCGCTGGTTTTCAACGATTTCCATCGCACGTCCGCCTAATACATAGCTTGGACGAACAAGAACTGGATAACCAATTCTCGAAGCGATAACCACGGCTTCTTCTTTACTTGTAGCAGTATCCCCTGAAGGTTGAGGAATATCCAACTCTTTCAGCGCTTGCTCGAATAAATCACGATTTTCCGCACGATCCAAGTCTTCGATCGTTGTCCCTAAGATTTTTACACCAGCAGCAGTCAAAGGTTCGGCTAAGTTGATTGCTGTCTGACCACCAAATTGAACGATTACTCCTATCGGCTGTTCTAGCTCGATCACATTCATCACATCTTCGAAGGTCAATGGCTCAAAATATAATTTATCCGAAATAGAAAAGTCAGTCGAAACTGTTTCAGGATTGCTGTTCATGATGATTGCTTCGTATCCTGCCTGCTGGATTGCTTTGACAGAATGCACAGTCGCATAGTCAAATTCAACCCCTTGTCCGATACGGATAGGACCAGATCCCAGTACTAGAACTGAGTGCTTTTCTGATCGTGAACTTTCATTTTCATATTCATAGGAACTATAAAAATAAGGTGTTTTTGATTCGAATTCCGCTGCACAAGTGTCAACCATCTTATATACAGGAATCAAATCATTTTCTTTTCTCATCTGGCGAACGGCTTCTTCGTTTATTTCCCACAGCTCCGCCACTTTTTTGTCTGTAAAACCGTTTTGTTTCGCTGTTTTCAATATCTTGTCATCCAACGGCTGCTGTTTCAACTGCTGTTCGATTTCTACGATATGCAACAGTTTATCTAAAAAGAATAAATCGATTTTTGTCAAATCCGCTAATTCTTCTATGGTGTACCCTCTTCTAATAGCTTCAGCTACATAAAACAGGCGATCATCTTGTGCTCGAACCACTTTTTGGATTAGGTCATCGTCCGTGATGTCTGCCAACTCAGGAAGTTCGATATGGTGTGTACCGATTTCTAAAGAACGCACAGCTTTCAATAAAGACTCTTCGATATTCCGACCGATAGCCATCACTTCACCAGTTGCTTTCATCTGCGTGCCTAAAAGCCGTTCTCCGTTTTCAAACTTATCAAACGGCCAGCGAGGAATTTTAGCTACAACATAATCTAATGCAGGTTCAAATTCTGCAAAAGTCGTTCCTGTAACAGGATTTTTCATTTCGTCTAATGTTAATCCAAGCGCTATTTTAGCAGCTAGCTTAGCGATCGGATAGCCAGTCGCCTTACTTGCTAACGCAGATGAACGAGAAACACGCGGATTGACTTCAATCACATAATAATTAAAACTCTGTGGATCAAGAGCGAGTTGGACGTTACAGCCTCCCTCGATCTTAAGTGCTCGAATAATCGAAAGAGAAGCATCACGAAGCATTTGATATTCATGGTCAGACAATGTTTGACTAGGGGCAAATACGATAGAATCACCTGTATGGATACCCACTGGGTCAAAATTTTCCATATTGCAGACAACGATTGCATTATCAGCCGAATCTCTCATCACTTCATATTCAATTTCTTTAAAACCTGCAATACTTCGTTCAATCAAACATTGGGTAGCGGGGGAAAGACTTAATCCATTTTCTGATACGATACGTAATTCTTCTTCATTTTCACACATACCTCCACCAGTTCCGCCTAAAGTAAAGGCTGGACGAACGATGACAGGATAGCCGATTTTATTTGCAAAATCTACAGCTTCTTCTACTGTATTGACGATTTCAGACTCGGGGATTGGCTGATTCAATTCTTTCATCAACTGTTTGAATAGATCACGATCTTCTGCTTGATCGATCGCAGAAAGCTTTGTTCCTAGAAGTTCTATGTTCAATTCTTCTAAAATACCTGATGCTGCCAGCTCCATTGCCATATTGAGGCCTGTCTGTCCGCCTAAAGTTGGAAGGAGAGCATCTGGACGCTCTTTTCGAAGAATCCTTGATACAAATTCAAGTGTGATCGGTTCGATATATACTTGATCTGCCACCTCTTTATCCGTCATGATCGTCGCAGGATTAGAATTTACTAAAACCACTTCATATCCTTCTTCTTTTAAGGCAAGGCAGGCTTGTGTTCCTGCGTAGTCAAATTCTGCGGCTTGACCAATGATGATCGGACCAGATCCAATCACCATAATTTTCTTGATATCTGTACGTTTCGGCATCTGTTTACTGCTCCTTTCCTGCGTCCATCATTTCCATAAATTCATCAAATAAATGTAGTGCATCATGCGGACCAGGGGCAGCATCTGGATGAAACTGCACACTGAAAGCGGGATAATCTCTGTGTTTGACTCCTTCTACTGTTCCGTCATTTACTTCTACATGAGTTACGATGAGTTTTTCTGGATCAATCGTGGCTTCATCGACTGCATAGCCATGATTTTGAGAAGTAAAATCAATTCTTCCGGTCGCTACTTCTCGTACCGGGTGATTTAATCCTCGATGTCCGAATTTCATTTTATAGGTATCTGCACCGTTGGCTAAAGCAAATAACTGGTGACCGAGACAAATACCAAAAATCGGTACTTTTCCTTGGATTTTTTTGATCATTTCGATTGCTTCTGGCACATCTTTTGGATCACCAGGTCCATTCGTCAGCATGACTCCGTCTGGTGATAGCGCTAAAATCGTCTCGGCATCTGTGTTATAGGGAAGTACTGTGAGGTTACAGTTTCTTTTACTCAATTCTCGTAAAATACTATGTTTTAAGCCGAAGTCAATGACAATGACTTTCCGACCTGTCCCTGGACTTGGATAAGGTTTGTTAGTTGAGACTTGCTGCACTTGATTGGTTGCTAGAACGGTTGCTTTCAGCTGATCAAATGCATGTTCGAAGGAATCTCCAGCATCAACGATACTAGCTTTCATCGTTCCGACTTCACGGATTTTGCGAGTAAGGGCGCGCGTATCGATACCTGATATTCCAGGAATTCCTTTTTGTTTCAAAAATGAATCTAGCGTCATTTGGTTTCGCCAGTTTGAAGCTACACGTGCATGTTCTTTTACTACTACTCCTTTGCATGTTGAAGAAATCGATTCATAATCATCTCTATTTACCCCATAATTACCCACCATAGGATAGGTAAATGTAATGATTTGACCGTTAAAACTTTGATCAGTGATAGTTTCTTGATAACCAGTCATACTTGTTGTAAAAACGATTTCTCCGAAGACACTAGCATCTGCACCAAAAGCCTTTCCTTCGAAAACTGTTCCATCTTCTAATATAAGCAAACGTTCCATACTTTTATTCTCCCTTCTGCCACACAAGTTTTCCGTTGACAAAAGTCATTTGTGTTTCGCCTTTTACTTTCCAGCCGATAAAAGGTGTATTCTCCCCTTTTGATAAAAAGTCTGCTTTATCGATCGTGCAAGTTTGTGTAATATCAAAAACTGCTACATCAGCGGGGGCACCAACCGTTAGCGTTCCTGCATTCAAACCAAAAATCTCAGCCGGTTTAACTGCCAACCAATTGATCACTTGTTCCAACGTGAATCGACCAGTTTCTACAAAATGAGTATAGATCAGTTGAAATGCTGTTTCGCTTCCTACGATACCAAATGGTGATTTCATGAAACTTTGGCTTTTTTCTTCTAATCCATGGGGGGCATGGTCTGTAGCGATGCAATCGATCGTACCGTCAAGCAAGCCTTCGATCAAAGCTTCTCTGTCCTCCCGTCCTCTTAGCGGCGGGTTCATTTTCCAAAAGCCGAAATCTTCGGGAATATCTTCGTCGATCAAAATAAGATGATGGGGTGAAACTTCTGCTGTTACGTGGATTCCTGCTTTTTTTGCGTCTCTGATTACACGGACACTTTCTTTAGTAGAAACATGGCAAACATGGTAATGAACACCAGTTGCTTCAGCTAGCAACAGATCTCTAGCAATTTGAGAAGACTCGGTTACGCTTAAGATCCCGGGAAGACCAAGTTCTTCTGCCTTCTTGCCAGCGTGCATAACGCCGCCAAATAATAAAGATTCATCTTCTGTATGGGCTACTAGTGCTTTATTGTTTTTTGCAGCTTCTTTCATAGCCAGATACATCGTCCCAGCTGTTTGGACACCTACACCGTCATTTGTGAAAGCAAAAGCACCTTCTTCAATCAGTGCTTCTTGATCAACTAATTTCTCACTTCGCAGATTTTCTGTGATTGGCGCATACTGCAATACCTTCACAACTGCATCTTTTCTAATGATGTCATATACTTGTCTCAGCTTTTCTGCCGTATCAGGTACAGGATTTAAATTCGGCATCGCGCATACAGTAGTGAAACCGCCACGAGCAGCTGAGCGAGTCCCAGCTTCGATCGTCTCCTTGTATGTAAATCCTGGCTCTCTCAAATGAACATGGACGTCCACTAAACCAGGTGTGATCAATTGTCCCTTTGCATCAAACACTTCATCAAATTCGGCTTCTGAGAATCCTGTACCGATTGCTTTGATTCGCCCATCTTCTATCCAAATTTCTGCTGGTGTCGTCATATTTTTTCGTGTATTGATCTGACCGTTTTTAATGAGTGTTTTCATTTTTTCATCCTCCTATAATTACGCTTTTCCATTTAGCACTGCTTCTAAGATTGCCATTCTGACGAATACTCCATTGCTCATTTGCTGAACGATCCGCGACTGTAATCCTTCCACTAATGAATCGGCTAATTCTACATCGCGGTTAACTGGTGCTGGGTGCATAATGATTGCATGTTTTTGCAACTTCTTCGCACGCTCAACTGTTAACCCATGTTCCTGATGGTAGCCTTCTTTTGAGAAACTTTCTTTTCCATCATGGCGTTCGTGTTGCACCCGAAGCATCATCATGACATCAACTTGATCTAGTAGTTCATCCAATGGCATATAATGTCCGTACACTTCGAATTCATCGTCGTACCATTCTCTAGGACCTGAGAAGAATACTTGTGCGCCTAGACGTTTTAACATCTGCATATTGGATTTAGCTACGCGAGAGTGAGTGATATCACCTACGATGGCAACTTTCAGTCCTTCAAAATGTCCAAATTCTTCATAAATGGTCATCAAATCAAGCAAGCATTGGGTTGGATGCTGTCCGCTTCCGTCTCCTCCATTGATAATCGAACACTGGATTGTTTTACTTTGTATCAGTTCGTCATAATAGTTCTCATCACCATGACGGATAACCGCTACGTCTACGCCTAATGCTGACATCGTCAGTACTGTATCGTATAGTGTTTCCCCTTTTTGGACAGAGCTTGTGCTTGCTTCAAATTCAATCACTTCTAGCCCTAGTTTTTTCTCCGCTACATCGAAGCTTTTATGTGTGCGAGTACTATTTTCGAAAAAGAGGTTTGTAGCAAAGTACTGGCGCTTTTGAGGAGTCCAATTAGCACCTTGCTTGAATTCCTGCCCTCTGCGGATCAAGCCCATAACTTCTTGATCAGTAAGTGCCTCAACGGTCAATAAATGCTTTAAGCTGATACGTTCTGATTTGATGATCATAATGTTTCCTCCTTAGTTTTCTTCGCTTCGTGAAGTTTCTGGTAAGATAAGATTTAAAATGATGCCAAGTACAGTTGCTAATGCCATTGCCGACAATGTAAATGTGCCTACTTCAAAGACGAGTCCGCCAATTCCTACTACTAAGATAACTGAAGCAATCAACAGATTTTTCTTTTTATCAAAATCGATTTTGTTCTCGATTAAAATTTTCATTCCACTTGCCGCAATTACTCCAAATAAGATAAAACTGATTCCTGAGATGACTGGTCCAGGGATACTTAAAATCAAAGCGCTTAATTTTCCTACGAATCCTAAAATGACTGCAAATACTGCAGCTCCACCGATCACAAACACGCTATGGACACGTGTGATAGCCAGAACACCAATGTTTTCACCGTAACTTGTTACAGGAGGACCTCCGACAAAGGCTGCCACGATTTGTGCTAACCCATCACCTGTCAACGTCTTATGAAGACCCGGTTCTTCAAAGAAATTACGTTTAGTTAGTTTATTCAATACCATAAGATGGCCGATATGCTCTGTCATCGTCACAAAAGCGATGGGTGCCATTGTTGTGATTGCTCCAAGATATAGCTTTGGTTCATATTGTACAAAGGGAATCTCAAAGTTAGGAACAGCAAACCAGGCAGCGTCTACGATTGGCTTAGTATCCACGATTCCAAACAGCAAGGCTACGATGTATCCGCTAATGATACCTAGTAAAATCGGAATCAATCCGAGAAAACCTCTTAGCCACATGTTGAAGAAAATTGTTAATCCTAATGTGATCAGTGCTACGGCAATATACTTGAAATCATATGTGCCTTGATTATACATAGCATTTGTTGCTGCATTTGCCGCAAGTCCCAACCCGATAACCATGATGACTGGACCGACGACGATTGGAGGCAAGATTTTATCCAGCCATGCTGAACCGATCTTTTTGATGATCAGCGCAACAATCAAATAGACTAATCCAGTTGTGACTGCTCCTTGTGCAATCGCTGGATAACCATCTGTTTTCATCAAAAGCTGCATCGCTGCAATGAAAGCGAAGCTGCTTCCTAAGTACGCAGGTATCTTTCCTTTAGTAGTAAATAAGTACACCAATGTACCTAGTCCTGAACTGACTAGCGCGATACCTGGATCGATACCTACTAAGATGGGGACTAACACGGTTGCTCCGAACATCGTGAACAAGTGTTGTAAACTTAATCCTACCCAATGTCCTGGGGTTGGGCGATCGTGGATATCTAACACCACGTCATCATTATGAAATCCTTTTTTCTCCGACATGTTTCTCTCTCCTCTAATCTTCCTCTTTCAAAATCATGATGCGATCTTGTCCATCAAGCTCTTGCATCTCTACTAAAATCTCTTCCGCCCGAGATGTTGGAATGTTCTTCCCAACATAATCTGCACGGATTGGCAATTCTCGATGCCCACGATCCACCAGGACTGCTAATGAAATTTTTCTTGGTCTGCCAAAATCCATTACTGCGTCCATTGCTGCTCGAATCGTTCGTCCTGTATACAAAACATCATCAATCAAAATAACTTCTTTTCCTTCTAAGGAAACTGGGATGTCAGAAGAATGAAGTTCCGGTTCTTCTGGATTTTCTTTTTTGTCATCTCGGTATAAAGTGATATCCAGTTCTCCTACAGGAATATCGATATCTTCTAGCTGCTTCAGGCGTTCGGCAATTCTTGATGCAATGTAGATTCCACGTGTTTTGATACCTACTAATACAATATCTTGGATACTATGATTTCTCTCGATAATCTCGTAAGTAATTCGAGTCAATGCTCGCTTCATCGTTACCTGATCTACTACTTCTTTTGCTTGCATTTTCATTCCCCCTACTTTTTTGCATAAAAAAACTCCTGCCCTAAGAGGACAGGAAGAATGTTTAGACTGAGCGTATACTGATACACTGATAGCTATACTATGTCAATGAGCAATCTACTTATGGCGCACCATACGTATCCTTGCTCCCACCCTTCTTAGCCTCACGGGACTAAACTTAAAGGAATTCTATTAAGTTTTATGCTTTCGTTGTTAATTACTATACCGTTATCTAAATTAAAATGCAATGTTTTTTCTTAATTTTTCTAAAGTTTTTTCAAAAACTTCTGGAAGAGGTGCTTCAAAGATCATCTTTTCGTTTGTAGTCGGGTGCGTAAAACCTAACATTTGCGCATGGAGAAACTGACCATTGCCTTTCAAAGTTTTCTTCGGTCCGTATACTGGATCTCCAGCTAACGGATAACCGATATACTTCATATGCACACGGATCTGGTGTGTTCTTCCGGTTTCTAGTTTTAATTCAACCAGAGTAAATCCTTCGAAACGTTCCAATACAGTAAAATGTGTGACACCCGGCTTCCCATCTTCTCTTATCGCCTGCATTTTCCGGTTTTCCTTCGAACGGCCGATTGGCGCATTGATGGTTCCTTTTTCGTGAGGAATCTCTCCATGGACTAAAGCAACATATTTGCGCAAAGAGGTCTTATCTTTTAATTGCTGAGCTAATGATTCGTGTGCCTGGTCATTTTTGGCAACCATTAGCAGTCCAGAAGTATCTTTGTCGATTCGGTGAACAATACCTGGACGAATAACGCCGTTGATCGTAGAAAGATCCTTGATATGGTACATCAGCGCATTGACCATTGTGCCATGCGTATGACCTGCTGAAGGATGAACGACCATTCCTTGAGGTTTGTTTATCACCGCTACATCTTCATCTTCGTAAACGATCGTCAACGGGATATTTTCTGGGACCACATCTAATGTTTCTGGTTCGGGGATCAAGACAGTAATCTCGTCTCCTTGTTTTACTTTGTAATTTGCTTTGACTGGCTGTCCATTGACAGAAACCGCTCCATTTTTCAGCCACAGCTGAATTTGCGAACGGCTGTAATCGGTGAATAAATTAGTCAATACTTTATCGATCCTACCAGATTCATGGTGAATCGTCGTTTTAAGTTCTGTCATTTTTTTCTTTGATCCTTTTCATCTAAAATAATATAAATTAATATACAAATCACTCCACATACAAGCGTCACATCTGCTACGTTAAAAATCGGAAAGCTCATAAAATCTGTCTGGAACATATCTACTACATAGCCAAGACGAATACGGTCGATAAAATTGCCAATCGCACCAGCTAAAATCAGGCTCAATCCAATCATGAACCAGCGATTACCTTTTTCACGATTTTTAATCATCAATGTGAGAATCACAACGACTGCAATGAGTGTCACTATAGTAAAGAACCACATCTTCCCTTCTAGCATACTCCATGCGGCTCCAGTGTTTCGAATATGATTCAGTGACAAAATACCTGGTATAAGATTTTTCGTCTCTCCAAGCGCTAGATTATCAGTGATCCACCATTTGACCAACTGATCCACTCCTACTAGCAAAGCGCTGAATATCCAATAAATAATTAACAAAAAATCAATCCTTTTCTATTTGTTTATAAATATCACGAGGTCGTACGATCCCGAGCAGATTACCATCGGGATTCCCATCTTTAGTGATAAGTACGGCTTCCAAAGTCCCTTGCTCACGAAACATCGCTTCAACCTCGTAAATATGTGTGTTAGCTGGAACAAAATGATAATTTGTGTACTTTCCGTTTTGGATGATCAAATCCAACGCTCGTTTATTTGTTAAATCAACCGGACCTTTTTGGCTTTCTTTTGCTAGCCAAAACCCGATATTACGTAAAGTAATCAATGCTACAAATTTTCCTTTATTGTATAACGGAAATTGTGAATACCTTTTTTCTGCTACTATCTTTAACAGTTCAAGTAACGGAAGATCTTGTTCAAAACCTGTTACACGTTTTGCAAATCGAGGCAGCACGGTTTCAGGCTGAATCAGTTCTTGTTCGATCAGCTGGATTCGCTTGACTGTCCAATCATTTGGCTCTGCAATGACAAAATCGACTGCGATCCGATCATGGACGATCGCATTCCTTAACTGAGCAAGCTGTAAAAGATCATCTTCGTATTTTCTGATCATTAATTGTTTTCTTTGAGCTAGGCGTCTGACAAGTTCGGTAAATCCCATATTTCGTGCATTTCCCATCTCGTCTCTCATCCATTTTTCGATTCGATTGAAACTGATTAAAAAAAGATCAGAGTTTGCCATAATTTTCCTCCTTGGTCAAATATGCCCGGTTTTTTATATAAAAAAAGAACGCAATCAACACAATAACTGCAAAAAAACTGAAAAATAAATTTTGTAGGAAAACGGCCCCCAACCCAGTTGCTAGAAATAAAAACGGATAGATTTGAAGAATCAAGTAATTCATTGTGATCACATAAGCAGGCTTTGCTTCTTTCACTGTATAAACGGGGCTTTTTAGCCAATAAAAGGTAACCTGCATCGTAAAGGGCACTTCCAGATCAAGCGTTATCTTTTGTTCATGACTGAGAACACTGCGTTTTTCATTGTTGATTCTTAATTGAATCGAGCTACCCATACCGTAAAAACCGGTTTTTCTTATAAATGTCGTTTTCATCATACCCTCCTATTATGCTTTAGTATAGCTCAAAATACAATAAAGAAAAAGAATGATCCTAGTGTAAACAAAATTAATTCCCTATCGTCTAAAAAAAGAAGCTGTAGTCAAAATACAGCTCCTTCGATGGTAGATTATAATCAAGCTTAAAACAATCCCAACACTTCTCCGTCATTTGTCACGTCCATATTCAATGCAGCAGGTTTTTTAGGCAAACCAGGCATCGTCATAACATCTCCAGTCAAGGCTACTAAAAATCCTGCCCCTAATTTTGGGATGATTTCGCGGATCGTGATGGTGAAATCTTCCGGTGCACCTAGCAGTGAAGGATCATCAGAAAATGAATACTGTGTTTTTGCCATACAAATCGGCAGTTCGTCCCATCCATTCTTCGTAAACTCTTCTATTTGTTTTTGCGCTTTTTTGCTGAAAACAACACCATTTCCTCCGTAAATTTTCTTGACGATTGTTTCTGTCTTTTCTTGTATCGTTTCTTCTAGGCGGTATAATGGCTTGTAATTAGCTTCTTTTCTATCAATCAATCGTACTACAGCTTTTGCTAAATCAACGCCGCCTTCTGCTCCATCTGCCCATACACTCGCTCTCTCGGCAAGAATCCCCTGATTTTCACACAAGTGCTCCAACAGTGTGAGTTCATTGTCTGTATCTGTTACGAATTCATTGATTGCGACGATCACAGGTAGCTGATATTGTTCCATATTACGTATATGGCGCTTTAAATTTGCAAAACCTACTTTCAAAGCATCAAGATTCTCATTTTTAAGTTCATCTTTTTTCATTCCGCCATGCATTTTCAATGCACGGACAGTGGCGACAATCACCACAGCATCCGGCGCTTTTTTCAAGTTAGGTACTTTGATATCTAAAAATTTCTCTCCGCCAAGATCTGCACCAAATCCTGCCTCTGTGACAACGTAATCTGCTAATCTCAATGCTGTCTTGGTAGCTAAAATACTATTGCAGCCATGAGCGATATTGGCAAACGGTCCCCCGTGGACAAAAGCTGGTGTTCCGTAAATTGTTTGTACAAGATTCGGCTTGATTGCATCTTTCAGCAGTAATGCCAGAGCGCCTTCTGCTTTCAAGTCTCCAGCAGTCACAGGCTGACGGTCAAATGTGTAGCCGACAACGATCCTTGCAAGACGAGCCTTTAAATCTTCAAGGTCTGCCGCAAGACACAAGATAGCCATGATTTCGCTGGCAACTGTGATATCAAATCCATCTTCTCTTGGGACACCTTGGATTGGCCCACCCAAGCCAACAATTACTTTACGCAGTTCACGATCATTGAGATCGACTACCCGTTTCCAAATCACTCGGCGGGCATCGATGTTCAATTCATTTCCTTGATGAATATGATTATCTAAAAGAGCAGATAATGCATTATTAGCTGTTGTGATAGCATGCATGTCACCAGTAAAATGCAAGTTGATATCTTCCATAGGCAATACCTGTGCATATCCTCCGCCTGCAGCACCGCCTTTGATTCCCATCACAGGACCAAGTGAGGGTTCTCGCAATGCAATAACAGATTTTTTATTGATTTTATTGAGCGCGTCTCCTAACCCTACAGTGATCGTTGACTTTCCTTCGCCAGCTGGTGTTGGATTGATGGAAGTAACTAAGATCAAATGCCCCTCAGCGTTATCCTTTGATCGATTGATTCCAGAAAAATTGATTTTCGCCTTATATTTCCCATACAGTTCCAAATCGTCTTCCTTAAGATCTAATTTACTAGCCACTTCAACAATCGGTTCTAGCTCTGTTTCTTGTGAAATTTGCAGATCATTCTTCATTTGATTACCCCTTTTCACGAACTTTATTCAACAAAATATCTTCTTTGTTAAGATATGCCAATTATACCTTTTTTTATTCAGAAAAAAAACATAAAATTACAGGTTTTTAATTTATTTGACGTACTTATAAATACTCTTTATAATGAAGGCTATGATCAGACTTTAGAAAGGTCGTGAGTGCTTTGACCACAGGAATTGTAAAATGGTTTGACAACAAAAAAGGATACGGCTTTATCAGTTATGATGACACAGAAGAAATTTTTGTACATTTTACTGCGATTGAAGAAGAGGGATTCAAAACTTTGGAAGAAAATCAAGTGGTCGAATTTGAGATCATCGAAGGGAATCGAGGAACACAAGCTGCCCATGTCAAGAAAGACAACGTTCAGACTACCGATACTAGTATGCATGAATAGATAAACAAATAGAGTGAGACGCTAAACGGGATGAACCGTACGTCTCACTCTTTTCTTTTCCTGTAAAAATTCGTTTTTTTAGGTTCTGATTTTTAAAATTAGCTTTTTCTTTTTTTCGTATAAGGATAAGGAATTGATTCTGATTTGGGTCCGTTTTTTTCAAAATGATCAAAAAGGACTACTTGATCTTTTTTTCGCATCATGAAAACAGATGGGGCTTTCTCATCTTGCAACATCATTTGCACCCCAGTATTAGTTGGCGTCAAAGATCGAATCTGTCCGACAGATATTTCTCGGTCTTTCCAAAAAGCAGCATAACGTATAATCACAGAGTTTGATTTTAAAATAAAAGAACGTCGCAAACCTAGAAATAGAAAAACAAGAAAAATACCTAGAACAAAATTGCTTTTCCAATAAGGACCTGTGTTTTCTAAAGAAAGAATCAGACTAAAAAACAGAATGATCAAGGTCAATGACCAATAGATGATCGTATGTGCCAGTTCAGGCTGCCATCGAATATTTTTTTTCATTCTCTAACCTCTCACCGATTCAGTAATGATATAATCTTACCATAACATTAGTTTGAACAAAAAGGAGAATCTCTTTTTATGTTAAAAGTATACATTGATGCCTCTACAAAAGGCAACCCTGGTCCTAGTGGAGGCGGAATCTTGATTGTCTATCAAGGTAAACAAGAACAGCTATCTATCCCGCTTTCTATAGGGACAAACCATCAAGCAGAGTTCGAAGTCTTTTTAAAAACTTTAGAATTTCTAAAGAAAAACGACTTACAGAATGAAACGATTTTCTGTTTTTCAGACAGCAAAACACTAGTTTCTACGGTCGACAAAAACGCAACGAAGAACGAGCTCTTCCTTCCCTACCTTCAAAGAATCCAAGAACTTCTATCCGAATTTTCTTTATTGATCCTGCAATGGTTGCCCGAAAACAAAAATAAAGGAGCAGATAATCTTGCACGTCAGGCTCTCTATAAACAATTAAAAGAAAAAAAGACTCTTTAAATTAAAAACTTTAAGGAGTCTTTTTATAGTTTCTCATTTAATATAAAAGATAATTGTGATCAAACGTAATTTCCAATTGGTAATCTCCGATTTTTTCTTCTATTTGACTACGTAAGATTCTTTCTAGTTCTGTATCATCAAACTGGAATTTCTCAGGGACCACTACATCAAATTGCAGCGTTTTTCCTTGATGAATTACTCTAAAATCATGAATATTAAGCCCTGTACCTGTTTCAAGAAGAATTTGTTTTAACTGCCGCAAGATATTATAGTATTTTTCGTTATCAACAGGCATTGGATCCAAGTGACAGACAAGTTCCACATCCAAAGACTTTTTAAAGTCTTTTTCTATCAGATCAATAATCTTATGAGCCACATTCAAATTCATTGATTCATCTACTTCGATGTGGACTGATGCAAAGCGTTTATTGGGTCCATAGTTATGCACCAATAAATCATGATAGCCAAGTATATCATCGCAAGCATTTAAATGCTCTTCCATTTCTTCAATCTCTGCTGGCGTTGGGCGACTTCCTAATAGTTCGTATACAAAATTTCGAAGCATCGTCAATCCACTATAAAGGATATATAATGCTAAAGCAAAACCTATATATCCATCGATACGCCATCCAGTTACCCATTCGATTGCTGCTGAAAGCAATACAGCCAGTGTAGTAAAGACATCATTATAACTATCTGTTGCTGTAGCTCTCAATGTTTCAGAATCAATGGATTGCGCAATAACCTGATACATTTTGCCTTGTGCAAATTTCAAAAAGATGGAAATGATTAGGACAAAAAAGACGATGGGTGTTAAAGAGACATTTTCTGGATGGATGATTTTTTCAGCAGAAGACTCTAAAAATTGAAATCCTACATAAGTAATGATGATCGAAACAAATAACCCACTGATATATTCGAAGCGTTCGTGTCCATAAGGATGTTCCTGATCTGCTGGCTTTGCAGCAATTTTAAATCCGATCAAAGTCAATATGGATGAAGCAGTATCTGATAGACTGTTCACTGCATCAGCCATAATGGAGACACTTCCTGAAAAAAGCCCGATCATTAGCTTAGAGACAAACAAGATCAGATTCGTAACCAATCCTAAGATACCCGCTAGTACTCCTTTTTTTGTCCGCTGTTGCGGTATTTGTTTCTTTTTTTCTTCTTGTTTCTTAGCCAAGTTTTTTACCCCTTCTAGTTTGCTTGTTGCTCAGGTAAACAGATGGAGAGGACGATTGTTTTCCTCTCCTCTCTTCCTTTTTCTATCTATCGTGCGTCCTATTACTATTAAAAGATGGTCATTATTCTGGTTTCAACGGTGTTGCTGCAAATAACGCTTTTGCTAGTAATGGTGTTATGATTCCCGCACCTATTGCTTCTGGTATCCCATTGATTGCTGCAACCCCTGCTAAGGTTTTAAATAAAAGAGCAGAATCTACACCATAGGCATCTGCCATTGCACCTGTATAAAATAATCCCATGAATCCTAACACTAAGACTGTATTGACCAATGAACCCAGTACCCCTGCAAAGGCTGAGCTGATCGTTATTGATTTATTTTTTTGATAAATCCAGTGGAAAACCAAGCCTGCTACTAAGCCAACAAGTACTCTGGGAACTACCGAGATAATCGGATTCGTGAACACTAATGTATCAAATGGCGTTGTTGGCATGGCATAGGCACGAACAATTGTAGCGATTCCCCAAAACAAGCCAATCACCATGCCATCTTTTGGGCCTAATACTACTGCAGCAATAATTACTGTGATATGGATAATTGTTAAACTAATGAATCCTAATGGAATAAATCCCAGCCAAGGAACCATCGCTTGTACGATGATGATTGCTAACAAGATCGCACGTAAGACTAGTCGAAAGGTCTTATTTCTACTATTCATTTTTTCACCCCTTTTTATTTATACTAATCGTAAAAATTTCTGTCACTTTCGTCAACTAAAGACCATCCGAATCCGACCATTTGATTAGATGCGCCAGCCAATTGAAAAAAGTATGAGGGCAAGACTTGTTTGTCTTCGCCCCCATAATCATGTTTCGTTCAATGTTTGAACTTTTGTTTTTCTGTCAAACGTAAACGCCCTATTGTTGCGCAACCCATTCTTTCGCAGCTTTAAGTGCATCTGGAATACCAGCAGGATTTTTCCCGCCAGCTTGTGCCATGTCTGGACGTCCACCACCGCCACCGCCTACTTTCGGTGCGATTGCTTTAATCAAGTCGCCAGCTTTTAGTCCAGCTTCATTTGATTCTTTCGTCATTGCCGCTAGCAGACTGACTTTTCCTTCTTGTTCGTTTGCTAAAACAAGAATATCTGAAATATTTTTTTGTTTCCATTGGTCAGCTAATTGACGCAGCTGATTCATATCTTTCACTTTTACTTGTGCTGCAATGATTGTTTTTCCATTGATCGTTTCTGGATCTTTGAATACATCACCAGCTTGTTGATTCGCTAACTTGCTAGCTAATTGTTCATTTTCCTTTTGTAGCTCTCTTACTTGCTGTTGCAATTGTTCCGCTTTTGAAACAACTTCCTTCAATTGAGGTGATTTAACAATTGTTGCTACTTGTTTTAGTTGTTTTTCTTCTTCTTCAAGTAGTTCGTACGCTTCTTTACTTGTTACAGCCTCGATTCGTCGCACGCCTGCACCAATTCCTGATTCAGAAACGATTTTGAAGATTCCGATGTTTTCTGTATTTGCTACATGTGTGCCTCCGCACAGTTCGATTGACCAGCCGCCAATATTTACTACTCGAACGTCATGTCCGTATTTTTCACCAAACAAAGCCATTGCACCCATGTTTTTGGCTGTATCGATATCTGTTTCAATTGTTTCAACTGGGATAGCTTCCCAGATTTTTTCGTTGACGATTCTTTCCATTTCAGCTAATTCATCTGAAGTGATTTGACCAAAGTGGGTAAAGTCGAATCGTAAATGTCCAGGAGCGACTAAAGAACCAGCTTGATTTGCATGCTCGCCAAGTACTTCTTTCAATGCCTTGTGCAGTAGATGGGTTGCTGTATGGTTTTTGATGATCCGATTGCGCATCGATTGATCAATCAATAGATGATAGGTTTGTCCTTCACTCATTGGTGCTTTTACTTCTACGGTGTGCATAAATTGACCATTAGGCGCTTTTTGAACATCTGTAACAACTGCTACGATTTCGCCTACTTCATTCATGATCCATCCTTGATCCGCTACTTGCCCACCCATTTCTGCATAGAAAGGTGTTTGATCAAAGATCATTTGAGCTTCACCTTCTGCGACTTCATTCAAAAGAGACTCACCTTTAACGATGACCAATAATTGACTATCTGATTCTTGTTCTGTGTATCCAATGAATTTACTTTCTACTTTGATATCTGTCAATAAAGCAGATTGTACCCCCATTGATTTTTCAGTACTGCGGGCAGAGCGAGCACGTTCGCGTTGTGCATCCATTTCTTTTTCAAAACCAGCATGATCAACTTTCAGTCCTTCATCTTCTGCCACCTCTTCCGTTAATTCTACTGGGAAGCCATATGTGTCGTATAGTTTGAAGATGTCTTTTCCTGCTAGAGTCGTCCCGTTTTCGTTTTTTACTTCTTGGATCACTTGATTTAAGATTTCCAAACCTTCATTGATTGTTTCATTGAAACGTTCTTCTTCTGTACGGATAACTTTTTCAATAAATTCTTTTTGTTGAAGTACTTCAGGATAATAACTTACCATGATTTCCCCAACAACAGGGACTAAACGATATAAGAATGCTTGTTCAATACCTAATTTTTTCCCATGCATGACAGCACGACGAAGCAAACGGCGTAAGACATACCCTCTCCCTTCATTCGATGGCAATGCACCGTCGCCAATAGCAAATGAAAGGGCGCGAATATGATCTGCGATTACTTTGTAAGAAATATCTGTTACTGGGTTTTCACCATATTTTACTTGTTTGCTTAGCTTTTCTACGGCGTGGATAATAGGCATAAACAAGTCTGTCTCAAAGTTCGTTGGCGCATCTTGAACGATTGAGACCATGCGTTCCAATCCCATCCCCGTATCAATGTTTTTATGAGGAAGTGGTTCAAATGTGTTATCAGGCTTATGGTTGAATTCTGAAAATACTAAGTTCCAGATTTCTAAATAACGTTCATTTTCTCCTCCTGGATAGTTTTCAGGATCATCTTCTGCTAAATCGTTATAAGCTTCTCCACGGTCATAGAAAATTTCCGTATCCGGACCACATGGGCCTGCACCGATATCCCAGAAGTTGTCTTCTACATCAATAATGTGATCTAGTGGCAGGCCAACTTCTTCATGCCAGATGCGTTTTGCTTCTGTATCTTTTGGATAAACTGTTACATAAAGTTTTTCTGGATCGAATGCCATCCATTTTGGATCAGTCAAAAATTCCCATGCCCAGTGGATGGCTTCATTTTTGAAATAGTCACCAATCGAAAAATTACCCAGCATCTCAAACATCGTATGGTGACGTGCTGTTTTACCGACATTTTCGATATCATTTGTTCGAATAGATTTTTGGGCATTTGTGATTCTTGGATTTTCTGGCACAACTGAACCATCAAAATATTTTTTCAATGTTGCAACACCAGAGTTGATCCACAATAAGGTTGGATCGTTCACGGGGATCAAAGACGCACTAGGTTCAATCGTATGTCCTTTAGATTGGAAGAAATCAAGAAACATTTGTCGAACTTGTGCACTACTTAATTGTTTCATGTCATTACCTGCTTTCTATAAATTAAATACAAAAAAACACCATCACAGCCAAGGACGAAAACTCGCGGTACCACCTTGATTGCAATGATGTGTAATCATTACCTCTTAAACTCGATAACGCTGAGCTGCGTCGGTATTTCTACCAAAATAGAAAAAGGGAGCAATTTGATTAGTGACTATTCTTTTTTCAGCCAAGAAAGAATTTTCTGTGAGTCTTAAAAAACAAATCATATCCTTTTCGTACTTAATTAGTATACGCATTCTATTGATCACTGTCAATATCTCAATTTTTATTTTCATTTCCTTTTGGTCATACTCCACGATTTTTGGTACGATAAGAATAAAGGAATCAATACATCTCTGCTATTCATGACAAGGAGGAATATGATGAAAAAAATAGTTGGAGCGGATGAATGGATACGCGCAGCTAGCTGCTTTTTGAGATATCAAGTTTTTGTATTAGAACAAGGGATTCCTGCAGAACTAGAATTCGACGGAAAAGATATCCCGCAACAAACCTATTATCTATTTCTTGATCAAAAAAGACCAGTAGCTACTTTGCGTTATGAAAAGAAAACACCTACTTGCTTCAAGCCGGAACGATTTTGCGTAGCAAAAGAATACCGAGGAAAAGGGTTAGGCGGTCAGTTGCTTGAAGCTGCTGAAAAACGGGCGGTTTCAGAAGGTTGTCAGACTAGTTATGTAGTAGCTGAAATGACGGCTGTAGATTTTTATGAAAAACAAGGGTATCATACTTGCACAGAACCTTTTATTGAAGATGAAGTACTTTGTATCGGAATGGAAAAAAGTCTAGCTTAAAAACAAGAGATTGTGACACGCCTTTTGTCACAACCTCTTGTTTTTTATTTATGTGAATTTTTCTTATTTTTACGAGCAGTACGGCTTTGCTGTCTGCGTTCGATTTTGCGTTCTTTTTTATTTTTTTCTGCAATTGCCCAATCGATTTTTTTCTTATAACCAGGCTTGATCTTTTTCTTTTTCTTCTTCACAAGACCAATCAGCGTGGGATCTAATACATCTTTTGATTTTTCTCGTTTGGCACGTCTATTACGATCGTATGTTTTGACGATTTCCCCGTTTTTGATTTCTTTTGGTTCAAATGAGACGCCCAATTTTTCTATCGCATCAATGGCTTGCTCATCATTTGGCGAATATAACGTAATGGCCGTTCCTTTTAAGCCATTACGTCCAGTACGTCCGACACGATGGATAAAGAAGTCTAGATCTTCTGGAATTTCTGCATTGATAACATGAGAAACACCTTCGATATCGATCCCTCTAGCAGCTAAATCAGTCGCTACAACATATTGATACTCCAGATTCTGTACTTGTCGCATCACTCGTTTTCTCTCTCTTGGGGTGATGTCTCCATGAATCTTTGCTACTTTCAAGCCTTGGTTTTTCAAGTAATCGGCAATTTCATCCACATGCTGTTTTGTATTGGCAAATACGATTGCTAAATAAGGATGACCAATTGTCAGCAGTTGATAAATCATTTGATTCTCATCTTTACCTTTTGTTGAAATCAGCCAATTTTCAATGTCTTCAGAAATAACTGCTTTTGGTTTGATTTCTTCAATGATTGGATTTTCCATGTATTTTCGTAAGAATGGACGAAGTTTTTCTGGAATAGTGGCAGAAAAAACTAAAAACTGCAGCTTTTCTGGTAATCGACTTGCAATTTGGTCTACTTCATTTAAAAAACCCATATCCAATGTCATATCCGCTTCATCGACAACAAATGCAAATGCGGTGTGAATCTTCAGCGCTTGTTCATTCATCATGTCTAATATTCTACCAGGCGTGCCTACTACAACCTGTGGCTGTTGGTGATGCAGACGATTTAATTGACGCTGTTTGTCTGTACCGCCGACAAAATTCGAGACACGGATCTCCGGTGTAGAAAATTTAGCGATTTGTGTAGCTGCTTCATAGATCTGTGCAGCTAGTTCCCTACTTGGAGCTGTAATAACAACTTGTACTTCCTCTTTTTCTGCATTGATTTTTTCAAACAAAGGCAACAAAAACGTATGTGTTTTTCCTGTACCAGTTTGAGATTGCCCAATGATATTTTTTCCTTTTGCAATTAAAGGAATCAAACGTTCCTGGACCTCTGTGGGCTGTTTGAAGCCCTTTGCGGTTAACGCTTCATTGATAAACGGTTTGAAGCGGAATATATCAAAATTATTCATTCGTGCACCTCTTCTCTTTAAATTATCACGACTTTGGCATTATAACACAGACAAAGCGTTTTTGCTCAGCTAATTTCGAGAATCATCATCCTTTGTTCGGCCAATCGTGCTAACAGTATATGTGTGACTAGCTTTTTCATAAAACAGAATCCGTTTTTTTCTCAAAAATGATAGCAAGATATTTAAAATAAAAATACCTTGCAGTAACAAGACACCGAGAGAAATGAATACTGCACTCATCTGCAACACCGTATTCGTTGTCGAATTCATGATTTGCTGAAGCAACTGCCCCAACCAGCTTAAACCATAAAAAAGAAAGTACAGATACCCGTAGCGGATCATCAATGCTTTTAAAGAAATTCGTTCGCGGTCTTCTTCCACCAAACGGATACGCACAATTTTTTTCCCAAGTGTCCATCCATTGGTTATAAACGGTACAATCATAAAGTATACCCCTACTTCTAATAAAAGCCACCAGATATGAGAAGTAACTGTCCCTGAATCGAACGCAAGTTTAAAGAAAATCGCCGCTACCAAATTAATAAGAGATAAAAATGTCCAGTCAATCAAATAAGCGACCAAGCGTCGAGTCAATGAGACAGTCTTTCCTTTTTCACAAGAAAGTTCATCCATTCGTCTTCTTGTAGGAAGCATAAATGTAAATAACGGCGTAACGACAAAACCAATGATTCCACCCAATGTATTTGTCACTAAATCATTCACATCAAATAAGCGGTATGGTCTTGGGTAGATAAAATAAAGTCCACTTAGCTGCGTCAATTCAAAAAATAGAGAAAGGCAGAAACTAGCAATCATCGTTTTCATAAAAGAAAGCCGGAAATAATATCTTAAATAAATGCCAAATGGTATGAGTAATAAAACATTAAAAGCTGGTTCCAAAAATACGCTCTGCTTCATTGCCGGCAGGTAGGTACTAGGTTCAGACAAGACCAATACCGTGTTGTCTCTGAAATGTTGCCATGAAGCAAATAAATGCAGCTCCATCTTTGGCCCTGTCATTTGGGCAACCGTCTCCTTTGCCGGAAGTGGTAAGATCACCAAAAAATACGCACACAATAAATAAAAAACGAAAGAATACAAAATAACTGCCCTTGTTACTAGAAATGTTCCATACTTTCGATATTCATAAATAAAAAAAACAGATGAGATCGCTAAGGCTAAAAATGGAAAAACAATCAGCGCAAAACGAATCGGTTCGATATAACTTGCCATATGACTCCTCCTTGATTCTTTGTATCTCTCTTATCTTAGCAGTCCTTTGCTGTTTCAAGCAAGTAACGAGGCTATTATTTCTCATTTCTTTCAAAGTAAAGTAAGATAAACACAAAGGGGGTGTCGAAATGCTGAATATGTACTTTGTTTTTGGCGTACCTATTTTTTTACTGTTCCTTTATGCTACGATCGCTTATGTAAGAAAAAGAACTACAATTCATTATTTAGGATTTATTCTCCTGATTATTTCGGGTTTCATGCTAGTCTTCAATCTTCAGACTTGGCAGCAAGCACTTCTTGAAATGGATAAAATGACTCCACATGCTTTGTCTAAAGTGCTTGGTTACCCTGTCTATCTGATTTGGCTTTCCATTTTCATTTCTGGTTACTTGGTTTTATTAAATATTTATCGCGGCGTACGCCGAATAGTTCAGTTACGCAAATCAAAGTAAAAGGCAGAAATCGGTTGAGCCCGATTTCTGTCTTTTACTTTGCTATTTCATCGTAGACAAAACGACATTTACGTGATCAAAATTAACGAGTACTTTTGACATTTCTTCCACGTACTCCTCATTTAAATAAAATATTTTGTTTGGCAGAGAAGTGCAGTTCTAATAAAATTCGAATGTTTTAGCTATCTACGTTTTAAATAGAGATAAATCGGGATACCAGCAAGTGTCAATACTATCCCCATCGAAGCTAAAAAGGTCTGAGTGATAAGCGTGCTTGATACGATAAAAGTCCCTCCAATGATTGCTACTAGTGGAATAAACGGATACTTTGGAACTTTGTATGGTCGAAACAAATCAGGTTCTTTTTTACGAAGAAGAATGACACCAACAAAGACCATCGTATAAAAAATCCAAATGACAAAGATCAGCATATCCGTTAGTGTATCAAAACCACCGATCATCATCATGCCAATAGCGATGACTAGCTCTAAGATACCTGCGGCTACAGGAACTTTAGTTTTATCATGAAGTTTAGCAAAGAGCTTGCTAAAAGGCAGGTTGTTTTCTTTTGCCATAACATAAGGGAGACGCATTCCAGTAAGGGTATAGCCATTGAAGGTTCCATAAACAGAAATCAAGATACCAACTGTGACCAGTCTTCCACCGAAGCCGCCAAAAATCATTTTTGCAACGTCACTTGCCGCATTGCTGTTTCCTGCGACTCCGTCGATAGATGCGATTCTTAAGAACACCGCATTTACTAATAAATAAACGATCATGATTCCGATGATTCCTAAAGAAATTGCTTTTGGCAAATCTTTCGCCGGCTTTTTCAATTCTCCCGAAATATTTCCTACGTGTATCCAACCGTCGTATGCGAACATCGTTGCTAGCAAGCCCGCTCCCAAGGCTGAGAAAAATGAAAGATTTTCTCCTGCTTGGATCGGAAACAGTTGGAAGTCTACTCCTTCTTGTCGGAACAAACCGAAAATGACGATCACAAACAAAGGGATAAGCTTGCAGACAAGCGTAATCGACTGAAAAGCCCCTCCAGCTTTAGAACCTAAAAAATTGATCAGCAGGATCGATACAGCAGCTGTAACAGCTACGGGAACAATCATTGACTGGGAAAGACCAAATAGATTGACGAACTGTGTACCGAAAATGATCGACAAGGCTGCTACATTTGCTGGAAAATAAATCACGACTTGCGCCCAGCCCAATAAAAAAGCTGCTGTATTTCCGTAAATCCGTTCGATATATTTAATCATCCCTCCTGTTTCTGGAATAGCAGCTGCCAGTTCAGCTCCTGTTAGTCCTGCACAGACAGAAATCATACCACCGAGAAACCAAGAAAACATATGCAAACTGGCGGATCCTGTAACTTCTGCTACGCTTGCGGCTTTAAAAAATACCCCTGCACCGATCACTGTGCCCATAACAGTCGATAAAGCAGTAAAAAATCCCATCGTACGTTTTAATTCATTTTCTATTTTTACTTCTTTTACTGGCGTGGCTTGATATTCTTCCATCCCTTGTCCCCTTTCATACCATAGCCAATCCCAAAAGTATAAAAAACTTTTTGGATGTGGTTCTTGTTTTATACCGTCTCTACCAATTTTTCTTTCAGTTTTTCCAACATATCCTTTGTCATCGCATCTAAGTCGTATTTCGGCGAAAAGCCCCATTCCTCTTGCGCACAAGAAACATCTAGTGAATTTGGCCAAGATTCTGCTATTGACTGACGTACAGGATCCACACCATAATCCATTTCAAAATCTGGTATGATTTTTTGAATAGATGCTTTGATCTCTTCCGGGTCAAAAGACATCGCCGATATATTGAAGGCATTTCGATGAACCAATCGATCAGGATCTGCATTCATGAGTTTTATAATGGCATCGATCGCATCTGGCATATACATCATATCCATTGATGTACCTTGATCAATGAAACTAGTGTACTTTCCTTCTTTGATTGCTGAATAATAAATATCGACTGCGTAGTCTGTCGTACCGCCTCCTGGCAAGGTTGCATAAGAAATCAATCCAGGGAAACGGACACCACGAGTATCTACGCCATATTTCACATAATAATAATCACATAGTAGTTCTCCAGCTACCTTCGTTACCCCATACATGGTTGTAGGACGCTGAAGAGTATCTTGTGGGGTACGATCTTTTGGAGTATTTGGACCAAACGCAATTGTGGTTTTGCTTCTGCAACAGCTGACAAAAGAGCAGCCAAGCGAATCAATGTGTCCACTTGATATTGTTCTGCTATGCTACGCATTTTTTCGTAATCCATTACATCTAGGATCTCAAAGATATCGTTTTTCTCAATGACTTCAGGCATGCGTATATCTGTCGCAATGACATTTTCACTGCCTAGTTCTTGACGTAGCCGTGTGATTAACTCTGAACCAATTTGTCCTAAACATCCTGTCACCAATACTTTTTTCATGATGATCCTCCTTGATCTTTTTTACTACTATCTTCAGATGATTAACAATATATGCGTGAACATGTTCTCTAATTTTAAATAGACGAAAAAACTAAATTTAGTTAAATAATTTCCATTTCTTTTCCTATTTTTTGATAAACTGCTACTGCTTCATCAAGCATTTCCCTCGTATGTTCCGCAGTCGGCATATTTCTGATCCTGCCTGTCCCAAGAGGCACAGTTGGATAAACGATTGGTTTAGCATAAATCCCATGTTCGATCAGCTCCTTAGAGAAAGTCTGAGTCACTTTTTCGTCTCCCAAAATGACTGGAGTAATAGGTGTTTCAGACATACCGATGTTATAGCCTACTTTTTTCAATTCTTCTTTAAAATAATTAGCATTTTCCCAAACTTTTTCGACAAGTTCCGGATGTTCTTGCATCAAAGTAATCGAAGCCAATGCAGCTGCAGCTGCACCTGGAGTTAGCGAGGTAGAAAATAGGAATGGCCGACTTCTAGCTTTCAACCAGTCGATTAGTGTTTTCGATCCAGCTACATAACCCCCAACAACACCTATAGCTTTCGATAACGTGCCCATTTGCATATCGATTTTGTCGCTTAATCCAAAATGCTTGACGGTTCCTGCACCTTTTCCAGTTACGCCTGAGCCGTGCGCATCATCAACGTAGGTGATCGGTCCATATTTTTCAACAATCGGAATAATTTCCGGCAATCGTGCAATGTCTCCATCCATGGAGAAAACACCATCTGTGATATACATGATTTTTTTATATTTCTTACTTTCTATCGCTTCTTTTGCTTTTTTCTCAAGGTCTTTCATATCTTGATGTTTAATTCGGATGATTTTTGCTCCGGATAAGCGGCAACCGTCAATAATAGATGCATGGTTTAATTCATCCGATAAGATAGCATCTTCTTTTGTCATTACTGCAGAGATAGCGCCCATATTGCAGTTGAATCCAGATTGAAAGGCGATTGCTGCTTCTGTCCCTTTGAATTCTGCGATTTTTTCTTCTAATTGCTGATGGATTTTCAGCGAACCATTGATCGTTCGGACTGCTCCTGCTCCTACACCATAAGTTTCGGTTGCTTCAATACATGCTTTTTTCAATTCTTCGCGATTGGCAAATCCAAGATAATTGTTGGATGCTAGATTGATCATCTTTTTTCCGTCTACGATGATACAAGCACCATTTTCACTTTCTAGTATGTCGATCGTATTGTATAACCCCTTTTCTTTCAGTTGATCCAATTCTTTCTCTAAATACATTGTTAGTTCTTTGGAAGACATTGTCTCCACCTCCATATTCATCTGTCTTGCAGAACATACCAAACATATATCGTGTCATTCATCTACAAAACAAGTATGCCATGTTTTTGATAACGCTTACACTGATTATGAGAATTATTTAACCACATTTTTTATTTACAGTATCTTTTTACTTTCAAATGACTTATATAGTATGAACAATTACCTTTTAGATAATGATCTATTTTACTCTACTTGGGCAGATAAATACAACACAACCATTGATAGAAGCCCTTTCGTTAAAATCAATTGTATTCTGAATATTTAATTTATTTATTGCATAGACCAATAAAAATACATAAAACTTCCATCTTCATTTATCAGCAATTTTTAATTTTACTCTCTGAATATTTCTTAAAAGTTTTACTTGTTGAATTCGAAAAAAGGACTGTGACAAAAGTCTTGTCACAGTCCTATTCTTCCGAATAAACGGTGTTCTCCTGCCAATTCCGAATCACAAGTTACAATATTCATCAAACATGAGAAGCTATTTTTTGAAATTGTTCCTTGTGACTCGGAGCTGAACGGCAGGCTCACGACCTCTTGGTAAATAGTGTTCCAGAAGTAACTTTTACGGAAAATGATCCGAAATATCTTGGAGCTGACCACTTCTGTCACAACCTCCATCATTTTTTGTTATTTTTGATCCAATTGTCTGGAGTAAAATTTTCATCGTCAATAGACCATTCCAGAAAAAATTCTTCTAAGAATTCACGCATGAAGGTTTCTCTTCGTTTGGTTTCTTCATATCCGTAATCAGTATTCATTTTATCAGACAGCAAGAACAGTTTTTCATAAAAATGATTGATCACTGTCGTGCCTTTTCGGTAATTTTCTTTGTCCTTGAATGTTTGCGGATATAGTTCAGGATCAAAAATCGGGTGCCCATGTCCACCGCCGAAATAAGCAGTACGCAAAATGCCGATTGCTCCTAATGCTTCGATACGATCAGCGTCTTGAACGATCTTACCTTCCAGAGATAGTTCGGCGGCTTCAGAGAGATTTTTAGAAAAGGACATATTTTCGATAATGGAAAAAATCATCGAGATCTGTTCCTCTACTATTGGCAAAGAGCGAAGGAATACACGAAGCTGTTGCTTTGCCTCGTTCTCATTTTTAACGACTTTATCATCAATCGTATCATGTAGGTAAGCTGCTGCAAGCGTCACAAAGCGGTCTGCCTGCGGTTCCGTCTCCAAAATTTTTTCAGCTAACTTGACAACTCTTTTGGTATGATCGCTCCCATGTCCTGTTTGATCATGCGCTAATTGGTCCATACTATAATCAGCGATCACTTGTAATTTATCCATTCGTTCCACTTCTTTCTTAAGTAAATAGCTGAAAACATCTATAGATTAGATGAATTTCAGCTATCTTTGTAAATTGTATTTTATTTTACCTGATATACATTAAAATACAGGTCTTTCATATAGTCGATCAGGTATTGCGGATTAAGCGGTTCATGTGTTGCATCCATGATTAATTGATTTGGTTTTCTAGATGCACCATATTGATGGATATGCTCTGACATCCAGTTTTTGATTGGAGAATAATCGTCTAACGCTAGAACATTTTCCACATCTATTTCTTGCTGCAAAGAATGAAGTAATTGTGCCGCATACATGTACCCTAATGCATAAGAGGGAAAATAACCAAAGCTTGCACCTGACCAATGAACGTCTTGTAGGATGCCTTCCACATCATTTGTTGGTCGTATTCCCAGATACTCTTCATATTTTTGATTCCATATTTCAGGTAGTTCAGCAACATCTACCCCTTCATTGAAAATCATTTTTTCGATTTCATAACGAATGATGATATGGAGAGGGTAAGTCAAACTGTCTGCCTCGATACGAACCAAACTTGATTTTGTATGGTTCAATGAACGATAAAATTTGTCAAAAGGAATATCATCGAATGTTCCTTCTGCACATTCTTGAAAGAAAGGATATTGCTTTTTCCAGAAGCTGCGACTACTTCCAATAATGATCTCGTTAAACAACGATTGTGATTCATGGATACCCATTGATGTACCTTCATAAACCGGTGTATACGCATATTTATCATCGATGTCTTGTTCATACATACCATGACCAGCCTCGTGGATCACTCCAAAAACAGCCATTTTGAAATCTGTTTCGTTCCATCGTGTCGTGATTCGTGCATCATTCGGATTAATTCCAGTCATAAATGGGTGGACAGTGTCATCTAAACGACCACGGCTAAAATCATAACCAAGTTGTTCGATTACTTTCACTACAAATCTCTTCTGTTGCTTTTTCGTCATTCTCCGATTTAAAAAGTCTGTTTCAGGTTCAGTCCCTTTTTCTTGGAGCGTACGGCGGATCGAAAGAATTCCTTCTTTAAGCTGATCAAATACCTTATCAAGGATTTCGACAGTCATCCCGGGTTCGTATTGATTCAGCAAAACATCATAATTCGTCTTTTCATCTTTTCTCCAGTAAGGTATCAACTGTTTTGTTAATTCAATATTTTGATTCAATGCGTGTTGAAAATCAGAAAATTGTTGTGTTTCTCTAGCTTTTTGCCATTGTCCGTGTGCTGAAGAAACGGCAGCTGTATATTTTCTCATAAGATCTTCCGGTACGCGATGTTCCAAATCATACTCTTCTTTTACTTTGGCAAAAACGGCAGTTCCAACTTCCGACAATTCTTCCGGATGTTCAGAAAAATAGCGAATGGCTTCTTTGATCTTTGGACCGATTTTTTTTGAAAAATAAATGCTGTAAAGATAGCTGTCTACTTCACTTCGGTATGCACTAGCTTTTTCAGGCATACCTGTTTGTGTATCCCAATCGAGGATTCCTAAAGCTTGTTGTAGAAGATTGATTTCTTTTACTTCTTGTAAAAATTCCTTTTCATTCATCCAAAAGTCCTCCAACTTATCCTAGTTATCATTTATCCAATAGCTATATCTCACTTACATTTACTACATTTCCTTCGCATCGATTAATTCAAACCGTTCAACAGCCAGTGGCATTTCTTCATAAAATTCTTTTCCAATTTGGGGCATTAACTCCCTAAAAAACTTTTTATGAGCTTTATACCAGTAATCATAGCTCAAATCACCCTCACCCTCAGCACGGGCAATTTCTTCTGTTACTTCATTCATCGGCATTATCGTCATATCTGTATACTTTATGATTCCTACAGGTTTGTCTTTACTATTTAAAACAATGGTATAACTTCCGATTTTAGACAAAGGATCTTCATCGTAATACAGGTATTCATCGTATGATGAACATGACGCTGTTTTGATCCCCTTTAAAATCAAGTCCGCTAGCTCATCAGCCATCGGTGTTCCTTCCCAACCCCACTGCTCTGCGGTAACATTTGTTTCAGGGAATTCACCTTGCCAAAATTCTTTCCAATACTTTTTTGCTTGTTTATTCATTTTCAATTCCTCCAAAAATCATAAGTTTAAAGGTTTTAAATCCCCAACTATGGTTTTTAGGTACCCATACTTATATCCTAGTTATTCGTTTTCAGCCCGTTCTTTTCTAGGCGGACGAGTTCCCCAATACTGGAATAGATCCGTACGCAATGCACCATTATACAATTTTCTTTTTTTGGTTGCTTTTTGTCCGTAAAATTCCTCAAACGCTAAGTCGCTAGTCAAGATATATTTACTCCATGTTTTTAATGGACGGAACACATCGCCCATTTCTTTATATAATTTTCGAACGGTTTCTTCTTCTCCTAGACGTTCCCCGTAAGGCGGGTTAGCCACGATGACCCCGTATTCTTTATCCGTTTTGAAGTCTTTGACTGCTTGTTGCTTAAAGGTAATCGAAGAGCCTAATCCGATTTCTTCTGCATTGGCTTTGGCAATTTCAATCATCCGTCCATTGATATCTGAACCAGTAATATCTAATTCAATATCATAATCTGCTTTTTCTTCGGCTGCTGATCGAACATTTTCCATGATTTCTTGACTGAACCAATCCCAAGATTCGCAAGCAAACTCACGATTGAATCCTGGTGCGATATTATGGCCTATTAAGGCTGCTTCAATACAAAGCGTACCTGAACCACATACAGGATCATAAAATGGACGGTCTTTTCGCCAATTTGTCAACATAATAAGTGCTGCTGCCATGTTTTCTTTCAATGGTGCTCCACCTTTTTCTAAGCGATAACCACGTTTGAATAAACTTGGTCCTGTCGTATCCAGAGTTACCATCACATGGTCTTTCAGCAAAGCTACTTCCAACTGAAAATGTGCGCCAGTTTCCGTCAGTGGTACAGAAGCTGGACGGTGATAATAGGTACGGAGACGTTCAACGATTGCTTTTTTTGTGATCGCTTGGCAATCAGGTGTGCTATATAGTTTCGACTTGATCGATTTTCCAGCTACAGGAAAAGCTGCATCTAGTGGGAGAAAATCTTCCCAAGGCAATGCTTTTACGTTTTCAAACAATTCATCAAACGTATATGCATCGAATTCCCCAACCACGATTTTTACTCGATCTGCTGTACGTAACCATAAATTAGCTGTAGCGATCGTTTCCATTGTTCCTTCAAAACGTGCACGTCCGTTCTCAACTTGGCATTCGATTCCAAGATCTCTTAATTCTTTACCAACCAGTGCTTCTAGCCCGCTTGCCGCAGTTGCGACGAGGTTGAACTTCCTGTTTTTTTCCATACACAATCTCCTTATTTATAAAAAAAGGAGGTGGGACATCAGTCCTACCCCACACTTTTACTCAAATTCCGAATAACCGGTGATACAAAAGTTTGTTTTGTAATAAGAACGACTCATCTGAAGTATTGAAAAATAGCTTTCAAATGTTTTTCTCGTTTCTTATAACGCATTACTTTTGTCACGACCTAATTCCCTGATGTTTGCGGTTTTCTATAAGCCATGTTCTGTACTTTGCTTTTCCAGGGAGAAAAAACAAAGCGGTAACCATCTATCTGCAGTTATACTGCCTTTTTGTCCTGTTCTTCTTCCAGACAAAAAGCGCCCCTACCATTGTTTGGGTTGCTCGCTCGAGGGGTTTACCGCGTTCCACCGGATGGGTTTCCCCAGCCGCTTCGTCACTGTGGCACTTTCAAGGATACTTAAGCATAGCCGAAGCCTTAGCTTGTTTTCCTGCCGTTACTCCAAAGAGTACCTTAGCTTATGGTTTCGCTAAGCACGAACACTACAGGCATCACAGCCTGTGCGAGCATGGACTTTCCTCAGCCTGATCAAGTCAGACCGCGATTACCCGAAAACCGCAAATTCATTAATCAAAAATTAAAATTGACGTGTTTTTTCATTATCATCTAAGCTTGTGTCTGCATTTGTGTAGTTATTTGGATTAGGTTGTGCTGGTTTGACTGCACTTGCTTGTTGATCAAGCTTTTTACCAAATACTTCACGTTCAAGATTTGACAAGCGTTTTAAGATATCAAAATTGGTCACTGCTGCGCTCTTTGGTGCCTCTGTTTGTTGCACGCGTGTTTGAGCTGCTCCTTGAGTTTTAGATAATTGAGCTACTTTTGCACTCAATCGATCGTTTTCTTCTTGTAAAGCAAGGAGTTCTTTGCTGTAAGTTTCATAATCTTTGATGATATTGTCTAAGAATTCATCAACTTCAACGGGATCATAGCCGCGCATTTTTGTTTTGAATTCTTGTTGTAAAATGTCTTTAGGACTATAAACCAAATTCGCCATATTTACACCTCTAGTTTTCATTTACGTAATAACATTTCTACCTTTTTCATTGTATAGGAAAAAAGTTGATAAATCAAACACAATATCGATTATTCACTAAAATTTTGAAGATCGTCCATACTGATCAGCCGAATTTCGTAGGGATGATCTGCTTGGTAATTCTGTGCATCTTCAAAAAAATACTTCGTTTTTCCAGGGAATTCTTCATTATAGATCAGCAAACAGCCCACTGTATGTTCAAGTATAAAACGAGTGTGATTCTTTAACTGACTAGGTGATTGATAGGGTTGATGGCTAACAGCTTCGACATAATCTGCTAATTGTTCTGCTAATTGTTTTTTTTCTTGGTTCCCTTCATTCCAGTTATTACCAAAATCAGCAAAAGGATACAAAATACCAAGGGATAGTTCCGGATATTCTTCTTTCAATTCCGCTACTATTTGCACAGCCCATAGTTCAACGCCCAAATTCCCACTGACAAGTACCCATTCCAGTCCTTCTTCTGCTAACTGATGGAGTTCTTTTTTTAAAACATTTTTAACAACTTGGATTTTAGGATCATTTTCTTTAAAAACACCGAGTTCGAAACTTCGATACCCAGACACATAGATTACTTTTGACTTATCCATCTCAGATTCCTTTTCTTTCTATCCGCTTTTTTGCTATAATGTGGCCTAGGAGTGTGATTAAAGATGGTATTGCGCTATCCAAATGGCCAACCTTATTATAAGAATGCCTCTCCCGTCGAAAAAATTCAAGAAAAAAGAAATCAGATCACTGAATTCGGCAATCGGGGGATGCGCTTTGAAGAAGCAATCAATGAAAGTAATAAATATTATCTTTCCCGCGGGTTGGCGGTTATCCATAAAAAGCCTACCCCTATCCAAATCGTGAAAGTAGACTATCCTAAGAGAAGTGCTGCTGTGATCAAGGAAGCCTACTTTACCCAAGCCTCAACTACAGACTATAATGGCGTCTATCGAGGCTTTTACTTGGACTTTGAAGCAAAAGAAACCAAGAACAAAACATCTTTTCCCTTTAAAAACTTCCATGCCCATCAAATCGAACATATGAAAGCATGCCTCGAACAAAATGGGGTCTGCTTTGTCTTGTTATGGTTTTCGTCTTTGAAGCGCTGTTTTTATTTGAATAGTGTTCATTTGATTGCTTACTGGGACGCCCAAAAGGAAAAAGGACGCAAATCACTACCTTTATCTTTGATCGAAGAACTAGGAATAGAGATCAAAACTGGTATTTCTCCGCGGATTCCTTATTTGGACGCGGTTGACTTCTATTTATCAACATTATCTATTGAAGGAGAAAGCAAGAATGGCAAATGAACAAACTAGAAGCTCTAGACGACAGAAACAGCCTACTCCTAAAAAGAGTGTGAAGAAGAATTCTGGCAAAGGTTCTGGAAAGTCCTCTGGAACACATAAAAAAGGATTATTTATCAAGATCCTTTTAGGAATACTCTCATTTTTCTGTATCCTCTTTTTAGCAGGTGTAGGACTTTTCTGGTATTACGCAAAAGATGCGCCCGAATTGACGGATAAAAAATTAGACGCTACCGTATCTTCCAAACTATATACACAAGATGGCGAACTATTCGAAGATTTAGGCGCAGAAAAGCGTGAAAAAATTTCTGCGAATGAATTACCGAAAACATTAGAAGATGCGATCGTGTCGGTAGAAGATCGCCGTTTTTATAAACACATCGGGGTTGACCCTATTCGGATCATCGGTTCTGCCCTCTCTAACTTTACCTCTGGCGGACTGCAAGGCGGAAGTACTTTGACACAGCAATTGATCAAACTTTCCTTCTTCTCCACTAGTGCAGAGGATCAGACCCTGAAACGCAAGGCCCAAGAAGCGTGGATGGCTGTAAGATTGGAACAAAAAAAATCGAAACAAGAGATCTTGACCTACTACGTAAATAAAGTGTATATGTCAAACGGCTTGTACGGGATGGAGACAGCTTCTGAGATGTACTTTGGTAAGAAATTATCAGAACTTTCTTTACCGCAAACAGCATTGCTTGCTGGGATGCCTCAAGCCCCTTCCGCCTATGATCCTTATGTTTATCCAGATCAGGCGAAGAAAAGACGAGATACTGTTTTGTATACGATGCTTCAAAACGAAAAAATCTCTCAAACAGAGTATGATCAAGCTGTCAATGTACCGGTAACGGATGGTCTGCAAGAACTAACTCAATCCGATGACAATACTAAGATCGTCGATAATTACGTCAAAGAAGTCATCAATGAAGTACAAGAAAAAACAGATAAGAATGTCTACACAGACGGTTTAGAGATTTATACGAATTTGGATCTGGACGTCCAAAAGAAACTATATGATATCGTCAACACGGATCAGTATGTCTCTTACCCAGACGACGAGATGCAAGTTGCCTCCACCCTTATCGACACCAATACCGGGAAAGTAAAAGCCCAGATTGGCGGACGTCACATCGCAGAAGACGTAACTTTAGGAAACAACTTAGCAGTGAATACTTCCCGTGATTTTGGTTCTACGATGAAACCTGTCACAGATTACGGACCAGCTTTTGAATATTTGAAATATTCTACTGGAAAAACTATTACTGACGCACCGTATAACTATGAAGGGACTTCGACTCCTGTAGGAAACTGGGATAATCAATATATGGGCACCATTACTTTACGCCAAGCACTTTACTTATCCCGTAATGTTCCAGCAGTCAAATTATTCAATGAAGTCGGTTCAGATAAAGTGGCTTCTTTCTTAAAAAATCTTGGGATCGAATACAGTACGATCCATCAATCGAATGCGATCTCTAGTAATACGGAAGAACAAGATGGGACAAAATACGGAGCTTCTTCCTTAAAAATGGCAGCAGCCTATGCGGCTTTCGCCAATGGAGGGACTTATTACAAACCTCAATATGTTAATAAAATCGTCTTCCAAGACGGAACAGAAGAAACTTATGAGCCAGATGGAAAAACAGCCATGTCTCCAGAAACAGCTTATATGATCACAGACATTTTAAAAGATACGATCACTGAAGGAACTGGTACGAATGCGCAAATCGCTGGGTTATATCAAGCCGGTAAGACCGGAACATCCAATTACACAGATGACGAGTATGCAAAACTCGGTATTTCTTCTGGGGTGTATCCAGATATCTTATTTGCGGGCTATACGCCAAATTATTCGATTTCCGTGTGGACAGGTTACAATAAAAAAATGACACCTGTCACTTCAGAATCGTCACACGTAGCCTCTGATGTTTATCGCGAGCTTATGCAGTATGTTTCAGCTAACGTGACAAATACAGACTGGGAGATGCCAAGCGGATTAATTCGTGTGGGCGGTGAACTGTACTATAAAGATCAATATACAGCTAGATCGAATGCAGTTACACCATCAACAACTATTCCATCTTCCAGCTATGTCCAGACTCCTGGAAGCTCAACAACAGAGACAACGACTCAAAGCTCTAGCTCTACTAGTCAAAGTGAATCAACTGCTGAGTCCTCAAAAGAAAGCACGACAGCAGAAACAAGCGAGCCAGCGTCTTCAACAACGGTTCCTTCTTCTTCATCCGAAGAAAGCTCGACACCGTCTTCATCTGCTCCTCCTGCTTCTTCCAGTGAGCCAGCAACTAGCGGAGCGGATGCTGCAAATGACCATACACCATCCAGTAGCACCTCAGCTTCTGGAAACAGATAGTAAAAAAGAAACCACGTCTACAAGCGTGGTTTCTTTTTTGTGTCTATGTAAAAAACAGCTACAAATAAAAATCATGTACCAAGCTGTATTACATGATTTTTTATAAGACTATCCAGCATATACATGTGTGATCTAACATTTAGCTTAAAAATTAGAAAATCCATTTTTCTTTTATCATTACATATACTTTATCCATTTACTTGTTTATAATTAAATCGGCTAAATACACACTAGTCTTTTATTTAGTGCCACTTCTTAATAGTCCCATTGTTATTATCAAATAAAAAATACAATATATGGTTTTGAATAATTTTTTGAAAGAAGGCTTCATTTTGAGTTATCTGATAGTATGCTTAATTATCATAATTTGTCTGCACCATCTTTTTTTATCGAAAACAATACCTCGTTATTCCAAGAATAAAAAAGCTGAAAAATTTAGTTTATTATTAAATAAATTTACTTTAATTGCTCCTATCCTTGCATTTATTATTTTTTCTGTACTTTTAAGCACTACTCTTAAAGGAAAATTTATGGAAAGAAGCTCTCATGCAATGATTCTCACTTTTTTATGGTTGTTGTTCACCAGAATCTATATTTTTCTGATGAGCCTGAAACCGCCCAAATCCATTAGTTTATGTTTAGTTATAAATGGTATTTTTTTATTATCACTTATCATTTTTATTACACCTTTAGATAGATACGTCACTTATTTATATAATCCTTTGGAATACTGGACTTATTTTATAGGTATATTGGAAGGCATTATTTTCTACATCGGGTATTTTCCCAAGAAAAATAACAACATTTATTTTTATCGCAATAAATTGTAATAAGTTACCATCCTAGCTACTGAGTATGTACATTTACTTTTTCATGCAAAAAAGATAAACGAAACAGCTTTTCTCCATAATAACAAGATAATTCATACATTTATTTGCAATTAAAGAAACCACGTCTACAGGCGTGGTTTCTTTTTTAGCGCCTTTTCTTTTAGACGCATCCGATTTTTCCCATCTTGACATATTGATAGCAAAGGACATACCTCGCACTTGGGATTTCTTGCCGTGCAATGATATCTACCGAAAAAAATCAGTGTATGATGTGTCTTTACCCATAATTCTTGTGGTACTTTCCGCATCAGTGTTGCTTCTACTTCCATGACCGTAGCATCTAGTTTGCAGATCCTCAGGCGTTTTGAGACACGTTCCACGTGGGTATCTACTGCGATTGCTGGTATCCCGAATGCATCCCCCAATACGACATTTGCTGTCTTTCTGCCTACACCAGGAAGAGACATCAATTCTTCTCTTGACGTTGGCACTTGCCCATCGAAACGTTCAATCAGCTGCTGTGCACACGCTTTGATGTTTTTTGCTTTATTTCGATACAAACCAATCGTTTTTATTTTAAGAATGATTTCATCGATTGAAGCTTCCGCTAACGCATCGGGTGTCGGAAAGGAGGCAAACAAATCTGGCGTTGCTTTATTCACTGATACATCTGTCGCCTGGGCACTTAAGATCACTGCAATCAATAATTCAAATGGATTATTGTGCTTGAGTTCTCCATGTGCTTCGGGAAACATTCCATACATCGTTTCTAGAGCTTCCATTGTTTTTTGTTTGCTTAACATATTCCGCTACTCCTCCAACCAATTTTTCAGTGAGACTTTCGGCAATTCTTCTTGTTGAGCTGACTGTTCTACTTCTCTTTGAAGAAGCTGCTGTTTTCTTCGTTTTTGGTCTTCTTCCACTTGTTGTTTTGTACGTAGATTTTTTCTTTCCCACGATAGCAAAATGCGGTCAACGTAATTAAAACTATAAGCCTGATTTAATACGGCTTCCCTCAGTGCTAGCTTCAAAATTTCCGGCTGATAATGGTCTTCTTCTAGCCATTGACCGATTCGCTGGAACTCGATCGAAGAAAGCGGGCGTCCAAATTCTTGTTCAAATAATTGATACACTGACTGGATTTCTTTTTCTTGTGTTTTTTCTTCGTATTTTTTTTCTTGTGTTTTTAAATACTCACCTAATAGATCATAGATGGGGTAAAGATTATATCGATCTGCTTTTTTACCGTTGACAATCGTCGTTTCTATCTTGATAAACCCATTTGTTACGAGACGATCCAGTATTTGAAAAATCTGATCTTGCTTGATTCCCATATCCATAGCAATCATCTGCAAATCAGGGAAAGTATCTCCTTCAAGCTGTGCCATATGCAACTGTAGAACAAATAAAAATTCTTCAGATTGTAGACCGATCCTATGGTAATTTTTAAGTAAAAGATTAGATATAACTGTTTGTCCAGCGCTTAAGTAATTTTCTAAATTCAACATGATTTCTCCTCCGCTCAATCACAGTATACGTAAAAAAAACATGGGAAGCAAGAACAGGTTTCTTTTCTATTTACTTCACTGATCGGTCAGATTTACAATGTCGTCTACTTGATTTTTGTTTGTTCATGTTTTTGATGCGCATCTTCACTTTTCGGAATAAATAAATTAAGTAGATTTCGCTGTTCCTTAGAATGTTGACAAGGAAACAAAATTACTATACACTACTTTTGTTTCCAAGTTAACATTATTGCATAAAGGAGTTTTTACATGTACAGTTTCACAAATAAACATTCTAAAGTTTTTGGATACGTCTCTGTCTTATTCACTGGATTAGGATTTACTATCGTCAGTCCTGTACTTCCGTTTTTAACGCTGCCTTATTCTCACTCCATACATCAGCAAGCTTTCTATATCACTTTGCTCATGTCTGTTTATGCTCTAGCTGCCTTCTTATCTGCCCCCATTCTCGGTAGCTTAAGTGATCATTTTGGGCGTCGTCCGATCCTTATTATCAGTTTATTAGGATCAAGTATCGGATATTTGCTTTTTGGTTTAGGAAATTCGATATGGATGTTGTTCCTTGGTCGTATCATTGAAGGATTGACGGCAGGAGAAATCTCCACCTTATATGCTTACTTTGCCGACATCACGGAACCTAATGAAAGAACCAAAGTTTTTGGATGGATGGGTGCTTTAGTCGGTATAGGAACAACGCTGGGTCCTATTATAGGGGGTCTATTAGCTGAGTTGGGGAATTCTGTTCCTATATTTATTGGAGCACTCTTTACTTTCTTAAATGCCGTTTATGGCTACACATTTATGCTAGAAAGCCTTCCAATAAAAAAACGTTCAGTAGATTTAAGTTTCTCCCATGTAAGACCTTTTCACCAATTACAACAATTATTCAAGATTTCATCCGTTATTCCTTTATTGACAGCAGGTTTTGCTGTTTGGTTGGCAGCTGGCTCTCTTCAATCTATCTTTTCTCAATTTTCGATTGACGCCTTTCAGTGGAAGGCTGGGTTGGTTGGTTTAAGCTTCTCTTTGATTGGAATCTTGGATACTGTCTCGCAATTGTTCATTATGCCTCGATTGCTCAAAAAATTTTCAGAACAGCAGATCACAAGAATAGGGATGTTCAGTGAAATCCTCGCCTATCTATTCATCACATTATCTGGAATTCTTCTACTGCCGATTTTGTTTTTATTTGGGATTATCTGTTATGGTTTCGGTGATTCTATTTTTACTCCTGTATTCAATGGCCAACTATCCAATTCTGTCTCAGATAACCAGCAAGGTCTTGTAATGGGCGGTACCCAAAGTATACAATCTCTATCGCGCGTCATCGGCCCGCTAATCGCAGGACAGCTTTATGCTGCAGCACCATTTCTTCCAACGGTATTCGGATTTTTGCTTATGATTTTTGCCTATTATCACTACAATAAAAAATAGTAGCTTCATTTGCTACTTCGTATAAATTCTCTGTATCGACCGATAAAACGAAATACTGTGTCAAATTCTTCTTTTGACATATTTTCAAATACAGTAGCATCTCGCTGTACCCATTTTTGATGGAGTTGCTCGTGTCTATTCCTTATTTTTTGTCCGATTGGCGTCAATTGAAAATAGATCTCTTTTTTATTCTCTTCGCTTTGATAAGTGTTTATGATCCCTCTAGCTATCAGTTTTTTTGTTAGCTTACTGATGGCTCCTCTAGTCATATAACTAGCATTCGCTAATTTTGTCACGTTAGGATCAGGGATTTTCCCGATATGTTCAATCACTTCTAGTTCATTTAGAGTAAATCCTGCAAATTCTTTTTCCATTTCTGGTTTATTACGATGAATAATCTCATTAGCTAAATCCAGATATTCTTCTATTAGCAGTTGTCTTTTATCCATTTCTACACCTTCTTTTTCTTTCATTATATTGTTTTTTTGTTTCCTATTCAACAAAGATAAAAATATTTTGCAGGAAAACCCAATCTGAAACCAAGAAAAAAAGGGGTTGACAAAGCTTGTCATAACCCCTTTTTCTGATTAAAAGATAGTAAAGAGACAGTCATCGGTAATTGTGATGATTTTTTGTCATCACTTAAGGATGAGCGGCCTTTTCAAAAACTGTCTTTAAAGATCATCATCAGTTTCTAGCACATACGGCTGACCTTCATATGTGTACTCTGTATTCAATGTGCCGTCATTTTCATCTGAGTAGATGCGTCTACTGAAAGGAAAACGATGAGAAACATTATCTTTGGCGTCTTTTGCTGGCATCGTGTAATATTCCTCTTGCGTTTCATTCAACTGAGAGAGTACTTGATCTGCCAACTCATCAATATTGATCGTTGATTTCTTCGAAGCACTTTTATAATCTTATGATTTGTCAAATTAAGCTAGAATAAAATGCTTCTTGTACATAGCTCAAAAATATTTCGATTGGTGTTCTGTAATTCAATGATTTTCTTGGAATATGATTACGTTGATTGCTGACACTGGAAATAAATGTCTGATTCACTTCTCTAAAATCCATTGATTTCGGCAGTCCATTACGACGCAGAATCCCGTTAGAATTCTCGTTTAATGGGCGTTGAGAAGGTGTTCCAGGGTCCGCAAAATATATATCAATATCATGTTGGTTACTAATGGCTTTCCAGTTAGAAAATTCTTTTCCACAGTCAAACGTAATAGATTTAAAGAAGTTTTTAGGGAAGCGAGAAAACCATTGATTAAGGGCAGTTTCAATATCTAATGCCTTACGGCCGTTGGGTTTAATCGTGATAATGACTTTAGATAATCTTTCAACTAAAGTAATGACGGCACTTTTATGATGAATGCCAACGATCGTATCACCTTCAAGGTGACCAAACTCAGAATTGAAATCAGGATAATTATCAGGTCGATCATGGATTGAGCGCTGATACTGTTGTTTTCCCCGTTTTTCCTGATGGCCATTGGGTTTTCTTTTACCTTTCATCGGTAGTGTGTCAATATCAAATATTCCTTTAGAAAATAAACGATAAAGGGTTCTCATACCGCATGAAACAGGTCTTTCTTTTCGCCCGATAATGACGTCAGGCGTCCAACCAAGAGTGACTTTCTCTTTAATGTAATCTACTTCATGAGCAGGTAATTGAATGACTTTTCTACCACATTTTTTCTTTATACTGGTGCCAATAATCAAGAGCAGTCTTACCTTGCTTGAACTTATTGACTACATTATAAATAGTTTGCATAGCACGTCCCATTCGGTTAGCGATTTCAACCGGCTTATTATGTTGAAGATAATATGATTCTATCATTGTCAGTTCGTCTATGGTAAGATGTTTGTAGGTCATTTATGGTTACACTCCTTTGTTTTCTTTCGTCGGAAATACAATTTGAGTGTACCATAAATGCCTTTTTATTTTTCTAACTTAATTTTACAATTCGCGTCTTCTAAAAATGCATCTTGTTGGACAAAATATTCTTTATTCATCTTCTTTCTCACCTTTCTTTTCAAAATCAAATAAAGCTGCTTGTTCTTTTATGTAACAGCTTTATCTTTGCTGCTTATTGTGACAAAAAATGCGAAGAAAGACAACTAATTGTACTTTTCACAAAAAAGACAGAGGGTCGTGACAAAATTGTGTCACAACCCTTTTTCTTTATTGTGCAGTTTCGATTTCGCCTAGCGCTGCTTGTGCAAGTAGGTTCAAGTAATTCCATGGGCGGTCAAAATGTGGTTGGAAGAAGAAATCTGAAAGTGCGAGATCTTCTACAGTCATTTTATTTTGAACAGCTAAAGACATGGTATTTGCTGATTGTGTAATGTCGTATTTGGACATGAACTGAGCACCTACGATACGATTCGTTCCTTTTTCATAGACTAGCTCCATCATTACTTTTTCAGTAGTTGGCATGAACTCTGGACGATAATTATCTTCAAATACAGTCGCTTGGACTTCTAGATCGTTCAAAGTTGCGCTTTCTTTGGTCACACCTGTCGAACCGATCGTCCAGCCAAATAGGTAAAGTCCTGAAGTTCCTTGAGTACCACGATACGCCATTTTATGATCTGTCAAATTATTTCCCACAAGCAAACCTTGACGAACGGCATTTGTTGCCAAAGGAATATAGTTTTGCGTGCCACTTGGATTGTAGTTGACTACTGCAGAGTCTCCAGCTGCAAAAATGTCTGGATTACTTGTCTGCATGTATTCATTCACTTTGATTGCCCCGTTTGGCAGTGTATCTACTTTTCCTTCGATCAGTTTTGTATTTGGACGGAAGCCTACACATAAAATGACCATATCTGTATCAAATGTATCTGTTGGTGTAGCTACTTGTTTCACTTTTCCTTCTTCATCTGTGATAAATTCAGTAACATTTTCGCCTAGCGCAAGAGTAACACCGCGGTCTGTCAATTCTTTTTCTAAGATATCTGTGAATGGTTTATCTAGATATTTATTCAAGATGCGATCTAATCCATCAATCAATGTCACTTGTTTTCCAGATTCGACAAAAGCTTCTACTAATTCAATACCGATATATCCACCACCAACAATTACTACACGTTTTGCTTCTTTCGCTTGTGCAATAATTTCATTTGCTTGATTGTAGTTTTTGCATAGGAGTACATTTTTCGCATCGATTCCACTAATCGGTGGGATAATAGGCCATGAACCAGTTGTCATCACTAATTTATCATAAGAAACCGTTTCTGTTTCTCCTGTTTTCAGATCTTTTGCCGTTACTGTTTTATTTTCTGTATCGACGTCTGTTACATCGTGTTCCATTTTAACTGTTGCTCCTAATGAAGATAATTCTTCAGGATTTGAGTAGAACAAGCCTGCTGGGTCCTTTACTACTCCTCCGACATAAAGTGCGATACCGCAAGATAAGAAAGAAATATTGTCATTTCTTTCATATACTGTCACTTCTGCTTCTGGATGATTTTTTAAAATACTTTTTACAGCTGCAGTACCTGCATGAGTACAGCCAATTACTACTACTTTCATTTATGGTCCCTCCGATTAACATTTTGTCCTTCGACAAAACTACTATAACAGAAATAAAACGGATACAACAGTTTAATGCTTGTGAATTCACAAAGGTTTGTTTGTAGTTTCATTTCTTTTCAAGCATAAGAACCCAATATCTACAAGATTCTTATTGTGATAATATTCACTTTGATATCTAAGATTGTGAATAAAAGACAAAAAAATAAAAAAGCTAGCGTTTTTTTTACACAGCTAGCTTTTTTTAGGTATAACACTTATAGAAACTGTTTTTACATTTGCGCCTTTTTTGCTGACTCTTTACAATCCGGACAGAGTCCATACAATTCTAACCGATGTTCATTAATCTCAAAATCAGTCAGTCTGCTCGCAGCCATTTCTATATCTTCAAGCCCTGGGTAATGAAAATCAACAATCTTACCGCAGTTTTCACAAATTACATGATAATGATGCTTTGAACTGAAATCAAATCGGCTAGAAGCATCGCCGTACTTCATTTCTTGAACAAATCCAATCGAAGTAAATAAGCGAAGGTTATTGTAAACAGTCGCAACACTCATATTTGGAAACCGATGTTCAAGTGCTTTATAAATCTCATCAGCCGTTGGATGGGAATGATGTTCAATCAAATATTCTAAAACCGCGTACCGTTGAGGTGTGATTCGAATGTTCTCTTTTTTTAACTTTTCGATAACCTCTTCGACTAACTTATTTTCCATGTAAACACCCCACGTTGTTATTCTCGTCTTATCATACTATTTTTACATTTTAAAATCCACTTAACATGAAAAGAAAATTCAATTTTATTGTATTTTAATGAAAAAAGACGTAAAACAGTCGCGTTCACTATTCTACGTCTCTATTCAAATAATTTTTCTCATCATAAATTTTTGTGTGTTCTTTTCATCTTTAAAAGTTTTTTACATAAACCTATCTGGAGAAAAACCAAGTGCCTTATATCTCTTGGTAAAGGGCTGTAGATAAATAACGTTCACCATTGTCGGGAACCACAGCTAATACCTTCTTGCCTTTTCCTAATTCTTTTGCGACTTTTAGCGCGGCAGCAATTGCAGCGCCAGATGAGATGCCTACTAAAATCCCTTCTTTTCGCCCAACTTCTCTAGCTGTTTCCATCGCTTCGTCTCCACTAATAGAAAGGACTTTATCATACACAGAAGTATCCAGTGTTTTAGGAACAAAACCTGTACCGATTCCTTGGATTTTGTGAGGTCCCGCTTCTTTCCCTTCTAAAATAGCAGATTCTGCTGGTTCTACCCCGATTAATTCGATTTTCGGATACACACGTTTTAATTCTCGGCCAGCGCCAGTGATCGTTCCTCCTGTACCGATACCTGCAACAAACGCGTCCAAGCCATTTACTCCAAATGCTTGATGTATCTCAGGACCAGTCGTCTTCTCATGCACAAGAGGATTTGCTTCATTTTCAAATTGTAATGGTAAAAAGTAGCCGTTTTCTTTTGCCAAACGTTCTGCTTCTCTGATTGATCCAGAAATACCATCCGCACCAGGAGTCAAAATCAACTCTGCGCCGTACCCTTTCATCAATAAACGTCTTTCGATACTCATCGTCTCAGGCATCACGATGATTACTTTATATCCTTTTGCAACTCCTACCATCGACAATCCGATTCCTGTATTTCCAGAAGTAGGTTCAATGATAGTATCACCTGGTTTCAGTAGACCATCGTGTTCTGCTTTTTCTATCATACTTAAAGCAATACGATCTTTTACACTTCCTCCTGGATTAAAAAACTCAAGCTTTACAAAAACATCTGCTGAATCTTCTGGTACGATTTTATTTAATTTGACGATTGGCGTTTTGCCAATCAATTCGGTGACTGAGTTATAGATAGCTGTCATCTTCAATTCCTCCTTGTCTTTGCTCTTCTTACTTATCATAATACAATCTGTTCATTTATGGCGAGTGATTCGTCTTTGACTAGCAAAAAAAAGACAAAGATATACCATATATGGTAGTTTCTTTGCCTTTTTATCTAAATCAAACGTTTAGTTCTTGACCAACTAATAAAGAATAACTGGACATAGACATGCCATTTTTCGCCATTAGATCATCAACAGACATGCCAAATTTTTGTGCAATATCCCATAGCGTATCACCTGACACGACTGTATATGTCTGACCATTATTTGTATTTACATCTGTTGTTGAAGATGATGACGTTGAAGTCGTCGTAGTAGTCGTTGTTGTTGTACTTGTGGTTGTTGTAGCCGAACCTGTTGATGGCGTATCAAAACGGGTTAAATTATAAGTATTAATCAATGAGTTCAATTTGGCCCCATAATTTGGATCGGTAGCATAACGACCTGTCAAGTACGCTGTTGCATCATAAAAACTTGTTGTATTGCTTTTCCACACGCCAGCATAATGATAATCGCCCGTGGAAAAACTGGTTGAACGAAGAACATTCGCATGGTCTTGGAAGGATTCCCAATAAGAAGAATATTTTCGGAATGGTTCATTTATCGTTACCCATTGTCCGTTTACATATTCTTTGGTTGCCATATAAACGACCTGTCCGTTATAGCTTCCTTTCACACCGAATAGATTATAATTTGGCGCACTAGCTAATCCGGAAGTGCCATATGCACTTTCCAACAACGCTTGAGCGATTATGACTGAAGCATACAAGTCATTACTTGCAGCAACTTCTGACGCAGACCAGCCGATTTGATCGATAAACGCTTGAGGATCAGCGACTGTTTGAGATCCTTGTTCATCTGCATGAACATGTTGCGGTACCGCTGTAACCATCATCGGCCCAACTAAAAGACTCGTTCCAATTAAAGGAGCAATCGCTTTTTTATTGATCACCATTTTTCTTTTAGGTCTATGGTGTCGGGCACTGCGGGTCTTCAGCTCTTGCATTCAAATTCCTCCTCAAAATAAAAAAACTTAATAAAAAGTTCTCTTCTTAAAACAAACTTAATTAATTAAATTATACTTTTAATTCTCAAGAAACACAAACTAATCCGAAGAATTCTTTGTTTTGTCATTTAAATGTAACATAGCCGAAAACGAAAAGTAATATTGATTTATTCTTCTAACACATAAAGAACAGCTGTCTCCAACTTGCAGACAGCTGTTCTTATCAGTCAAACAATTGCTTGGATCTATGATAGTTGATTGTACGTATTCACGACATTTTCTACTGTAAATCCAAATTCTTCTAAAATTTTAGTGCCAGGGGCAGATGCACCGAAATGATCGATTGTAATCGTTGCGCCCTCTGTTCCTACGTAGCGTTCCCATCCAAATGATGCAGCAGCTTCGATAGCCACACGTTTCTTCACTGATTTAGGAAGTACGCTTTCTTTATATTCAGAAGATTGTTTTTCAAAGAGGTCAAAGCTTGGCATAGAAACAACAGAAACATCTTTGCCTTTTTCAGCCAATTCTTTTTGAGCTTTCACAGCCAAGTCAACTTCAGAACCTGTTGCAATCAAAATACCTTCTGGTGTTTCTCCTTGTGATGGAGAAAGAACATACGCGCCTTTTTTCACCATTTCATCTGCTACTTCTTTTGTAGAAGGCAATACTGGAAGGTTTTGACGACTCAATACAAGGATAGTAGGCGCATCTGTTGTCTCCATCGCTACTTTCCAAGCAGCACGTGTTTCATTTCCGTCTGCCGGACGAATCACTTGAACACCAGGCATGCAGCGAACAGATGCTAGTTGTTCAATCGGTTCGTGCGTTGGTCCGTCTTCTCCGACAGCAACCGAGTCATGTGTTAAGACGTAAACAACAGGAGTATGTTGGATTGCTGCTAAACGAACTGCTGGTCTTAGATAATCGACAAAGACAAAGAATGTTCCACCGTAGATACGAGTTCCGCCATGAAGTTGGATACCATTCATAGCCGAAGCCATTGCAAATTCGCGGACACCGAACCAGATGTTGCGTCCTTCATAATGTTCAGGAGTGAAATCTTTATCTGCAGCCACCATTGTATTATTGGAACCTGACAAGTCCGCTGAACCACCCCAGAAGCTTGGTATAGCTTTCGATAATTCTTGGATGACTTCTTTACTTGAAACACGGCTTGCTTGACTGCTTCCAACTTCATAAGTTGGCAATTCTGCATCCCAGTTTTCTGGTAGTTTGCCATCAAAAGCATCTTCAAATTGTTGTGCTAATTCAGGATAAGCTTTTTTATAATTGGCAAACATTTCATTCCATGCATCTTCAGCTTTTTGTCCTTCTTCTATCATCGTTTGATGGAAGCGGGCAGCTACTTCTTCTGGAACAGTGAAATCTGGATACTCCCAACCATAAACTTCTTTAGCCATCTTGATGCCATCTTCACCAAGAGGAGCACCATGAACAGCAGATGTTCCTTCTTTAGGAGCACCATAGCCGATGACTGTTTTTACTTCGATCAATGTTGGTTTGTCTGTTTCAGCTTTTGCTTCTTCAATCGCTTTAGAGATTGCTTCTAGGTCATTTCCGTCTTTCACTAAGATATGTTGCCAGCCATATGCTTCATAGCGAGCACCAACGTTTTCTGTGAAAGCTTTTGAAGTTGGACCATCTAGTGAAATATCGTTTGAATCGTATAAAACGATCAATTTCCCTAGTTTCATATGACCTGCCATCGAACTTGCTTCTTGAGATACCCCTTCCATCAAGTCTCCGTCACCGCATATTGCATACGTATAGTGATCCATCACATTAAAGTTTTCTTTGTTATACGTTGCTGCAAGGTGCGCTTCTGCCATTGCCATACCGACAGCCATTGCAATCCCTTGTCCTAATGGCCCTGTAGTGGCTTCTACACCATCTGTATGATGTACTTCAGGATGTCCTGGTGTTTTAGAATCCCATTGACGGAATTGTTTCAAATCATCGATTGTCACTTGATAGCCAGCTAAATGAAGCAAGCTATACAACATTGCTGACCCATGTCCTGCCGAAAGAACGAAACGGTCGCGGTCAGCCCAGTTTTTTGATGTCGTTGGATTTACTTTCAGGTGTTTTGTCCATAACGCATATGCCATAGGTGCTGCGCCCATCGGCAATCCAGGATGTCCTGAGTTTGCTTTTTGGACTGCTTCAATACTTAATGTACGAATTGTGTTAACGCCAAGTTGGTCAATTTTGTCAAACAAAATAACCCCTCCTATTAATTTAGGTTTTTTTTACCTTTATTTCTTACACTTTCATTCTATAAGATGTCACACGAAAAAGCAATCTTTTTCAGTATTTTTTACTAAAAGTTGTCATTTCGGTTGTGTAAGCCTTTTTTCTTTTGGATTTCTTTTAATTTTTCCGGGGTCACATCATTCCCCTCAGGATCGACGACTTTCATTCCTTCGATATGATGACGCATACCGGAACGAAAAGCTTCCAAATACTCTTTGCGCAAGTTGATTTGTTCTTGTTCTTCGGCTTTTGAGAGACCATTTTCCTTCTTTTTACGTGCAAGTTCATTGATCCGCTCTATTTTTTCAGGTGACAGCATGCTCAGCCCTCCTTTTACTCTCCTTCATATTATATAAAAACTGAAAAAAAAACAACTAGATAAACTAAATAAAATACGAACATTCGTTTGATTTAGCGCTTTTTATATGGTACTATTTATTTATCAAGTGAAAGAAGGTGTACCTTGTGGCCCGACAAACTGAATCAAGACAAATCGAAGTCTTACGATATATCCATGAACAAGTAACCCAAAAAGGATACCCGCCAACTGTCCGTGAAATCGGGGAAGCTGTTCAGCTTTCTTCTACTTCTACTGTTCACGGTCATCTTGCACGGCTTGAAAAAAAAGGGTTTATCCAAAGAGATCCGACGAAACCTCGTGCAATCGAGTTGACAAAACAAGGTTTAGAAAAGATTGGGATTCGTCCAACAACTATTCCAGTACTTGGCGTCGTAACAGCTGGAGAACCCATTTTAGCAGTAGAGGATGCTTCAGACTTCTTTCCAATCCCTCCTAATCTTTCTTCCGAAGAAGGCAGTCTCTTTATGCTGACAATTCGTGGAGATAGTATGATCAATGCTGGGATCTTGGATGGTGACAACGTGATCGTTCGGAAGCAAGAAACTGCTCAAAATGGCGATATTGTCATTGCAATGACTGCCGAGGACGAAGCGACTTGCAAACGATTCTATAAAGAAAAAAACTTTTTCCGTCTGCAGCCTGAAAACGACTTGCTCGAACCAATCATCTTAGATCAAGTATCTATATTAGGACGAGTAGTAGGACTTTATCGTAGTCATATCTATTAATTGCTACTAATAAAAGAAAACTTTTTAAAAAGAGTTTGAGACGATGGTCTCAAACTCTTTTTTCGCCCGGGTTCTTCTTCTTTCAAATTTTTATCACTTCCCTCTTTACAAACCGAACAAATATTCGTATACTAAATATACGAACAATTGTTCGCATAAATTAACGAGGTGAGAATTCATGAAATCAATGAGACGTCTTGGCTTAGTATTAACTGTTTTGTTTTTAGGTATTATTATTGGTAATTTCGGCATACGTCCAGCTTTACTTGTGTTTGTTCCGTTATTTATTTTGTGGTTCATGTTGTGGGATGAAAAGAAGTACCGTCAATCTGAGCGGCGCAGAATTCATGAAGATCATTTCTATCATGAGCCCTACTACAGATCCAGGCAATCATAATAAGGATTGACTGCTAATTATTCAAAAGACAAGAAGTTAAACTTTTACGGGGGTGTGACAAAAATCGGTCACATCCTTTTTTCGAATAAACGGTGTTCTAAAGTCAGTTTTTCGGTATTAAGTCAAATTGCGGAAAAAGTGATTTTTAAAACTTCTACTGGTCTTTGCTTGTTTCCATTTATAAAAAAATAGCGACCCTCAAAAGTCAGATAGAGAATCTGACTTTTGAGGGTCGCTTTAAAATCGCTTCTTTAAGAATAACATCAAGAATAGCTTCTTTTTTCTGCTTAATATTCCATTAATGTAATGATGTCATATCCTTTGATTTTGTCGCGTCCATGGAGATCCATCAATTCGATCAAAAATGCGCAGCCTACGACTACACCGCCTAATTGTTCGATCAGTTCGATCGTCGCTTTGATTGTTCCTCCAGTAGCTAGCAAATCGTCACAAATCAGCACACGTTGACCTGGTTTAATGGCATCCTTATGCAATGTCAATGTATCTGTTCCATATTCTAATCCATAAGTCACTTCGATGGTTTCTCGAGGTAACTTCCCTTTTTTGCGGACTGGGGCAAAACCGACTCCTAACTCATAAGCAACAGGACATCCTACGATGAATCCACGGGCTTCTGGCCCAACTACCATATCAATTCGTTTTTCTTTTGCATAATTTACGATTTGCTTCGTAGCTTCCCGATAAGCGTCACCATCTGCCATCAGTGGGGAAATATCTCGAAACACAATTCCTTTTGACGGATAGTCGGGAATACTGGCAATATAATCTTTTAAATCCACTCTTTGTTTCCTCCTAGGTTGTTAACCATTTCTTTATGGTAGGAATATCGCTCAAAAGCAAAAATTCCTCAACTTTGATTTTATTGAGCCGCCGCTGGTATAATCTGCTCTCAGTCAAAGGATGACTTTCTGGGCTAGCGACTTTTTGTAAAACACCGTTCTCTATTGTAACAAATTTCAATTCAAAAAACACCTGTATCATAAAAATTAATAATTTTTCAGGGATACGCAAATATTGAGCTATTGCTTTTATTTTATGACGTATATCAATTCGTTCTTGAGAATGGATCAGTTTAAACAATTTTGCGTACTGTTCTCTTGTGCCTACCCCATTCAAATAGGCCTCATCAGGCGAAATCCCCATCAGATAAACACGATTGAATGAATAAGACCGAAAAACTTCTTTCAGATCCGCTAAATCATCTGGACAATCCATAATAACTAGAGAGTTCGGTTTTCTTTTTTCAATTATTGCCTTTACAGAATCTAGTCCTTCGAAAACAATCGCAGCTTCCTGGATAATCTCAGGCACGAATTTCAACGTCGAAGAATCAAATGCTAAATAAAGGCTACCTTCCGACGTTCGGCTCTGTTCACGGAAACGTTTTGCCCGCCAATCAAATACTTGCAGACCACCCACAGAAAAATCAGATACCATCAGCTGCGGTTTCTTACGCCCGTTCCATTCATTGATCGAAAGCTTTCCTACCACATCTACCTGATTATTCAGCAGTTCTTCTTCTTGAGTACCAAAACCAAAAGCGACCGCATCAAGCTGACTCGATGCATCGGAAAGGACAAATTTCAGATGCTGTTGGTTTGCTCCGATTCTTTTGATATTTTCTGCTTGAACTTGTCGAAATAAAAACTGAGGCAAAGGATTATCCGTACCAAATGGCGCCAATAGTTTCAGCTCATCAATTCGCTCTACTGTTACTTCATTTGGCAGCAATACTTCATCAATTCTCAACTCAGGCCCTCTCATCAAGTCAATTTGATGATCGACTATATATTGGTTCATCTTCTCCTGTAGTATAGTGACATTTTCACTTGGCATCGTTAAACCGACTGCTGCATGATGTCCTCCGAAGTAAGTAAATAAATCTCGCATCTGGTCAAGCATTTCAAAAAGATTCAAGGCTTCAATACTACGTCCAGATCCTTTAGCTGATCCATCTTCTTTTAAAGTAAGGACAAGCGTTGGTTTACCCGTTTCATTCATTATTTTCCCAGCAACAATGCCCAAAACGCCTTCATGCCATCCTCGGTTTACCAATAGATGGATACGATTCTCCTTATTGACCATCGCTAATGCTTCTTGTGTTATCTGCTCTACGATTGCTTTTCTTTCTTCATTGATCTCATTCAATTTTTTTGCTTGAACGGATGCTTCCTCTTCATCAAACGTCGCAAGTAACGAGACGGCAGGACGTGGATCGCCCATCCGACCGATTGCATTTAGTCTGGGAGCAATCGAAAAACCGATCGTTGTTTCGTCTGCGTCCCTCATTTTTACGCCGCTTTCTTCAAATAGCGCCTGAAGTCCTATCCGTTCTGAATGATGAATGGCATCGATTCCTAATGAAACAAGGATTCGATTCTCATCAGTCAATGAAACTAAATCGGCGATCGTTCCTATCGCTACTAAATCCAAAAATTCTACAGGCGGTTCTTCCAATAATGCAGAAGCTACTTTGAATGCTACTCCGACTCCTGCCAAATCTGGAAATGGATAGTGCCCCGCTGGATGACGAGGGTGAACAATCGCATAAGCGTCTGGTAAATTCTCAGGTAGTTCGTGATGATCTGTAATGATCACGTCTACACCAGCTTGCTGAGCGTATGCTACCGCATCATTTCCTGCTACCCCGTTATCAACAGTGATGATCAACTGGATTCCTTCTTCGATCTTTTCTTGGTATACAGATTGGTTTGGTCCATACCCATGCTCAAATCGATTTGGCAGGAATACTTCTACTTCTGCACCAAGTAATTCCAGTGTTTCTTTCATTACCGTTGCACTGGTGATCCCATCTGCGTCATAATCACCGTAAACGAGGATTTTTTCTCCACTGATTACAGCTTCTTGGATTCGGCTGATTGCTTTATCCATATCGTGCATCAGATACGGATCATGTAATTCTTGTTCCTTTGGATGTAAAAATCGGTTGATATCCTTTTCCTCATGGTAACCTCTTTGCCACAGTAACTTACCGACAAATGGAGATAATTTCAGTTCACGGATCATTTGGAGAAAGGATTCAGAAGGCTCTGTCTCGCTTAACTTCCAATCAAAATTTGCTTGTCTCACTTTCTCACTCCTAACTTAGTTATTATAGCAAAGGAAATCAGCAAAAAAAAGCAGAAAGAAAGAATAAAAACAGATCAGATCCGCTAGACAGATGTTCAGCAGGACCTGATCTTTTGTACGACCATTTATGAAATATCCCTATTAGTCAAAATAATTGAAGCTTTGTTTGGGCGATTGAGTTTTTTGTTCTTCCGGCGCTTTCAATTGACTGATTTGTGCGGTTTTCGCTTGTAACTCCGCCTGATAAGCAGCTTCCAACTCCGCACGTTCGTTTCTAAACTCGCGTTGCTGTTCTTCTTTTGCTTCTTCAATTTTCTTTTGAAGTTCTGTTTGATATTCTGACATTTCCTGAGTCAGCTGTTTGATTTGCTTTTTTTGCTGCCATAGTGTTGCCGAAGCAGTCAAAAATACAATCAGTGCACCAATCAGCGCAGAACCGATGATCACTAAGATCAATGGCGCAGAAAAGGAAGTGAAGCCAAAACTTACAGGAACATTTTTATTGTTCAATACAGCAAAAAGAACAATAATCAAAACTAAAACAAATCCAAGAATCACATTGCTTTGCTTTTTCAATTCCTTCACCTACTTTTTGTTAAAAATTCCGCTGGCTAAATAATCACCAATCGTTGGAAACAGCGTATAAAATTTTGATGCAACTTCTAAAATAAACGGTTGATTGATTTCCCGTTTTGGATGTCTCATATTGCGGACGATCATTTTTGCCAACTTGGCAGGTTCTAAAACGATTTGTCCGACTTTTTCCAAATAGCTTCCGCTTGGATCAGCCTTATCGAAGAAATCTGTCTCGATTGGACCTGGATTCACTGTCGTAACAGCTACGCCAAGTGGTTTCAATTCTAATCGTAAAGCGTTGGAGAAGCCAAGGACTGCAAATTTCGTGGCAGAATAAACCGTTGATTTTGCAGTTGCCATTTTTCCAGCCATAGACGCGATATTAATGATATGACCTTGTCTTCTTTCTGCCATATCGATCGCAAATTTTTGTGTCAAAACCATCATTCCTAAGATGTTGACTTCAAACATATCGTATGCTTTTCCAAGGTCGAATGTAAGGAAGTCTTCGAAAATCCCAAAACCCGCATTGTTTACCAGAATATCGACGCGCCCGACTTCTTCCATCACCTTTTCATATAATTCGTCCACGCTTTCAGGATTGCTGACGTCTACCTTGAAAGCATAAGCCTCTTTGCCGCTCAAGCGTCTGCACTCGTCTCTGACACCTTCTACAAATGCCATTCTTCGTGCGCAACTTATAACGATTGCTCCTTGCTTTGCTGCTTCATAACAGATTTGTGCGCCCAGACCGCCTGAACTACCTGTTACTAAAACAACTTTATCTTCTAAATTCATGCCTCTTCCTCCTCGCGAAATGGAATCTCAATGCTATCAAAATCTTTCATGATCGTCGTGTTTTCAAACACTTCTTGTGCTTCTTTTTCAAGCTCTAAAGCTGCTTTTCCTAAATATCTCGCACTGATATGAGTAAGTAGCAGCCGTTTTGCCTGCGCTTCTTTTGCAACTTCAGCAGCTTGATGAGTCGTGGAATGGAAATAGTTGTGCGCCATTCTTGCTTCATCTTTATTAAATGTGCTTTCATGTACCAGAATATCGCTATTTTCCGCAAGCACAACGGAATTATGTGTTTTTCTCGTATCGCCTAAAATAGTCACGATTCGTCCTTTTTTATCTGGACCTACGAAATCTTTTCCATTGATCGTCCGCCCATCTTCTAGTTGGATCGTTTCACCTTGCTTCAGTTTGCCGTACAGTGGTCCAGCTGGAATACCTAATTCTTTTAGACGATCCACCTGCAATTCTCCTTTATGATCATGTTCAACCACACGATAGCCAAAACTGTCGATCCCATGATTTAGTTTTTTTGTATAAACAGAAAATTGCTGATCAGTAAAAATCGGGGCTGTTTCATTTAGCTCAATGAATTTCAGCGGATAACTTAAACGCGTTTGCGAAATACCTAAAGAGACTTTTATGTATTCCTCTATCCCTTTTGGCCCGTAAATCTCTAATGGCGTATCCCCACCTTGAAATGACCGGCTGCTGATGAGCCCGGGAAGTCCAAAAATATGATCGCCGTGTAAATGTGTAATGAAAATTTTACCGATTTTTCTCGGACGAATAGTCGTTCGCAAAATCTGCATTTGCGTGCCTTCGCCACAGTCGAACAACCAAACTTCATTGCGCTCGTCTAAAAGTTTCAATGCTATACTTGTCACATTTCTATGTTTTGCAGGAACACCTGCACCTGTTCCTAAAAATTGTAATTCCATAATCTACCTGACTTTCTTTAAGTTCCTCTTTAATTTTAGGGTAAAAAGAAGGGATAATCAACCGTAAGTCGAGAATGGGTTCAAATTAAAAATAACGTTCTAAAACGATAGCGTTTTCTTTGAAAATTACTATAAAAACAGCAGCGAACCCGTTTGAGATCCTCTGCTGTTTTTTATTAATTTGAAGATCCAGAACTTTCATTGTCGTTGGAAGTTTGCGGATGTTTGTCCTTCCAAGTCTTTTGTGCAGCTTCTTTCGCATGATTTTCAGCTTCTTTCGCATCATGCACATCTTTTTCGACATCTTCATAATCCAAGCGGGTAATTTCTCCGCCTAATTCCATCATTACCAATTGATTCAGTGGGCGATTGTCCTCTTCATCAGCAATCAAGATCAGTCCTGTAGCTCCTTCACCGATTTTATTTCCTACAAAGTCGAACACGGTCTGGGCATCTTTTATTTCTTTGGCATCTTGTGTCGCACCGATCATTCCTCCGGCAAACCATCCTAATAAAATCCCTAGCGGACCACCTAATACACCAACCAACATTCCGATTAATCCACCCGTAGAAGATTTGTTATTACCGGTAAAGTCGATAAAATCTTCTATTTTGAATTGATGTGTCCCATTAGGATCATGGCTGACAACCGCCATCTGTTCTCCTTTAATCGAACGAACAGCATGTAACTTTTTGATTTCTGAAAATGCCTGATATGCCTGGCTTTCTACTTGAAAATTTAAAATGATTACTCGTTTGCTCATTAAAAACGCCCCTTTCATACCTTCTTGTTATTTATTTTACCTTTAATTGTAAAATAAGAAAAGAAAAGCACTCTTTTTTTCAAATAAAATAGGGCTGTGACAAAAGTCGTATCACAGCTCCTTTTTCCGAATAAACGGCGTTCTTGAAGCTGACCACTTCTGTCACAACCTCCCTTAAATCTGAATCTATATTTTTTGGTATTTGTTTTTATTTGCTTGCCTATTCGACAAATTCAAATTCAAACTCACCGATACGTACAAGGTCGCCATCTTTCGCACCGCGTGCCCGAAGAGCTTCATCCACACCCATACCACGTAATTGACGAGCAAAACGCATCACTGTTTCATCATGATCGAAATTCGTCATTTGGAATAATTTTTCGATCTTCTCACCAGATAAGATCCACGTTGCATCTGAATCACGATCGATTTGGAACTCAGGACCTTCTGGATTGAATCCATAGTGTACAGTTTCTTCTTCCAGTTCTTCTTCGTACAATGGGAATTCTGGCGTTACTTCTAACAAATCTGCTGTAGCATTCAATAACGCGTCCAATCCTTGTCGAGTCACTCCAGAAATTGGAAATACTGGGATGTCATCAGCAAATTCATCTTCTTTTTCCTTGTTCAGCTGTTCTTTGAATTTCACTAGATTTTCCTGTGCATCCGGCATATCCATTTTGTTTGCCACGATGATTTGCGGACGCTCTAGCAAGCGTAAGTTATAAGTAGATAATTCTTTGTTGATGGCAAGATAGTCTTCATAAGGATCTCGTCCTTCCATCCCACTCATATCGATCACATGTAAAATTACTCGTGTTCTTTCGATATGACGAAGGAATTGTGTACCCAGCCCAACACCTTGCGAAGCTCCTTCAATCAAGCCTGGCAAGTCTGCTGCGGCAAAACTTCTGCCATCACTTGTAGTAACCATTCCTAGATTAGGGACGAGCGTCGTGAAATGATAAGCGCCGATTTTTGGACGAGCAGATGAAATAACAGATAGTAAAGTCGATTTCCCGACAGATGGAAAACCTACAAGTCCAACGTCTGCCAATACTTTCAATTCTAGTTCGATTTTTCGCTCTTGTCCTGGTTCACCGTTTTCAGCAATTTCCGGTGCAGGATTCCGAGGAGAGGCAAAACGGATATTCCCTCGTCCACCGCGTCCACCTTTTGCCACAACTAGTGTTTGACCATTTTCAATTAAATCTCCTAAAAGAGCACCAGTCTCCGCATCTCGGACAGTGGTTCCTTGTGGTACTTTAACATAGGTATCTTCTGAACCACGACCGTGCATCCCTTTACTCATCCCATTTTCACCTGGCTGCGCTTTGAAATGGCGATTGAACCGAAAATCCATCAATGTACGTAACCCTTCATCGACGATCAAGATGACATCGCCGCCACGACCACCGTCTCCGCCAGCCGGTCCGCCGTCAGGAACGTATTTTTCACGACGAAATGCAACCATTCCGTCTCCGCCCTTGCCAGCTTTCACATCGATCGTTACTTGATCTAAAAACATGGACATAATTAAGTCCTCCTATTATTCATTTATTTATTTGACTGCCTGAATTTCCACAATAAACAAAAGTCTTACTTATTTTATCGGTGAAATCTGATTTTGTCTATCATTTCAGCAAAAAGATTGTTTAGCTTCTTCTTTTTTTATCATTTGGTAAGGTTTCCAACCTTTTTTCTGCTACCAAGTATAATTTTTTGACAAAATATTCTTTGCGTAGCAGAATAACAGTGTATTAATTGTATTAATTGAGGATGCCGTTTCACAGCACCCCTAATAAAGGAGGAACTTTTGATATGACAGTAAAAGTAGGTATTAACGGATTTGGGCGTATTGGCCGTCTGGCTTTCCGCCGCATCAAAGAAGTCTCAGATGATATTGAAGTAGTAGCAATCAACGACTTAACAAGTCCAACTATGTTAGCACAATTATTGCAATTTGACTCTACTCATGGTACTTATCCTGGCACAGTTACTGCAACAGAAGACTCAATCGTAGTGGATGGCGAAGCAACTCGTGTTTATGCAGAACCCGACGCAAGCAAAATCCCTTGGGCAAAAGAAAACGGTGTAGATATCGTACTAGAATGTACTGGTTTTTATACATCTGAAGAAAAAGCAAAAGCGCATTTAGATGCTGGTGTCAAACGAGTAGTTATTTCTGCCCCAGCTGGTGCTATGAAAACCATCGTCTATAACGTCAATGATGATACATTAGATGAAAACGACAAAATCATCTCAGCAGGTTCATGTACAACAAACTGTTTAGCACCTATGGCTTATTTCTTAAATAATGAATTTGGGATCGAAGTTGGTACAATGACAACAGTTCATGCCTACACTTCCACACAAATGCTCTTAGATGGACCTGTAAAAGGCGGTAATTTGCGTGCTGCTCGTTCAGCTGCTGACAATACTATCCCACATTCTACTGGTGCTGCGAAAGCAATCGGCTTAGTTATCCCTGAGCTACAAGGAAAATTACAAGGACACGCACAACGTGTTCCAGTCGTTGATGGTTCATTAACTGAATTGGTTTCAGTATTGAAAACAAAAGTAACTGCTGATCAAGTAAACGAAGCAATCAAAAAACACACAGTTGACAATCCTTCATTCGGGTATGATGACCGTCAAATCGTTTCTAGCGATGTCATTGGAACAACTCAAGGTTCGATCTTTGACCCAACGCAAACAGAAGTAACAACTGCTGGTGATTTCCAACTTGTTAAAACTGTTGCATGGTATGACAATGAGTATGGATTTACTTGCCAAATGATTCGCTTACTAGAAAAATTCGCTAACTTGTAATTTGATAGATCAATCGATAAAAGAAGCCTTTGACTGGATCCAGTCAAAGGCTTCTTTCTTTTCATCCCCTACTTTTAAACTCGTTCAATGAACATATTGGCTTAAAAATTGTTGGACTACTTGCTGATATTTTTCAGGATCTGTCTTGTATGCTTCCGCATGCTCGGCTCCTTTTACAACATACTTTTCTTTTGGTCCCTTCGTTGCACGATAGACCTTATCTAACATTTCAAATGGTACAAATGTATCTTCATCTCCATGTATAAAGAGCATTGGGCGCTGGTTTTTCTTCAATTGTTCCACTGCATTTGCTTCACCGAAAAAGTAGCCAGCACGGACTTTTGTCACTAGACTCGTTACTTGCATAAGCGGAAATGCTGGAAGACTAAACATATCGTCTAGCTGATAGGCAAGCTCATCATGGACGGAAGAATAACCGCAATCTTCAATGATTGCTTTCACATTATCTGGTAGTTTTTCTCCGCTAGTCATCATAACTGTTGCTGCTCCCATGCTGACACCGTATAGAACGATTTCTTGCGATTTTCCATTGTTTTCTAGCACTTTGTTTATCCACTGTACATAGTCTTTACGCTCTGGCCATCCAAATCCAATGTAATCCCCTTCGCTTTTTCCATGTCCTCTTGCATCAGGAACAAGGACATTGTAACCCATATCATGAAACATCTTTGCGTAATTGGTCATCGTTTCAGCGTTTCCCATATAGCCATGAGCCACAAGAGCTGTTTTTTCACTTTTCGTTTCAGCAGGAAGATAAATCGCTGATAATTTCAGACCGTCTTTTGAAGTGATGGTCCAATCGCTTCGGTTTTCTTTTGAACTAAACCATTTACGTGCATCCGTTTCTTTGGATGTCTGTGTTGTACCAGGTGTATCTTCGTCTAAAAAGTCTTTCTCAGAAGGCACAACAGCATAATTATAAAAATAATTCCCTGCAAACACTAACGCAACAATCAGAGCTAAAGCGACGCCTAAAAGGATTTTCATCCAAAGTTTCATAAATCATCCATCTCATTTCTCTTTTTTCATATAACCTTGAATTAGTATAATCAAAGAATCTCTACTATGCAATGTTCATTTTTATAACCTATAAAAAAACAAAATAAAAAAGCAGAAATAACTGGCTATTTCTAGCGGATTATTTCTGCAATAACTAATTATCTATTTTTTATTTTCAATTAATTTAAAGCTTGACCATGGTTTCAAAAAGTCAAGGAGGAATAATTCGTCATCGGAGATTCTTCCTACAACATTGACACGTCCGTCGTTTTTCATATCCTTCAAGGCGATTTGTGTTTCTCCTTTGTATTGACCGTACCCTTCATTGTCAATCAGTACATCCCCATGATGCATATCTCGCGTATTATGAGGCGGGAAATCTTTATCTTTGTAGTATACACGAGTCATCGTTGAACGAAGGATATATTCTGAGCGATCCCCTCGATAACTATGAAGGTTATCAAACAAGCAGATTCGTTCGTTTTCTGTAATACCTTCTTCCGTATCTACTTTCAATGTTGGATAATCCGCGTTAAATGCTTCTGCCATTTCTTTCAATTCTTCTTCACTTGCGTACGCATTTCCAATAGAAATATCATCAATCAATCCTGTAAGGATTAAATGCTTCACTTGTGTCGCAATTTCAAGATCTCGGTGGTCTTCCAGCGTGCACAAGCCATCTTGCGTAGGCCAAGGGCCAAACTCAGCAGATTGCGAATTGACGAATGCCATCGTATTCAAATTATATTTTCTGAATTTTTCTGAACAAAAAATAAAGTGTTCGTATCCTAAACCAGAGTATCGATGAGGATAAAAATTATGAGAACCTAATAAATTATCCGTGTTTGGCGAATAACTCATGATGTTGTCAACGTAATTCGTGCCCGAACTCATATTGATCTCGATTTTGATACCAAAAGGATTGCGCGTCATTTTTGCTTCTTCTGCTCCTGTGAATCCGATATCTAAGCGGACCCCGTAGGCACCCATCTTATGGAAAAAAGATAAGTCATCGTAAGAAATCTCCAACTGTTCAAATAACGCTGGATTGATATCAACCATTACTTCCATGCCTAGGCTATTCGCGTAATCAACTATTTCTTTAAATTCTGAAAGAACTTTTTCTTTATCATCATTGATCTGCAGCAAACTGGTAAAAACCCGTTTATACCCATACTTATGAGCTAAATCCAAGTACGCTTTGTCCTTTTCAAATGTTGACCGTTCTGGATAAATCGAGATTCCTAATTTTCCCATATTACCATTTCCTCCTGCATCTTTTCATTTTTGTATCCACTTACATTATAGCAAACACAAAGTAAATGGTCTACACCTTTTCTTTTAAAATAAATGATAAATTCCAATAATTTAAGTAGGTATTTTCCCTCTATTTTGTTATCATTAAAGATAACAAAATAGTAAATTGGAAAGGAACAGTTATGAAGAAAAATAAAGTTATTTTAAGTATTAGTTTAGCAGCAGCATTGCTGTTTGCTGCTGGTTGTTCTGCAAACAACACGACTTCTTCTAGTTCGTCTACAGAAAGTTCAAAAAGTACATCTACTGCGGAAAGCACGACTGCCAGTAGCGTCGATTTGAACGCATTGGAATTACCACAATTGACGAAAGATGTCGCCGAAAATGAAGATCTGGTCGAAATGGTGACGAATAAAGGCACAATCAAAATCAAATTATTTCCCGAATACGCACCAAAAGCGGTTGAAAACTTTATGACACATGCAAAAGACGGTTACTACAACGGACTGACTTTCCATCGCGTCATCAAAGATTTCATGATCCAAGGTGGCGATCCTAAAGGCGATGGCACTGGAGGGGAAAGCATTTGGGGAGAAGGATTTGAAACAGAGATCAACAACCACCTTTATAATATAAGAGGTGCGTTATCTATGGCTCGCTCACAAGATCCTAACAGTAACGGCAGCCAGTTCTTTATCGTTCAAAATACAGATGATATGCATGATGGTCTTTTAAAAGACGACTATCCTCAAGCAATCATCGACGCTTATAAAAACGGCGGTTATCCTTCACTAGATGGCCATTATACTGTCTTCGGCCAAGTGATTGAAGGAATGGATGTCGTGGATGCTATTGCAAATATCGAAACAGATAGTTCAGACAAACCAAAAGAAGAAGTAAAAATCGATAAAATCAATATACTGCAAGAAGCAAAACAAAAATAAAAAAATAACGTCTGAATCCCGCATAGATGACAACGTATGCTAGGATTCAGGCGTCTTCTTTTTACATAAAAAGCAAGTAAGCTTCCTTCTGTTTTGCTATATCAGGTTTTATAGTCAAGCATTTTGGTTGACGATGAACGTGAACTCGCACTCACAGACTTTTTTATCATCTACATATGCTGCAGATAACGCTGTACCGACTGATCCCTTCATTTTGGTGATTTCAAAATGACATTTCAGCACATCTCCTGGAACAACTTTTTGACGGAATTTGGCCTTATTGATCCCACCGATATAAGCTCTTTTTCCTAGAAACTCTTCTGATTTTAGGATAAGTATCGAACCTGCTTGTGCCAGTGTTTCTAGAATCAACGCACCCGGCATCACTGGATTGTCAGGAAAGTGACCTTGGAAAAAATCTTCATTGATTGTTACATTTTTTGTCGCAACGATCTTTTTTCCTGGTTCTAAAGTATCTACATAATCAATATAACAAATAGGATAACGATTAGGAATCAATTCCATTACTTCAGTAGCAGATAATACGTAAGACATAATTAAACTCCTTCTTTCAGGCAATTGCCATTTTCATTACTTTGACTATCAAAGTATCATATTCCTAAATATTTAGCAATCTTTTTTTAATTTATGATTTGTCAAATTAAGCTAGAATAAAATGCTTCTTGTACATAGCTCAAAAATATTTCGATTGGTGTTCTGTAATTCAATGATTTTCTTGGAATATGATTACGTTGATTGCTGACACTGGAAATAAATGTCTGATTCACTTCTCTAAAATCCATTGATTTCGGCAGTCCATTACGACGCAGAATCCCGTTAGAATTCTCGTTTAATGGGCGTTGAGAAGGTGTTCCAGGGTCCGCAAAATATATATCAATATCATGTTGGTTACTAATGGCTTTCCAGTTAGAAAATTCTTTTCCACAGTCAAACGTAATAGATTTAAAGAAGTTTTTAGGGAAGCGAGAAAACCATTGATTAAGGGCAGTTTCAATATCTAATGCCTTACGGCCGTTGGGTTTAATCGTGATAATGACTTTAGATAATCTTTCAACTAAAGTAATGACGGCACTTTTATGATGAATGCCAACGATCGTATCACCTTCAAGGTGACCAAACTCAGAATTGAAATCAGGATAATTATCAGGTCGATCATGGATTGAGCGCTGATACTGTTGTTTTCCCCGTTTTTCCTGATGGCCATTGGGTTTTCTTTTACCTTTCATCGGTAGTGTGTCAATATCAAATATTCCTTTAGAAAATAAACGATAAAGGGTTCTCATACCGCATGAAACAGGTCTTTCTTTTCGCCCGATAATGACGTCAGGCGTCCAACCAAGAGTGACTTTCTCTTTAATGTAATCTACTTCATGAGCAGGTAATTGAATGACTTTTCTCCCACATTTTTTCTTATTTTCTTTATACTGGTGCCAATAATCAAGAGCAGTCTTACCTTGCTTGAACTTATTGACTACATTATAAATAGTTTGTATAGCACGTCCCATTCGGTTAGCGATTTCAACCGGCTTATTATGTTGAAGATAATATGATTCTATCATTGTCAGTTCGTCTATGGTAAGATGTTTGTAGGTCATTTATGGTTACACTCCTTTGTTTTCTTTCGTCGGAAATACAATTTGAGTGTACCATAAATGCCTTTTTATTTTTCTAACTTAATTTTACAATTCGCGATTTAAGAAAAAATAGTTTGACAATCAAAACATTTTGACTAATAATTAAGAAATCAAGAAGTTATTTTAGCTATTATTCTCTATTTTTTTACTACTATCAAATTTTTATCAGAAACAAAGGAGAGTCATTATGTCATTTCTAGAAGGAAAAAAAATCGTCATTATGGGCGTCGCTAACAAAAAAAGCATTGCTTGGGGTTGTGCTGAAGCAATGTTGAAACAAGGGGCAGAAATTATCTATACTTACCAAAATGAACGAATGAAAAAATCATTAGTCAAATTGGTCGGCGAAGAAGCATTCACTGTAGAATGTGATGTTTCTAGCGACGAAAGCATCGAAAAAGCAATGAATGCCATCGGTGAATATGCTGGGGAGATCCACGGCCTTGTCCATGCAGTTGCTTACGCCAACAAAGAAGAATTGTCCGGAAATGTGTCTGATATTTCCAGAGACGGCTATCAATTAGCTCAAGATATCAGCAGCTACTCTTTAATTGCTGTATCAAAATACGCACAACCGTTTCTTGCACCAAACAGCGGGATCGTTAGCATGACTTATCTAGGTTCAGAACGCGCAATCCCGAATTATAACATGATGGGTATTGCGAAAGCTTCTCTTGAAGCTGCTATCCGTTATTTGGCAGCTGAGTTCTCGCCTAAAGGAATTCGGGTCAATGGAATCTCAGCTGGGGCAATCAAAACATTAGCTGTCACAGGTGTTAAAGACTATCAAAAACTGATCCAGTTATCTGAATCTCGTACGCCTGATCAGCAAGGTGTGACGATCGAAGAAGTCGGTAATGCTTGTGCTTTCTTAATCAGCCCATTTTCCAGCGGAATCATCGGTGATATTATCTACGTTGACAAAGGTGTCCATCTTTCATAAACTTTTGTTGCATTCTTTAAAGTAAAACATATAAAAATCAGGAAAAAACTTTTTAAAGTCTCTTCCTGATTTTTTCTTTTTACGTTTTTTTCAACTCATTACTTTGAAATTATTCCACGACTTCAATCCAGCCTTCTGGTGCTTCTATGTCTCCAAATTGAATACCTGTCAATTCATCATACAACCGTTTTGTTACTGGTCCTACTTCCGTTTCACTATAAAATACATGAAGATTATTATTGTGATAAATCCCACCGATTGGAGAAATAACAGCCGCTGTACCACATGCACCAGCTTCTGCAAATTGATCTAGATCATCAATGAAAATATCTCCTTCAATTGCTTGCAGTCCTAGTCGTTCTTGAGCTAACTGCAACAAGGAATATTTCGTGATACTTGGTAAGATAGAGGGCGATTGCGGAGTGATGAATTTTCCGTCTTTTGTAATTCCAAAGAAATTTGCTGCACCTACTTCTTCGATTTTCGTATGTGTGGCTGGATCAAGATAAACACAATCTGAGTAATCCAGTTCTTTTGCTTCTGTTCCTGGAAGCAAACTTGCTGCGTAATTTCCGCCGACTTTTGCTGCACCAGTCCCCTTAGGAGCAGCACGATCGTAATCAGATACAATAAAATTCGTTGGTTTTAGTCCACCTTTGAAATACGCTCCTACTGGCGTACAGAAGACGACAAATAAATATTCTGGAGCTGGATGGACACCAATGTTTTCACCGACCCCAATCAGTAAAGGGCGCAAGTATAATGTAGCGCCTGTTCCATAGGGCGGCACAAAATCTTCATTTGCTTTTACCACTTGCTTGATAGCATCAACGAACATCTTTTCAGGGACCATTGGCATCAGCAATCGTCTAGCACTTTTATTCATCCGTCGACTATTTTGTTCAGGTCGAAAGAGATTGACCTTGCCGTCTTTTCGACGATAAGCTTTTAGACCTTCAAAACATTGCTGACCATAATGAAGCGCTGGAGAGCCTTCATGAATCGTCAGGTAATTATCTTCTGTCAATTCTCCTTCTTCCCATTGTCCGTCTTTCCATTTGGCAATAAAACGCCAAGGAGTTTTGATATAAGAAAAACCTAGATTGTTCCAATCGATTTGCATATACTTACCACCTTCGTTATTTTCTCCACATTTTATCATTATCCATATTATTTGTCATTTTATTTTCAGCTTTTTTCCTTCATTATAGTTATTTTTGCTATTTCCTTTTTTGAAAACTTCTTGGTACAATACAGAAAGAATCAAAATTTAGAAAAGAGGATTTTATGTTTTCATTATTAGCAACTGCCGGTACGACAGACTCTTCTGGCGAGACATTGACAGATCAAGCTGTCAGCAAAGTAAATGCGTTTCAGCGGTTTTGGGACGGGATTGATTGGGACGCCATTTTGGCTGCCTTTATCCAAAAAATTTTATATCTGGTTTTTTTGATCATCCTTTTTTGGATTCTTCACCGTGTGGGAAAATATCTGATTGATAAGTCTTTTAATCAGTATTCTAAAAAAGCCATTCTAAACGAGAGCCGCTTAAAGACTTTACATAGTCTTTTAAATACTATTTTTCATTATACCCTTGGTTTCTTTTTTATCTATGCAATCTTATCTGCTATTGGTGTGCCGATCGGATCACTTTTGGCTGGTGCCGGAATTGCAGGTGTGGCAATCGGTCTTGGTGCCCAAGGGTTCATGAGTGATGTTATTACCGGATTTTTTATTATCATGGAACAACAGATGGATGTTGGGGACTACATCAAGCTAGCAAACTTAACGATTGAAGGAACCGTCGTATCTGTTGGTATCCGTACCCTTCAGCTGAAAGCAACGGATGGTACTGTCCATTTCATCCCGAATCGAAACATCACCACGATCAGCAATCTCTCTCGTGCAAATATGCAAGTACTTTTAGATATTCGGATTGTTCCTGAAGAAGGATATGACAAAATCTATGAGATCATCGATCGAGTAAATCGTACATTAGCTGAAAAATACCAAGAAGAGCTCCAAACTGAACCTTCTATCTTTGGATTAGTGGATCTTGGAAACAGCAATTTTGCGATTCGTACGGTCTGCTACGCATTGAACGGAAAACAATATGCCTTAAAAGAAGAGTTCTTGCGCTCCTATGTCAAAGAATTGACAGCTTCTGGTTTCACGATTCCGAACAGTCCAATTGCTGTCGGAAAATAATTTGGACAAACGATGCAACGAATCTCACTAAAAAGAGCGTGGGACAAAAGTAAAGAACACTTTTGTCCCACGCTCTAAACACGTATAAACGGCGGAAGCAGAAGCAACTCCTTCGGAAATAAGAAGGAATTCACAAAAATTTGAAAAGCAATTTTCGTGAATTCCTTCTTATTTCTTGGAGTTAAACGCTTTTGTCCCAGCCTCTTTTTCAAGATAAAGTCAAAACTGGTACGCTGTTTTTTCTACTTATTTTTTGATTATCTTTTAGTTTCTCGTTCTTTAGCTCACGATATCGATTTGTTCTTTTAATTCTTCGATTTTCGGAGACAATATATTACGACGTTCTAATTCATGCACCGTGAAGTTTACGGCTTTAAGCAGCTCTTTTCTTGTAATGATTCCTTTGAAAATCCGATCTTCTGTGACAACCGGTAAAAAAGGCGAATCGACTAACAAATGGAGTACTTCTTCTAGTTCCCAATTTTCATCAATTGTCGGAACATCTGTTTCTGTCACATCAGCAACCGTTAGTCCTTCTAACGGGTCCATGCTGATTGTTTGCAAGTCAATCATTTTATTGACCACATCTGATAAACTTACTAGTCCTACAAAGTGATCATCTTTTCCTAATACAGGAATTTTGGAATAACCGACCTTCGATAACACAAGTAAACCATGGGATAATGGATGATGATACATAACATTTGCCACATTTTCTGCAGGAATCAAAAACGTTTCCTGATTTTCCAGCAGCATTTCTCTTACTATAGGTCCAATCATCTGATGGCCTCCATTTCTATTTCATTCAACACTACTATTTTACCGAAACCGGATGCAAAATTCATAAAATAAAGCTTATTTTTATTAAAAATTAGAGTTTTTTTATTCAGCGCTCTCTCGAAAAAGAAAAGGCCAACTCTTCAACTGCCTGATGGGCACGGTTATAGTATTGAACAGAAATTTGGTCATCTAAACTTTCGATAAGAGCATATGATGGGATTTGGATCGGGCCTCTAGGCTGAGAAATGCTACCAGGATTCAAAAATAGGATTTTCTGATCCATCTCACAGCCTATTTGATGGGTATGACCAAAAAACACCATATCGGCAGTTGCAGCTCGAGCTTCGATTGCTAACTGTGTCAAACCAAATCGGACATTCGATAAATGACCGTGAGTCATGAATACTGTATCCTGACCAGTTTGGATCACTTTTTTCTGTTCGAATCCTGGTCCATAATCACAATTACCTTGAACCACTTGGAATGTATCCCATAATGGGTCAGAAGCTTCTAATTCCGAATCACCACAATGGAAAAAGATGTCCACTTCAGAACGATAACGATCTACTAAGTCAACGAGGATATCTCTGTCTCCATGATTATCACTTACTACTAAATACCGCATCTATCTCTCTCCTTCCAGCCATTGTTTCCACTCGGCACTCAATTTTTTCATTGCTTGAGCCCGATGACTGATCTTGTTTTTTTCTTCGCTCGATAATTCTGCTGCTGTTTGTTTCTTACCTTCTGGGATAAATAAAGGATCATACCCAAAGCCATTTTCGCCAGATGGTATACGGGCTACTCGACCGGGCCATTCCGCTTCTACTACGAGGCTGTCTTTTTTGGGTGCCGCGAATACTAATGTACAATGGAATTGTGCTGTTCTTTTTTCATCCGGCACATCTGTCAATTCATATAATAATTTGGCGTTATTCCCCGCATCACTTTTTTGTTCCCCTGCAAAACGTGCAGAATAGATTCCTGGCATACCGCCTAACGCATCCACTTTCAAACCTGAATCATCTGCTAAGACTGGTTGATCAAGCAATTGTGCAATCGTTTCTGCTTTTAATCGGGCATTTTCTTCAAATGTGCTGCCAGTTTCTTCCACATCTGGCAATTCAGGATAGTCAAGTAATGTTTTTACATGATATCCCGCTTCTTTGAACATATTTCGAAACTCTTCTGCTTTTCCTGGATTTCTTGTCGCAATGATGATTGTTTTTGTTTCTTCTATCCGCTCATTATCTTGAGCAAATTCTGTTAGCAAAGCATGTTTTTGCTCTTTGATCAAATCTTCAATCGCGTTTTTTCCAAAAAAGAGCATTTCATTCAACTGTTCTCCATCAAACGTTGCTTCTTCTCCAGTTCCTTGAATCTCCACGAATTTTCCTGATTCTGTCATCACGAGATTCATATCTACAAGTGCTGCGGAATCTTCTTGGTAGTCCAAATCTGTCACGCAAGTCCCATCCGGCAAGATCCCTACGCTAACTGCTGCAAGATGCTCTTTGATTGGATCTTCTGACAATTCCTTTTCTCTTAAAAGCTTTTCAATTGCTAGTCTCAACGCGACGAATGCCCCAGTGATGCTAGCTGTTCTAGTTCCGCCATCCGCTTGGATCACATCGCAGTCTATGATGATACTACGCTCTCCCAGCTTTTCCAAGTCTATTACTGCACGCAAGGAGCGACCAATAAGACTCTGGATTTCCATTGTTCTACCAGAAAGTTTTCCTTTGCTGCTTTCTCTACGATTTCTCGTACTCGTTGCTCGAGGTAGCATACTGTATTCAGCTGTTACCCACCCTGTTCCTGTTTCTCTCAAAAAGGGAGGTACAGAATCCTCTACTGTTGCAGAACAAATAACTGTTGTATCACCAAAACGGATCACAACCGATCCCTCTGGATATTTGAAAACATTTGTTTGAAGCTCCAGTTTACGAAGCTCTTGGGCTTTTCTCCCGTCATGACGCATCCTTATTTTCCTCCCAATTCAATATGGTCTACATTTAGGTGTCCGATTCCAAGCCAGTCTTCGGCTATTTCTTGGAAAAGTTTAGCAGATCCTGTTGTATAAAACTGACATAATGTCCGTCCATTTTGCGGTGAATTGCTCAAATTGAAATAATCGAGTAGCATAGATACTTCACCTACTGTTTCTGCTCCAGAATCGATCAGTTGAACATTTTCCCCCACTACATTTTGAATGATGGGGCGCAATAATGGATAATGGGTGCATCCCAAAATCAATGTATCGATTTTTTTAGTCGTTAACGGAGCTAATGTTTCTGCCACGATTTTTTTTGCCACAGATGAATGGTATTCATTACTTTCGACAACTGAAACAAATTTGGAACAAGCAAGACTTGTCACAGTCAATTCTGGCACTTTCTCTTTCAGTGCTTTTTCATAAGCTTGACTTTTTACCGTACCAATCGTACCGATAATGCCAACTTGTTTATTTTGTGTTTTTTTTACTGCTGCTCTTGTACCGGGAAGGATCACACCGATGACTGGAATAGAAAGAGCAGCTTTGATTTCTTCTAAAGCAACCGCAGTTGCGGTATTGCAAGCAATCACCAGCATCTTGATTCCTTGCTCCACCAGATAATCCGTCATTTCCCAAGTATACTGGATTACCTGTTCCGCAGGTCTAGGACCATACGGGCAGCGTGCTGTGTCTCCTACAAATAAAATATTTTCATTCGGTAATTGTTTCAGGGCTTCTTTTACTACAGTCAAGCCGCCGACACCAGAATCAATAAATCCGATAGGGCGATTATCTGTCAATCGTATCATCCTTTTTTTCAATAAATTCTATCTTCCCTATTGTGTACTTTTTAGCGTGAATTTTCAAGTGCTCTCACTTGCTTAAAACAATCAAAATCTCTTTTTTTCGAATGGAAAGAGGAAAAGCGGTTGTGACTTAGTTTGCCACAACCGCTAAAAGAATCATCTATTAATAACTGTACCGTCTCTTTTCCAAGTAACCGGAAAGCAGAGAAAGCGCGTAACACACCACGAAGTACATAAGTGTCATGATGATGAACATTGGAATCACATAATTGGTATTCTGTCCATAAATAATACGTGCCTGATGAGAAAGTTCAGGTAAAGAAATGATTACTGCTAATGATGTATCTTTGATCAGTGAAATCAATTGGCTCACAATTGCCGGGATCATCGATTTGAATGCTTGCGGCAAAACGATCGTCCGCATCGTTTCTACATAAGTCAGTCCCGTTGACAATCCTGCCTCCATCTGCCCTTTCGGAACAGCATTAAGTCCAGCTCGGAAAATTTCCGACAGCATAGCTGATTCAAAGATCGTCAATGCTGCAACAGCAGACCAGAAGATGTTCATCTGGATGCCAATCTGAGGCAAAGCAAAATAAGTGAAGAAAATGATCAATAATAATGGAAGATTTCGTATGATATCGATCACAATACCAAGGATTTTGGACAAGAAAGGGATATTCGCAAAACGAATCACACCTGTCAGACCACCAATCAAGAAACTGAAAATGATCGAAAACAATGAAACTTCAACAGTAACCTTTAATCCTTCCAATAAAAAACGGACATTCATCCATGAAAAAGCGCCGCTAAAATCCATGTATTTCCCCTCCTTCTATGAACGAACCGCCCATTTTTTCTCAAGATAAACCATTAAGTAAGATAACGGCAGCGTGATAACTAAGTAAAATAACCCAACGATGATATACGTATCGAAGGTATTGAATGTTTCACTGGCAATCAAATCTCCTTGATACATCAAATCCAAACCAGCTACGATTGCTAAAATAGACGAGTTTTTCACAAGATTAATAAATTGGTTGCCTAATGGCGGAATAACGATTTTGAATGCTTGGGGCAAAACAATATAACGCATAATTTCTGAATAGGTAAATCCAGAAGACAATCCTGCTTCTGTTTGGCCTTTTGGTACAGTTTGAATCCCTGAACGTACTGTTTCAGCAATAAAAGCGGATGTATAGATAGTCAAGCCAATCGTCCCTGCTTGGAATCCGTCTAGATTAAACCAATAAATAGGTACGACAACATAAAAAAACATCACGATGATCAATAATGGAATGTTTCTAAAAAATTCTACATATGCCTTTGCTAAGGCACTTACTACTTTATTCTTTGATAATTGGAAGATTGCCATCAACGTTCCGATAATCAAACTAAACACAAGTGCTAAGACACTCGAAAACAATGTGATCTTGAACCCGTCGACAAAGATTGGTCCATAAGTCTGTATCAATTCGCTCATTGCCTCTCCCCCTTACTCTACTTTTCCTTCAGTTTCATTTGGAAACCATTTTTGATAGATTTTATCATATGTGCCATCTGCATGCATTTCCTCTAGCGCTTGGTTAACAGCTTTCAAGAAATTTTCTTGTCCTTTGTTGATCGCAATTCCATAAGGCTCGTTAGTAAACGTTCCGCCGACTAACTCGTACTCTGGATTTTCATCTGCAATCCCTAACAAGATCGCATTATCCGTAGTCATTGCGTCTCCCTGGCCAGATTGTAACGCAGTAAATGCTTCTGCATAATTTTCCAATTCCAGAATGTTTGCATCTGGTGCATGCTGTCGGATATTCGCAGCCGACGTAGAACCTTTGACTGCTAGAACTGTTGTAGAAGCATTCAAATCATCTACACTTTTGATTTGGCTTCCCTTCTTTACCAACAAAGCTTGGCCAGCATCGAAATAGACATCTGAAAAATCGACTTGTTTTTTTCGTTCATCTGTGATCGTCATCGTCGCAATAATCGCATCGATGTTTCCGTTTTTCAATAACGGGATCCGCGTTTTAGAAGTGACTTCAACAAATTCCGCTTTTCCATTCTCACCATGGATCTTTTCAGTGATTGCTTTTGCAATATCTACATCAAATCCTTGTACGGTTCTGCTCTCAATATCCATCATTCCAAATAATCGAGTATCATATTTGACACCCCAGATGATTTCATTGGTAGATTTGCTTCGCTCTAAAATATCTTCATTTGCCAACCCATTTCCTTTACATCCGGCTAGTGCAAGAAAAGCAATGCCTAAAAGGAAAATCAGGCGTATTTTTTTAAACCTGCGCATCTTTTTCCTCCTATCAATGATTGATAACTTTACTGATAAATTGCTGTGCTCGGACTTCATTTGGATTTTCGAAAAAGTCTCTCACATTTCTGCTATCTTCCAATACTTCTCCGTCAGCCATGAAGATGACACGATCCGCAACTTCTTTGGCAAAGCCCATTTCATGCGTCACGACAATCATTGACATGCCGTCATGCGCCAATTTTTTCATGATGTCCAATACATCACCAATCATTTCCGGATCCAAAGCAGAAGTAGGTTCATCAAACAGCAGCATCTCAGGATTCATCGCTAAACCTCTGGCGATTGCCACCCGTTGCTGTTGTCCACCGGATAACATGGAAGGATAAGAATCTTTCTTATCTAACATATTGACAGTTTTCAGAAATTTCTCCGCGTTTTTGACTGCAGTTGCCTGGTCTTGCTTTAACACTTTGATTGGTGCTAATGTAATATTTTCCAGAACGGTTTTATTAGGATACAAATTGAAATGCTGGAAAACCATGCCGATATTCTTTCGGACTTCTGTCAACTTTGTCTTTTTATCATGCAAGTCAGTATCATTAATTAGTAGCTTACCTGAAGAAATCGTCTCTAATCCATTGATACAGCGAAGCATCGTGCTCTTTCCTGAACCAGAAGGACCAATGACAACGACAACTTCTCCTTTCTCGAATTCGAGATTGATATTTTTTAATGCGTGGAACTTGCCATAATATTTATCCACGTGATCAAATTTAATCATTGCCATAGAATTACACTCCCATTATTATTTAGTAAGATTTCTTTTAAAGATGTATAATAAAATACATTATATCTGATAGTTTAGTAATTTGTAAAGTTTCTTAGAACGTTTATTCTCCCATAAATATTTCTTTCATTTCTTATCTATTAGTTATTTTATCCTCTTTCCTTGTTTTTTCCTTAGGAACTGTTGTTTCTTGTCAGGAAAAACGGTAAGATATTAAGTGCTCAGACTTACAAATCGTAAAGAGGTGTCTTTTTTGAAAAATATTATTTTAACGGGAGATCGACCAACTGGGAAGCTGCATTTAGGGCATTACGTCGGTTCTCTAAAAACCCGAGTGGCTATGCAAGCAGATGAAGATAACCAACTGTTTGTCATGATTGCTGACATGCAAGCCCTGACCGATAATGCTAAAAATCCTGAGAAGGTTTCATCAAATGTCTTACAAGTTGCTTTAGACTATTTAGCCGTGGGATTAGATCCTGCAAAATCTACTTTATTTATCCAATCACAAATTCCGGAATTAGCTGAGTTAACCATGTATTATTTGAACTTAGTCAGCGTAGGACGCGTTCGACGCAATCCGACTGTCAAAACAGAAATCGAACAAAAGAAATTCGGTGAAAGCGTGCCTACAGGATTCTTTATCTATCCTGTTTCTCAAGCAGCAGATATCACTGCATTCAAAGCGAATCTCGTACCTGTTGGCGAGGATCAAAAACCAATGTTAGAGCAGACACAGGAAATCGTACAAAGCTTCAATCATACATATGGTGAAGTCTTGGTGGAACCAAAAGGCGTATTCCCACCAAAAGGAATGGGTAGATTACCTGGAATCGATGGAAATGGCAAAATGAGTAAATCGTTAGGAAACGGTATTTATATCTCCGATCCTGCCGATGTCTTACAGAAAAAAGTCATGAGTATGTATACTGATCCAAACCACATCCATGTACAAGATCCTGGACAAGTAGAAGGGAATATGGTCTTCACCTACTTGGATGTATTCGGAACAGATAAAGAAGCAATTGAAGAAATGAAAGCTCATTACCGCCGCGGCGGACTTGGCGATGTAAAGATCAAACGATACCTCATTGATGTATTGGAAGCTGAATTTGCACCGATCCGCGCGTGCCGAGAAGAATTGGAAAAAGATCCTTCAGCTGTTATGGAAATCTTACGTAAAGGTAGTGAAGAAGCTGCTAAAGTAGCTGCACAAACACTTTCTGAAGTAAAATCAGCAATGGGGATCAATTACTTCCATTAATACACCGATGAATCCATCTTAGTGACATCATTACCAAACACAAAAAACCGAACAATAGTTGAGTAGCTGCTTACTTGCATGCGTACGCTCTCTATCGTTCGGTTTTTTGATGTTCAAAAGCAGAATCAGAGACTTTCACTTTAGTTGAAATAATTGGCCAGTTCTTAGTCCGTGACAACTTGTTTGTCGATCACTTGATTGGTTTCTTCAAGAAGTGTCGTATACTGCTTTTCATAGTTGGTCAGTTTTTTCAATGCATCTTCGTATTCATTGATCGGCTGAGTGGCGACCACAGCTTCAGTGACATTCCCTTTTTCAAGTGCGGATATTTTGTTCAGCTGTCGTCAAAGAAGGGCCAAAAGCTGTGTCCCCCTCATTTTTAGTGGTAGTTTTTTATAGATTTTCTAATATTCCTTTTCTTACTAAATAGTTCCTTTATTCTCCATATTTAATGAAGTGTTTAAGATATTTATATAAGGTAAACAAAGAATATACTATCGCTATTACAATTACTGGAATGATTAAAAATCTAGTTTGAATATCAAAAAACATTAAAATATAAACGATTAGTAAAAAGCCTCCTACAAAAAAAGCAATAGATGAAGCTCCTAATGCACTTTTTTTTGAACTTCAATCGGTTTATCTTTAAAAGTATTCCCAGCAACTATTCCATACCATTTGCCTCTTCTAAGTTGAATACCAACGATTATTAATAAAAGACCAAGAACAACTAACATGAACACCACTACCACCTCCTTTAATCTCTGAAGTAGCCATGTGCAAAACGTCTGAAATTCAATTAATGATACACTAAGAAAAAATGGTTGGGATTACCACCTCGGTCATTTTTCCATATTCAGCAGATTAAATGTCATGAATTCTTATCCAATAAACCTCTTATTAGTATATAGCCAAAACTGTTCTTTGAAAATTAGCGATAAAAATAATGATTTTCCTGTTCATTTAAAATCTAATTACTTGTGTAATAAAACTCTCCCTTTTCAATTTCATCTTCTCTTTTTTATCATACTTACATAGCAGTGTTATTGATAGTCTTTCATTGTGAATGCGACGGCTCGATACCTACCTATTTTTCTGATTTTAGAAATTTATGGAATCTACCTGAAAAATAAAAAAGAGCAGAACCGAAGATGGATCTGCTCAAGTATCTATTCTATATATATAAGTGTTTTAAAAAAATTTTTTAAAAGCATGGACGACTGATAACTATTTTGCTTCTAACTTTTAACGAATACTTGCTCCAAGTGTTTCTGTCAAAGCTTTTGTTACCTTATCCATTGCTTTATTGATTTCTTCATCTGTCAATGTTGCTTCAGGGTTGACAAATGTCAGGCTATAAGCCATGGATTTATGTCCTTTTTCGATGTTTTCTCCTTGATAGACATCAAATAATTGGATATCTGTTAAAAATCTTCCGGCAGCAGAATGGATCACTTCTGTTAATTCCTGATTTGTCACAGTTTCTTTTACAAGCAAAGCGATATCCCGGCTGACTGCTGGGAATTTTGTCACTGCTTCAAAAACGATTCCTTTTTGGGCAGCTTCCACTACAGCAGATAAATCAAACTCAGCAACATATGTTTCTGGAATATCATAACTTTTGGCAATTGTCGGATGCACTTGACCGACAAAACCGATGAATTGTTCGCCAAGGTAAATCGCAGCAGTTCTTCCAGGATGCATTTCTTTTATTTCTGTCACCGTTTGATAATGGATATCTTCATGGATACCTAGTTGTTCAAATAAGTTTTCTAAAAGACCTTTGATAGTGAAAAAGTCTACGTTTTGTGCTTTCGTCTGCCAATCTTTTTCTTCCCAAATACCAGAAATAGCGATTGCTGCATGTTTTATTTCTTGCGGCAGATGTGTGCGCGGATCATTTTCTTGGAAGAATACCCGACCGATTTCATATAAAGCAATCTCTGTATTTTTTCGAGCAGTGTTATAACTGATATCATCTAATAGTCCGCTGATCAAATTCATTCGTAATACAGAACGTTCTTCGCTCATTGGCCAGTCCAAACGTGTAATATTACTTTCTTTTATAACAAACTGTCTTGATTTTTCTTCTGTTGTCAATGCATAACTGATTGCTTCGCTCAATCCGCTTCCTTCAAAGATTGTACGAATTTTACGAGTAGTTTCTTGTTCTTTTGACAAGCTTCCAGCAACCGTTTCTCCACTTGGAAGAGTAGATGGCAACTGATCGTATCCATAAATACGAGCAACTTCTTCGATAATGTCTGCTTCGATTTGGATATCCCATCGTCTTGGTGGTACGACTACGGAATAAACATGATCCTTTTCTTCATAGCTAAATCCAAGTGCTTCAAAAATCTCATTTACTTCTTTAACGACAAGAGATGTTCCTAAATATTGATTGATGCGTTCAAGTGAAATCCTCACTGATACGTCTTCTGCTTTGATCTCTGAACCTTTGACCGCACCTTGTAGAACTTCCCCACCTGCAAGAGAAACGATCATTGCTGCAGCAACCTCACTGGCTTCTCCAACAGTTGCATGGTTGATCCCTTTTTCAAAGCGTGCAGAAGATTCGCTACGCAAATTAAATTGTTTTGCTGTACGACGGATCGAAATTGGATCAAACAAAGCAGATTCCAGTGCCACTGTTGTTGTTTCATTCGTAATCTCTGAATCTAATCCACCCATGACACCAGCCAAAGCAACTGGTTCTTTGCCATTAGTGATGACAAGATTGTCAGTTGTCAATTCCCGAGATTCTCCATCTAACGTGACTAATGTCTCATTTTCTTTTGCATGACGGACAAGGATCTCATTTGATTTCAATTTGTCGTAGTCAAATGCATGTAGTGGTTGTCCGAATAAAAGCAAAATATAGTTCGTCACATCTACTACATTGTTGATTGGGCGGATGCCTTCATTCATCAAAAGATTTTGCAGCCATTGAGGACTTGGTTGGATGTTTACTCCTTCAATGATGCGGATTTGATAGGCAGGAACGACTTCTTTATCTTCAACTGTCACTTTGATTCTATCGCTAGCAAGTTGTGATGATTCTACTAATTTCTCGTCATCAAATGTAGGCGTCTGACGATAGATTGCCCCAACTTCGTAAGCTACGCCACGCATTGACAATGCATCTGCACGATTTGGTGTGATAGACAATTCAATGATCGAATCATCCATATCTAAATAAGGAAAAACTGGATCGCCATTTACAGCTTCTTTTGGCATATAATAGATACCTTCAGCGTATTCTTTTGGTATAACACTGTCTGAATAGCCAATTTCTTGTAACGAGCAAATCATGCCATTTGATACTTGACCACGCATTTTCCCTTTTTTGATCTTCACATTTCCAGCAATCCGTGAGTTAGGAAGCGCAACGATCACTTTGATTCCGACCTTCACATTAGGCGCTCCACAAACGATTTGAGACAGTTCGTCTTCACCAATATCGACTTGACAAATAGAAAGGTGATCAGAATCTGGATGTGGTACACATTCCTTGACTTCACCGACAACGATTTTTTTCAAGCCTTCTTCTGGAACCGTGATTCCCTCGACTTCGATTCCTGTTACAGACATTTTATCCGCTAATTCTTTTGGTGTTACATTCGATAAATCCACATAACGATTAAGCCATTTATATGAAACTAACATCTTCTTACTCCCCCTTGAACTGACTTAAGAAACGTAAGTCATTTTGATAGAAATTACGGATATCATTCACTCCATACCGCAACATAGCTACGCGGTCTGGTCCAAGGCCGAAAGCAAAGCCTGAATATTCTTCTGGATCAATTCCTGACATCTTCAACACATTCGGGTGCACCATGCCAGCTCCTAAAATCTCGATCCAGCCAGTGTATTTACATACGTTACAACCGGCACCACCACATTTGAAACAGCTGACATCTACTTCTACTGATGGCTCCGTAAATGGGAAATAACTTGGACGCAAACGGATTTCACGTTCTTCCCCAAACATTTTTTTCATTACGACTTCTAATGTTCCTTTAAGGTCGCCCATCGTGATGTTTTTATCAACAACTAGCCCTTCAATTTGATGGAACTGATGGCTGTGGGTCGCATCATCTGTATCTCTGCGGAAAACTTTTCCTGGCGAAATCATTCGTAGAGCACCCTTAGAGAAATCATGCTTTTCCATTGTCCGTGCTTGGACTGGTGAAGTATGTGTCCGAATCAATATCTCGTCTGAAATATAGAAAGTATCTTGCATGTCCCTTGCCGGATGGTCTTTTGGCAGGTTCATCCGTTCGAAATTGTAATGGTCAGACTCTACTTCGTAACCTTCTACGATCTGATACCCCATACCTACAAAAATATCTTCAATTTCTTCCATGATTTGTGTCACGATATGACGTGTACCATGCTTTACTTTTCTACCAGGCAATGTCACGTCTACTGTTTCTTTTGCCAAAGCTGCATTTAACGCTTCTTCTTCTAATATTTGTTTTTTTCGCTCTATTTCTTCTGTCAAAAGGTCTCGGATCTCATTTGCGAAACTTCCGACTTTTGGACGTTCTTCTGGACTTAGATCTTTCATCCCACGCAATACTTCTGTGATCGGTCCTTTTTTTCCTAACGTTTCAACACGTATTTGATTTAATTCTTTTAAATCTTGTGCCGCCGTGATTTTGACGATTGTTTCTTCTTTCAAGCTCTCTAATTGTGCTTGTAAAGACATGTGCTTGTTCCTCCTTTAAATTCCAAATACAAAACAAAAAGACCTCATTCCTGTTAAGGAACGAGGTCTTCGCGTTACCATCCTAATTTGCGGATAAATAAACTTACACCGCACTCTTACTTCGTTAACGACAGATGCCGGTCTGATAATGATCAGACGAACTCGGAAAGTGAACTTCATTTTTCAAACACAGGACCTGTTTTCAGTCTGTGACAGATCTCCCTGAACTGGTTTAGCCAAACTACTCTTTTTCGTCATCGTTCTTTTACTTATTCGTATGGACTATAGTTTACAAGATTTTTTTTACAAAATCAACCGCATTCTTCCTCTGTGACCCATTTTTCACTCCAAACTTGTATTTGACGCATTGCTTTTTGCAAGTCTGCTCCTTTTTCAGTCAAGAGATATTCTGAACGGCTTTTTTCACTACAGGCAATGTTTCGAGTGACTATTCCTTCTTTTTCTAATTCCTTCAAGCGTTCGACCAATACCCGATCACTAACCATCGGGATTTTTGCCGCAAGCTCGACAAAGCGTTGCGGACCATTTTCGAGTAGTACATCGATAATCAATCCGTTCCATTTTTTTCCTAAAATAGAGAACGTTTTTTCAAATTTAGGACACAAAACGAATTCTGTCTGTGTTAGCTCCATCATACTCACCTCTTCCCAGAGTATAGCATAATCCTTACAAAACATAAGTCAAGTTTGCTCAATTATAATTATTTATTAATGTTTATGATTCGTTTCACTCGAAGTAAAATTAGGAAAACATTTTCTACAGGTTTATTCAGTGCTTCTGTCATTGCTTGTTGGTAAAGTCTTAGCTGTCCTTGATATTTTTGGACGATTGCGTCTATTTCTGCTGGATCATCCGGATGTAAAATGAAATCTGTTTTAAAATCATAGATATGGAGATGATCTTTTTCTTCTAAGTATCCATCGACGATTCCGTGGATCAATAGCTCATCTTCCTGATTTGGATAGTCTTGAAATACTTCATCAGCAGAAAGCAGCATGGAAAAAGGTTGCTCCCGTTTTACGTTTTCTTTGTTGGCAATCAATTGTTGCCCAAGTTCTGTTTGAAAGAACCATATAATAGAAGAAACATCTACTTTTTTTGCGACCTTTTCGTCTATTAACCGTTTCTTTACTAATTCCTGCAACTTTTGATTGATGCTCTCAGTAGTTGGCATCTCTAATGGCAGCAATTGCAATAAAGCATGGGTAGCTGTTCCAACAGCAGCTGCCGACACTTGCCGATCTTTTTGTAAAAATTTTGGTTCTGCTAGTTGTTCTTGCGTATAACGGAATTGACGAGATGCTGCCTTTGTCTGACTACTTTCCAGAGTCAAACGTGATTCTTGTGTATCATCTGGATCTTCGAATAATCGTTTGATCTCAGATACAGATTGATAACTTGTGGTTTGCGAAGAAGCCTGATAAGGATATTCATAGGCTAGACGTTTTTGTAACGAATCTGCTAATACAGTTTCCTTTTCTTTCATCTGCTGATCTAAGTTAACCAGTTCTTTTTCAGCAAGCAACTGTCTTTGTTCAATGATTGTTTGCTGATTCATCCATGAAATAGAAAACTGTGCATTTGAATCTTGAAGGAGAGAAGTCGAAACTTCTTCCTCTAAGTATTTCTGCATTTCAGGATGACGGATCAATCCGTAACCAATCCAATTCATCAAGCTGCTTCTGCCCTTCAAACGTAGCGCAGGATCAAAAACCAACTCCTCATGATCAGCTGCTTCAGACCACGTTTGGATCATTTGCTCTTTATTTTTATAGGAACCGACAATGAAAAGCTTTTGTTCTGCCCGAGTCAATCCTACATACAATTTACGCATTTCTTCCGACAACAATTTGTTTTGCTTTGCCAATTTGATGGCTTGAAACGGTAACGTATCATATAACACCCGTGTTTCAGGATCCATATAGCGAATACCTGCTCCAAGTTTTTCTTCAAAAGCATACCGATTGCGCAAGTCTTGTAAGTTGAATTCTTTCGTCATATCTAACAAAAATACAACTGGAAATTCCAAGCCTTTACTTGCATGGATTGTCATTACGCGAACAGCATTATCTTCTATTGAAATGACTGGTTCTGCTAAGTCTTTATCTTTTTCTTGCATTTTTTCAATGAAACGCACGAACTGATATAATCCTCTGAAAGAACTTTGCTCGTATGCTTTGGCACGATCGACCAATGCATAAAGATTGGCTTGTCTCTGTGCTCCTGCTGGCAAACCGACCACATACTCTAGATATCCCGTCTCATAATAGATATCCCATAGCAAGTCAGCGATCGAAGAACGGCGAGCAAGTTCTCGCCAATGATCTAGTTGTTTGCCAAAATGTTCCAACTTAGCCGCTAATTCATCTTCGTTTGATGATTGATAAGCAAGCACAGCATCATAGTAAGTATGTGCACGGTCGGCTAATCGGATGCTGGCTAATTCTGGTTCAATCAAACCCACGACTGGCGAACGCAATACAGCCGCAAGCGGAATATCTTGATAGGGATTGTCAATTAATTGCAGCAGCGAGATCATCGTGCGAATTTCTGTCGCTTGAAAATAATTTTGAGCATCATTCATCTCCAAAGGAATATCCAATGTTTTGAAAATCTCTAAAATTGTTAAGTTGTTCTTCTTTGTAGGTGTCAAGAGAACAATGTCTTTGTACTCTATCGGACGACTTTTCTTTGATTTTTTATCATAAATCATAAAGGAGGAATCAATTAATTGACGAATTTTTAGTCCTGTCATAAAAAGTTCGCCTTCTGTTTTGTCTTCCAGTATATCGTCCGTCGGAATCTCGATCTCTGATTCTTCCTGTTCTTTTTCATAGATCATGATTTCTGGCTCAAACTGTTCATTCTCCGGAAAGTCTGAGAATCCCTGTATCAGTTTGGCTGCTTCGTCATAATTGATTTGACCCACTGCTGGATCCATTAGTTGTTCAAAAATAAGATTCGTAAAAGAAAGGACTTCTTTTCTAGAGCGGAAGTTCTCAGCCAAAACGATCCGACGTCCGCCTTCTTTCTTTGAAAAATTCTCGTATTTCCCGATAAATAAACTAGGATCTGCTAAACGGAAAGAATAAATGGATTGTTTGACATCCCCAACCATAAACATATTTCCTTTTGTATCGTCAGGTTCTCTTAGCCAGTATAAAATGGCTTCTTGTAATTGGTTCACGTCTTGATATTCATCTACCATTACTTCTTTGAATTTTTTTCGATAATGTTTTGAAGCTTCACTTGGCAGCCATGCATCTTTCGTTTTTTCTGTGAGAATCTGCAACGCTAGATGTTCCAGATCATTGAAATCCAACACACCTTTTTCCCGTTTACGCATACTGAAACCGTCCATAAAGCTTTGCGTGACTTTTGTCATTTCTTCGACTAACGGTAGTGCTTTTTCCGTTAATTCTTCTATTTGGCTTGGTGAAACAGGAAAGTAACTTTTACTTATCTGCTGAATCAATTTTTTTGCTTTATCCCTCATGCCCTTGACTTCATTAGAGATTTCTTTCAATTCTGCTTTACGACTGCTCTTAAAAGTTGAAAAAGTCAGTTGTTCCAAACTAGCATAAGCTTCTTCTAACCGATCTTGCGAGAAAGCTTCATAGATATTTTTGATCTGCAGTTGTTCTCCAGCCACTTGCTCATGCATTTTTTCTAATCCTTCACCTTGTGCTAACTGAGTCATCTGTTCATATAATTGTACACATTGGTATATATCTGCCAAAACTAAAGGACGGATTTGTTCTTGATATAATCGAGATTTCGCTAGCCCCTCAGTCAAACGATAATTATCGCTTAACTGTTCTAGCCATTTTTGGGGGTCAGGGTTGGCACGGGCAAACTCATAAAGAGAAAACACCAGATTCGTCAAGCCGTCATCTGAACGATCATTAGAAAAGTTCATTGTTAATTGAAAAAATCGTTCATCATTTTCTGCATAAAGTGCTTCTCTCAGCTCGTCCCACACATCCTCCTTCATCAAGATCGTTTCTGTTTCATCTGTTAACATGCGAAAGACCGGATCAATATCAATTAAGTAATAATAACGTCGAATAACTGTTAGACAAAAAGCATGTAAGGTTGAGATATTCGCTGTGGGCAATAAAACTAACTGCTTAGTAAAATGCTGTCTTCGTACAGGGTCGCTTTCGCTGTTGACCGCTTCTTGTAATGCCTCTTGAATTCTTTCTTTCATTTCTCTTGCAGCTGCTTCAGTAAATGTCACAATCAGTAATTCATCAATATCAAAACCCATTTTTAATTTTTCAATCACTCTTCGAACAAGCACTGTAGTTTTACCTGATCCGGCAGACGCAGAGACTAACAAATTATCTCCTTGATCGAAAATCGCCTGCCACTGATCATCTGTAAATCGTTCATTTTGCGGTTTTAAAGGAATTTGATTCACTCTTCTTCACTCCTTTTCAATATTCTGCGCAGTGCTTCTTCCTTATCTATTTTCTCCAGACAGTGGTAATTATTTTCTTTCAGCATCACATCAAACGTACAGATGCTTCTGAATGGACAAAATTCGCAGGCAATTCGCTGTTTATCTTTATAAGCTGGGTTCAGTTTGATTTCTCCGGAAGTGATTGCATCTCCAGCTAACCGCATATTTTCCCGATTATGCGCCATGAACAGTTGCAGTTCTTCTTCCGTGAAAAATTTATCTTTGCTGAAACTACCTTTTTGGTATTCATCTTTCGCATTTTTTTTCACTGGATAGATCAGTGATTGTTCTTTTGCTTCCAGTGAATGGTCTAATACTTCTAAAAGAGCGGGATCATCGACAAAAACGCCATCATAACTAAATTTTTTCAATGTATTCTTCTCTACATCATCTGTCTCTGTCAATACAGGATTATGAACATGTAAATAATAAGAGCCTGCTGGTTTAACAGCCGCCTTTCCAGTCAAACGTACCGCATCCATCAATGCTACGTCCAGATACGTCAATAATTGCATAGCCATGCCATAATAAGCTTCTGTGACATCGAATGAACGTCCACTAGATTTGTAATCAACGACGCTTAACCAAGTATTTTCTTGTTCAGAAGCTACATCGATCCGATCGATTTTTCCTCGGACGTGGAGTTTTCCACCATTACTCAACGGCAATTCCAGACCTGTGATACCTTTTGCTCCAGCAATCTGACCAAATAAAATCTCCGTCTGAAGAGGATGCATGCCCGTATTTTTGCTCTGTTTTTGCAAAGCCCATGCTACTTTTTGGATCGTCTGTCCTAATTGATAGCGGATATAGTTCATTCTTGCGGAACTATCCAATATCTCAAACCGAAGTTCTCCGAACACTTCTTGCAGCACTTTTTCAGTGAAGTCTTTACGCTGCGCATCGGTCATATTCACTAAGGATAATTGGTTTGAAAACAGTAGCTTGAAGAAACGATCCAATGATTCATGATAAAAATCACCTGTTGCTGCTGGAGTCAGACCATAAACAGTTCGTTCTTTCAATTTCAAACCAAATTGCATGAAGTATTTGTATTCACAATTATAAAAATTCTCCATACGTGAAATCGAAGTATAAATTTCTTTTCCATAAAGCTCTTCCGCCATTTTTTCTGGCATCGAAACAGGCACATTCAAATGTTCCTGACTTTCAAAGATTTGTAAAGCAAAATTGCGCCATGAGGAATTCAGTACTAATTCTTTGAGCTTTTGCCAATGCTTTGGTACAGGTTTCTTTTCATCTAAAGCTAATCGATAAATCCTATTGACTGTATTGATTCCGCTTCTGTAAGTTCCTACATAACAATCAGGATCGCTTTCGATCGTCAAATGCTCTTTTCTCTCGACGGGAACTGATAAATATTCTGTGATTCTGCGCAAATAAGGAGACATCTTCAGTGAACCATCTGTGTCATAGCTTTGTGCATAGCTAAGATATAATCGATCCGTTCCGGAAAGAAAAACAAGGTAGGCTTGGAAAGGCTCAAAAGAGATACTTTCTTTGGATGGGTCGAATAAAAACTGTCCATCTGGCAAAGCTTGATTTAATACTTCTCGTTCTTCACTGGACAACAATCCTTTTGTTTCTTTACGGTCTGGAAACACTTGATCATTCAAACCTAATGCAAAAGTGACGGCAGCTTGATTCGGTCGAACTAATTCCAAACGGTTGATTCGCACTTGGTCGATTGCGGTAGGGATTTTACCATAACTTAGATTTTCTAGACCACTCGTAATGATTTCTTGGAACAGTGACCAGTCAAAAGCCGATTCACCATAAATGACTACATATTCATCCAGCAGATCAATCAGCGCTCCCCATGTCTGCTCATGGTTTCTTGCCGCTTCTAAGTTTCCTCTATCTACTTCCTGATTACGCCAAAACAATAATTGTTGCTGTACACCACTTTGGATCAAAAATTGATAAAAAACATTTGCGGCCGCTTGTCCTGTTTTGCTTTTCTTTATTTTTTTAAAAAATGCAGGTACAGATTTCTGAAATAATCGTCTAATCGTATTTGACTGTTCTTCCAGATGCTGTACGTCTTCAATCTGCTCTGCTTCAAAATCATACGCTACAAACTGCCAATCTTTTTCACGCGTCCAGTAAGTGCCTTGATAATTATAAGCAAGTGCGACATTTTCTGTGATGTCCAATTTTTTCCTGAATTCATCTCGTTCTTGTTTCCATTCATCCAGTTCGGTTTCTGTTTCCATCGATAGGAACAATTCCGTCTTGAAAAAACGCATAATATCACTTAATCGATAAGAATAACGGTCAAGAGCGAACAGACTGTTGATCCATTCAATCAGCGGATGATTTTCCATCATTTGTTCTTCATCGATATAAAAAGGAATCGCCATTTCTTGAAAGATTGGTCGAAGAATATTTCCATATAAGGACATATTTTTTGTCAGTACTTGGATATCACGATAACGGTAGTTTTCTTCACTGACTAGCCGTCTGATTTCAACGGCTAACTGTCGGACTTCCTCAGTTGGATTTTCAGCTTCCCACAAATGGAGAGCCTCTTGTTCCCCTAATTTGTGGACGGTTGCTTTCTTTTGGCTGGAAGTCTCTTCCCACATCGTTTGCAGCAACTGCAGCGCTGTCGGACGATTCTGCTCTGGCGCAAAACGATCTACTAATATAGGGACTTTCCGTTCTCTCGCACTTTGAAAAAGACGGAAATAAAGCTTTCCAGTCTCATGAAAGAGCGTAAGTACTTCTGGAAGATCCGCTGTATAAGGACGATCCAACAATAAATCGACAACTAATTGCCCCTTTTCCATCATTGCCTGCAGTAATTGATACTCTTGCCCATTGATTCGGGAAAAACCGCTGATGATAAATTTGACGTTGGTGAAATCTTGTGTCTGCATATAATTTGCTAGTATAGCCAGTGCATCTTCATTTGATAGGGCACGTTCGATCAATTCGCTGTCATAAGCTGAAAAAATCAACTTCAAGTCTTTCATTTTAAGTTGCTGGCCTTCTGCATTCGGTGAATCACCAAATAAAAGCATCAAGTCTTCTGGTTGAATATTCCCTGTGCGCAATTCACTATAGAGTTCTTGCAATTGGCGAATAAATCCTCTTTTATTGATTTCTCCGCGAAAGATCGTTAATTCTTCCTCATGTTTTTCTAAAATCTGTCGCAAGATCATCGCAGATCCGGATTCTGATAATTCATTTCCTGTAAGAAGGGTTGTCTGTTGCAGCAAATACCAAGCCAGACGGTAAAAACTGAATACTTGAACATTTGTTGTGCTGAAAGCTTTTTTCCCGCTTCTTCTTCGCATCTCCGCTAAAATTTCTTGTTCCTGTTCGAATTTGCTGTAATTGGGAACAAGGAAAAATACTTGGTTGCTTGCATCCTGGTCGAGCCAATCTGACGCTTCATCGATCAAGACTTGACGGTGATCTTTTTTCCCGTTTCCAAGAATAAATTGTAAAGACATGCTTTTCCTCCTTCAACACATGATACGGCGCTTCTTTATTATATCAAAAAATACTGAACATTTGTTCTATATTTTTCAAATTATATACTTTTATGGTTCTGATATTTCTATCTTTTTTGAGTATACGCAAAAAGACAGGAATCGCTACAAATAAGCAATTCCTGTCTTTTCGTGAGTTGATTAATGGATAGATCCCATTAGTTTTTTGATTGGTTCTTTCACAGTAAATAGCAAGATACCACCAACGATTGCTACTGCACCGATAATACCGAAGTAGGCAGATTCTGTTCCCGGTGTGTAGAAGCGTGCAATTTGTGCATTGATTGCTTGTGAAGAAGCATCAGCTAAGAACCAAATAGCGATTGTTTGTGATTCAAATGCTCGTGGTGCTAATTTCGTTGTTACAGACAAACCAACTGGTGAAAGACACAATTCAGCAATAACCACGATGAAGAAACTTCCTAACAACCACAATGGACTTACTTTTCCACTTGTCCCATAAAGCATACCTGGCAACATCAATAGTAAGTATGATAATCCTGCAAACAAAAGACCAAGTGAGAATTTCACTACTGTAGATGGTTGGCGTTTGCCAAGTTTTGTCCACATTGTTACAAATACCGGCGTCAAAATAAAGATGAAAATCGGATTCAATGATTGATACCAGCTTGCTTGGATCGTCACACCAAATAGTGTAGATTGCGTACGTTCACTAGCAAATAAAGCTAAGATAGATGAACCTTGTTCTTGTAATGACCAGAAAATGATTGCTGCAAGGAATAATGGGATGTACGCCCATACTCTTGGTTTTTCTTCAGCAGTTACATCTTTTGAAGTCAACATTTTGATAAAGTAATACAACGGTAAGATAATCCCCAATACACTGATTGTATTGACAAAAAAGTCGATTGTCAGATGACCAGTTAATTGTGCCCCACCGAATACTGCAGCGATAACAACAAGTGCGATGATCAAGTTACGGATGAATCCTTTACGTTCCTCAGTTGTCAAAGGATTCGGCGGTGTAGTACCCACTCCGTCTAATGTCTTGCGTCCTTGGATGATGTATTGTAATAATCCAAAGAACATCCCAATAGCAGCTAAAGAGAACCCTAAATGGTAGTTATATTCTTGACCGATTGTCCCAACGATTAGTGGTGCTAATAATGCCCCTAAGTTGACACCCATGTAAAAAATCGAAAATCCTGCATCTCTTCGCAAATCAGTCTTTGAATAAAGATGTCCGACCATGCCAGAAACGTTTGGTTTCAAAAAGGCGGTTCCGATAATAATCAATGCCATTGAAACAAACAATGTACTTACACCAAATGGTAAAGCCAAGACGATGTGTCCAAGCATAATGAAGACTCCACCAAAGAACACAGTGCGTTTTGCTCCTAACATTCGGTCAGATACCCAACCGCCGACGATACTAGACATGTAGATCAGCGATCCGTATATCGACATGATAGCTAATGCTGTTGCTCGTGGTAATCCAAGTCCCCCGTTAGCAACTGTATCGTACATATAATAGATAAGTAATGCACGCATACCATAATAACTAAATCGTTCCCACATCTCAGTGAAGAACAAAGTTGACAATCCCTTCGGCTGTCCGAAGAAGCCCTTGTCTTGCTGTTTTTCCATAATCTATACCCCAATTCTTTAAATTTTCAGAAAATATTATACATCTTTACCGAAAAATTTAACTTCTTAATTGTCAAATTAAGTTAGACAAATCATCAATACTTACGTAACTCAAAAATACTTCCAAAGGTGTTCGATAATTCAGTGATTTTCTAGGAATATTATTTCGTTTCGATGCGACAGATTGAATAAAAGATTCATCTACTGAATTGAAATCCATAGATTTCAATAAACCATCTCTACGTAACAATCCGTTAGAATTCTCGTTTAGGCCTCTTTGAGACGGCGTTCCTGGATCAGCGAAATAAATGGCAATATCATTGGCATTACTGATCTGTTTCCAATTTGAAAATTCCTTTCCACAATCAAAAGTGATGGATTTGAATAGATTTTTCGGTACAGATTCAAACCAATGATTTAATTTGTTTTCAATATCAATCGCTTGTCTACCACACGGTTTCAATGTGATGATAACTTTTGATAATCGCTCAACTAAGGTAATTACAGCACTTTTATGTTTCAAACCTACGATAGTGTCACCTTCAAGGTGACCAAACTCATTTGAGAATTGGCTATAATCTTTTTCACGTTCATGAATAGAGCGACGGAAAGCTTGTTTTCCACGTCTTTCTTGATGTCCATTTGGTTTACGCTTGCCTTTCATCGGTAAGTCAGAAGGATTAAATAGCCCCTTTTTGAACATACGATAAATGGTACGAGCAGAACAACGAATAGGAAACGCTGCACGACCAACAATCACATCGGGTGTCCATCCTTGAACAACCTTTCTTTGAATATATTCTGATTGTTCCTCAGGTAAAACAAGCGGGCGTCTACCACAGTTTGATTTGTTTTTCTTATACTGTTGATAGTACTCTAAGGCTGATTTTCCTTGCTTGAAGAACAGGTATACTTTATGGATCGTTTGTCTTGAACGATTCAAGCAATGCGCAGTTTTCGCAACAGATTGATTTATTTTGAAATAAGACTCTATCATTACAAGTTCATCCGTTGTAAGATGGGTATAGGTCATTTGTACTCACTCCTTATAATTCTTTGGACGGAACTATTTTGAGTGTAGCACAAATGACTTTTTTAGTTGTCTAGCTTAATTTTACAATCGGCGACTAAAAAACTTATTTAAGAAATATAAACTAATTTTCTATAAAAACAAGTAATTTTTAATGGCAATATCATAAAAAAAAGAAGATAGAGATTTAATAATTATATATCAGCTGTTTTTTTCAAATAAGCAAAAATTCCTAAAACACAGCAATGAAAGCGATAACCAAGAAAATCCTTTTCTGACGATTTCCCTTATTAAAATTGTTTTTTGAACTTCGCTTATTTTTTGTGAGCATATCTGTTTACTTACTTTTTGTAAGATGCTATACTTCATTTCGTAATCAATTAAAAAAATGCAAAACGCAAATCAAAGGAGAAATTTTATTATGACAACTTTTACTGACACTTTAAAAAATCGCCGTTCAATCTATCATCTAGGACGTAATGTTTCACTTTCTAATGAAGAATTGACAGCTTTGATCAAAGAAGCAATTAAAGAAAGCCCAACTGCTTTCAATGCTCAATCAACACGCGCAGTTATTCTTTTCGGAGACGCACATGAAAAACTTTGGGAAATCACTGAAGAAGCACTTCGCCCATTGACTCCAGCAGAAGCTTTCCCAAATACACAAAACAAATTAGCTGGTTTCAAAAATGGTTATGGTACAGTATTATTCTTCAAAGATACTGACGTGGTAAAAGGTCTACAAGAACAATTTGAATTATATGCAGACAACTTCCCAGATTGGTCAGAACAATCAAACGGAATCGCAACAGCGAACACTTGGGTAGCATTAGTTGATAAAGGATTGGGCGCAAACCTGCAACATTACAACCCAGTTATTGACGAAGCAGTTGCAAAAGAATGGAATATCCCTTCAAACTGGAAACTACGTTCACAATTAGTATTCGGTTCACCAGAAACACCAGCTGGGGAAAAAGAATACATGAACGATGCAGATCGCTTCCGTGTATTCGGATAATTTTACTTGAAAAAAACAGAGGTTGTGACAAACATCTTGTCGCAACCTCTATTTTTTATTCTGGATCGATCATAATATCGATCTCCGCCTCATCGTTCAAGCGTTGGGACAAAAATGGAACTAATTCTTCTAATGATGCAGAAAATTTCAGCATCGGTCCCCGCCACCCGTTTCGGAAAAAATTCATTTTTACAATTTTGGAACCTTTTGGTTGGTACAACACGATTTTATTGATTTCAGAAAAAGGAACACCTTTTTTATCAAAGCTATTCAAGACAAGCCCTTCTTCTGTAATTCCTCGACTGTCCAACAAAAAACTAATAAAAATCATCGCTGACAAAATCCCTTTTGCCAATTCATCTGCTGTAGGCTGACTGATGAGTGTGTACCAAATGACTAGTACTACTAAGAATGGTATGACCAAGTAGACCCATCGATTCCGAACAGTCCGATAAATAATTTATTTTCGCACCAGCCAAAGAAATAAGAACATAACAACAACGAATAAAAACAATAGGACCGTAAAAAATGTTACCATGACAACTCGCCTCGCTTTTTCTTCTCCTGAAAACAGGAAAAGAATACTGATTTACCTTCTCAAAGAAATTGGACTTGCAGCACGCCGCACGTCCAATTATTTTCTTTATTCAAATGTATCATATTTTGCAACAACCATGCTTGCTTTTTCATCTAATAACTCTTGATCCTCTGCAGCACATTGGGCAACTTTGACCACGGCACAGTTTGTCATTTTTGATACAACTTCACCAACGACCGTTTTTGTAAAGCCAATTGGTTTGCATGCATATTGTTCTCCTAAATTAATCATTTCTTCCGTCATCAAAATCCTCCTAAACTGCTGGAACTTTTCTCCATATTACAATTGCTATTTTTTGGAGATTTAACTATTTGATTTTTTGTTTACAGTCAAAAATCAACCTTACAGGCATTATAGCGTACTGTTTTCGTTTTCACAATTAAAACAGCTGTTGTATCTAGAAGAATTTTTTCTAAAATAATAAATAATATTCCTCAAAAACTGATTACTTCTTACATATTTAAATAAAATACTTCCCTTCCCAATAAAAATACACTTATAATAGGAAAGATAAACAGCTGAAAAGGGAGATTTCCAATGAAGAAAAAAACATTTAAAAAACTATTGTTTCTAGGAGGTACAGCTACTCTTTTATTAAGCGGTACAAGTTATTACCTACATATCCATTCTCCAGAACATACAATGAATACTACACAAAAAAGTGCAACACAAAAAACGAAAAAGACAAAAGAGAAAGCAGAAGTTTTGCTAGATGTTCCATTAGAGAGCCAGTTTGACTCTCCTTCTCTAGAAAATGGCTGCGAGGTCACTTCGCTTTCCATGCTTTTATCTTTTTATGGTTATGAAACGACTAAAAACCAGTTAGCTGAACAATTGGATTACGTCCCTGTTTTCAATGCAGACGGGACTCACGGCGATCCTAATGAAGGATTTGTTGGAGATATCAGTGGCGGAGACTGGGCTATGGGCGTCTATGTCCCTCCTATTGCCTCTCTTGCTCAACAAATCGTCCAAACGGATTATCATACTTTTCCAAAAACAGACGCTCAACTAGATGATATCAAAAAAGCTCTATCTAAAGGAAATCCTGTATGGACTTCCGTGACTATCAATTTTGAAGTCCCTGATGAAACTGATTTTATGACTTGGACAACAAACAACGGAGAAGTAAGAGTCACTCCACTTGTTCATGCTTGTGTAGTCACTGGATACGACAAAGAGAATATTTACGTCAACGACCCCTATGGCGTAAAAAATCGAGCAGTACCGATCAATGATTTTTCGGCCATTTTCACTGCAATGGGCGGACAAATGCTAACTTTGGAGAAAAGCTAGTAATTAAAGTAAAAATCCCTTATACTCTAGATACCGAACCTTTGAAGGGAGCACAGATAATGGAAAAATTCACTCATAAAAAAATGGATCCAAATGAAATTCCGATTATTTTTGTCCGTGATCGCAAAGGAAATGTTCAAGGTAAAGTTTCTATTAATGAGTGGAACGAACGGCGCAGACCTGCTACCCTCAATGAACTAGAAATCAAACTGTATCGTCAAGCTCTTGTCTATTATGGAGACCAAGAGTATGGAAAAGCAATCGATTTATTAAAATTTCTAATCGCTCGAACAGAGTACACCCACTTTGAATATATCGAGCGTTTAGCAAACATTTACCATATCATGAATGAACCTGTCAAAGAATATCAGTTGCTTGACTCCGTCTTGTCAGTAGCAGAGCGGATTGCCCTTCCTGCTGGACTGGAAAAGAAACTGGTGCGTCGCCTTTTACGAGTAAAACAACAACTATCTGATCAAGAAAAATAACTTGCGTTTTTTTAGAAAAGTGCTATGATTATTTTGTTGAATAAATGGGATGTAGCCAAACTGGTAAGGCACTTGACTCTGAATCAAGCAATTGTAGGTTCGAACCCTGCCATCCCAATTTGATGAGCTTGTTGATAAGAAATGAACCCCTGAAAAAAGAATGATCTTTTTTCAGGGGATTTTGGAATATTTTTATTATTTATTATTTAGTTTACATAATTTTATTATAATCAACAATTAAATCTGTAGCACTCATACAGTAGATTTAGCCAATAATTGCTAATGCTTTTTCCGGAACTTTTTCTCTAGGAACTTCTTCATACGTTTCTATGTGTGCTCCTTTATTGCTGATTTTCAAATAATGATTTTCTTTTAACACAGAAAGTCCATTAAATTCAATTGTTCGTTCTTCCCCATCGGCATTAGCAGCTTTTTGAACATACCTTGCCGTTCCATGTTCATTTACTTCCTCTGGTTTTTGTGTTTTTACATAGACCTCACCTTTTTCAACTAATGGATTTAGTTGGTCAAGTATACCAGGGATTTCCCCGTAACTTCCTTCAGTATAGTATTTCAGTCCAAATAGCAAAATACCACTAATCGCCGCCAATCCTATCAAATATTTAATCACTTTCATCTTTCTACCTCCTTGTTATATATCCAGTATATGGGGCAATTAGAGAAATTCCATCCGTCCTAAGTTGGAGATTTTTCTCCTACTTTAGAAGCGAGAAACAAGTGTTTTTTTAGCAAAAATGATCGTTATTTGATATTATGGTGATGTGGATAATTTAGATTTTCTCGCTTTATCCATGGAAAAAAATCAAGTTGATGGCAAAGGATGTGTTCAAAATGAATCAAGAAGAATTATTTCAAAAAGTCAAGGAAATGATAAAAGGCGGCAACTTCGACGGCGCAAAACGATTTATCGAAGAACATAAAGAACAACTAGGTCCTTACAAAGAGAAAGCACAAAATCTTCTAAAAGACGTAAATATCGACAGTGTGAAAGACAAATTCAAAAATCTATTTAATAAGTAGGAATTTTCATTTCTGGAACACCGTTTGTCCAGAAGAAGGGACTGTGACACGACTTTTGTCACAGTCCCTTGTTTTTTCTGAATCATCCTTACTAAAATAAGCGTGTCGGATCATAGTGATAAGTCACATTGCCGTTCAGCGATGCTTTTCCTACCACATATTTACGATTCTCCAATTTCAGCCATGCTTCTCGAAAAGCCATTAATTCTTCTCTTTTTACATCGATTTTTTCGATTTTTCCATCAATCAAATCTTGGATAAGTTGTTCATATGGATTCATTTTTTTCCTCCATTTACTGTTAATCAATAAGTTGTAAAAATAGGTTCATATGCCTTTTTAGTATCCAGATCTTCTCTGACTTTGACTGTCGTATAAATAATTTTTTCTACTGGGATACTATAATAACTACCTTCACCGTTATTGAATCGGTGAACGTCTTTCTTTGCTAAAATACCATTGATTTTATTCGTCAGTACACGTTGTTCGACACTATTGCTTACAACATAGTAAATCACCCGAATATTATTGATTAAATGCAAATCGATTTCTAACACTACATGATCCATGAAAATTCCACTCCTTCTTTCACTTTGATTATAGCAATTTTCCCCTATAAATTCAAAATCAATACATATTTTACTGGATAAATCCATAGAACTGCTTGCGCCTTCACGCACAAAGTGTTATTTTGTATCTTGGACTTTATTTATTGGAGGCAATAGTATGATCGCGATCGGTCAGTTCGTTTTTTATATTCCTTTTTTTATTATGCTAAGCATTCTTTTCTATTACATAAAATGGACGAAAAAGAAGTTTTCAGTTTTACTGGCCTCTTTACCTGCCGTATATTTTACTTATCAGATTTTTTCTTTTAGACATTGGGAAACAACATCTGTATTAGTGATACACATCATCGAATTGACGCTTGCAGTAGTTTTTCTAATCATTTGGATCTATTTTTTATATAAAAATCAGAATTGAATCCTAGCAGTTTCAAAAGAAAACGATTAAAGATCAGCAGAGATTTGCTGTATCTTTAATCGCTTTTTTCTATTCTGTGATACCAAAAAAATGTTTGAATCGATGAAGAAGCGTTCCTTGTTTTAATTCTATAAATTCTTGTGCAATCGGATATTTTTCTTCCAAATTTTCTTTGTTCTTTTCAATCAGACTTTTTGCTTCTTCATATTTTTTATCTGCACATAATACTTTTACTTCCTGTAAAACTTTTCCTGCTTCCATTTACCTCACCCTCTTGCCTTTTTTATGGCTTTAAGTTTGATTTAAGCTATACGCATTATTCTATATTCATCCCAAATAACCTTTTTTCATTTTTTACTCCTCGAACCAATCAGTTTTCTAAAGACTGATTGGTTCATCTTTTTTATTTTTCATCCATTTTATGCTGCTCTTCTGCTAATTTGTCTAATGCTTTAATGGATGTGACAGTTTTCGCATAATCATAGCTGTATAATTCTGTAAATTTATCAGGCAGAACAAACCACGCTGGATGGTAGCCGTTCGCAGTGATCGGGAATCCTTTGTCTTGTTGATTATCTCCATCCCACCTTACAGCAACACCTTTTTTTCCTTTCCACTTTATTAAAGCAATCGAGTATCCTTTTTTTGTTTGTGTGCCGTCTTCAATAATTGCTAAAATTTCTATTTTTTCTTTTGGTGCACGAACTTCTTGAGGGCGAACCATTTTCTATTCCTCCCTTATCTAATTACTTCACGACCAATACACTGCAAGGGGCATGTGAAACGACATAAGAAGCGGTCGATCCGACTAGTGCTTGTTGTATCGCTCCTTTTCCTGTCGCTCCCATAACGATCAAATCAATATTTTCTTGTCCAGGGATGACATTGGCAATCAAATTTCTTGGATCTCCAGTTTCAACTATTGCATGGATCTCAGCAATGCCGAACTCTTTGGCATCATTGATTTTTTTCAGCATGGCTACTTCTGTTCTTTGTTTTTCATCTGCATAGATTTTTGAAAAGGCATAGGCACTATGGGTCAGCTCAACTTTGTTGATGATTGACACGATAAATAAGTGGGCTTCATTGTCCTTTGCTAAGTCAAGGGCTTCAGCGAACGCTTTGATCGATTGTCTTGATCCGTCAACTGCTACCATGATGTTCTGGTATCTCTTACTCATTGGAACCGCCTCCTTTTTCTTTTATTGTAACATCTCAAGCAAAAATACAAAAAATATACGCAATGTGTAAATAAAATGATGATTAATAGCAATTTTTTTCAAGTTATTTATACATTTCTGTTCTCATCAGAACACTTGTTCTAAACCTATCATTTCTGCATTATGTGGAATTTCTCATCATTTTTCACATGAGATGAACATCATTCTGTTACAAAAAACGTGGATTTGTCATAAATTGTCATGCTTCTTTTACCTATGAAATATTTTCACGTGTTAAAGTATTCCTCGTTGAACACAACAAATAAAACTTTTTACCGAATAAAGGAGATTTTTCATGACATCACTTAAAACTTTACTTTTTGGAACAACTTTGGCTGCCGGTGCTGCATTCTTCATGGGAACGACTGCTCATGCGGACGAAGCTTATACCGTTCAATCAGGTGATACTCTATCAACGATTTCTCAAAAATACGTTGGTGACAACTCCTTGATCAATGCCATTGCAGAATCAAATTCAATTTCTGACATTAACCTGATCTACTCAGGACAACAATTAACGATTCCAACAGAAGGCTCTGCACAAGCAGCTGCTGAACCTCAAGCAACCGTTCAAGAAGCTCCCGTCCAAGCTGAACAACCTGTTGTACAAGAAACGGTTCAAACAGAAACACAAGCAGCCCCTGTTGCTGAAACACAATCTGCTCCTGCTGCAACAGAAACAACAACAACGGCAACAAGCACGAATGCTGCAAAAGAATGGATCGCACAAAAAGAATCAAGCGGTTCTTACACAGCAACGAACGGACGTTACATCGGACGTTACCAATTAGATTCTTCTTACTTGAATGGTGACTACTCTGCTGCGAACCAAGAAAAAGTGGCAGAACAATATGTTGCTTCACGTTATGGTTCTTGGGAAGCTGCGAAAGCATTCTGGGAAGCAAACGGTTGGTACTAAGATTCATTATTTGAACGTTTAAACACATTCAAAATAGGAAGAGGCCATGCGAAAGAATACATCGCATGGCCTATTTTTGAGTTGTTTTGTCACATCAGAGCGAGTTTTTTGCTTATCTATTACTTCTATGACTTTCTTACCGAAATCTATTTTATATCAGATTTTATAAAAAAATACCGATGGGATCTCTCCCTCGATATCTTTTCTCAGTATATAAAAAAATTATGCGGCTAAGAAGATTCGAACTTCCACGAGGTCGCCCTCACTAGCGCCTGAAGCTAGCGCGTCTGCCAATTCCGCCATAGCCGCATCACATGTTCTAGTTTAGGATTACATTTGTTTTTTGTCAAGAACATATTTTTTGTTCTTTTTTATCTCTACGCGTTTTCCCTCTTGCAACCAATACAAATAGTTCATCCGAGTAACTCCATCATCTATTGAAGGGCGATAAAAAAATTCTGTTTTTTCCATAAGCTCAATTTCACTTTTCAGAAAATTGGTCACATGATGCGGGACGCTATCGATGCAAACATAGACATAGTCAACAGCACGGATTCTTTCAAATAGTGCTTTCTCCCCATACTCATATGCGTCGATTCTTTCGACAGTTTTTACATATTTCTGCAATCCTTTTACGAATCCTTTTATTTGTTTGTTCCCGATCACAGCAATTTTGAGTGATGATGCCCACTTTTCAGCATCTATGCTCAATTGCTTTTTACTTGGCTGTTTAGATTTTTGACTTGTTCTCTTTAGATATTTGTCGCTTCTTCTTTTTGACTTATTCTGTTCAACGATAGGATAGCAATACCTTAGATATACTGGACCGTCTACTGTTTTTTGATGTACTCGTACTGCTATCCCATCTGTTAAAAGATCTTTGCGTTTAAAGCTCTCTTCTACTATCAGTGGTCTTCTTTGCTCCGTATTGACCTCGTGGAAATAAATGCTGCCCTCTTCTATTTCTACAAAACCATAAAAAATATTTGTTTCTTGATACTGCAAATCATTCGCTTGATGTTCGAAGATCCATTGATACCTATTGAACAGCTTGTTCAGCTGATTGAACTTATAAAATGATTGGGTGTCTAACTGCTGAATCAATGCATGGATCAGATCTTGAGGAGCTGCTTGTACGAAGTTTTGTTTTTCCTTTGCTAATTGTTCTGTTTGTCGCTTGTTGACTTTAGACAACTGCTGCAGTTCTTGTTTTTTCTTCTCCATGATTTTCAGATACGTAGCATTTCTATTTGAAAGCTTTTCTAATTTCTTGTTCAGTCGATCATTTCTTTTCTTTAATAAATCTGACGCTTTATGTATTCTCTCTAGATAATGTTGCATTTGGCTATTTTTTTGCAGCAAATAAATGATGATCTGGTTACGTTTTTGGAGTTCCTGAAGTGCGTGATTATCTGTATCCCAGCCCACTTCTTCTAATTTTTGATACAATAGTTCTGTTTTCCTCTGCTGTTCGATGACTTTTTGTCTCATCTCTTCTTTTTCTACTTTTGCTTGTTGGTGCTGTCGTTCGAGTTGCTGTGACAGCTCTCTGATGTGTTTCTTGTCCTCTCTTCTTTTCTTGCTCACAGTAGCTACTTGCTTTTTTGCTTTACTCAATTCTTGCTTCAGTTGATTCATTTCATTGTTTAAACGAACGACTCTGGGATCGGTAGCTATTTTATTTTGCTGCTTTTTCTTCGTTTCTTTGTTCTTCTTTTTCTCTCGATTCAGCTGTTTTTGCTTCATTTTCTCCAACAACTGTCTTCTTCTTTCATTTTGATACTGATCATTTTTTATTTCTGCTTGTTGCCATCCTTCTGGAATTCTTTTATAACCGCTAAAGTAGTTCACGAGATCTCCTTTCTAGTGATCATAAGCAACGGACGAAAAAACTTTAAATAACACATTTATTAAAAATTCAATTTATCTTGAACTTTCAATATCAATCAATAAGATCATTTTTTCAAAAGATAACGAGCATTCATCTATTATAAAAACAATACAATAAATAACAAAAATCTGCAATCGTTTATTTTGTTAAATTATTCTTAATACGATACATCACAAAAAATAAAAATAAGAATGGCTATTCACCAAAATAGTGCCATAGTAGAAAAAAATATGTTTACTTAGGAAGAGGCGGATTCGATGAAATTGATCAAACTATGGGAAGCAGATTTGGAGAAAGCTTATCGGCTGCAAACTAGCTTCGGACCAAACGAGAATGGATTTATCAACAATGCTTACGGCTATACACTTGCTGAATTTTTAGATTATGTAAAAAAATGCGAAAACACTTCTTTAGGGATCGATCTTCCTGAGAATTACGTTCCCGCAACCGTCTTTATTTTGGAAAATGATGGACATGAGTATGTAGGAATTTTTAATCTGCGCCATAAACTGAACGAATCATTAAGAAACGGCGCTGGCCATATCGGTTACGGCATCTCCCCTGACTATCGTAAAAAAGGATATGCAACACAAGGCTTAGCATTAGTACTGCAAGAGGTAAAAAAACTCGGCATCAATGAGGCACTTTTGTCTGTAAATAAAAAAAATCTTGGCAGTCTTAAGGCGCAGCAAAAAAATGGGGCCACGATTTATCGTGAAGATGAGAAAGAATACTATACGAAAATCAAATTGATGTAAAAAAGATGGATGGCAAAAGGAAAGGGATTTGAACGTCCTTTATCAATAGAACACATTTATTTGATTAACTTCTAATATAGCAGACAAAATTTTATAAACAAAAAAACCTCTTATCTCTTTTCTTCAAGAAAGGATAAAAGTTTTTTTTTTACTACTTACTTCTCATAGCTAGTCAGTCAAGATTCCTATCGAATCCCCAACGCAATCCGTGCATAACGGCTCATCTTATCGGTCGTCCATGCTGGATACCAGACAAGTTTTACTTCTGCTTTCGTTACTTCTGGCACTTCTTTCAATGCGTCATGGATAGATTCTGTTAAAATATCGGCTAGTGGACAGCCCATAGTTGTTAGCGTCATTTTGATGACTGTTTCTCCATTTTCAGGATTGAATTCTATATCATAAATCAAGCCTAAGTTGACAATATCGATTCCTAATTCAGGATCGATCACCATTTCCAAGGCAGCAAGAATACGTTCTTTGATCAGTTCTATTTCTTGCGCAGACCGTTCTTGGTTTGCTTCGCTCATCGTACGACACTCCTTAACACGATTTTTATTTATCATACTCTTTTTTTAACTACTTGTAAATGAGAATTTAGAAGGAAGATTCTCGTTTAAATTTATAAAATGTCCTTGTTAGATGGAATACATTAAATTCATTCTAAAATAAATCTGATTCCTCATTTTTTTTGTGAACGATTTTTTATTTCTGGCAATACACCTGTTGTTCGATACATTTTTTGTTCGTTTTCATTTGCAAATCGGCCAAATACTGAATGAGTTGGTAAAATATTGATAAATGCATCGTCGTCGATTTCATGAACGATCTGATCAAGATCATACATTTCATAGCGGGTGATGACCATCATGATCATATTTCCTTGTTTTTTTGAATAGCCACCGACAGACGGAAGCAATGTCATTCCACGTACCATCCGTTTCGCTAGTTCTTCTGATACCTCTTCCGGTTTGACGGTCACGATCATCGCTGTTACTTTTTGATGACTCGTATGGATGGCATCAATCACTTGAGTCATCGCATAAATGGAAATAATCGTATACAAGGCACTTTCCCAGTTAAAGAAGAAGCCTGCGATGACTACAATGATCCCATTTAGAATCAGCATGTAATTTCCGACTGTTTTTCCAGTTGTTTGTGAAAGCACAAGAGAGATGATGTCCATCCCACCAGTTGTAAAGCCCATTTTTAAAGATAAGCCTACGCCAAGACCTAATAAGACACCGCCTACTAAGGCATTCATCAAAATATTATCAGTAATCTGTCCGACTGGAAGTAGCATCGTCATCACTGATACGCATACAACGTTCACAAAACTAAGGATCGTTGCTCGTTTTCCTACTTTGAGAAACCCTAATACAAACACAGGGATATTCAAAATAAAAATAAATGTTCCTGTGTCTACCTTGATATGAAACCATTCATATAAAAGCGAGGAAATGATTTGAGCGATCCCATTCATCCCTGCAGAAAAGACATTGGCTGGAATCAAAAAATAATTTAAAGCGACCGCAGCGGTCAATCCGGTTATCAAAATAACCACTATTTTCTTTAATCTTTCATTTTTATGATACGCAGTCATAATTTTGCTCACAAGCACCTCTCCTCTACTTTATTATTCCAAATGTAAGAATAACAGTTTATCTATTAAAATAAAATACTTCGAACTCAAATGAGAAGAATTTTAGCAAACAAGTAAGAATCTGCCCCATTCCTATGATAAGATAGATGTATAGTAAACTTATACGTATATCAGGAGGGTTCTTATGGCAAAAGATGCTAGCTTCGACATTGTATCAGAAGTCAATACAGAAGAAGTAAAAAATGCGATTCAGCAAACAACAAAAGAATTGACTAATCGATTTGACTTCAAGGATTCTACGGTAGAAATCAAATTAGAGAACAGCAATCTAGTTGTCTTGAGCGATGATGATTTCAAAATCGAACAGATCAAAGATGTATTATTTGGTAAGTTGATCAAAAGAAATGTGCCAATCAAAAATATCCATTTTTCCGAATCGGAACACGCGCTAGGTGGCAAAGCTCGTCAAACTGCCGATCTGGTCAACGGAATCGATCGCGAAAACGCGAAAAAAATCACTACAGCTATCAAAAATGAAAAACTGAAAGTAAAAGCACAAATCCAAGAAGATCAGATTAGAGTGACAGGTAAAAACCGTGATGATCTTCAAGCTGTGATTGCTTTATTACGTAAACTTGACTTACCAATCGAGTTGCAATTCACTAACTATCGTTAATGAAAAAACGAGGCTGACATCTGTCATCCCTCGTTTTTTTCATTTACTGCTTCTTTGGATGACCAAAAACGCTGTATTCCTTCTTCCAATTCTCCAACACTTCGTACTTCTCTTGCTGTTTGCCAATGTTGTGGGAATAAACGTCGATAAGAGAAACGAGCAAATCGTTGATCTGCCAATACCACGATTCCTTGATCCGCCATGCCACGAATCACTCGACCACCAGCTTGCAAGACTTTGTTCATTCCAGGAAGCTGATAAGCGTAAGCAAATCCAAGGTGTTCCTTCTCATCATAATATGATTTGATCAGTTCCTGCTCATGATTCATCTGCGGCAACCCTACACCTACGATCATACTGCCGATCAATCGGTTCCCTCTCAAATCGATTCCTTCTGAAAAAATCCCACCAAGTACACAAAATCCTATCAATGTTTCATCGGGATCTGCTTGGAATTTTGCTAAAAATCGTTCGCGTTCTTCTTCACCCATGTCCGTTTCTTGGATCAGCACATTGCTGTCAGGATATTGCTGGTTGAATGCTTCCGCCGCAAGGTCTAAATATTGATAAGAAGGAAAGAAAACGAAATAATTTCCGACCTTTCCATCAGCAAAAGCATGGATCGTCTCAACTAATTTTGCCAGACTTTGTTCCCTTTTTCGATAAGTCGTCTCTAAGTAATTTGCAATGAAAACTTGCTGGTTTCCTTCTGGGAAAGGACTCGGCAGTTTGTAAGCGAGACTTTTTTGTCCGCCCAGTGTTTCCTGATAATAAGATAGAGGTGAAAAACTCGCAGAAAAAAGGATACTGCTTCTTCCTTTATCCAACGACTGCTCAAGAAACAAGCTTGGATCAATACAAAACTCTTTTACTATCAGATCGTGATACGTTTTTTCGACCGTTGTTTCATAGTGATCATCATAAAATTCACTGACCTTCAAAAAATGAAGCAAATCAAAATAATAAGGAAGCAATTGTTCTTGTGATGGATGCTCAGGAAATTCTGCTAGCCATTCTTTGATTTTTTCGCTTAATTGATAACCTGCCTTTACTAAAGATTCAGCTGGTGCTTTTTGATGATGATAATCCCAATGATCTTCTTTTGCTATTTCTCGGATCGTATCAAATTCTTTCAATAGTTTGTTGAAACGACGATGGAGTTTTTTGAATTCCTTTGGTATAGCTTCCTTACTTCGTTTTGTTTTTTCATAAGATAGTTCTGCCGAATACATCACTCGGGAACGATTCACCAAATTATGTGCCTCATCAATCAAAAACAGATAATCCTCGTTTTTTTCATCTTCAAAAAAACGTCTTAAATAAACAGTAGGATCAAACAAATAATTGTAATCCCCAATGATCACATCGCACCAGATACTGACATCTAATGATAGTTCGAAAGGACAAAGTGTATGCTTTCTTGCATAAGTTTCGATGACTTCTCGAGTGATCTGATTCTCATGATTCAAAAGATCCCATAACCCTTCGTTGATACGATTGTAATAACCATTGGCATACGGGCACTGATCTGGATTACAGGTCGTCTCATCTAAAAAGCAGATCTTATCTTTAGCCGTCAAAGTGACACTTTTTACTTCAGCTCCAGTATCTTTTAATGCTGTCATGGCATCTTCAGCTACTTGTCTAGTTATTGTTTTGGCTGTTAGATAAAAGATCTTTTCTCCCTCTTCTTCCCCTACAGCTTTCAAAGCGGGGAATAACGTAGAGATTGTTTTTCCTGTTCCGGTAGGTGCTTCTACAAACAATTTCTGTTTCGTACGGATTGTTTTATAAGCAGCTACCGCTAGTTCACGCTGGCCTTTCCTATACTCATCATGGGGGAATTTCAAAGCCATCAAAGAGGCATTGCGTACAGTGCGCCAGTTTTCTTGAAAAACAAGCCATTCTTTATAATCTTCAGTCAGTTTTTTAAAAAAAGTTTCTAACTGCTCTCTTGTCTGATGTTCGACCTTTCTCGTAATCACTTCTTCAGCCGTCTGAAAGTAAGTCAATTGCAGATTTATTTCTTGTAAATCATGTTCTTGACTATAGATATAGGCATACACCCTTGCTTGATGAAAGAAAAGTTCCACTTGTTCTGGTTCTAAATCTTCAAATCGTGGCTCGGAGGTTTTGATTTCATCTATATAATAAATACCATCTCTTTTGAAAATACCGTCTGCACGGCCTTCAACGATCAGGTGATATTCATCTAATGGAACTGTTGTTTTTAAAAAGACTTCTTTTTCATAGTCTTCTCCCGCATCTTTTTGGAGCTTGCGGTGGATTCTTGCTCCTTCTAATGCAGTATGGCTATTTTTTTACGATTGTCGATACTTCCACGTCGCAAAATAAATTCTACTAAGTGCCGCACAGATATTTTTGACTGTTTGATCATTTCCACCACCTCTTTCTCTCTAAGATTACCTGAAAAAGCCTAGTTTAGCAAAAAGAGCTCTCTTTTCAAGCATAAAAAAACACCCTGCTGATTAGGCAGGGATATAGGATATAGAATTTGGATTTTTGGATGAGTCTAATGTAACAAGGACATATTAAAATGCTATGAAAACTTACTTTCCTTCTCTTTAGAATATCCAAATACTTTTCATATAGTCTGATAATTCAGATAAGTAAAGAGAAATAAGTACCTGTTTTTGTTTCCTAGCAATGAATGCGTTATACTAATGGATGAAAGAAGTTTTGGCTATCAAGGAGGAATGCACATGCATATCGAAAGATTAAAAACAGGAATGATTGAAGAAAACTGTTATTTGGTCTACAACGAAGAAGCACTTTTGATCATTGACCCTGGAGAAGATGCGGAACGAATCAAACAAGAAATCAAAAAAACAAACCAACAGCCGGTAGCGATTTTGCTTACCCATACCCACTACGATCATATCGGTGCAGTAGAACCTTTACGCGCATATTATCAAATCCCAGTGTATGTCAGCCCACTAGAGCAAAAATGGCTAGGTGATCCGATTTTGAACCTTTCTGGACTCGGACGACATGATGATATTGCTGATGTTATTGTCTCGCCTGCAGAATATGAATTTGAAATGAAAACTTATACTTTAGGAAACATGTCTTTTCGCGTCGTCCCTACCCCCGGGCACTCTATAGGAAGCGTCAGCTTTATTTTTGATGATTTTGTCGTTTCTGGCGACGCCCTGTTTAGAGGAAGTATCGGTAGAACCGATCTGTATACAGGGAATTTAGAACAATTACTTCATAGTATTCGGACCCAGCTGTTTGTTTTACCTGATGAATTTGCAGTCTATCCAGGACATGGCGATGCAACGACGATTGAACAGGAAAAAAGGACAAATCCTTTTTTCAATCGTTAAAACGACTTAGGAGGAGAATAAAATGACAGAAACTACACTTTATATCGTACGACACGGAAAAACGATGTTCAATACAATTGAACGAGTACAAGGCTGGTGTGATACACCCCTCACAAAGCAAGGACAAGAAGGCATTCATTATTTAGGTCGCGGGTTAAAAAATGTCGACTTTTCATTTGCTTATTCTAGTGACAGTGGTCGTGCGATCGAAACTGCCCGTATTATTCTAGGAGAACATTCTAAGGGAAAAGAAATTCCTTATTTTATTGAAAAAAGGATTAGAGAATGGTGTTTCGGGTCTCTTGAAGGTGGATATGACATGGAAATGTGGGGTGTGATCCCTCGTGTATTGAATTTTAAAACATATGATGAAATGTTTACCACAGAAGTTTCTTTTGAACAAATTGCTAATGCTGTATACAACTTAGATACCGCTGGGTGGGCGGAAACTTATGAAACATTGCGAGACCGTGTATGGACAGGATTTGAAGATATCGCCCATCACTGCGAAAAAAATGGTGGTGGAAATGTTTTAGTCGTATCTCATGGTTTGACGATCGCCTTTTTGCTTAATCTGATCGATCCTAAACAGCCTGTTCGTGCTGGGCTTTTAAATGGCAGCGTAACAAAGGTCACTTATGCAAACGGTCGATTTTCTATCCACGGCATCAATGATACGTCTTATATCGATAACGGGAAAACACATAGTCGCGACTCGTTTCTATAATGGGGATATTTTAATTTTTACCAGAGAATCATAAAAGGCAAAGTCTGAATGAGGGCTTTGTCTTCTTTTTTCTCTTCGTGTACTTATCTGCTTTATTTCTCAAGTTTTTCTTAATATTAAAAAACAGATTGGGTTTCTCAAAAAATAACGGTATACTATAAGATGTATCTTAATTGGGAAGGAAGGAATTTATGTTTTTTGCAAATATTATCAAAGCAGTGATTCTCGGTATTATTGAAGGAATAACGGAATGGCTGCCCATCAGTAGTACTGGTCATTTGATCCTAGCAGATGAATTCATCAAACTGGATGCCAGTTCACAATTTATGTCGATGTTCAATGTCGTTATCCAATTAGGGGCGATCTTGGCTGTCGTCGTTCTTTATTTTCACAAGTTAAACCCATTTTCTCCAAGTAAATCAACGGTAGAAAAAAAAGATACGTGGACACTTTGGTTTAAAGTGATCGTTGCTTGCATACCAGCCATCATCATTGGTTTGCCTTTGGATGATTGGTTAGAAGCAAATTTCCACAAGTTCTTACCAGTTGCCATTGTTTTGATCGTTTACGGTATTGCCTTTATTATTGTCGAAAAACGCAACAAAAACAAAACACCTCGTTGGACTTCTCTGAATGACTTTACGTACCAAGCAGCTCTTCTTGTTGGGTTATTCCAAGTCTTGGCACTTGTTCCCGGAACATCCCGTTCTGGCGCAACGATCCTAGGAGCTATCTTGATTGGTGCTTCGCGTTTTGTCGCTACAGAGTTTTCATTTTTCTTAGGGATTCCTGTCATGTTTGGCGCAAGCGGCTTGAAGATCGTCAAATATTTAGCTGAAGGGAATTCATTCAAAATGGAAGAAACTGTTGTTCTTCTTGTAGGAACATTCGTATCTTTTGTGGTTTCCGTCTTAGCTATCAAATTCTTACTAAGCTATTTGAAGAAAAACGACTTTACCGCTTTTGGCTGGTATCGTATTATCCTTGGTATCATTTTGATTGGTTATTGGTTTATTGCAATGTAGAAAAAACCAGAACACTTCTCTTATTTGAGAAATGTTCTGGTTTTTTATTTTCTTTAATAATAATCATTATAAATAATGAAAACAACATCAAGCTTAATCACCAAATGATAACCATTATCGTTCTCATTTAGCTATTATTATTATCAATTACATTTTTATTATGCTATCCTTGTTTTGACAAGGAGGTCTAATAACGATGACTAATCAGAAAAAAGCTTTTGCAGCAACAATCTGCTGCCTTTTATTTATGATCTTCGGTTTTATCTTCGACCGATTCTCTCTTACCATCACCCCACTTTTTTATATCAGTGCCATTATCATCGGTGGATATAAACAAACATCGGAAGGCTTGAAAGAATTGTGGAATGATCGAACACTGAATGTGGATTTATTGATGGCTTTAGCTGCTATTGGTGCCTGTTTGATCGGTAATTACTTTGAAGGAGCAATGTTGACATTCATCTTTTGTTTAAGCGGTGCATTAGAGGAATACACAACTAATAAAAGTCAAAAAGAAATTACTGCTTTGATGAATCTTCAACCACAAAAAGCCCAATTATTAAAAGAAAATGGACAAATGCAAGAAGTAGATGTTTCTCAACTAAAGGTGGATAACTTGGTATTTGTCGCTAAAGGAGCAGCTGTTCCGATAGATGGCTTTTTAGAAAGCACACAGGCAACGATCGATGAGTCTGCATTAAGCGGTGAATCTGTGCCTGTAGAAAAATATTTAGGCGATGAGATGTATGCAGGAACGCTGAATCAAGGAAATCCCATCACGATTCGAGTAACAAAAACGAGTTCCGAAACTGTCTTTGCTAAGATTATCCAATTAGTAGAAGAAGCGCAGAATACGCCAACTCAAACAGCTTCATTTATCGAACGAATCGAAAATAATTATGTAAAATTGATTTTGCTTGCTGTTCCTCTAATGATCCTTCTCCCCCACTTTTTCCTAGGTTGGAGTTGGGATGAAAGCTTTTATCGAGGAATGGTATTATTAGTTGTGGCTTCTCCTTGTGCGCTTGTCGCATCTGCTACACCAGCTTCTCTAGCTGCTCTTTCAAATTCTGCAAAAAATGGGATTTTAATCAAAGGCGGTATCCATTTAGAAAAGCTTTCTGAATTAAAAGCGATTGCCTTTGATAAAACAGGAACGCTCACTAAAGGAAAACCAGTTGTAACTGACAGCTTTTTCTTTGATGAAAAGGATTTGGCACAACAACTTCTTGTTGCTATGGAACAAAAAACGACGCATCCACTTGCTCATGCGATTTTGCAATATTTCGATTGCACAATACCTGAAGAAATCCAATACTTACCAATAGAAGAAATTACTGGTTTTGGATTACAAACTACCTATTTAGGTGCGCAATGGAAAGTTGGCAAGCACGCATATGATCCTGAGACGATGATAATCAGCAAAGAGATTGCGGAAATGATCGAACGTTTGGAAAATCAAGGCAAAACCGTGATTTATCTTTCTAAAGATCAGCAGTTAATTGCTGTTTTAGGTCTGCTAGATATTCCAAAAGCAAATACCCAACAAGTAATTTCCTACTTTAAATCCCAAAACATCCATACAAGTATGATAACCGGCGACCATTCTGGCACAGCAAAGGCCATTGCTGAACAAGTAGGGATTGAACATTACTATGCAAGCTGTACTCCGGAAGAAAAAACACAACTAGTCAAAAAAGAGAATGAACTTTACCAAGTAAATGCGATGGTTGGTGATGGAGTCAATGATGCGCCTGCTTTAGCAGCCGCTTCTTTAGGTGTCGCTATGGGGCAAGGGACAGATGCCGCTATGGATATCGCAGACATCGTCTTAATGAAAAGCGACTTAAATAAATTTGTCTACAGTCATCGGCTATCTTTAAAAATGCGGCGGATCATCAAACAAAATATTATTTTTTCGATTCTTGTTATTCTCTTGTTGATTGCTTCTAACTTCCTGCAATTTTTAAATCTACCTCTTGGAGTTGTAGGACACGAAGGAAGCACAATATTGGTTATTCTGAATGGCTTGCGTTTACTAAGACCTTTACCTGATCTTTCTGATTCTTCAAAAAAATGTAAGTCTTGTCCACTATACAAAGCGCGGCTGTCTTCTGTCAAATAAGCAAAGTGTTTTTTTATGATTTTGTTTATTTTATGAAAAAAACAGCTTATGAATAGGTCTTGAAGGATGAATTCCTACTTTTGCAACTTTCTAAAAACATGTTATGATTGTTTCGAAGAAAGTGAGGAATATATTTCATGGAAAGTTGGCTTTTTTTAGGAATTATTTTACTTGTAGCAATTTTAGCTAAAAATCAAAGTCTGATGATAGCGGCAGCTTTTGTTTTGATTATGAAGCTCATACCAGCCTCCCGTTCCTTTTTCCCTTGGCTTCAAGGCAAAGGAATCAATATTGGGGTGACGATCATCACAGCGGCTATTCTAATCCCTATCGCAACAGGAGAAATCGGTCTACGTGATCTATTAGAAGCCTTTAAATCCCCTATTGGCTGGGTAGCTGTTTTTTGCGGTGGGCTAGTGGCTGTCTTATCTTCCAAGGGTGTAGGATTGATTGCTTCTGATCCACAAATCACTGTTGCACTTGTTTTCGGCACGATTTTAGGCGTTGTCTTCTTAAGAGGAATCGCCGCCGGACCGGTCATTGCTTCTGGTATCACTTACTGTATCTTACAAGTATTTGCTTTAGGAAAATAGAACAAATTTTGTCTATTTTAGGAGATTCTTAACACCCCCAATTTACTGATCCGTGATATACTGACAACGAGGTGATACAATGTTCGAAAAATTAAAGTATTTCATAGGAACAATCGGCTGGTTTCTTCTAGCGGTACTTTTGATTCTGGGCTTAGCTTATCTATTATTTCCTGATTTGATACAAAATGTGTTTGATACTGCTTTTTGATTGACCTATTAAAACGATATAGGGGATGCTCCTGCGATGCAGGGGCTTTTTTTAATCAATGTTTTGTAATAATTTAGGCCATGCCAATGAGACTTCCTATAGAATTCGATGCTCTTTTTTCTTTTTGGCTCTTCTGCTCTTTTTTGTTATACTAGATTACAGTGGACAAAAGAAAGAATGATCGCATCCACTTCAACGAATATCAAAATGGAAGAATTAGTGCCTGTTTTCAGGTTACTTTGAAAAGAAAGGAAGACGCTTGTGGAAACTTTTGAAGGTCTTTTAATTGATACGTACGTTTTACAAGAACAGCCAATGATGCTGACTGGGATCAACTTGCAGCTTGAGGACCGTGTGATCAATGGCCTGCTTAAAGATCGCTATTTGGCAAAATATATCTTACGTTTGCCCCTAAATAAATATGTGCTGGAAGTAAGTGGCAAATGGAACCGTCGGAACCAGTTGGTCATAAAAAAAATGTTGATAAAAAATATCGATGAATACATTAAAATAATCGGTACACCAGAATAGCCTTTACTGATCAAAGGATACTGGTTATAAAATAACTGCAGTTTCTTAATAGAAAAACAAAGAACAACAGGGAATCGTATCCCTTTTCAAAAAAAACTTTGCAAACGGTTCTCTTTGTTATATAATAACTTAGTACCAAACATTCCCATTCAAACTTTGTTTAAATAGATAAATAAAAATCTAGTTTGGTTTGACGCTATTGCCTCCCACAATAGCGTCTTTTTGATTTTTTTCAGCTTGTACTATCCGTTTTTACTGAAAAAAAATCCTAATAAAAGACTGTTAAGGAAAAAAACTTGTCATGTTCATATTGCAAAGCACGCTGCCTTTAGGTATAATAATGAATGTTGAATTATGCGGTAACACGCGTAAGAACTTAAGTTATCGGAGGTGAAACTAATGCCAAACATTGAATCTGCAATCAAACGTGTTCGTACAAGCGAAAACGCTAATGTGAAAAATTCATCTCAAACAAGCGCTATGCGTACTGCAATCAAAAAATTTGAAGATGCTGTAGCTTCAGGTGCTGACAACGTAGATGCGTTATATAAAGAAGCTGTTAAAGCTATTGATATGGCTGAATCAAAAGGTCTAATCCACAAAAACAAAGCTAACCGCGACAAATCTCGTTTAAGCAAAAAAATCGCTAAATAAAAGAATCGGCTTCGGCCGATTTTTTTATTTGTCAAAAAAAGGACAAAAACAAACGACCTTCCCGCATGCTTTGCCCTCGTCTTTCTTCTTATCGATTTCTTAACAACTGCCCTGTGCGCAAAACGAATAGTTGAAAACTTAATTCTTTTTCGATTTGTCCCGTTTTGATTTGATAATCCATCTCAACTAATTGATCAAACAACTGTACCAGCAAATGTTCATCGAATTTTTTTACTTCCTGCATGGCAAGTTTTACACGATATGGATGGATTTTCAATGTTTCAGCAATATTTGCCTGCTGATAACCAATCTTTACAAGAAATTTTGTCTGTAAAAATAAACGTAATTGAGAAAGCAAAATCGCATTAATTTTGATTGTTTCTTCCCCTTGCATAACTAAATCTTCGTATAAACGCAAAGCTTGTTCCGTCTTCCCTTTTAAAATATATTGGGTCATGTCAAAAATATTATGTTCTAACGTTTTAGGAACTAATTCTTCTACTTCTCTTACCGTGATTTGCTGTTGATTTTGTCCATAAAGGACCAATTTCTGTAACTCTCTCATCATTTTGGATAAATCTAAGTCGGTCAACCTCAAGAATAAATCAATTGCACTTCGTTCCATTTTGATTGAGGAATTCTCTAAGGTATTCATCAGATATTGACGTACTTCTTTTTCATTCAACTGTTGGACATTGATGATGATTGCTGTTTTTTTCAATTGTTTCGTTACTTTTTTCCGTTCATCCAACTTTTCATATGGCGCAAAGAATACTAATACAGTCGATTCTAATGGTTCTTTCAAATAAGCCGTCAATAAATCAGTATTTTGTTCGATTCCATTGTTTACTTTTTCACCTGTTAAAAAATAAGGATTCTCTACGAATACTAACCGTTGATCTCCGAAAAACGGCAACGTCTCTGCTTCAGCTACTACCTCATCTAAACTTGCATTTTCCATGTCAAAACTTAAAAAATTTAAGTCATCTTCGCCCTCTAATTGGATTTTTTTGACAATTTCTGTCCGAATTTGATCTTGGAGAAACTTTTCTGTTCCTAAAATCAAGTAACAAGATGCAAGTTTTTCTTTACGTATTTTTTGTAACTCTGCTTGTATACTCAAATTACTCACCACTTTCAAAAATTATCCTACCATGAGCAGATGAGAATTACTAGTCTATCATTGTTTCCACTAGCCCATGAGGATGAAAAACTGGATGCCAGCGATAGGTGATCATTCCTTGTTGATCCGTTCGCCATGTTTTTATCTGATTTTCTTCTAGTGTCTCCAATACTTCGCTGTGCGGGTGACCATAACGATTATTTACTCCGCAGGATATAATCCCATGTTTTGCTTCAATATGGGAAAGAAAATCTGTGTTACTTGACGTACGGCTACTGTGATGACCTAATTTGACTACATCGGCTTTCAGATTAGGATAAATCAAAAGCAATTGTTTTTCCATTGCTTGATTCAAATCTCCTAAAAATAAAAAGCGCCTATTGTTATATTCCATCCATAGACCAATCGAATCTTCATTTCTTCCCTCTCCCTTTTCAAAAGGAGTCAATAAATAAAGATCATAATAACCGCTGATCCTGTCCCCATGTTTAATTTCAATGATCTCAGTACCATTTTTTTGAGCTTCAGATAAATGGCTTTGTAATGGCTCATTTCGTCCAGCGCCCCAACCGATATAAATTTTTTTGATAGTAAAATGCTGAGATAACGTGGGTAATTCTCCCACATGATCCGTATCGTCGTGTGTCAAGATGAGTTTATCGATTACACTTATCCCCTGACCTTTTAGATATGGAACGATATTTCTTTCAGCAGGAGGACGTATCATACCTTGCGCCCACTTTTCTCTTTCAAAGTGTAACTGACCTCCAGTATCGATCAAAATCGTTTCTTTTCGAAAAGGACTTTGCAAAAAGATACTGTCTCCTTGACCGACATCGATAAAAGCGATCGTTGAAGAAAAGCGTAAAAATGGCAAAGTCAAAAAAATAAAAGAAAAAAGACCAACATAAAACAAGTGTTTCACAGGTTGTTCTTTCAACCTATCCGTACAAATCAGTAATCCGAAAATATACATCCCAGATAGTACAAGGGGCAAACGTCCTATAATGAGAGACGACCCTGAAGAAAAATCGATTATTCGCTCAAATAAGATTAATCCCTCTTCTATCAGCAAAAGTAAAGTTTCCGGCAGCCAGCGATTGAAGAGTGTGAGAAATAACACACCAGGAAGAAAAAGAAACTTGAATACCGGTGCAATCAGTAATGTAAAAAGACTACCTAAAATAGGCCACTCATAAAAATGCCATACAATCAACGGCATCGTGATCATAGTAAACAGGACGTGAGGGCCGTTTTTTTCAACCAATCTCCATCAAAAGAAATCAGGATAAACAAAAAACTCATGAAAAAACTAAGCTGTCCACCCGCATGAAAAAGAAATCGAGGATCAAATAGTAAAAGAAGCCAAAAGACAACTGCAAATAAGTCCATGGTGGAATAATGCTTATTCAGCAATTTGACTAGCAATCGCAATAAAAACAGCAAACTAGCACGCAAAACAGAAATAGAACTTCCTGCAATAGAAACATAACAGATAGTTAGTAGACTCAACGGAATAATACTGACGTGTAGTGGCCATCCGATACGTCGAAATAAATAATACAGCCACCCTAAATAAAATTGGATGTGTAGACCCGATAGACTGAACAGATGCAGCAAACCACTCTCCCTAAAAATTTCTTCTGATTCTCTGAATCCTGCATATTTATAGCCCCATAATAAAGAATTAATATATACACTTGTTTTTTGCGGAAATTCAGATTGGACAAAGGAGATAAAAGATCCTCTTTTTCTCTGAAGCCAGTTTCGCCAGTGATTTTGCATGGTGATCTGTTCAATCTTTTGAATTTGGAACCGTCCAGAGATTCTATGGTTCCTGAAGTAAGCTTCTTGGTCAAAACTATAAAGATTCCGCTTTTTTGCTGGAGAAATGAACTCGCCTTCAGCAGTCAATTCTATTCCCTTTCCTCGGAAGTTAAGCCATGTTTTCAATTCTGCTTCTGTGTTTACTTGATAAGAAAGCTGGAGCTTTTGTTTATTCTCTGATAACCTTCCTTCCATTGTCAAAAAATTACCATTTGCACGAATCGTATCTGTAAATACAGTAATTTGCGCAGATGTTGTTTTTTCCTCTAAAAATGAATACTCTTGTAGCCTATAAGAAATGGATACCGTTATGCTACACAAAATACACAAGTACGCGATAAAACGTCCTTCTTTTAGCGAAAACCATAAAAAAATTCCGGCAAGAAGCAAACGATAACCCCAATTGTCAGTGTAATACAACAAACAGATAATCATCGACGTAATTGCCGGAAAAATCAACCGATTTCGAAAATGCCTTTCTAAAACGCTAGACATGTTTTCCTGTTAATTCATTTTGAAGTTTTGAAAAATGCTGTGAGTCTAAAGCAACTTGGTGTACAGATACACCTAATTGTTCGATCAACGCTTGGGCATAAGGATCATTTCGATAGTCATGGAGATAATTGATCCCTTTCACACCAGCTTGCAACAAAGCCTTTGTACAGGCCAAACATGGAAAATGTGTGACATAGATTTCTGAACCTTCCGTCGGGATACCAAGTTTTGCACACTGTAGGAGTGCATTCATCTCTGCATGGATCGTTCGCAAGCAGTGTCCATCCACGACGTAACACCCTTCATCTATGCAGTGGACATCTCCACTGACTGCTCCATTATAGCCGCCAGCAATGATCCTTTTTTCTCGAACGAGTGTCGCTCCTACTTCTAAACGTGTACACGTACTACGTAAAGATAACAGTACTGCCTGAGCCATAAAGTACTGGTCCCAAGGAATGCGTTCATTATGTGACTTATCAGTAACTTTTTCTTTATTCGTATCGCATGCTTTTGAAGATTTTTCTAACATGTTTTATATTCCTCCGTTTTTTCAAGTTGATTAAAAAGTACTCATTGCTTAAACAAAATATTCTTTAAATATAACGAATCATCCTGTCTGACAAAAGATCCTACCCTTCACTGCCGAAATGAAGTCCGTCATCCATTAGCCCATTATAAAAATTCTTCGAATCCATTTGTTCAAGAAATTCCGTATAAAAATCGATACTTCACAATCATGGCGTTTTGCTACTTCTGTGAGAACAGAGATATATTCTTTGATCAACTTGTTATTCCGATATTTTTGTTTTGTCTCATCGACTGCTGGTGGCGTGATAAAGAAAGCATGATCAGAACTATAGTCTTTTTTCAGCTGAACTATCATCCACTGCAGATTTTTTGGTACGTTTCTTTAGAAAGTTGTTTATGCTCTGCTAGATCATTCGTCCCAATGAGAATAAATACTTTATCTGCTGTATAGCTAAGTACATCTTTGGCAAAGCGTTCTCGTAGAGCTTGACTGTTATTGCCGCTGACAGCCGTATTCATAATATGAATCCCAGATATTTTATTTTGGAGATAGACATTCAGCATTGGTTTTTTTAATGTTTCTTTGCGAACAATCAAGCTATTTCCTATCCAAAAATACTACCTCCTCGTCCTGCCAAGCTCTTAGAATTGGATTATTCTTAGTATCCATTAGCGTCCATTTATTGCTCGTGCCAGTCGATTTTGAATCATTCTATTTAATTGTAACGAAGTTTTTTAGTTTTTCAACTGTCTTTTCACCGATACCAGAAATCTCCTGCAGGTCTTCCACTTTCTGGAAGGATCCGTTTTCTTCTCTAAATCGAATGATTTCTTGCGCTTTGACTGATCCGATCCCAGGAATCTGCTGAAGTTCTGATGGAGTGGCTGTATTGATATTTATTTTGGGAGGCTCGGAATCTGCTGTAGGCTGTTTTCCTTCCGAGGATGCCAACTGATCAAGATGTTCTGGCAGCTCTTCACCTACAGCAGGGATATATAGGACTTGCTGATCTTCTATCTTCGCAGAAAAGTTGATTCGATCGCTATCCGCTTCTTCTAATAATCCACCTGCACGCTTTAGTACATCATAGACCCGTTCTTCTGAAGAAAAGGAATAGATACCAGGCTCCTTCACACTTCCTTTGATATCGGTGTACATGACCTTTGGACGAGCATCCTCTTCTACATCGTTTCCTTCAGCTGATGGATCTTCTCCACTGGAACTAAACGGAGAAAGTATTTCTTTTGCAGCAGTCTCTTCTGGTTCTCTATAAAATAGCAAATTTGATAATAAAAAACCACTTGCGATACAAAAGATAAGAACTATCATAGACATCCAAATGATCAATTTGGGTGAAGCTAGTATTTTCTTGCTGATTTTTTCTATCATTGTTCTTTTTCCAAAGAATGACCAGTAAAAATCATTCATTACTCCTTTCATTTGAAATTGAAGAAACAGTGAGCTCTGGCAAAATCGTCCCTTCAACATCTAATTACGTCAATTTTTTCTTTTGTTTTTATTTTTATCGTGAAGATTTTTGACGAAAAAGAGGGGGTGTGACAGAACTCGTGTCACAACCCCTCTTTAATTATTTAGTTTCATTTCATTTTCTCTAGATAGTCAAGCGCTTCTTGTACTGTTTTTACTGGTACGATTTTCATTGAGGAATTCAATTTTTTAGCGGCAGCTTTTGCTTCTTCGTAGTTGGTTTTTATTTCAGGATATTCTTTCTTAACATCGTCTGAAATCGTATCATCTGGTGCAAAGAAAATCTCTACGCCAGCTTTATCCGCACTTGCCACTTTTTTATCGATTCCTCCGATTCGGCCAACTTCTCCTTCACTGTTGATCGTTCCAGTTCCTGCAATTTGCTTACCATGTCGCAAGTTTTTACCAGTGACTTGTTCATAGATTTCTAAAGTGAACATCAATCCCGCTGATGGCCCACCGATAGAGCCAGAATTAATACGAACATCTGTATCTGATTCGATCTCGGTATGGTCAGTAAGCGTGATACCTATTCCTGCCTTTTTATCTGTTGGTAACTCGATCAGATCACCAGAAGCTGTTTTTTCTTCACCATTATGCAAATAACTGATTTCGATTGTTTGTCCAACTTTTTGGCTTTTTACATAATCCATAAATGCTTCTGTACTTTGAAAGCTTTTCCCGTCTACTTTTGTTACTGTATCTCCAACTGAAAGCTTGCCAAAGAAATTCGATGTTTTCTCTACACTCATGACATATACGCCTTTGAATTCCATTTTATAAGGCTTGTCTGCAAGTTTTAACGCTTGTTCGATTGCTGCATTTTGGGAAGAATCCATATAATACTGCTGCATTTGATTATATTCTTCATTTGTCGCCCCACCAGTCAATTCTTCTTCACTGATCAATTCTTCAAAAGGGGTCATTTTAGCTTTTAAAGCTAAGAAACCTGTAGCTTGCCTGATACCAACAGAGGTAAGAGAGAAAGACCCAGAACCTTTATCTTCCTTATCATTGACTGTAATTAGTTCTTTCAGATCGATCGTGGCTCCCGGTGATTCTACATAATACGGCAAGGGAACTACTACAAATCCAATGATCAACATTCCAAATATGATAATTAGTACTGTTTTCAACCATTGTTTAGCTTTCATTTGATTCACGCTTTCCAGCTAAAGCTTCGTTGATCACTGGCGGTAAGTAGCTGCTCACATCTCCGCCAAAGTGCAGTACTTCTTTTAAAATACTGGAACTCACGTGACTATATTCTGGTTTTGCTAATAAGAAGACAGTTTCCAATTCATCATATAGATGATGATTCATCTGAGCAATCTCTCGTTCATATTCAAAGTCTTTGATACTTCGTATACCTCTGATCAACGCATCTGCACCAATCTCTTTTGCTGTTTCTACCGTCAATTGATTTTCTTTATGCATGACTTTTACATTAGGAAGATGAGAAACAGCTTTTGTGATCAATGTCATTCTTTCTTCTGGGGGAAACAAACTTTTCTTTGAAGTATTGATAAAAACACCAATTACTACCTCATCGAATAATTTAGCCGCACGTTCCACCGTATCTAAGTGACCTTTTGTAAAAGGATCAAAACTTCCTGGGAATAATGCACGTTTCATTGATTTCCCTCTTTTCTATAGATAGTTACGGCCGTTATGCCATAAATCTGTTTTCTTATTTGATGGAATCCAGCCACAGTTTCTGGCAATTCGACTGTTTTATCCGTTTCGCATACGATAACTGCGGTTTTAGAAAACAGTCCCAGTTCTTCCATTTTATGGATTTGATCGATTATTTTTTGTTTTGCATATGGCGGATCAAGAAACAAGTAGTCGAATTGTTGTTTCTCCGCTGCTAGCCGTTCGATTGCTTTGTCCGCATCAAGTTTTATTGTGGTAAATTTCTCTGGTTCTTTCGTAATTTCGATGTTTTCTTTGATGATTTTTAGCGCTTGGTAATTTTTGTCTACGCATACCGCATGACTGCAGCCTCTAGATACTGCTTCGATAGCTAAACCACCGCTTCCTGCAAACAGATCCAATACTGTCTCTCCATCAAAATATGGTCCAATCATATTGAATATGGATTCTTTTACTTTATCTGTAGTTGGTCTGGTGTTCGCCCCTGCTAAACTTTTTAAACGGCGCCCGCCATAATTTCCTGATATTATCCGCATCTACTCACTCCTTAGAAATGGTACTGGTACTAGTATACCAAAAAAAAGACAAAAAAATACTTGGACAATGATCAAAAATCGATCGTTATCCAAGTTATTTTTTATCGCCGATTGTAAAATTAAGCTAGACAACTAAAAAAGTCATTTGTGCTACACTCAAAATAGTTCCGTCCAAAGAATTATAAGGAGTGAGTACAAATGACCTATACCCATCTTACAACGGATGAACTTGTAATGATAGAGTCTTATTTCAAAATAAATCAATCTGTTGCGAAAACTGCGCATTGCTTGAATCGTTCAAGACAAACGATCCATAAAGTATACCTGTTCTTCAAGCAAGGAAAATCAGCCTTAGAGTACTATCAACAGTATAAGAAAAACAAATCAAACTGTGGTAGACGCCCGCTTGTTTTACCTGAGGAACAATCAGAATATATTCAAAGAAAGGTTGTTCAAGGATGGACACCCGATGTGATTGTTGGTCGTGCAGCGTTTCCTATTCGTTGTTCTGCTCGTACCATTTATCGTATGTTCAAAAAGGGGCTATTTAATCCTTCTGACTTACCGATGAAAGGCAAGCGTAAACCAAATGGACATCAAGAAAGACGTGGAAAACAAGCTTTCCGTCGCTCTATTCATGAACGTGAAAAAGATTATAGCCAATTCTCAAATGAGTTTGGTCACCTTGAAGGTGACACTATCGTAGGTTTGAAACATAAAAGTGCTGTAATTACCTTAGTTGAGCGATTATCAAAAGTTATCATCACATTGAAACCGTGTGGTAGACAAGCGATTGATATTGAAAACAAATTAAATCATTGGTTTGAATCTGTACCGAAAAATCTATTCAAATCCATCACTTTTGATTGTGGAAAGGAATTTTCAAATTGGAAACAGATCAGTAATGCCAATGATATTGCCATTTATTTCGCTGATCCAGGAACGCCGTCTCAAAGAGGCCTAAACGAGAATTCTAACGGATTGTTACGTAGAGATGGTTTATTGAAATCTATGGATTTCAATTCAGTAGATGAATCTTTTATTCAATCTGTCGCATCGAAACGAAATAATATTCCTAGAAAATCACTGAATTATCGAACACCTTTGGAAGTATTTTTGAGTTACGTAAGTATTGATGATTTGTCTAACTTAATTTGACAATTAAGATATTTAAAAACTGCTCATAAGAGATTTTTAAAGATGTTCAGCTAATCGGATTTCTGTATTTAGCTCTTCGATTTCGAAACCTTCGTCTTTTAATACTGTTTTGTTTCCTATTTTTTCGGCAAAATTCATTTCGATATCCGGTCGGTAAGAATGTTCTACGTTTCGAACAAAATGTAATTTACGGATTCGTTCTTCTGTTTCTTCAAATGTCTCTTCATTTAAGTAAAGCACGACATATTTCATTCTTCTTGAGACATAATGCAACAAGCCGAACTTTTTCAGATTCTTTAATTGTTTTAAGCTGTAGACCCATACGATCAGCCCGCGTCGTTTTGTTATTTCAAATTCACTATTGTCTAATTGCATGACAATTACCTCCGCATCCAAAGTGTTTTTTCGTTTCAAAAAACGGGCTACCTGCATCTACTTTGATTTCATTAGAAACTTCTTCGGCAAGTACTTGGACAATTTGATCCAACAGACTTTGCAGCTGTGTTTCACTATATCGGAAAGCTGCAACATGCTCATCCATATCAAGCTGTCTTTTTGCTTTTCGAACAGCTCGTTTTTTTTCACGATAATCAGGTGCATACTCACCATATGCCGCTACATTTTCAAATGCTTCTTTCTTAGACAAGAACGCTTCTTTCAACTGGCAAACTTTTGCAGATTCTTCCATTGACTGTTTATGTTCAAGATAAGAAGCCATCGTTTTACTCTTTTTTATCATTTCAGCGACTTGGAGGCATTGATCCTCCAGTTGAAACAGCTCTTCGTTAACGATCACTGCTATCACTACTTTCTCCGTTTTCTTCTTGCAATAAGACTAACATATTTTCTTTAGAAAAAGCAATGCCTACAGAATCCGTTCCCGGGTCCATGAAACGGTCATGGTTGTAAGGATCGCTGTACCAATATAAAAACGAAAAAGTAGCGTCGATCGCCGGATGAATAAATAGCCCACTAGTATTTTCTAATTTTTGTTTACTGATTAACTTCTCCAATTCATCATTCGTCAGTGAGAATTTCACTGTCGTTTGAGCACTGCCTAGCGATTTTTGCCAATCAGCCATACGTTCCTCTGACAATATTTCCTCAGGCCTTGTCAAAAAATCATGTAGTAGCAGCTGACTGTGGTTTTGAAAGGCAAGTGTTTGATTGTATATGGGAAGTTCGTCTTCTCTTCTAAGCATATTTAATAAAGTCGTACTTTTTCGTTCTTTAACGCGATTGATTGATTCCCAATCAGCCGATTTATCTGCTTGATAATGTGGAAGGCCTTCACCAAACACTTGATATGGCAATAGTTTCAAAAGACTATCTTTATCTAAATACACAACTGAAAATAGGCCGTTTGTTGTTTGATCAAAAAATAAAATAGCAAAAGTGTCGTTATCAAAAGCAATTAGCGGACGGTAATTCATATCCTCTTCCATTAGTTCGATTCCAACTTCTGTATCATGGTACTCAAAAGTGAAATTAGTATAGATAGTAGTGATTTTCGTAAGGTCTTGCATCGTCATCCCTAAATAAAACGGCGCGATATCAGCAGGCCCTGTTTGCAGTACTTTAACAGTTGTGACTCTGCTGTCTTGGATGTTCGCTTCAAATGTGAGATGACTAGCTTTATTTTCATAATATCTTGTTTCAAAACCAAATCCGCTAGTTAATCGATCATAGGCTTGGCCAAAATCCTTTTCCAGCTGATCGATCGGTTTTCCGATATAAGTAGAAAAACCAGTTGCTTTAAGCTCCTGGTATTTCCACGTTGTCATTTGGTTTGCTATTTGTTGATCAGAGTTTTCCTTCACTTCAAGTTTTGGCGGAAACAAGACTGGTTCCATGTAGAATGCCACAATAACTAATAGCAGAATCAGCCAAAACAAACCCAGTCTTTTCATGTTTCCCCACCTTTCGCTTATTATTTCTCAGTCACTTCAATCAAAAGGTCACCAGATGAAATAGTGTCTCCTGAAGACACATATACATGTGCGACTTCTCCGTCAAAACGTGCTTCGATGGCCGTTTCCATCTTCATCGCTTCAGTAATCATCAACGTATCACCTTTTTTAACGTTATCGCCTTTTTTCACTAATACATCCAAAACAGAACCAGACATCGTTGCTCCAATTTGTTCTCGGTTTGTCGGTTCAGCTTTCAATCGGGTTTGGACCGTACTGATGATCGAATTATCTTTGATAGTGATTTCACGTCTTTGTCCATTCAAATTGAAGAACAGTACGCGATTCCCTTCGATATCGGGTTCTCCGATTTCATCTAAACGAATGATAAGCGTTTTTCCGCGTTCGATTTGTACATTGATTGTTTCACCCAAACGTATACCTTGGAAAAATGTTGGTGTGTCCAGTAATGTAACATCGCCAAATTGATTATATGCTTTTTGATAGTCCAAAAAGACTTGCGGATACATCAAATAGCTTAATACTTCGTCTTGTTTTGGTTCATAGCCAATTTTTTCTGCCAATTCTTTTTTTACTTCGTTGAAGTCGACTGATTCAGCCAAAAGACCTGGACGTTCATTCAATGCAGGTCTGCCTTTAAGAATAATCTTTTGCAATTTTTTAGGAAATCCGCCAACGGGTTGCCCTAGTTCTCCTTGGAAGAAAGTCACAACAGATTCAGGGAAACTTAGTGTTTCGCCTTTTTCATAAATATCTTCTTCTGTAAGATCATTTTGGACCATAAATAGTGCCATATCTCCAACTACTTTAGATGATGGAGTTACTTTAACGATATCGCCAAACATCAAGTTGACAGTATGATACATTTGTTTGATTTCATCCCAGCGATGACCTAATCCGACAGCTTTTGCCTGTTGCTGTAGATTCGAATACTGTCCTCCTGGCATTTCATGCATATATACTTCTGTTTCAGGAGCATTCAAGCCGTTTTCAAACGGTTTGTAATACATGCGCACATCTTCCCAATAATGGTTTAATTTCTGTGCATTTTCAATCGTGATTTCTGGCAGCCGTGGACCATTGACCAGTGCATAATACAAGCTGCTCATGCTAGGCTGACTAGTATTCCCACTCATTGCACTCATTGCCACGTCAACGATGTCTACTCCTGCTTTTGAAGCAGCAGAATAAGTGATGATTCCATTCCCGCTGGTGTCATGAGTATGCAGATGGATTGGCAGATCTGTCGTTTCTTTCAATTCACTAATCAAACGATAAGCTGCCTGCGGTTTAAGCAGCCCAGCCATATCTTTGATTGCAATGATATGCGCACCCAGTTGTTCTAGTTCCTTTGCCATGTCTTTATAATACTGAACATTGTATTTTGCCCGACTTGGATCGTTGATATCGCCAGTATAGCAAATAGCTGCCTCTGCGATTTTACCAGTATCCCGTACAGCTTGGATACTTTTTTCCATTTGTGGAGTCCAGTTCAAACTATCAAAGATTCGAAATACATCGATTCCTTGCGCTGCTGCTTCTTTGACAAATTCCACCAATACATTGTCAGGATAATTAGAATACCCAACGGCATTTGAACCTCTGAAAAGCATTTGCAGCAACGTATTAGGCATTAAAGAACGAATTTTTCTCAACCGTTGCCAAGGATCTTCATTCAAAAAGCGGTAAGCCACATCAAATGTTGCTCCCCCCCACATCTCACTTGAAAAGAGTTCAGGAAGACCTTCTCCAGTCAAATGTGCAATCTGCTTGAAATCCTTTGTCCGAACACGAGTTGCTAGCAGACTTTGATGGGCGTCTCTAAATGTCGTATCCGTCAACAACAAATTTTCCTGTCCTTTGATCCATTCGACCAAAGCATCGGCACCCTTCGCATCTAATACATTCTTAGCCGTTACGTAATCAGTTCTTGTGATTAGATCTTTAGGCATACGTGGTTCTTCATAAAATGGTTTTTCGCCACTTTCGATACCTGGAAAACCATTCACAGTAATTTCACCGATATATTTCATCGTTTTGTTTCCGCGGTCTCGTAGTCGAGGAAATTCAAATAATGTTGCTGTACTATCAATGAAGGTTGTTTTTGCATTTCCTGATTGGAATTCAGGATGTGTGATGACATTGAGCATAAATGGAATGTTTGTTTTCACTCCACGGATTCTAAATTCTTTCAAGCAACGTTCCATTTTCTGAATGGCTGTTTCAAAAGTAGCACCATGCGTACATACTTTTACTAGCAATGAATCAAAATACGGTGTCACTACATAGCCCGCGTAAGCATTTCCGACATCCAGACGTACGCCAAAACCACCAGGTGAACGATACGTATCGATTTTCCCTGTGTCTGGTAAAAAGTTATTCAACGGGTCTTCTGTAGTGATTCGGCATTGAATGGCTGAACCATTTAATTTAATTCCTTCTTGCTGAGGCAATCCGATTTCTTTATGCAGATCCAAACCTTGAGCAATCAACAGTTGCGTTGTTACGATATCAATATCTGTAATCATTTCTGTGATCGTATGTTCCACTTGGACGCGAGGGTTGACTTCGATAAAGTAAAAATCATCTCCTTCAACAAGAAATTCTACTGTACCTGCGTTGACATACCCGACATATTTCATCAATTGGACAGCTGCCTGGCAGATTTTTTGACGTTGCTGTTCATTCATAGAGACACAAGGCGCTACTTCTACTACTTTTTGGTGACGGCGCTGAACAGAACAATCTCTTTCAAAAAGATGGATGACGTTTCCATGCGTATCCCCGAGAATCTGTACTTCGATATGTTTAGGATTAGCGATGTATTTTTCAACATACACTTCATCACTACCAAAGGCTGCTTTTGCTTCGCTTTTCGCACGTTCGTAGCCCTCTCTTGCACTCTTTTCATCGTGAGCTACACGCATGCCGCGTCCGCCGCCGCCTAGAGCTGCCTTGATCATAATCGGATAACCGTATTGTTTCGCAAACTCCAAGGCATCGTCTATAGAAGCGATTGGTCCATCTGTGCCTGGAATCGAAGCAATCCCCGCTTCGATAGCTGCAGCTTTTGCTTTGATTTTATCTCCAAAAATATCTAAATGATGCAGTTTGGGTCCAACAAAAATGATGCCTTCTTCTTCGCACCGTTGCGCAAAATTCAAGTTTTCCGACAAAAGACCGTAACCCGGATGAATAGCGTCAGCTCCGCATTCTTTCGCGATAGAAATGATCCCTTCAATATCTAGATACGCATCAATCGGTTTTTTTCCTTGTCCTACTAAATATGCTTCATCCGCTTTGAAACGGTGTACGGAATATTCATCTTCTTCTGCATAGATTCCAACAGTTTTAATTCCTAATTCTGTACAAGCACGAAATACACGTACAGCGATTTCACCCCTGTTAGCAACTAAAACTTTTTTCATCGAACCACTCCTACATCTTTTTTTATTATAAACCTAAGCTCTTGCGTTTTTCATCCGCACTGATGTTGAGGACAAAGCCGACACAAATCGAAAGCATCAGCAAACTGGAGCCTCCTTGACTTAAAAATGGGAACGTGATCCCTGTCAAAGGAATAACACCAGTAATTCCTCCAAGATTGACAAATACTTGGATCAAAAACATTGCACCGATCCCAATGCACAAAAGCGAATTGAACGGATCTTTTGAACGGATACCTACAAGGACAATGCGCACAATCATAAAGAATAGCAACGCTAATATCAAAATCCCCATAATCACTCCCAGTTCTTCCACTACGATTGCATAAATAAAATCGGTTTGTGCTTCTTGTAAAAATCCTTTTTTCTGGATACTGTTACCTAATCCCCTGCCAAATAGTCCTCCGTTGAACATGGCATAGTAGCCGTTGACTAGTTGATGCCCTTTATTTAATTCGTCTGAGAAAGGATTTTGGTAAATAGCAAATCGATTATAGATATACTGTAAACGTCCAGGTAAGATCTTTCCATTTGTGATATTGATCAGCCAGATCGTAAAAGTACTTAGACAAAAGCCTCCTACTCCTACAATCAAAGTATACACATAATTGACTCCGCTGGCTAAAAGCAGAAACAAAATAATCAAAAAGATAACTGCCGCATTACCAAAATCGGGAAGAATAGCGACTAATGCAGTAAGTCCGATAACCATTGCAAGTGGACGTTTCACAGTCCCAAGAAAATCTTTTTGTACACTGTTTTGTCTTTTAGATAAAGTCAGAGACAGGTACCAGATAGAAATGATTTTTAGGTATTCGGCAGGTTGGATCGAGAATCCTGCAATTTGCAGCCAACCTTTCGCCCCATTGATCTCCTTACCAAAAAACACAACAATCAGCAGCAAAATCGTCAAAACTGCGATGGCTGCCATGATCAAACGCTGGTTTTTCAAAACATCTGTTTTCATTTTATAAAGTAGTGCGATAGCAATCAAGCTAAGCACCCAAAAAATACTCTGGTTAATGACTGATGCGGACGGATTTTGTCCGTTTTCTAATAATAGATACGACGTAGAACTATATACCATGATCAATCCCAATACACATAAAATTAAATAGGGAATCAAGATGCTATAGTCTAATAGATGCCTTTTTTTCACTTTCTTAGGCAAGTCTATTCCTCCTTGCCAACTTCTTTTTTATCATAATTTTCTTGGTAAACCTCACTATATAACTGATTCAATTCTCGTTCTAGCTCACTTAACATCAGCTGGCCCTCGTTCTTTCCGATTACTCCTATACGGACAGCAAAACCGACTTGCCGGGAAAAGCCGTACATCTGTGTATCTACCACTTCTTCGAAGGCTTTGCATTGTGAGATACAGAGACTGTTGTTTTGATTTCGGATTAATCGTTTGATCCGTTCTGCTTCATCATTTAATACTTGGATCGCAAGTTTTTTCGACAAAGAATCCATCTGTGCTTACCTCCCATTCTAATTCCTTAATTATAACATATTTGATTTTCATAAGGAGCAAAAAAAACAGATTTAACCAGTTGTTTTTATTCATTTTTACGTATTCGTTCTTTCTACTTATCCAGAACGTTAGAGTCCGCATTTTTTATCCGAGATAAAAAGGCTTCGCCATATTTATCAAGCTTGCTTTGCCCAACTCCTTTTATCTGAAGCATCTCCAATCTGCTTGATGGACGTATTCGGCTCATTTCTTTCAATGTGGAATCTGAAAATACGACATACGGGGGAACGCCTGCTTCTGATGCTAGATCCGTTCGCAGTTCCCGCAGCACTTCAAATAGTGTATCGGTTTCTTCATCCGATAGCTGCTGGACTTTCTTGGGTTCCTTTCGATAAACAGATTCTTGTCCTTTCAATACTTGTATCCCTCTTTCTGTTACTTTCAAAACAGGATACTCACCATTGATGGTCAGAAGATAGCCATTCGATATCAAATATTCAATTAACTGCATCGTTTCTTTTTGCGATTGGTTTTTCATCAGTCCATAGGTAGATAAATGTCCAAAACCTAAAGCTTGCAGCTTTTGTTCTTTCAATCCTGCTAAGACTTTCATCAGCATTTGTTTACCATAGTTCTCACCCATACGTTTTAAGCAAGAAAGAACCATCTGTGCTTCTGTCGTTACTTCTACTATTTCTCTGTCATCTAAACAGTTACCACAACGGTTGCACGGACTGCTTGTCTCGCCAAAATAGTTTAGGATGTATTGCTGAAGACAGGACTCAATATACACGTATTCTGTCATCGCTTTTAATTTTTCATATTCTTTTTGCTTTTGCCCTTCTTCTCTTTGGGACTGCTGGATAAAAAACTTTTGGACTTGGATATCTTGAGGAGAGAAAAGCAGGATGGCTTCACTGGAAAGACCATCTCTTCCCGCCCGACCAGCTTCCTGATAGTATGCTTCTAGAGAGCCAGGAATTTGATAATGGATAACAAAACGGACATTGCTTTTATTTATACCCATACCAAATGCATTTGTCGCTACAATCAGCTGCAAGCGATCGTATAAAAAGGCTTCTTGCATTTCTGTTCGCTCATTCTCATTTAGACCACCATGATATCTACCCACGGAAAAATCGAATTTTTTAAGCAAATGATAGAGACGGTCTACTTCTTTTCTCGTTGCTGCATAAATGATACCAGATTGATTTTTGTTGATCTTTAAATATTCGATTAGATATTGTTCTTTTTTTTGATCTTTAATTACTTGAAATCGTAGATTTTCTCGTTCAAAACCAGTCTGAATATGGTTGTTTTCTGGAATTTTTAAAAGTCTTTTTATGTCAGCAGCTACTTGCACAGTCGCTGTAGCTGTCAAAGCAACAATTACAGGACGATTTGGCAGTTGATCTAGCTGGTTCGCCATCTGTAAATAACTTGGGCGGAAATCATGCCCCCACTGAGAGATACAATGTGCCTCGTCAATAGCGATCATACGGACGTTCCATCGCTTCATTGCTTGGATAAAATCTGGCATGATAAAACGTTCAGGAGCGATATAAAGTAAACGGTACTGCTGTCTATCGATTTCTTGGAAGCGTCTAGCTGTTTCGTAACCATCTAACGAGCTATTGATAAAAGTGGCGGGTATACCTAATTGATTCGCCGCGTCCACCTGATCCTTCATCAAAGAGATTAAAGGGGACACAACCACAGTAAGCCCATCTAATAGTAAAGCTGGAAGCTGGTAACAGATTGATTTCCCACTTCCGGTAGGCATGATTCCTAATACATTTTCCTGATCAATGACTTTCTGGATAATTTCTTTTTGACCAGGTCTAAACTCATCATAGCCAAAGTATTGTTTTAATAAGTCGTTCATCTTCCCGCTCCTTTCTCTTGCCATTTTACTTCGATTTTCTTCGAAGGACAAGTTGATCTCCTTTCGTGAAACATTATCTTATTATGAAACAAAAGCTCTCTAGAAATAAGTTTTTTAAACGTCTTTTAAACGTCTTTTGGCGTATTTTCTGAATTTATGTCCATTGACAAAGATGACTTCTCCACAGAAAAGAGTTGGACAAAAAAAGAAACCAGCTATTTTTTATAACAAGCTGGTTTCTCTCTTCATCCTTTTACAGATTATTTTTTCTTTTTAGATGCTTTTTCACGAGCATTTTTCTCTAAAATTTGTTTTCTCAAGCGAATGCTTTCTGGTGTTACTTCGCAATATTCATCATCATTCAAGAATTCCAAAGATTCTTCCAACGTCAATTGTTTTGGTTTTTTGATGACAGATGTTTGGTCTTTAGTAGCAGACCGTACGTTTGTCATTTGTTTTGCTTTCGTGATGTTGACAGTCAAATCATTATCACGGCTGTTTTCCCCGATAATCATTCCTTCATATACTTCTGTACCTGGTTCTACGAAGACTGTACCGCGTTCTTCGATACTCATGATAGAATAAGTCGTTGCTTTTCCTGTATCGATCGAAACAAGCGCCCCTTGGTGACGTCCGCCAATTTGACCAGGAAGCATTGGCAGATATTGGTCAAAAGTATGGTTCATGATTCCGTAACCACGTGTCATTGAAAGGAATTCAGTTGAATAACCAATCAAACCGCGGGCAGGTGTTAAGAATGTCAAACGGATTTGTCCGTTTCCTGTATGGACCATATCTTGCATTTCACCTTTACGTAAGCTCAAGGACTCGATAACACTACCCATATATTCTTCTGGTGTATCGATTTGCACGCGTTCAAACGGTTCGCATTTTACACCGTCGATTTCTTTTTCAATAACTTCTGGACGAGATACTTGCAATTCGTATCCCTCACGGCGCATGTTTTCAATCAAGATAGACAAATGCAATTCTCCACGACCAGAAACTGTCCATGCATCTGGAGAGTTTGTTGGTTCAACTCGTAAAGATACATCTGTTTGAAGTTCTGCCATCAAACGTTCTTCAATCTTACGAGCGGTTACGAATTTACCTTCTCGACCGGCAAATGGTGAATTATTAACTAAGAAAGTCATTTGCAATGTTGGTTCGTCAATGTGAAGGATAGGTAACGCATCTTGATGATCCACAGGAGTAACTGTTTCACCGACAAAGATATCTTCCATACCTGAGACAGCAATCAAGTCTCCAGCTTTTGCTTCTTGAATCTCTAGACGTTTTAGTCCAAAGAAACCAAATAATTTCGTTACACGGAATTTCTTAACTGTTCCGTCTAATTTAATTAATGCTACTTGGTCTCCTACTTTGATTGTTCCTCTAAATACACGTCCGATTCCGATACGACCTACATAATCGTTGTAGTCAAGTAATGAAACTTGGAATTGTAATGGTTCGTCGCTGTTATCGACAGGAGCAGGGATTTTTTCAATAATTGTATCAAAAATAGGTGCCATGGTTGGTTCTTGATCTGCTGGATCATCTGACAAGCTTGACGTACCATTTAGTGCAGATGCATAAATCACAGGAAAGTCTAACTGATCATCATCTGCTCCTAATTCGATGAATAGTTCAAGAACTTCATCTACGACATGCTCAGGACGAGCAGAAGGTTTATCAATCTTGTTTACGACAACGATTGGTGTGATATGTTGTTCCAGTGCTTTTTTCAATACAAAACGTGTTTGAGGCATTGTTCCTTCATACGCATCTACGACCAACACAACGCCGTCAACCATTTTCATGATCCGTTCTACTTCGCCACCGAAGTCCGCGTGTCCTGGAGTATCCATGATGTTTACGCGAATTCCTTTATAGTCTACAGCTGTGTTTTTGGCTAAAATCGTGATACCACGTTCTTTTTCTAGCGCATTTGAGTCCATCGCACGTTCTTGCAATTGCGTATGTGCGTCTAATGTATCTGATTGTTTTAATAGTTCATCAACTAATGTTGTTTTTCCGTGGTCAACGTGGGCAATAATTGCGACGTTACGGATATCGTTTCTATAATTCAATGTAACTAACTCCTTTTTTATTGGTTCTTTATGACAGGGCAAATTTTACTCGACTGCTAATTATAGCAGACTTTTTTCATGAAATATAGTAAAATGTTTTCATTTTTTCGAGAAAATTAATCTTTTGCCCGTTTTTATCATTTTTGTGAATGATTTCTACCTTTTTTCAGCCTTCTTTTTTCAAAAGGTCTGCGATTTCTGCATATGCACAAGAAGTCCCTGCTAAATAGTATTCCCTTTTTTCAAATGTCAAAGGAGTACCAAAAAGACCGCTTGTTACCATACCAAACTCTTCCAATAAGACATTTCCCGCTGCATAATCCCAAGGGCTAAGGTTTGAAATATAAGCAATGTGGTTTCCTTTCAAGATTGCCACTAGTTCAAGACCAGCGCATCCGTACATACGTGTCCCCATGCTGCTTTCCGCAATTTCTCGGATTCCATATTTATTATGACCGAAAAGATAACTATTCACACCAAGTAAGCCTTCCGATAAGGATTTATTTGCTGGTCTAGGCAATGGCTCATCATTTTTATACACGCCTATTCCTTTTCCACCCCAAAAAAGTTCATTTCTCATCACGTCATAAATGAAACCAAGCTTTCCAACGCCGGATTCATAAACAGCGAGCATAATACAAAAATTTTCCCCTTCAATCACAAAATTCAAGGTGCCATCAATAGGATCGATGATAAAGACTCTTCCATCGAGATCCGATAATTGATTACACCCTTCTTCTTCTGCCAATATTTTCGCCTCTGGATCAAAGGAATGGATTTTTTCGATTAGAAAATTCTGGATGTTTCGATCGACGTTTGTTACTAGATCCGTTCGATTTGATTTTTGCGAGATTGTTAATGTTTGTTGAGAAGATTTGATTTTCTCACCAGCTTCTTCAAGCCAGGACTTGATATGATCAATCATCTGTTCCATTTATCTCACCCGTTCATTCTCAAAGTTTTGTTTGGATTTTTTTTTGCTTGCTGCACTGTACGATATAAAGAATAACCGGAAGCTTTTTCAAATTCCCGTCCCAATCGTTTTTCCTCACCAATGGATTTGACAACAGTTTTAAACTGCTGATAAGTCTTCAAAAAAGCTTCATTGTTTATCCCTTTTTCATTCGCACGTTCCAGATCTTCCCACATCTTCATTACAATGACCATTTTGTCTGTTGTCCAATCTAAATCAAGTGGATACTGATATTCTTGCATCTTCAACTCTCCTATTTCATATTCCTCTTCAGTGTAGCATAGGAAGTGGTAATAAACCAAGAAGTTGTCATATTTTTAAGTTTACATAATAATATTATTGATAATTCTAAAAAACAAAACGCAACTGATTTTCCAGTTGCGTTTCGCTTGTATTATTCAAATCAAATATGGATTGGTAAACCTAATGCTAATTCCGAAGCATCCATGACGATTTCGCCAAGAGATGGATGAGGATGAATCGTCAAGGCGATATCTTCAGCATTCATTCCTGATTCGATTGCTAAAGCTAATTCAGAGACCATATCACTTGCGCCGACTCCACCGATTTGCGCGCCAATAAGCACGTTATCTTCGATCGTCGTGACTAAACGGATGAATCCTTCCGTTTTACCTAGCGATAATGCTCGACCGTTCCCTGAGAATGGAAATTTATATGCTTTCGCTTCGATACCTGCGTCTTTTGCTTCTTTGATTGTCATACCTACAGAAGCCAATTCCGGATCAGTAAAGGCAACTGCTGGCATTGCTTTATAATCTACAGCTACTTTTTTGCCAGAGATTGCTTCAGCAGCGATTTTTGCTTCGTAACTAGCTTTATGCGCTAATGCCGCCCCTGGAACGATATCACCGATGGCATAGATATTAGGTACGTTCGTACGTCCTTGTTTATCTACTGTGATCAATCCACGTTCTCCTACTTCGACACCCGCTTGTTCTAAGCCCATATCATCCGTATTTGGACGACGTCCTACAGTGACCATCACATAGTCAGCAGTAACAGATTCTTCTTTCCCGTCCACTGCATATTTCACTGTCACACTGTCACCGTTATCGACTGCTTCTTTTGCCATCGCATTCGTTACGACTGTTACACCTTTTTTCTTGAAATCATCTTCTACTAATTTTACGAGATCTTTTTCGTAAGTTGGTAAAATTTGTGGTGAGCCTTCAAGAATCGTTACTTCTGCTCCTAAGTTTGCGTACGCTCCGCCCAATTCGGCACCAATCACACCGCCACCGATGATCACAAATTTCTTAGGTACTTCTTTCAATGCTAATCCGCCAGTAGAATCTAACACACGTCCGCCGAATTTAAATCCTGGAATCTCGATTGGACGGGAACCTGTTGCGATGATTGCGTTATTGAACGAATAAGTTTGAGCTGAATCTGGATGAATGACGCGTAGTGTGTGATCATCTACGAAGAACGCTTCGCCTTCGATTGTTTCAACCTTATGTTTTTTTAATAGAAAACCAACACCAGAAGTCAACGTATGGACAACTTTGTTTTCTTTCCATTCTTGTGTTTTCGCAAAATCTAGTTTGACATTTTCGCTAGTTACTCCAAACATTTCGGAATCTAGTGACTCTTGATAATGGTGTCCCGCAGCTATCAATGCTTTTGAAGGAATACAGCCGACGTTCAAACAAACACCGCCAATATACTCTCTTTCAATGATTGCTACTTTTTGTCCCATTTCAGCAGCACGGATGGCAGCTACATAGCCGCCAGGTCCCGCACCGATTACAACTGTATCTAATTCTACAGCAAAATCTCCAACTACCATTTGTTTATCATCCTTCCATCATTAATAGCTCTGGATCAGCTAAAAGACGTTTGATATTGTTCATTGCTTGTTGCGCAGTTGCTCCATCTACGATACGGTGATCAAAACTTAGTGATAGTTTCATCACACGACCGACAACGATTTCGCCTTCAGCGTTTACGATTGGTTGTTGCGCAATCGTTCCTACACCTAAAATAGCTACTTCTGGATAGTTGATGACTGGTGTAAACCAACCGCCACCTACAGATCCGATATTGCTGATCGTAATTGTTCCATTGCGCATATCTTCTGCAGATAGTTTGCCGTCATGAGCTAATTTTGCTTTCTCATTGATTTCGTCTGCAATAGCAAACATTCCTTTGCGGTCTGCATCTTTTACATTTGGTACATATAATCCGTGATCCGTATCTGTTGCAATGCCGATATTGTAGTAATGTTTATAAACGATTTCTTGGTTTGCATCGTCAATAGATGCATTTAATACTGGGTATTTCTTAACAGTCGCTGTTAAAGCTTTCACGACATATGGCAAGAAAGTAAGTTTCGTACCATTTGCAGCAGCTATTTCTTTGAATCGTTTCCGATTATCCCATAGTTTAGACACTTCTACTTCATCATGCAATGTCACGTGTGGAGCTGTATGCTTACTATTGACCATTGCTTTAGCAATAGCTTTACGTGTTGGTGTCATTGCTACACGCTCTTCCAAATCTCCTAAGTTGGACTTGAATGGTTTTGCTGGTTCAGCGGGTTTGCTTTCTGCTGCAGGAGCTGCTTCTTTCGGAGTTGCCGCTTCTGGCGCTTCTGATTTCGCTGGTGCGCTGCTTGGAGCTCCTGCCAAGAAGTTTTCGATGTCCTCTTTTGTTACTCTGCCACCCTTTCCAGTTGCAGTTACTTGTGAGATATCTACATCTTTTTCGCGGGCAAATTGACGAACAGATGGCATAGCCAATACACGTTTATTTGGATCGGCAACTTCAACGACACTTGCTGAACCTGATGTTTCCACTTTTTCTTTTGGTGCTTCAGCTGATGGCGCACTAGTTGACGGTGCACTATTGTGTCCAGGAGCATCGATTTCTACTAATACATCCCCAACATTTGCTACAGTGCCTTCTGGAACAATCACGTTTTTAACTGTCCCTGTGACAGGTGACGGAATTTCTTCTACTGATTTGTCATTTTGAACTTCTAGTAATGTATCATCTTCATTGATCGTATCTCCTGGTTTGACGAACCATTTGACGATTTCACCTTCTGCGATTCCTTCACCGATATCCGGTAACTTAAATTGGAAGACTCCTTCGCTTGACGATCCAGCTGATTCTGTATCAACAGTGGGTTCAGCAGCCGGTTTAGCTGGAGTTTGGGATTCTGCGGCTACACCACTGTCCCCTTCATTGTCTTCGTGTCCTGGTGCATCGATTTCTACTAATACATCCCCAACATTTGCTACGGTACCTTCTGGAACAATCACATTTTTAACCGTTCCTGTAACAGGTGACGGGATTTCTTCTACTGATTTGTCATTTTGAACTTCTAGTAATGTATCATCTTCATTGATCGTATCTCCTGGTTTGACGAACCATTTGACGATTTCACCTTCTGCGATTCCTTCACCGATATCCGGCAATTTAAATTGATAAGCCATGACTTTGTTTCGTCCCTTCTTTTCTTAAAATTCCGCGATTTCTTTTACTTTGTCTTCGATATCTTTTGCATTTGGCAACCAGACATTTTCTGCTTGTCCAAATGGGAAGACTGTATCAGGTGCAGAAACTCGTCCGATTGGGGCTTCTAATGAAAGGATAGCGCGTTCTGAGATCTCAGAAACTACTTGCGCGGCAACGCCCGCTTGTCGTTGTGCTTCTTGGACAACAACTACGCGACCAGTTTTTTCCACGGATTGAATGATCGTTTCTACATCTAATGGCGCAACTGTACGAAGATCAATGATTTCAACAGAGATATTTTCTTTTGCAAGATTGTCTGCTGCTTTGATTGCTTCACGCACCATTGCCCCGTATGTGATAATAGATACATCTGTTCCCTCACGAGTAACTGCTGCTTTATCCAAAGGAACTTCGTAAGCTTCATCCGGCACTTCTTCTCGGAATGAGCGATATAGTTTCATGTGTTCTAGGAAAACAACCGGATCGTTACTTCTAATAGAAGAAATCAATAGTCCTTTTGCATCATAAGGGTTGGAAGGAATCACTACTCGAATACCAGGAGACTGAGCGATCAAACCTTCTAAATTATCCGAATGCAATTCTGGTGTATGAACACCGCCACCAAATGGCGAACGAATTGTGATGGGTAGATTTCTAGTGCCGCTCATTCGATATCTTGTACGGGCCATTTGAGCTACTACTTCGTCCATTGCTTCGAAAATAAAACCAAAGAATTGGATTTCAGGAACTGGACGAAATCCTTCTAACGCAAGACCGAAACTCAATCCTGCGATTCCAGATTCAGCTAAAGGAGTATCGAATACTCGGTCTTCTCCGAACTTTTCCTGCAATCCTTCAGTTGCCCGGAAAACTCCTCCGTTTTTCCCAACATCTTCACCAAAAACAACGACATTCTCGTCATTTTCTAGTTCAAGTGCTAAGGCATCTGTGATTGCTTGGATCATTGTTTTTTGTGCCATGATTATTTCGACTCCTTCGCTTCATAAATTGCAATTTGTTCTTTGATTGATTGTGGAGATACTTCGAACATGTTTTTCAAGAAATCTGAAACCTTTTGTTTTGGTACTTTGTCGGCTTCAGCAATAGCTGCTTTGATTTCTTCTTTAGTTGCTTCGATGACTTGTTCTTCTTTTTCTTCAGACCAAAGTCCTTTTTCCGTCAAATATTTACGGAAGCGGATCAATGGATCTTTTTTCTGCCAATCGTCATCTGTGTCTTTTGTACGGTAGCGGGTTGGATCGTCACCAGATAGTGTATGTGGTCCATAACGATAAGTCAGTGTTTCGATTAGGACTGGTCCATTTCCACTGATCGCCCATTCCCGTGCCATTTTAGATACAGTATATACTGCAAGCGGATCCATTCCATCGACTTGAATACCAGGAATCCCAGCTGCGACAGCTTTTTGTGCAAGTGTTTTTGCTGCAGTTTGTTTTTCACGAGGTGTAGAGATCGCATACCCGTTGTTTTGGATATAAAATACGGCATTTGCATGGTAAGCGCCAGCGAAATTGATTGCTTCGTAAAAATCACCTTGTGATGAACCGCCATCACCAGTATAAGTGAAGACGACATTTTTCTTGTTTCGTTTCTTCAAACCTAATGCAACACCGGCTGCTTGTACATATTGTGCACCGATGATGATTTGTGGTGGTAGAGCTTTCAATTCTTCCGGATAAGAATTACCTGCAGCATGTCCTCTAGACCATAAAAAAGCTTGAGATAAAGGTAAACCATGTTTTACTAGTTGAGGTACATCCCGATAACCTGGAAGAAGAACATCTTCTTTATCAAATGCGTAAGCACTAGCCAGCTGACTTGCCTCTTGTCCAGCAGTTGGTGCAAAAAAGCCTAGGCGTCCTTGGCGGTTCAGCGCTGTTGAACGTTGGTCTAATACACGAGACCATACCATATGAGTCATTAATTCAACGAGTTCATCATCGGATAAATCAGGTACTAAATCTTTGTTAACTACGTTTCCATCTTGATCAAGTGCTTGATATACTGGGAAATCTGCATTGACTTCATCTAGCAGTGCTTGGAAGTCGATCGGTGCTTTTTTGTTTGCCATTTGTCACACATTCCTCTCTCATCTATAAGAAAATCTCTTCATTCTGCGATTGAAACAGCGAATAAAACTGTATCACTATTTAACCGTCTTCATTAATAAATTATCATGGATTTATGAGAAATACAAGCTAAAAGCACAAATTTTCACGATGAAAGGAAATTATGCCAATCCGCATATTAACAGTATTAGTGAATAAAATCACAATAAGGAAAGCGTTTTATATTTCATCTGCATTTTTTCTATTTTCTAATCAAACTTACAACCATCTGTTTCTATTTAGAAACGTTGGTGTTATACAGTTTTGTTGCAAATATTTATTTTATTTACACATCGTGAACGGACGTACAAATAATGGTTTTTTTTTAGTTTCTTTATATCGTATTCTTTTTCCGAAAAAAAAAGAAACAGCTTGAAATTTAAATCCAAGCTGTTATATTCTTAAATCTATTTACTTTGTGAAATTATTCTGTTAACCACTTTTCTAGAATTTTCATCTTTGAATAAAACAACGGTATTTGGTTTTCATCCAGCCTACTGTAATTGATTCTGATTCCATTTATATCTTGCCCAAAAAGTAGACTTGGTGCAATTCCAAGACCCATATCTACTACTTTTTCTGCTAGTTCGGGGTCTAGTTTTTTCCCATCCCAAGTAATCCAGGAATAGTAACCACCTAAAATTGAATGAAGCTTGAAAAACGATTGTGAATCTCCCCAAGCGCTTATCAGTCGGCTTTTTTCTTTCAACTTTTTTCTTACATCTTGCATTTTCAAATCAATTGCTTCATTAAATACATTAGCCACTGTGATTTGTGTAAGGATATTCATCGAAAACTCCATCATTTCTTGCGCTTGAGCTAGTTGCGAGATAAAAGTCTCAGGTCCTATCACCCAACCGATTTTTGTTGTTTTTCCTAAAACCCTAGATAACGAACCGACGTATAACACATTATCCGGATCAATCGTTCGTATAGGAAGGACTTCTTCTTGGTTTAGAAATGAAAGATCCGTAAATACATCGTCTTCAATAATTGGAAGCCGATACTGTCGACACAATTCTACTAGCTTTTCTCGTCGTTTTTGACTCATCACTTTTCCTGTAGGGTTTTGAAAATTCGGGTTGATAAGCACTGCTTTCAATTTATTTTTATGGATCGATTCTTTCAGTTTTTCTAAGTCGATCCCTTCTTCATCCATCGGTATCCCAAATAAACGCGTTCCTGAAGCTTTGAAAAGAGGTAATCGGTAAAAAAAAGAAGGTGACTCTACAGCTATCCCCTCTCCAGCTGAAAGAATCGTTTGTAAAATCAAAAAGATTGCTTGCTGACCGCCACCAGTCACAAGAAGCTGGTTGGGGGAAAATGCCAATTCAAATTTACTTTCCAAATACCGTTTGATTTTGTTACGTAACGGAGTATAGCCTAAAAGATCCATTTCTTTTTCTTCCGCTAAGATTTCTTCAAGAGAATAAGAAGGAAACTCAAAATTCGGCAAAAGCTCATCTGGCATCTCGCTAGCGTATAAATCAAGAAACGATGTTTTTTGGATCTGCTTTGCTTCTCTTATTTTTTGCTCATACCAGTCCGTCTGCTCATAACGAGGAGAGATCATTTGCCGCCAATCGATTCTTGGAACAGCGAATTTCCCCCATTCAGTCTGATTAACAAACCATCCGCTGCCACGTTTGCTCGTTAGTACCCCAAGCTCCCTAAGCTCTTCCAATGCATGGACAACGGTGGAACGATTCACACCAAAAAGTTGCCCTAGTTTTCGTTCTGATTCAAGTTGACTTCCAGGATTGATCCTTCCGTTTTCGATTTCTCTCATAATCTGTTCCATGATTTGACGATAAATCGGTCCTTGTTTTTTCTCTACTTTTTCCCACATAAGCTTCTCTTTTCTATTGTCTATTTTTTCTTTTGATTTTACCGAATTTACGAGAAAAAAGAAAAACTTTTTTTGCAAAACATAAGGGACTGTGACAAAAATCTTATCACAGTCCCTTATTCTGAATAATGATGTTCAAAAGCTTGTATCTGCGATAATAAGTCCAGCCAAACAAAACATATAAAGAACTATTTTTGTTTGGCTGTTCTTATTACTTAATGCAGGACAACTTTTTCACAACATCCTAATATTTTATTTATTTTTTAGATTGTGTCTCCATTAAAAATCGAATTTTTCACGATGACATAGTCAACTTTTCGAATGGCTTCCAGATCTCTTCCTCCAGCATAAGAAATAGATGATTGAAGGTCTTGTTGCATTTCCACTAGTGTATCTTTCAAAGATCCTTTATGCTGGATCCAGATTTTCTTTCCTTCAACATTTCGTTTTTCGCCTTTTTGGAATTCTGAAGCAGAACCAAAGTATTCTTTATACACGATTCCATTTTCGACTTTTGTTTCGCCAGGAGATTCCTCGTGACCGGCAAACAATGAACCAATCATGACCATTGTCGCACCAAAACGGACAGATTTTGCAATATCGCCATGTGTTCTGATCCCACCGTCAGCGATGATCGGCTTGCGAGCTGCTTTCGCACACCATCTAAGAGCTGCCAGTTGCCAGCCTCCAGTCCCAAAGCCTGTCTTGATTTTTGTAATACATACTTTTCCTGGACCAATCCCGATTTTTGTTGCATCTGCGCCCGCATTTTCCAATTCACGGACGGCTTCCGGTGTACCAACATTACCGGCAATCACAAAAGTTTCAGGCAAATATTTTTTAATATGCTGAATCATATCAATAACTGAGTTAGCATGTCCATGTGCGATGTCGATAGTGATATAATCAGGATTTAGCGATTCTTCTGCCAACTTCTCTATAAAGGAATATTCCTCTTTCTTGACGCCAACACTGATTGAGGTAATCAATCCACGCTTTTTCATTTTTTTGATAAACGGAATTCGAGCTGCTTCATCAAACCGATGCATGATATAGAAATAACCATTTTCCGCTAAGAATTCTGCGATTGTTTCATCAATAATCGTCTGCATGTTGGCAGGCACTACTGGCATTTTGAATGTATGTTTACCTAATGTGACCGTTGTATCACATTCAGAACGGCTATTTACGATACATTTATTAGGAATTAATTGAATATCTTCGTAATCAAATACTTTCATTACATTATCCTCCTGATGTTCACATCCAGCAAAACACGAACATTATTAATTTAATCAAGGCTTTTTTTAGCGCCCTATGTAATTTAACTCAATTAAGCGAAAAAATCAAGAGAAAAAAAGACAAATTATACGAATAATAAAAAAACAAATATTATTTTTAATCTACTTTAACAAAGTGACAAATGTTCGCTTTTAGCGAAAAAAAGACTGTGACAAATGTCTTGTCACAGTCTTTTTTCTGGATAACCGGCGTTCTCCTACGTTGTTCGTTTTTTCTTATTATACAAGTCTAGCACAACGGCTAAAAGCAAGATCAATCCTTTGATTGCCTGCTGCCAGTCTACCCCGACGCCTAAAATCGACATGCCATTGTTCAATACACCCATGACCAAGCCACCGACAATCGCACCCATGATTGTTCCAATGCCGCCGGAAGTCGAAGCACCACCAAAATATACTGCCGCCATTGCATCCAGTTCCATCGATGTACCTGCTTGAGGTGTTGCCGCATTCAATCGAGCAGCTAAAACTAATCCAGCTAAAGCTGCCATGACTCCCATGTTGACGAATACCCAGAACGTGATTCGCTTTGTTTTGATCCCTGATAGTTCAGCCGCTTTTCGATTTCCGCCCGTCGCATAAATCTGTCGACCTGCTACTGTTTTATTTGTCAAAAACCCATATGCTGCAACGATCAAACCAAGAATGATCAAAATAATCGGATACCCTTGATAAGAGGCAAAGATATAAGTTATTCCTAGTACAACGACTGCTGTAAATACCGCCTTTACCAAGAAAGCTGCTGGAGATTCCACTTCAAATAAATGATTTTTCCGACGATTTCTTGTTCGCCATTGACCAACAACTAACACGATCGTGATGATCATTCCTAAAATCAATGTCAAGAAGTGAAGGCTGCTTCCTTCGCTTAAGTCTGGTAAATAACCCGTAGACATTTTTTGGAAAACAGCTGGAAAAGGTGCTAGAGATTGGCCTCCTAGAACAACTTGTGTCAGTCCACGAAACATCAGCAATCCTGCTAAAGTCACGATAAACGCCGGTATCCCTGCATAAGCTACCCAAAAACCTTGCCATGCGCCGATCAGCCCGCCTACTGCAAGACATGCGATAACTGTCATCCACGGGTTCATTTGGCGATTGACCATCATCATGCCCGCAATTGCACCAACAAACGCCATCACTGACCCTACCGACAAATCCACATGACCTAAGAGCACAACTAATAACATCCCTGCAGCTAGTACTAATATATGGCTATTTTGCAGAACAAGGTTAGTTATATTCAATGGACGCCAGAAAATACCATCCGTCATCAATTGAAACGCAATAAGTAGTCCCGCTAAAATGATCACCATGCTGTAGCGACCAAAAAGATCAGCTGCTCTACTTTTCAAATTTAGTTTTTTCTCTTTTTTATCCGTAAGATTTTTTGCCTGTTCCAACTTAACCCACCTCTTCTTTCGTCATTAATTTCATCAAGACTTCCTGATCTGCATCTTCTCGCGAGACTTCTCCTGTAATACGTCCTTCGTTCATCGTATAGATTCGATCACACATCCCTAATATTTCAGGAAGTTCAGAAGAGATAAGACAGACAGCTTTGCCATTTGCTGCCATTTCTTCGATAATCGTGTAGATCTCATATTTTGCCCCAACATCTATCCCACGGGTTGGCTCATCCAAAAAAAGAATATCGGGTTGTGTCATCAGCCACTTGGATAAAACGACTTTTTGTTGATTCCCACCACTAAGACTACTGACAATTTGATGGATGGAGTTTGTTTTTATACGCATCTTTTTCCGGAAATTTTCTGCCTCAGTTACTTCTTTTTCTTTATCTAATACTCCTTTTTGACTTATTTTATCCAAACTGCTCAGCGTCACGTTTTCCCGAATATCCATCAGCAGATTCAGTCCTAAAGATTTTCGGTCCTCCGAGACATAAGCGAGTCCGTTTGCAATGGCTGAAGGAACGGTCTTAACTGATATCTCTGCCCCTTCCTTTAATATACGTCCGGATATCTTGCTTCCATAAGAATGTCCAAATAGACTCATAGCGAATTCAGTTCTGCCCGCTCCCATCAGTCCAGCTATTCCTACAATCTCTCCTTTTTTCAAATACAAGTTGATGTGGTCGTTTATGATTCGCTCATGATCAAGAGGGTGATAGACCGTCCAGTCTTCTACTTTAAAATAAACTTCTCCAATATCCGGTTTTCTTTCAGGATAACGATCAACTAAATCTCTGCCCACCATCCCGCGAATAATATGCTCTTCGCTGATCATTTCATTTTCTAGCGTCTCAATCGTCTGTCCATCCCGTAAAATGGTGATTCGATCTGCGATATCCACAATTTCATTCAGCTTATGTGAAATAATGATGGAGGTTACACCTTGCTCTTTCAACTCTCGGATCAATCTCAGCAAATTCGCGCTTTCTTCTTCATTCAATGCAGCGGTAGGCTCATCCAAAATCAACAGACGGACGGATTTTGATAATGCTTTAGCTATTTCAACTAATTGCTGTTGCCCTACGCCAATCTGGGATACTAGAAGATTCGGGTCGATAGATAAACCGACTTTATTCAGCAGTTCATACGTTTTCTTTTCTGTCAGTTCCCAATCAATCACGCCTCTTTCTGCTTGTTCATTTCCGAGAAAAATATTCTCTTTTATTGAAAGATAAGGACTTAGTGCTAATTCTTGATGAATGATGACGATGCCTTTTTCTTCACTATCTTTCAAATCTTTGAATTGACACAGCTTTCCATCATAAAAGATTTCCCCGTCATAGGAGCCATATGGATACAAGCCGCTCAAGACATTCATCAATGTTGATTTTCCCGCTCCGTTTTCTCCGCACAATGCATGGATTTCCCCACGTTCAATCATCAGATTCACGCAATCTAACGCTCGGATTCCAGAAAATTTTTTGGTGATATCTGCCATTTTTAAAATACAATCCGCCATAATTCTTATCCTCTCTCTGACTTAGATCTCTTTAGTTCCTTGTTTGGTTCCTCTTAATTTTTCAGATCGGATTCTTTATAATAATCTGTGTCGATCAGCTCTGCTTGATAATTATCTTTATCGACAGATACTGTATTTGCTAAATACGTAGGGACAGTTTTCACCCCATTATCATAAGTTTCAGTATCGTTGACCGGGACCTCTTCTCCATCACTGATTGCTTTGATCATTTCAATCGTATTTTTTGCTAAGATACGTGTGTCTTTAAAGATCGTTTGTGTTTGTTCCCCGGCAATGATCGATTTAACGCCAGCAACTGTCGCATCTTGTCCAGTAATCACAGGTAAAGGTTTACTTTCACTCCCATACCCCACGCCTTTTAATGACGAAATGATCCCTAAACTTATTGGATCATATGGCGACAAAACAGCATCCAATGTTTGGTCAGTATAATTTGCGCTTAACAGATTATCCATCCTTGCTTGCGCCGTAGAACCATCCCAGCGAAGCGTAGCGATTTGACTGAAACTCGTCTGTCCAGATGGCACAACCAACTGACCGTTGTCCATATATGGTTGTAAAACAGACATCACTCCGTTGTAATTAATTAGTGCATTGTTGTCGTCAGGCGAGCCACCAAATAATTCAATCGTGAATGGTCCTTTTCCTTCTTTCAATCCTAAGTGCTCTTCAATATAAGCTGCTTGCGATACACCTACTCCAAAATTATCAAAAGTCGCGTAATAATCGACATTTTCTGAATTCATCAGTAAACGATCATAGGCGATCACCTTGATATCTGCTTCTTTTGCTTTAGCTAACACATCAGTTAAAGCCGAACCATCGATAGAAGCAATCACAAGTGTATCTACCCCTTTTGTAATCATATTTTCGATTTGTGCTACTTGATTTTCTACTTTATCTTCTCCATATTGAAGATCTGTTTTATAACCCAGTTTTTCTAATTCCGAGACCATGTTGTTCCCATCAGCGATCCATCTTTCTGCTGATTTGGTCGGCATAGCGATTCCTACATACCCCGTACTATCATCTGCAGATCCTGAATTGCCACACGCACTTAATAGAATGCTTGCGGTCAAAATAACGATACTCCCAACAATCTTTCTAAATTTGTTTTTCATTTTTTATCCCCCATTTCAATTGATACACCGAGTATAGCTAATAAAGAAAGCGTTAACATTGATTTTTTTATGGGATTTACTTTAAATTTTTTAGGTGTACTTTTTTTGTCTTGGATTTTTTTAAGTTTCTTGGATTTTTTTCGATTGATTCCTTTTGACTTTGATTTTCCCTTTTATCTGATAAGATAGTACTAACAAGTCCAGATGGAGTGATTTAAAGTGAAACGTGTTTTATTTTTTTTAGCCCTTGTTGTAATCGCTTACCAAATGATGGGGTGTACACTTAATACAAAGGATGCACCTGACCCACTAGTCGTTGGTTTTTCGCAATCAGGAACGGAGAGTAGCTGGCGGAAAAAGCATACTGAATCAATTATCACTGCGCTTGAAAAAGAAGATTACCAAGTTCTCTACCGAAATGGCTACATGAATCAGGAACGGCAAATCCAAGATATACGGACGTTCATTGCCTATAAAGTGGATATGATCATTTTTACTCCTTTGCAAGAATCCGGGTGGGACTCTGTATTAAAAGAAGCAAAGCGAGCAGGGATCCCTGTCATACTTGTCGACAGACATATTCAAACGAATGATCCCGAGCTTTTCGTCACCCACATTGGCCCCAGTTTCAAAGCAGAAGGAAATCGGGCGGGTTTATTTGTCAGCAATCACTTCACAAATTCAAAGAAACAGGAAATCAGAATCCTAGAACTTGCTGGTTCAGAGAACTCCACACCGACCAAGCTACGCTCCGAAGGATTTTTGGAATCAATCAATCGTAAACCAACCCTAAAAAAAGATGGAACCATCGACCATAAACCTCCAATGACTATTGTTCACCGAATTGTCGGTGATTTTATTCGGATGAAAGGAAAAGACCAGATGAAACGATATTTAGAAACAAATGATTTATCCGAAATCGATGTATTATACAGCCATAGTGATGAAATGACCCACGGTGCTTTAGCTGCGATAAAAGAAACATCGGTTAAACCTGGAAAAGATTTGATTATTGTAACGATTGATGGACAAGAAGATATGATCGAGAAGCTGCGGTCAGGAATCGTCAATTGCGTAGTCGAGTGTAAACCTGATGTCGGCTGGTATGTAGCCAATACCGTTACTCGTTATTTTGGAAATATTCAAACAGGAAAAACATTACCTAAAGATATTTTTATTTCCGAGACTGTCTTTTCCCAACAGAATATGACTAATATTCCAACCAGAAATTATTGACTGGAGAAGTATCATGACAAAAAATTTAAGCATAAAACAGATTTTTGCCCAAGCAAACAAAGCCATGCTTCTATTTGCTGTTATCCCTTTGCTACTGAGCATACTGTTATATTCGCAACAGCTTTTGATTTATCAACAGACGATCGCAAATATCCAAAAAGCAGATGCAATTGCTTTGAAGGTTGATCAAAAAGTTTTGGAAAGTATGTGGGACTTGATTTCTGGCCAAGTAACCGTAGATGAGTTCAATGAGGAAAATATCCTAGAAGAACTTAGGAATGATATTCGAGAGATCAAAAATAATACAAATACACTTAAAGAAATTAGTACGTTAGATGTATCGCTACGTACGATCGATACACTGGAAGATTATCAAAACGAGCTGATCAATAATATCTTGGCAAAAGATTTTATGGATACCAATGAAGAGATCATCAATCAGGTAGATTCTGTCACTCAACTGCTGTCAGATATCTTACAAGATTTTGTTCGTGTGGAGATCGACTTAGCAAGCAAAAAAAATACGACACTTGTCCGCTCGCTCATTCTATTAACAATAGTGGAACTTGGAGTTCTTAGTACCATTTTTTTCTATGCGAAAAAGAATCGTCGCTTTTTAGAGAGAAAGGTCCAAGAACCGATCAATCAGCTGATCGAGATGTCAGAACAACTTTCTTCAGGGAACCTTGGCTTTCGTTTAACCCTGCCGGAAACACTGGAATTACAAACACTTACCGCTAGCATGAATAAAATGGCGGAAGATCTAAACCAGTCTTTACGGGAGAACGCTTTGAAACAATACCATTTAGCACAAAGTGAAGTTCGTGTATTGCAAGCTCAGATTACTCCCCATTTTATTTATAACAGTTTGGATGCCATTATTTCTTTGATCGAACAAGACTGCTTTGAAGAAGCTCTGACTATGACCCATGCACTTTCCGGCTTTTTTCGTACGTCTTTAAGCAAAGGACAAGACTGGATTCCTCTTGAAAAAGAAATTAGCCATATCAATGATTATCTAGTCATCTTAAAAATAAGATACGGCCATATGCTTGACTATAAGATCGATATACCAGAAACACTTTTTCCTGTTTCTATTTTAAAAATGATCTTGCAGCCATTGATTGAAAATGCTGTATACCATGGAACGAAGTACGTCCGTCACAAAGGATTTATTCGTATTACCGCATGCAAAATCGATGAGATGATCCAATTCAAAGTCACAGACAACGGGATTGGCATCCCTGCAGAAAAACTGGCAGAAATACGTAAAGAGTTAGCCAAAGGTATCGATTCAGATTTCAGTATCGGCTACGGACTTTACAACGTAAACAAGCGTCTCCTTCTTTATTACGGAAATGATCAAAAACCTATCACGATTGACAGCAAATACCGAGAAGGAACAACTGTCACACTGATGATCCCTCTATCTCCCAAAACAATTGGAGGAAACAAACATGTATAAAGTTTTTATCATCGAAGACGAATACCTCATTCGCAATAACTTGCGGGAACAAATAACTGTCCTTGGTTCTTATTATCCAATCACTTATGTCGGCGAAGCTGGAGATGGTGAGATGGCACTGTCTTCAATTATCGACTTACAGCCCGACATCATTCTGACTGATATCCAAATGCCTTTCATGGACGGGTTGACTTTTTCAAAAGAAGCAAGGAAACTACTTCCTTGGACTCGTCTCATATTTATTAGTGGATTCGACGATTTCGATTATATGAAAGGAGCAATCCAGGTACAGGCAGATGATTATCTGCTTAAACCGATTAAAAGTAACGAATTGAAACAAGCAATAGAAAAAGCAGTAACTGCTTTAGATTTGCAGCAAAAAGAAACGCACACTTCTTCTGATCTTGTTTTCGAATTGAAAAAAAATCATTTCTTGAACGGTTTGTTCAAAGGCTCACTTACTATCAGTGAAACATTGAAACTTGCTGAATCTTTCAATCGCTCTTTAGCAGGGAAAAAAATGACCGTATTATTAGCAGCAAACCAAGTCAGTACAGACTTTGAAGATTACGCTCATCTCAGTGATTATTTGAAGTTTTTATTTAGGGAGAATCAACAAGTGATCTTCTCTGCTGTTTCCTCTCGATTCATCAAATTTTTAATAGTTGATTCTCTTGAAGAAAATGTGATCGAGACCAGTTATCAGGTAGCCCAAACGTTGGTCCATGAATTAGAAAAGGGACAAAAAAATAATTTTTCTGTCGCCATTGGTCCTGTCGCAGAAAGAATCAGCGAATTACCTGCATCTTTTGAGATCACGCAGATGATACTTGAAACCGCCAGTTCCCTTAAAGAACAAATTATCAGCTATGAGGATTTGATTCAAGAAGCGAAACTTCCAGTTGATTCTGTCTTTTACTTTGACCTCTCACTTGATTTGTCTTCATTATCGAAAAACGAAGTATCTAAGTACATCGAACACTTGACGAAACCACAAGGCACACCAACTCGAACACGATTATATCGTTTATTTGTCTTGACTAAGCTACTCCAGCATGTCTGCCTGAAAGAAAAGAAAATCCCGCAAGAAATGGTTCATTGCACATCCACCAGTCAACGCTTAGCAATCAGCGCCGACGACTCGCTTTACCGTTCGACAGTTTATATGTTCATTTCTTTCTTAACTGCTCTGCCCTCACAGCCTTCAAGGAACAAATATCAGCCAATTTTGAACCATGCATTGGATTTTATCAAAGAAAATTTTACCGATCCAGATATGTCCTTAACTTGGGTCGCTCAACAAGTTGCATTAAGTCCCTCTCATTTCAGTACGATTTTTTCTCAATCGTTTAACCAAACATTCATCGATTATCTGACAGAACAAAGAATCGAATTAGCAAAAAAATTATTGCAGCAATCAGACTATCGTATTTCAGATATTGCTTTTGAAATTGGTTATAATGACCCTAACTATTTCAGTTATTTATTTAAGAAAAAACAAGGGATTTCTCCAAAAGAATATCGGACACAGCTTTTCCTTAAAAACAAAAATAACCAATAAACGAAATCCGTACAATGATACTCTTTCCATTTGCAATTAAAAAAGACAGAATATCTCGAAGCTGAAAACAGCTTTCAAGTTATTCTGTCTTTTTAATTTATAGCCCTTTTGACCTGCTTATGACAATCTTTAAGGTAAAATGTTTCCAGCAGCACGGTACAATTCGTACCAATCTTCCCGAGACATATTAATTTCTGAAGCTTGAGCGATTTCCTTGATTCGCCCTATGTTCATCGTACCGGCGATCACTTGCATATTGGCTGGATGGCGCAAAATCCAAGCAGAAGCCAAGCCAGTTGGTGTCGTTTGATATTTAGCTGCTAGTTCTTCTAATGTTTGGTTTAATTCAGGGAATTTTTCGTTCCCGATAAATACACCTTCAAAAAATCCATACTGGTATGGTGACCATGCTTGGATCGTCATATCATGCAATCGGGAATAATCAAGTACACTACCGTCATGATCGATACTTGCTTCATCTGTCATATTGACATGAATCCCTTGATCGATCATTCCAGTATGTTTCAAGCCAAATTGCAGCTGATTAGCTACTAATGGTTGACGAACATATTTTTTCAGCAATTCGATTTGCATTGGTTTTTGATTGCTGACGCCAAAATAACGAACTTTTCCTGACCGTTCCAATTCATCAAACGCTTCAGCTACTTCCTCTGGTTCTACCAATGTATCTGGACGATGAAGAAGTAAAGCATCCACATAATCCATTTTCAGACGGGTCAAACTTTTTTCTACAGATTCAATGATATGTTTTTTAGAAAAATCAAACATCACACCTGGAACGATTCCACATTTTGTTTGAATAAAAAGATCTTCTCGTTTGATTGATGTTTTTGCTAGAGCATCTGCAAAGATTTCTTCATATTCACCGTTTCCATAAATATCTGCATGGTCAAAAAAATCAATGCCGTTTTCATAAGCTGTCTCAATCACTTTTACTGGATCTTCCGCATTGTTGATACGCATACAGCCTAAGATCACTGCAGCTGCTTTCTGATCAGAAGTACCTAATTGAATTTTTTTCATCTGAACTCCTCCTTATTTATATACACAACAAAAGTGTACCACACTCTTTATGAAAAGGCTTCACTAAAATCGGCGCTTCCGATTATGTTTGTTGTATTTTTTATAAATGGAAGCAGCTGATTTACTTCACGATCAGTTCGCTATTGGCAGCTTTTTCTCCAATATCTGTACGATAAAATGTTCTATCTGTCGTTTTATCCATTAACGCGGTGTAGATTTTTTTCTGTGCTTCTTTGATCGTCTCACCGTATGCTTCTACTAAATAAAGACGTCCTCCTGCTCCAACTAGTTTGCCGTTATTTGAGGAAACTCCAGCATAGTAAACAGAAAGCTCTTCTTCCGGAAAATCTGGTAGAACCATTCCTGTCTCATATTCTTCGGGGTAACCGGCAGCTGCAACCACAACGCCTACATTGTATCCTTCTTGCTGCCACTTTAACTCTACTGTACGATTCTCTAATAAATCATCGATTACTTGCGCAAAGTCACTCTTCAACCGAGAAAGAACGACTTGCGTTTCAGGATCACCGAAACGCGCATTGAATTCGATCACTTTTGGTCCTTCCTTCGTAGCAATCAAACCCGCATATAAAACACCCGTGAAAGAGCGTCCTAGTTCTTTCATTCCCAAAGCCGCTGGTTTTAAAACTTCTTCCATAGCTTTTTCAATCATCTTTTTTGAAATTTGCGGTACTGGTGAATAAGCACCCATTCCGCCTGTATTTGGCCCTTTATCGTTATCAAATGCCCGCTTATGATCTTGCGAAATGACCATCGGATACACCTTGGTATCACGGACAAACGCCAAAAGGGAGAATTCTTCTCCTGCCAAAAACTCTTCTACGACGATTTTTTTGCTGCTATCCCCAAATCGATGCTGGTTCAACATTTGTTCTGCCGCATCCAGCGCTTCCTTCACTGTGGTAGCCACGACTACACCTTTCCCAGCTGCTAAGCCGTCCGCTTTCACTACGATTGGCGCACCATTTTCTTTGATATACGCTGCTGCTTTTTCGTAACATTCAAAACTTCTGGATTTAGCTGTCGGGATTTGATAAGTATCCATTAATTGTTTAGCAAAACTTTTCGAACCTTCGATCAGAGCTGCTGCTTTTGTCGGACCGAAGATTTTCAATCCTTCCGCCATAAAATCATCGACGATCCCATTTAACAAAGGAACTTCAGGACCAACGATACTCCAATCAATAGCCTCTTTCTTAACAAAATGGATTAACGCTGAATGATCTCGCTCACTGATAGCGACACAATTGATACCATCTTTTGTCATCCCCGGATTTCCTGGCGCACAATACACCGTATCCACCTTCGGACTGGCTAAAAGTTTTTTACTTATTGCATGTTCACGACCACCTGCACCGATTACCAAAACGTTCATTTATCCGACTCCTCTCTAATGTCTAAAATGCCGAACATCAGTAAAGACCATTGCTAGATCGTATTTATTCGCCATATCAATAGAATCTTGGTCTTTGATGCTTCCTCCTGGCTGAATGATTGCTTTTATACCATGTTTGGCTGCATATTCAACCGAATCATCCATTGGAAAATAAGCATCGCTAGCTAAAACTGCACCTTCCATTTTCTCTTTCGCTTGTTCAATCGCAATTTTTACTGAACCGACTCGATTCATCTGCCCGGCTCCGATTCCTACTGTCTGACGTTCGTTTGCCAGTACGATCGCATTAGATTTCACATGTTTGACAGCTTTCCAAGCAAACACCAATGCTTTTGCTTCTGCTGGAGTCGGCTTACGTTTTGTCACGACTTTCCACTCTTCTTCATTTTCTATTGCCAGATCTTGATCTTGTACAAGAAGTCCACCTAAGACTGAGACCGTTTCTTCTCGATTTTGATTTTCTTCCTGCGCAAAGTCTATTGTCAGTAATCGGATGTTTTTCTTTTTTTGCAGTAATTCCAAAGCTTCTTGTGTATAAGAAGGGGCAATGATGATTTCTAGAAACAGCTTATGCATCTGTTCTGCTGTTGGCAGATCTACTTCTCGATTCAAAACGATGATCCCACCAAAGATTGAAACAGGATCTGCTTCATACGCTGCTTCCCACGCTTCTAAAATCGTAGATGCTGTCCCAATACCACAAGGATTCATGTGTTTCAAGGCGACTACCGTTGGCTCGTCATATTCCTTCATGATCCGTAGCGCAGCATCTGCATCTCGGATATTATTATAAGAAAGTTCTTTCCCATGGAGTTGTTTTGCTGCTGCGATCGAATATTTTTCCAGAAGAGCGGACTGATAAAAGGCAGCGGCTTGATGGCTATTTTCACCGTAACGAAGCGTTTGTTTTCGTTCATACGTAAGTGTCAATTTTTCCGGTTCTTTTTCTTCCACCCAATCCGTTAAGTATTGAGCGATCAGTGCATCATATGCCGCAGTATGACGAAAGACTTTTGCCGCTAGTTTTTGTCTGAAAGAAAGTGAAGTATGCCCATACTGACGTAATTCTGAAAGTACTTCTTCATAGTCAGATGGATCAACAACAGAGGTGACAAATTCATGGTTTTTTGCTGCACTACGGAGCATACTAGGACCACCGATATCAATGTTTTCAATAGCTTCTGCTATTTCGACATCTGGTTTCATAATCGTTTCTTTGAAAGGATATAAATTGACACAAACAAAGTCGATTGGTTGGATATTTTCCGTTTCCATTGCCTCCATATGGCTAGGGAGATCGCGTCTTCCTAAAAGACCACCATGGATTTTAGGATGAAGTGTTTTGACACGGCCATCCATCATTTCAGGAAACCCTGTCACTTCTTCGATCGAAAGCGTTTTGATCCCAGCTTTATCCAACGCATGCTTTGTTCCTCCTGTTGAAATGATTTCTACTCCTTGTTCAATCAAACCTTGGGCAAATGCTACAATCCCAGTTTTATCTGATACACTGATCAATGCTCTTGTCATTTCAGATAGCCTCCATTTTCAATAATTTCACTAATCACTTCTGGATAGATTCGATGCTCTACTCTATGGATTTTTTCTTCTAAAGAATCGAACGTGTCCTCCTGTTCAATTCTCACTTTTTCCTGCCGGATGATTGGTCCAGTATCTACACCTTGGTCGATATAATGAATTGTGACACCCGTTTCTTTTACTCCAGCTTCAAAGGCATCACGTATGCCATGCAAACCAGGGAAGGCAGGTAAAAGAGACGGATGGATATTGATGATTCTTTTATCATAATTTTTCAGCAATACCGGTCCAATGATTCGCATATATCCAGCTAATACGATCAAATCGATCTTTTTTTCTTTCAATTTATGCAAAATTGCTTCTTCATACTCTTTTTTTGAATCAAATTCTTTAGGTGAAAAACAATCTGCCGGTACACTCAACGCAGTTGCACGTTTCAAAACATATGCTTCAGGCTGATCACAAAACAACCAGTCAATCGAAGATTCCAATCCTTTTTTCGATAGATAATCGGCTAGCGCTTGAAAGTTGCTTCCGTTTCCAGAAGCAAAAACAGCGATTCTCATCGTTCTTCTCCTATAAACACCACACGATGTTTTTCTTTGGCGATCACTTTCCCGATTTCATAAACTTTTTCGCCAGCTTGCTCAATTTCGTGTACTATTTCTTTTACTTTCGATTCTTCGACTGCCAGGACCATGCCGATGCCCATATTGAAGATTTCATACATCTCCATCTCAGGAATTTCACCATATTTTTGTAAACAGCCGAATATTGGAAGAATCGGCCATGAGCCAAGTTTGATTTGTGCAGCCATAGATTCTGGTAACATTCGCGGGATATTTTCTACAAACCCTCCACCAGTGATATGTGCAGCTCCTTTTATTTTCTTTTCTTTGATCAGCGGAAGCAAAGAAGAAACATAGATTTTCGTTGGCTCAAGCAATTCTTCGCCAAGTGTTTTTTTCAATTCTGGCAGTTTTGATGATAAAGAAAACTGCTGCTGCTCAAAGAAAATTTTGCGAACAAGAGAGTACCCATTTGAATGAATCCCGCTAGATGCTATTCCAAGCAACACATCTCCTGGGTTGATCGTTTCTCCTGTCAATAATTGAGATTTTTCAGCTATCCCTACAGCAAATCCGGCTAGATCATAATCATTACCTGAGTACATACCAGGCATTTCAGCTGTTTCTCCGCCAATCAGCGCCATATTTCCTTGAACACATCCATCTGCTACACCTTTTACTACATTTTCCAAACGTATCGGATCATTTTTCCCCGTTGCTAAGTAGTCTAAGAAATATAACGGCTCTGCGCCTTGTGCTAAGATATCATTGACACACATCGCTACGCAGTCGATCCCGATTGTATCGTGTTTGTCTGCTTCGATTGCCACTGCTAATTTTGTCCCCACACCATCGGTCCCCGAGACAAGGACTGGCTCTTTTAATTGAAAGACCGATAAATCAAAACAACCGCCGAATCCTCCTATAGCGCCCATCATACCTAAACGTTCCGTTTTTTTGACATGCTTCTTGATCCGTTCTACTACTTCATATCCAGCTTCGACATCTACGCCAGCTTTTGCGTATGCATTTGCCATTGAATTCATATACTCCCTTCTTGGTCTGCTTTTAAAAGAACGATACTTTTTCTTTTAGCGATTCCTGATACTTTTCTTCATAGTCATATAACGGCGTTGGATAATCTCCGTTGAAATAAGCCATACACAATCCTGAATACGGGCCATCCTTTTTCAGTCCAATCGATTCGATCAGACCCTCTTCACTTAAAAATCCTAAAGAATCTGCACCGATACATTCTTTGATTTCATCAATCGTGTGATTTGCCGCAATGAGTTCTTTACGCGTTTGAATATCAATCCCGTAAAAACATGGATATTTCAAAGGAGGAGAAGCAATCCTCACATGGACTTCTTTTGCTCCTGCTTCTTTCAAAAGATGGACGATCCGTCTGCTTGTCGTACCCCGAACAATTGAATCATCGACCATAATCACCTTTTTACCTTCCACCACTCCTCGTACAGCAGATAATTTCATTCGAACACCTTGCTCTCTTAGCTCAGGCGTTGGCTGGATAAATGTTCGGGCAATGTATTGATTTTTTACTAATCCGATTTCATAAGGGATTCCACTAGCTTCCGCATAACCGCTTGCGGCTGACAAAGAAGAATTAGGTACGCCGACGACCATATCTGCTTTTACTGGCGATTCTTTCGCTAAATTCCGTCCCATATTTTTCCGTGCAGTATGCACATTGATCCCTGCGATGTTTGAATCTGGTCTGGCAAAATAGATATATTCCATCGAACAAATGGAAAGCTGCGTATTCTTCGTAAAGCAATCAATCTGGATTCCTTCGTCATTGATAATCACTATCTCTCCAGGCTGGACATCTCTTATAAAACGTGCCCCGATAACTTCTAATGCACAAGTTTCCGAGGCAATCACGTATGCTCCGTTTTTCATTTGTCCGATTGCTAATGGACGAAAACCATTTGGGTCCAAAGCGGCAATCATTGCCGTTTCTGTCATTAATAAATAGGCAAATCCACCTTTGACTTCATTTAAAGCACTTTTCAATTTATTTAAAAAATCTGTTTCTTCACTTCGTCGGATCAAATGCATCAATATCTCCGTATCGGAGTTAGAATGGAAGATCGCCCCATTTTCCTCTAACTCTTTTCTAAGTGAACGAGCATTGATCAAATTGCCGTTATGCGCTAAGCCGATCGACTGATCATGAAATTTGAATAGAAAAGGCTGAATATTGTCCACACTTCCATTGCCTGCTGTTGCATAACGTACATGTCCGATTGCAGCTTCTCCTGTTAACTGCTGCAGTTTTCTTTGATCTTTGAATACCTCAGAAAGCAGCCCCAGATCTCGATGACCCATAAGCTTTCCTCGATCATTGGACACGATGCCCGCACCTTCTTGTCCTCGATGCTGAAGACTATGGAGCCCGAAGTATGCCACACTAGCGGCATCCGGATGACCCCAAACGCCGAAGATCCCGCATTCTTCATTTAAACTCTTCACTTCATAAGACATACGATTGCATCCTCCCAGCACTTTCTTGCTACTGCAGTTTCTATTTTGATCTGACCGTCAGTTGCTGAAATTTCGATCATCGCTTCTTCCGTCACTTTTCCTGCTAAAATAGCAGAATCACCCATCATTTCTTCGAATCGTGTCTTATTTTCCGGTGCGACTGTCAACACAAATCTTGATTGAGTTTCTGCAAATAATTGAGCAGAGGACAATTCAAACTGTACAGATATCCCTAGCTGATGTTTGAAAGCTGATTCTGCCAGTGCAATTGCCAAGCCACCTTCTGAACAGTCATGAGCACTTTCAATCAATCCGTTTTGGATGGCTGTCAATACTAACTCTTGGTTTCTCTTTTCAATGGATAGATCAAAGTTTCGGATCACACCTTCGATTCTTCCAAGCTGCATCTTTTGTAATTCACTGCCATCAAAATCTGCAAACGTCTTACCTAATATATAGATTAGATCCCCTGATTTTTTGAATTCCTGAGTAGTGATATGTTTATGATCCTCAATCAATCCGACCATACCAATCATTGGTGTTGGATAGATTGCTTGACCATCCGTTTCATTATATAAAGAGACATTTCCTGAAATAACAGGAGTTCCTAACGTTTCACACGCAGCAGCAATTCCATCAGCTGAAGTCGATAATTCCCAAAAAACTTCTGGTTTATCAGGAGAACCATAGTTCAGGCAGTCGGTGATCGCCAAGGGCTTGCCACCGCTAGCAATAATATTTCTAGCAGCTTCTGCCACTGCTATTTGTCCTCCGATTTTTGGATCCAAATAGAGATAGCGAGCGTTGCAGTCTGTGGTCATCGCTAATGCTTTATTCGTCCCTCTAACCCTCATCACAGCAGCATCGCTTCCTGGACGGACAACTGTATTTGTTTGTACTTGTGAATCATAAGTTTCGTAGATTGAACGTTTTGAAGCAATCGTCGGTTGCTGCAGCAGATCAAGCAATACTTGTCCAGGTTCTTCGATAACTGGCTGATAAGGAGCTAACTGCTGAAATTCTACGATTCGAGCTGGTTCTTTCATTTCTTTATGATAAACTGGTGCATCTTCAGCTAATGCATCGACTGGCAGATTTGCTACTTCTTCTCCTTGATGATATAGCCGATATTGCCCGTCGTCTGTTACTTTACCGATAGTGACTGCATCTAGATCATACTTCTGAAATAGTTCTTGGATTTTTTCTTCCTCTCCTGATTTGACACAAATCAACATCCGTTCTTGTGATTCCGATAGCATCATTTCATAAGGTGTCATCCCAGTTTCTCTTTGTGGGACTTCATCTAATGTCAATATAAGTCCTGAGCCAGCTTTTGAAGCCATTTCCGCACTAGATGAAACAAGTCCTGCTGCTCCCATATCCTGTATACCTATTAGAGAATCCGAATGATGCAAGATTAATTCCAAACACGCTTCAAGCAGCAGCTTTTCCATAAAAGGATCGCCTACTTGTACAGCAGAACGTTGCTGTTCTTCTTCTTGATTAAATTCTTCTGAGGCAAAAGTTGCTCCGTGGATACCGTCGCGACCTGTTTTTGCACCTACATACATGATCGAATTACCGACGCCAGCGGCTTGCCCTTTCTGGATATGTTTGTGTTCAATCAAACCTACGCACATTGCATTGACTAATGGGTTTCCTTCATAACAAGGATCAAATGCAATTTCGCCGCCTACAGTCGGTATGCCGATACAATTGCCGTATCCGCCGATACCTGCAACTACTTCTTCTAGTAAATATTTCGTTCTTGGATTATCTAATTCGCCGAACCTCAATGAATCTAGCAACGCAATTGGACGAGCCCCCATGCTGAAAATATCTCTGATGATTCCGCCAACTCCTGTCGCAGCTCCTTCATAAGGCTCCACGGCTGAAGGATGATTGTGACTTTCTGCTTTGAAGACAACTGCTAGTCCATCACCGATGTCGACGATGCCTGCGCCTTCTCCAGGGCCTTGCAACACATGAGGTCCACTAGTAGGAAATTTGCGTAGAACCGGTTTAGAATTTTTATAGGAACAATGTTCGCTCCACATAACAGAAAACAGTCCAGTTTCCGTATAATTAGGCATTCTTCCTAAGATATCTTCTTCGATCATTCGATATTCTTCATCAGTCAATCCCCATTCGGCATAGATTCTTTTTTTCTTGATCTCTTCAGCTGTCGGTTCTTTCAATGTTTTCATCTATACGGTCACCTTTCCGAAGTTTTTTAAAATGGAAGCAAAGAACCGTTTCCCATCTTCTGATCCTAGCAAGTCTTCTACTGCACGTTCTGGATGAGGCATCATTCCTAACACATTCCCTGCTTTGTTCGTAATCCCTGCAATGTTTTCCACGCTGCCGTTGATGTTGTCATTATAAGTAAAGGCAATCTGATTATTTTTTTTTAGTTCTTGAAGTGTTTCTTCGTCACAGAAATAATTTCCTTCCCCGTGAGCAACTGGAAGATAGATTATTTCGTCGGCTTCATACTCTGAAGTAAAGGCCGTCTTAGGGTTGACTTTCAATGGTACAGTTTTGCAAATAAAATGCAAAGACTCATTTCGTCTCAGTACACCTGGCAAAAGTCCTGCTTCTGTCAATATCTGGAATCCATTGCATGTACCGAATACTGGTTTCCCTTCTTCAGCAAAACGAATCACTTCTTCCATGATTGTAGAAAACCGGGCAATCGCGCCACATCTTAAATAGTCTCCATATGAGAATCCTCCCGGCAGTAAAACCCCATCAAATCCTTCTAAAGAGGACTCATCATGCCGTACAAATTCGGCATCAGCGCCCATGATCTCGCGAACTGCCCATAACATATCTGCGTCACAATTTGAACCTGGAAAAACGATGACCGCAAATTTCATGTTATACTTCCTCCATTTTTTTGATTTCATATCGATATGTTTCCATATTTACATTTGCAAGCAGCTTGTCACAAATCGTTTCAATCACTGTATCGATCGGTTCTTCTGCATCAGCAAGTTGTATCTCAAAGTATTTTCCTATTCGGATATCTTCGATTGTTTCATATCCCATACGATGGACTGCTTTTTTTACTGCCTCCCCTTGAGGATCTAACACTGAATCTTTATAGGTTACATATACTTTTACGAAATACATCATACTCGCTCCTTTTCTTCAGTTAGTTCCGATAGACGGTTATATACTTCTTGATAGACTGGGATCAAATCACCTAGATCTCTGCGGTAAACGTCTTTGTCCATATGTTCATTCGTACGTTCATCCCATAATCGGCAAGTATCCGGTGTTACTTCATCCGCAAGCAAAATTTGTCCATTCGACCGGCCAAACTCTAGCTTGAAATCTACTAAAACCAAACCGACCTTAGCAAATAATTCGGTCAAAATTTCATTAATAGCCAACGCTTGGGCTTTCAGCTCACTGATTTCTTCCGGTTTTGCAAGTTGTAAGAAATAGATATGCTCTTCATTGATAAATGGATCATCCAACTGGTCATCCTTATAGTAGAATTCAATGATTGGTTTGACTAATTCTTTACCTTCGGGAACACCTAGACGTTTTGAGAAACTTCCTGCTGCAATATTTCGGATAACCACTTCCAGAGGGATAATTTGTACTTTTTTTGCTAATTGTTCGGTTTTAGACAATTGTTCAATAAAATGATTTTTTATTCCTCTTTGAGTCAGATAACGGAAAATTGCACTTGTGATTTGATTATTCAATTCTCCTTTTCCACTTATCTGGTCTTTCCTCGCTCCATTCAACGCAGTTGCCTGATCTAAATATTCAATCCAAATCAAGTTCTCATCAGAAGTAAGATATATTTTTTTGGCTTTCCCTTCATACAAAAGTTCTTTCTTCTCCATGTACGTCTCTCCTTTTTATTTACATTAAAAGCAAATACATCGTTTTTTGTTCGTGTTTTCACTTTAAATTTTAGCAATCATCTTTTTATAAATCAACAAAAATATGTACATTTAAGGCATTAGATTCTTTTAATGTTCGTGTTTTATCAGAAACGAAAATCTTATACCATCAACAAGCGTTTACATTTATACTTAATGATGGTATATTAGAATTAACTAAAAATTTGGATAATGGGTTCGAGGAGGCACTTGCCGATGGAAGATGCAATAAAACAAGGTCAGCTTTTTTTATCAGAATTAACAGCTGAAGAACGTTCCTGTCTATATAATGATTTGCTGTCGATCAAAGACGTTTATTTATGCAATAAAGATACTAGTTTTTATACATTCCGAAAAATCCGCCGAGCAACCAAGCGCTGTGCTGAATGCCGTAAAAGGACTTTTCTTTATCAGACAGAACACAAAGGCGAACTTTTAATCAGTCAGATTCATGAACAGAAGCGTTTCAAAAATCATTATCGTATCCAGATCTTATTCAATGGACAAGAGATGGAATACGCTTTTCTCGAAAACTTGCTGCAACATCTCCATAACCAGCATTTTAGTTATAATAGCCAAGCCATTTATGCTTGACTCCTACATTTTGTATAGATAAAGGTACGATAAAGCAGTAGTATGTCGCTTTTAAAGTCAGGTTCCTATCATTGATAAGAAAACATAATAAACTAAAAGAAGCAGAACCGCTAACGGCTCTGCTTCTTTTTTGGTTATTTTTGCTATTCTATTTTAATTGAATTTTGCAACTCACTCTTCTTTATTCCAAACCTACTCGTTTGAATATCACGTCAACGTTTTTCAAATGATGATGATAATCAAAGGCATCGTCTATTTCTTCTTTTGATAATACCGATGTGATGGTTGGATCTTCTTCTAACAGCGGGCGGAACTGCACTTGGTTGTCCCAAGCGTACGCAGTTTTTGGCTGAACAAGATCATAAGCTTCTTCTCTTGTCATTCCCTTATCGATCAATTTCAGCATAACGCGCTGGCTATAAATCAAGCCAAATGTTGCAGACATATTCCGCTTCATGTTTTCAGGAAAGACCGTTAGATTTTTAACGATATTGCCAAAACGATTTAACATGTAATTCAATAAAATCGTGGTATCAGGCAAGATGATTCGTTCTGCTGAAGAATGAGAAATATCTCTTTCATGCCATAATGTGACATTTTCATAGGCAGTGACCATGTGTCCGCGCACCACTCTGGCTAGACCAGCCATATTTTCTGAACCGATCGGATTCCTTTTGTGCGGCATAGCAGAAGAACCTTTTTGACCTTTCGCAAAAAATTCTTCTACTTCACGTGTTTCGGATTTTTGCAATCCGCGTATCTCTGTTGCAAAACGTTCAATACTTGTAGCAATAAGCGCCATCGCTGAGAAATATTCAGCATGTAGATCCCGAGGGAGAACTTGAGTAGAGATTTCTTGCGGACGGATCCCCAATTGTTTACATACATACTCTTCAATAAATGGCGGGATATTTGCGAACGTCCCCACTGCTCCTGAGATTTTTCCTGCTTCTACTCCTTTTGCCGCATGTTCAAATCGTTCGATGTTCCGTTTCATTTCTGAATACCATGTGGCAAGTTTCAATCCAAAAGTAGTTGGTTCAGCATGGACACCGTGTGTCCGACCCATCATCACAGTATATTTGTGTTCTTTTGCTTTTTCGCCAATGATTTCCGTAAAACGTTTCAAGTCTTCCCGTAAAATATCATTTGCTTGCTTGATGAGATAGCCATAAGCAGTATCTACGACATCCGTACTTGTTAGACCATAATGGACCCATTTTCTTTCTTCTCCCAATGTTTCAGAAACCGCTCGTGTAAACGCAACGACATCATGGCGTGTTGATTTTTCGATTTCCAAGATCCGATCGATATCAAATGATGCATGCTCACGAATTTTTTTCACATCTTCTTGCGGGATTTCACCAAGTTCTGCCCAAGCTTCATCTGCTAAAATCTCGACTTCAAGCCACGCACGGTATTTGTTCTCTTCCGTCCAGATATTCCCCATTTCAGGGCGTGTATAACGTTCTAACATGTTTTTTCTCCTCTAATCCCAAATATTCGTTTGTTTGATTTCTTCCAGCGTTTGCTGGATATCTTCTGTCAAGATAGTGATATGTCCCATCTTGCGACCTTTTTTTGCTTGTTTTTTTCCATAGAAATGAAATTGCCAGTCTGGCTTATTCTCGATCAAGCGATAGCTTTCCAGCAGTTGTTCTCCCAAAACATTGACCATCACTGCATTGCTTGTCAGACGCACTTTTTCTCCTAATGGCCATCCGCAAATACCTCGAATATGGGCATCGAACTGACTCATAGAACAAGCTTCGATAGAATAATGTCCAGAATTGTGAGGACGAGGAGCTAATTCATTCACATATAGCCCGCCTGTTTTTGTTAAAAACATTTCTACCCCTAAAACACCTGAAAGGCTCACTGCTTCTGCAATCACACGGGCAATACGCTCAGCCTCCTCGATCACATCCTGATCAATCGCGGCTGGAGCAATCGTTTCATGAAGAATATTGTTGTGGTGGATGTTTTCCACGACCGGAAAAGTCGTGAAATCTCCTTGACCATTTCCTGCCACCATGATCGAAATCTCTTTTTCAAACGGGATCCATGCTTCTAAAACACAGGTTCCTTCTCTTAAAAGGTCCATGGCAGGAGCTAGATCCGCCCGACTTTTCAAAACATACTGCCCCTTGCCATCATAGCCGCCTCGAGTGGTTTTCAAAACACAAGGATAGCCAATCCCGTCAATCGCATCTTGGATATCCGTCGGACTGACGATCGTTGCATAAGGAGCAATCACGATGTTGTTCGTTTCCAAAAAAGATTTTTCTAACAGGCGGTCTTGCGTAATCGCAAGCAAGTCTGTCCCTTGAGGAATAAATGACATGGGTAAAATCGCATTTAACGCCCCTACACTGACATTTTCGAATTCATAGGTAATGACATCTGTTCTTCTGGCAAGCTCTTTCAGCGCAAAGGTGTCATCATAGACACTTTCAATGTGCCAATCTGCAACTTGTGCGGCTGGACAATCGCTCACAGGATCCAGCACACCTACTTTAAAGCCCATTTCTTTTGCACTAATCGCCATCATACGACCTAATTGACCGCCACCGACGATCCCGATCGTTGAACCAGGCAACAAAGGTTTAACCAAGTTGATCACTACTTTCTATAACAGTTTTAGCCAACATTGAACGTCTTTCAGCCAATTTAGCCTCCAATTCTAAATCATACATGGAAAGCATCTGTATCGCAAGTAGTCCAGCATTAATTGCTCCCGCTTTTCCGATTGCTGTAGTAGCTACAGGTACTCCTCCAGGCATTTGGACAATCGAAAGAAGCGAATCCAAACCATTTAATGTTCGTGATTGGACCGGTACACCGATAACCGGCAAAGTTGTTTTTGATGCGACCATACCCGGCAGATGCGCGGCTCCCCCTGCCCCTGCAATAATGATCTTGATTCCTTTTTTTCGAGCGTTTTGTGCATATTCAAACATCAAATCTGGGGTTCGATGAGCAGAAACGACCTTTTTTTCATAAGACACACCGAATTCATCCAATATTTGACATGCTTCTTTCATTGTTTCCCAATCTGAAGTACTCCCCATAATCACAGAGATTTTTGCTGTCATTGTTTTTCCTCCCAGTTTTTCTACATTCATATTTTAACAATCACATTTTTTGATGTCAAAGAAATTTCGAATGTTAACAAAGAAAAACATCTTATTGTTCGTGTTTATTAAAGATGAAAAAAAGGAATGTGACAAAAGTTAGGTCACATTCCTTTTTATGGATAAACGGTGTTCAATCAGCTGACCCTCGGTATTAGCTCAAACAAACGGCAAAATACGAGGAACTATTTTTCCGTTTGTTTCTCTAACAATCAGGTCAAAACGCTGATTTCACAACCTTTCTTTTGCTCTATTACTTCTTGAAGGCTTCTTCCAATATTTCTTCATCTTTTTTCAATCCATTAAAGATCAAATTCAATATGATAGCCGTAATGCTACTCATTACGATGCCATTTCCAGTGAACATTTGCAATGTTTGCGGCATTTGACTGAATAATGTCGGCGTAACATTGAAACCCAGCCCAAATCCAACAGAAACAGCAACAATCAATAGATTTTTATCATTGCTGAAATCAACTTCCAACAGCATACGGATTCCTTGGACTGCCACCATCCCGAACATGACTAACATTCCTCCACCAAGTACCGGCTCAGGGATGATTTGTGCTAACGCACCGATTTTAGGGAATAATCCTAAAACAATCAAGAAGAATGCAGAGAAATAGATGGGTTTTCTTGTTTTGATTCCCGAAAGTTGAACCAATCCGACATTTTGAGAAAAGCCAGTATAAGGGAATGTATTGAAAATACCGCCTAAGATAACGGCAAGTCCTTCTGCACGATATCCCTTTTTCAATTCTTCTTCTCCAACATTTTTCCCAGTAATGTCACCAAGTGCAAAATATACACCTGTTGATTCTACCATGCTGACCATGGAAATGATGATCATTAGTAAAATCGACCATACGTCGAAAGTTGGTTTACCAAAATAAAAGGGTTGTGGAACATGGAACAACGGCGCATCTCCAATCGCGCTCAGATCAATCATTCCCATGAAAGCAGCTAAGATGCTTCCTCCGACTAAACCAATCAATACCGCGATTGAACGAATGAACCCTTTTGCCAGCATTTGCACGCCTACAATTAGGAGAATCGTCACAAATGCAAGTAGTAGATTTGTTTTGTCACCAAAATCAGCTGCTGTTGCATTACCTCCACCCATTTTCTCGATTGCTACAGGAATCAAAGTCAAACCAATAACGGTGATAACCGTTCCTGTTACTATAGGAGGGAATAGTTTTTTAATTTTAGAAAAGACACCAGAAACTAACACAACAAAGATCCCAGAAGCGATAATAGATCCGTAGATAGCTCCTACTCCTTCATTGGTTCCGATCAAGATCAGTGGAGCTACTGCTTGGATCGCACATCCTAAAACGACAGGCAAGCCAATTCCGAAAAATCGGTTAACTGTCAATTGCAATAATGTCGCTAATCCACACATAAAGATATCAATTGAAATCAAATAAGTCATCTGTTCTTGATTAAAGCCTAGTCCTGTACCGATCAAAAGAGGCACCGCTACTGCTCCTGCATACATCGCTAGCAGATGCTGCAGCCCTAAAACCGCAGCTTTTCCATTTTGTGTTTCTTTTTCCACGATTATGCGTCCTCCTCAAGAAACTCAACTTGTCCATTCGTCAAGGAAGCAATACGCGCAAGAGAAACGACTCTCAATCCCATTTCTTCAAGTAACTGACGTCCATCTTGGAAAGACTTTTCGATGACGATCCCGATTCCTTCTACTTGAGCTCCAGCTTGCTGGCATAATTCGATCAATCCTTTTGCCGCTTGTCCGTTTGCCAAGAAATCGTCGATAATCAATACTTTGTCTTCTGAAGATAAGAATTTACGAGAAATAGAAATCGTACTTGTCACTTGTTTCGTAAAAGAATAAACAGAAGCTGTCAATAATTCTTCATCCATCGTCAAACTTTTTGCTTTTCTAGCGAAGATCATTGGAACATCTAATTCTTTTGCAGCAAATAAAGCTGGTGCGATCCCAGAAGCTTCAATGGTCACAACTTTCGTGATTCCTTGTTCTTTAAATACTTCTGCAAACCGTTTTCCCATTTGTTCCATCAATACAGGGTCTACTTGGTGAGTGACGAAGCTGTCGACTTTTAATACGCCCTCGCCTAATATACGTCCGTCTTTTTGAATACGTTCAACTAATTCTTTCACTTTATTTGCTCCTTTATCATTTATTAATACCGAAATAACCGCTTTTGTGCAAAAACCTACTATGTTTCTGTTAAAGAAAAACACCCTCCACTTTATCATAAGAAAAGAAGGGTGAAATAGCCAATCTTTTACTTATAGTCCAGCATTTACGGTACTGGCTAGAAACTGTCATCCATATTATGACGATATATAAGTAGGTATGTAAAACTAATAATAGTGTAAATTCATTTTCTTGCAACTGTTTTGCACGTGAAGGCAGTTTGCCATATTTGAATAAAAAATGTTGTTTCAAATATTGAAAACAGTCTAACACTACTTTCTGAAACTGACAACGTGGTTTACTTATTTTTTTGTAAAATCTAATGATTTTTAATGCATTATTCCTTTTTGTTCGGGTTTAAATAGTTATTTTTATTTTCTCCTATCTAAAAAAGCAGCCCACATAAAAAGAAGGCATGACAAAAAGCATGTCATAGCCCCTTTTTCCGAATAAATAGTGTTCAAAAGACAGCCTATCGGCAATAAGGCAAGATTTTATAAACTACGGGAAGTAATTTCCGTAAATCTATTCTTATTCTTTTAAGCTGACAAGCTCGTCAATCACTACTGCTTTTCCTGAAGCAATAGAATGATTTGCTGCGATTCCTGTCAAAATCGACAAAATACCATCTACGTGAGTTGCTGCCCGATTCCACGGATCTTCTTCTTTTTCTTCACCAAATAGATCATCTAATAAACGCGTATCTCCTCCGCCATGTCCGCCCGCTTCTTGTTCGACGATTACCTCATATGGCTCACCGAACATCGGATAGACATGGATGGACTGAAGAACGGCTGCTCCTTCATCCTTTTTATCTCCACCTGCATTGATGTAAGACTTTTCGATCACTTTCATTTCGATCCGTCCTTTGCTGCCATTGAAAGAAACATTGAATCCTTCCCACGGCATATACGCGTTTAGCGAATACGTCAAAATCGCACCAGTTTCATATTTGACCGTTACGCCTAGTGTATCTTCAATAGAGATATCATCGGAAAATACACTGCGGTCACGAATATATCCACTGTCTTTTTCTGCTTCTAAATACATTTCTCGCAATTCCTCATTGGCTGACAGGTCTATAGCAAATGGATCAGCTTTAGCTAGTTCTCTTCCATAGCATCGACTGTAAAATGTTTCTACTCCGCGTTTCTCCGCATTATGCATCCCATAAAAGTTTAATCCACCGAATGCAAATACCTTTTTGGGACGGCTGTTCAACCAAAAATTCACTAGATCAAAATGATGGGTAGATTTATGAACAAGAAGCCCGCCGCTATTGTGCTTATTTCGATGCCATCTTCTGAAATAATCTGCCCCGTGTTGCGTATTTAACAGCCATTCGAAGTGAATAGAAAACACATCACCAATCACATCACTTTCTATCAGTTCCTTTATCTTCGTGTGATACGGTGCATAACGATAATTAAAAGTGACTCGCAGGCTTCTTCCCGTCTGTTTTTGGACCGTTATTATTTCTTGAGCTTTTTCCTCATCGATAGTCAGAGGTTTTTCGCAAATAACATCATATCCTTTTTTCATTGCACGAATGATATAATCATGATGCGTTCGATCTACTGACGTAATAATGACTTCAGCCGGCCGTACGTCATCCAGTAGTTGCTCAAATTGTGATGGCATACATGTCTTTACTTTTTTCTGTCCATACTTGTTCACAAGTATCCGATTTGCATAATCCATCCTTGTTTGAGATACATCACAAAAACCGACTAGTTCACAAGTTTGATGATACGTAGAGGCAATTGCCTCATAAAAAAAACGCGCTCTCCCACCAAGTCCGACTTGTACATATTTTTTCTTCATTTAAAGTCATTCTCCTTTTCTTTTAAGCAAAATACTGTGACAAATGGCAGCCCTGGATACAGTAATGCAGTGAGTAAAAAATCATGCTGTATACACCAGAACAGTCCATACAAAAGGCATAAATACCACAGAAACCCTTTGACGTTTTTTGACAACAGCCAGATATTCCTTTTGATCAAATAAACAAGACTATCTGCTTTATCTTCTTTGCAGATATCAATTAGCGTACTAAAAAAACTATGGGATACAAAAAGCAACAGACACAATAGAAAAGGAATCAGATACCAAGCTCCAATCTTTCCCACTAATAAATACCAATCAACTGCAAAAATAATGACAAACAGCTGAAACAACGTAATGATGAAACACATCCGTTTGATTTTTTCTTTCCTCCAACATACCTTTTTTTCTGCCAAGTAATGGACAGATAGATAATAAGAAGGATACATCATCAAAAAATAAATCAGATAGACAACACGAGCAGACAGCACTAATCCTAAAGTGAACAAACATCCTAGAACTAAAGCGAAAAGAGCATTACTGATAAGACTGGTTAAAAAAATCCGACAGAAATAGTAGTTGAGCTTGTAAAGAAACATCTCTTCTATTGGCTTTTTCATATTCAGCCCTTCAGACCGCTTGTACTGATCCCCTGGACAAGATATTTATTGAAGAATAAGAAAATCAGAAAAACCGGTAGCAGCGACAACGTAGACATCGCAAACATACTCGCGTAAGTCGTACTAGATCCAGCATCTGCAAATAATTTGATGGCAATCGATACCGTGTAAGATCTCGGCTTGTTTAAATAAATCAATGGTCCCATGAAGTCGTCCCATTTCCAATAAAACTGGATGATGATCGTCGTGATGATCGAAGGTTTCAGCAAAGGAAAAATAATTTTGGTAAAGACACTATACTTGCTGCATCCGTCAATAATCGCTGATTCATCTAACTCTTTGGGGATGCTGACCATGAATTGCATGATCTGGTAAATGAAAAATGCTTGTCCAAAAAAATGTGGTAAAATCAGCGGCACATACGTCCCAACCAAATTCAGCCGATTGTAAATAATAAACTGCGGAATCAAAATCACTTGTGCAGGAATCATCATCGTTACTAACATGACGACGAACCAGAATCTTTTTCCTTTGAAATCAATTCTCGATAATGCGTAAGCAATACAAGTCGAGCTCAGAACTGTCCCTATCGTCGAAACTGCAGAGATGACAAACGAATTCCTAAAGAAAGTAAAAAATGAAATTCCAGCAAACCCCGCCCATCCTTTTGCGTAATTTTCCCATTGAAAAGTCTCTGGAATCAAATTCAGCGAACCACTCAGAATCTCTTGATCCGTTTTAAAAGAACCTGCGATCATCCATAAGACCGGATAAATCATGACTAGACCTAATAGCAAAATAAAATCGTATTGAAACCATTTCGTTACTGTATTATTCATTTTTTCCTCCTCTCATTCACACAACGACCCATTTTTTTGATGATTTGAAAATCAGAAAGGTGACAGCTCCCATAATCAACAGCATGATCCACGAAATAGCACTAGCATACCCCATAGAATTAAAAGAAAAAGCTTGGTTATACACATAAAGAGCATAAAAGTTCGTGGCATCATTCGGACCACCTTGGGTAATGATAAATGCCTGCGTAAAAGTCATAAACGCCGCGATTGTCTGCATAACCAAGTTATACAAAATGATCGGCGAAAGAAGAGGTAACGTGATCTTGTAAAACGTCTGCCATTTGTTCGCTCCATCGATCTCTGCCGCTTCATAATACGAGCCTGGGATCTCTTTGATACCTGCAGCAAAGATGATCATTGCCGAACCGAATTGCCAAGCAGACATCAAAACAAGAGGGATCATGACCAGTTTTTGATCGCTAAACCAGGAAAGCGCAGGTGCGCCTAATCGTTCCAGAAAAATATTCACTAACCCGTTTTTAGAAAACAACTCCCGCCAAACTAGAGCGATAGAAATACTGCCACCGATCAAACTAGGCACATAATACAAAGAACGAAAGAAAGTCGTTCCTTTGATATTCCTCGTTAAAAGATAAGCAATCAATAGACCAAAGATCAGTTTCACAGGTACAGATGCAAATACATAGAGAAAAGTGACTCGGATGGAGTTCAAAAAACGGGCATCACTCAGCATCTTTATATAATTATCCAAGCCGATCCATGAGACTGGATTTCCCAAACGATAATCGGTGAACGAATAATAAAGTGACAAGATCATCGGTATCACTGTTATCAATAGAAATCCTAGGATGAATGGAGAAGCAAATACGTAACCGACCACATTGTCTTGATCCAAGAACCGTTTTAGTTTTTCTTTTTTCATGCCTTCCTCCTGCTGCTATCCTAGAATATTTGACGCAAACTCATAAAGACTCTCTGCTGCTTCTTCTGCTGTTACTTCTTCATAAATGACTTTTTCAACTAAAAGATTGTATTGGTCTTGAATTTCCGGATTCAAAGCACTATCAAAGACATTCACTTCGCCGTTGTCCATATCGGAAATCATTTCTAAATAGTCAAATGTCGCTTGCAAAGTTGCATCATCTGCACGAGCGAGCTGTTCTCGAATATTCGACATGATTGGCACACCACGTTCTCCTTTTAAAATTTCATTGGCTTCTTCACTGTTTTGAAAGAAATCAATAAACTTAGCAGCTCCTTCTTTATGGGCTGAGCTTTTTGCCATACTCAGCATTTGCGAAGAACGTAAAGGGATACCAGATTCTCCATCTGCTTTTCTGCGAGGTGGATTAATCAACTGAATCTCCATATCTTCAGGCGCTCCTGACAATATTTCTGTCAACTGGTTACTTGATAGAAACACCATTGCCGCTTCTCTATCCCTAACCGCCTGAAAAGACAGATCCGTCGTACTTGCAGCTCCACCACCTGGTTCCGGATGGGCACCTTTGTCTACCAGATTTTTACGCAGCTGGAAAAAATCTGTTAGATAGTCTGGATTTTCAAATCCCAAGCTGTTAGATAGATCTTCCCGATTATAAAAATTCAATCCTTTCTCAACTTGTGGTATTTGAATAATACAGCCAGCTATAAAATCTTCGAATCTTGAAATAGCATAGATTCCTAATTCTTCAGTGATTTGATAGCTGATTTGTTCAAATTCATCCCATGTCCAATTTGAAGCAGGTTCAGGGATATTTAATTGTTCAAATATATTTTTATTGTAAGCAATCGCAAACGAATTCACCCCGTTAGACAGTCCAACTAATTGCCCATCGTAAGTCGTCGTTGCTAAATAGGATTCATCTGCATTAGAAATATCAATTATCCCTTGCTCCACATATTCATCTAATGGTTCAATCTGATTGATGTATTGAGGAAATTGATTGTTCAGTTGGAAAATGTCCCAGATATCATCTGATGCTGCTAGTGTACCTAATTTTGTGTAATATCCTTCATAATCATAAAATTCATAATCGATCGTCACATGGGGATTTTTTTCTTCATAAAGCTCGATTACTTTTACTGTTGCATCGTGTCGGACTTGCGAACCCCACCAAGCCATGTTCAGCGTGATTTTTTTGTCATCTTCTTGCCCACAAGCCGTCAAGAAGAATAACATAACACTTAAAGCTAAGATGATTCTCATTCTTTTCTTCATTCTCTGCACCTCTACTTCCATTGTTATTTTTCAATATACTGTATTTTTATACAGAACATATTTATTAAACGATCTTTTTCAAGGGGAATAAAAACCAAGACTTGCCTTATCGTTCTGCCTAGGATGAACAACTCAATACTTTCAAGGAAAATTAGATAGTGCTGATTCTTCTTTCATCGCTAAAAACACTTCTTGCTTCAATGATGGGAGGATAATTACGCAAAGAAAAAAGGATATCAGACAACTGCCCAATGTCCTTGACATAGCTAAATAAGCATGCTTCTTCGTGTACGCTCTTCCCTAAAAAACAGAAAAATAACTAGTAATTCTGTATGAAATTAGGTACAATATACACGTCGATGCACAAGCATTGACTATGGCAACTTGATTGGTCAGTTCCCGCTGACTTTTCAAGCCCCGACAATTTAGCTGCTATTAAATTGTCGGGTGCCTTTTTTAGTTTTTATTCGTTTTTCATTCTATAGAAAGCGCTTCAATAAATCAAGACATTTTTTTGTTAGAATGCTAATAATAACAAAAGGTTTTAACTCTTCTTATGTACATTACAGATAAAAAAACAAAAAAATTTCTCTTTTTTTTGAATTCTGAACAAATAGTACTGGAGTACAAAAGACGAGGAAGAGCCACTATCTGCTCTTCCTCGTCTTTTGATTCTCACCTGTTATTCATGATTCTTTTTCTCAGTTTCCCGATATTTTTCCATTTTACGACTAAAAAGCTCTCCGCTACTTGGTGGCGTATATGTGATGGCATTTGCTCCTGCTTGAATGGTCTCAGCAATACTTTCTTCCGTTGGACCACCTGTCGCAATGATAGGAAGTTCAGGATATTTTTTACGAAAATGGCGTACTGCGTCTGCAGTTTCTTTACCTGCACTGATATTGATAATCGAAATACCAGCTGCTAACTTTTCATCTATTTCTGTATATTTCGACGTTACCGTACTGATAACTGGAATATCAACTACTCGACAAACTTCTTTTACTGTCTCTAAAGGCGTAGGACCGTTCAAAACGACCCCTAACGAACCTTGCGCTTCTGCGAACATGCTCATGTAGGAAGAACGAGCACCTTGTGTCAAACCACCACCTACACCGGAGAAAACTGGAATGTCAGCTGCCTCAATAATGCTTTTAGTAATCGCTGGATGAGGTGTAAAAGGATACACAGCAATTACTGCATTCGCATTTGTATTACGTATGATTGCAATATCCGTAGTAAAGATGATCGAACGGATCAATTTTCCAAATATCTTGATCCCGCTTGCTTCTAAAATGATTTCCGGTACTCTTACGATATCTTTTCTCAATTCCGTCATGATTTCTGGCGTAAATTGTTCTGCCATCAGCCACTTCTCCTTTGCTATCTCCGGTCATACTGATTCAATTGATACGTCTCGATGACCTGGATGATTTTTTGCGCATAACCGGGGTCTGTCGCATAACCTGCATCTTGCAATGCTTGTGCGGCTTCCTGATAGTTGGTGGCCGTAATCACTTTTTCATACAGCGCAGGATTCCAATCTACTCCTTGGACGAACAGTTGTGTATGGTCATCCATGGACTGTTCCCATGAATCATACACTTTGAAGTCTCCTTGGATAGTTATCCATTCTTCGTTAACAAATTCCTTTGTTTCCAGGCTTACTTTCTTCTGATCCCCATAAGCCTTGATCCCGAAAAGATTATTGTATTTGCTAGCCAAGGTACTTTTTCCCCAATTTGATTCTAATATAGCTTGTCCTAAAATGATACTAGGAAGCACTCCATAACCATCTTGTAGTTCTTGGGCATGCGGAACAAGCCGTTCAATAAATTGCTGATGGGATTGCGCTTCATTTTCTTGCTGATTATCAGTAAAAGGAGAAGACAGATTCTTCAAGGAAAAAACAAAGGCTAAGAGTATCACTGCTACACCGGCAACCACTGCTGGCCAACGGATATTCTTGCGCTTTTGCTTTTTCCACTTTTTTTTCGCCATGATCAATTCCTACTTTTCATTTAATTCATTCAGATATTCTTCTAGCGTCAATTGGTGTTTGGTGATATACTCAGCATTTTCTTTACCGACATAACGTAAGTGCCAAGGTTCATATGTGATCTTAGTTATATCTTCGTGTCCTTTTGGATAACGAACGATAAATCCATACTGCGCAGCATTATCTGCGATCCATTTAGCTCCAGGCTGATCTCCGTAACTTGCATCCAATACAGTAGAAGGATAACTGTTGTACCAGTTTTGATCGACGACATCGACTGCCAGACCTGTGTGGTGTTCGCTGTATCCTGGCTCCGTAATCGTTTCTTTAGTAATCTTTGTCGCCTCCTCTTCTGATACACCTTGACGACTCATCACATCTTGGACATTTTGTTCGAAAACTTGTTGTTGGGATGATACAGACCGGTAAGCTGAGACCATCACTAATGGAAATCCAGCTGCTTCAGCAGCCTTGGCAAATGCTTCATATTCTGGAGCAATGCGTTTGTCGATCAAGTATCCGTTACTTAATGATGCCAATTGAGTAGACTCATCGATTTCTTTTTCTAATTTGTGATCTGGACCAACCAAAACTAGCTTCCAATCGTCTGTTTTAACATCTGACAATTGTTTGGACGTACGATCTTTTGTTTCTTTGTCCTTTACCTTGCTGCTGGTTGTTTGACTGTTCTTTTCTTTACTAGCAGTTGTTTTGGTGCTTGTTCGTTCGACTGCTTGATTGCCGGCTTGAACATGCGAATCATCATCGCTAAAAATAACATAGCCCATTGCTGCGATCATAATCACAACTGCTCCAAATCCTAAAAATTTATTCACTTGAAAAATCCTTTCGTTGTTCTTCACGTTCCCCATTCGCCTCATGAACGTAAGTTTCTTCCAGATTTTCATTCACCCAATCGAGAAGTTCGATTTTTTCTCCTTCGATCTGTTTTTGAACATCTGCTGGCAGACGAAAATTCAAAATATCATCATAGCCCCATTCATCATATTGAATACTTACTTTCAAGTCAAGGTATCTACCAGCCTGCTGATTATTTTTCAAAGGGATCAGCTCGACTTTTGCTGCTTTGCTGCTAAGCCATTTTTGCGCGATGCGTGTTTTGATTTGCTTGTACTCTGCAACGGCAACGTTTCGTTTTTCGGGAAAAATAATCGTTTGAAGCAAAATCTTTTGCGTTAGCATCCATTCATAATCAGTGAAAAGATTTTTTACTTTCTGCATCGCTTCAGATGGCAGATTTTTCTCGCCATCTTTCCATTTTTGCCATTGTTCTGGACTGATCAGCAAGTATTCATCTAAAAAATTTTTTTCAGTTTCAAACTGTTCTAATAATACACTCATAATAAGATCAATATATACTTGATGCATGTTTATCCCCTCCTTTTAACTATTCTACTTAAGTTTTGATCAAAAAGCACCTCTTAAATCGCTGCTTTCATTTTTTTTAATGTTTCAAGTCCTCTCCCCTTTATTCTTCGTGATTTTTGTTATAATAATAGACAGACAAGAAACTCAATCCAACTATGAAGGAGCGTTTTCAGATGAAAAAATATCAATGGGGAATCGTTGGTCTTGGTACCATCGCACATGAGTTTGCCGAAAGCTTCAATCAAGAGACGAGCGAACTAACAGCAGTTGCTTCCAGAACTTCAGAAAAAGCGGAAAACTTCGCTCACCGTTACAATATTCCAAAAGCTTACGGAAGCTATCAAGAAATGTTAGACGATGCTGAAATCGACATCGTGTACATTGCTGTACCAAATAGACAGCATATCGACCATATCTTGGCAGCATTGGAAGCAGGCAAACACGTTCTATGTGAAAAAGCCATCACGATGAATAAAAAAGAACTGGCTGACGCTATGCGCTTAGCAGAAGAAAAGAATTTGATCTTAGCAGAAGCGATGACAATCTTCAACATGCCACTTTATCAGCAGTTACGCTCAATAATGGATACAGGAAAACTGGGGGCTTTAAAAATGATCCAAGCACCTTTCGGCAGTTACAAAGAACCAGACCCTAAAAACCGGTTCTTCAATCCAGAATTAGCTGGAGGAGCTCTGTTGGATATCGGTACGTATGCTGTATCTTTCGCTCGTTTCTTTTTGAGCTCTCAACCTGAAGTAGTTGCCTCTACAATGGTTCCTTTTGAAACAGGCATGGACGAACAATCCGTCACTATCTTGCGTAACAAAGAAAATGAACTTGCTGCTGTCAGCTTGACTTTTCAGGCAAAAATGCCAAAAGTCGGTATCGTTGCCTTTGAGAACGGTTATGTGACGATTGCTGATTACCCGCGTGCTGATCGTGCGGAGATCTTATTTACAGATGGTACAAAGGAATTCATCGAAAGCGGGAATACATCTGAAGCAATGAATTACGAAATAAAGAATATGGTACACATGATTGAAGGTGACTTGCCCAATCGCTCTCTCTTCTTGACAAAAGATGTCATCGAAATCTTGGATCAAATGCAAGTTCTATGGAAAAATATGTAATTTTAAAAGGTTGTGAAAAAGCTGTTCTGCATCAAGTAATAAGAACAGCCAAACAAAAATAGCTCCTCCTATTTTTCGTTTGGCTGGACTTATTACCACAGAGGCAAGCTTTTGAACACCGTTTAAGAAAGAGGTTGTGAGCCTGCCGTTCAGCTCCGAGTCACAAGGAGCAATTTCAAAAAACAGCTTCTCATGTTTGTTGAATATTGTGACTTGTGACCGAGGAGTTGACAGGAGAACACCGTTTAAGGAAGAGGTCGTGAGCCTGCCGTTCAGCTCCGAGTCACAAGGAGCAATTTCAAAAAACAGCTTCTCATGTTTGTTGAATATTGTGACTTGTGACCGAGGAGTTGGCAGGAGAACACCGTTTAAAGAAGAGGTTGTGAAATCAGCTTTTTGACCTGAATATTAGCTGAATTCACAACCTCTATTTTTGGATTTTTTGTTGGGAGAATTCTGCCTTGATTTCAATAAAACTTTTAAAAGACTGCAAAAACTGGAACAATTCTGCTCGATCCTCGAATTCAGGGCGACTAGTCGGCAGAGGCATTTGCCGATACAATACATAAACTTCTTCAATACGTGCTAAAATTTGTCTGCCATCATTTGACTCTGAAAATGTTTCTGCAGTATAAATCAATAAACCATAGATATGTTTTCCATAATAAGCTGGTTGCTGGATTCTCTCTAGATTTTCCAGCATGTCTTTAATCACATTGGCCTGTGCTCTTCTCATAGAGAAGTAAGTTTCGTAGTATAGCGGCTGTCTGAGCCAGTAGTTTTCTTGATGTTCTCTGGCATCTTCTTGGCTCTCGCGAATGAATGTCAGTAAATGTTCGCATTTGATCTGCACATCTTCTTTATTTTCTGATAAAAGAAATTCTGCCATTTGTCTCAAAATATTTCGAAATTCTTTTTCGATCTGTATTTGGTTTTCCTTCAGCTGCTTCGTACGATCTGGCATGTAAACATTTGCAAGCAAAGCAAATACTAATCCAATCGCCATTAATCCCGCTTCATTGCCGATCAGCTGCCAAGACATGTTTTCCTCCACTAAATAATGAGTGACCAAAACCGAATTTACTACTATCCCTTCGGTTAATTTGAAGCGAGAGGCAAGCGGGATGAACAGGAATAAAAAAAGACTGAAGCCAAAAATAGTATACCCAACAGCAAAAAAACTGAACAGTGCTGTTGCCGTAGCTAATATAAAGGCTGCGATTCGATTCATGCCCGTACGCAATGTAGAGCGCTTGGTATTTCCTACACTTAATAATGCAATGATCCCTGCAGCTGGCCAATACAACAGCGATAAGCTACCCGCTGTGACCATCGAAAAGAAGACACTGATCACTGTTTTGACTGTTCGCATTCCTATACGCATTTACTTCCCCCTTTTTTTATTTTAATTATACTTGAATAATGAAAAACTAGCTATCAGACAAAAGTTTAGGTATGATAGTAAAAAGACCAAAAAGGAGAATCTCTATGCAATTTGGCCGTTTTCGACTAGGTATGCGTACGATCAAAAGTGCCTTAGCTGTTTTTTTATGTATCTTGTTTTTTCATTTGACTCAACGAGGAATCCCGATGATTGCTGCATTATCTGCTGTTTTTTCTTTGCGTCAGGACTTGACTACAACCGTTTCTTTTGGAAAGTCTAGGATCATCGGCAATACATTAGGTGGTACATTAGCTATCATTTATTTTTTTGTCAAAAGCTATTTTCACAATGATTTTTTGGTAGAATTGATCTTTCTTCCTATTCTAGTTATTATTGTGATCGTCGTGTCAGATGGTATTAACAATAATTCCGGTATCATTTCCGCAATCGCTACGTTGTTGCTGATTGCGTTGAGCATCCCTCAAGGCGAATCCGCTTTGTATGCTATCCAACGTGTACTAGATACTTTTATAGGGACATTCATTGCAATCGGTATCAATTTCTTTCTTCGTCCTCCTGAAACAGAAAAGAAGGAAGAACTATCAGAAGATTTGGTCGAACTCCAAAAGAAAGAACGATTGCTAAGAACAAATTTACAAGAGATAGAAGCTAAGATCCAAAAACAAAAGAAAAATAGCGAGGACTAATTTTCTTTTGCAATAAAATAAAAAAATGGAGAGAAGAACTTTAAAAAGTCTTCCTCCATTTTTGATTGAACGGTGAAGTATACTACTTTATTCTTCCTTCATCGAGTTTTGTTCTGCCTCTTTTGGCGCTTCATACATATTTACTTGGCTAGTAGTCCCACGTGTCGACAAATTCTCTACGATTTCCTTCAAGTCAAGTCCTGTTGTCGCTTTTAGTGTTTCTTGAGTAGAAGAAAGCAAATTTGTGGCATAATTTGTCACTCGGTTCGCTCCACTGGTTTCTCCTGAACTGCTTCCTGTATCGACAACAGAGATTTTTTCGATATTTCCTAGTGGCTGTGCTGCTTCGCGCATCAATTGCGGTAGCATATCGATAACCATACTCAAGACAGCTGCTTCGCCATATTCCTTGAAGGCATTGGCGATCTTTTGTTTTGCTTCGGCTTCGGCTTTTCCTTTTGCTAGTGCTGCTTCGGCTTCTGCTTGTCCAGCTAAACGTGTCTTATTGGCTTCCGCTTCTGCCAGTGCTTCCACACGGAATCGTTCTGCTTCGGCTTCAGTCACTTCTTTGACTTTTTGAGCTTGTGCTTCTTGTTCTTTGGCGTACCGATCGGCATCTGCTTTTTTCTTCACTTCCGAATCGTATTGCTTTTCTCGACGTGTAATTTCTTTTTCTTCCAATTCGATTTGTTTTTGACGTTCTACGATTTTGATCTGCATTTCCTGTTCGATTACTTGTTGTTGTGCTCGGGCACTTTCTAAATTGTAGGCTTGGTCTGCTTTTGCTTTAGCAACATCTTGTTCTTGTTTGTAGGTTGCTAATTTCAGTTCTTTTTCTTTTAATGATTCTGCGATCTCTGTTTGTCGTTGTAATTCAGCTGCTTGTGATTCTTTTTCCGCTTGAGCTTTTTTGATACGCGTTTCTTTTAGAGCTTCCGCTTCTGCTATATCTGCATCTCTTTTGACTTGGGCGATTCTTGGTTTCCCTAAAGAGTCAAGATAACCGTTTTTGTCTCTGACCTCTTTGATAGTGAAAGAAACGATGATCAACCCCATTTTTGCAAGGTCTACAGAAGCGACTTCTTGTACACTTTGACTGAACTTATCGCGATTTTGATAGATTTCTTCTACAGTCATAGAACCAAGAATCGAGCGCAAGTGTCCTTCTAATACTTCTCTTGCTTCATTTTCCAGTTCTTCTCTTGTCTTGCCTAAAAACTGTTCTGCTGCTGTAGCAATCTCTTCTACAGATGAACCGATTTTGATGATCGAAGTACCATCACACATCACCGGTACGCCTTGTTCCGTATACACTTCAGGGGTGGAGACGTCCAATTTACTCGATAATAGACTGATCCGATTCGAACGTTGAAAAACCGGCAAGACGAATGCGCCACCTCCACGCACAATTTTGATTTTGTTATTGCTTTCATCAATGTGCACATTTTTGCTTCCTAAATAACTTCCACTGATGATCAACGCTTCATCCGGTTTTGCTGTCTGGTACTTCGCTACAAAGACGATCAGCAACATCAGTAAAATCAAAGCTGCAATTGCGATCGCGATAAAAACAACTGGTATTTCCATTTAACACACGCTCCTTTAAGCTTTTATCATGCTTTCATAAGGCATGACATAACAGATTCTTTCCTTGATCTCAATGATCAATACTTTCGTTCCCCGCTCAGCTGTCTGTTCTTGGGGGCTGTAAAAACAAGCTGGACGACTAATGGAACCGGTAACACTTTTCAACTGAATTTCTCCCATACCTCGTACAGGGATCGGTGTGATCACAACAGCTACTTGTCCTTCCAGAGTTTTTTCAGAAGACGACATCGTTGATTCGGCATGTTTCATCGGCATCAATATATAGAAATTAAGCAAAAATACCAACACTATCGATATGCCTCCACTAGCAATAAATAAAAATAAAGATGATTGATCTGTTAAACGCTCACCTAGAAAACCAAATAAGCTTGTGAAAGTTAACCAAGGGATAATAAGCATCGGATCAAGCGGGCCATCAAAATCGAATACATCTCCAAAAATAATCAATAGGACTGCCAATCCTGCACAAATCAGCAATGTATACCAATAAATCGTCTCAAGTGCGATTCCCCCTATCATATACACGCCTCCTTCCATTTCTACGTCTATCATACCAATGTTTGAAAATTCTGTATAGCTTCTTTTACCGACTCAGTGGTGTTTTTTATAGGAAGGTTGTGTTTATCGTTGACAATTTGTTAAATTTTTATTTTCATGTTAAAATTTTCACAATAAATTCTTTCGAGGTAGCCTATGTTTCCTTTTTTTAAGAAAAAACCATTAAAGCTCCAGAACACGATCATCCTTGTCGTTTGTTTCTCCACATTCGTTTCTTTGATTGTTTCTGCCATATTGATCAGGAATTTTATTCTTTCGATGAACCGATCTAGTGTGTCAGATAAAATCTCTAGCATTGCTAAAATCGTTGCCAATGATAAACTCATCCAAAAAAAGCTGCAGACTGGTGACCCGACACATGCGATTCAAGGAATAACAAATGAAATCATGATTGCATCGAATTTAGATTTTATCGTTGTCATGGACCCTGAAGGCATTCGATATTCTCACGCAGACCCAAGTTACATCGGTCTTCCTTTCTCAAGTCATGAAGATGTGAAAAAAGTGATTGGAGGACAAGAATTTTTCTCTGAAAAAGAAGGAATGTTAGGGTTCGGCTTCCGCTATTTCGTCCCTATTTATTATGATCAAGAGATTATTGGTGCAATTTGTGTTGGCTTAACAAACAACACGATTGACAATCAAGTCAAAGATGGACAAAAAATGATTGTTTTTTCATTGATTATCGGACTTAGCGTAGGCATCATAGGCGCCGTTTTTCTTGCCCAAAAAATGAAAAAAGTACTGCTTGGACTTGAACCACAAGAAATAGCAGAACAGTTAAGTGAAAAAACGATTATCGAAAATGAAGTAGATGAAGGAATCTTAGCCATCTCTTCTGATAAAACTATCCTCTTGATCAATACACCTGCAAAAAACATTTTCTACCAAACAGAGCAGCTATTGGATTTCGAAGTAGGAAAAAAAATCAGTGATAATCTATATGACGTTTTGTTTAAAGAGACGATTGAGCATCAAACGACCGTTCGGACTCAATCCATGTATTTAAATGGGATAGAAACTATTTCTAGCGTTACACCTCTTTTTAGCAATGACCGTTTTTTAGGAGCAGTCGCAACTTTACGAAATCGATCAGAAGTAATGAAATTAATGGAGGAGCTTGGGGGGACGAAACAATATATAAACTCCATGAGAGCTCAAACCCATGAATTCATGAATAAACTTCATGTCATTTCTGGTTTGATTGATTTGAAGAAGTATGAAGAAGTCACCCATTTTATCCAGCAGCTAAATCAAAATTATAAAAAAGAGATTGGCCAAGTCTCAAGTCTGATCAAAGTACCTGCAATTGCCGGTTTTTTATTAGGCAAAATAAACGAAGCCAAAGAACAATCTGTTGAAATGCTGTTAGAAAGCGATTCTTTTATCCCTAAAATGGAGATGGATGACTCCATCCATTCACTTTTGCAAGTGTTAGGGAACTTACTTGATAATGCAAAAGAAGCCGTGCTACAAAAACATGAAAGAAACGGACAGGTCCGGATTCATTTAAACTATGACACAGAAGCTGAAGTATTCATCGTGACCGTCTGCGATGACGGTGTCGGGATATCAGAAGAAATCTCAGAAAAAATATTTACGCTAGGTTTTTCGACGAAGGGAATCAATCGTGGATTTGGGTTGAATCTCATCCATTCAATCGTCAAACGCCACGGTGGATTTTTAGAATTTTCCAAACAAACAAATGGCGGTACAATCGTCTATCTAGAATTACCAAAAAAGGAAGATCAAAATGATGACAAATGTCCTGATAATCGAAGATGATCCAATGGTTGCAGAATTGAATCGTACTTTTGTGGAAAGTATCCCTAATATGAACGTAATCGAAAGTTTCAGAAATGTAGAAGAAGGAAAAAAATATTTCAGACAAAAAAACGCAGATCTGCTGCTGCTTGATGTATACATGCCTGGCGAAAGTGGTATCCATTTTTTATCTTGGCTTAGACAGCAAGGAAATGATATCCCAGTGATTTTGATCACTGCTGCAGATGATATCGAAACCATAAAGAATGTGATCCGCTACGGTGCCTTAGATTATTTGATCAAACCGTTCACTTTGCAACGTTTTCAGCTGGCGATCGAAAAGTATCTTGCTTTCTCTCAGACAATCCAAACGACTGAAAAAGCCGATCAGAAATTGATCGATCAAGTATTCAACCACACCACTCCCATTCACGAAATACCATCATTCATCGATTTGCCTAAAGGTCTGTCAAAACTGACTTTAAAAAAAATAAGTGCATTTATTCTAAAAGAAGATACTATTTTTTCAACAAAAGAACTGGCTCAAAAAAGCTCACTGTCACGTATATCCGTCAAGAAATATTTGAATTTCTTAGTAGAACAAGATATATTGAACGAAAGAATCAAATATTTGGAAATCGGCCGGCCGCTAACCTGTTATGAATTGACAAAGAATGGGCGGAAAAAGCTCACAGATTACTGTTGAGTCATCGAATTATCCCATACAAAATAGTCCAAGTATACAGAAGTAACAACTGTTTACTTGGACTATTTTTAAACATTTTATTGACGAATATCCATGTTTTCTTATCTTAATTGACGGGCTTTAGGAAGAGATACCTCATTTTTCGTTTTTCCAGTTTCTATTATTTCACGAAAGTTCTCGAAACTTGTCGAAATCATATTTGATAATGCCTCATCTGTATTTGAACCTACATGCGGGGTTACAAGAACTCTAGGGTACATTTCTACTAATTGCTGGATAGCAGGGTCTGGAATCGTCTCCCATGGCTTGAAGGATCGGAAAAAAACCTCTGTTTCATTTGCAAAAACATCGGTTGCAAAACCAGCTAAATGATTGCTTTTCAAAGCTCTTAAAATAGCTTCATTATCTTGAAGCTCTCCACGGGCTGTATTAATCAAGATGCTGCCTTTTTTCATTTGAGCTAAAAATCCTTCATTGATCATTTGATCGTTTTCACCTGGGATATGAGGTACATGAATACTGACAATATCGCTTTTGGCTAATAACTCTTCAAGCGAGTGGAACGTCAATACTTTTTTAGCAGCTTCTGTCTGATGAATATCGTAGCCGATCACTTTGGCTCCTAGTCCCTTAAACAAGACAGCTTCCGTCAACCCTATCCTGCCTGTTCCTATGATCCCTACTGTGCAATTTCTGATTTCACGACTAAACATTTGCTCATCCACTCGAAAATCTTTGAAAGATGTTCGGATCGTCGTATACGCAGTATTTCTCAAAAGCATCATGGCAAAAGTCAAAGATAACTCTGCTATCGCATTTGGCGAATACGATGGTACACGGGCTACTGTCATACCAAAATCAGCTGCCGCTTGTAGATCGATATGATTGACTCCCACAGTCCGTGTAAAAACATAACGAATCCCATATTCCTGCATTTTTGCAAGATTGGTCTCATCTGCTATACAATTTCCCCTCAACAATACAGCATCATGTTCCTTTGCTGACACGATATTGTCATGTGTCAACAGTTCTTCATAAAGACTGAGATCATAATGGTAAATATTCAATTTTTCAAAAAAATCTATCTCGTTCGGACGAACACCGTAACATGCGATTCTCATACTTTCTTCCTCCATTTCTTATGAAAATAAACCTATGCCATGAATCATTTGTAATACAACGATCCATACAGGTGTCAGTACCACAGCAAAAATAGTTGACAGTAAGGATGCATTGGAGGCTAAAAGTGCCTCCCTATCAAAACTGATAGCATAGGCTGCTGCCACTGTTGCAGCTGGTGTAGCCATCATAATAACGATTGTTGCCAGTGCTTCAAAATTGACTGGTAGAATATTCGTTGCCGTCAAAACTGCTAGAATCACGATATTCAATGCAGGTACAAATACCACTTTGACTAGACTGTAATACCATGAAGTTTTTTCAGATGCAGCTTTTTTGAAGCTTACTTCACCTAATGTTGCGCCGATTGCTAGCCACGCCAATGGTGAACTTAAACCAGCTAAATAATCCATCGGCTGAAATAGCCACGGTGCAGTCTGGTCAATTCGCAAAAACGCTACTTGGCTTATCTCTCCTTCTGCACCTGTAACTGACACTTGTGGCAGATACCCTTGGAACAGCCAAATGAAAAGGCCGGCAAAAGTAGCGATAATGATTGGATTGACGAACATCGCTTTGATATTTTTAGCTTCCATCTTCAAGCCACTCATTTTTATGTATCCATAAGAATACAAAAAGATTCGGTAGCCAATATTGAAAATTGAGGAATACATCACGCCGACAGGACCATAAATCGCACTGACGATAGGCGTTCCGAAAAAGGTCGTAGAACCAAAGATCGTCAGGACACGCAACGTTGTTTGCTTATCCCCTTTATAGCTTAATAAAAAAGGTTTTGAAACTAGAATAAGAATAATATAAATAACTAATCCCCAAATCAAGACATTGATTCCTTGCATCAGTAATTCTGTATTGATATCTTGCATGAAAGCTCGAAATGCCAGTGCTGGCAAAGCCACTGTTAAGACGACTTTCGATAGAATTTTTCCAACAGATTCAGAAAAAATCTCCTTTTTTCTACAAACAAACCCTAATAATATAATAAAAACTGTTGAAGTGATTGCACTGACAATCGACATATCTGTCAAAGTCGATCGAAAAATGTCAAATAAGTTCATCTTTCTCCCTCTAATTATGTTCATTTATTCACAATAAAAAAACGCTTTTTTTTGCTAATACGTATTAACATTTTTAATTTTATCTTTACATTGTTACTTATTGAACAATAGGAAATTAAAGAAACTTTTGAAACTTATGTAAAGTGATTTTTACTAGAACGCAAAAAAAAAACCTTAAAACTAAACTTAAGAAGTTTAGTTTTAAGGTTAACTTAAATTATATTATGCGTGGAAACGTTCCACGCCATCTAGATAAGTTGCTTCCAATGTCATATCAGGGTTCAATACGATAAAGTCTGCATCGCGTCCTTGAGCGATTTTTCCACATGTATCATCGATTTTACAGCTGATTGCTGGAATCAGACTAGCCATCATGACTGCTTGTTCTGGTGTTGCTAATCCCCAGTCTACAACATTTTTAATTGCTTCTTTCAATTTCAATATACTTCCAGCTAAGTTGCCAGATTCTAGACGTGCTGTTCCTTCTTTTACTACTACTGGAAATTCGCCTAAATTGTAATATCCATCAGGCATCCCACCGGCCATCATACAGTCTGTAATTAATGCGACATGATCATGTCCTGCTTTTTCCATTAGGATTCCCGCAGCATTTGGATGTACATGATGGCCATCACAAATCAATTCAGAAAAGACATGTTCTAAAGATAATAACGCACCCACCATACCTGGTTCGCGATGATTCAATCCACGCATACCATTGAAAGCATGGACAAATACACTTGCGCCTGCTTCAACAGCTTTTTGCGCTTCTTCTAGTGTAGCATTACTGTGTCCTAGAGAAACAACTACTCCTTCTTCAGTCACTTGTTTGACAAACTCTTCCACACCTTGACGTTCTGGTGCTAAAGCAATCTTTTTGATCAAACCGCCTGAAGCTTCTTGCCATTCATGGAAAGTATCCAAATCAGGATCACCAAAGTAACTTGGGTTTTGTGCGCCTTTGTGTTCTTCCGTGAAGAAAGGACCTTCAAAATAGATTCCTTTGATTTTAGCTCCTGGTGCTTCCTGATACATTTTGCCGATTGTCTCAGCTACATCTTTTAAACGTTCTTTGCTTGACGTCAATGTTGTTGGTAAAAATGAAGTCACTCCACAAGATAATAGACCTTCAGACATCACTTCGATACCTTCTGCATCGTTGTCCATTACATCATGATTCATATAGCCGTGAATATGTGTATCTACCAAACCAGGAGCAATCCATTTGCCACTTTGGTCAATAATGTTGACTTCTCCCTCAGGTAGTTCTTTCGTGTATTCACCAAAAAGTCCATCGGTAATTTCAAGATAGCCTGCATGTTTGACACCTGACGCTAAAAAGAATTTGTCAGCATAGATAAAAGTTCTCATTCTATTCTCTCCCTTTGTTTTTCTACCTCTAAAGTACTCTTATTTAGAGAAGAAGTCAAGAATGGTCTACACCATTTATAGATTTTTTGAAATTTGTTTCACAGCTTGTGCCAATCCTTCATAAAATGCTGCTCTTTCTGGTTCTTCTTTACGCTTGTATATCAAGCTCTTAAGCACAAATAAATCATTGAGATAATAGTAACTATTTTTCTCTTGAGCCCAATAGATTCCTTGGTTCACTTGCTCTAGTGCTTCGTCAATTTCATTTTGATGGAATAAGAAATTTCCATAATTATAAAAAATTTGCGAAAATTCACTTTTTAATCGTTCATCAGCTGATTGATGCAGCAGTTGGATGCTTCGACTCAAATAGTAGCGGGCTTCAGCAGTTTTTCCTGCCACACCATATATTTTTCCGATACAACTAATCAGTTGTATTTCTGTGTCAGAAACATGGATTCTTTCTTTTTGGCTAGAGTAGCTTAATGCTTCTTTTAAATAATAAAGAGACTGAGAAATATTTTGACGCAACGTGAATTCACAAACACCGAGATAATAATAATAGCGTTGAAAGTCAGTTGCTTGATACAGATTCTCAGAAATATCAGAAGATTTTAGTACTTGTTCTAACTTGCGATAATCACGTTTTTGGAAACAACTATCCAACAGTTCAAATAATTTATCGTTTGTCCGAGTAGTTTTTCGAGAGAGATTCATCACATGATCAATCGTTACCCCTAGCCGTTGACAAATCTGCATCATCACCAATACATTCGGCAGTTCCTCATTATTTTCGATCCGACTTAATACACTTTGTGAACAAATATCTTGCGAAAGCATTTTTTGCGTCATTTTTTGTTCTTTTCGAATCTCTTTAATGATCGTTCCAAAGGACTCGATTAACGTTTCCATAAGTATCCTCCCCAAAATATGCGTATTCGCATTCTATTCGTATTTTACTTTAGGAAGTCGCAAACTTCAAGAAAAGACTTGCAACTAAATAATATACTTTAGTTATTTAAGAAAACTCCACTAGAAAGAGAGCCTCAGTGTGTTTGTCTGTGGCCCTCCTACTGAAAAATTTGGTTTTTAAAATCATTTTTGGCGATAGGTTGCTAGGAATTCTCTCATTTTCTTAGCTGTTTGTTTCAAATCATCCATTTTAGGAAGATAAACGATTCGAAAATGATCTGGCTGGTTCCAATTAAATCCACCACCATGTACAAGTAGAATATGATGTTCATGTAAAAAGTCCAAAACGAATTTTTCATCATCCAAAATATTGAATCGCTTTGTATCAATTTTTGGGAATATATAAAAAGCAGCTTTTGGTTTTACGGCTGAAAGACCAGGAATATCATTGATTGCATTATAGATATATTCTCTTTGTTCATAGATCCTTCCGCCTGGCAGGAGCAGCTCATCGACACTTTGATAACCGCCTAGCGCGGTTTGGATAATTTGCTGAGACAATACATTGGAACACAAACGCATGGAGGACAACATATTCAGCCCTTCTATATAGCCTTTGACGTGTGACTTATCTCCACTTAGGACCATCCAGCCTACTCGAAATCCTGCTACACGATGAGATTTGGATAGACCGTTCAGCGTAACAACGAACAAATCAGGCGCTAATGTAGCAATCGGAATATGTTCTAGACCATCCATCACTAAGCGATCATAGATTTCGTCGGAATAAATAATCAGGTTATTTTGTCGAGCTACTTCAACGATTTCTTCTAATAATTCTTTTGGATAAAGTGCCCCAGTAGGATTATTAGGATTAATGATAACAATAGCTTTTGTCCGACTCGTTATTTTTGATTTGATATCATCAATATCAGGATACCATTCTGCCTCTTCATCGCAAATATAATGAACAGGTGTGCCTCCAGCTAATGCAATAGAAGCCGTCCACAACGGATAGTCCGGCATTGGAACCAGTACTTCATCTCCATTGTCCAGCAACCCCTGCATACACATCGTGATCAATTCGCTCACTCCGTTGCCGGTGTAGATATCATTGATCGTCACATTCGGAAAATGTTTCAGTTGGCAATATTGCTCAATTGCTTTTCTAGCAGAAAAGATCCCCTTGGAATCTGAGTAGCCTTCTGAGTCACGGGCATTCATGATCAAATCACGAATGACTTCGTTTGGTGCTTCAAATCCAAAAGGTGCGGGATTTCCCGTGTTCAATTTTAAAATACTAATGCCCTCTTCTTGCATCCGCTCCGCTTCTTCTAGAACGGGACCGCGAACATCGTAACTGACACCTTCTAATTTGTTGGATTTTTCAAATTCTCTCATCACTTAGCTAATCCCTCATTTCAAAAAGTTAGAACTTTCCAAATTTTTTGTTATTTACTATTTCAATATCATACTCCATCCTAGAAAATTTTGCCACTTATTTAGGAAAAACGTAAGTATTAAAAAAACACAAACAAGCGTTGAGAACTTAATTGTCATGATAGTCATTCCATAGATTCGCTGCCCAATCCATTGCAATTCCACAAATGATTCCTAGCATAAAACCAAGCAAAAAACGTCCGAATGCAAGTCCAATCAATACACCTAAGATCATTCCCAGTCCTGAAAATTCTCCGTCATATTTCTCCATCTTAATAAGTCCTCCCATTTTTGAGCTTGACAACTATGTAAAACCTCGCTATCATTAGTGTGTTATTATTACGCAGATGTGTTGGAATTGGCAGACAAGCATGATTGAGGGTCATGTGAGCGTTAGCTCGTGTGGGTTCGAGTCCCATCATCTGCACTACAACTCGTGAAGTTAATTTTGCTTCACGAGTTTTTTTGTTTGAACGTTTCTTTATGCCATTATATACATATCACTGTATCCTTTACAAAAAGAACGTACAATCATGTAAACAGCCTGAGGTGAGTATATGAAGGTCGGAAACAAGCTACTCGTAGAAACTTGCAAGTGTTAAAACAATTAATCGAAAAACGAGTAAAATCCCTCACCTAATACTAAAGCGAGGGATTTTTTGTATATTATCTGTTTATCACCGTTATTATAAAGGTACAAATACCAAGCACGGTTAATCCAAATTGCATAAATTCATTTTTTTGTACACTCATGCTTTTCATTAGCTCTTTAACTGCCATTAGTACTAAGATGGCGATAACAACATAAAGTATATAGTACGTCCGCATTCCGGAAGCCCATACTGTGGGAGAAAATCCCATAATTAACCTTGAACAAAATCCCATTATCATCAAAATAACTAAAAAAATAGAAGTTTTCTTATTGTCAAAACTTAATTAAATTCCAACAATTAAACATAGTAATAATGCCAAGACTACTAAAGTAGCTATCCAAGTACCTGGATAAAAAAGTGACAGTTTCGTTCCTAACTCTGTAAAGAGATTATTCAGGTTACTACTACTCCAAATCATTGCCCTTTTATTTCCATTGACGTAAGTAAAGCTTTGACCCATTGTATTACCAAAATAAATAATCAGGTTTAAGAAAAACGGTAATGCAGTCAATATACGCACATAATAGTTTTGACATTTCCTATATGTTAGAAGGAAAATTAAGAAAAATAGCAATAAAAATAAGATATTCATGTCTAAAAAAAACGGCTTTCCAAATGATGAAATACCTAAATCTAACTTATTAAGAAAGTTGAAATTTTTATATTCAGGAAACCATTTATTAATTTCATGTGCAGCACGTAATGCATTCCCTGGAGTTGTCAAAGAGAAAATTAATTCTGCTAAGCTTATTATTGAAAATACTGATAACTTATAATTATATCGTCCATTGACAATCAAATATAAACTAACTATACTTGTTAGAACAAAAAAACAGGCGTTGACTTGTTCTTGATTAGTTAAAAATATCAATAAAGGAATACTTACCCAATATATTTTTCTATTTATTTCTTCTCCTCTTAAGAGTTGAAAAAACGGATAAAAAGTTAGTAAACTAAATGCTACTGGCCACTGATAGTTCAAGGTGGTTGCTCTCCAACCGGTTTCCCCCATTACTGTCAATGGTATTAAACAGTATATAGAGCAAACCAATAATAAATTTTTAACATTTATTTTCTCAAAAACATACTTGCAAAGTAATACTACAATTCCTAACATAATCGTAGAATTTAATAATTTCCATAGCATAAAGTGTTTAGAAAAGAACATTAAGAATAGTTCTATAATAATTCTTGAACTCCATGTCTTATAATGTTCTATCGAAGCACCCAAATAGCCAAGTTCATCTAATCTACTTGCATAAACTACGTCATCCGCTCTCATAGTCGGCATATACATATTAAAGAGTAAAAAGATACCCCAAATCCCTATTAGTAACAAGATCAGTTCTTTGTTATTCGTTATTTTTCTATTATGTTTGTTCATTTTTATACTCCTTCTTATATTTCCTAATAGAGTATAACATAGCTTTAAGCATTACTTAAAGATAACTTAAAAGTTATCTTTTAAATACTTATATGTATCCCCTCATGTGTGGGCTGAATATATCGTCAAATGAATATCAGAAATCGCACATCCTTCACTACACCTTCATCGTTTGACTGATTGCATCGCCACATTGATTCCGTATGCCTTTTTGATGTCTTGCCGAGCAGTCGCTTGAGATTAAATACACGTTAATTCTTTAGGTGTTCCGTGTTCTATCACAAGTACGTAAACATAAGTTCCAACTACACCTTGTGGTTTGTCGAGAACCAGCCAGCCACACGAACTGTTTTGTCTATTACTTTTTTGAAATATCTAGTTTGCCATAAACGTTCCCTTGATGCGTTAGCGTGCTTGCTGATACTTTATCATCAAGGCTCTGATCTTCAGTACTGCTATCAGGTTTCAATGCGGGATTATCGTAGTATTTTTTAAACTGTGAATAAAGTAGTCTTGCATTTGAGCAGTGATTGCTGCAGGAACTGCAAAGTAAGATTACAGCCATAATGCCCTGTCAGTAGGCACGTTATTAAGCCATTTATACGACATAAAAAACCATTCAACGAGTGATCTAATATATAACTGCAACTTATATACAGGTAGTTTACGTACACTCCTTTCGCCACAACGCTCTATTTTTTGCAGTCGGTTATTTTGCTTTTTTAATCGTTTAATTTCAAGATTGACGCCTGCTGCGGATAGATATAATGCTATATTTTTCTCACTTATGAATTAAGAAATGGCTTCTTTTCACTTCTTGAAATACACTTTTTAAGCGATTTATCTCTTAGATCATATAGATGAAATACTGTCTTGAACGCTCATTCTGCTTCCATATTTTTCTTTTGAAATAACTTTTAAAACAATAAAATTAAAAGCTTTTCATCAAATTGACCCTATGTTAGAATCGATAAAAAGAGGAGGTTTGATATGGAAATTTCTCATATTACGTTAATTGTTAAAGACTTAAATAAAACTTCTGTATTGTTAAATACCTTATTTGATGCAAAAGAAATCTACGATAGTCAACAAAAAAAATTTTCATTATATCCAGAAAAATTTTTCTTAGTTAAGGACCTATGGATTGCAGTAATGCAGAATTCGTCGAATAAACTGCCAAAGACATACAATCATATTGCTTTTAAAATTGACGAACAAGATATAGATTCGTTTGTCTCAAAAATCCAAATGTTAGGTTTAACTGTCGAACCAGGACGTTCTCGTGTGAAAGGCGAGGCTTCTTCAATTTACTTTTACGACTATGATAATCACCTCTTCGAGTTACATACCGGTACTCTCCAGGAACGTTTAAAATCCTACAATTCCACTACCTGCGACTAGTAATGACTAGTCTCTTTTTATGGCCTCTGATCCCCCCATTGAGCGAATACTAATAGGGCTTCGAATTGATCTGTTCAATCTTTAAGCAATATCCCTCAAATGAGTTTGTAAAGTTTAGTGATTCATCACAAATACTTAAATACATGTAGTTGTATATAGATTGAGGTTCTTGTGAGCGTATGCTCGTGTGGGTTCAAATCCCATCGTCTGCATCCATTGGAATGGCAACAGTTTTTTTGACAAATTTTATAAGGTGTAGAACTTCTTTCCGTATGCTATTCCGATTGTCCTTGACAATGAGCCTCCTCGGATGTGACGATCTTCGGCAGGAGCTAACAGTTAAAGTTAGACTGCCTCGCTAGCGTTAGCACATCCGAGCTCATTATCAAGGATTCGCTGCGCCAATCTCTGGTTACGGTAACCAACCGGTGTCTCGTAGCCAAGTGTACCGTGCAACCGAAGGTGGTTCCACCAATTGACATAGTCAAATAACTCCAAATCCAATTGTTGTAAGGTTTCAAATGTGTATTGATAGACAAATTCTACTTTCAACGACTTATAAGTTGATTCAGCTACGGCATTATCAAAAGGACAGCCTTTATGACTCAATGATCGATTGATGTCAAAAGTTGTTAATAATTCATCAATAGCTTGGTTATCAAACTCTTTTCCACGATCAGTATGAAAAATCTCAACCTCTGTCAGAGGTTGTTTGATACGGCTAAATGCTTTTTTTACTAGAACGGCATCTTTATGTTCTCCACAAGAATAGCCGAGAATTTCTCGATTGAACAGATCCAAAATGAAACAGACATAATTCCATTTTTTCCCGACTCGTACATAAGTCAAGTCTGTTACGATCGCTTCTAATGGGTTGTCTCTTAAGAATTTACGATTCAATACGTTTGTCGTTTTGGCTTCATTGCAAGTAGAATGATGTACTTTAAAATAAGCAACAGTATAGCTCGATTTTAATCCTCTATTTTTCATGATTCTACTAATTTTTCGTCGGCTGATCTGAATGCCTCGTTTTGATAAGGCTTTTTTTATTTTTCTTGAGCCGTAGGCCTTTCGGCTGCGGATAAATTCTTCAGCGACTACTTCTTCAAGTTCTGATTCGTCTTTCTTTGGTTTTGATTGATAATAATAGGACTGACGTGATAGACCTAATATTCTGCACATCGCTGATATAGGGTAAAGATGCTTATTCGCATCGATTACTTGTCTCTTCGTCCGAATATCAGCGCTGCTTGCTTTAAAATATCATTTTCCATTTCTAATTGCTGGTTTCTTTTACGTAGTTCTAACAATTCTTTTTGTTCAGGCGTAAGATTATCTTTTTCTTTGAATGAACCACTCGTTTTAGATTGCTTTACCCATTTGTCAAATGCTGAAGCCGTTAGTTCATATTCTCGAATGATTTCTACACGTGGCTTTCCAGCTAAGTAAAGATTGACGATTTGTTGCTTGAATTCTTGTGAAAAAGTTCTTCGTGTTCTCTTAGACATAAAAATTCCTCCTGGTATGTTTTCTTCTAGTCTACACACCTTAATTTTTCTGTCTAGTTAATTGTAGCCTATCCACATCTTTCCAAAACAAGCGGCTAGGACATTTTTGTCTCAGCCGCTTGTTTTCTAGTTTATTCTTTCATCTTGTCGGACCTTTTTTCTTGGGTATAGACTTTTCTCATATTCTACCACAATTTTGGGTTTCCCTAACACATGATAGGATCTCACAACAAATTGCTTTCTATTATTATAATAACCTGTAACGACTAACTTCATCCCTTCGTCTACTTCAGCTAGGAAGTTCAAACTATGGGAAGCAATCAAACAATTGACCCCATTTAAACTGAAACGGATCAACGGTCTGGCACTGACTTGCAAAGTACGGATCTTATCTACTGTTCCATATTTTTTCTCCATAACCTTCACCTCAATACCATTATACGAACATACATTCCCTTTGTAAAGAAGAAACTCTGTTTTATCTTGTTGACTTTTTGTCTATTACCTTTCTTAAAATCATATTGGCACTTCCTGCGAAGATGAAGGACATGTACTAAAAAAAAGAGGCAGCAGTATAGATTACTGTTGCTTCTTTACTAATTTAGGTTTACTTGTTAAGAAAGATTATTTACGCAAATGTTCTTCAACAATTTGCTGAGATTTATCAGCTGTATCTTCCACTTCATCTTTTGCTTTTTCTAACTTTTGAATATATTGTTTCAAGCTTGAGTTTTCAGCAGTTGCTTCGTCTAATTTCTTTTGTGTATCTGTTAACTGAGTTTCTACATTTGTTTTTTCTTGTGTAAGTGTTGCGATTTGTTGGTTCAAACCATTTACAGTATTTTGTAATTCTGAAAGTTTTGCTTGTGCTTCTTGTAGTCTTGCTGTCCAATCTGCATTCAGATGATTGATTTCATCATTTTTTTGGTTGATCTCATCTAGTTTGACATTGATTTCATTTTGTTTGCTTTGTAGTTGTGCATCCTTGCTGACTAATTGACTTTCTAAGTTTTGTTTTTCTGCTGCCGATTGATTTTTTTGGTTTTCTAATTCATTTACTTTTGTTTGGTATTCTTGGACATCTGCCTTTGAATCTTGCAATGTCTGTTCTTTTTGTGCTAGTCGAGCGGTAAGATCTGTAATCGCTTGCTCTTTATCTGTCAATGTATGATCAAGCTGTGTCAGATTCTCATTGATTGTATCAATATCTGTCTCTCCACCCCACAAAATAATTTCATTTTGCGTACCGCGTGCCTGTGTAGCCAATTAGACATAGAAATGCAACGACAATCCCACCAGTAATAAATTTCTTTTTCATTTGCATAGCTCCTTAATCCAATACTTTTACATACTAAAAGTAAGTGATCTCAAACACAATGTCAAGCGTTTTTAAATTACATATGTAATTTTAATATAAATACTATCAAATACTCATTTAATCCTCCTTTTTTATCTATTTAAAAAATCTTTTTTATAGAGAAAAATGCAGGTTAATACTTTCTTAAATAAATATTTATGGTGAACAAAAACAAAAAAGCAAGTTTTATTAAACGTAACCCTTTTCATTTCATAGATTACTGTATTTATTACAAAAAACGTGGATTTGTCATAAATTGTCATGCTTCTTTTACCTATGAAATATTTTCACGTGTTAAAGTATTCCTCGTTGAACACAACAAATAAAACTTTTTAACGAATAAAGGAGATTTTTCATGACATCACTTAAAACTTTACTTTTTGGAACAACTTTGGCTGCCGGCGCTGCATTCTTCATGGGAACGACTGCTCATGCGGACGAAGCTTATACCGTTCAATCAGGTGATATTCTATCAACGATTTCTCAAAAATACGTTGGTGATAACTCCTTGATCAATGCCATTGCAGAATCAAATTCAATTTCTGATATTAACCTGATTTACTCAGGACAACAATTAACAATCCCAACAGAAGGCTCTGCACAAGCAGCTGCTGAACCTCAAGCAGCCGTTCAAGAAGCACCAGTCCAAGCTGAACAACCTGTTGTACAAGAAACGGTTCAAACGGAAACACAAGCAGCGCCTGTTGCTGAAACACAAGCTGCTCCTGCTGTAACAGAAACTGCTGCTACTCCAGCAAGCACAAGCTCTGCAAAAGAATGGATCGCACAAAAAGAATCAAGCGGTTCTTACACAGCAACGAACGGACGTTACATCGGGCGTTACCAACTAGATTCTTCTTACTTAAATGGTGACTACTCTGCTGCGAACCAAGAAAAAGTGGCAGAACAATATGTTGCTTCACGTTATGGTTCTTGGGAAGCGGCGAAAGCATTCTGGGAAGCAAACGGTTGGTACTAAGATTCATTTATTAATCGAACGGTTTACTTTTATATAAAGAAAGCCAAAAAGAGGTGCGACACTAGTTGTGTCACACCTCTTTTTTATTTACCTAATCTAATGAAACGTTCCAAGTTTTGATAAGTATTTTTTTTAACTTCTTCAACTGATAGCTCTTTGATCTCAGCGATTGTCTTTAACTGTTCTTCAAGCAGTGAGACATAATCTTTTTCTGAAAAAATCCCCCCTAAAGCCCACTCTGCTGCATGTAGTCCATCCGTTTCAATAAGTAAGTGGTCGATTGGGACTGCTTTAGCTAGTTGCCAGACTGCTGGATTCTTTTTCAAATCAAGACCAATACTGAAATAACAGCCTAAATCAATATAGTCTTGTTGATAGTCCAAAGAAGAATACCAATGGATCAAATAGTGATTAGGGTAAGCTTGGATATAATTTAAGATCTCTTTTTCGCATCCTTTTGTATGCAGTACAACAGGTTTCTCATTTATGGCTGCAAAAGCAAGCTGTCGCTCAAATACTTTTTTTTGTGTAGTCATCGGTACATTCGTCCAAATATTATCTAACCCTATTTCACCGATGATCCTTGCTTTTTTCAAAAAAGGCTCAACTTGTTCAAACGTATAGCTATCTGCTTTCCAAGGATGGATACCGTAACTTAAGGCTTGAGTCTTACTTGCTGCAAGCTGTCTGTTTTCCTTCCATTCTTCTGGCGAATCACAATTGATGATCGTCAAAATCGTGTGTTCCTGCTGAAGGAGTGCTAAACTCTGACTCCCATCTAAATGACAATGAGCATCACTTAACATCTAATTCACCTGCCAATAACTGATAAATCGTTTGCTTCAACTCTGATTGCTGCAGTAGCCATTCACGTGACCGTCGTTTTTCAGGCACTTGAATCTCAGCAATCACATGTGCCGGACGGGCGGAAAGCACAAGAATCCTGTCTGATAAATAAATTGCTTCTTCGATATCATGCGTCACAAGTAAAGTAGTCCGCTTTGCTTTTTTAGGCAGCTTCAACATCCAGTCTTGCATCTGCCCTCTGGTCATAGCATCTAACGCTCCAAATGGTTCATCAAGAAGCAAGTAAGAAGAAGGATTCATGATTGTTCGTAACAAGGCCGTTCGCTGCTTCATCCCGCCAGATAATTGTTCCGGCAAAAAATGTTCATAGCCGTTTAACCCAAAGATATCCAGATAATCCCTTACTTGTTCTTCATTGATTGTTGGATGATTGATTTTTTGATATAACGTAACGTTTTGATAGACGCTCAGCCAAGGAAGTAACATATCTTCTTGCGGCATATAACTAAATGCTGTATGGAGACCAGTTACTTTTTGATCGTCTACTTTGATCGTTCCAGAAGTCATAGGCTGGACTCCTGTTAAAGTTTTCATCAATGTTGACTTACCGGCTCCGCTTGGCGCGACAATCGATGTAAAGGTATCTTTAGGGATAGTGAAATGGATGTCTTCTAATATTTTCAGGTTTTCAATGACTACATTCAAGTGGCTGATTTGGATTGACATATCTATCACTCCTATTTTATAAACTGATTAGTGAATAGTTCTTGCGAAGGTACATCTTGCTTGATCAATCCGTTTTCCTGCATAAAAGCTGTATAATTGCGCCAAACTTTTTCTTCCATCAATCCCCAATTCTCAGGATCATCCGTATAATTTTTTGACAAGAATGCTTGTGATTCTTCTAAAAACGTCCGATCATTTTCTTTTGCATATTTTTGCAACAGTTTATCACTGTCATTTGGATCCTTAATAGCTTCCTGATAGCCTTTTTTCGTGGCATCCATAAAAGACTGTACCAATTCTGGATCACTTTTGATCAGTTGATCATTCGTAATAATTACCGGAGTATAGTAATCTAACCGTTCATCTAATTCTTTCAATGGGATATAGTTTAGTTCAATACCCACTTCTTTTGCTTTGATCATATCCCAACCTTCAAAGTACCATTGGATATCTGAGGATTTTCCTAAGCTTTCTGGCCCTTCTCCATTGCTTCCTACCATTGTCAGTTTTGAAAAGTCCCCGCCGTCTTTTTCCATCACAGCTTTTAAGACAGCTTCTTCACTTGGACTTTGCCAACCTGCATATGTTTTTCCTTCAAAATCTTTTGGTGAATGGATGTTACTGTCTGATAGGGTGGCGAATCCAGAAGTATTATGTTTGATCACTGTAGCAATTGCTTTGACTGGTATATTCTGTCCATCTGCGTGAGCATAAGTGACATCTTCTTGATAACTTACACCAAATTGTGCTTTGTCCGCACCTACTAGACCAATACTTGTCGAATTATCTCCTGGTTCGATGATTTGGACATTTAAACCAGCCTCTTTATAATAGCCTTTTTCTTTTGCTAGGTAGATGCCAGTATGATTAGTATTCGGTACATAATCCAAAACAAGTGTCACTTTTTTCAAATCCTTTGTTTCTTGTTTGCTACTTGTTTCTTTTGCAGTGCCACAAGCGGATAAAAGCAACAGTAGCGGTAATAAAAGCCATAATTTTTTCATTTGATCCCCTTCTCTTAAAAAATATAAAGCATACGATAATACCCTTTTTTCAATAATGAACAAGCGCCATTCAGCAATAAACTCAATAGAATGACACAAATGATCGCAGCAAAAACTTTATCGATCTGGTAGCTGTTTTTTACGCGTATCATGTAATACCCTAAGCCTGCTTGAGCGCTTAGCCATTCTCCAACGACTGCTCCGCTGACACAATAAGTAGCAGCCACTTTTAAACCGGAAAAGAAGCCGGATAAACCCGCTGGTATTTTATATATTCGATAAATCTTCCCTGTATCTGCCCCCATCGTTTTCAAAAAGATGATTTGCTCTTTTGATACTTTCCTCAATGTATCCGAAAAAGAAACTACGATCGGAAAATAGCTTATCAAGACAACAAGGATCACTTTTGGAAGCATACCGAAACCAAACCATAGGGTAAGTAATGGCCCTAACACCATGATTGGCAACATTTGTGAAATCACTAGTAACGGATAAAAAGACATTTCTAAAAACTTCCAATAATCCATTGCCAAGGCAGTAATAAAAGAAAGAACGCTAGCTATTACCAAACCAAGCACTGCTTCATTTAATGTCGTGACAGAATGGGAAAGTAATACTTGTGCATCTGCCGCTAATGCAGAAAATACAGCAGCAGGTCCGGGTAAAATAAAGGCAGGTATTTTCCAAACTATGACAACAATCTGCCAAATAATTAAAATGAATGCCATACTGACTGCTGGATAAAGATTTTTCTTCATTTTGTTACCTCCTTTCTTCTAATATGAATAACAAAAAACGCTTGAAATGGGCACGACATAGTAACCAGCTTCAAGCGTCTGCTATGTTTCTCCCTTCACCAGTATTAACTGACAGGTTCAATGGGTCTAAGTTCACAACTTACTCTCATGTCGTCTACGACATCCCCAGAAACAGGTATTCATTTTTTAAAGTGTAGCACAAGAAGGAAAAAGCAACAAGCGCTTTAGTTATCATGCTGATTATTTCAATAAATAGGAGAGATCACTTGCCAATGTCGGATACCCCATGATATAGCTATCCAACTCTTTTTTAGTCAATTTTTGATTGATGACTAGTGTCAAATCATCGATCAATTCGTCTGCTTGCTCGCTAATCACTGCAGCACCAATCAAATAATTTTGCTGGTCAAAGGTCAATTCAGCCTTAGCAACTGGTTCATTGACACGATGATAGGTGAACCAACTGGTAAGATCCATCTCTACCACTTGATCTGACGAAGAGGCGTGACTTTTTGTAACTCCTACTTCAGCAAGTTTAGGACTGGCATAGACGATCGTAGGTATAATCGGATATTTGATAGGTTCGCTTGTTGCATCCGTTATCCGCTTAGCTACATAATTTCCTTCAAAAGTGGCGACTGGTGTCAATTTGGGGGTTTTCCTTGAAACAATATCTCCACACGCAAAAATTTTTGGATTGCTCGTTTGCAGATAATCATTGACTGCAATTCCGTGTTTATCAAAGACGACATTCGCTTGTTCAAGTGCTAAAGATTCTGTATTCGGCTGTCTCCCAGTCGCACAAAAAATCATATCTGCTACTAATTCCATCTCTTTTCCGACTAAACGATAGCGAGTACCTTCTGAAATGATCTTTTGGGTTTCAACATCAAAAGCAAACTGAATGCCAGATGCTTCCATTTGATGGACGGCTTCCTCTACCAAAGACGCCTCAAATTCTTTTAATGGCCGTTGATTATGATGGACAATGGTTACTTTGCTCCCTGCAGCATTGGCAATCGTAGCTAGCTCAAAAGCAATATAACCACCACCGATAAAAATGATTTCTTTAGGCAGTACAGGCAATGATAAAAAGTCTGCACTAGTTTTCAAGTATTCCTTTCCCTCCACTGGTAAGATCGTAGGTCTTTGCCCGGTTGCCAAAACAAAGTAATCCGCATGGAAGACTTCTTCGTTGACTTCAATAGATGAATCATCCAAAAAACGAGCGGTTCCTGAAAGATGATCGATTTCAGCTTCTGCTAATTGTTTTTTTCGGCTTTCTGGGACTGGATCCGTAAATGTTCGTTTGAATTTTTGAAGTTCTTCCCAGTTGGCAGTTGGGATCTCGTTAAAACCTTTTCCACTCAATTGTTTTACCCGATTACGTGCCTCTACTGCACTTAACAAGACTTTTTTAGGATCACATCCACGGTTAGGACAAGTCCCGCCCCATAGATCTTCTTCGACCACTAGTACTGTTTTACCTGCTTCTTTCAATCCATAAGCAGCACTTAAGCCACTCACACCTGAACCGATGACGATTGCATCATATGTTTTCATTTCCTTCCTCCTCTCGACTTAAAAAAGCAAAGATTTCTTTACTTGTCAGCGACCCAATACTTCTTTGCTTTTCTACTATCACAATGCTTGGATACACCGAAAGAAGCGAATATACTTCTTTCATAGGCGTATCAAAGCAAACTTGTTGACGAGCATTTTCTGGTATTTCATTTAAGAAATATCCATTGACGACTAAATCTTCTACTCGCCACTCTTTCGTCTGTTTCGGTTCATCAAAGAAATGCCGAACGTAGTCGTTTTTAGGATTCATCAATAACTGCTCTGGTGTGTCACATTGGATAATTTCTCCATCCTTCATAAATGCAATACGATCACCTAGCTTGATTGCTTCTTCCATATTGTGCGTAACGAAAACGATGGTCGTGCCCAATTCTTCGTGTAAGGACAAAACCAATTCTTGTAATGAGTTTCTTGAAATCGGATCTAATGCGCTAAATGGCTCGTCCATCAAAATCACATCTGGGCTTGCAGCAATAGCTCGGATGATCCCGATCCGTTGCTGTTCTCCTCCAGACAACTCTCTAGGCATACGATCTCGATAAATATCAGGAGATAAGCCAACTTTTTGAAGAAGTTCATCTACACGGTCTGCTCTTTTCTGCTTTTCCCAACCTAACATTTCAGGGATGACTTCAATATTTTGCTTGACTGTCATGGTCGGGAACAAAGCGATTTGCTGCAGCACATATCCCATATTCCACCGCATTTTCTGCAGATTATATTCATTTAACGATTTTCCTTTGAAGTAGATGTCTCCTGCTGATGGTTTAGATAATCCATTGATCATTTTCAAAGTAGTTGTTTTTCCACTACCGGAAGGACCAACCAAAACAAAGATTTCTCCTTTTTTGATTGCCAGATTTAGGTCATCGATGACATACTTTCCATCATACTTTTTTTGCACATGTTTGAACTCGATTAATTTAGTCACTGATCTTCCTCCTTTACTAATCCTTCATTTTTCAGGAAGATTCGTGCTACTTCTGTCGGCTTTTTCTTTTCGACATTGACTTGGTAATTCATATCAATCATTTGATCCTCTGTTATTTTTCCGCTTAATTTATTCAGTGCTTTAACGATTTCAGGATGTTCTTTAGCAAAATCTTTTTTCATCAGCGGTGCGCCTTGATAAGCTGGGAATAACCCTCGATCATCTTCTAGAGTCACTAGATCGTACTCCTTGAGCTGGCTATCTGTGGAATAGGCATCCACAATATTGACATCTCCATTATTGATTGCTTGGTAACGCAAACTTGGCTCCATGCTTTGTACACTTGAAAAATTCAAGCCATATGCTTCTTGGATTCCTTTATATCCATCTGAACGATCAATAAATTCCAGTGTGAATCCCGCTTTGATCTGATCAGAGATAGCTGCCAAATCGGAAATCTTTTTAAGTTGATGTTCGTTCGCAAAAGATCTCTTGACTGCCAAGGCATACGTATTTTGGTAAGCCATTGGTTTTAATAATGTCATATCGAATTGCTTATTCAATAATTCTTCTGCTTCGTCATATGTTTTTTCTTTTGTCAAATCAGCACTTTTCATTGCTTCAGGTACCTTCACCAAGCTTTCTAGGACAGTACCTGTGAACTCAGGATAGATATCGATTTGACCTTGATCCAGTGCATTGAACAAAAAACTCGTCTTGCCAAAATTCGGTTTTAATTCAACTTCTGTTTTTGTGTTGTCTTCAATCAATTCTTTATACATTTGGATCAGGATTTCAGGTTCCGCTCCTAATTTTCCAGCAATCGTGATGGTTTCATTTTTAAACAAGGCAGACTGATATAAAGAAACGCCGCCAAATAAACACACCACTGCTGCTAAAGTAATGATGGAATATCGAGGTTTCTTATGCTGCAACCAGCGAATCAGTCCGCTGAATATAATGGCAAGCAAGGCAGAACTGATCGCACCAATCAATGTCAAAACAGGTGTATTTCGGTCAATACCTAACAAAATAAATGTCCCTAATCCACCTGCTCCGATCAATGCTGCCAAAGTAGCCGTACCGATGATTAAAACTAAGGCAGTTCGGATACCTGAGATAATGACAGGTAATGCGATGGGAAGCTCTACTTTCAGCAAGCGTCTCATTCTGGACATACCAAATGCTACCGCTGCTTCTTCAATAGACGGGTCAATTTCAGCTAGACCAATATACGTGTTTTGGAAAATCGGAAGCAAAGCGTAAATAACAAGTGCAATCAATGCTGGAACAGTTCCGATCCCTACAAATGGGATAAGTAAACCTAATAAGGCAAGTGAAGGAATCGTTTGGAGCACACCCGTGATCTGCAATAAGACTTCTGCCATTTTTTTATGATTGGCTGCCCAAATCGCTAAAGGAATAGCAATCAGTGCTGCAATCAGCAAAGAAATGAGAGAAATGGACAGATGTTGAAATGCAGCTTCCAGCAACTCGCCTTTTCTTTCACTTAATGTTTGTATAAAATTATTCATGCGACCTTCCTTTCTGTTATTCTTTAAGTATAAACATTTCTTTCCTTTTTCCCAACTAACTTGTCTTGCCTTAACCTTACAGCACGAACAAAAAAAAGAAAAAAATACCTCTAAATATGCTGACAAAAAAAGAATCCAAGCAACAAAGTCGGATCAACTTTTTGGTTCTCGTTTTTTCACTACGAATACCATAAAAATCTATACGAAATTGTCACTTGGAATCAGCTATATCTTTTTTACACACACAACTTTTATTTTAATAAAAAGAAACAGCCAATAAAGTAGAAATCTCGTGGGGGAGAACACCTTTATTGGCCTGTTCAACGAATATTATACTGTATCATGACACTTTTTTGCCAAAAATGTAAAAAACGGTTGTTTTGACATCATAAACGTCTTGTTTTCTTATTTTTACTTATATCACCACTTTATTTTCTATCTCTTTCACTCCATAAAGCGGAATGAGTTCTTCTTTTGACTGATAATAAACAGCTTTCTCACGGTTCTTCATCAAAAAAAGAAAGATGTCTTTCATAGCAAGTGGTGCTTTGCCGTGTTCAAATAAAAAGATAAATTGATTTGCTTTATTTATCTGGACCATTGTCACAGGCACCAGTTTTTGTTCTTGAGCCAAAAAAACTCCTTTATACTCTGTTTTTTTGGGTGATTTTGTAAGAATTGTCAATAAGTCTGCTGCTCGCATTTTTCCACTCCTTATTTGATAAATAAAAAGAAACAGCCAAAAATAATTTTTTTTCATTTTCCTCTTGAAGTAAGAGTATAAGTCAGTATAATAAAGAAGTTGCTGAAAATTTTCAAAAGAAAAGAGGCTAGAAATGAAAAAATTAAATTTATTTACAGAATTGTGCGGAATCATTTTAGGCGCAGGAATCTACGGATTAGCTGTGACAGGAATCAATATTCCATCTAAGCTGGCAGATGGTGGGGTTACTGGTATTGCTTTGCTTTTGCATAATCTTTTTGGATTCGCTCCTTCTGTCACTTCACTGCTTTTTAATTTACCTTTATTGCTTATCTCATTGTTTCTTTTTGGAAAACACGCTTTTCTCCGGACGATCGTCGGAACATTTGCGCTAGTTTTCTTTTTACATTTATGGGAGAGCCTTCATATACATTTTGCTGTAGATAGTCTACTGATCAATAGTTTGATGACAGGTATTCTTTCTGGCATTGGTTGCGGTCTCGTCTTTCGATTCGGCGGAAGCACAGGCGGAACAGATATCATTTATCAAGCCATTGAAAAATATTTTCATATTAAGATTGGCAAAAGTCTTTTCTTGATTACTTTTGGTATTTTAGTTGTCTCCTTGCTTTATTTGGATCTCACACATTTTCTGTATACATTACTTAGCTGTTCTATTCTATCTTATACATTGAATAAAGTGAAGTATCTGGAAATTGGATCTGTTTTGCCCCAATTGGAAGCAAAACAGACTACAGAAACATTTGAACCACTTGATCCTCTTGAACAGTTAGAGCACTGATTCTTATTTTTCACTACTTTGTTTAATTTACAGAAATATCATTATGTAAACTAAAATGATATTATTCAGTAAAATCTTCTTTATAAAAAAATAAAAAATAAAACCCGTGGTGCTAGTTAATTTTAATATCCTAAAGAATATCTCAAAGTTCCTTCAAAACGTCGTTGTGCTCGACTTAATAGAACACTGTAAGCCAGTAATATGCTTTCAAATCTACTCTCTAGCCCTTTAACAGAACGTGAGTTGAAATTTTGACAACCTAATTTTTCTAAGGAAGAAAAAACAGTCTCAACTGTTTTTCTTTGTTTTCCAAGTAAGCTGTGGTCTAGTTTTTCTGATTTATCCATGTTTTTACGTGGCGGAACGGATATAGTAATGCCCTTAAGGGCAAGCTTTTCATGGATTTTATGGCTAATATATCCTTTGTCCCCTAGGATATTGGGAAGATTCGCTTCTTCCGATAAAGTCTCTAACACTTTCACGTCATGGACACCTGGATTCGTGATTGAGTAAGTAATCGGAAAGCCAGTCTTAGTAACGATCATATGAATTTTAAGACCATAAAAATAAGATTTTTTTGTTGAGTTATAGCCAACTTTGGCTATTTGATTCAATAGTTTTGCTTGTCTATTTCTAACTGGTTTACATAATGGACTAGGAAAACTATCTATAATTCCGACTAGTTCACCTTTGGTGAGCTTCTTGATGAAAAAGTATCGAATAATCTTGATAGTGTAAGCTAAGTTTGAACTTAAGCGAGTGAATCGACTCCTACTAGGAAAGTCACCATTAGGAAATAAGACGGAACAAACCGCTCTATACGTGGCTCTTTGGCTAGTATAGCCATTAATTATGCCCCATATAACACAAGCAATAATCACTGTATCGCGTTGCTTCAGTTGATCAGTATTTCTTCGGTTTTTAATCTTATCTGGTACACAATTGTGGTATATGTTAGAAACAGTTCTCATAATTTCCTTGAATGTTATAAAAGTATCTGTATAATGTTCAGTATATTTTGATGAACGCATATGTAGTCCTCATTTCTTGGGAGTTTTGAGACTACTATATGCGTTTTTTTGTTGATTTACCAACATGTTTAGACATTTTCCTCTAGGAAAAAATTAACTAGCACCACGGGTAAAATAAACTATTTTTGCAAACGATCTGCGAAAATAGTTTGTTTTTTTATTTTGCCATTATTTTCTTACTTATTGGGAGAAAAAATTCGCTTAAACTCAAAAAAATCTGAGGATACGATATAAACTTTCGGATAGAGTATAAAATAAGGAAACGCCGCAGCGTTTCCTTTCCAACTGTAGCCGAATATAAATTTGTATATCACTTATTTAAAATAGCTATTTTCTCCCAAAGAGTTTCCTTGATCATCGATCAATCCTTGTAATGAGCGTTCTAAGATACCATGGCTTTTTTTCGATTTTTTTTCTTCTGACTGCTTTGTTTCCTCTAACGTTTTTGTTCGATTGAATGTTCGTACAGACGGCTCACCATTTCTTTTTTCTTGATACGGCGTCGGTTCTGTATCGAACAACAGATAAGAGTCATCCGTTTTTTTCATCGATTCGATTAAATGATCCTCAGAAATTTTGCTTTCTCTAGGGTCTGGGATAATCGATGCGGGTACATATTTAGGAACAAAATAAGAACGCTCCCGCACCTTCGTGTCAATAGATGCGTTTCGTGTAGTATGCTTGGACTCTGTCCTTGTTTCACTTTGTCTGACAGAACGAGAGGAATCACCAAAAAGTTTTTTTCGTCCTGTCGATGTGATTTCTGATTGGTAATGGCCGGTATAATCCGGTAATTTTCCTTTATGCTTTTCCAAATTTTCCTTACGCGGAGCTGACTTCAATCCATTTGTTGCACGACGCTTGCGACGGATTTTCTCGGTGTTCGTGTTCGTGAAATGAAATTCTTTCATCTGCTCAAACGGGGACTGATTCTGTTCAGTCAAAAGATCTTCTTGTCCGTCAAATAATACTCGCTTCTTGTCGTTGGTTAATTTTACGCCTAATTCATCATCGTACGCAGGAAAACGGAAATGTTTTCGTCTGATTTCTTTCATTCAAACCATCCTTCTCAAAAATGGAACTTTTCTCAATAATAGCACAGATTCATTGTTTTCAGTAGCAATGCGCTGATTATTTTAAGAAAATAGCGATGAATTTCATAAATATTTTCATAAATATATATATAGTAATAAGACTTAATTCGTTGTCTCTCTGATAACTAGTTCAGGAAAAAAACGACGATAACCTTGACTCGCCCCTTTTTCTTCTATTTTTTTTAACAACATTTCTCCACATACTTCACCCATACGTATAATATCTTGCTTGATCGTTGTCAATTTAGGTGAACTGATTTGGTCTAAAAATACCCCATCAAATCCAATCACACCAAATTCTTCGGGCAAGTGTCCTCCAGCATTTATAATCCCTCTTACTGCTCCTAGTGCTAGCCGATCTGAACTACATACAAAACAAGTTTTATCTGTAAAATCTGCCCAGTTTTCTGTCATATATCTTTCTACTTCTGTCGAATGATTTGGAAACCGCAAGATTTTACTAGGAAGATCAACTTCCTTCATCACAGATAAATAACCAGTTTCCCTTGAAATTTCAAAAGGCTCGTCCACTTCGATACCGATATAAATAATCGTTTGATAATCTCTTTCTAAGGCATATTGCGTTGCTTTTGCTGTACCATATTCATTATCGCTGTCTACATAATCATATCCTTCAGAATTTTCCCCAAACAAGACAACTGGTTTTTCCAAACGATCGATCCAATCGAAGTCTTTTTTTCTGACACCTGTGATGATGTATCCATCACAAGAACCGACGTCGAAGGCATCATTTGTAACTAATTGGAGAGAATAATGCGCTTTACCGATCCGTTTAGCGATTCCCATCAGCAAATTCATGTAATAGGGCTCAGTTGTGTCGATTTCTTCCAGTATAAATAATTTGATGATCTGCGACCGATTCGTGACAAGTGCTTTTGCAGCAATATTTGGACGGTAATCCAGTTCAGCCATTGCTGAGAAAACTAACTCTTTCAATTCGTCAGTCACCTGTTCCGGATGATTGATGACTCGAGAGACCGTCATTTTTGAAACATTGGCACGTTTTGCAACATCTGCTAAAGTGGGCATGCTCTCTTCCTTTCTAACATGTTGTCATTCTTACTATCAATTATACCAAATTTTCCTAACAGAGTTTATTATAGCCCAAAATAAAAAACGGAAAATCCTCTATCGTCATGAGTGATTTTCCGTTTCAATTATTTATACTTTTTTATCAAATTTTTTGCTAAAAAAGTGGAAGCTTCTTCCATTAGTGGTATTTGTACCATATGTCGCTGTGTTTTTGAGGAACGAAAAACAATTTCTTTTCCGTAAGACTTATGCCGATTTTTTTCTACAAATCGTTCCGTTTGTATATAAGGAATTTTTTCGTCAGCTTGTCCATGCCAAAAGAACAGAGGACGTCCAGCTAACTTTTCCGGCTGCAATGACAAATCATAGCTCTTAACCCATGAAATCAAATCAAAATAGTCTTTTGGTACGACATAATTATATTCCGATGCGCGCCTTACGATTTCTTTTCCATATTCCAAAGGTGCAGGGGAACCCATCAAACACACGCCCGCTACTATATGAGGATGTTTAGCCAACAAGGCGCATGTTGTCATTCCCCCCATCGAAACCCCGCCAACTGCAAGCTGATCATGTAGAAGACCTCTTTTTTCTAAATGCTTGATAAGTGTGTCAAATTCAAACAGATTTCCGTATGGTGTTAGTATCAAATCTTAGACAGCTTTTCGTAGAGACAAGAATAAATTAAACTTATCTACGAGAGGATGAATTTTTATGACCCGATATGAAGAAAATTTTAAACAAATGATTGTTGAACTGAATCAAACTGGACGTTCTGTTCGAGGGTTAGCGAAAGAATATGGCTTATCTGAAGCAACGATTTACAAATGGAAGAATTTATATTTACCTGATCAGTCCACAGGACTGACTGGAAAAGAAGTAGCTGAACTGAGAAAAGAAAATGCTCGTTTAAATGAGGAACTTGAAATCTTAAAAAAAGCCGCAGCCATATTCTCTCGGAAAACCTAAATTCGCTTGTTCAATTTATTGAAAAATGGTGTAAGGATTACACTGTTTCTTTGTTGTGTCGGTTATTAGAAATCCCTAGAAGTGTCTATTATTTTTATAAGAATAAACCGTTGACAGCTACAGAAATCAGAAATAATAAGTTGAAAAAGAAGATTTCAACAATTTTTTTTACGAATAAACAACGCTATGGTGCCACAAAGATCCATCAAGTTTTATTAAAAGAAGGGATTTCAGTATCTCTTAAACATGTCCAAAAGCTAATGAAACAATTAAATTTAAGGTCGATTGTAGTTAAAAAATATAGACCTCAAAGGTCTAATAAACCGATCATTTCAAAAGAGAATCTCTTAAATCAGGACTTTTCTACTGAAACGATCTGTGAGAAATGGGCAGCTGACATTACGTACATTCCTACTAAGAAAAATGGTTGGTGTTACTTATCTTCAATCATGGATTTACACACGAAAAAAATTATTAGTTATACATTTTCAAAACGAATGACTGTGGATTGTGTCATTCAAACATTGAATAAAGCAAAAATACATTATCACATTCCAGAAGGAATGATTCTACACACTGACTTGGGCAGCCAATACACAGCAAGAGAAGTGGAACAATGGCTTAAAACCAACAAAATAAGGCATTCTTATAGTAGAAAAGGAACACCTTATGATAATGCTGGAATCGAATCTTTCCATGCCTCATTGAAAAAAGAAGAAGTCTACACGACTAGCTACTCAGATTTTGAAGAAGCAAATCGAGCGCTATTTAGCTACATTGAAGGATTTTATAACCGAAATCGAATCCATAGCTCGATTCACTATCTAACCCCACAGGAATTTGAAGAATTAGCAAAAGAAAAAATGGCTTAACCGTCTCTACTAAAATGTGTCCAAGATATTGACTCAAATCCAGTGTGTCAATATCAAATATTCCTTTAGAAAATAAACGATAAAGTGTTCTCATACCGCATGAAACAGGTCTTTCTTTTCGCCCGATAATGACGTCAGGCGTCCAACCAAGAGTGACTTTCTCTTTAATGTAATCTACTTCATGAGCAGGTAATTGAATGACTTTTCTACCACATTTTTTCTTATTTTCTTTATACTGGTGCCAATAATCAAGAGCAGTCTTACCTTGCTTGAACTTATTGACTACATTATAAATAGTTTGTATAGCACGTCCCATTCGGTTAGCGATTTCAACCGGCTTATTATGTTGAAGATAATATGATTCTATCATTGTCAGTTCGTCTATGGTAAGATGTTTGTAGGTCATTTATGGTTACACTCCTTTGTTTTCTTTCGTCGGAAATACAATTTGAGTGTACCATAAATGCCTTTTTATTTTTCTAACTTAATTTTACAATTCGCGTTGATTAAAAAACATCGACATATACTCATCAATTTGTTATTATACTTTATATACTTATCAATTTAATTTGGAGATATTATGGAAATTCAACGTAGAACCACTAATTTTTTACATTTAGGCTCTTTTTTTGCAACTTTGACGATCTTATTTTTTCTATGTTATTCATACCTTAAGACCTCACATGCGCCTTCTAGTGCATTAGGCTGGTTGCTTTTGGATCATTCTGATATCACAGAAGCCGAAGAAAATCCGTTTTTTTTGATTTTGTCTTCTCTTTGCGGCTTACTGTTTTCTGTTTATTTCGGTGCCTATTTTTTTCATCGACATCCTGGTACGTTAAACGAAGCTTCAAGCGTATTGATTGCATTTAAAACGTTTTCTTTTTTAGCAATTCTTTTTTATTCGTTTAATCACAATACGCTTTTCTTCTTTATCATGAATGGTTTAGTCGTGATTTTATCCATTTTTACTTATTTTATTTTTTCACTCATTTTTAGCCAATTGAAATGTCCGCTCTTCTTTCGATTAGTTCCTGTCACCTGTTTTATTTACAGCTTGTTTTCCTTTTTTGTCCTTGCTTTAATGCCACTGACCAACCCTTCGACGATCCAAGTCGCAGGAAATCTGTTGGATATGCTCTTCATCGTCAGTCTAGGTGTATTTATGTGGCAAAGAAAAAACAAACAAAATAAAAAGCATTTTGAAGCCTGACTATTACAACTTCATAAATGCTTTTTTAGTTTTAAACACTTCAATCTAAAAGAATAACCCAAGATTGGATAAATTATTAATGACTCGCCATTCGTTTCTTAGTGATTCTGGATCATCAAATGGACTTCCTAATCTAATCAGCTAGTTCTTCCCATAAAATGCCATACTTGACTGAATCATAATATTGATTATTTAAAAATCTAACTTTTCTTATCACTACTTCCTTTGTCATTCCACATTTCTCACCATTTTTTTGCATTCCTTTGTTTCCAGACCATGTAGTGAATCTAATAGGTGGTAGATAGGCAAAATACTCAAATAATTCTTTTAACCATAAAGGAAGAGAAAGGCTCCTCCTGCAAGACTCAGTATAATTTTTGCTTACTGCTCTCTTAAATTTTACGCACTAAAGCTGTTCTATATTGTTCCATATTCTTTGATATAAGAAAATACATGCGGTATAAATTTCTTGCTCAGCTCAGAAAAGATTTGTCGTTTAAGAAAGGCCGTTTCCTCCATTGTCAATGAAGGATCCAATGTTGGTAATTCAATCTCAAAATTGTTTTTTTCGACAATAGGTAATTCTAATGTGAATGATTCTTCTTCCTTTATAGTATTCGTCACAAGTAGAGACTGATGGAAAATACTAGGCCGGCAATTTTTATATTTATTCTTACGTATCCTGTCAACGATAACTTCTATTTGATCAAAAAAGTACGCTTCATTTACGTCTCCAATAAGTTCGGCTAATTCTTTGAATGCCTTCGTTACAGGAAGCTGATTCTTCTGTACAAAAAAGTAATTAGCCAAAGTAAGCGGGAAGTGTTCTATAGAGGAAAGTGTGATAAAACGGTACTTCTCATTTCCTGCAGTTGTCCTCAACAATTCTGTCTCTCGGCTGTTTTTTACTCCATAAAAATACGCTTCTTTCCGTTCATCTTCGAAACAATACGCCCAAATAACTTCTCCCATCGCTAATTTTTGTTCATCAACAGAGAGTCTCTTCAATTGTTCAGCTATGGTTTCAGCAGCCGAAGTGGCTTGTTGCAAGTAATCTTTAGGATCAAATATTGGAAAGTTCAAATGATATCTTCGTTCTTCCCTCTTGATTAATCCTGCATCGATCAATAGATCAAGAAAATGGGAAAATTTATTTTGCGAAAATTCTTTTTTCAATTCTCTTAGAATCGTTTCTTGTTCTCGATGTTCATATAGATAATCGGTCAATGAAGAAAAAAGCGGATCATCGGTCAGTTTTTGATAAAAGTTTTCCTTATTTTTTGAATAATAATAGTTCATATATGTTCTCTTTTCTATCCGTTTTATTTTACTTAAAAGGCTTTTACGTAAAAAGGAGGAAGAACAAGAGTCATAATTGACTGTTATTCTCCTCCATTTCTTCGGCCTTTAGTATGTTCTATGTTTCTTTTTATATCAATCGCTTATCCATTCATTTTGAATGCTTCATACTACCATTTGATTAGCTAAATACAGCCGTCAATTGAGGTACGACTTGTTTTTTACGTGAAACGACACCTTTAAGCAAAGCACGGTTGTTGGTCAAAGTTGTTTGGAAAGCTTCTTCTACTTTTTCTTTTCCTTTACCAGCAACAAGTAATTCTGAATCACTGTCTAAGATGTTTGTGACAACTAATACGAACAGATCGTAGCCATTTGCTTTCATTTCATCTTCCATTGCTGCTTCTAGCTCTGCTTGTCGATCCATCACTTCATTAAGGTCCACTGTATTGACTTGAGCGATACGAACGTTGGAACTGCCCATTGGGAAACTTTTTGCATCCAAATCAAGAAGAACCGCAGCTGATTTATCACTTAGATTTGTTCCTGCTTTCAACATTTCAAGTCCATAAGTGTTTAGATCGACTTCAGCGATTGCTGCAAGTTCTTTTGCAGCTGCTTCATCTTCAGGCGTACATGTTGGTGATTTGAACAACAATGTATCTGAAATGATAGCTGAGAGCATGATTCCTGCGATTTCTTTAGGAATTGTTACTGGGTTTTCTTTATATAGTTTTAAAATAATCGTACTTGTACATCCAACTGGTTCTGCACGATAGTACAATGGATTAGCTGTTTCAAAGTTTGCAATACGATGGTGGTCTACTACAGCTAAAATATTTACTTCGCTGATATCTGAAATACTTTGTTGGAATTCATTATGATCCACAAGCATGACATCTGCATTTTCTGCTTTAGCTGACTCTACTACTCGTGGTGCAGATAGCTGAAAGTGGTCTAATGCGTATTGTGTTTCTTCATTAGGTGTACCTAGAGCAACTGCTTCAGTTTCTTTACCTAATTCATTTTGCAAGTGTGAAAACGCAATGGCTGCCCCGATTGCATCTGTATCTGGATTTTGGTGACCAAAAACTAAAATTTTTGACATGTCATTCGCTCCTTTGTGATTTCTCCTATTTAATAATAGCAAAAAAACGGAAAGAAGCAATACTTATCTTCTTTCCGATGCGACCTATCGCGTTAAATATTTTGTATACTCTTCTGTATGAAGCAATCGTTTAGCATTTTCGACACGTTCTTTTGTAGGTGGTTCGATCCCTTCTAATGGATATTTCAAACCAAGTGTTTCCCACTTGTATTTTCCCATCGTATGATAAGGAAGAATCTCTACTCTGTCTACATTTGACAAGTTTTGAATAAAGTTGTCTAGTCGGATCAAATATTCATCATAATCACTTCGCTCAGGAACTAGTACATGGCGAATCCAAACCGGTTTGTTGATTTTTGACAAATATTGAGCCATTTCTAAAATATTTTCATTGTCCCAATGCGTTAGTTTTTTATGCTCTTCATTATCGATGTGTTTGATGTCAAATAACAGTAAATCTGTATACTTCATCAATTCTTGAAAACGTGAAAAGAAAGGTTCTTCATACGTAAAAGGTTTTCCGCATGTATCCAATGTAGTATGCATCTTCCGCTCTTTTGCTTTTTTAAATAGTTCGATCAAAAAATCGATCTGCAATAGAGGTTCTCCACCACTAACAGTAATACCACCTTTATCTCCCCAGTAAGGTCTGAAGCGTTCTGCTTTATCTAAAAGTTCATCTGCTGTGTATTCTTTCCCTCCGCCAATATTCCAAGTATCTGGATTGTGACAAAATTGGCAACGCATGCGGCATCCTTGCATAAACACGACAAAGCGCAGTCCAGGTCCGTCTACTGAACCGAAAGTTTCGATAGAATGAACATAGCCGATTGTTTTTTCTTCCATTTAAGTTCACATCTTTTCTTTGATTTCATTTTAAGTACAAGTTAGCTGTCGAAGCGAAGCTTTCTGAACAAAATTTTTCGCAATTGCCGCTTCGTTATGTGTAAAATTTACAGGGACGGAACATACAAGTCCTGCCCCTGTAAATCGTTTCTTTCAAATAAGCATACTGATTATTCGATTTTGATGCGATGGCTATTCAACGTCCTTTCGACGCTAAGTCGAAAAACTTTTTTCACGAACTTTTTACATTCTGTCGTGTGAAGTTCTCATCAAGACATCTAATTGTTGTTCTCTTGTCAAGTCACGGAATTTAACTGCATAACCAGATACCCGGATCGTCAAGTTCGGATATTTCATTGGATTTTCCATTGCATCACGCAATAAATCATTACTGAATACATTGACATTCAAATGATAAGCTCCTTTTGAGAAGTATCCATCTAAGACATTACGCAAGTTTTCGATTCTTGTATCTTGTTCTTTTCCAAGACCTGAAGGATTGATTGTTTGGGTATTTGAAATTCCATCCAATGCACAGCCGTAATTCATTTTAGCTGTTGAGTTCAGGCTAGCTAATAACCCACTTTGTTCCGCATTGTAACTTGGATTTGCTCCTGGCGCAAGTGGTTTTCCAGCTTCACGGCCATCAGGAGTATTTCCTGTATTTTTACCGTAAACAACATTTGAAGTAATCGTCAATAATGAAGTTGTTGGTTTTGAGTTGCGGTAAGTTTTATGACGTTTGATTTGTCCCATGAAGTATTCCAAGATCCATGAAACTAATTCATCTGCACGGTCATCATCATTTCCGTATTTAGGGAAGTCGCCATCCACTTCAAAATCAACTGCTATTCCTTTTTCATTACGGATTGCTTTTACTTTTGCATATTTGATCGCTGACAAGCTGTCTGCCGCATGAGAGATCCCAGCAATACCTGTAGCAAATGTGCGTTGCAAGTCAGAATCCATCAAAGCCAGCTGAGCTGCTTCATAAGAATATTTATCATGCATATAATGAATGATGTTCAACGTATTGACATATAGTTCTGCTAACCAATCCATCATATTCATGAAGTTATGTTTCACTTCTTCAAAGTCTAGTATTTCTGATGTGATTGGACGATATTCTGGTCCAACTTGGGCGCCAGTCACTTCATCGACTCCGCCATTGATGGCATATAATAGTGTTTTAGCCAAGTTAGCACGAGCACCAAAGAATTGCATGTCTTTTCCGACAACTGTTCCTGATACACAGCAAGCAATCGCACAATCATCAGAACCCCATTGTTCACGAAGCTGATTATCATTTTCGAATTGAATCGAAGAACTTTCGATAGCGATTCTGCTAGCATATGTTCTGAATCCTTCTGGAAGGTGTTCAGAATACAAAACAGTCAAGTTTGGTTCTGGTGAAGGTCCCATATTTGTTAATGTATGAAGCAGACGGAAATCATTCTTTGTAACTAATGAACGACCATCTAATCCCATACCTGCAATGGATAAAGTAGCCCAGATAGGGAATCCTGAGAATAATTGGTTATATTCAGGTGTACGCGCGAATTTGACCATACGTAATTTCATTACTAAGTGGTCGATCAATTCTTGTGCTTCTTTTTCTGTGATTACTCCATTATCCAAATCACGTTGGATATAGATATCAAGGAATGCTGAGATACGTCCGATTGACATCGCAGCACCATTTTGTGATTTGATTGCTGATAAATATCCGAAGTATAGCCATTGGACAGCTTCTTTTGCATTTGCAGCTGGTTTAGAAATATCATAGCCATATTTCGCAGCCATTTCTTTCATTTGCGCTAATGCACGATATTGTTCAGTGATTTCTTCACGTAAACGAATCACTTCTTCACTCATTGTATGATAACCAGTCATATCATGATCTTTTTTCTTTTGTTCCATCAAATAGTCGATTCCATACAATGCCACACGACGATAGTCACCGATGATACGTCCGCGACCGTAAGCGTCTGGAAGTCCTGTAATGATTTTGTTTTTACGAGCAGCACGCATTTCAGCAGTATAAGCGTCAAATACACCTTGATTATGTGTTTTGCGCCAGTCAGTGAAAATATGTGTCAATTCATCGTTTGGTGTATAGCCATTGCTTTTTAGCGCATTGTTAGCCATATTGATTCCGCCGAACGGCATGAATGCTTGTTTCAAAGGTTTGTCTGTCTGTAGACCGACGATTTTTTCCAAATCTTTATCCAAATAGCCTGCATCGTGTGAAGTAATAGTTGATACTATTTCTGTGTCCATATCATAGACACCGTTACGCTCGAATTGGATATCATTTAACTTTTGCAATTCATCCCATAATTTTTCTGTTGCTTTTGTTGGGCCTTCCAAAAAGCTGTCATCACCGCGATATTCACTGTAGTTATTTTGAATAAAGTCTCTAGTGTCTACGCCTTCTTTCCATTTGGTACCTTTAAATCCATTCCATTGCTCCATTGTATGGACCTCCTAAATTTCTGTTTTATGTAACAGTTTTTACGTGATTAGTATAACACAGCACCCTATCTTTGCAAGGGTTTTCTTGTTTTTTATTTAACAATCTTTATGTTTTATTTACATATATTTAAATCAACGTTGACATACCAACATTTAAGCATTGTGAACACTTTCATCTTTTTTTGCAAACGTATAAGGATTTATTAAAAATGAATGAAAAAGAGACGCCATCTGTATTAATACAGACGTCGTCTCTTCATTAAAATACTACAACAGTTACGACTCGATGAAAATCTCAGGAGCATCGATAACTTCGATGACTTCTCCACCTTTTTTCTCATCCATCGCAAATGATCCATTCGATGTTCGATCACCTATAGGGAAATCAGTTGGGTCAATCGTTAACTGCTGCCCTTTTTGATTCATCAAGGTTATTTCTTTTGATCTTCCTTCCGACATATAGATAATACGGTGCGGATTTTTTTTCAGCTCACGCATGACCGTCACTCCCCGCTTCGCACGTGAAGTTTGGCTGATTTCTTGAGCAAGCATGCGTTTAACAGCTCCTCGCTGAGTAACGATTACGATCGGCGTATCACCTTCTGCTAACACAAGCAGCCCGTTGATAATCCTATCTCCATCTTTCAAATTCATAGACTTCACTCCAGCTGCCTTTGCTCCAACAACGGGAACATCTGTTAAAGGATAGCGCAAACCCATTCCTTGATGCGTTACTAAGAAAACATCTAAGCCTGGCTGATCTTCTTTCAGATACACAGCAATCAGTTCATCTTCTTCCGCCTTTAGCTTCATACAGCTGAGCGGACGGCTCTTATAGGTGCGCCATGGTTCGAACTCTGTCATTCGTGTTTGCTTGATCAATCCATTCTTGCTGATGAATACAAATGTTTTCTCTGCTTGAATTTTTTGATATGGGAAAACAGCTAAAATCGATTCGTCTACAGACAGATTGGAGATTGTTTGAGAAATGTGCTCACCAGCATCTTTCCATTTCAAATCGGGTAGTTCATGGACAGGGCGGTAGATCACATTTGCTTTATTTGTGATCAGAAGAACATGGTCCAATGTACTCAATTCACCTGAGTATAGCAAGTAGTCGCCTTCTCGCATCCCGATTTCTTCTGGTTTGGAAGCACTATAAGAACGAAGGCTTGTTCGCTTCACATAGCCTTCTCGCGTCACACTGACAATTACGTCTTCTTGTGACACTAAGACTTGCGTATCAATTTTGATTTCTTCGATTTCGTCTTCGATTGTCGTTAGACGAGCGGAAGAATAATTTTTTTTCACTTCTCGCAATTCTTTTTTCATAACAGAGAAAAGCTCTTTGTCATTTGAAAGGATTTTATTCAACTCTGTGATTTGCGCAATCAAGCTTTCGGATTCCTTTTGAAGCTCTGTGATATCCGTGTTCGTCAAACGGTATAATTGCAATGTGACAATTGCTTCTGCTTGTTCTTCTGTAAATTGAAAGACGTCGACTAAATTCTTTTTGGCGTCTTTTTTGTCTTTACTTTCACGAATCGTTGCGATTACTTCATCCAGAATCGATAAAGCTTTCATCAATCCTTCTACGATATGCTGTCTTTTTTGAGCTTTGGCTAAATCGAATTGACTACGTTTTGTTATGACTTGCTTTCGATGCTCGATATAACTTCTTAAAATGTCTTTCAGTCCAACTTGATGCGGAGTCATATGGTCGATAGCGACCATATTGAAATTGTAATTGATCTGTAGCTCAGTGTTTTTGAACAAATAATTCAAAATTCCTTGAGCATTGGCGTCTTTTTTCAATTCGACGACAATTTGCAGACCTGTTCTATCACTTTCATCTCGTACTTCAGCTATTCCATCGATTTTCTTATTCAAACGGATCTCATCCATTTTTTTCACCAAGGTCGCTTTATTTACTTCATATGGGATTTCTGTGATCACGATTTGCTGTTTATTACCCTTCATTGCTTCTATCTTTGTTTTCGAACGAAGAATAACTTTTCCTCGCCCTGTTTCATAAGCTTTTTTGATTTCATCTTTTCCTTGCAAGATCCCTCCTGTTGGAAAGTCAGGTCCAGGAATATATTCCATCAATTTTTCAAGGCTCGCTTGTGGATGATCGATCATATAGATTGTGCCGTCGATCACTTCAGCTAAGTTATGAGTCGGGATTTCTGTCGCATATCCAGCAGATATACCTGTCGATCCATTGACGAGAAGGTTTGGGTATCGAGCTGGAAGGACTGTTGGTTCTTTTTCTGTATCATCAAAATTCCACACGAGATCGACTGTTTCTTTTTCGATATCTGCTAGCATCTCTCCACTTAACTTGGATAACCTGGCTTCAGTATAACGCATCGCAGCAGGTGGATCACCGTCCATACTCCCGTTATTCCCGTGCATTTCGATCAGTACTTCCCGCAACTTCCAGTCTTGGCTCATGCGGACCATCGCTTCATAAATACTGCTGTCACCATGAGGATGATAATTCCCCATGATATTTCCGACAGATTTTGCTGATTTACGGAATCCTTTGTCATACGTATTGCCATCTTTGTTCATGGCAAATAATATCCGGCGTTGCACTGGCTTCAATCCATCACGGATATCAGGCAGTGCACGTTCTTGGATAATATATTTGGAATAACGTCCGAAGCGGTCACCCATCACTTCTTCTAAAGTTAATTCTTGTACTTCTTGTCGATTTTCCATCAGGTGACCTCCTATTCTACTTCAAATAACTGATTGTTTTCATTTTTATCTGCTCATTCTTCATCTAATAAATCATTAGAAACTGAAGGAGAGATTTCAGTATCCTCTTTTTTATCTAAGATACTGCCATCTTCTTCGAGCGTAAATTGCACGTGATTTTCGATCCATTTTCTTCGAGGTTCTACTTTGTCACCCATCAGTGTGGTTACTCGACGTTCAGCTTGCGCAGCATCATCGATACGGACGCGGATCAACGTACGGGAAGTCGGATCCATCGTTGTTTCCCACAATTGTTCCGCATTCATTTCTCCAAGTCCTTTATACCGCTGCAGCATATATCCTTTGCCGACTTTTTTAATCATTGCTGCCAATTCGTCATCTGTCCACGCATATTCAATGACTTGTTTCTTCCCTTGTCCTTTGGATACTTTATATAAAGGCGGTAACGCGATATATACTTTCCCAGCTTCAATCAGCGGTTTCATATAGCGATAAAAGAAAGTAAGCAGCAATACTTGAATATGGGCGCCGTCTGTATCCGCATCGGTCATGATGATTACTTTGTCGTAATTACAGTCTTCGATAGAAAACTCAGGACCGACTCCTGCACCAATCGTATAGATCATCGTATTGATTTCTTCATTTTTCAAGATATCTTGCATTTTAGCTTTTTCGGTATTGATGACTTTTCCTCGTAAAGGTAGAATTGCTTGGAACTTTCTGTCTCTTCCTTGTTTAGCAGATCCGCCAGCAGAATCCCCTTCGACTAAATACAATTCATTTTTCTTAGGGTTTCGGGATTGTGCGGGTGTCAATTTTCCTGAAAGAAGAGATTCGCCTTTTTTACGCTTCTTCCCATTTCGGCTTTCTTCTCTGGCTTTACGTGCTGCTTCTCTCGCTTCTCTGGCTTTGATTGCTTTACGGACCAACATCTGGCTCATTTCGCTATTTTCCTGCAAATAAAAGCCCATTTGTTCACTGATGACGTTATCTACTACGGTACGAGCAACTGGCGTACCAAGTTTTTCTTTTGTTTGCCCTTCAAATTGCAGAAGATTTTCAGGTACACGGATAGAAAGTACAGCAGCTAACCCTTCTCTGAAATCACTACCTTCCAGATTCTTGTCCCGTTCTTTCAGCAAACCAACTTTTCTCGCATATTCATTATAAGATTTCGTCATCGCCGCTTTCATACCAGCTTCATGGGTTCCCCCATCTTTTGTCCGAACGTTATTGACAAAAGATAAAACATTTTCTGAATACCCGTCATTGTATTGATAAGCGACCTCTACTTCGATACCTTCTTTTTCTCCTGAAAAATAAACAACTGGTGTCAATGTATCTTTTTCTTCATTCAGATAATCAACAAATTCTTTGATTCCTTCTTCGTAATGAAAAATTTCCTTGACTGGTTCTTCTCCACGAAGATCAGAAAGAGAGATTTTAACGCCTTTTAGAAGAAAGGCAGATTCTCTTAACCGTTCGGCTAAAATTTCATATGAAAATTTCGTTGTACTGAATATTGTATCGTCTGGTAAAAAATGGACAGTCGTCCCGTTTGCTTTTTTTGTTTTTCCTATCTTTTTCAACGTACCGTCAGGTTTACCGCCGTTTTTAAATTTCTGCTGATACTCTACGCCATCTCTAACGATCGTTACAGTTAGCCATTTCGATAAGGCATTTACCACACTGGCTCCTACACCGTGCAGTCCACCAGAAGTTTTGTACCCTCCTTGACCAAACTTTCCGCCAGCATGCAGCACAGTAAAAATCACTTCAACTGTTGGTATTCCGGAAGCATGCATTCCTACAGGCATCCCACGTCCGCTATCTGCAACAGTTATACTATTGTCTTCATGGATGGTCACATCAATCTCACTGCCATAACCTGATAATGCTTCGTCAACTGCATTATCGACGATTTCATAGACTAAATGATGCAAGCCTCGGCTGTCAGTGGATCCAATGTACATCCCTGGTCTTTTTCTAACTGCCTCTAATCCTTCCAATACTTGGATGGACGAGTCATTGTATTCGTTGTTTACTTTTTTTGCCAAGGCAAACGCTCCTTCAATAATACTTTGCGGCAAAACCGCACCACGATTATCATACTAGAAAAGGTCGTGAAAAAAAAGAGGGTAGACGAGAAATCAATTTTAATTATCTCCTAACCGCTTTTTCGACATTCCCCTCTATCGATCATCTCTTCTTTGTGGTCATTTTTATTTTTGGTTTTCTTTCAACTTACCAAGTTCAATCTTAATACAACGATCCATCACGATATCTGTACGTCCTGCTTTTCTTAGCATCTCAGCTGCTTCTTTGTTTTCAATCCCTAATTGTGCCCAGAACACTTTAGCATCAGTTTTCAAAAAATCATCTGCTACTTCAGGTAAAAATTCACTCCGTCTAAATACATCTACGATATCGATTGGATCATCGATTTCTGTCAAATTCGCATAGACTTTCTCGCCTAGAATTTCTTCACCAGCCAATAATGGATTTACTGGTATGATTTTATATCCATTGTCTTGCAATACCTGTGCAACCATGTAACTTGTTCGTTCTGGTTTATTGCTCAAGCCTACGACGGCAATATTTTTTGCTTCTTCCAAATAGTTGAAAATCGTTTCTTGTGTTTTATTTTTTACAGACATTTCTGCCACCCCTTGCTTTTCTTTTTATTCCATCTATTATACTTGTATCTTTCATTTTTTCAATTGTTCCTGTTACCTATTCATGCTAAAATAAAGGATAGTAAAGGATAGTTTTCAACTTGAAAGAGGGTAAAAAATGAAATTGATCTTATTACTTATTTTAGCATATCTTTTAGGTTCTATTCCTTCCGGTGTCTGGATTGGCAAATTGTTTTTCAAAAAAGATATCCGACAACACGGGAGCGGTAATACTGGAACGACCAATACATTTCGTGTATTAGGCAAAACAGCCGGGATTGTTGTCCTGCTTATGGATATTTTAAAAGGTACATTGGCTACTTGTTTGCCGATGATCTTCCACCTTTCTGGGATTAACCCTCTTTGGTTTGGGGTATGCGCCATTCTTGGCCATACATTTCCGATTTTTGCTGGGTTCAAAGGAGGAAAAGCTGTTGCGACAAGTGCAGGAATGCTTTTAGGATTTAATCCTGTATTTTTTGTTTATTCTTGTATCATCTTTATCGTTAGTTTATTTTGTACAAGTATGGTGAGTTTGAGCAGTATGATCAGTGCAGTATTGATCACTTTATCTACGATCGTCCTTCCTTATGTAGCTCCTGTGATTTTGGCTAAGCCCAATTGGTTACTGACGATCATTGCCTTTTTAGTTTCTTCCTTTATCTTTTATCGGCATAAAGACAATATCAAGCGTATCAGAAACCATACAGAAAGTCGAATCCCGTTTGGTTTGAATAGCAGCAAGAAAAAATCCTGATACTTTTTCATTCCAAAGAGATAAAACGGGAGTGTGACAAATCGATGTCACACTCCCTTATTACTTACAGGATAGCTTTTTTACACACCTTGGTAAACCGGTGTTCCCTGCTAACTTCTCGGTCACAACCTCTTACTTCACTGTGATGGAATATTTTGTCTTGAAGATTTCATGGGCACCTAGTTGATTGATCCCTACTTTTTCCATCAAGTTTCCACTACTGTTCACCGTGTCAGCGATTCCGCACCACGGTTCGATACAAACGAAAGGCGCTTCTTTTGGATAAGGAGACCAGATCCCTACATAAGGCATATCTTTATAGCTTAAAGTTACACTATGGGAAGATTTTTCACTTCGAATGGCATACGCATTTAGACCCCTTGTTTCAAAAACCAAGGCATCTTGCTCAAAAAGTTCACGATTCAAAGCCAGATTCGTATTTGTCTGACCTAACGTCTTTTGATCCATATCGATGAATGGGCCTTTCAATGGTAGGCGTAATCTTGATTTCAATGGAGAAAATGCCAGATAGAAATCTTCAAATGACAATCCTTCTTCAAGAGGTACATTGAAAGCAGGATGTCCACCGATAGAAAAGAACATTTCTTTTTCACCGGTATTTGCCACTTGATAATGAACCGTGATGCCGTCTCCTCCTAATTCATAGCTGATCACTAATTCAAAATCAAATGGATACTTTTCTAATGTCTCCGGCGTACTCCTTAAGATGAAACTAGCCATTTCTTGTCCATGTTCAATGACTTCAAAATCCATATCCCGAGCAAATCCGTGTTGCCCCATTTGATATGTTTTCCCTTGATAAACATACTGATCATCTTTTAAACGTCCAACAAAAGGGAATAAAACCGGTGCATGTCTGCCCCAATACGCTGGATCACCTTGCCAGATATACTCTAAACCATGTTCTTTTGATTTCAGACTGATCAATTCCGCACCGTGTTCAGCGATTTCGGCGATCAGCTGGTCATTTTGAATAATAACAGTCATTGCCATTCCTCCAACTTCGACTTACTTTTTAAAATGGGAAGGCTGGAACAAACATTTCTATCTGCCCCAGTCCCCTTACTTCTAATAACTGTGTTTTGCTAACTCGTCTTTAAAACGGGAATTCAATACTTTTAAATAAGTTCCCTTCATGCCTAACGAACGAGATTCAATGATTCCAGCTGATTCCAATTTTCGTAAAGCATTGACGATCACAGAACGAGTGATGCCGATACTATCGGCAATATTAGAAGCAGTCAGACGACCTTCATCTCCATCCAATGCTTCAAAGATAGCTTGTACAGCCTTCAATTCGCTATAAGATAATGTGTTGATTGCCATTTGGACAGCCGTTGCACTCCGTACATCTGCTTCGATGCTTCGAGACTTCTGATAAAGGATCTGCATACCGACAACCGTAGCTCCATATTCTGCTAAGACTAGATCGTCATCTGCAAACGATTGTTCCATACGAGATAAGATAATCGTACCCAAACGTTCGCCAGCTCCAAAGATCGGAACGACAGTCGTCAGACCAAATGGATATTTCTCTCTTGACTCTATCGGAAATGCAGTAATATCACTAGTAATTGGGATATTAGCTTCAGTTTTCATCAACTGTGCCACTGTATCAGTATAAGATTCAGGAAATTGTTTCTCAACAAAAATTGTTTTGATTCGTTCATTGTTCACATCGTGACGTTCATTATAACCTAGTAATACTCCGTCACTTCCTATGATATAGGTGTTGCTGTCAAGAATACCACCTAGTGTGACAGCCATTTTATCGTAAGGCAAATCTGCTTGCATGTCAAAAGTATTCTTTTGCTGCAAAAGTGTGTTTATCTTGCGGGTTTTCGTTAGCAGGTCTGTCATTGTCGTCCTCCGATTTTTTATAAAATATAGCGACTTAAATCTTCATTTGCCGCAATTGAGCCAAGTTTGTCATCCACATATGCTTCTGTGATCGTTATTTCTCCCATTTGCATATCTGGTGCTTCAAATAATAGATCTTCTAGTAGTTTTTCCAAAATGGTATGCAGTCTGCGTGCGCCGATATTATCTGTGTCACGGTTGACATCGAAAGCGATTTGAGCGATCCGTTCAATTGCTTCTTTTGTAAACGTAACTGACACATTTTCTGTACCAATCAATGCTACATATTGTTTTATTAAAGCATTATTCGGTTCAGTCAGAATTTTCACAAAATCTTCAGCTGTCAAATCATCTAATTCTACCCGTATTGGGAAACGCCCTTGGAGTTCTGGAATCAAATCACTCGGTTTAGATAAATGGAACGCTCCTGAAGCAATGAATAAGACATGATCTGTTTGGATGATCCCGTATTTTGTATTTACTTGTGAACCTTCGACAATTGGCAATATGTCTCTTTGAACGCCTTCTCTGGATACTTCTCCAGATTGCTGTGATTTAGAAGTGATCTTATCGATTTCATCGATAAAAATAATTCCACTTTCTTCCGCTAATTTGATTGCCTCACTATGGATATCAGCATCCTTGACTAATTTTGCTGATTCTTCCTTGATCAATAACTCTAAAGCTTCTTTGACTGTTACCGTCCGTTCCACTTTTTTCTTCGGTGTCAAAGCACCTAGAGTTTCATTTAGGTCGATCCCCATTTGCTCCAATCCATTGTTCATCATTGGTGCAGGTTTCTTTTGGTCTTCAACTTCAATAGTTACTTCACGACTATCCAGTAAACCCTTTTGTAGTTGTTCCAAGACTGTACGGCGATTGATTCGAATATCTTCTGTCACTTCTTCTTGCGGTTCAGCGGTATTTTGCTGACTAGCATTAAAAAGATTCATCATTTGTTCAAATTGATTAGTGGATTGTTTCTGTTCTTTTTTTATACCAGGTACCAAGATTTTTACCAAACGTTTTTCTGCATTTTTTTTAGCACTTGTGTATACACGGCTGTACTGCTCTTTTTCTACGATTTGGATCGCATTTTCTACTAAATCCCGAACCATTGATTCTACATCTCTTCCGACATAACCGACTTCAGTAAATTTTGTTGCTTCGACTTTGACAAATGGTGCATTGACGATTTTTGCCAAACGTCGTGCGATTTCTGTTTTACCGACCCCTGTAGGTCCGATCATCAGCATATTTTTTGGTGTAATATCTTGTTGCATTTTTTCATCTAACTGCAAACGGCGATAGCGGTTACGCAAAGCAACGGCAACAGATTTTTTTGCTGCGTGCTGTCCTACGATATATTCATCTAATTCACTTACGATTTGTCTTGGTGTTTGTTTTAATTCATACATATCTACTCACCTCTTACAGTTCTTCTACGATAATATTATGATTAGTAAAGATACAGATATCTGCGGCAATATTTAACGCATTTTCTGCAATTTCTTTCGCACTCATGTCGTTTTGAGCATAGTTTTTCATTGCTCGGGCTGCAGCCAACGCAAAATTCCCTCCTGATCCGATAGCTAAGATACCATCATCTGGTGTGATAACTTCTCCTGTACCTGAAACAAGAAGCATTTCTTTATCATTCATTACGATCAGCATCGCTTCAAGTTTTTGCATAGATTGCTGTGTCCGCCATTCTTGAGCTAATTCGACAGCTGCGCGTTGTAGATTCCCGTTATATTCGTTTAGTTTGCCTTCAAATTTTTCTTCTAAAGTAAACGCATCTGCAACACTTCCGGCGAAACCTACAACAACTTCTCCATTGTAGATACGTCGTACTTTCTTTGCAGTGCCTTTCATGACAACAGATTCACCCATTGTTACTTGGCCATCTCCAGCCATAGCAAATTTCCCGTCTTTTTCGACGGCACAGATAGTGGTTGAATGAAATGGTGATTCGACCATGTTTGTTTCCTCCTAAATTTGTTCTTTTCCTTATTTTTACGCTCTTGGATGGAAAGAACGATAGTTTTTTTGTAAACTTTCTTTTGTTACATGGGCATAGATCTGGGTAGTCGATAAATTGGCATGTCCTAGCAATTCTTGGACTGTCCGCAAATCTGCCCCATTATTTAATAAATGAGTAGCAAATGTATGGCGCAGCATGTGAGGATGGATATCACTATCCAAACTGCTTTTTTTGATCATTTGATTCAAGACATATTCAATTCCAGTAGGCGTGATTGGTTTTCCATGATGATTCACAAAAACGATATCATGCTCTTCGTGATATTTTGTCATCAATACCTGGCGGCCTTCCCTGAAATATTCTTGCAGAGCATCTTGAGCAAAAGAACCTAGAGGAGCATATCTCTCTTTGTTTCCTTTACCATGGATCAACATGACCTCTGAATCAAAATCAATGTCTGATACCGACAAACTGCTACACTCACTTAAACGGATGCCAGATCCGTAAAGGACTTCCAGCAAAGCGCGGTTCCTCAAATCTAGAGGACTATCTCCTGCTACGCTGTCAAAAAGTGCTTGCATTTCATTTTCATAAAAAAAGCGTGGCAATCTCAAATTTTTCTTTTTGAGATGAACGTAAGAAAATGGATTTTCTTTTATCACTTCTTCTTTGAGAAGATACTGATAAAACGAACGTAGGCTGGCTATCTTGCGACTGATAGAATTTCTGCTATAGCTAGGACGATGATCAGCTAATGCACTCAAATAGACACGAACCGTAAAATATTCCGCCTTCAGCAGATCAGCGTCTCCAGATTCCTCCAAAAAATGTTTGAAATGGAGAATGTCTTCTTCATATGCTTCTTTCGTTTTTTCTGAATATCCTCTTTCGACAATCAAATAACGCAAAAATTTTTGTTCCCACGTGGCTTCTGTCATTTTCTCACCTTCCTTTTGTCCCAGAGAATAATTTAGCACAGCGTTTATAAAAAGACAAATAAATTGTCAGAATTTAACCAATATTTCTAAGTTTGTTCACAATTGGCGCAATTCCTCACCTTTTGTTTGAGAAATTCTTAAGAAAAACGCAAGAAAAAGAGCGAGACTATCCGTCTCACCCTCTTCATGGAGTTTCCTTACTCATTTGGGACTGCAGTTTTTTCTAATTCTGTTTTTATTGCCTCATTAGCTTTTAAAGCTCGTTGTGCAATTGCTTCATATCTTGCTTTTTTGTCTCGAATGCGCTCTGGCAGTTCAGGAAACAGACCATAGTTGGCATTCATCGGTTGGAAATGTTTTCCTTCCGCATGAGTAATGTAGTAAGCCATACTTCCAATAGCTGTTTCTTGTGGAAACTCGACTGGTTCCATTTCTTTTGCTAAGCGTGCGGCGTTGATTCCAGCAAGTAGTCCGCTCGCTGCACTTTCAACATAGCCTTCTACACCAGTCATCTGACCTGCAAAGAACAGATCTTCGCGTTTCGTTGATTGGTAAGTCGGTTTCAGCAATTCTGGCGAATTCATAAAGCTGTTTCGGTGCATCACACCATAGCGAACGAATTCAGCATTTTCCAACCCAGGAATCATCCGGAAAACACGTTTTTGCTCGCCCCATTTCAAGTGAGTCTGAAAGCCCACGATGTTGTATAAAGAAGCTGCAGCATTGTCTTGACGCAGCTGGATAACAGCATAAGGACGTTTGCCAGTTTTAGGATCTTCCAATCCAACTGGTTTCATGGGTCCGAAAAGCATCGTTTTGAATCCTCGCTGTGCCATTACTTCAATTGGCATACATCCTTCAAAATATTTTTCTTTCTCAAAAGATTTAAGTTCTGCCACTTCGGCATTGATTAGTGCCTCATGGAAAGCTTTGAATTCCTCTTCTGTCATCGGACAGTTCAAGTAAGCAGCTTCTCCTTTGTCATAGCGGGACTTCAAATATACTTTATCCATATCGATCGTAGCTTTGTCTACGATTGGTGCAGCTGCATCATAGAAATAAAAACCATCTGAACCATTGAATGCTTTGATGCTTTCTGCTAATGGATGAGAAGTCAAAGGTCCTGTTGCTACTACGGTGATTCCTTCCGGTATTTCAGTAATCTCTTCGTTTATCACTGTTACTAATGGATGCTCTTTGACTTTTCGGGTAATTGTTTCAGAAAAAGAATCGCGGTCAACAGCTAAGGCACCACCAGCTGGCACTGCTGTTTCATCTGCCGAAGTGATTACTACCGAATCCAATCGGCGCATTTCTTCTTTCAATAACCCTACTGCATTAGCCAAACTGTTTCCTCTTAATGAATTGGAACATACTAGTTCAGCAAAATTACTTGTGTGATGCGCCTCAGTCGATTTGACTGGACGCATTTCATATAAACGGACAGGGACTCCTGCTTGTGCGATTTGCCAAGCACCTTCACTTCCGGCAAGCCCTGCTCCAACAACATTTACCATTTTCAATGAAAGAACCTCTTTTCTATTATTTTTGGATGACTTCTTCGTAATCTCCATTTACACAGACTACTTGTTTACCGCCTTTGACTTTCTTCTCGACCAGATATCCGTCACATTTTGGACAATTTCTGCCCACTGGTTTATCCCAAGAAGTGAATTCACATTCTGGAAAACGGGAACAACCATAGAATAGTCTGTTTTTCTTAGATTTTCGTTCAATGACTTGTCCTTCATGACATACTGGGCAAGTCACACCGATTTCTTTTACGATTGGTTTCGTATTCCGACAATCAGGAAAATTACTGCAAGCATAAAACTTCCCATATTTCCCTAATTTTATCACCATCGGATGTCCACAGACATCACAATCGAATCCTGCTGGTTCATCTTTGATTTGAATTTTTTCGATTTTTTCTTCCGCATTCGTCAGTTCTTTTTCAAACGGTTTATAGAAACGATCAACCACTTTGACCCACGCTTCCGTGCCTTCTTCAATTTTATCCAAATCTCCTTCCATTTCTGCTGTGAAATGGATATCGACGATTTGAGGGAAGAATTCACAGATCAGTGAATTGACAATTTCTCCTAGTTCAGTCGGCTCAAATCTTTTTTGTGTCAATTTTACATAGTAGCGTCTTTGGATCGTATCAAGTGTTGGTGCATAAGTGGAAGGTCGCCCTACCCCGTTTTCTTCTAGTGCACGAATCAACGTAGCCTCACTAAAACGTGCTGGTGGTTGAGTAAAATGTTGTTTTGGTTCAATATCAACAGATTGGACTACATCGCCTTCTTCAAGTTCTGGAAGAATATTTTCTTTCTCTTCTTTGCCGTCATCTCTACCTTCCACATACACTTGCATGAATCCTTTGAATTTGATTTTTGAACCGTTCGCAATGAAGATGACACCATTTTGTTCTAATGTCACTTTCATTGTATCTAAAATAGCTGGTGTCATCTGACTAGCCACAAAACGTGACCAGATCAATGTATAAAGTTTCAATTGATCTTTATCTAAATATTGTTTGAGTTCATCTGGTGTACGAAGCACACTCGTTGGACGCACAGCTTCATGGGCATCTTGTGCGCCTTGAGCATTTTTGATCTTTCGGTGATCATGTCTAGAAAATTCTTTTCCATACGTATCTTCAATAAATGCTGCGGCCTCTGCTTTTGCTGTATCGGCAATCCGGGTAGAATCAGTACGCATGTATGTAATCAAGCCGACTGTTCCTTGTTTACCCAAAGTGATTCCTTCATATAATTGCTGTGCTACCATCATGGTTTTTCTTGTTCGAAAGTTTAACTTACGGGCAGCTTCTTGTTGCAGGCTACTTGTAGTGAAAGGATTCGCAGGGTTTCTTTTGCGCTCTTTCTTTTCTACTTTTTTAACTTCGAAGTCTGTTCCATCAATTCTAGCAGTGACTTCTTTTACACTTTGTGCATCTGGTAATTTCTTTTTCTTACCGTCGATTCCCCAGAAATTTGCTTTGAATTTCTTGCGAGCTTTTTTAAAATTACCGTCGATGCTCCAATATTCTTCTGGAACAAATTCTCGGATCTCTTTTTCACGGTCAATAATAATTTTTAAAGCGACAGATTGGACACGTCCTGCACTTAACCCTTTCTTGACCTTACGCCAGAGAATAGGACTGATCGAATAACCAACGATTCTGTCTAAGGTACGACGAGCTTGCTGTGCATCTACTAAATCTACATCGATCGTTCTTGGTTCCTTAAAAGCTGCTTTGACTGCGTCTTTTGTGATTTCATTGAAGACCACCCGATTTTTTTCTTTCAGATCCAACCCAAGTAGGTACGCTAAATGCCAAGCAATCGCTTCTCCTTCTCTATCCGGGTCACTTGCCAAGTAAACTTTTTGAGCTTTTTTTGCTGCGGCTTTAAGGCTTTTGATGACATCGCCTTTTCCGCGTATAGAAATATAATGGGGTTCATAATTGTTTTCAAAATCGATACCCATTTTACTTTTCGGTAAATCTCTTATATGGCCAACACTGGCCATTACTTTATAGTTTCGTCCAAGATATTTCTCAATTGTCTTGGCTTTTGCAGGTGATTCTACAATCACTAAATATTTATACGCCATTACTGAATGGACTCCTTTCCATTGTCGTGTTCCTACTATTAAAAGAGGATTCATACAAATCGTAGCTAATCATATCCATTCAGAAAACGTTTGTCAAGAAAAGCAAATGAAAAGTATGGTGTTATTCTTTAAATTCTGCCAAGATATCTTCACCCGAAACCGTGCAAACTGCACCGTCTTGGATCAAATGATGACATCCGGTAGAATGTTCTGTTAAAATATTTCCTGGAACAGAAAAAACTGTTCTTCCAAGATCCAATGCTTGCTGTGCTGTTATCAGAGAGCCGCTTTTTTTCTTGGCTTCAAAGACACATGTTCCTTTAGACAAAGCTGCGATAATCCGATTTCTCATTGGAAAACGATGCTTTTTCGGGCCGGATTGAGGAGGATATTCACTCAAAAGAAGATGATCATTTGCAATCACCTCTTGCAAGTCACGATTTTCAGCAGGATAGACTTGCTCTATCCCTGTTCCAATGACTGCGATTGTCCGTCCACCATGAGAGATTGCTGCTTGGTGACCGTATGTATCTATCCCTTTCGCGCAGTCACTGACGATCACATATCCAGCTTCTACCACTGGTTTTAGTAAATAATAAACTGTTTTTTTGGCTAAAGCAGAAGTGTGTCTTCCACCAACAACGCTTAACATGTTACAAGAAAGTAAAGATAGATCACCATTATAAAACAGTACAATTGGCGGATAGGTCAAGTGAAGCAGCTGAGGGGGATATTTGGGATCAAAGCAAGTGATAAACGACTGTTTCGATTGGATTTTGCCCCAGTTAGCGTGAATTTCCTGCCAACTTTTGCGAAACAGCTCCCGATGTGTGGTTATTTTACCTATCTTAATGATGTCTTCAAATCCGATTTCTTTATAAGGATACTGCATCATCCAGTTAGCAAGTGCCCATTTTCCTTGACTACTGATTCCTTTTGTATAAGCAAGTTTCAATAAATTCTCTTCTATTTGATACATCATAAAACCGCCTTTCGTCTCTCTTTCTAATAAGATACGTAAAAGCGGCTGTTTTTTATTGTAAATATTTTTTTACAGGTGCAAAACTTTTACGATGGATTGGCGTAATTCCTTGTCGTTCAAGTCCTTCTAAGTGTTCCTTTGTTCCATAACCTGCATTATGCGAGAAACCATATCCAGGATAAAGCACGTCATATTCTTTCATCAATTGGTCTCGATATACTTTAGCAATGATACTTGCAGCAGCAATCGACACAGATCGTGCATCCCCTTTGATTATTTTTTCCTGCTGGATAGGCAAATCCAAGGTCATCGCATCGATCAACAAATAGCTTGGTACAATGGACAATTTTTCTACTGCTTGGATCATCGCTAATTTACTTGCTTCATAAATATTCACATCATCGATTGTCTGCTGATCAACGATCCCGATCCCGATTGCCAGGGCTTTTTCTTGAACTTGTTGATAAAGAAGTTCTCGCTTTTTCTCTGATAATTGTTTGGAGTCATTCAGCCCTAATATGATCTCATTTTTCGGCAAGATAACTGCAGCTGCCACGACAGGTCCAGCTAATGGTCCTCTTCCTACTTCATCAATGCCGGCAATCCATTGGTGACCTTGTGCGTACCCTTGCTTTTCAAAGCAAAACATTTCTTCATATTTTTCCTTAATTAATGCTTCCTTTTTCAATCGTCGTTCAAAAGAAGCCAGTGCTTGCTGCACGCCTTTGCGTGGATCATTTCTTAATGATTCTAGTGTAGGATCATCTATTCTCTGTATGCTTTTCAATCGTTCTTTGATACTTTGGATGGATTCAGTCATCACTTTTTTGCTCCATTTCTTCGCAACGATCCAGTGTGTATCGTCCAAGTTTTCCTTGGCGAATATCATGCACGACTAATTCGCTGCCGCGATCATAGTCTTCTTTATACCCACGTTTTGCTGTAATATCCATCAGTAATTCCGGTGCCAATTTTTCTTCTTGCTCGATTGATAAACCATAACGATCGCTGATTCTTCCTGAATAATATCGGGCAAAAAAGTCTAATCCGTAAATCGCTAAATCATCTAAATGGACAAGCTGGTCTTTGATCGCGCCTGTCAGCGCTAGTTTTTTGCCGATTTCTTCATCTTCAAATTTGGGCCATAAAATCCCTGGTGTGTCTAACAATTCCAACTCATTACCTAAACGAAGCCACTGCTGACCTTTTGTTACGCCAGGCTTATTTCCTGTCTGTGCAATTTTCTTGCCTACTAGTCGATTCATCAACGTAGATTTCCCAACATTTGGAATACCTAAGACCATTGCCCGAATAGCGCGAGGCTTGATCCCCCGAGCAGCATCTCTTGCCCGTTTTTCTTTCAATGCTTCTTTAGCCGCAGGTACTAGACCTTTAATTCCTTTACTTTCTTGTGCCGTGATAGCTAATGCAAGATGGCCTTGTTTACGAAAATATTCTTGCCACAGCTTTGTCTGTTGTGGATCTGCCAGATCCGCTTTATTCAATAAAACAAGGCGAGGTTTTTGCTGAATGATCTGATCTAGCATTGGATTACGAGAAGATAAAGGTAATCGTGCGTCTACCAATTCAAATACGATGTCCACATATTTCATTTTTTCAGAAACTTCTCGTCGGGCTTTTGCCATATGTCCCGGAAACCATTGGATGGTCATTGTTCTCTCCATTCCTTTCATACCGGAATATTCCCCGGCTTTACTTGTTTTTTTCTTTTTCAATATAAATTCACTTTTTTATTATAAAGAAATTCCATCTATTAGTTAAGTGAAAGTGAACCAGTCCTCATTCTATCACATCTTCACTTTTTTGATGATGTAAATTTTTATTTTGGTTTCTATATATGAATCTAAATTTTTGACAGCGTTTCCTAAATAAGAGATGATAAACGAACAAAACAGAAAGGAGACGAAACAAATGAATAGTATGGTTTTTGTTAATTTTCCTGTTGCTGATGTCAATCGTTCCGTTGCTTTTTATGAAAAGCTGGGTTTTAAAAAAAATGAAGAATTTTCTACTGAAGAAGCTGGTTCAATGGTATGGGATGACACTTTTTGGGTAATGCTTCTCTCTCATGATTTTTATAAAAAATTTATAAAAGATAAAGAAATAGCTGATAATAAAAAAACAAGTGGTGCTTTGATTTCGCTTAGTGTTGAAAACGCGGATGAAGTAAAAAAATTTGCTCAAATTGCAAAAGAAAATGGTGGTACTTTCCACGAAGTAGATATGGGAATGCCTGAAGAAGAAATGTTTTCATTAGAAGTCCAAGATCTAGACGGAAATACATTAGAACCCGTATGGATGAAGATGTAAGCAGATAACTAATCTGACGTTTTTTATAACAAAAAAACAAAGGCGGATGATACGATAAGTATTCTCCGCCTCTATTTTTTTCATTCGTACAATCTCTTTTTTACAGTTTATAAAAGCAGTCTTCTCACCCTTTTTTTAATTGTTAGATGCCAGTGTATGTAAATCACCAATGTGTCATGACACATTGGTGATTTTATGGTATCCTTTTATTATTAACTGACAAAGGAGAGAATATTTTGAACACTTTGATTGCAAAAGACGTTTTTAGATTGCCCGAAATGAATGCAAGATTGTTGTCGACCTCTGCTCTTTTATTAGCCCTTGATGTCATCTTATACAAGATAGCGATTGGTCCTGCTTATTTTCAAATCACATTCGGATTTTTAAGTATGGCGCTTATGGGTTATCTATATGGACCGATCTGGGCTGGTTTGCTTGAAATGTTGTCGAACACTTTAAATTTCACGATATTTGGTTCAGGAACGTTTCAAGCTGCTTTTCTTATCACGGCTTTCCTTGGTGGATTTATTAATGGCTTATTTTTATATCATATGATTTGTCAAATTAAGCTAGAATAAAATGCTTCTTGTACATAGCTCAAAAATATTTCGATTGGTGTTCTGTAATTCAATGATTTTCTTGGAATATGATTACGTTGATTGCTGACACTGGAAATAAATGTCTGATTCACTTCTCTAAAATCCATTGATTTCGGCAGTCCATTACGACGCAGAATCCCGTTAGAATTCTCGTTTAATGGGCGTTGAGAAGGTGTTCCAGGGTCCGCAAAATATATATCAATATCATGTTGGTTACTAATGGCTTTCCAGTTAGAAAATTCTTTTCCACAGTCAAACGTAATAGATTTAAAGAAGTTTTTAGGGAAGCGAGAAAACCATTGATTAAGGGCAGTTTCAATATCTAATGCCTTACGGCCGTTGGGTTTAATCGTGATAATGACTTTAGATAATCTTTCAACTAAAGTAATGACGGCACTTTTATGATGAATGCCAACGATCGTATCACCTTCAAGGTGACCAAACTCAGAATTGAAATCAGGATAATTATCAGGTCGATCATGGATTGAGCGCTGATACTGTTGTTTTCCCCGTTTTTCCTGATGGCCATTGGGTTTTCTTTTACCTTTCATCGGTAGTGTGTCAATATCAAATATTCCTTTAGAAAATAAACGATAAAGGGTTCTCATACCGCATGAAACAGGTCTTTCTTTTCGCCCGATAATGACGTCAGGCGTCCAACCAAGAGTGACTTTCTCTTTAATGTAATCTACTTCATGAGCAGGTAATTGAATGACTTTTCTACCACATTTTTTCTTATTTTCTTTATACTGGTGCCAATAATCAAGAGCAGTCTTACCTTGCTTGAACTTATTGACTACATTATAAATAGTTTGTATAGCACGTCCCATTCGGTTAGCGATTTCAACCGGCTTATTATGTTGAAGATAATATGATTCTATCATTGTCAGTTCGTCTATGGTAAGATGTTTGTAGGTCATTTATGGTTACACTCCTTTGTTTTCTTTCGTCGGAAATACAATTTGAGTGTACCATAAATGCCTTTTTATTTTTCTAACTTAATTTTACAATTCGCGTCATAAAAAGATAAACCTGCCTTCCGTCATCGCTGCCCAATTATTGATTATGATCCCAGTCAGCCTTTTTATCAATTCTTGGCTGATGTCTGTTTTGTTTGGTGCAGATTTCAAAGTGATTTTTCTAGGTAGAGTCATCAGGAATATGATCCAAATCCCTATTCAAATAATGGTTGTTTATTCATTTATCAAAACTTTAGAGGCTAGAAAAGTGTTTAAACGAGCTGTTTGATTTTACGTACTAAGGTAGTAAACTGATTTTGGATTAAACAATAAAGCGTGCAGTCTCAACAGACTGCACGCTTTATTGTTTCGGCTCTATACTTTTTGATGTTGGTGGATGACACCAGCATCTTTTTTATTTTCCAAAACATATAGAAAAGACACCTTGAAATCCTTTAGAATTAATTTGGCGAACCAACCCAAAAGGAGGAATCAAGATGTCTTACACTCACCTTATCAAAGAAACATTAGATATTCTAGACTTATCAGTTACTTTTAACGAAAATTGTCTCACAAAAGAAAAATACAAAGGGCAAATCTGTCATATTTATCGTGGAAACTTGATTTATACAGCCCAAGAATGCATCCACTGTAAACACCAGATTGCTTCAGATATTGTGCGTTGGGGTACAACAACCGTCCGGTTGTTAATGAACGATGTTTCTGAATACCGTACCTACCTCGAATTGAAAAAGCAACGCTTCAAATGCAAAGCTTGTCAGCGGACCTTTGTCGCAGATACTTCTGTTGCGAAAAAACACTGTTTCATCAGTGAGAAAGTCCGCTGGTCTGTCGTGACTCGTCTGAAAAAAAATACCTCAATGACAGAGATCGCCGCTCAGAAAAATCTATCGGTCTCTTCTGTTTACCGTATTATGAAGCGATTTTATCGTCCGTTGAATCCTTTTCGGACACCGTTACCTAAGGTACTTTGTTTTGATGAATTCAAATCAGTTCGGGGTGTTTCAGGTGCTATGAGTTTCATCATGATGGATGGACAAACACAGCGCTTATTGGACATTGTCGAGAACCGACAACTGCCTTTTTTAAAACGTTATTTTAGTCATTTTTCACGAGAAATTCGTGAAGCGGTCGAATGGATCGTGATTGATATGTACGCTCCTTATGTATCGCTCGTTAAAAAGCTGTCTCCAAAAGCACAGCTGATTATTGACCGGTTTCACATCGTCCAACATATTGGTCGTACCTTTCGCAATCATCGAATCAAAGAAACGAACCAACTATTAAAAAGCAAAGAACAAAAACACTATCAATTAGGTAAGCAATTAAAAAGATACTGGAAACTTCTTCAAAAAGATGAACGCAAGCTTGATTATACTCGACGCCTTTGGCGACCTGGCTTCAAAGCTCATTTAACAGAGACCGATATTGTGGATCGCTTACTGAAAGGGAGCCCTGCTTTGCGTGTAGGCTATCAGTTATATCAAGACTTTCTTTACGCTGTAAAGGAACGAGACTACGTATCGTTTGAAGAACTACTTACCAATAATATCATGCTTCCCGAAGGCTATCAGACGACCTTGAGAACGTTCCAGAAATTTCTGCCACAAATCAAAAATGCTTTACAACAAAGTTATTCAAATGGCCCACTTGAATGTCTGAACAACCATATCAAAGTGTTAAAACGAAATGCATATGGCTTTCGTAGCTTTTATAATTTCAAATTGCGCATCATGATTCGTCATGGCAACGCATTGATTTTCAACTAAAAAAGATCAAGAGGAACTGATCCACTTGATCTCCAATTATTCTAAGATTTCTCTTTACCAACATCATTTGACAAAGAGCCATTGTTTCTCACTGGATCCATTTTATTTCATCAAGTGGATAATAGACAAATCTTGCTTTACCTAGAATATCAGTTTTATTGATCGTGCCAAACGAACGACTATCTTTTGAAACTCTTCGATTATCTCCAAGTACAAAATAATTATCTTCCGGAAGCTTGGATTGTCCCGTTAGCTCTTGTAGTGTAAAGTCCGTCGTATAGGATGCATTTGCATGATCTGATTTCAGGTTTTTAGTTAGATAAGGTTCCTTAACTACTTTCCCATTGATCTTCAATTGATCATTTTGGTAGCTGACATTTTCTCCTGGAAGACCGATTACTCGTTTGATATAAATCGTGCCATCTGCTAATTGAAAAACAACAATATCAAATCGTCTGATCTCCGAAAATTTTTCCATCACAACCATATCACCTTGCTTCAACACGTTTTCCATTGAATTGCCTTCCACTGGTACCGGGATGAATAAAAATCCCCGCAACATGAACGCAAGGAATACAGAAACAAGTAAGTATTTGAATACAAGCCAGAAGCGATTAATATAGCGTTGTTTTTTTGTCAATCTCTATCAATCCATCCCTCGTTTTTTCATTCTTTCTTTATTATAAGAAAAATATCAAAAAAATGCGACTAGATAGCTGAAATAAAAATAATTCTTTCAATTAGGCTATTGGACAAAAAACTTTTTTGATCATAAAGTACAAAACTATCTCTTATATGTCATGATTATTTTCTAAATATTTTTCCCATGCTTCGTCAAAGATATCCATGGACGGCAAATAGTCGACATTCAGTTCCAGATAATTAGAAATTTCTTCGTAGCTAGAGCTGTGCTTAGGAAATTGGATGTCTTTACCGGCTTCTGTAGCGAAAACAGATAAAGCATCATGTGTGCCACCGCCTCGCAGTGTCATTAAATAATGAAAAAAGCTTCGATTCACCCTTCGTTCCTCCAATTTTCTTAGATAAAGGCAGCCCGGCGTGCATGGTTTCTTTTAAAATTTTCAGGATGCTTTTTATAATACTCTTGATGGTCTTCTTCTGCTAGATAAAATGGTTGGGCTGGTTCGATTTTTGTAACGATTGGCTGTTCGAAACGTCCACTTTCAGCTAACTGTTTCTTACTTTTTTCAGCAATGATCCGCTGTTCTTCTGTCAAATAAAAAATCACCGGGCGATAATTGTCACCGCGATCCTCGAATTGTCCGAAAGCGTCAGTTGGATCAGTTTGCTGCCAGTAAAGTTCTACTAATTGTTCATATGAAATCAATGTTGGATCATAGATAATCTCCACTGCTTCTGTATGTCCAGTCGTTTGGCTTTTTACTTGTTCATAAGTCGGATCTGGTACATTGCCCTCCAGTATATCCTGACATCACTGTATGGATACCAGGAAGCATGTCAAAAGGCTGGATCATACACCAGAAGCAGCCTCCTGCAAATATTGCTCGTTCCATTATGATTCCCCTCTAATACTACTCATCCGATGATTTTTTATTTTCTTTTGTCTTGCTTTCAGTACTGCTGGTGCTAGTTTTGTTGGTATTTAAGTTGTTTGAAGCATCAGAGGTATCTTTTGGCAAATATAGACTAAACCGAATGTCATCATTTACTAAGTCGATTTTATCTGCTTTAATATACATCCCGTTTTGCATTCGGAATTGATCCAACCTAAGCATGATAGTCAGATCATCTGTATTGACTTCGATCCAATCTGGTAATTTATAGTTTCTCTTGATCATATTCATCACATCTTTGATTGGCAAACTCAATGTTCCGATAGAAAGACTTCTAGCTTTTAGTTGGACATTTCCGTTTTCCATCACATACGGATCAAAATATAAATAGAAATCGATAGGAAAACCTAGTACTTCGAAAGTACCATTGAGTAGTGCTTCATTTTCCAAATAAAATTTATATTCAATATCACTATCTTTTTGATACTCACTAAGGAAAAAGCTGATGATTTGATTGACTTTTTCTTTATTTGAATTGATCGTTAAGACAGGATCTCCTTGTCTTTCCGTAAGAGCTGGTATTTCTGGGAGTTCTGGTTCCCGATTAGCAAAAATACGGCTGCCTAAAAATACGGTCGAACCAAGTACTACCCCAAGAAGGATAAGGAAGGCGAATTTCCAGTAATTTGTTTTCTTTGTTTTGTTTGAAGATACGTCAGATCTTGTTTTCATGTTTATTGATCATCCTCCTTCTCTAGCCATTGGTTTTGTGTCTCGATCAGCTGATCTCTCACTGCATTTGCCATCAATTGATAACCTAAATTATTTGGATGGAAATGATCTTCTTCATAGAGCACATTATTTTTGATGCCATTTAGATTTTCTGTCGTGCTAGTTGTTTGATCTGTTCCTTCTTCTGTGACACCTACTTCCTGATTCAATCCTTGATAAAGCAAATCATTGATTGGGATAAAGTAGCAGTTCGGCATTTTTTTCGTCACCGTTTCTGTTCCTTTGTTCCAATTGTTAACAATTATCTGCATGTCAGTGATCTCAGGAAAGTTCAAATAAAATGGATTGTAGATGCCTAAAATGTAAATAGGTGCGGTTTTATTGAGGGATCGAAATTCTTCCAATAGTTCTGTGACATTTTCCTGATAGTTTTTCAGTGGCTTTTTAAAGGAATTGACCGTTAACCCGAATAAATTATTTTGGATAACTTTCATCAAATCATTACCGCCAACAGTCAGTGTGATAAAATCAGCTGTTTTGATATTGTTTCGAATTTCTTCTTTTGTTTTTACTCGCTTTAAGATCTGGTCACTTCGTTCACCATTTACACCATAGTTTTCTGTTTCAACCGCGGTCAAATTATAACGGTCTTTTAGATCATTTGCGACAAGGGGAACGAATCCTCCTTGCTTGGTTTGATCTCCTACTCCTTCAGTCAGCGAATCTCCGATAGCTATGTAGTGAAGTTTTTCTTTTTTATTTGGATCTTCTCTCACAGTAGTTACTGGTTTCATTAGTGGGCCAGCTTTCGGTATAGAAGCAGCTAAACCTACATAGATGATGATCGCAATTAATAATGGGAACAAAACGAGGATCAAATGTCGTTTCGTTAATTTCATTTTTTCACCTCTTGTATTCGATTGGTTCTAATGTTATCAAAAATTTTATCAAAAAGGTAGTCTTTATGAAAAAAGAAAACAATTATTTTCCTAATTTTATAAAGAAAAAGAGAATAAGCTGCAAGCCTTTCAGGATGAGGGCTTATCCTCTTTTCGACTAATCTACATAATACATGATTGCAAACGCGTCTTTACCAGTATGCGTAGCGATAACCGGATTCGTATGCAGTACAGGGATATGCATGTCCGGGAATAATTCTTGCAAACCCACTTTGAATTCTTGCGCCAATTCTTTTGCATCCGCATGTGAAATACCGATTTGTCGCACATTTGGCAATTCTTTCAGTTCATTTTTCAAATTATTAAACCATTTATCGAACGTTTTCTTTCCTCGCCCCTTAGTTACAGGGATTAATTCAGAATGGGCGAAATTCATCACCACGCGTATGTTCAAAACACTAGACAGCAAACCAGTTGTTCGGCTGATTCTTCCACCTTTTACCAAGTTATCTAGTGTGGATATTCCGATGTATAATTTTGTATTGTCTTGTACTTTTTTGACTTCTTCAAGGATTTCCTCTACTGTTTTACCTTCTTTTGCTAATTCAGCTGCTCGAATTACCTGAAAAGATAATCCTTGGTCAGTGGTATCACTGTCGATAACCGTTACTTTCGTTTTTGTTAGATTACTGGCTTGTCTTGCTGCTTCTACTGTTCCACTCAAGCCTTTTGTCATATGGATCGAAATCACTTCACTGCCGTCTTCTCCTAGCTCATCATACATCGAGATGAATTCTCCAATCGGTGGTTGGCTTGTTTTGGGCAGATTTTTTGCTTTCGCCATCATTTCCATAAATCTTTCGCCGTCTAGTTGGTCATCATCGGGATATACTGTTCCGTCGATCATGATGGATAGCGGCATGACACGAATGCCTAAAGCATCGCGTACATTTTTTTCCATCGTACATGAAGAATCTGTTACGATTTTTACATTTGTCATTATTTTCTCTCTCTCTTTCTTTAACAAGATGTCTTATTCATGTTAAACTACATGTAAGACAATTTCTATTTTTAGTATAACAGACAAATAATGATTTTTCATTAATTACACCTAGTAAAGGAGCCGTTTTCATGGAAAAAACGAAATTTAATCGAACGTATGAAATATTAAATGAAGTGTTTAATGCAGTCACCCATGGAATTGGGACTGGATTGAGTATCGCGGGACTAGTGGTTCTTTTAGTAAAAGGTGCCCACTTGCATTCCTCCCTCCATATTGTCTCTTATGCTATCTATGGATCGATGATGATTCTTTTATTTTTAACGTCTACTTTGTTTCATTCATTGATTTTTACAAAAGCAAAAAAGGTGTTCCAAGTATTCGATCATAGTTCGATTTTTCTTTTGATTGCAGGAAGTTATACTCCTTTTTGTTTGCTGAGTATCCGAGGATGGCTAGGTTGGACTTTATTTGTATTAATCTGGTTGTTTGCGATTCTTGGCATTATATATAAAGCGTTGACGTTGCATAAACGGGAGAGAGTATCAAAAGTATCTACGATCATCTATATTTTTATGGGGTGGCTCTGTGTCGTGGCTGCTGTTCCTCTTTATCACTCTCTTGGAATGACTGGTGTTATTTTGATGGTAGCAGGCGGGCTTTCTTACACGATAGGCGCATTCTTTTATAGCTTGAATTCTATCCGCTATATGCATGTTGTTTGGCATTTGTTTGTTATGTTAGGTGCAGGTTTTATGTACTTCTCTGTTTTATTCTTTACTTAATAAAAAAAATAAAGCTATGGATGGGACAGCTCTAAATAACAGCTAGTCTATCCATAGCTTTTTTATATCGTCAATTCGCCTGTCCCGCTTTTTACAGGATTCTCATTACGCTGATACGTTTCAAATTGATGCGGATAACGATTTTTTTCATCTATTTCTCCTTGACTAGTATTGATCAGTGACCAATCAGACCAGTCAACAGGTGGAAAATAAGCATCTCCATCGAATACATGATGGATGACTGTACGGTATAATATCGTACAAAATGGCAGAAATTCTTGATAAACAGCTGACCCTCCAGCGATGAAAAAGATACCATCTGTTTCTTTTTCCAGAGCAAGCACGTCTTCCACACTATGCATGACATGCACGCCTTCTGCTTTATAGGAAGAATCTCTCGTCAAAACAATCGTCTGACGATTCGGCAACGGACGGCTACCCATCCCTTCGAAAGTTTTTCGTCCCATCACTAGTGTATTTGCTTCTGTCATTTGTTTGAAGAATTTCAGATCATTTGGCAAACGCCAAGGAAGACGGTCTTCTTTTCCAATCAATCCGTTTTCATCCTGTGCCCAAATTGCAGCTAACATTTTCTCATCCTTTCTGATTCTAAACAGCGATAGGAGCTTTGATCGCCGGATGTGGGTCATATCCTTCTAATTGGATATCTTCCATCTCAAAATCAAATACTGACTGCTTTTCCTGATTCAAAACTAAAGTCGGAAATGCGCGTATTTCTCGGCTCAATTGTTCTTTCATTTGTTCGATATGACTGATATAAAGATGAGCGTCTCCTAATGTGTGAACAAATTCGCCAACCGCTAAACCTGTTTCATGTGCAATTAGGTGAGTCAGCAACGCATAACTTGCAATGTTGAACGGAACGCCTAGAAACACATCCCCACTGCGTTGATACAATTGGCAGCTTAGCCGTCCCTCTTGAACATAAAATTGAAACATCGTATGACAAGGAGGCAAAGCCATGCTAGGAACATCTTCCGGATTCCATGCAGAAACGATCAATCTTCTAGAATCAGGAGTCTTTTTGATTGCTTCGATCACTTCTTTGATTTGATCGATAAAGCCACCGTCTTTTGTTTCCCAGTGACGCCATTGATAGCCGTAGATGTGTCCAAGATCGCCGTATGTTTCAGCAAAGGAATCATCGGTTAGGATCTTCTCGCAAAAAAGCTTGCTCTGCTTTTTATATTCTTCATTGAATTCAGGATCTGTCAAACATCTATGGCCAAAATCAGTCATATCTGGTCCATTATAGTCTGGACTTTTGATGTAGCGTTCAAATGCCCATTCATCCCAAATATGGTTTTTATTTTGTAATAGATAGCGGATATTCGTATCTCCTTTTAAAAACCAAAGCAATTCGCTTTTGATCAATCCAAAAGGTACTCGTTTCGTTGTTAACAAAGGAAACCCTTTTTGCAGATCAAACCGCATTTGGTATCCGAATAAGCTTAATGTGCCTGTGCCTGTTCTGTCTTCTTTACGATGCCCTTCTTCCAACAATTTTCTTCCTAAGTCAAGATACGCTTGTTCCATCCTTTTTCCTCCTAATCTTCTACCCATTCACTCAAGTATTCCCACCGTGCCATTTTTTCTTCAAGTTGTGCTTCTGTTTCAGATACGTCGTTTTGCAATTCTTGTAATCGAGTGAAATTATCTCCTTGATGATTCATCTCTTCTTGGAGCAATGAGATTTTTTCTTCAAGTTCTGCAATCTCATCTTCAATCGTTTCCCATTCTTTTTGTTCCATGTAAGATAATTTCTTCTTTTCAGCAGGTTCCTTGCTCTGTATTTTTGGTTTCGCTTTTTCAGCAGGCTGCTGGGTCTCTTTTTGCTTCAGTAAATAACTGGACATGTTTCCGTAATAAAGTTCTTGTTTTCCGTTTCCTTGGAATACTAATAACTTATCTGCTACCTTGTCCAAGAAATAACGGTCATGGGAAACAGTGATCACAGCACCTGGAAAACTTCTAAAATAATCTTCCAAAATCGTCAATGTTGCTATGTCCAAATCATTGGTCGGTTCATCCAATAATAAAACATTAGGTTGCTGGATCAGCAGTTTCAACAAAAATAACCGGCGTTTTTCTCCGCCTGAAAGTTTGCCTATCAGTGTCCCATGCATAAATCTTGGAAATAAAAATCGTTCAAGTAATTCTGCTACTCCGATTTGACTGCCATCTGCTGTTTTTGCTTCTTCAGCAGCTTCTTGTAAGTAAGCAATCATCCGTTTATCTGGTGCCATTTCTTCATTTTCTTGTGTATAATACGCGAGATGAACCGTTTCACCGATAGACATTGTACCGCTATCCAGGGGAATTCTGCCAGCTAGAATATTAAGCAATGTCGATTTTCCCGCACCATTTTTACCAGTAATACCTAGTCTTTCCCGAGATTGAATCAGTAAATCTAAATGTTCTAGCAGTGTTTGGTCATTTATACGGTAACTGCCATCTTTGATTTCCAGTACTTTTTTCCCTAAACGTTGTGTCGCTAGGTTCAGCTCTAAATCATCTTCTTGGTTTACTTGGTACAAGTTCTCCTTTAGATCTTCGAAACGGTTGATCCGTGCTTGCTGCTTGGTGCCACGTGCCTGTACGCCAGCCCTCATCCAAGCTAATTCCTGTTTATAAAGCCGCTTGCGCTTTTCTTCTTGTTCTACTTCTACACGATCACGTTCTGCTTTTTCTAAGACGTAAGCTTCATAATTTCCTTTATACTCGTATAATTTTCCAAATGAAAGTTCGAAGATTCGGTTTGCTACTCTATCTAGAAAATAACGATCGTGGGTAACCATCAATAGTGCGCCACGGTATTGTTTCAAATAGTTTTCCAACCACTCGATCGCTTCATAATCTAAATGGTTTGTTGGTTCGTCTAGTAATAGTAAATCGGGTTCATCAATCAACACTTGCGCCAGACTAACTCGTTTTTTCTGACCACCTGATAAAGTACTGATTTTTTTATCTAATTCACTGATTCCTAATTTTTGCAAAATAATCTTTGCGTTGGTATCTGTAGTCCAAGCATCTTCTTTATTCATTTGTTCTTCTGCTTTAGCATAACGTTTTTGCACATCAGGGTCTTCTCCGTTTTCCCCTAGTTCGATCAATGCTTCCTCATATGCTCGAACAGTTTGGATCAAGGGGCTGTTTCCTTGAAAGACTGCTTGGAGAACAGTTAATTCATCGGAAAATTCAGCTGCTTGAGAAAGATAACCAATACGGTAATCAGTTGGATAAAACACTGTTTGCCGATCACCGTCGCCGCTATCGATACCGGCAATAATATTTAAGAGACTTGTTTTACCCGTCCCGTTCGTCCCAATCAACCCGATACGGTCTTTTTCGTGGACCAAAAAAGAAATCTGGTCAAACAAATCTTTTTCACCATAAGTTTTTTTGAGGTCAGTTACTTTTAATTCTTTCAACATGTTCCCTCCTTATCTTGGATATTGTATCATAAAAATAGTGAACTTCAGGAAAATTTTTTTGGTATTTGTTCTTTTTGTGTTCTCAAAAAAAGAACAGGACCGATTCGATCCTGTTCTGATATGTTTTGTTTTTCTTAATTGTCAAATTAAGTTAGACAAATCATCAATACTTACGTAACTCAAAAATACTTCCAAAGGTGTTCGATAATCCAGTGATTTTCTAGGAATATTATTTCGTTTAGATGTGACAGATTGAATAAAAGATTCATCTACTGAATTGAAATCCATAGATTTCAATAAACCATCTCTACGTAACAATCCGTTAGAATTCTCGTTTAGGCCTCTTTGAGACGGTGTTCCTGGATCAGCGAAATAAATGGCAATATCATTGGCATTACTGATTTGTTTCCAATTTGAAAATTCCTTTCCACAATCAAAAGTGATGGATTTGAATAGATTTTTCGGTACAGATTCAAACCAATGATTTAATTTTTTTTCAATATCAATCGCTTGTCTACCACACGGTTTCAATGTAATGATAACTTTTGATAATCGTTCAACTAAGGTAATTACAGCACTTTTATGTTTCAGACCTACGATAGTGTCACCTTCAAGGTGACCAAACTCATTTGAGAATTGGCTATAATCTTTTTCACGTTCATGAATAGAGCGGCGGAAAGCTTGTTTTCCACGCCTTTCTTGATGTCCATTCGGTTTACGCTTGCCTTTCATCGGTAAGTCAGAAGGATTAAATAGCCCCTTTTTGAACATACGATAAATGGTACGAGCAGAACAACGAATAGGAAACGCTGCACGACCAACAATCACATCGGGTGTCCATCCTTGAACAACCTTTCTTTGAATATATTCTGATTGTTCCTCGGGTAAAACAAGCGGGCGTCTACCACAGTTTGATTTGTTTTTCTTATACTGTTGATAGTATTCTAAGGCTGATTTTCCTTGCTTGAAGAATAGGTATACTTTATGGATCGTTTGTCTTGAACGATTCAAGCAATGCGCAGTTTTCGCAACAGATTGATTTATTTTGAAATAAGACTCTATCATTACAAGTTCATCCGTTGTAAGATGGGTATAGGTCATTTGTACTCACTCCTTATAATTCTTTGGTCAGAACTATTTTGAGTGTAGCACAAATGGCTTTTTTAGTTGTCTAGCTTAATTTTACAATCGGCGTTTTTATAAAACTTGAAAATTTTTACCTTTTTATTTTATTGGACTCGTTTTTTTGACTTTGCTCGAAACGCAAATCGGAAAGAAAAGTTATCAGATGGTTTGTTCATCGTATAAGATTCTAACAAATTGATATTCCTGCGATAGCTGTTCGCAGAAAACGTCGTGATTTTCTCAGCAACTTCGTATTCATCAATGATTTTTCTTTCAAGATAATAACCTCTTAGCATTTTTTTCGTAAACAGACTATCTTGCTGGATCATCCACGAAGAAATCAAATTCCCCGAGTTCATTTTTATTCCTTCAAGTTTGCGTTGCTGGATAAAAAATTGAACCATCGTTTCATCATAAATATCAGTCAAGTTATCTAAACTTTCAATAATCAACTGAGTATTTTTTTGATATGTCTCTCTGATTTCTTGGATATCTTCATCACTAATAAATGTCTGACGATCAGCATATCTTCTTTGCCAAAACATTTTCGGATGGAGAACGATTCGCATTAACCTACGGACAACAATGAACCAAAAGCCGATAAAAGACAAAATCTGGCTTGTGATAGAATGTTCGAATCGAGAAAGAAAACGGGAGTAAAAACGATAACCATTAGAAGAAAGCTTGCCCGAACGATAACTTTCATCCAATCCATCCCGTTCGATCGACAAAATCAGTGCTTGTATTTCTTGTACTTCTTGCTTTTCATCATCGGTTAAATCTTCCAAGTACAGATCACGTATCCGTTCTTGATAATTTTCTATCACTGCTTCAGTGGCTAAAAATTCTTTTGTATTACGATCAATTTCCTTTATTTCTTTTCGCAAAACTTCAACGACCTCTTCTAAAATCATCAAAGCATTCAAATCCGTGCTTTTCGCTTCCTCTGTTTCCGTCAGCATAGGCAAGACAATGATCCCTATGACCAAAGTCACTAAGATGACACCCGCCGTCAGAAACAAAAGCAAAGACCGCTGGTAAAACATCATATTATTGATTGAAAATGGCAAAATAAAAATCGTAGCCAAACTGACTGTTCCCTTTACACCGCCAAATGTTAAGATCAAGATCTCGTTCAACTGTTTTTTGAACTTTTTACTGCCATCTTTGAATACATAAAAAAGACTGATAGAAATGAATCTGATCACAAAAAGCATGACAGAGATTAATACGATAATCGCTAATAAAAGACCGTTTGGATATAAACCGTCTCCCCATACTGGCGAGAACACTTGCGTCAATTCGATTCCTAAAAATATAAATACTAATGCATTCAGTGTAAAAGCAATAGTTGTCCATGTACTGTGGGACAAGCTCGACAATTCTGCATCAAACACAGAGATTTTCCTAAAACCAGAAGCTTGGAGAATACCTGCTGCCACTGCAGCAATGATTCCAGATACATCAAATGCCTCTGCCAATACATAGGCTAGAAAAGGAAGCAAAAGTTCGATCAGCAGATACCCTGTGACATCTTGTGCTGATGCTTTTTCGATCAAATGAATTATTTTTTGTTTGAACCAGACAAGCAAAAAGCCGATCAAAGCTCCCCCAATACTAGAAACTACTAGACTCATCCCCGCGTTTACTGCTGAAAAAGATCCGGTGATCAGCGCACCAAGAGCAAACTGGAAGGCAGTAACACCAGATGCATCATTCAAAAGACCTTCTCCTTCCAAAATATGCATCGCCTTTTTAGGGATATTCACTCGTCCAGAAAGAGAACTGACTGCTACCGCATCTGTCGGACCTAACGCTGCTCCAAAAGCAAAGCAGGCAGCAAGTGGGACACTTGGCAACAGGAATGATAACGTCGCACCTACCCCGACAAGGGTCAAAATGACTCCTCCAAATGCCAAGAACAAAATTGTCCCGAAATTTTTGAGAATCGAAGAAATATCTGCTTTTTCTCCTTCTCTAAATAACAATGGTGCAATAATCATAACTAAGAACAATTCAGGTTCAAAATCGATTGATTGTCCCCACTCTGTCAGACCTAATACCACTCCAAGGAAAATTTGGATCAGTGGAGCTGGAATCATTGGCAAAATGCGGCTAGCTATGTTCGATAAGGTGATCGTTACTGCAAATACAATAACTAACTCAGCAAATTCCATCGTCCATCCCCTTTATTTTTTATTTTGTGTAAGCATTTTTAAAAATTGTTCTTTTTTCTTTAAAATTTTGGTTTCGACTACTTCAACCTGTGTTTGGTTTCCCTCTAATTCACACTGTACACGTTTTGACTCCAAACGAAGCAGATCATGTTTCAGACGTTCCAACTGACGATACATCAATATATTTCTTTTACGCAACTTACAAAGTATTTGACGGCGGTCATCCATCGAAAGGGCGCCATAGCGATCATGCAACAGTTTTTTTTGTTGTTCAAAACTCTCTCTCATTTTCCAGATCTCCTATACACAAACTTCCATCATTATAACAAAGTTCTTTTTGGATGAAAAATATTTCATTGTTTCATCGTTTATTGCTAGTTAGAAATTTCCATAAATTTTTCAACGCCTCATTCTATTCCAAATAGTATCAGATATCAAGTAAAACTTAAGAAAGATAAAAGTTTCTGACAAAAGGATGTTTACTTTTCCATTCCTGCCTTTCTTGTTCTTTTATCACAACAAAAAAATGGGGCTGCGACAAAAATCTTGTCACAGTCCCTTATTCTGAATAAACGGTGTGGAAGAGACAGCTTATCAGTAGTAATAAGACACATCTCTTTCACAGCCTCATTTTTGCGTAAAAATCGATTTATTCGAAAAATTCCCCGTATACATCTTCTACACGTTGATCTGGATTGATCACGATATACAAGTTACCTGTTTTTTCGCTGATTTTTGTTGATTGATATTGATTGTCTAATCCTTCTGTTCCTTTATCTAGATATGGGAAGTACACAAGATCAGGTGTGCCATTTCGGTAAAGGATTTCCATTCGCTCGATATCTTCGTATTTCAATGCGCGATTAAACATGCCCATTTCCAGTCCGCCTAGGTTGATATCATGTGTCGCAACTGCGTCCCCTTCATGGAAGATTTCGATTTTAAATCCAGCACACGGATGGATTTCAACAAATTCACTGCCATTGATTCGTCCAAAACTTGTTGTGATTTGTTTGATCCAAAGATCGCCGATATGACGGCGGTTGATCGTCCAGGTTTCTCCATTTCTAAAATAAAATTTTAGCGCTGTCATTTCTTTACTCATTAAAAAGACTCCTTTATGATGTAATTTATTCTTGTACTACCTCAGTTTAGCACAAATTTATGTAAGTGGTCACATCTTATGTTTTTTCTTCTAATGACGTATCTGCCCACTTTAAGTAGCCAACAAAGCTGAGCAGATACAGTCTAGTGTTTTTTAAATCAATTTTTCTTTCGATAAAAAATCCAAAACCTGTTTTTTATCATTTTTTATTCTTTGTTCTACGACGGCTTTTTCAGCTAATTGCAAAGCTTCACTAACCCACTTACCAGGTTTTTTTCCAGTTTCTTCTAGCAAGATTTTACCATCTACTGCTAATTCGCTTAATGACTTGATAGGTAAACGATCATAGGATTCTCCTACGGCATCCATCTGAGGTGTTTCGTCAAAATAGATCATCAATTCTTCTACTTGCAGTGCATGTTTTTTGCCTAAGAAGTACAATTCGAATGGTTCCAAAGCTCCAGTTTCTCGTTGTCGTAGTCCTTGGACAAGTGCTTGAACGTCTTTAATCATTTGGTTAGAACACTTCCACGATTTCAAAAAGGAACGAATCTCATTTTCTTTTAGACCCAGTTGGCTGATCAATAATGTCCATACTTGGCTCTCTTCTTTCAATGGGACGGATGGTAATTCAGCAAAACGTAAAAGTGCTTCGCCTTCTTCTTTCAAACCGGGACAGCAAATGTAGCACTCTGTTTCAATAAATGCATGGATTCCCGCGGCCCGTTCATTTCCCAAGAGCATCTTGATGAATTCCACATTTATACGTTCTACAGATATTTTACCTAATAGCTCGTGGTTTTCTTTGATGGCGTAGAAGGTTTCTTCCTCTAATTTGAACCCTAGTTGACTGACAAAACGCAACCCGCGCATCATTCGTAAGGCATCTTCATGGAACCGCTCATGAGGATTGCCTACAGCTCGCAAGATCTGTTCTTCTAGATCTTGCAGACCATCGAACAAATCGATGATTTCTCCATCTTCTTTCAAAGCAAACGCATTGATCGTAAAATCTCTTCTTTTCAAATCTTCTGCCAACGAACGAACGAATTCGACATGATCTGGTCTGCGGTAGTCCTGATAAGTTGATTCCGTCCGAAATGTGGTGATCTCATATTGTTCATCATTTTCTAATACCAACACAGTTCCATGTTCGATCCCAATATCTATCGTTTTTGGAAAAAGCTGTTTGATTTCTTCTGGAAATGCGCTTGTTGCGATATCCACATCATGGATTGGCTGGTTCAGCAAGATATCACGAACACTTCCACCTACAAAATAAGCTTCATATCCTGCATTCTCTAATTTTTTCAGAACTGGAATTGCCTTTTGGTATTCCAGAGGTAATTGTTTTAATTTCATTTTTCCAACCTTTCCTGCGTGTTTCTTGTACTGAGATAAAGACTCAGTTGCATGGTGACTGTTTGACAAGTCCGTTTCAGAGTCTTCAAGGCCAGGACTTACTCGTCCTTACGCTCAAAGCGATTATGGTCTCTTTGATTGAATTTTTCCATGTTTTTTTCAAAAACTTCAGTTAAGTCGATATTCAATGAATTAGCCATGATCATCGTAACGAATAAAACATCACCAAGTTCTTCTGCTACCGAGTTAACTGGTTCAGAAGCCTTTTTGCTTTTTTCTCCATAAGTGTGGTTGACTTCTCTTGCCAATTCACCTACTTCTTCAGTTAATCGAGCCATCTGAGCTAATGGAGAGAAATACCCCACCTTGAATTGCTGGATATATTCATCCACTTCCTGCTGCATACTGTATAAAGAACGCTTTTTATCCATCTTTTTCCCTCCAAAACTATCTTACCAAAACTTTAACGCAAATCCTAGATAAGAGCAATTGAGAAAATCGAATTTCCATGCTACATTTAGGAAGGAATTTCTAAATGGAAATTCTGTGAAAATACATAATTGAAAGCTGGAATTCATATGGTCAAACGAAAAACAGTAAAAGAAGTTCTTTTTATCATTATAGGAACAAGTATTTATGCATTTGGTCTTGTTTACTTGAACATCGCTAATCATTTAGCAGAAGGGGGAGTCTCAGGGATCACCTTGATCTTAAGAGCTTTATTTGGTATTGATCCAGCTTATACGACTTTATTAATCAACATCCCATTGATTTTACTAGGAGGAAAGATCCTCGGTAAACGTTCCTTGGCCTATACTGTTCTAGGTACACTTTCTTTGTCATTCTTTTTATGGATCTGGCAAAAGGTTCCACTAGAAATCAATTTACAGCATGATCTACTGATCGTTTCTCTACTTGCGGGTTTAGTTGCAGGTGTAGGAAGCGGGATCGTCTACCGCATGGGTGGAACAACAGGCGGCAGTGATATTATCGCTCGGATTTTAGAACAAAATTACGGCATCACTATGGGGCGTTCCCTATTGGCATTTGATATCATCGTCTTACTTGCTTCATTAACCTATATCGACTTGAAACGTATGATGTATACATTGATTGTTTCGTATGTTTTCAGTCGTGTGATTGATTCGATCTTAGATGGCGGATATTCTGCAAAAGGTCTACTTGTCGTCTCCAACAAAAGCGAAGAGATTGCACCACTACTGATGACCGGTCTGCAAAGAGGTGTGACTTTCCTTTCTGGAGAAGGCGCATTCTCTGGTAATTCAAAAAAAATCATCTATATGGTCGTTAGCTCTAGTGAATTAACTGAAGCTAAGAGGATCGTCCACGAGATTGACGAAAAAGCTTTCCTTTCAATCATCAATGTGCATGAAGTGGAAGGGCAAGGCTTTACTTATTTGAAGCCACAGACAAGATTACTGAAAAAACTATAAGAAAAAAGACAAAGATAGGCTATGAGGAAAGATTCCACATCCAGCTGACCTTTGTCTTTTTTAGTACTATACTATTTTTAACTAATTGTTATGTTCACTTACCCGGTTACTTTTCTTTTGTGTCTGCAAAAGGATCTTTCGGTTAACTTCATCAGATAATTTCAAAAAAGCATCCCTATCTCCATCTTCTAGTGCTTGATCGATTTGAGCATAAAGCATTTTTAGTTTTGCCTCTTCTTCTTTTTCTTGAAAATATCGTTCAATTAATTCAGTATCTTCTTCACTGACTGAAGAATCCCAAGAAGAAAATGGATTGTCTTCTAAGATAGATAGATATTCTCTTGTCTGCCAAGCATTTTCGAATATACATTCCACATATAAAGGCTTTTTCCAATTCAAACGGATTTCATGAAAAATCTGGTCTGTGTCCGTAAATTCTTTTCCCTGCAAAAACAAATTCATGGGTTCCCCTTCAACAGATAGATCACTGATCTGCAGTCCTCGATCCGCAAAATTCGCCCCTTCAACAAAGTGGACATTGCTTAAAATCGCTTCATGATTGGCAAGATAATTCAAGATCCAAAAAACTTCTCTTCGGCTAAAAGATACATGATTGACCATCCACGTTAAAAAATTCTTCTTTTCCCGTACATCAATTAGCATTTTTCTCACCTCTCTGTTAGGTCATCTAATAATGACAGTGCCTCCATATCTCCTGGTTCAAGTGTTAAATAATAAGTCAATAATTCTTGCGCTCTTTTCAGCTGCCCTTCTTCTCTTAAGAAAAAGGCATACTCTTTCAAGAAATCTGGTTCATGTGATAGTTCATGATAAGCCTGTTCATAGTGTACAGCTGCAACGGTAAAGTCTTCTAATTCATTATAAGCATGGGCTAGGTTCCATTCTGCATAAGGATTAGCAGTTTCTTCCATCTGATTGATCACTTGTATCACATCTTCATATCTTTCATCATCCAAGTAAAGATTGCTTAAAGTAAGTAATGTTTCATCTTGTTTGTCTCCTACTTCTAAAGCTTTCAGTAAAAGTTCTTCTGCTCGCTGTCTATCATGCAGACGGAAAGCATTTTCCGAGGCCAGGTGATAAAGTTCGACTTGGTAAGGATTTTCTTTGATTCCTTCTTCTAACACTGTTTGTGCTTCTTCAATCATTTCTTCTTCTTGAAGAGCTTGTCCTAGATATAGATATAACGATTGATAATGCGGATTAACTTCTCGAAGTTCTTCCAGATAGTTGATTGCCTGCTGATTTTCTTTCAATTGAAGATTCGTAAAAGCTAGCTGGAACAGTCGATCATCTGTCCTTTCTTCTTTCAGTGCTTCTTCTAAAGGTGCGATAGCTGCTTCGAATTCTCCTTGCATACTTAAGGATTGTCCTAAACGTTCCTGCATCGAGATTCCTGAAATTTCATTTATCCCGCTTGCCAACAATGTTTCATAAACCACTGCTGCCTCTTTGAAACGATCAACTGAAAAATACAATTCAGCTAGCGCAAACTGGATCAATGGTTCATCAGGAAGCAACCCAGCTGCTTCTTTCAATTTTGCTTCACTCACTTCAGGGATTCCGATAACTTGGTACAAATCAGCTATCGCCAATAAGCTTTGCGGATAGTAATCACTTTGCTTATCCACTTTTTCCAGGTATTCAAAAGCTAAGTCGATCTCATTATCTTCGATTGCAATTTCTGCTAACGGGATGTTCAGTCCGTCATTTTCTGGGTATTGGTTGATCAGTTGTTCAAAAATCTGTTTTGCTTCGATCAAAAAGCCAATAGCCAGCAATTCTTCGCCTAGTTCAGCTAATATATCTGCTGGGTCTTCTTTTAATGCTTTTTCTAAAAAGATTTGTGCTTGTGACAAGTCTTCATCTGATAAAGCTTGCAACATTTTTTCGCTATTTGTATTCATTTCAATTCCCTCTTATCTCACTGACGATTTGTTGAAATACCGTCATTGTTCTCAATAATTCTTTTTCGTTTGGACGTTGGTATCCGTCTATTATACCTATTTTTTCTAAAACAAGCATTTTTTTGCTTTTTTCTGCCAAAAAAAGAACTTTTTCCAAATACTCCATCTTTGAAATCTGTTCCAGCCAGTGGATTGGATAGCCAAGCAAGTCCAGCCACACAAAAAAGTTTTTTAGTTGGAAATCAAAAGGATATGCTTGGAGATTCCACACGAAATGAAACATCATTCCTAAAAATTTTTTCATACTAGCAGAAAGTAGATGGCCATTTTCGGTCAGATAAAAAGCTTGTTCAAACAGTTTACCATAATTTGACAGGTTTTCTGCCTCTAATTGATAAAAATAGATCATTTCTTCGATCATCCCGGCAAACGGCCGAGTCGTTAATTGCTTTTTATTTGGATAGTTTTTATACAGATTTTGCAAAAAACGATGATCACAAATCATTCCGCAACAGATAAAAGTCAAAAAGTCAATCTGCTTTCCGTCCACTTGCCGCTCGCTGATCGTTTGATCATAAACGATGCGTTCTGGCAGATTGATGGTTTGCAGTACTACACGATTTGGTAGCTGCAAAATCGTCCGCTGCGGTGTTAATGCTCGGCTTAGAGAACGGATCGATACAGGGATCATCCATAGTGATGAATCAAGGGTTGTATGTTTTTGAAAAAAACCTGCCAGATCCATGATCCCTTCATTTCCAAATCCGATGACAAACATGGATTGATTTTCGGGATAGCGTTTGACGAAATCAAGCAGGTTCTTTAATTCTGTTAAATGTTTGCATTGAGTGTTGGCACAAATATACCAGTCATTGTTTGCTTGATTTGCAAATAACGGGTTGATCTTATCTGCAAACAAATCATAATAGCGCTGATTCGTTAAAAATAAGATTGGCTGATCAATGGAAAGTTCTCTTAGCTGGCTGACTAGCGTTTCTCCGTAAAACACTTTCGTCAACGCATCTTCTACTTGATAATCAAGTTCCATACGCATCCCTCCTCTTCTTATTTTTATTTTACCATTAGTAAGCAAATTCTAGAAAAGATAAGAGCAAAGCTCACCTCATAACTTGGAAATAAATAAAAATTATATGATTTGTCAAATTAAGCTAGAATAAAATGCTTCTTGTACATAGCTCAAAAATATTTCGATTGGTGTTCTGTAATTCAATGATTTTCTTGGAATATGATTACGTTGATTGCTGACACTGGAAATAAATGTCTGATTCACTTCTCTAAAATCCATTGATTTCGGCAGTCCATTACGACGCAGAATCCCGTTAGAATTCTCGTTTAATGGGCGTTGAGAAGGTGTTCCAGGGTCCGCAAAATATATATCAATATCATGTTGGTTACTAATGGCTTTCCAGTTAGAAAATTCTTTTCCACAGTCAAACGTAATAGATTTAAAGAAGTTTTTAGGGAAGCGAGAAAACCATTGATTAAGGGCAGTTTCAATATCTAATGCCTTACGGCCGTTGGGTTTAATCGTGATAATGACTTTAGATAATCTTTCAACTAAAGTAATGACGGCACTTTTATGATGAATGCCAACGATCGTATCACCTTCAAGGTGACCAAACTCAGAATTGAAATCAGGATAATTATCAGGTCGATCATGGATTGAGCGCTGATACTGTTGTTTTCCCCGTTTTTCCTGATGGCCATTGGGTTTTCTTTTACCTTTCATCGGTAGTGTGTCAATATCAAATATTCCTTTAGAAAATAAACGATAAAGGGTTCTCATACCGCATGAAACAGGTCTTTCTTTTCGCCCGATAATGACGTCAGGCGTCCAACCAAGAGTGACTTTCTCTTTAATGTAATCTACTTCATGAGCAGGTAATTGAATGACTTTTCTACCACATTTTTTCTTATTTTCTTTATACTGGTGCCAATAATCAAGAGCAGTCTTACCTTGCTTGAACTTATTGACTACATTATAAATAGTTTGTATAGCACGTCCCATTCGGTTAGCGATTTCAACCGGCTTATTATGTTGAAGATAATATGATTCTATCATTGTCAGTTCGTCTATGGTAAGATGTTTGTAGGTCATTTATGGTTACACTCCTTTGTTTTCTTTCGTCGGAAATACAATTTGAGTGTACCATAAATGCCTTTTTATTTTTCTAACTTAATTTTACAATTCGCGTTAAATAAAATACATGTGTTTTCTATGTATGACATACGGATTCGGAATCTCTGTCTCTTATTTATTTCTTTTCTGCTAGGAAATAAAAAGAAAAGCACTTGTAGCCCTAGAGCCACAAGCGCTTTTTCAACTGTCTTATTTAACAGCGTCTTTTAATGCTTTACCTGGTTTGAATGCAGGTACTTTGCTAGCTGGAATTTCGATTTCTTCACCAGTTTGTGGGTTGCGACCTTTGCGAGCTGCGCGTTCGCGAACTTCAAAGTTACCAAAACCGATTAATTGAACTTTTTCGCCGTTAGCTAAAGCATCTTGAATAGTTGAAAATACAGCATCTACTGCTGCAGTTGCATCTTTTTTAGTTAAATCAGTAGCTGAAGCAACTTTTTCGATTAATTCTGCTTTGTTTGCCATGGATAGATTCACCTCCTCCACAAGAGATATGATAGAAATATCATTTAGTTAAAACTTTCTGAGTGGTCCAGAAGTTTAAAAAGAAATATTGATTAACTTCAATATTCTGTTATCACGATATCATATGAACCGCTTAATAGCAAGGTTTTTACCAATTTTCACATGCTTTTTTTAGTCATAGAAACGTAACAAACGAAACTGTCTTTTTCTTTTGAAAAAAAAACGTCGATATGGTAAAATGCCTATTTTCTCCTACGAGGGATAATTCGGATGGACGTCCCTTCAAAAGTAAATGCTTTTCTGATTTGATTTTCTAAGAAACGTTCATAAGAAAAATGCATCAATTCCTCTTCATTGACAAAAACGACAAATGTAGGTGGTTTGACAGCGACTTGTGTAGCATAAAAAATCTTCAGGCGTTTTCCTTTATCTGTTGGTGTTGGATTGATTGCTACAGCATCCATAATGATATCATTCAACACAGCCGAAGAGATACGAAGATTCTGGTTCATACTTACTTGTTCGATCATTTCAGGCAGACGTTCCAACCGTTGTTTAGTCACTGCAGAAACAAAAACGATTGGAGCGTAATCAAGATACCGGAATTCATCACGAATCTCTTGTTCGAAATCACGCATTGTATTGGTTTCTTTCTTTACAAGATCCCATTTATTCACGACGATAATAATTCCACGACCAGCTTCATGGGCGTAACCCGCTACTCGCTTGTCTTGTTCCCGAATCCCTTCTTCAGCATTCAGTACCATCAAAACGATATCAGAACGGTCAATGGCACGCATTGCACGCATCACGCTGTATTTTTCAGTATTTTCGTATACTTTTCCGCGTTTACGCATACCAGCTGTATCGATCATTAAGAATTTCTGACCACTTTCAGAAACGAAGTGGGTGTCGATTGCGTCTCGGGTCGTTCCTTCAATATCCGAAACAATTACACGTTCTTCTCCTAAAATCGCATTGATCAAAGAGGATTTACCAACATTTGGGCGACCAATCAAACTAAACTTAATCGTGTCGTCGTCCTCTTCTTCAGTCTCTTCAGAGAAATACTTCACTGCTTCATCTAAAATATCACCAATCCCTAGTCCATGGCTTCCTGAAACAGGATAAGGATCGCCTAGCCCTAAGGAATAAAATTCATAGATATCGTTTCTCATTTCTGGATTATCTACTTTATTGACTGCTAAAATCACTGGTTTATTACTTCTGTATAAAATTTTCGCAACCATCTCATCTGCGTCTGTCACGCCTTCGCGTCCGCTGACTACACAAATGATTACATCTGCTTCTTCAATCGCGATTTCTGCTTGATGCTTGATCTGATCCATAAAAGGTTCATCGCCAAGATCAATTCCGCCTGTGTCGATCACGCTGAATTCTCGACCTAACCATTCACCTTTTGCATAAATACGATCACGAGTTACTCCAGGAGTATCTTCGACAATCGAGATACGCTCACCAGCGATGCGGTTAAAAATCGTAGACTTACCGACGTTCGGGCGGCCAACGATTGCAATTGTTGGATTTGCCATATTATTTCCTCCTCACAAGTTTCCAATCTCACTTAGTTTAACGAATGCATTGCCAACTTTCAAGCATAGATTGTCAATTAAACGAAGTATTTTTATTCCTTATTGAAATACTAATCGCTTTTCAAAAGAAAAACTGAGACAAAAGCAGCTGCTTTCATCTCAGTCACAGATACAAAATCAATTATTTTTCAGAATCATCGGTTGCTTTTTCTTCTACTTCTTCTTTCAACGCATCACCTAAAATGTCTCCCATAGTAAATCCAGTATTTTCTTCTGGTAATTCATAAGACTCAACATTTTTTGGTTCTTCTTCTGAAGCTGGTTTTTCTTCTAAAGCTTTGATACTCAATGCAATACGATGTTCTTCTGGATGGATCTCTAATACTTTCACTTTCACTTCGTCACCTTCATGAAGCACTTCATGTGGTGTCGCAATATGTTTATGTGAAATTTGAGAGATATGGACTAGCCCTTCTACTCCAGGGAACACTTCAACAAAGGCACCGAAGCTTGTCAAACGTTTAACTGTTCCGTCTAATACTGTGCCAACTGGAGCTTTTGTATCGATTTCTGACCAAGGTCCAGGCTGTGTGTCTTTGATTGACAAGGAAACACGTTCTTGTTCAGGATTGATAGACAACACTTTGACATTTACATCATCATTGACAGCCAATACACCACTTGGTTTTGCTACATGACTATGTGAAATCTCTGAGACATGGACTAGACCGTCAATTCCGCCTAGGTCGACAAATGCGCCAAAATCAGTAAGACGTGCAACACGTCCACTGAGAACATCTCCCTCATGGATAGTTGAAAGAATTTCTTTTTTCTTTTCTTCTCTTTCGTTTTCCACTACCGCTTTATGCGATAAGATCAAACGATTTTCTGATGGTTCGATTTCGATGATTTTAAAGCTCAATGTTTTGCCTTTATAGTCTGAAAAGTCTGCAACAAAATGATCTTCCACCATTGATGCAGGGACAAAACCACGTACACCGACGTCAACGACTAAACCGCCTTTGACAACATTTGTAACAGGTGCTTCGATCACCTTGCCCTCTTGAAAATCTCTTTCGATATCTTCCCAAACTTTTTTAGCATCTAAACGGCGTTTTGAAAGTAGGTAGCTGCCGTTTTCTTTATCTTTGCCGATCGTACTGATAACGACTAAGTCTAATACATCACCGACTTTTACTACTTCGCTGATATCTTCTACCGGCAAAGTTGATAATTCTTTTGCCGGAACGACTCCTTCAACTCCAGCCCCTTCGATTCCGACAATCACTTGTTTGTCTTCAATGACTAAAACTTCGCCCTTAACAACATCGCCAACTTTTACTTCTTGTACGCTTTTCATTGCGTCTTCCATTGACTGGTTGTTCTCTTGATTTTGATCAAATTCTGTCATAACACTTGTCCTCCTAACCAACATTCTGCCGTAAGTACGGTACTGTTTTTAGTTTAATTGATTATTCAAAAAAAATAAAGCGATTTCGTTCGTTTTCCTTGAAAAAACAATTGTTTTTCATTTTTTTTCTTAACGCCGATTGTAAAATTAAGCTAGACAACTAAAAAAGCCATTTGTGCTACACTCAAAATAGTTCTGACCAAAGAATTATAAGGAGTGAGTACAAATGACCTATACCCATCTTACAACGGATGAACTTGTAATGATAGAGTCTTATTTCAAAATAAATCAATCTGTTGCGAAAACTGCGCATTGCTTGAATCGTTCAAGACAAACGATCCATAAAGTATACCTATTCTTCAAGCAAGGAAAATCAGCCTTAGAATACTATCAACAGTATAAGAAAAACAAATCAAACTGTGGTAGACGCCCGCTTGTTTTACCCGAGGAACAATCAGAATATATTCAAAGAAAGGTTGTTCAAGGATGGACACCCGATGTGATTGTTGGTCGTGCAGCGTTTCCTATTCGTTGTTCTGCTCGTACCATTTATCGTATGTTCAAAAAGGGGCTATTTAATCCTTCTGACTTACCGATGAAAGGCAAGCGTAAACCGAATGGACATCAAGAAAGGCGTGGAAAACAAGCTTTCCGCCGCTCTATTCATGAACGTGAAAAAGATTATAGCCAATTCTCAAATGAGTTTGGTCACCTTGAAGGTGACACTATCGTAGGTCTGAAACATAAAAGTGCTGTAATTACCTTAGTTGAACGATTATCAAAAGTTATCATTACATTGAAACCGTGTGGTAGACAAGCGATTGATATTGAAAAAAAATTAAATCATTGGTTTGAATCTGTACCGAAAAATCTATTCAAATCCATCACTTTTGATTGTGGAAAGGAATTTTCAAATTGGAAACAAATCAGTAATGCCAATGATATTGCCATTTATTTCGCTGATCCAGGAACACCGTCTCAAAGAGGCCTAAACGAGAATTCTAACGGATTGTTACGTAGAGATGGTTTATTGAAATCTATGGATTTCAATTCAGTAGATGAATCTTTTATTCAATCTGTCACATCTAAACGAAATAATATTCCTAGAAAATCACTGGATTATCGAACACCTTTGGAAGTATTTTTGAGTTACGTAAGTATTGATGATTTGTCTAACTTAATTTGACAATTAAGATAATTTAAAAAAGAAGATAACCTTTTTTCAAAACAACAGCTTTTATTGCTGCAACGACTTCTGGAATCGATTTGCCAGTCGTATCGATACGAACAGCATCCTCTGCTTGCTTCAGCGGAGAGACGTCCCTTGTTGAATCATAATGGTCTCTTTCCTGTATCTCTTTCGTCAGTGTTTCAAGATCAGTCGGAATTCCTTTTTCTTGGTTCTCTTTGAAACGTCTTTCTGCACGCTCACTTACGCTTGCTACTAAAAAGATTTTCACTTCTGCATTCGGTAATACAGCTGTCCCGATGTCTCTTCCGTCCATGACAACGCCACCGCGTTCCCCTATTTTTCGTTGGATAGCAACTAATTCTTCTCTGACTTTTCCATGTGCAGAGACTTCAGAAACAGCTTTTGTGACATCTGGTTGACGGATTTCTAATGTCACATCTTTTGATGCTATGAATACATGCTGTCCATCTTCTTGTTGCGAAAAAGAGATAGGATACTTTTTGATCAGCGAAACTAGCCCTTCTTCATCTGAAAAAGATACATTGTTCGTAATAGCTAAATAAGTTACTGCGCGATACATGGCACCGGTATCTGTATAAATATAATTCAATTCTTTTGCTAATATCTTGGCAACGGTACTTTTCCCAGATGAAGCAGGCCCGTCGATTGCAATACTGATTTGTGTCATGATATAACTCCTTTTTCTCAAAAAAAAAGCCGCAAAGCGCGGCTATTATTATTTAATTCTTAATTCTTGACCAGGGTAAAGCATAAAGTTGTTTGGATCTAAGCCATTCAATTCAAACAATTGATCAGTGGTGATCCCTGCACGCTCAGCCACTTGTTTTGGACCTTCGCCTGCTTGAACAGTCGTTGTTGAACCGGCTGCAGCTGATGAAGAAGGTGTTGTTTCTGCTGCATTGCTGCTTGAATCCCCTGCTTGATAAGTTGCCTCACTTGAGGAAGTCGGTGTTGTCTCTGCTGCAATACTGCTTTCTGACGTTACACCTGTATCTTGAGACACAGTAGATTCTTCCGCGATTGTACTAGATTCTACTGTTGAAGTCTCAGTTGACTCCTCTTTTGTTGTACTTGTAGAACTTTCTACTACTGATGTCGAAGTTTCAGAAGAAGTTGCTGCTGTTGCATTGTTGCTTGATCCATTTCTGATCCAGAAATAAGCACCTGCTGGAATAGCGATACATAAGACCAGTAAAATCAAAAATAGCGAAAGAAATAATGTATTTCCTTTCTTTTGTTGTCTCTGAGAACTTCTTGATGAAACTTCATCATCTGTATCGTAGATTGGTTGTTCCCATGGTTCTTGTGTTTCGTTATTTTCTGTAGATTGATGTCTATCTTTTCTGCTCACTGTTTTACCTCCTAAACTCTATCGTGTGTATTATACCATAGGAAAAAGTGTCTTGTCCTAAAAAATCAATGTTCCATGTTTTTTTTAAATAAATTTAGTAAAATCGTTTCCCAATGAAGTTGTTCAGTCTTAGAAAAAAGCTTCCTCTTTGGCAGAAGTTCTGCTTTTGCTCCATCAATATCACAACAATTCTGCGGCTTTTCGGAGAGTTTTTCGCCAAAATAAGCTAAGATGAATTTTCTGCGGCAGTTTTCTTCATTAATATAGCGAAGCATCTGCTGCAGGCGGAATTCTTTTTCTTTTTCCTGACGTTTGAGCCGTTCCACCCAATTTTCTGGTTTTTCAGACTGCTGGATCAGCTCCATCCATTTTTTTTGCAGCTCATCAAAGGGAGCTTGCTCTGTGGCATATTCCAAATAAAGCTCAAAACTTTGTCGCTGTTCTCTAGAAAGTTGATTAAAGAAATAATGGATACGTTCATCCCCACTTTGATAAAAAAGAATTGCTGCACTTTCTTCCTGATCTCTGCCTGCTCGACCGATTTCTTGTACATAGTTTTCTAGACTGTCTGGCAAATCATAATGGACCACATAACGGATATCAGATTTATCGATCCCCATACCAAATGCATTCGTAGCAATGAGAAACTGCAGCTGATTTTTTACAAACTGCTGTTGAAGTTGTCTTCTTTGAGCTGCATCAAGACCACCGTGATAGTATCCAACTGTAAAACGTTCCCTGAATAAATGATACAAGCGTTCGACTTCTTTTTTTGTTGCACAATAAATGATTGCCGCTCCTTGTGCTCTTTCCATGAAGTGTTCAAGTTCTTGTTCTTTTTGCTGCGTTTTCCGAACAAAAAGCGAGATATTTTGCCGATTGACTGATTGTCTGATCTCTTTTGGTGGTCGATCAAATAGTACATGACGTATATCTCTTGCTACTAAATCTGTTGCTGTCGCCGTTAGTGCCAGTGTGACCGGGTTTCCTAAAAGCTTTCGGATTTTCCCTAACTGTTGATATTCTGGACGGAAATCAACTCCCCATTGAGACACGCAATGAGCCTCATCTACTATATATAACGCAATATTTTGTTTTTTCAGATGCTCTAAAAGAGAAGGATTAGTCAACATTTCGGGACTCAAAAACAAAAATTTATATTGCGATAGATGACGGAGGACGTATCTTCTTTCAGATTGCGAAAGTAAACTATTGAAAGCAGCTACTCGTTTCTCCCCTCGTTTTTGTAATTGCGTCACTTGATCTTCCATTAGAGAAAGCAGCGGTGACACGATGATGACCAGACCTTCCATTAAATACCCCGTCAATTGATAGCAAAGGCTTTTTCCCGTTCCTGTAGGCAAAATAGCGAGAGTATCTTCTCCATCAAGCAACGCCTGAATGATTTCTTCTTGGCCGGGACGAAATGAATCAAATCCAAAATATTTTTTTAATTCATTTATTAACATTCTGTATCGCTTCCTTTCTCAATAGATAGATTTGATACAAACGAAATTCTCCATAATCTAATTGTCCATCTACATTCCATTCGCTAAAGCGCCACTCTCGCACGGAATCCTTATTTGGTTCCAAACGTTCGATTGTTTCTGCAGAGAGAATCCGCTCGTATGGAAAATCATCAAAAAACAAGGCCCACTCAATAAGATGATCTGTTACTGTTCCTCTTTTTAAATGACGGATTGCCATGATCTGGTCAATTGTCTGACCATTCATAAACATCTGCTTGGTGATCATCATACTTTGATTGAATTTTTGCTGTAATAATGAATCGATCAAAGCGTGCCAAAGCGAATCTGGCCGTTTTTCGATTTGTGCTAACAAAAGGTGGATACATCTGCTTTGTTGCAGATAAACCGCTGACTCATCATTGTTTTTTGCCAGCTGATAAGGAAGCAGCCCTGTTCGCTCATTTCCAGATAATTGGTTAGCTAAAAAATCTGCTGCTTCTTCTGGTATCTCCGAAAACAGCTGCATCAAACTCTCATACGCAGTATCAATCAAAATTTCACGTGGCAATTGGCTTTCACTAAGCCATTTTTTTAGTTGGAAAGTATAAAAAGGACTTGTCTCTGCTGGAAGATAGTCTTGAATACCCGTTGCCAGATTAGAAATTACTTGAACAGCAAATTTAATGAGCCGCCAACTAGTTTCCCCTGTTCTGCCATAGCGGTCAAAACGCAAACCAGTATGTTCTATTTGATGTTCGGAAAACATATCAGCCCCTACAGGCGTTAGCTTTGCTTCATTTTCATTTATTTCGATCCAACCTTGCTGCGCAATTTTTTGCAAAATTTGATAAAACTTATCCTGCTTCAATTCTGGAAAACAGTTATGGATAAACAAAAGTTCGTGGGTAAATCCATAAATAAGTACTGAAGTCGTTCGTTTTCCCACAAGGAGTTGGTAAAGAGAACTAATCCGCAGCTTGTGTCCTGATGAAAATAGCGATAAAATAAAAACAATCATATTATTCTCCTTAAGTTAGGATGGTTAGAAATGTCACTACTATGTAAACTTGTACCTGAACGCTGTATTGCATGCGGTCTTTGTCAAATCGAAACGCCAGATATTTTCGATTATGATGAAGAAGGAATCGTTTTATTTGCCCAAGAACCAGAGGCTCATCAACAGTTCGTGATGCCGGAAGAAGAAACATATGTAAAAAAAGCGTATCAAAAATGTCCAGTTCGAGCGATTTTATTAGAAAATAAAATATAAATATAAACGAAACTTTAAAAACGTACACTAAGTTCTCTAAACTTGAAAATAAGCCGGGATCTGTTTCTCTTGTTCCGTGAAATCCCGACTTATTTTGAAAGATTCATTTGCTATCTATAGTTAATTGACTAGTTTTTTCACGGACCCTATAGGACCCATTTATATTATTTCAACTTTTTCAGCCAGTTTTCCAATGTATTGACGATCACAGTTTGCTGGTCTGCGTTAGAAATTTCTGCCTCTCCATCTCCTTTTTGCTCACCATAGCTGCCAAAACCTCCATGATTTCCGCCATTGATTGATACACACTCTGTTCTTTCCGGTAAATACTGCTTAGCTTCTTGATAAGCTTCCTGATTCAATACTTTATCTTTTGTCGCCGTGATCGATAAAACAGGGACAGCTGATTCTGTCAATGTTCCTTTTTTGTCGGGATAACTTGCCATGAAGAATACCCCTTTTAAATGTTTGTCTGAATGATTCTTATTGACATAACGACTTGCCATTACGCCACCTAATGAATGACCACCGATCACATAATCGGAATTTGGAAAATCTTCTTTGACCTTATCCGCTTTGTTTCCGCCCATCACTGCTAGATCAAGTGGCATTTTGACAATAGCGACTGAAAAGCCGTTTTTTGCTAAATCTTGCGCCCAAATACTATAACTTTCTGGCTCTACGAGAGCACCAGGATAAAAAATAAGTAATGGAGACTTTCCATGATTCTTTTTCTCTCCTTCAAAAAATAAGTAATCTTCTTTGTTTTTTCCTTCTTTTACCAACACTTGCGCTTCTGACGATGGTTCGTACGTATTTTGCTGTATATAGTAATAACCGGCTCCACCGAGTAATCCTAAAATGATGACTAAGCCAATTAGTATTCGTCTAAATATTTTCACTTTCTCCCACCTTTTCTATCTGAGTGACCCCTTTTTCTTAATCAAGTATGATTATACCTAAAAAAAAATAAGAGAGAAATGCAAACTTTCCAGCATCAAATAAAAAAAGACGGAATATCCATTTGAATATTCGCCCTTTTTGTATGTTTATTTTTATTTAGCACATAAACGATACACAGCTTCTGCATAAATTTCCATTGCTTTATACATACTACTTAATTCCCATCGTTCATTCGCCTGGTGCATAAAGTCAGGAGTATCAGGGAACATCGCACCGAATGCCACACACTGGTTCATCGTACGAGCAAAAGTAGCGCCGCCTGATACAAACGGTTCAGTCATGTCTCCAGTAATATCGCGATATGTCCCCAATAGATTTTTCACTAACTCACTGTCTAGTGGCACGTATAATGAATCAAGGAAGTCAAATTCTTCATAAGTCAACCCATATTTTTCTGCTGTTTTAGTTAATTTAGCTACTAAATCATCTTTCTTGAATGTAACAGGGATTCTCATATCTACACCGATTTTTGTTTGTTCTGGTGTGATTTCCAAACTTGCAAAGTTCATCGTTAGCTCGCCGGATTGTTCATCTTCTGTTTTGCCCACGACAGCTTCACCAGTTGCATTTTCTTGAACTAATTTTCCTAAGAAATTGATTGGGCCAAAATCGAATACTTCTGAAAGAGCAATTGCCAGACGAGAAATAGCATTCACTCCTTGTGCTGCATCTTTCGCGTGGATACTTTTACCAAGAACGACGATGCCTTCACCTTGTTCTTCGAAATCGAATTCGTGTTTTTTCAATGCTTCTTTTACTTCAGAAAGCTTTTCTCCAGAGTAAGGAGCTGCATCAGGAACAACATTCAACGCTCCTCCAGCTTTTACAGAAAACTCGTTCGTTCCTGGTCCTGTCAAGTAAGCTTGCAATAAGCCTTTTTCTGCATAAATTAAAGGAAATTCAGCATCTGGCGCAAATCCTTGCGTAATTCCTTCTTCTTTTTCGTTATATTTTTCTAAACAACGCCATAAATTTTCTTCATCTGTACCAAAGATAAAACGAATACGTGTCTTGAATTCCACGCCAGCATCAATCAAAGCTTTGACGGCATACATTGCCGCAATAGAAGGACCTTTGTCATCTTGGGATCCGCGACCAACTAACCAGCCGTCTTTTATAGTTGGATCGAATGGTTTTGTTTCCCAATTATTTTCGTCCCCTGCTGGAACAACGTCCATATGACACAAGATACCGAATAATTCATCTCCAGAGCCAATCTCTGAATAACCGTAATAGCCTTCTGGATCTTTAAATGTTCTAAATCCTAGCTTTTCACTGATTTCCAATACTTTATCCAAAGCTTCAATCACTTTTTTACCGAAGGGATGTCCTTGTCCTGAATCTGCTTCATCTAGTACGGAAGGAATTCGGATCAATTCGCTCAATGATTCTAATGCTTGTTCATGATGTTGTTCTGTCACAAATTTTTTCATGATATTATCCTCCTAATATGTTAAAAAGGGTCATGTCAAATTCCTCCGACACAACCTCTTCTTCTCAAATAATGACGTTTTAAGCCTGCTCCATCAGCAAGCAGAATGTTCTTAACAAATGATGAAAGAAAAAACACTCACTGAATGGAGCTATTGACTTGTCCACGTGCTTATCGATAGCCGTTTATCGGTTTCTTCATTCTTATGATAGACCTTGTACCTGTATTTGTCTAGGTTTAGAACATTGCTGCTACACCTAGGATCACACAGATGGCTACAAATAATATCGCAATTAATTTACCGGTAAATTTCCACCACACTGAAACATCGAAACGAGCAATTGCTACAGCACCCATTACGATAGCAGATGTTGGTGTAATTAAGTTTACTAAACCAGATGCAGATTGATAAGCAGTGATTACTAAATCCTTACCGACGCCGGCAAATTCACCCATAGGTCCCATGATTCCCATTGTTGCAGCAGCTAAGCCGGAAGTTGAAGGAATCAAGAATGACATAGGGATATAGAAAATAAATGTAATAATGATGAATACACTTGAAGATAATGAACTTAATCCTTGTTCGCCCCAATGTAAGATGGTGTCTGTGATTAATCCATTGTTCATAACCACTTGGATACCACGAGCAACAGCTACTACGATTGCTACACCGATCAAATCAGAAGCACCAGCTAAAAATTCAGAGACAAATTCAGACTCTTTCATGCCATAAGTGATTGCTACTACGATGGACATTACTAAGAATAACATAGTAATTTCTGGGAAGTACCAGTCACCTAATGGAAGCATGCTTTTACCTAGAACCGTACCTAGTACCGGAAGGTTTGTTAACCAGTTTGTCAATGATTCAAAAATCGTGAAATTCGCATTCAAGGTTGTCCAAGGAATCAAACTGATGATCATGATACCAAAAGTAATAAAGAACAATACATTAACATGTTTTTGTTTTTTCGTGATTACTTCTTGACGACCGATTGCTTCAATATCGAAATGCTTCATATCTTCTTTACGTTGGTTGTATACTAATGATTTTGTTGGATCTTTTTCGATCTTTGATGCATAACGATACACATATACAATAGAAATAGCTAACAAAATAACGAACATCAAGAATCGAAGACCAATACCTTCACCCATCGAAATCCCAACAGCTTGTGAAGCTACGCCTGTTGCAAAAGGATTTACCGTTGAAGCTAGACAGCCTACTTGAGACCCTACTAATACGATTGCTACAGCTACTACTGTATCAAAGCCTACAGCCATCATGACTGGGATCAGTAAAGCATAGAATGGAATCGTTTCTTCTGCCATTCCGTAAGTAGAGCCGCCTAATGCAAATAACAGCATCAATACTGGAATAAGCATTTTTTCTTTTCCTTTGAATTTCTTCACAACTGAAGCAATCCCGGCATCTAGTGCCCCTGTTTTGTTGATAATACCTAAAAATCCACCAACAACCAAAATGAAGAAAGAGATTGGGATTGCAGCAGGTGTTTCTTTAGTTAGCTCCCCCGCTGGTACACCTAGCATCCCATTGATTGGCGCCATGAAAATATCCCACAGCCCTTGAGGATTTTGTTGTACTCGTTCATATGATCCAGCGACGATGTTGCCTGCATCGTCTACACTATAGTGCCCAGCTGGTATAAACCAAGTAAGTACAGCGATTACTGCAATAATAATAAATAAGACCGTATACGCTGAAGGCATTTGAAATTTTTTCTTTTTTGTTTGTTCCATCTTCTTCTTCCTTTCTTTTCCGTTAGAGACAACAATTTTGGCTCTAATGTTATTTTATCAAAAAGAGTATCAGAACAAAAATAATAACACGCATTTTGTAAAACTTTTGTTCAAAAAGTTCGTTTTTCCCTATTCCCTCCTCTTTTTACAGGTTTTTAAAGCTTTCTTCTTTTTCATTGTAGCGTTTCCTTTTTTTTATAAACAAACATTTTCGTCTTTTAAAATGAGAAGAATTTCACATTTGTAAAGAATTGATTGATTTTTATGCATAAATCAAAAAAATACTCAAAACAAACAAATAAAACGTTTACATTATTGCATGTCTTGTATTTTTTTCCAAAAAAAAAAAAGACCAAGAAATTTCTTGATCTTTTTGATATTTATTTGACTGCTGTATGACGTTGTTCGAACTGATGTTGTTTTCGACTTAACCATGGAAGAAGTTGCGCATGCAGCACTAAAAAGACAGCACTCACGATGAATCCTTTGATCAAGTTGAAAGGAACGATCCCAATCAGTACATAGTTTGCTAAAGACATGCCCAGCATCTGTGTTGCGTTCAGTCCTAAAAACATTAAGTAAAGAGGCGTAATAACGAAATAATTTGCGATACTCATAAAAATAGTTAGAGCGATGGTTCCTGTAATGACACCTAAAAATTTGTTTCTTCCTTTATGCTGTTTCTTTACACTAAAGAAATAATAAATCGGGAATGTAAAGATCGTTGTTGATAAGAAACTAGCAGTGTCTCCTACCAAATTATCCGGAGAAAAACCTGTAGTCAGCAGATGTAATACTGAACGCAAGAACGCTGTTGCAACTCCGGTCGCTGGACCGAATAAGAACATGCTGATCAATACCGGGATATCACTAAAATCGATCTTCAAAAAACTAAAAGCCGGCATGATCGGAAAAGCAAAATACTGTAAAACTAATGCGATCGCAGCAAACATCGCTACTGCAACCATTTTCTGTACACGGGTGTTCTTCATTTGAAATCCTCCTGTTAGGACTCCTCTTCAGCGAACTTTTTGACGTTTCTCTCCAAATGAAAAAACTCTATTTTCCAGGGAAAATAGAGTTAGAGTTATTTGATCAAGCGTCGTCAAATAAGCTCTATCTTCTTTATCCAGACTATACTGTCGGTATCGGAATTTCACCGATTCAGCTATTTTTTGCAAAATAGGTCGTGGACTATAACCACCGGTCGGGAATTTCACCCTGCCCCTGAAGACGAACCTTATATAATTTTTGTTTACATATTCATTATACATATCTATTCAAAAAACGCAACATCTAACACTTATAAAAAGTAAGTGTTCATTTTGAGTGATTCAGCAAACTGCTGACTTCTTTTTTGTTCAGTTCACGGTAATCCCCAGGACGTAGGCCTTGTAAAGTCAGATCTCCGTATTTTTCACGTTTTAGTTTTTGCACAGGAAGACCAACTGCTTGAAGCATATTTTTCACTTGATGATTACGTCCTTCGTGGATCGTCAATTCCACGATACTGTGGTTTGTCTTAGGATCCACTGATAAAATTTGGAATTTAGCTGGAGATGTTTTTCGTCCTTCGATCTTTATTCCTTTTGTCAAAGGTGCAAGCATCGATTTTGTAGCGATCCCTTTTACCTTTGCAACGTAAACTTTATCCACTTCATGTTTTGGATGTGTCAGGCGCTGAGCAAAATCTCCATCATTTGTCAGTAGCAAGATCCCCGAAGTATCGTAATCCAGTCGACCTACAGGATAGATACGTTCTTTTACCATCGGCAAAAGATCCGTAACAACTTTTCTTCCTTTGTCATCTGCAACAGCAGAAATAACTCCTTTAGGTTTGTACAATAAATAATAACCGTATTCTTCTTGATAAATTGGGACTTCATCCACTTCCACAGTGTCATGTTTCCCAACTTTTATCCCTAATTCCCTTACAACTTGTCCGTTTACTTTTACACGTCCTGCAAGGATGAATTCTTCTGCTTTTCGACGAGAAGTGATGCCAGCGTGGGCAATTACTTTCTGCAATCTCTCCATTACAATTATTCTCCTTTATTCATTCCATCAAAGAATAGATCTGGTGACACGTCTTCTTCAAGTGAAATTTCCATTTCTTGTGTATCAGGCAGTTCTTCTAATGATTTCAAACCAAAATAATCTAAGAAGTAGCCAGTTGTTCCATATAATATCGGCCGACCTGGCCCTTCTACTCTACCTTTTTCTTCAATCAGTTTATGGGCAGCTAGACGCTGTACCGCTCCTGAAACCTGAACTCCTCGAATCTGCTCGATTTCAGCTCTTGTGATTGGCTGTTTATAAGCGATGATTGCTAAGGTTTCGACAGCGGCTTGAGATAATGTGTTTGATGTCCCTTGCGCATATCGCTTAAGTAAGGGAGCCAGCTCTTTTTTAGTCGTTAATACATAATGGCTTTCCGTTTCAAAAATATGCAAAGCTGAGTGCGAGTTTTGAGTGTAAGATTCTTTTAATTCTTTCACTAAACTTGTGACTTCTGCTTCGCTGAGATTTAACAGTCCGCTTAATTCTTCATTACTGATCCCTTCCTCGCCAACAATAAAAAGAAGGGCTTCAAGTTCACTTAATTTCGTCATGTTCGGTATCTCCTACTGCTGGATAAAGCATAATTGATTCATAGTTTTCTTTTTGTTGCGCAATGATCTGCCCTTTTTTCATCAATTCTAGCAAAGCCATAAAAGTAGTGACAACTTCACTTTTAGAAGGTGACTCAAAAAAAGAATCGAAAGTACAGCCATGCGCATTTCTTTTTATACGCTCTTCGATAAATACCATTCGTTCTTCGATCGTTGTGTCATCGGGCGTGATCGTTTTTTCCACTTTTTTAGAAAATTTCTTACGTTCTAAGATTTTCTGCATGGCACGGATCAAATCGATTTTTTTCACTTGTCCTCGCTTCAACGGCTTTTCAACATCCGCCAATCCATCGATGTTCATAGGGTCTTTTGTGTAATAAAGACTTCGTTCTTCTGCTTTTTCTGTTAATTTTTCAGCCGCATACTTATACTTACGGTATTCTAAAAGCTGAGTGACCAATTCTTCTCGAGGATCTTCTTCCCATAGTTCTTCATCATCTGTAACAAACTCTTGGATAGGGAGCAACGTCTTACTTTTGATTGCCATCAATGTAGCAGCCATCACTAGGTATTCTCCTGCAACAGCTAGCTCTAGTGTTTTCATTGTATGGATATAATTCATATATTGCTCCGTGATCGTAGCGATCGGTATATCATATATATCGATTTCCATTTGCTGAATCAGATGAAGCAGCAGATCGAGAGGACCCTCGAATACATCTAATTTAATATTGATCTCCGTCAACTCATTCACTCTTTCTTCTTTTTCTTTGCTAGCCATTTTCCAATGTAAGGCTCTGTGATTTCAGTTGCACGGATGGAGACATCCGGGTACTTTTCCTGTAATTCATCTAACATTTGAAAGCCCATATTCTCACCGCGATAAGACGGATTCAAAGAAATGTCATGGATGATCAGCTGATCGTTCGTTGCCCAGTAAACACCAATAATCCCTTGAATGTTGGTTGAACCTTCTGGCGTAAAGAAAAAAAGTTCATAATCGTCTTCAGATTCGTACGTATCAATCTCCTTCAACAAAGAAGTTTTACCTGTCAGTTTCTTATGGAAACTCAATAGTCCCATAGCAATTTTACGGTTTTCTTTCCGGTAATGTGTTAACATCTTCTCACCTTCCTATGACTAAGCCCTTGGAAAATGCTGCTTATAAACATCCGTCATTCTTTTCTTCGTGATATGTGTATAAATCTGAGTCGTAGAGATATCCGCGTGACCTAACAATTCCTGTACTGTCCGCAAATCAGCTCCATTTTCTAGCAGATGTGTGGCAAAGCTATGCCGCAGCGTATGTGGTGTTACTTCTTTGTAAATCCCAGCCTCTCGTACTAGCTGCTTCAGATTTTTCCAGATTCCTTGCCGAGAAAGACCTTTCCCATGATTATTGACAAATACATGCATTTCAGATGCGTCCTTTACAAGTAATGGACGTGCTTCGTCTAAGTAGCGTTCCAGCCATTGGATCGCATAATCACCTAAAGGAATGATCCGTTCTTTATCTCCTTTTCCAACTGTCTGTACCAGTCCAAGAGAAAGATGAAGATCTCCCAATTTCAATCCAATCAATTCACTGACGCGCATCCCAGTAGCATACATGACTTCCAAGATTGCACGATCTCTTATCCCTAACGTTTTTGTCGTATCAGGTGCTTCAATCAGCTTTTCTACTTCTGTCAGAGTCAATGTACTTGGTAATTTCTGTGCTTTCTTCGGCGTATCGATATGTTGCATCGGATCATGATCAGTGATACGCTCTTGCCGTAAAAACTGATGGAATCTTCTGAGACTTGAGATCATCCGAGTAACAGTTGCTGTCGCTTTTTTTTCTTCATGCAACTTCTCCAGAAAACGGATGACTAAAAAGCGATCGACATCCTGCCATGAAGCAATTTTCTGCTCCTGTAGAAAATGCAAGTACTGTTCCAAATCACGTTCATAGCTTTGTCGTGTATTGGCGGACAATCCCCGTTCAATATTCAAGTAGTGGAGATAATCGTTGATTTGCTCTTTCATAATAATCCCCCTCATGCCTCTCTATCATATCAGATACCGCTTCATTCTGATAGTCTTTTTCCATAATCTGAGCAAAGAAAAAGCCGTCTAGACTGTAGTGACCCCCAAAAGTTAGACTTTTTTGGAGTGGAGAAATCCACTCCTTTTTTCATGCTCTAAAATGATATTTTTACACAACCGTTACGGTTGTTTTACGAAATTGGACGGGACTTTGCCAGTTTAATTTCTGTTTTATCCGTTCATTATTGTAGTAATAGATATAGCTATCGATGGCTGATTTTAATTCCTCGAAACAGTTATAAACTTTCCCGTGAAAAATCTCTTGTTTTAATAAGCCAAAAAAATTCTCCATAAGTGAATTATCTAAGCAGTTCCCTTTCCGAGACATGCTTTGAAAGATTTTGTACTCCTTCAATTTGTTTCTATAAGCTTTCATTTGATACGCCCAACCTTGATCTGAGTGAAACGTACGACGATAGGGACAATCGTTAGTGGTCTGGATAGCTTCCTCCAAACCTTCCATTACCGCTAATGCATTGGGTTTTTCAGAGATACGATAGGATAAAATCTCACTATTGAACATATCCATAAAAGGATCTAGATACAATTTATTTTGACGGATAATGCCTTTGGCATCCACTTCATGGTATTTAAATTCAGTTGTATCCGTCGTGATTTTCTGATGGCAGATACTGGTGTAGAAACGACGATGGATCCGATTTTTGGCTACTTACTGCTCCGACTTGTCCTCGATAAGAATTGTAGCGCCGTGATTTACGTGTGTATGCCGTTACTTTTATTCCTAGCTTCTTGATCAGGCGCTGAACTTTCTTTTTATTGATAGAGAAACCGCGGTTTCTTAGTTCATTGGTCATCCGTAAACAGCCATAATCCTTGTGCTTCTCCCGAATTTTAAGCATTTCCGCTTCAATCTCTTGATCTGGATTTTTACGGTCCAATCGTTTTTGCCAGTACATAAAGGTTGCCTTAGGGAACTTTAAAGTTTCTAGAAGCTCAACTAATTTAAACGGTCCTCGGAGGCTTGCGATGATTCGTGCGATTGCTTCATTCGTCGTTGTTGGGCTTCCTGTTTTCGCAGCTTCCTCAATTCTTTTAAAAAGGCATTTTCAATTTGAAGGGAACGGACTCGTTTCTCCAACTCCTCGATGCGTTCACGTTCTTCAGACGTTGCTTTAGTTGTAGATTTTTTCTTATTTTTGGGTTCATTTTTCTTAGACAAGATAGGTGGACATCCTTTCGTTTTTGAGAGTCCATCGATCCCACCCTCACGGAATTGATGCATCCAACTAGCGATCAAATTAGGGTTGTTCATGTTAAGTGTGTTGGCAACTTCACGATAGGACAGCTCACTTGTTAGATATAACTCTATCGCATCCAGCTTAAATTGAACAGAATATTTTTTCTTTTGTCGCTTTCTTACTAGACCCTCTTCACCAAATTCTTGATAGGCATTGATCCAGCGCTTCACTTGTGATGGAGCCTTAATGGAATACTTCTTTGCCAGATAATCACTTCCGCCTTTGCCATCCAAATAATCATGAACGATCTTTAATTTAAGTTCAAAAGTATACTTAGCCATAAAAAATACCGACCTCCAAAAGTTAGATTTTTTGGTCTAACTTTTGGGGGTCGGTACAGACACTCAGACGGACTGGTTTCTTTTTTCTTTTTCATAGCATTCATGACAGATTCCATGGAACGTCAGCCGATGATCTTTTACTAAAAAATGATAACGTTCTTCTACTACTTGCTCCACTTCAAGTAAAAGATCCTCTTCTACTTCCTCGATCGTGCCGCAGTTCAAGCATAGTAAATGATGATGGAAATGTTTGGCGCCTTCTTTTCTCAAATCATAACGGGCTAATCCATCATTAAAACTTACTTTATCGACAATTTTCAATTCTGTCAAGATTTCAAGGGTTCGATAAACAGTAGCAAGTCCAATTTCCGGACTCTTTTTTTTCACTAAAAAGAAGATTTCTTCTGCAGATAAATGCTCTTTCTCATTTTCCAAAAGCACAAGCAGAGTAGCTTCTCTTTGCGGTGTCAGCTTAAACCCCGCTTCATGTAGCTGCTGTTTTGTTTTTTTCATCGCCGAAATAGCATTCATGACCATTACTCAACCCCAACAATTTATAATAATTACAAATAAAAAAAGATATAACACTATGTTAATTAAAATTATTATAAGCTAGTTAAGAAAAACATGCAAGGGATTCTCAATTAGATTTTTTGACTAGTTTTGTCACACCGTTTTCTTGTGTAATCAATCCTTGTTTCAAAAGATTACCTAATGCGCGCTTAAATGCTCCTTTGCTGATACCAAAAGCTTTCATGATTTCTTCTGGATCCGATTTATCTGTAAAGTTGATTTGCTGATCTGCAGAACGTTCTAAAATGGTTAAAATCATTTGTGCATCATCTGATATAGCTTCATATGCTCTTGGTTTCAATGAAAGATTCAGTACACCGTCTGGTCGGACACCAATCACTCGACCTTTTATCTGCTCGCCTAGACGAGGTTCAGTATATCGTTCAGAAGGATGGATAAACCCAAGATAGAAATCTTCCGTTAAAACGTACGTACCTGTTAATTTCAAGCGGTATGCTGTTCCTATCACATCTTTGTTTTTCATTTCTTCTGTTCCATATTTGCTTAAAGATTTGAATATTTTTTCATCTGCTAAACTGCCCCAAATACGGTCTTTTGCATCAACTCTAAGGGAAATCATCAAGCGATCCCCTTTTTTAGGCCATAGCTCTGTCATTGTCGGCAATTCATCAAGAGATACGACAAAGTCTTTATCTGGAAGACCGATATCGACAAACGCACCTAAATCTTTTCGTGTAGCAGTAACGATTCCAAAAGCGTAATGACCGATACGGCTTTTAGGAATTTGTGTAGTGATCCGATTTTCATGTTTTTGATTTTGGTAACCGAATCCTTCAACTGCTTCACCGATTTTGTGTTCACCTTCTGATTTACTTAAGCCAAAGGTTTGTCCGTTTTTTTGGACAAAGTAGTTTTTTTCATTTTCATCAATAATAATACCTGTAAATATAGTTGCTAATAAATCGTTCATTTTTTTCTCCCTCTATAGTGAAAGGTTTTCTTAATACATTTCTTTGCTATCATAACATAATGTTTTCTGATTGAATAGCTGACCCTTGCTTAAGGGAAATGAAAAAGGGAGTATGACAAAAATTGTGTCACATTCCCCTTTTTCGAGCAAGCGGTATTCAATCAGTTAGTCTTCGGTACTAGATCAAAAAGCGGGAAAATATGAGAAGCTGATTTTCCTGTTTTTTTCTCTAATACTCAGAATAAAATGCTGATTTTACAATCTCTTTCTTAAACGGTGTTCTCTTGCCAACTCTGACTCACAATTCACAATAGTCAGTCATAAACTATGAGAAGCTGTTTTTTGAAATTGTTCCTTGTGACTCAGAATTAAACGGCAGGCTAACAGCCTCTTTCATTTGCCTAAAATTAATTGCTCCCATTTCCTCCGAACCATCCAGTTTTACAGTTGATGGTTACGATGTAAAATGGCAAAGCACTTTCTCCAATGCCTTTCATCAATGCAGATTTTGTTGAAGTGGCATATAGATTATAATAGCCTTCCCCATTTTCGATTCTGGCTTTTTCTAATCTGTAACCTCCTTCAACGATATATCCACGTTGGATACATGTAGCAATTACTTTGCTTTGGACACCTGGTGCCCAAGTCCACGCCGGATTAGACGCATCGGCAATATCACTTGCTCTGGCTGATTTGATTGGCTGATTCGCTGAGTTTGAAGAGGGAGGAGTCGCTGAAGCAGCTTCTTGCTGTGCTGCTTGTGCGACCGCAGCTTGTTGAGCGGCTTGAGCGGCAGCTGCTGCTTGAGCCGCTTGTTTTGCTTGTTCTTCAGCTGCTTTTTTCGCTTCTTCTGCTTTTTTCTTTTCCTCTTCTTCTTTTTTCTCTTTATCAGTGAGCATCTTATCTACTTGTTTCAATTGTTCATTCAACTGAGCAGATAGATCTGTATTTTTCACTTTTTCTACTGCTTCTTTTGCCGTCTTGTATTGATCGCGTGTTGCTGAATCCACTACTTTTCCGTCTTTAAATACTATAGCTGTTTTTTCTTTAGCTGTTTGCAATTCAGCATATTGATTTTTAGCTTCTGTTTGTGCTTGTTGAATCAATTTTCCAAAATCTGTGTTATCCGTTTCGATTGCTTGGATCTCTTTATCTACTTTCAACTTGATGTCATCTGCTAGATGATCATCGACGATGGCAGGTACTATGAACCACTCATTCACTTTTTGGATATCTCGGATCTTAGATTGGATATCTTGGTAAGTTGTTTCTAACTCTGAATATCCTTTTTCATTCTTAAGACTGGATAAATCATTTTTTAGTTTTGATAAATCTTGATGGATCATGCCTGAACGAATGAATTGATGGTGATCATCCGTATAAAATGAAGCAAGTGCCCCACGAAGCTCTTCCATTTGTTGCTGTCTTTTTGCTTCCGCAGCTACTTCGGCTTCTACTTTTTGATGATGGTCATAATAAGCCCAGCTTCCTCCACCGAGTAGAAGTACTGCTGCTAAAACGAGATAAGATACTTTTTTTGATTTTTTCTTTTGCGCTTTATCTAAATCTGTTTTTTCTAAGTTTGATTCTTGATGTGTTTTTTCAGCATCTGGCACGATTGTTATTGATTTCGCTTCTGCTTCAAACAGCTTAGGCTGGTTCTCTTCTTTTTCTATTTTTGCTTCAAGAGCAGTACCCTCTTTGCTTACAGATTGATTTTCAGCGTCGGATTCACTATTTATTTCATCGGGCTCTGTTGACTTTTTGTCTGTGTTTTCGAGTATTTCTTTTTTCTCTGCTTCCGGCAGCTTATTCGTTTTTTTCTCTTCTAATTGTTTTTCAGTAAATACTTCAGTTTTTTCTGGGATATCCGTTTTTACGTCTTTTATTTTTACTGTTTCTTTACCTGTAGCGTTTTCTCTGTCAGAGTCTTTTTCAGTTTCTTGTTCCTTTTCTGGCTCTACTTTGTTTTCCTGTGCAATTTTTTCACTGATCATTTTGAGCAGCTCTTTCGCGTGCTCTTCTTTTGTATCTTCACGATGTGCTTTGATATAAGCGGATAGTATCGAATTTTCTTCCTCATTATCGACGATTTCTTTCAGTTCAGCTACTCTTCTTTTTTGTTTTGATTCAAGCGTTTCTTCTTGATTCTTTCCTGATTCTTCCGAAGTCTCATGAACAGTTGCTTTCTTCTGTTCATTTTTCTCTATATTAGTTACTTGATCGTGAGCAGGTGGTTCTTCGTCTTCTGGTTCTGCTTTTTCGAATAATTCCATTACAGATTCTAGAGGTAAATCTTTCAATTCCGACCATTCGATTGGATCGTTTAATTCTGTATCAGGAAAGACTGCATCTTCAGTTGATTTATCCTGCATAGCTGCATCTGTATTTGTTTCTTCAATTGATTCTTTTATTTGCTGATCTTCTGCAGTTATTTGATGACCGCAGTCTGGACAGATAGTATTCTGCTCCATTTTTTTCGATCCGCAATTTGGACATTTTTTCATCACTTAGCGATCGGCTCCTTTACTAGGTTTACGCTACCATTTAATCTATCATATTCTATACGTCACGCCAATAGCTTATTTTTAGGATTTACTTAAAAATAATGAATGAATTTCCTTCCTATAGAAAAAAAAGCTTGAGACTGCGTAGTCTCAAGCTTTTTTTCTTTTAAAATAAACCAAACAATTTTACTGATTTCTCTTCTGGTCAATAGTCCACGCTTATTCTAAGAAATCTTTTAATTGTTTTGAACGAGAAGGATGGCGCAATTTTCTTAATGCTTTAGCCTCGATCTGACGAATACGTTCCCGAGTAACACCAAATACTTTCCCTACTTCTTCCAATGTTCTCGTCCGGCCATCATCTAAACCAAAACGTAAGCGAAGGACATTTTCCTCCCGGTCAGTCAATGTATCTAGTACATCTTCCAATTGTTCTTTTAGTAACTCATAAGCTGCGTGTTCTGCTGGACTTGTTGCTTCCTGGTCTTCTATGAAATCACCTAAGTGAGAGTCATCTTCTTCACCGATTGGCGTTTCAAGGGAAACAGGTTCTTGCGCGATTTTCAAGATTTCTCGGACTTTTTCTGTTGGAAGATCCATTTCCGCACCGATTTCTTCTGGCGTAGGTTCTCTTCCAAGGTCTTGCAGCAATTGACGTTGGATACGTATCAATTTATTAATCGTTTCAACCATATGAACTGGAATACGGATCGTACGTGCTTGGTCAGCGATTGCTCGAGTGATGGCTTGACGAATCCACCATGTAGCATAGGTTGAAAACTTAAATCCTTTGCGGTAGTCAAATTTTTCAACTGCCTTCATCAGTCCCATGTTTCCTTCTTGGATCAAGTCAAGGAACTGCATGCCTCGTCCTACATAACGTTTAGCGATACTTACTACTAAACGAAGGTTTGCTTCTGCCAGACGCTGTTTCGCTTCTTGGTCGCCTTCTTCGATTTTCAATGCTAACGCTACTTCTTCTTCCGCAGTTAAAAGGGAGACACGGCCAATTTCTTTCAGATACATACGAACCGGGTCATTGATTTTTACACCGGTTGGCGCAGATATATCTTCTGTTTTTGCTTGTTCAGCTTTTTTCTCAGCACTCTTCAAGCTGTGAATTGATGGATCACCATTTTCATCCACCACACTGATACCTGCGTCTTCAATCTTTTGGATCAATTTGTCCATTTCATCTGCATTCAAAGTAAATGGTGTAGCAAGCTGATTGGATAAATCATCATATACAACTTGTCGTTTGGGTTTGTTTTCTTTGATGAAAGCTGCTACTGCTGCTTCATACGTTTTTTTATCTGTTCCATTTGCCATAAAAGAAGGCCCCCCTTGAGTAGCTATTTGGCTTGTTTTAACTGTTTCGTTAAATTGATGATTTCAATCGTCAATTCAAGCTCAAGCTGTTTGTTTCCAGTACGTCTGGCTTCTTGCTGCATTTGTTTTTTTAATATTATTTCATCAGCTAAGCCAGATTTGCTGATCACATCTAGCAAGTCTTGGATTTCTCGTGGCGAACTTTCTTCTGCCACCGGTAAATATTCGATCTCCACCACCAACCGCCTTAAATTTTCATCTTGCAAAAAGTCTAAAAACTCTGCAAGGTTGAATTCATAATTTTGTGAGACATATGCATCGAATAAAAAATAAACTTCTGCATATGCATCATGAATAAACTGAAATTCTCGTTCTTTTAAAATATTACGGACAGAAACTTCTTTAAATGCACGATATAATAGAATCTGCTCTGCCTTTTCTACTTGCGTCAATGGTCTCTTTTTTCGTGCAGTTTCTTGTCTCGTAACCTGAGTGTGTTGACTTTCCTGAGGTTCTTGACGATTTTGCTGATTTGTCCTTCGAAGATCGCGCAGTTGTTTTTGTATCGTCTCTCTGCCGATCTGAAACTCTGTTGACAGTTGAGATAGATACATATCTTGTTCGATTGGTGAAACAACTCGACTAAGTTCAACTAGTAATTCTTCGAGGTATTCGATCTTGTCTTTTTCATTATCTAAATTTTTCCCTTGTTTTAAATAACGTGATTTAAAAGTAAAGACTGTTTCGCGCCCATTAGCCACTAATTCTTGGAAAGATGCTTCTCCATACTTACGCAGATATTCATCCGGGTCGAGTTTTTCTGGAACGACTATGACAGAAAGTGCTAAGCGACTGTTTTGCCTAAGCAATTCAATGCTTCGATTGGTTGCTTCAAAACCTGCGTTGTCTCCGTCATAGCAAAAGACCAATTCTTTCGTCAGCTTTTCCATTTGTTGGATCTGTTGAGCTGTTAGACTTGTCCCCATAGAAGCTAATCCAGTTTTGATACCAGCCTGCCATGCAGCAATCACATCCATAAACCCTTCGAACAACAAAATTTCTCCGTTTTTCCGGATATCGCTTCTTGCTTTATCAAGATTAAATAAAACTTGTCTTTTATTGAACAGTTCTGTTTCTGGACTATTCAAGTATTTGGGCTGATCTTTTTCCTGCCCTTTTTCAGGTGCAAGCCAGCGTCCTGAAAAACCGATCGTCTGGCCTTGAGAATTACGAAGTGGAAACATCACTCTTTGATAAAAACGATCAGACATACGGCCATCATCATGCGTGACAAACAATCCAGAGCGTTCTAACAATTCATTTGAAATTGATTCATTCTTGAATACTTGCTGAAGAAAAGAACGCTCATTAGGTGCAAAACCTATGTTGAATTCTTCAATTAATTCTAAAGACAACCCACGATTTTGCAAATATTCTAAAGCTGGCTGTCCAGCTTTTGTATGCAATAGCATGTGATGATAGATTTCCGCTGCTTTTTCATGAGCAGCAATCAGTTTCCCCGTAGCAGATTCAGGATTTTGGACAGCTATAGTACGCTGACGCCATTGATCTTCTAACGGTATCTGTTCGAAGTCTGCCACTTTTACCACTGCTTCTGGAAAACTTAGACCTTCTAGTTCTTGAAGAAAAGTAAACACGTTTCCGCCCTTACCACAACCAAAACAATGAAAAATCTGCTTGTCTTCTGCAACAGAAAAAGACGGTGTACGTTCTTCATGAAAAGGACACAGCCCCAAGTAATTTTTACCAGACTTTTTCAACTGGACATATTGTCCAATCACCTCAACGATATTCGTTTGACTGCGTACTGTTTCGATAACCTCTTGAGGAATCCGTTGAGCCATTTTTCCACCCCCTGCTCTATTGATATCTTTTGGGTTTAACAGAAGATATTTCAGGAGAATAACCGGTAAAAAATCGCACTAACTGAAATCAGTGCGATTTTAAAGGACACAATTATACATGTTTGATTGTATCATATTTCATTGCTTTTTCAAGTATAACACATTTCTATCTCATTAAGCATCAATTTGCTACTCTTTTCAGTAAATGATTTTGAATATCAGCCTTCCAGTACAATACTCGAAGAACAATATTTACGAGCATGAATACAAAGAAGTATCCTACGCTCTCTCCCAACCCTAAGTTTACTTCCAAAATTCCATGGAACAGCATTGCAGCTACATATATCCCTACGATCGTCGTTACTGCTAGGAAGATGCGCAATGGGTTGAAGGGATAACAAGCTTTTACAACTGCCATGCAACTGATCCCAATCAGCAAGTAATACATCAAAGTAGTAGTTTCAGCATTTCCCCATGCGAATGTTTTTCCAAGTAGATACACCGCAATGATATTCACTACTACAAGCAAGGCATTTGGTAAAGCATTAATAAGTGCTGTAGGCAAATAACGGTAAGTGATTTTTCTTTTATCTTGTTCAAAAGATAAAAAGAAGGAAGGATACCCTTCAATCGCTAAATCAATCATCGTGATTTGGATAGGGATAAACGGAAATCCAATTGCTGTAACGGCACATATAATCGATAAAATAAATGAATAAATCGTTTTGATAAAAAAGATGCCTGAGACTTTCGTCACATTGTTGACCACTCGGCGTCCTTCAAACAGGACTTCTGGCAATGTAGTAAAATCAGAGTCCAACAATACCAGATTCGCAATCTGACGTGTTGCTCCATCACCTTCTGCCATAGCAATGCTGCAATCTGCTTCTCTTAACGCCAAAACATCATTCACACCGTCGCCTGTCATTGCAACCGTTCTGCCGCTTTCTTTCAATTCATTTACCAGCAATTTCTTTTGCTGAGGACTCACTCGTCCAAAAACCGTATAGCGATGAGCAGCTTCTCGCACTTCCATTTCTTCAGTAATTTGAGAAAGATCGACATACGCATCATAATTCGGTAATCCTGCACGTCTAGCGATATTGGAGACAGTAAAAGGATTGTCTCCAGAAATCACTTTCAGATCCACACCTTCCTCATGAAGATAAGCTAGTGTTTCTTGAGCGTTTTTTCGGATTGGATCATCGATTTCAAACAGAGCAACCGGCTCAACAAATGCTGGTTTTTCTTCGTTCAATTGCTGATTTGGAGCGATCCCCAACATAAGTACGCGATAGCCATTCGCTTGGGCTGTTTTTAGACTGTCCGGAAGCCGATCTTCTTCCACCAAACGTTCAGGCGCTCCTACGTACACGACTCCCAGTTCTGGAAATTCCATCGCGCCCCATTTGCGATCAGAAGAAAATGCGACTTTGTTTGTCACATCATACCGATTAGAAAGCTCAAAATAATCTCTCATAGCCCGCATAGTGATGTTGTTATCACTGCTTTCTGCCAGATACGTCCCCATAATTTCTGGGATGGCTTTCTCGTACAGCGGATGTAGTGCTTCTACCCGCTGGATACTCATTTTTCCTTCAGTAATGGTCCCTGTTTTATCCAAGCATAATGTATCGACATGGGCCAGCGTTTCAATTGAATACATGTCTTGAACAAGGATTCGTTTTTTTGCCAGTTTGGTTACCCCTGTCGTTAATGCAATACTTATTAGCAATACCAAACCCTTTGGAAGCATGCCTAACAAAGCTGCTGCAGATGCAATAACAGAAATTTTGATAGAAGCATCGCGGATGAACAGTGCTTCCAAAAATAGTATGATCCCCAAAGGAATAATCACGAAACTAGTGAATTTGGATACTTTGCGAATCGAATCTACAAGTTCAGAACGAATAGCTTTGTGAGTCTTTGCCTCGCTAGTCAAGCGGACAGCATAATTATCTGCACCTACTCGGATAACTTCAGCCATGACAGAACCGCTTGTCAAAAAGCTTCCAGAAAGCAATTCAGCTCCAGTTTCTTTGACAATCAAATCAGATTCGCCTGTCAAAAGAGCTTCATTTGCTTCTGCCCGTCCAGATATAACCTGTAAATCGGCTGGTATCTGTTCTCCTGCTCCGATTTTTACCAAATCTCCTAATACCAGCTCTTTAGTAGAAATCGATTGTTCTTTACCGTCCCGAATCACTAGTACTTCTGATTGGGAAACAATCGATAATTTCCGTACAAGATTTCTTGCATGTATTTCTTGATAAATTCCAATAACGATATTGACGACAATAATTGCTAAATACGCCATGTTGGAATACGCACCTACAAATAACAGACAAATCCCAATACCAAAGTTCAGAAAATTGAATAACGTCAATATATTATCGCTGAATATTTGTTTTGTACTTTTTGATGCATCTTCCTGGTAGTCATTTTGCTGGCCAGAAGCCATTTTCTGAACTACCTCTTGCTGTGTAAGTCCATTCATTTTCTTTTTCTCCATTTTCCGCCAACTTTCAAAAATAATCACGTGTTTAAGTCTAGCGTGTTCCAAGATTAAAAACAACTTGTTTTTATAAAATTTATAGAAAAACACACGAATGATTTTACAAAAAAGATGCCAACCTTTTTGTTTGAATCACCCGTGTGCTGTTTTTATTATCAATCTATCTTTACTTATATTGTTCCTCCAAACGGCTCATCCACCAACCTAGTGCTGTACCGGCTATAAAAAGAACAGGACAAGCTAGCACCCCAGCAACTCCCAATTCCGCGTAATCAGTAGGAATGATCATAATTGTTGAAGCAAAAACTACACCTAAAATGAAATGGAATAGCTTACTATATGCCTTTGAGAAAATGTAATCCATGATTTTTGACAATCCAAGAACACAAAGAATCCCACCAATTCCGATCGGCACAATCACTTCAAGTCGTACTTCTTTAAATCCGTCAGCCATCGCTTTATACAATCCCATATACACCAAAAAATTAGAAGGGCTCAATCCTGGGACGATCATACCCAAACCAATCAATCCGCCGGCAATCAGCCATGTTCCAAAATTCTGATCGACTTGCCCGTCAAATAATTGAGCGCCGTATAATAAAAACAAATAAGCCAGAACAAAAGTAACAACCATGATGATCACATCAGAAGTATCTCTTCCTTTTTTTCCTGCTTCTTTCCATAACGCAGGAACAGTTCCAGCGATACATCCGACAAAAAACCATAATATCGTTGTTTCATACGCACCTAATAAAAAACTGACTAAAAAAGAAAGTAGAAAGATGCCTGTCACTCCGCCTAGACCAACAGGCAGAAAAAACAAAACATTTTCTTTGAAATTTTTTGTAAGGTGGGCTAAAAAAGAAATCAGCCGCTCATACATGCCAAAGATAGCTGCTAATGCACCACCGCTGACTCCTGGCAAGATAAATCCTGAACCGATAAACGTTCCCTTCACAAACCGTAACATCCAGTCTTTGGTTGTGTACCCCACTTTTTGATTTTCCATTTTTTGCCTTTTTTCCACTATTTGCGCACTCCTTCTTTCATTTAATTTTATTCATGATTGAACATTTCCTACTATTTTACTTAAAGACTTTTTCATAGGTCTCTATTATTTTTTCATTCATTTTGACAATATCAGAATAAAACATGTTACCTCCATTATGATAGAGATAGCCGCCATTGTAAAGCAAGGACTGGATCCGCCAATATCGGTATTGTTTCCCTTCCTCATTTCCTAAAAGTGGGCTCAGCACATCTTTAGAATACGCTTCTGCTAATTCTACTGTGTTTTCTCCGCCATGATTTTTTACATAGGCAATATAATCTTTCCCAAAATTATATGCTTGGACAGCTGTCCATAAATCGCATCCTTGTTTCTTTGCTTCTACTATCATTTCCGCCAAATATTTGACACCTTGATCAATACTGTCAGCTGGATTATCAATGATCTCAGCTTCTCCATGCAGACTTTCCGAGCTCTGCATGAGATCTGTCCCTTTTCCTTTTGATTCGGTCAATATTATCGCCTTGATCAAATTCTCGTAGTTTTCCATATGATAATTTTTTGCAGCTGTTGTTATTTCTATTTGATAGCTTTCCACTCGTTTTACCGAACGATAAGTTCTTCCTCCTAAAAACAACACCGCACCAATAACCGTTAGAATGATCATGTAAAAAAGAATACGGATAATAGATAATCGTTTTCGCTTCATTTCATCACCTAGTTATTTTGACATCTTTTTTTATCTTACTATTTCTTTATCTTCTTGGCTATTTCTTCCTTGATTTCTGTGTACGCCTTAAGAAAAAATGAATTTTCCTGTATTTTTTGTCATCTTACGAAAATGATCGTTGTTTTTCAGTAAAAACAATTGCCCAATGACTGATATAATCGTTATACTTTACACAGTAGGTGATTATGTGAAAAAAGAAAAGAAATATGCAAAAATGCCAGATGGGAGCGAAATTTACTATGAAAAGAGCGGTCAAGGCTTCCCTCTCTTTTTACTGCATGGCAATGACGGCAGCAGCCGCTTTTTTTCAGAACAGGTCCCTGTACTCGAACGCTACTATACCGTGTATCTAGTAGATAGCCGAGGACATGGTCGTTCGACAAACGAAGCATCTATGTTGAATTTTCAGTTAATGGCCGAGGATCTGAATACGATCATGTTGCTGGAAAAAATCGATCAGGCAGATTTTCTTGGATTTAGTGATGGAGCAAATCTAGCACTGGTATTTGCCAGCAGCTTCCCTAAAAAAGTTCATCGATTGATTTTAAATTCTGGAAACACGCTTGTTAAAGGCGTTCGTTTTTCTGCCAGAGTCATCAGTAATATTCATTATGCATGGGTATGGTTACTCTCTTTATTTCGCCCAAGTCTTCGCAAAAATCTTTTAGTTATCAAACTTTTGCTGCATGACATCGGGCTTACAGAAAATGATTTAAAAAAAATCAACTCCCCCACTTTGATCATCGTGGGAAAAAAAGATGTAATCAAGCTAAAACATTCTTTGTATATAGCTAAAACTATACCAAAAGCTTCCTTTGTGCTTGTGAAAGAACAAGGACATGAATTAGCTAGAAAAGATCCTGAACGCTTCAATCGAGAAGTTCTTCAATTTCTTTCTGAAACATAACTATTAGGAATAGAAGGTGATTTATTTGTTAAAAAATACCATACAATGGCTGAAAAACCACCTAGGACTGTTCAAAACAATCTTTTTGATTTCTGTCATTGTCATTATTGTCGGTGAATTGATGTCCATCGGTAAAACTCTATCTATCCAGCAATTAGGAGAAACGTTTGCCACTATACCTGTATGGAAAAGCGGACTTATGCTGTTGATTGGTCTTGTCTCTGTGTTACCTATGATTGGTTATGATATTATTTTGAATCGGATGCTTGAACAAAAGCAGAATCCTCGTTACTTGTTTGAGACAAGCTGGCTGATCAATACAATCAACAATATTGCCGGTTTCGGCGGGTTTGTTAGTGTGGGGCTTCGCTCTGAACTATATGGACAAAAGAAAGAGAGCAGAAACGTGATCCAAGCATTATCGAAAGTTTTCTTGTTTTTGATGGCTGGACTTTCTATTTACAGTCTGCTTTCTTTTTTACTTGTAGTCTTCACGCCAGTTGCTCCTTTTTTGAAGCAATATTGGATATGGTTGATCGGCGGCGGTCTATATTTTCCTGTCGTCTTTTTATTTACTACTTTCAAAAAGAAAGGATTCCTTGGTGGTACCTCACTTAAAACTCAAGGACAGCTATTGCTAGTTTCATTGTTGGAATGGACCGGTGTCCTGTTTAGTTTCCTTTCTGTTGGTTATTTAATGGAAATCCGGATTGATCTGTGGCAAACAATTCCGTTATTCATTGCTGCTTCAGTGATAGGAATCGTGTCTATGATTCCAGGAGAAATTGGGAGTTTCGATGTAATGATGATTATCGGGTTGTCCGCTATTGGTGTGCCAAGAGAAATAGTCGTTGTGTGGATCTTGCTCTATCGCCTGTTCTACTACATCATTCCGTTTTTGATTGGAATCGTCTTTTTCTTCAAAAATATCGGTTCCACTTTTGATCAGCGTTATTCTGGTATCCCTAAACAATTAGCAACAGAAATTGCGCATAAAATCGTGGTTGTCTTATTATACTTTTCTGGAATCATGCTAGTACTTTCTGCCACTATCCCGCAAGCTTTTACAGAGTTTCGCTGGCTTCATAGTTTGAACCCATTGAAATTTCATTTTATTATCCAATTTCCTAGTATACTATTGGGATTTCTTTTAATCATTATGGGCAGAGGGATCGCAGCACGTGTGAAACGAGCATATTTGCCTACAATCTTCTTGATTGTTCTAGCTTTACTTTATGTTTTATTAAGTGATTTTAGTTTCACACCGGTGGTTTTCTTGTCTATTCTGCTTCTGATCATTCTTGCTTCTAAAAACGAATTATTTCGGGAACAATTGATCTATTCATGGGAGTGGCGTACGATCGATGGAATCATTATTGGTGCACTGTCCTTGCTTTACATCGTTATTGGGGTATACAATCTGCCGGATTTCCCTCATCGGCGTCACCATTTTATTTCCTTTTTCTTATTTCCTTCTGAAAAGATTTGGTTTTCGGGATTGTTGGCCATCATCGCTGTTAGTTTCATGATCGTTCTATTTGTTCATTTCCTTCAAGGAGAAAAGAAACAGATTGGCGAAGCCTTTAATGAAGAAAAGGCCCTGAAGATCCTTACAACTTATGGAGGAAACTCCGATAGTCAATTGATCTTCTTAAAAGATAAGCGGATGTTTGCCTATGAAAAAGACGGTGAACCAACTGTTCTTCTCCAATTCGCTTGCTTCAATAATAAATGTATTGTAATGGGTGATCCTTCTGGTAAGAAAGAAGATTTTCCAGAAGCAATCGAAGCTTTTATCGAAGAAACAGATCGACTATGCTATTTACCAGTTTTCTACGAAACAAGCGAAGAGATTGTTATGATTTTGCATGAATTCGGCTACGATTTCATTAAGATGGGGGAAGAAGCTTATGTAGACCTGAATAGTTTTACAACTTCAGGGAAAAAAATGAAGGGCACTCGTGCTGTCTTGAATCGGATCGAACGAGAAGGATTTACATTTGATGTCTTACAACCACCATTTTCTACTGAGCAAATGAGTACTTTCAAAAATATCTCTGATAATTGGTTGGGTTCACGAAAGGAAAAAGGGTTTTCTTTAGGCTTTTTCTCTGAAGATTATCTACAAAGAGCGCCTATTGCAGTTGTCAAAAATACCCAAGAAGAAATTGTCGCTTTTGCAACGATCATGCCTACTTACACGAACAATAAAGTAGGAACGATTGATCTGATGCGATATGATCCTAAAAAAGCACCTTCTGGCAGTATGGATTTCTTGTTCTTGCATTTGTTTGCCTATATGAAAGAAGAACATATCCAATGGTTCAATTTAGGGATGGCCCCTCTTTCAAATGTCGGAACTTCCAGAAAGAGTTTTTTACAGGAAAGGATTGCATACTTGGTTTACGAGTTTGGTTCTCATTTTTATTCTTTCCATGGATTAAGAGAATATAAAAGCAAGTACGCTACAAACTGGGTCTCACGTTATACTCTATATTCTAGAGATAGTTGGATTGCATATGTTATGATTGCTTTGCTGATTATTGATAATGCGCCAGTTGAGCAGACACAAGGTAGAATAAGTGGTTTGAAAAAATGGATACGAAGAAAGTATTAAAAACTGCATACCGATAGATGAACACTCTCATGATGAATAAAAGAGACTGAAGTAAAACGAAAGTTCATGCTTCTACAATCTCTTCTTATACAATTGAAGAACAAAGAGCGGTCCAAACAGAAATCCTGTTTGGACCGCTCTTTTATTTTAAACATTTTTCATTACCAAAATATTCGAGTCGCGTTTCTTATGCTTTGATCTCTGTAACGATACCTGAACCTACTGTCCGCCCGCCTTCACGAATTGAGAATGTCGTTCCGTTTTCAACAGCGATTGGATGGATCAAGTCAACATCAATCGTCACGTTGTCACCAGGCATGACCATTTCTGTATCTTCTGGCAATGTGATTGTTCCTGTAACATCAGTTGTGCGGAAGTAGAATTGTGGACGATAGTTGTTGAAGAATGGAGTATGACGTCCACCTTCTTCTTTTGTCAACACGTACACTTCTGCTTTGAATTTTGTATGTGGAGTAATGGAACCTGGTTTAGCAAGTACTTGTCCACGTTCGATATCGTCACGTTGGATCCCCCGTAACAACACGCCTACGTTATCCCCAGCTTCCCCGTAATCTAACGTTTTACGGAACATTTCTACACCTGTTACAACTGCTTTTTGTGTTTCAGGTTTGATCCCTACGATCTCTACCTCATCACCGACACGAACAGCACCACGATCAATACGACCTGAGGCAACAGTTCCTCGACCTGTAATTGAGAAGACGTCTTCCACTGGCAATAGTAATGGTTTATCTGTATCACGTTCTGGTGTTGGGATATATTCATCTACTGTATCCATCAATTCCATAATAGCAGCTTCAGCATCTGGATCGCCTTGCAATGCTTTTAATGCGGAACCTTTGATCACAGGAGTGTCATCGCCTGGGAAACCATATTCGCTCAATAACTCGCGAACTTCCATTTCTACCAAATCGATCAATTCTTCATCATCGACTAAATCAACTTTGTTCAAGAAAACAATCAGGTATTTTACACCAACTTGGCGTGACAATAAAATGTGTTCACGTGTTTGAGGCATCGGACCGTCAGTTGCAGAAACAACTAAGATTGCACCATCCATTTGTGCTGCCCCTGTAATCATGTTTTTCACATAGTCCGCGTGTCCTGGTGCATCAATATGCGCGTAGTGGCGTTTTTCTGTTTCATATTCTACGTGTGCGGTATTGATCGTAATCCCACGTTCACGTTCTTCTGGAGCTGCATCAATACTAGCATAGTCTTGAGGATTTGCTAGGCCTTTTTTGCCTAATACTGTAGTGATCGCAGCAGTTAAAGTAGTTTTCCCATGGTCAACGTGTCCAATCGTACCAATGTTAACGTGTGGTTTACTTCTGTCATAATGTTCTTTTGCCATAATTTACAAACCTCCTAAATAATATAGATCACTGAAAAATTTCAGCTCTCACCTTTTTATTATAGTCTTTTTTTGACTAAATCAAAAAGAATACGTCCGACTTACTTTTTGTAAGATTCGAACTAAGCTTATTATACGTCAATATTGGTCAAAGTTAACTAAGAGCACTCGCTTGTCTTATACGCGAAAAAAGTACCTTTTATAAACGCGAATTGTAAAATTAAGTTAGAAAAATAAAAAGGCATTTATGGTACACTCAAATTGTATTTCCGACGAAAGAAAACAAAGGAGTGTAACCATAAATGACCTACAAACATCTTACCATAGACGAACTGACAATGATAGAATCATATTATCTTCAACATAATAAGCCGGTTGAAATCGCTAACCGAATGGGACGTGCTATACAAACTATTTATAATGTAGTCAATAAGTTCAAGCAAGGCAAGACTGCTCTTGATTATTGGCACCAGTATAAAGAAAATAAGAAAAAATGTGGGAGAAAAGTCATTCAATTACCTGCTCATGAAGTAGATTACATTAAAGAGAAAGTCACTCTTGGTTGGACGCCTGACGTCATTATCGGGCGAAAAGAAAGGCCTGTTTCATGCGGTATGAGAACACTTTATCGTTTATTTTCTAAAGGAATATTTGATATTGACACACTACCGATGAAAGGTAAAAGAAAACCCAATGGCCATCAGGAAAAACGGGGAAAACAACAGTATCAGCGCTCAATCCATGATCGACCTGATAATTATCCTGATTTCAATTCTGAGTTTGGTCACCTTGAAGGTGATACGATCGTTGGCATTCATCATAAAAGTGCCGTCATTACTTTAGTTGAAAGATTATCTAAAGTCATTATCACGATTAAACCCAACGGCCGTAAGGCATTAGATATTGAAACTGCCCTTAATCAATGGTTTTCTCGCTTCCCTAAAAACTTCTTTAAATCTATTACGTTTGACTGTGGAAAAGAATTTTCTAACTGGAAAGCCATTAGTAACCAACATGATATTGATATATATTTTGCGGACCCTGGAACACCTTCTCAACGCCCATTAAACGAGAATTCTAACGGGATTCTGCGTCGTAATGGACTGCCGAAATCAATGGATTTTAGAGAAGTGAATCAGACATTTATTTCCAGTGTCAGCAATCAACGTAATCATATTCCAAGAAAATCATTGAATTACAGAACACCAATCGAAATATTTTTGAGCTATGTACAAGAAGCATTTTATTCTAGCTTAATTTGACAAATCATAAAATAAAAAAATGTGTTTTTTGAGAAAAACTTCAAGATAGTCCTTAACTTTCTTTTGAAGCAATAAGAACAAAATGAGGAAAAGTTTAAAATTCAGCTGTTGCCAACAACTTTCAATAGACGAAATCTTCTATTTCGTTAATAATAAGGAAAGAGGTGAAGTACATGAAAAAATTAATTGGCGTACTTGTCGTTTTAGGCATATTTCTCGGCGGAAGTTTTGCAGCTTATCATTATTTTTACGGCGGCGAAGCTTATTATACAAAAATCACGACGAATGGCGAAATGTCAGCTACCCAAGCAGATAGCGGAGAGAAATTCACGACTTATACCTACAAGCAAGCGGCTTATAATAAAGATGGTGAAAAAAAACAGGTGACGCTTCGCGAAGAAAGAGAACATCCATTAAAGATGAATGCGTATCTTAAACTCAAAGTCAATCCTCGTAAAGGTGTATTAAGCTGGGAAGAAATAAAGGCTTCTGAAGTGCCTAAAAATGCGGCAGAAAAAATCGATAATTAGTAAATGGTCTTAAAATTTTATTAGATAAAAAGAGGCTGGGACAGAAGCGTTTAACTCCAAGAAATAAGAAGGAGTTGCCTCTGCTTCCGCCGTTTATACGTGTTTAGAGCGTGAGACAAAAGTGTTCTTTACTTTTGTCTCACGCTCTTTTTTTGTTATATTCGTCTTTTCCGATCCTTCTCTTGACACAATTCATTTAACTGATCACTGGTACTTGAACACCTAATGTTCTAGTCATTTTTATAAACGATTCAATACTTCATCCACATTTTTGATCATCACGGATATCGTACCATCCGGATTATTCACAAATTCAATCAAATCTGGGTTGCGATATACATCTACTGGTACGATCAGTTCGATCCCGTTTGATAGCTTGAATTTTTGTTTTCCAAATTTTTTCTCAGAAATTTCTTGTACTTCTTTTACAGGAGGTGCTCCTGGGACAAATCCTTGCTCTTGTACTTCTTCTTTAAAAGCCATTTTTGCCGTGATGTTTTCCTTGAAGACTTTTTCCGCAATCATCTCATGATCCAACCGACCTTTTTCTTCTATCGTATCATAGACAGCTTCTTTCAAATCAGCCATGATATCAAATTCTTCTGTCTCAAATTTTTTTCCAAGATGCTTGGCTACTTTTTGGATCACTTTTACATTTTCTTCTAAAGAAGCTGCAGGAACACTTTCGATCACTCTTCCAGAAAAATAAAGCTCTTTTTTGCCAGAAAACTCATATTTTTTTTCAATTAATTCGTAGGTCCAATCAGTCAAATTCACAGCGAATGCTTCATCTGCTTTTTGTGTTTTCGCCCCTAGAATTGCTCGATTCAAAATCAAGCGGTTGTCGATCCCTGCTTCGTCTGCTTCAACAAAGTGAGTGTAAGCCTCACGATAATTGACTTTCAATAAAGATAAGTACATCACTGTATCTAATTCATACAAAACAACAAATACATCTGCACTAGGTGCTTCTTTACTTTCTTGGTAGATATCGAACCACCGCTGAACGATTGCTTCACTTGCTTCCACAAAATTTTCTTGAGCGATTTTAAGTGATTCAACGATCATGCTTTCTTCTGCTAGTTGTCCAGTTTTTGTTTGAGCAGAAGAGATTTTTTGGATCTTCTTTTGAAGAAAATCACGAATATATTCTTTTGTCAGATCCAGCTCTTTTTGTGAAAAGACTGGAGAACCAGTTTCTCTGTCAATAATATGCAGAATTGCTTTTTTTAAATAGATATCCATTTTCTCATTCCCTTCTGTCTTAGTTTACGGAAAAAAAATCAAAAATACCAGAATCAAAATCATTTTCTTTTAAACAAAAATTTCAAGAGTAGAAACAAAATGGATTCTTTTTTTCGAAAAATGCGCTACACTTATAGTTGAACGAATAAAAAAGGAGCTGAAAGTATGAATTCATTAACAAGCACTTATCGTCTATCAAATGGTTACGAAATCCCGGTAGTAGGATTCGGCACATGGCAAACACCTGATGGGGATGTCGCTGTTTCCTCTGTTAAAGAAGCGCTGGCTGCAGGTTATCGCCATATCGATACTGCCCAAGGATACAAGAATGAAGAAAGTGTCGGCCAAGCGATTAAGGAAAGTGGAATTCCTAGAGAAGAGATATTCTTGACAACAAAATTATGGAATGCAAACCACAGCTATGAACTTGTGATGTCTTCTTTTGAAGAATCATTGAAGAAGCTCCAAACAGATTATTTAGATCTGTTTTTGATCCACTGGCCAAACCCTGTTGCTTTTCGTGATAATTGGGAACAAGCAAATGCAGATACATGGCGAGCATTTGAAGAACTGTATGAAGCAGGTAAAATCAAAGCAATCGGTGTGAGCAATTTCTTACCCCACCATCTAGATACACTAGCAAAAACAGCAAAAATTATGCCGATGGTCAATCAAGTTTTCCTTGCACCAGGCGAATTACAGCCAACTGTAGTTGAGTATGCAAAAAAACATGATATGATCCTCGAAGCATATAGTCCATTAGGCACTGGTAAAATCTTCGATGTGCCTGAAATGAAACAAATCGCTGAAGCACATGACAAGACGATTGCACAAGTTGCTTTGCGTTGGTCGCTGCAACACGAATTCCTTCCTCTTCCTAAGTCAGTGACACCAAGCAGAATCAAAGAAAATACTGAACTATTTGATTTTGAATTAACAGAAGAAGAAATGAAACAAATCGATCAGTTAGATGGTGTAGTCGGCAAAGCAAAAGACCCAGATACTACCCAATTTTAACTCGAAAGGTGATTTTATGGATCCAATCGAACGCTTGAATTCTCTCTCGGAAGAAGTTACCCAGACTTTTCATTCCGATTTTGTCTTTTTGATCGATGCAGAGAAAATCCAACATTTTCCTGCAAGAAACTGGACACATGATCAAATCATCGAAGAACTGAAAAAACGGTTCGATCATTCGCTAATGGTCAAACCCTGGCACGAACATGAAGTCATTTATTCACCTGAACTACCTGTTTTTGCCTTGATACCGAAAAAATAGAAAGATTGGAACGGATTATGTATATACATAATCCGTTCCATTTTTTATTTTTCTTTCAAAAAACGGGAAAATACGTAAGTTTTTTTGCATTACTCCTTTTCATTTGGCTGTTTTTTTCTTATAATCGAAAGGGTATGAGTGAAGGAGAGAACATATGAAGAAAAAACAGAAACAAAAATTATTAAATCAATTCCGTCCTTCATTGGATGGTGTAAGAGGACAATTATTCCGTTCTCTAGAAGAAGAGAGCTTGCGACGTTATGGTTTGCCGTTACAAGTCATGCTTAATCCCAAAAACCGTCAAATCTTAACGATCGGATTAGCTGGGAAAACAAATGAAGATACACGGATCAACGTGCCAATCGATGACAACTTCAATACTGTATTAAAGAGAATTCGTTCAGGAGAAAACGGGATTTTCGAACGATTCCGTGACAATCTTCTTATTGAAATCGTGTCTTACTGGAATGATCAACGATTGAAAAACGATGAACCAACTGCGCAAGCTGTTGCGACACCAGTTACAGAAAAAACAGTCAGTGTGCCAGAAGAAAAAACGGAAAAACCAAAAGCGGACACAACTGAAAATACACGCTCAACTGATACGAATGCCGCTTTAAGTTTTGCTGATTTTTCAAAAGCCGTTGCTGAGTATCCTAAATTTTACACAGAACAAAATGAACATGAAGTAGTTATTAATGAAAAAAATGCTGATGAACCTCGTAAATTAGCAACTATTTCTATGACTACTGAAAATGAGTTCGTTATCGAAAAAGCACTCGAACGGAAATACAAAGTCAAATTGACTTTGATTCCTTTGATCGAACAATTTGCAGCGACAGCGATTACTGATCGATAAAAATTCTATTTGTCATAAAAGGCTGGGATTTAAAATCCCAGCCTTTTTAGTCATATAATAATTTCTACAGCAAGTAAAAAGAAATTCTTTCTAACATCAGGCTCAAATATCAGCTTGACCTGTCCAACAAATCACCTATGATCCTACATGTTAGGCGACTTCTCTTCTACCTGAAGATATCTTGGAATTGCCTGATTTCTTAAGATGCCTAACCTTAACTATAAAAAATTCTAATAATAAACATATTTTCTGATAGAGAAAAAAGCAAGATCTGCAGTAAATAAAATAACTGTAAATCTTGCTTTATTCTTCTAAAGATATTGCTTTTTTATTTTTCCCGGATTTTTTCCAATATTTGTATAGCTGTCTGCTGGTTCATCTTTTCTGCTTCACGTAATTTTTTCGCAACTTGCTCGATTTCCTCACCAATAGCCCCAATTGAGATCGCTAATGAACGAGCTTGAAGTCCCATGTGGCCTTTTTGGATTCCTTCTGTAACTAATGCACGCAAAGCAGCCAGGTTTTGAGCTAACCCTACTGCAGCAATTACTTGTGCTAGTTCCTTGGCTGAATCAATATCTAACATAGCTAAAGATGCTTTTGCTTTTGGCAGGATATTGGAAGCTCCGCCTACTGTGGCAACAGCCAAAGGCACCGTTAGTTTTCCAACTAGTTTATCCCCTTTGATCTGCCAGTCTGTTAATCCTTGGTATAATCCATTTCTTGCCGCGTAGACGTGGATCGAAGCGCTAACCGCACGTGTATCATTTCCTGTAGCTGCCACTACAGCTTCTATACCATTCATGATCCCTTTGTTGTGCGTTGCTGCACGGTAAGGGTCAAGCTTCGCATATTCCCCTGCCTGTTGGATTTTTTTGGCAATTTGTTCACCGATTTCTTTGTTTCTCCCTAAGCGTTCGAATGGGATTTCACAACAGGCAGAAGCCAATGATTCTGTAGCAAAATTACTTAAAATACTGAATAGAATCTCTTTTTCAGGGAACCACTCCCGTAACTTGTTTGCCACACTCTCAAGAATCGAGTTGATCATGTTAGCGCCCATTGCATCTTTTACATCCACTAAAAAATCAATAGATAAGTATGCATGGAAACTCCCCATGAATTCCCGAGTAGAGATATCTTGAACACCGCCCCCGCGTTTCACGATTGAAGGATAACTTTCATTTGCACAAAGAATCAGCTCTTCTTTTCGATGATTAACTGCATTGATCACTGCTTGATACTCCGATTTTCCTGATAGAACGATTTGCCCTCGCATCAGCCGCTGAGGTGTTTCTGCGCAGATATTTCCACAGATTTTTGCACCATTACTTGCAGCTGCAATGACAGATGGTTCCTCTGTTGCCATCGGAATCCATTTTTTCTTGCCATTAATTTGAAAATTCTGCGCGATGCCCATTGGGATTTCCACTTCACTCACTTGGTTTTCGATCATGTGATCGGAGAGCTCTTCAGAAAGTGTTTGTTCCTGAAAAATCAACGCAGTTTCTTGTGTCAATACATTTTTTTCTATTAATTGACTGCGCCGTTCAGATGGCGTAAGCTGATAAAACTTTTTTTTTTGCACATCCTTATGTGTTTGCTCCATATTCGCTTCTAACAAGACTGCCAAGCCTAAACCTCCACCAATACATAATGAAGCAATACCGTATCTCTTCTGTTCACGAAGCAATCCGTAAGCTAATGTAGTCAAGATACGTGCACCGCTTGCACCAATTGGATGGCCTAATGCGATTGCTCCTCCATATATATTGACCTTTTCTTCATCTAACTGCAGTTCTTGGCTAACTACGATAGAAGAAGCTGCAAATGCTTCATTGATCTCAAAAAGATCGATTGTTGATAAATTCATTCCTGATCTATCTGTCAATTTTTGAATGGCTTTGATTGGAGCGATTCCCATGATACTTGGGTCAATACCGACCTCCGCTACTTCTTTGATGGTTGCTAAATAAGGCAGATTATTATTTTCTGCGTATTCTTTGGATGCAAGGATCACCACAGAGGCACCGTCATTCAACGGGGAAGCATTTCCTGCTGTTACAGTTCCTTCTTCTGAGAATACTGTACGTAACGTGCCCAGTTTTTCCAATGTACTATTTCCACGAACTGCTTCATCCTCAGATAACACGTCTTCATCAGAAATCTTGACTGGGATGATTTCCTCAGAAAATACACCGGCTTCGACAGCATGTGCTGCTTTCAACTGGGACGACAAGGCATAGCGATCCTGCTCTTCTCTGCTCACAGAAAATTGTGTTGCAACCTTCTCTGCGGTTAATCCCATATGTGCATTTGAAAATGCGTCAGTCAATCCGTCGTTGACCATACTGGAAATTGGTTCACCATATTCATTTGTTTCTGACTGATACTGTTTCAGCATAGGTGCTTGAGACATACTCTCTGTTCCGCCGGCTATCACAAGTTCTGCTTCACCTAATTGGATCAGCTGGCGTGCTAAGATCACTGCTTTCATACCAGATCCGCAAACTTCATTGATCGTCATTGCTGGGACATCTACAGGGAGACCGCTGTTCAAAGCAATCTGCCTGGCAACATTTTGACCATTACCAGCTTGCAGGACATTTCCGAATATTACTTGATCGATTTTATCTTTTTTCAGTTTTGTTTTATCTAATAATCCTTTAGTCACAAGTGTGCCTAATTCAACTGCAGTAAATGGACTTAAACTTCCGCGATACTTTCCTATCGGCGTTCTTGCAGCATCTATCATAACGACTTCTTTCAAGTAAGCCACCTCCTACAAAAATATACCATTCTTTGCTGTAAAAACAAATAGCTCTTATTCCAGTTGTTTTTTTCTAAGATTAAATTTTAACAATCCTTAAATATTCTCTTTTTTATATTTCTTTTAATCTTTTTATGATACCTTAGTAAAGTAAGTTTTTTATCATAAGTAAAGAGGTGTTGAAATGAAAATAGGGATTGATCGTCTTTCCTTTTTTATTCCTAATTTATATTTAGATATGACAGAGTTGGCAGAAAGCCGTGGGGATGATCCTGCAAAATACCATATAGGGATTGGTCAAGACCAAATGGCAGTCAATCGTGCAAATGAAGACGTCATTACACTAGGAGCAAATGCTGCCAGCAAAATCGTAACAGAAAAAGACCGTGAGCTAATCGACATGGTCATCGTCGGAACAGAATCCGGGATTGATCATTCAAAAGCGAGTGCGGTAATTATCCACCATTTACTGAAAATCCAATCTTTTGCTCGTTCTTTTGAAGTAAAAGAGGCTTGCTACGGTGGCACCGCAGCTTTGCACATGGCGAAAGAATATGTCAAAAATCATCCAGAACGAAAAGTACTAGTCATAGCAAGTGATATTGCTCGTTACGGCTTGGCAAGCGGTGGTGAAGTGACGCAAGGTGTCGGTGCTGTTGCGATGATGATCAATCAAAACCCGCGTATTTTATCGATTGAAGACGACAGCGTATTTCTGACAGAAGATATCTATGATTTCTGGCGTCCAGATTATAGCGAATTTCCTGTTGTTGATGGTCCTTTATCTAATTCTACGTATATCGAATCATTCCAAAAAGTTTGGAATCGACATAAAGAATTGTCGGGTCGAGGACTCGAAGATTATCAGGCGATTGCTTTCCATATTCCGTATACTAAGATGGGAAAAAAGGCATTGCAAAGCGTATTAGACCAAACAGACGAAGAAAATCAGGAACGTCTTATGGCTCGCTATGAAGAAAGCATCCGTTACAGCCGACGAATCGGTAATCTTTACACTGGTTCATTATACCTGGGGCTAACTTCTCTACTGGAAAATTCGAAATCACTACAGCCAGGAGATCGCATCGGTCTATTCAGCTACGGTTCTGGTGCAGTAAGTGAATTTTTTACAGGTTATCTGGAAGAAAACTATCAAGAATATCTCTTCGCACAATCTCATCAAGAGATGCTAGATTCTCGAACACGGATCACTGTTGACGAATATGAAACGATTTTCAGTGAGACGCTTCCTGAACACGGAGAATGTGCAGAATATACTTCAGATGTACCTTTTTCGATTACAAAGATCGAAAATGATATTCGTTACTACAAAATATAATAAAATCATAAAAAGAACCCTTCACGAGTCGTGAAAGGTTCTTTTTTTATCTGCGGACCAAAGGAGCAGTCTATAGGTCAGCTTAGTCGTACTAAGGATTTCTCGTTTTTCACTGAACAGTTTGCGAATGTACCTAGTCACAACAGGATCTTTTGCGTACGCGTCATAGTATAGCTTCATCAATTCTTCAGTAATTGATTCCTGTGTAAAATAAGTAAAATCTTTTTTCTTCACTTTGAATCCTTCATCAATTAAGTATGTTTCAAATTGATCCATTACAACTGGCGATGTATTAGGATCTTCTTCTATCATTCCTAGTTGCTTTTCGATAGGATAAAAAACATCATCGATTGATTCCACTACTCTGATTATCACGCACCATTTGCTTGACTTTTTCATCAATTTTTCTAATTGAATAAGATGTACCAATGCTGGATTTGCTGCTGTAAAAACCATTTCATATGTCTCATTTGATTGGATAAATTCTTCTAACGACTGTTTGATAAAGGAAACATTTGGCAACTCATTTTTTTCTGCTTCTTTTTTTGCATTTTCTAGCATTCCTGAAGAAAAATCGATCAAATCATAGCGATTAATTTCTTTTGCTAAGTAAAGAAATCTGCCAGATCCTCCAGCAACGTCTGCTGCTGTTTCAGCAGGCAGGACTTTCTCCGTTTTCAGATAATTTTTTACATCTTCAGTAATAGTTACTTGCGATTCTTGCTGGATTTCATAATATTCTTCAGCAAATTCATCCCATTCTTTTTCATTCATTTGATTTCCTCTAATTTTTTGTTATATGTTTTCACTTTTCGGAATAAATTATTCTCCTCTTTTATCTATTCTATCTCTTTTGATGAATAATAAAATGATTGGCTTTCCGTCTATCATAAATAAAAAAAGGGACTGTGACCAAAGTCGTGTCAAAGTCCCTCTTTCCGAATAAACAGTGTCCAATCAGATGACCCTCAGTATTAGCTCAAAATGCTGATTTTACAACTTCTTCCTTAAACGGTGTTCTCCTGCCAACTCTTCGGTCACAAGGTGCAATTTCAACAAACATGAGAAGCTGTTTGTTGAAATTGCACCTTGTGACTCAGAATTAAACGGCAGGCTCACAACCTCGTTGATTCGTTTTATTTATTTCCTTGTATTCGTACAATGATCAATTTAGTGATTTCCATCAAAACAATTGTCACAAGTGCGATTCCCATACATGTAAAGACTTCTGTCAATCCAAATGCTGATGGGATAGAGAAGACTTCTTTCAGTCCTGGGATCATTGTTAAGCAGTAAAGCGCGCTACATACAACTACAGCTAGTAAGACACTTCTGTTAGAGAAGAACCCTGCTTGGATAGCTGTTTGTGTGTTTGAACGTGCTGGGAATGTTTGCAATGTCCGACACCAAATCAATGTTGAAAATGACATGGCTACACCGAATTCAGGTGAATGCTGCATGCCAAGCCATTGAGCAAAGATAACAGCAATCCCAATCAGCACACCACGATACGTTACAGAAATCAATGTTTTGTCCGTAAAGATTCCTGAATTTGGATCTCTTGGCGGGCGGTTCATCGTATCAGGTTCAGCTTTTTCTGTACCTAATGCAATTGCTGGCAGTGAATCATTGACTAAATTGATGAACAACAGTTGTAATGCTGTAAATGGATTGGACCAGTCAGCAACTAAGGCAAAGATGATCGCAATGATCGCACCTAAATTTCCTGCAAATAGATAAGAAATAGCTTTCTTGATATTATCAAACACATTACGTCCCACTTCTACTGCGCTGACAATAGAAGCAAAGTTATCATCCGTCAATACCATCGCTGCTGCATCTTTTGCCACATCTGTACCCGTTCCCATAGCAATTCCGATGTCTGCTTGTTTCAATGCTGGTGCGTCATTTACACCATCACCTGTCATAGCTGAGATATGACCTTTATTTTGCCAAGCACGAACGATACGAATTTTATTCTCAGGTGAAACACGTGCATAAACAGTGACTTTTTCTAAAACTTCGTTTAGTTGATCTTCTGTCAATTCATCTAGTTCCGTCCCGGTCAAAGCCAGGTTTCCTTCTTCAAAAATACCGATTTGTTTGGCGATAGCCACAGCTGTAGTTTTATGGTCACCAGTAATCATGATTGTTTTGATTCCTGCACTTCTTGCTTCTGTTACCGCCTGAGTCACTTCAGCACGTGGAGGATCGATCATAGCAAGCAAACCAACAAGGATCAAATCGTCTTCATCTTCAAATGATAAATCAAAATTATCAAGTGGACGGTAAGCAAAAGCTAGTACACGTAGTGCGCGTGTTGAAAAAGCTTCATTTTGCTCTTGGAATTTTTTCATCAATTCATCCGTCATCGGAACGACTTCACCATTTAGCAATACTTTTTTACTGCGTTGGAAGACGATATCTGGTCCGCCTTTGACAAATAAGTAATTTTCGTTATCGATCGTGTGTCCAGTAGACATTAATTTTCGATCAGAATCGAAAGGAAGTTCTGCTTGTCTTGGGTAGTTGTTTCGGATTTCCTGATAAGGCTGGTTTAATTTTTCACTAAAGTCGATAAACGCTACTTCCGTAGGGTCGCCCAATTTAGTACCGTCTTCACTGATCGATGCATCATTCGCTAAAACACTGATTTCGATCAAGCGACGTTCGTCAGCTGTCCATTTTGAAGGGTCATTTGTGAAATCCCCAGTATCGCCATTACCTAAAAAGTAGTCAACAACTGTCATTTTGTTTTGTGTCAATGTACCAGTCTTATCTGTACAGATGATACTTGTCGAACCAAGTGTTTCAACTGCTGGAAGCTTCCGAATAATGGCATGACGTTTTGCCATTTTATTCGTTCCCAAAGATAACACGATTGTTACGATAGACTGTAATGCTTCTGGAATAGCAGCTACGGCTACGGCTACGGCAAACATCACTGCGCTGACGATATCTGCAGTCATATCTCCTGTACCTTCTCCAAGATAAATACGAAACAGTTGGATACCTAAAATCAATAAAGACAATGCCAAAATAGCCAAACTTAGTTTTTTACTGAATTTATCCAGACCTCGTTGTAACGGAGTGACTTGCTCAGTTGTTGATTCCAAAAGGCCAGCAACTTGTCCGATCTCCGTATTATTCCCAGTTGAAGTCACTAAGAATTTACCGCGTCCGTAAGTTACGATCGTTCCACTGAATACCATATTTGTACGATCTCCGATTGGTACCGTACTTGTGATATCCGTTACTTCTTTTTCTGCAGAAGTCGACTCTCCTGTCAGCATACCTTCATCTACTTTTAATGATTCCGCATCTAGTAAACGTCCATCAGCAGGTACATAATCGCCTGCGTCTAACAACACGATATCTCCTACCACAAGTTCGTTTGCCGGAATCGTTTTTTCCTTACCATCACGAATCACTCGAGCATCGGGCGCTGAAAGATTTTTCAACGCTTCTAAAGAACCTTCTGCTTTTTTTGTTTGGACAACACTGATTATAGAATTCAACATCAATACTGCAAAAATAACTAAGAATTCGATGTAGTCACCCATGACCATCTGAATCAGTGCGACAATCAGCAATACGATAACCATTGCATCTTTGAAAGTTTCTAAGAACAATTTCCAAGTTGGCTTCTTCGGCTTTTCTTTTAGCTGGTTCAAGCCATCTCTTTCTAATTTTTCCTTCGCTTGCGTGGTGCTCAATCCATCGGTTGAGCTCTGCGTTTGCTGCATCAACGAGTCGATCGTTTCTTTATAGACCGCTTGTTGTGCTTGTTCCTTGTTTTCCAAATTTCATCCCCCATTTTTTGATCTTGGCCCTAGTCCTGTCTGAAAAAAAAGAGACCTAAGACAAATACGCATTTGTCTTAGGTCTCACCATTTCATACAATACCAGAAAACCATTTGGTTAACTTACTGTTGATATTATCGCAACAAACGTTGCCGGTTACTCCCCTAAGGAGATATTCAACTGTACTAATATCCTACCTTATTAACCTACAAAAAGCAACTACTTTAGCCCGATTTACCTACATTTTCATGAAAGGAGTGAAAAGTATATTCACCTTGGTAGGCTTCTTTCTTCTATCATGCTATACTAATGTTATTGTATGTAAGGAGGAACATTTTTGTGGTATCTAGTATTATAACCGCCCTTTATCTATTAAATGCACTTATTGCTTTGGTGGCTATTTTGATCAAACCCCGAGATGTAGCAGCCATTTGGGCATGGCTCTTAGTATTGTTTGCCCTTCCTGGGGTGGGTTTTGTATTATATTTATTTTTCGGACGTGGATTAACGGATAAGAAAAAATTCTATCTCCGACAAAGTGACTTGAAAGAATTAGAAAACTTTCAGTCTTTTAGAGGAGATACCATTGAACATTACGATCCTGACATGGGCGATAAAGACAAACAGCAATTTGTTGACTTCTTCTCTTCATTAAATCGTATGCCGCTGACAAGAATGAATTCTGTCACTCTTCTCACAGACGGACAAGAGAAATTGGATTCACTGCTTCAAGATCTAAAAAAAGCCAAACATTCGATCCATATCGAATATTACGCATTTGTGACAGATAATATCGGCCAGCAAGTCTTACATGTTTTAGAAGAAAAAGCCGCAGAAGGCGTGGAAGTTCGAATATTATATGATGCATTTGGCTCTCATGGCACAAAAGCAAAAGATTTCAATCGTCTAATCAAAAATGGTGGACATGTCCATACATTTGTTACCTCACAAAAGGCATTACTTCGTTTCCGATTGAATTACCATGATCACCGAAAAATCGTTGTGATCGATGGAAAGATTAGTTATACCGGTGGCTTCAATATTGCCAATCAATATGTAAATACAACAAAAAAATTCGGCTATTGGCGCGATACGCATATACGGATTTTCGGTGCCGCTTCTTCTTTGCTCCAGCTTCGCTTCTTAACAGACTGGAACGTCTCGGTACCTGAAGAAAAAAAGGTCGGCTATCATTTGAATTATTTCTTTAAAAAAGCAGATCGAGATGAATCTAAGCTTGCTGATACATCCATCCAGCTTGTTTCAAGCGGACCGAATAACGAAAGGGAACAAATCAAGCTTTCATTTATCAAATTGATTACTTCTGCTAAAAAACGCGTTTGGATACAGACACCTTACCTTGTTCCTGATGAAAGTGTCATTGCTGCTTTAAAAATCGCAACTGCCTCTGGTGTAGATGTGAAAATCATGATTCCCAACAAACCGGATCATCCTTTTATTTATCGAGCAACACAATATTATGCTCGGCAGCTGATCAAGGAAAATGTACAAATCCTTGTCTATGAGAACGGCTTCCTCCATGCAAAAACATTGATAATGGATGATGAAATCTGCATGGTAGGTTCAGCAAATCAAGATATTCGTAGCTACCGATTGAATTTTGAAACAAGTGCTGTCATTTACGATCCTGAGTTTTTAGAAGAACTTGCTACTCAGTTCAAAGAAGATGAGACACATTGTTCATACATGACAACTGAAACAGTCAAGGAAATGTCTAACTGGCTATTATTCAAGCAACAAATTTCTCGATTATTTTCTCCAATCCTATAATTTTTTTATTCAAGTAGAGAAAAATATACTAAGGTTAAAGGGACTGTGACAAAAATCTTGTCACAGTCCCTTCTTCCGAACAAACGGTGTTCTCCTGCCAACTCCTCGGTCACAAGTCACAATATTCAACAAACATGAGAAGCTGTTTTTTGAACTTGTTCCTTGTGACTTGGAGCTGGACGGCAGGCTCACGACCTCTTTCTTTTACTCTAATTCACCAGCTGCCCAATGATTGATGGGTCCATATTTGTGCCCTACGTTTATTTCTTCACGAATTGCACGGTTTACATAGTCTTTTGCCAATCGGATCGCTTGTTCAACTGTTTTTCCTTTCGCTAACTCAGCTGCAATACATGCAGATAGCGAATCGCCAGTTCCGTTGATCCGGTCGGTAGGATAAAATGGTGCATTTAACCAAAATGATTTTCCTGATTCGAGCAATACGTAGTCATTGATTGTTTCTTGCTGCGCATCTTTAGCATGATGTCCTTTGATCATAACGTTTTTTGCACCCATATCTTGCAGTTCTTTTGCTGCTTGCACAAAATCTTCTTCAGCTGCTAATGTCCGTCCAGTCAGCTTTTCTGCTTCATAAAAATTAGGTGTCAGTACTTCGGCCAAAGGGACAAGCTTTTCTTTCAAGCTTTGCAAAGCAGATTCTTCTAGTAAAAGATTTCCATGTTTCGTTACGATTACCGGATCCACGACTAATGGACCAAAATCATATTTTTGGTAATTTTTTACAACTGTCTCAATCAACTTTGAATCTGCTAGCATACCTGTTTTAGCTGCACGTATTTGAAAGTCCTTCGCAATCAGTTCAAATTCTTTGTCGATAAAATCTGTTGGCAATGTCACACTTGCTCCGATTCCGTAAGAATTACCTGCAACACATGCGGTCATGACAGAAACACCGTAAACATTTCTTGTAAAGAATGTATGCATATCTGCTTGCATCCCTGCGCTTCCATCGCTATCTGATCCTGCGATCGTCATTGCTTGTACATACTGATCTTCCATCAAATCGATTCCTCCATTTTTATAAAAAGATTTTTCATAATGCTGTTACTGTTTCTATCATATGTTTTTCAAAGTATCCCTCAGTAAATATACCACTACCTTTTCTTGGTAATCAAATTTATTTGAAAAAACATTTGTAATAAATCAGAAAATAGTGGTCGTTTATTTGTATTCGCTATTCTAATAATAAATAACCACTATTTGATTTATATATATTTCAGTATCCTTCTTGTTTTCATATAACCAAAGGCGCTATGATTTCCATATGAAAAAAATAAAGTCAGGTGAAAAAAATGAAACTTGAGGATAAAAAAGTCATTTTGAAGAAAATCAAACGACTACCAGACCAAATAGATGGCTATACGATCTGTTCTTTCAAAAAAGACAGGAGTATAAAAGCTTATACGCAAAACACAGAAAAAGGAATGATCTATTTCCTGCATGAAGAAGGTTACGATGCCCAAACCTTTATGTTTACTGAAAAAAAAGAATTTCAAAAACAGATGAAAAAACTGATTGAAAAAGAATTTCCAAGAAGTCATAAACTCTATGTGAATCAGCAATTTTAACTTCTAACTGTTCTTTATTAATTAAAAATGTTCTGTAATAAAATAAAACTTTATAACAACTATAACAAAACCGAATAAAAAACAGAAGTTCTATAAGCTATAATCATAGTTGTTAGGTGATTCATCTAGTAAAAACACCAGATTTCAAATTTCACACAATTTAAACTAGATCAATCATCAACCTTCTTCAAATTGTTAGAACCCTTTCCCGAGGAGCTGCAGCATAAGCAAAAAAACAAACAGGAAGCCAAATGGCTAAGACATTTTTTCTATTAGTCTAGTTGTTTCTCGTCGCAAGTTTAAGACTTTAGAAAGTTATTTCTAATGATGTTTGGGTTGTTTTGATCAATGCTTATGCACAGCTCCTTACCTATTATTTATCTCAACAGATCTAACAAATTAATGGACTATTTAAGGAGTTTTTTTATGCTTACGATCTATTCTTCTCGCACACATAGTTACCATCTGATGGCAAACTGGCTGAAAGACCATCAAATGCCTTACAGAGAACGAATTTTCACACCTAAACAGCCTTTAACAAGGAAAGAGATATTTTATTTATTGTCATTAACAGAAAACGGATTTGACGATTTATTAGCTAAACGTTCAATCGATTACAAAAATTTAAAGGATCAAATCGACCAATGTACGACCTCAGAGCTTGTCGATCTGATCGTCTCGCATTTTACTTTGTTACAACGCCCCATCATTACTGACGGAAAGAAATTATTAGTCGGATTCAATGAAGATAGCATGCGTCTTTTTATCCCTGTACAATGGCGCAGAAGTCAACTGAAATCTGTCTATAACGATTTTACATGGGTAAGCAATCTAGAAAATTCTACGGATTTAGATGATGAATTTTTAAATTATTATATATAAAAAAGACTGTGACAAAAGCGTGTCACAGTCTTTTTTTCTACGCCGGATAAATAGAATATTTTTACAAATCTGAATACATTCACCAGTAATAAGCACTTTGAGTGAATTGACGATAAGAATGACGGACCAGACTGCCATAAATGATCAAGAAGACACCCGTTCCTACCGTAACAAAAAATATAGAGGCACCGATACTACCATCCATATACCACATTAAAGAAGCCAAAAGTGGGAAAAGTGAAAAAATACATAATCCGATTCCTGCAATCAGTGAGAAGCCAAAACTTCGCTGATACTCTTCTTCTTTTTCTTTTGCTTCTGCTAATACTTTTTCAGGTATTTTCCGATGGTGCAAAAAGTGATTTAAACGTGTGATTTTCATACCAGAAGCAATAAAAAAACCGACAGCTAATGCTATACCGAAAATCAGACAAGAAATACCCATGAACACATATCCTGCTGAACAAAAGAAAAAAATACTTGCAAAAGATAAGCTAATGAATAGAACACCTGATGCCACTTGGAGACTTGCCGCTCTGTATTCTTTCCAGTAGTTTTCTGCTTCGCTTAAATAAATAGAAGCTGTGTTTGTTTCCGTCTCGTCAGCTTGATGTTTTTTTTCGACATCTAGTTCTTCTAATAATTCATCGATTGAACCAAATGTCGAAATTACTGTACCGATGGCCTCCTGTTCATTTTTTCCTTCTCCCATCAATTCATGATAATGGTCTTCTATATTTGCCAACAAATCAGTTTTCAGCTTATCTATCTCGGTACTTTGAGGTACTCCGATAAAAAGACTGTCTAAATAATTACGGATTGTATCCATTTAATTTCCCTCCAAAAATTGATCGACTACGTCTTTCGTCGTCAGCCACTCTTGCTTTTTTTCTTCTAAAAGATTACGCCCTATTTCAGTGATTTTATAATATGTCCGCTTTTTTCCATGAGTCACTTCTCCAGGATATGAAACAATCAGTTGGTTCTTTTCTAAACGGGCAAAAACGGAGTAAAGTGTTGTCTCTTTGATCACATAGGAATCATTTGTCCTCTCACGAATCGTTTTAGAAATTTCATATCCATAAGAATCGTTTTTGTTAAGGATCGATAAAATAATCGCATCATTGTATCCGCGTATTCCATCACTTGAAATCATTTTCTTTCCTCCATATTACTCCATCTGTCGTTGTAATTAGAATAGCATGATTACTTCATCAGGTAAAGTAGTTTTTTACAAAAAAATAAAGGGAACAGAAAGCAAAAGAAGCGTTATGCTTTTTTGCTTTCTGTTCCCTTAATTTATTTATTTTACAACCATGACGTTACATGATGCGTGGTTGACTACATAGGAAGTAGTGGAACCTACTAGTGCACGTTCTACCGCATTCAGACCTGTCGCCCCCATGACAATCAGATCGATTGGTTCTTTCGATTCATGGAAATTAGCAATCAGTGTCTTTGGATAACCGTAAAGAACATATGTCTCGATATCTGTCAGGCCTTTTTCAATTGCCAAGTTTCGATGTTCTTTCATCTGGTTTTCCGCAACCTCATCCAATTCTTCCTGAAGGCTTGTTGTAACAAATGCAAAATCACCAAAGTAATTGCCTGTTACTTCATTGACATACAGGATGTGCAACGTTGCCTGATTTCGTTTGGCAATCGTAATTGCCTCAAGAAATGCTTTTTCTGCCTTTTCAGAACCATCAATTGCTACTAAAATATTACGATAAGTATCTACCATTGTAAACGCCTCCTTCACTGTTAGTGTAGCACGATTACAGTGTTAGAACAAACAATTTGTGAACGTTTTATCAAAAAATATCAGGCATCAAATCCGTTTTTTTCAGAGACCGTTTTAAACCAGCAACCTGATTTTTTGATCGTCCGTTTACCGTCTTGTGCCAAATCAACAGCGATAAAGCCATAGCGATTCTTATAAGCATTTGTCCAAGACCAGTTGTCCATACATGTCCACATGTGGTAACCCACACAATTGGTTCCTTCTTGGATTGCTTGATGGACGTATTTCAAATGATCCGTAACAAACTCGATCCGGTAATCATCTTCAATAATTCCTTCGCTGTTAACAAATCGTTCTTCTCCTTCGACCCCCATCCCATTTTCAGAAATATAACATTTGATATTACCATAGTTTTCTCTTGTATTCGTTAAAATATCATAGATTCCTTTTTCGTAAATTTCCCATCCACGATATGGATTCATTTTTTTATTGGGCATGTCGTAATTATCAAAATAATCATCTGGCATGGGGCTATGTTCGTGATTGATTGGAGTTTCTTTTGCTTTGATTCGACGAGGCTGATAGTAATTGATTCCTAGCAGGTCAATCGTGTTTTCACGGATGAGTTCTAGGTCTCCTTCATGGATCTCTGGCATTATAGCCAATTCTTTGACAATTTCGATCAACTCTTGTGGAAACTCTCCTTTCACTGCAGGGTCAAGGAATGATCGGTTGAAGAATGCGTCAGCGATCTTCGCCGCTTTTACATCTTCTGGGTTCGTTTCATCTCTCGGATAGCTTGGTGTCAGATTCAAGATGATTCCGATCTCACCATCATGTCCGCCTTCATGGTAGGCTTTGATTGCCTTTGCGCTTGCTAGATTCTCATGATAGCCTACTTGGACCGCTTCTTTCATATTGATATGATTTGGATAGTGGAATTGATACAAGTAGCCTCCTTCTACAGGTACGATTGGTTCATTATGAGTAAACCATTTTTTGACCAGATCTCCAAACAGTTCAAAGCACGCTGCTGCATAAGAAACATAAGCGTCGACCGTTTCTCTTGATAACCATCCGCCTTTTTCTTGCAGTGGTAGTGGCATATCGAAATGGTAAAGGTTCACAAAAGGTTCAATACCATTATCCAGCAATTCAGTAAAATAATCTCGATAAAAAGAAACAGCTTTTTGATTGATTTCACCTGTCCCTTCTGGAATCAAACGACTCCATTGGATAGATGTACGAAATGTGTTATGGCCAGTTTCTTTCATTAACTGAACATCTTCTTTGTATTTTGTGTAAACTTGCGAAGTTTTTTCAGGTCCTACTTGATCGAAGAATTTTTCAGGCTCTAATTCATACCAATGATCCCAAATATTTTCTCCTTTACCATCATCACTTACTCTTCCTTCTGTTTGCGGTCCGCTAGCAGCAGAACCCAACCAAAAATTTTCTGGGAATGTGTAGGTTTTCATTTTTTACTTCCTCTCTTTTTTCTTGATACCGTAATCATAACGAACCCTAAAAAATAAATCAATACTTTTTATGAAAATGACTAGACATTTAAAATTTTTGGCGTTATACTTTGTATGTAATCGATTGCAAATAAATTTGAGGTGAATAAAAATGAACGGTTTTATGGACAAGCTTTCTGAGAAAATCATGCCCTTAGCTAATTTATTAGGGCAAAATCGTTACCTTACAGTGCTGCGGGATGCTTTCATGCTTTCCTTCCCTTTAACGATGTTCGGTTCGATCGTTGTCGTTATCAATAACTTGCCTTTTTTCAGTGACGCAACAAAGGGAACTTTATCGAACTTATTCGGTAACGGGCAAAATGCAACAATGAGCATCATGTCGGTTTTTGTTACTTTTGGTATCGGCTATTATTTATCAAAATCTTATGACGTTGAAGGTATTTTCGGTGGTGCCGTGTCTTTTGCCAGCTTCTTGATTCTTACGCCTTTTGCAATGAAAACCGCTGGCGGTGAAGATGTGACTGGTGTGCTTTCACTTGATCGTCTTGGCGCAAAAGGAATGTTCATTGGAATGATCGCTGCTTTCTTGGCTGGAGAAATCTACTGCAGAATCACGAAACGCGGCTGGCAGATCAAAATGCCTGATGGAGTTCCGCCTGCAGTAACAAAATCATTTGCCGCTTTGATCCCTGCTGTAGTGACACTAACTATTTTCTTAGTAATCAATGCTGTGATGACTGGTATTTTCAATGCTAACTTACATGACGTCGTTTATGAAGTGATCCAAAAACCATTAACTGGTTTGGGAAGTAGTTTACCTGCAACATTGATTGCTTTGTTCTTTGTCCAATTCTTATGGTTCTTCGGACTTCACGGACAAATCATCGTCAACTCTGTAATGGACCCGATTTGGAATACACTGATGCTTGATAACTTAGAAGCTTATCAACATGGAAAAGAATTACCACACATCATCACAAAACCATTCATGGAAACCTTCACTGTTGGTATTGGTGGCTCTGGAATGACTTTAGCTGTCGTTTTATTGATGGCCTTTGTTCTTAAAAAGAAACAGTATCGTGATGTTGGACGATTAGCTTTAGCACCTGGTATTTTCAATGTAAATGAACCAGCGATCTTCGGTCTACCGATCGTATTGAATGCAACAATCCTTATTCCTTGGGTTGTGGCACCTCTAATCGTAACGACGTTCAATTATTTGGTAATGGCTGCTGGACTTGTCCCTGCACCAACTGGCGTCTCTGTTCCATGGACTGTGCCAATCATTGCAAGCGGTGTCTTAGCAACAAATTCATGGCTTGGTGGTATGCTGCAAGTCATCGACTTTGTCATCGTTGCCTTTATCTGGTACCCATTCCTGAAAGTACTAGATAAACAACCAGATTTAGATATTGCTTAATAGATCATTAAGGGGTTGTGACAAAAACTTGTCACGACCTCTTTTTTCGAATAAACAATGTTCCAGATGCTACTTCGAGTTGTCGGAAGCATAATCTTTCGTTATACTCTAGAAGAGGTGAATAACGTGCCAAAATACGAAGAAATCGCAAATATTTTAAGAGAACGTATCCGTTCAAAAGAGTATCCTCCCGATAGTTTTTTGCCTAATCAAGTGGACTTGGTCAAAGAATTTGGTGCGAGCCGGATGACAATCAAAAAAGCCATCAATATCTTAGCAATGGAAGGACTTGTCTATTCGCAGCGAGGATCAGGAACGAAAATCTTGAATCATCCATTTATGCAAAAAGACACATCGCCCGCTAACGAGTATGAAGGTTTGAGTCTCCAAATGAAACGCAGACATCGTTCTTTGAAGAGTCAAATCATTCATTTTGATGTTGAATTCCCTAATCAATATATCCAAGAACGATTGATGATCGATGCCGAGCAACCTGTCTACAATATTCACCGGTTAAGGATCTTAGATGGCGAGCCATATGTTTTAGAGCATACCTTTATGCCAGTCCATCTTGTGCCGGGTTTAAAAAAAGAACATTTGTTAGCCTCTATCTATGATCATCTTCATCAAGAATTGAATGTCCATTTTGCAGGGGCTTATCGTGCTATTTCTGCAGATAAAAGTGATGAATATGATCAGCAATATTTGAACTGTGCAGAAAACGATCCTGTACTGGAAGTTCAGCAAGTCGTCTATCTCAAAGATGGACAGCCGATTGAATATTCTTCCAGCCGAAACCGATTTGATGTTCGGAACTATTCTGTGCTGGATGTGCGTTCAACTTAAATGAAGAGGTTGTGAAAAAGCCGTTTACCAAGAGAACGTGACAAATGAAAAAATAACTCAGCATAAAAAGACTTATGACCACCCGTAATGATTCTAAAGTTAGCTTTTTAAAGCTAGTTTTTTTGAAATCGATACAGCTAGTCGTAAGTCTTTTTATTTTATTGATCCGTCCCTCCTCTTTTCCATTCTTGATTCCTTCCTGATACTTTAGAAGACAAATTAATTGCAAAATAGAGATGCACCCTCTATACTATGTCTAAATCAACTACTTACTTTTTGTAAGTTAGTAGGAGGAAATTTATCATGGATACACAAATCAGAGGAATTCACCACGTCACAGCAATGACATCTAGCGCAACAAAAATCTACCGCTTTTTTACAGATATTTTAGGAATGCGCTTAATCAAAAAAACAGTTAACCAAGATGACATCGAAACTTACCATCTTTACTTTACAGACGATACTGGTGCGCCAGGAACAGATATGACTTTCTTTGATTTTCCAAATCAGCCAAAAGGAAAAAAAGGAACAGATACGATCTCTCGTGCTTCTTTCCGTGTGCCAAGTGACGCTGCATTAGACTTTTGGTTGGAACGTTTTGAAAAATATGACGTTACTCATTCAGCAATCAATGAACGTTTCGGCAAAAAATATATCGAATTTGAAGATTTCGATAATCAGTATTATCAATTGATCTCTGACGAAAATAATCAAGGTGTAGCAGCTGGCATTCCTTGGAAAAACAGCAATGTACCGACAGAGTTTGCGATCACAGGACTTGGACCTGTCTTTGTCCGTGTCAGTCAATTAGAGCATATCCGCTTGATTCTTGAAAAAATCTTAGGATTCAAAGAAACAGACCATTCAGGAGATTTCTACTTATTTGAAATCGGTGAAGGCGGAAATGGTGCAAGCATCATTATTGAACAACGGACAGACTTGCCAAAAGCAATCGAAGGATTTGGAAATATCCATCACTTAGCATTGCGTGTAGCAGACAAAGAAGCATTGGAATACTGGATTCAAGTAATCAATAAGATTGAATTGCCAAATTCTGGTTTCGTCGATCGTTTCTATTTCCAATCTGAGTACTTCCTAGCCGCTCATCACGTACTGTTTGAATTAGCAACTGATGGTCCTGGATTCCTTGAAGATGAACCAGCAGAATCAGCAGGAGAAAAACTATCTCTTCCTCCATTCTTAGAAGAACGTCGTGAAGCCATTGAAGCCTATGTCCGTCCTTTCGATACAAGTGATGCAAATAAAAAACGTGAATAATCTCTTCATGCTACTTCATTTTTTGCATCTATAGAAACAGAAAAGAGGGAACAAAATGACCTACATTTTTGAAAAAGGAACAAGTGGCAAGCATTTGATCTTACTTCATGGCACAGGTGGCGATGAACATTCTTTACTGGATATCGCTCACTTTCTTGCACCAAACAGTACATTGCTTTCTTTTCGTGGCACGGTCCAAGAAGATGGGATGAATCGTTTTTTCAAGCGTAATGGATTGAATCAATTCGACCTGGACAGTTTGGAAAAAGAAACAGATAAACTCCATGAAAAAATCAAAGAAATCAGCGAAAAAGAACAGATACCGTTAAGTGATTGGCTGCTTGTCGGCTATTCAAATGGCGCAAACATCGCTGCTCATTTATTATTGGAGCGTGAGACCGAGCTAAATAAAGGGTTGTTTTTCCATCCGATGTCTCTAGGTGTTCATCAAAGCCGTTCCACATTAGAGGATAAAACCGTCTGGCTTTCTTATGGTGATAACGATCCAATCGTTTCCCTTGCTTCCTTTAAAGAATTGGCCGATTAATTCGAAACACGCCAAGCAAATGTGACTATTCAGCTAACTGTAACAGGTCATCAGTTGACGATGGACGAAATCGAGCAAGCGAGGGAATGGACAGACCACCTCTTAACTAAATAAAAGAAAAGAACTACGACTTACATAATACAACCTGAAGCAGATATCGATCTGGATCAGATTTTGTGAAAGTCGTAGTTTTTTGTGTCAGATAGGTTAGTCTCCACCAGCTGCAATAACAGATTTATTATAAATAGCCGTTTTATGTTTCAACTCTTCCAATACCCCGATTTTCTCACCTTTTGAATAAAAACCGTCAGTAATCCCTAATGCTTGAAAAATCGTCTGCTTGTAGGCAATTTCTGCATTCCATTCAACTGTATCAAGGATTTGCAGTGCTTTATGGATAGCTTCGATTCCTGATTCTCCACCTGTGTTGATCAATACGCCATGAGAGTTGAGCAGCAACATATGCGGTAATTCGAGATGCTGTTTTTTTACATAGTCGCTTGTCAATTCAGCAAGTTCTTCAGAGCAATTAGGCTCAAAGTCCATGACAGGAATCTCTTTTACTTTAGCTGTGGCTTCTGTCAAATTAGGCATAGGCAACCCAGTAGTCGCCCAGAACATTGCATTAGGCGCATGAGCATGTAGGACAGCTTTGATAGCTGGATTAGTATCGTACATCGCTTCATGCATATTGATCTCCCGAGTTAAATGACCGACACCGTCAACGATTCTACGCGTTCTTGGTTCTACTACTAGAACCTGTGCAGGAGAAATCTCTCCTAGATAGGCTTCTGACATCATGGTCGGCGTCATGATGATGTAGTCTTTCCCTTGATCATCAGTGGTTTTAAAGGAAAAATTCCCTCCTGCGACATTTGTGTTTTTCCTTTCGAAAATCACTCTTACGATACGTGCCATGTCCTGTCGTTCTCTCTCAAATAACATACGTCCGTCTGACATAATGACCCCTCCATTATCTTTTTATAAAACTTTTTTCTCTCAATATTTCTTTGGTAGCTTCTTTTATTTTCATTGATTCTTCTATTTTCCGTTTTCTTTTTTCATCGTACTCTCTGAATAAAACGTGATTTCCATATTTATAGATCACTAGTGCGAAAAAAATGACCAATAGATTGATGATGATATTCTGAGTAAAGAGTCCATATAAAAATAGCAGAAGTGTACCACAAAGAGCGACTGTCCATTTTATTTTATCTGTCTCTTCTCTTTTCATTACTTTTCCACCATTTCAATGCTATTTTTGTAGTTCAGCATAACGTTCACTCGGTACTTTCGCTTTTATCATATATTTATAAAGTAGAACAAACAGTCCTAGAAAAATCACGCATCCTACAATAGCGAGAATATTCCTATTAAATGCCTCCGCAAATAAAACCCTGAACTCCGGCCCTTCTATGGATGACCATGTGATCAACTGTCCTTTCTTGATTTCCTCGACTGCTCCGCTTTTTTCTGCTAAATCACTGAGTATTGGCGCAAGGTAAGTGGCCCCGTACAAATAAATAGGCATAGTGATGATTCCCAAGATCAGCATACGAGCCAAGTTTCCTCCTGTTAAAAGTAATCCGCCGACCGCAATCGAATAGTTGATAATCCCTGCTAATGGCAATACTTGGTTTCCTGGCAAAATAATGGCATAACCAATAAACACAGGAACAAGTAAAATAGCAGTAACCCAAATTTCTGAACGACCAGCTAATATCGGCCAGTCCAATCCGATATATACTTCACGATCCTTAAACCGCTTTTTCATAAATTCTGACATAGCGTCTGCTAGAGGAGACAAAGATTGCATGAACATTTTAGAGATCATAGGAAACAAACTTAATGCTGTAGCTGTTTGGATCGCTAGATTAAGAGAACCTGAAACGCCATACGCAGCAGCAAAGCCAAGCCCCAATCCAATAATGAATCCCATTACAGAGTTTTCAGAGAAGATCCCAATTTTCTTCTTCAATGCATTCGTATCCGCTCGTTTATTTAAAGCAGGAATTTTATCCATGATCATATTGAAAGGCAGCAACAAGACAGCGGCAGATGTCATAAAATGAGTCACTGTTACTAATGGAATCCCTGTGAGATCTTGTATATGTTTTTGAAACATATCACCAAGCTTTAATTCCAATATAACTTGGACCATTGCAGTAAGAAAGCCTGCAGCCAAACTACCGGAAACATAATAAACTAAATAAGCAGTTAAAGCTTTCCCCCAAACATTCCACATATCAACATTTAACGTCTTCGTCCAATTAAAAAGTAACAGTACAAAATTGACCCCAATCGTTACTGTAAAAAATATAAAAGCATAACTCCACGACCATGTGATGCTTGCTGCACCTGTCCAACCAAGATCAAGTGCAGGCAAACTGATTCCCGTATTTTTAGCTAATGCTTCTGATGCTGGACTTACTGCGTTAGACATATAGCCAATGACCATAGACATTCCGCTAAAAGCAATCCCTAAAGTCAAAGCAGACATGAATGCTTTTTTTAATTTCATCCCTGCCAACAATCCAAGTATCAAAATAATCAGGGGAACAAAAATGGCTGATCCTAAGTTCAAAACATAATTGATAATGGTTTGGAAAACTTCCATAAATAAACCTTCTTTCTTTCGAAATATAGTAAATAAAACTATGAACCAACTTTTTTATCCAACAATCCTCCTTTACTGTACTAACTCTTTGATACTGTCATAAATAGGTTCTACACCCATTCCAGTTAAAAATGGAATTCCTGGAAATACTTCAATACCCAAATCTTTTGCTTGTTCAAGTACTTCCTCATCAGGTTGTGCGACATACACATAGATTCCAGCAGTTAGAAGCTCATTTTGAATCGATTTGTAATCAACTGCTTCTACAGGAAATGCGATGCCGTCATCCTCTAACATACTTTGGATCTTACTAGCGATTGTCTGACTCGTTGCTACTCCACTTCCACATGCGACAATTAGCCGATTTTTCATTTTTTCTTCCTCCTAAATATAATTTGTAATAAGTTCGTATATGTTTTGCGGTGTTTCTTGTTTCTTATAATTTTCCACGAATGTTTCATCCATGAATAAATTCATAAACGCTTGAAGTAATCCTACTTGTTCTTTTGGTTCTTTGATTCCTAAAAAAAATAGATTTTCTACAGTCATTTCCTGATTATCCCCCATTTGATAAAAATAAATTGGGATCTTCAGCTGCATAACAAAAACAAATGGCTTTTCGACATATTCACATTCCGAATGTGGCAGCGCGATATTTAAATACTTAGTAATCAATCCAGTAGGAAATTCTCTTTCTCTTGCAATCAGTCCATTCAAATAATTCTCATTGACGTACCCCATTTTTTCTAATCGTTGTGCAGCGATTAAAAAAGCTTCTTCTTTATTTTTTACTTCTACCGCTAATTGAATCAAACTAGGAACGAACATCTCTTTATATTTCATTCCAACTTCCTCCTTTTTGATTAAGTTTGTTAATTTATTGTTCTACTAAGTTCATATTTGTTTTACAAGAACATTATATTTCTGTTAGTTTGTTTTGTAAACGCTTTCAAAAGAAATTTATTTTGTTAAATTTGATCTACTTGAAAATAAAATCGTTTATCTATATGATTTGTCAAATTAAGCTAGAATAAAATGCTTCTTGTACATAGCTCAAAAATATTTCGATTGGTGTTCTGTAATTCAATGATTTTCTTGGAATATGATTACGTTGATTGCTGACACTGGAAATAAATGTCTGATTCACTTCTCTAAAATCCATTGATTTCGGCAGTCCATTACGACGCAGAATCCCGTTAGAATTCTCGTTTAATGGGCGTTGAGAAGGTGTTCCAGGGTCCGCAAAATATATATCAATATCATGTTGGTTACTAATGGCTTTCCAGTTAGAAAATTCTTTTCCACAGTCAAACGTAATAGATTTAAAGAAGTTTTTAGGGAAGCGAGAAAACCATTGATTAAGGGCAGTTTCAATATCTAATGCCTTACGGCCGTTGGGTTTAATCGTGATAATGACTTTAGATAATCTTTCAACTAAATTGAAATCAGGATAATTATCAGGTCGATCATGGATTGAGCGCTGATACTGTTGTTTTCCCCGTTTTTCCTGATGGCCATTGGGTTTTCTTTTACCTTTCATCGGTAGTGTGTCAATATCAAATATTCCTTTAGAAAATAAACGATAAAGTGTTCTCATACCGCATGAAACAGGTCTTTCTTTTCGCCCGATAATGACGTCAGGCGTCCAACCAAGAGTGACTTTCTCTTTAATGTAATCTACTTCATGAGCAGGTAATTGAATGACTTTTCTACCACATTTTTTCTTATTTTCTTTATACTGGTGCCAATAATCAAGAGCAGTCTTACCTTGCTTGAACTTATTGACTACATTATAAATAGTTTGTATAGCACGTCCCATTCGGTTAGCGATTTCAACCGGCTTATTATGTTGAAGATAATATGATTCTATCATTGTCAGTTCGTCTATGGTAAGATGTTTGTAGGTCATTTATGGTTACACTCCTTTGTTTTCTTTCGTCGGAAATACAATTTGAGTGTACCATAAATGCCTTTTTATTTTTCTAACTTAATTTTACAATTCGCGTATCATAAAGATATAGATACATAATCATTTTCACTTACATATATTTGAATATTAACTAAAAACAGCAAGAAAGAAGGGCTCTTTGTCAAATGATGTTGGTAAAGAGAAATCTTAGAATAATTGGAGATCAAGTGGATCAGTTCCTCTTGATCTTTTTTAGTTGAAAATCAATGCGTTGCCATGACGAATCATGATGCGCAATTTGAAATTATAAAAGCTACGAAAGCCATATGCATTTCGTTTTAACACTTTGATATGGTTGTTCAGACATTCAAGTGGGCCATTTGAATAACTTTGTTGTAAAGCATTTTTGATTTGTGGCAGAAATTTCTGGAACGTTCTCAAGGTCGTCTGATAGCCTTCGGGAAGCATGATATTATTGGTAAGTAGTTCTTCAAACGATACGTAGTCTCGTTCCTTTACAGCGTAAAGAAAGTCTTGATATAACTGATAGCCTACACGCAAAGCAGGGCTCCCTTTCAGTAAGCGATCCACAATATCGGTCTCTGTTAAATGAGCTTTGAAGCCAGGTCGCCAAAGGCGTCGAGTATAATCAAGCTTGCGTTCATCTTTTTGAAGAAGTTTCCAGTATCTTTTTAATTGCTTACCTAATTGATAGTGTTTTTGTTCTTTGCTTTTTAATAGTTGGTTCGTTTCTTTGATTCGATGATTGCGAAAGGTACGACCAATATGTTGGACGATGTGAAACCGGTCAATAATCAGCTGTGCTTTTGGAAACAGCTTTTTAACGAGCGATACATAAGGAGCGTACATATCAATCACGATCCATTCGACCGCTTCACGAATTTCTCGTGAAAAATGACTAAAATAACGTTTTAAAAAAGGCAGTTGTCGGTTCTCGACAATGTCCAATAAGCGCTGTGTTTGTCCATCCATCATGATGAAACTCATAGCACCTGAAACACCCCGAACTGATTTGAATTCATCAAAACAAAGTACCTTAGGTAACGGTGTCCGAAAAGGATTCAACGGACGATAAAATCGCTTCATAATACGGTAAACAGAAGAGACCGATAGATTTTTCTGAGCGGCGATCTCTGTCATTGAGGTATTTTTTTTCAGACGAGTCACGACAGACCAGCGGACTTTCTCACTGATGAAACAGTGTTTTTTCGCAACAGAAGTATCTGCGACAAAGGTCCGCTGACAAGCTTTGCATTTGAAGCGTTGCTTTTTCAATTCGAGGTAGGTACGGTATTCAGAAACATCGTTCATTAACAACCGGACGGTTGTTGTACCCCAACGCACAATATCTGAAGCAATCTGGTGTTTACAGTGGATGCATTCTTGGGCTGTATAAATCAAGTTTCCACGATAAATATGACAGATTTGCCCTTTGTATTTTTCTTTTGTGAGACAATTTTCGTTAAAAGTAACTGATAAGTCTAGAATATCTAATGTTTCTTTGATAAGGTGAGTGTAAGACATCTTGATTCCTCCTTTTGGGTTGGTTCGCCAAATTAATTCTAAAGGATTTCAAGGTGTCTTTTCTATATGTTTTGGAACGCCGATTGTAAAATTAAGCTAGACAACTAAAAAAGTCATTTGTGCTACACTCAAAATAGTTCCGTCCAAAGAATTATAAGGAGTGAGTACAAATGACCTATACCCATCTTACAACGGATGAACTTGTAATGATAGAGTCTTATTTCAAAATAAATCAATCTGTTGCGAAAACTGCGCATTGCTTGAATCGTTCAAGACAAACGATCCATAAAGTATACCTGTTCTTCAAGCAAGGAAAATCAGCCTTAGAGTACTATCAACAGTATAAGAAAAACAAATCAAACTGTGGTAGACGCCCGCTTGTTTTACCTGAGGAACAATCAGAATATATTCAAAGAAAGGTTGTTCAAGGATGGACACCCGATGTGATTGTTGGTCGTGCAGCGTTTCCTATTCGTTGTTCTGCTCGTACCATTTATCGTATGTTCAAAAAGGGGCTATTTAATCCTTCTGACTTACCGATGAAAGGCAAGCGTAAACCAAATGGACATCAAGAAAGACGTGGAAAACAAGCTTTCCGTCGCTCTATTCATGAACGTGAAAAAGATTATAGCCAATTCTCAAATGAGTTTGGTCACCTTGAAGGTGACACTATCGTAGGTTTGAAACATAAAAGTGCTGTAATTACCTTAGTTGAGCGATTATCAAAAGTTATCATCACATTGAAACCGTGTGGTAGACAAGCGATTGATATTGAAAACAAATTAAATCATTGGTTTGAATCTGTACCGAAAAATCTATTCAAATCCATCACTTTTGATTGTGGAAAGGAATTTTCAAATTGGAAACAGATCAGTAATGCCAATGATATTGCCATTTATTTCGCTGATCCAGGAACGCCGTCTCAAAGAGGCCTAAACGAGAATTCTAACGGATTGTTACGTAGAGATGGTTTATTGAAATCTATGGATTTCAATTCAGTAGATGAATCTTTTATTCAATCTGTCGCATCGAAACGAAATAATATTCCTAGAAAATCACTGAATTATCGAACACCTTTGGAAGTATTTTTGAGTTACGTAAGTATTGATGATTTGTCTAACTTAATTTGACAATTAAGAGAAAATAAAAAAGATGCTGGTGTCATCCACCAACATCAAAAAGTATAGAGCCGAAAGAAGAGGATCAAATGTATTATGTAGAAGTAAAAACAAAAGGCGTCAAAAACAAACAATATGTGAAAGGTATCAGTAACGAATATCCTTTACTTGGTTCATGGAAAGAAGCTGCTCCTTTTTCCAAACCATGTGCCATAAAAATAAAGAACGAGCTAGAAAAAGAACTGACTTGTGGCAAAGCTGTTGTAGATATCATCGAAAAGTAAATCCAATGTATAGAAAGGAAGATCACACATGAAAAGCGACGTACAAATTGCTAAGATTATAGAATTAGAAGAAGAAGACGCAGTGTTGACAATTGAAAAAAAAATAAATGTTTGTATACCATATGATTATTTCAATATGTATCCTGGAATTGGAGATTTCGTAGAGCTATATCAAGATGAATCAAATATACTTGTCATTCATCATGAAATATAGAGACTTATAAAATTGTTTATTTTTATAATGTATCAGTATAGAAAGGAAATAAAACATGGATTATACTGTTGAATTTGATAGTGAACTACTTAAGCAATTTCCACAAGAAGAACATTTCATGTATAAAGAAGCAATTTCCCACAAAGTGACAGAGTATTTGGAGCATAATTTTTTTCGTATAAAGCCAGTGCGTACTCGTTCGGCAAAAGGAATATACGAGATGAAAGTCAAAATTAATAAAAAAAATTATCGCATAGCATTTGCTTTAAAAAAAAAATCATGTGTTCATTTTTTATATTAGTTCGAATTTGCAAAAAATTGTATTTGATAAAGAGGTGAGTAAAAAAATAAAATAGCTGAGCATTGGAGGATAGATTGAGTGATACTAAGTCTATCCTCTTGTTTTTCTAAAGAACTAAGCTAGAATTTTTTCTTTTGTACGTTATTATATGTTATTTGTCATTACCAAAAAGCACCTTTTTTCTTCTAGTATCTATGACATAAGAAATACCACCCATTTCCTTTACTTGAACAAATCCTACTGATTCATAAAATTTTTTTTTTTTCTCAGTATCATCTGTCAATAATTCGATTTGGACTGGTCCATAACTAGTGATCTTCTCCAAAGCTTCATTCAAAAGCACTTTGCCTATTCCTTGGCGCTGATACCTCGGATGAATGAGGATATCTTGAATAAATGCGATCGTCGCAAAATCAGTGATCCAACGAACGATTCCGATAATCTTCCCTTCCCCATTACGCTTTATCAGAGATTCAGATTGTTCAAATGCTCTAGCTAACCTTGCAGTGTCTTTTGTGTAATTCGTCCAACCAACGCTCTTATATAATTCAGAAATCTCATCGATCATAAGGGAATCAATATTCATTTTTTTCTTCCTTTCTTATACAATTCTCCCTCTAATAATACAATTCTTTAACTATTTAATCTATCACATATAACTCTCCTGTAAAGATTCTCTCGATTCCTTAAAATTCCTCTTTCCTTTTAGAATGCATCCTTTTTGATAAATAAAAAAGGTTGTGATAAATTTTCTTCACAACCTCTGTTTCTCTCTATCAAGTGTTATCTTTTAATTTTCTACCCTTACCCTAGCATCTCTATTGCCCGTAGTATGCATACTTTCCATGTTTGCGAAAATAATGTTTATCTAGTAAATATTGCGGGATTTCACATATATTGGGGTTGATCAGCTCGTTTTCTTTGGCCATCAGACAAATTTCATCTAAGATCAAACTGTTTTCTACTGCTTTCATAGGTGAATCCCCCCATGTGAACGGTCCATGTCCATAGACAAGTACTCCAGGGACTTCGTTTGGATCTAATTTTCTTTCCTTAAACGTCTCGACAATCACATTCCCTGTATGAACTTCGTAAGTTTCTCTTACTTCTTCTTTCGTTAATTGGCGTGTACAAGGAACCTTACCATAAAAAGCATCAGCATGAGTCGTGCCATAAGCTGGCAAATCGCGTCCTGCTTGCGCCCACATGACGGAGTGCGTGGAATGAGTATGAGTAATAGCAGTTATATCTTCAAAAGTTTGATACAAAACAACATGTGTGGGGAGATCTGAAGATGGTTTTAAGCTGTCTTCTTCTATTATATTTCCCGACAAATCTGTTACCACCATTTGATCTGCTTGCATGCATTCATATCTGACACCGCTTGGCTTAATGATGATGACTCCTAGCTCACGGTCCACTTCACTCACATTGCCCCAAGTCAATTTGACTAATCCGTATCGCGGCAATGCCAGATTTGCTTCAAGGACACGTTGCTTCATTGCTGCAATTTTTTCTTCACAAGACATCATAGCCAGCCTCCTTCAATTTAGAACTTAAGTAGTCTTTTGCCTGCTGGATTTCTCTTCGAAAGTCTTGGCTTTTTTCACTCCACATTTCAATCAGAAATGTTCCATCATAATCTAGACGTTTCAAATGTCTTAATAATCCAAGAAAATCAACACAACCGCTACCAAAAGGAACATCACGAAACTGGCCTGAATATTCTTTTGTTACAGGGTAAGTATCTTTTAAGTGGATAGCAGTGATATAATCGATCCCTTTCTCAAGTTCTCGAGCCGGATTATTTTCCGACCATGCGGACAAATTGCCTAGGTCTGGATATACTTGTAGAAAAGGTGAATGAATCTGTTCTTTGATTTCTAAAAATTTTGAAATGGAGTTCATAAATGGATCATCCATGATTTCCACGGAAAGAATGATGCCATATTTAGAAGATTCCTTTACGCTTTCTTTTATTCCTTCGATAAAGTCTTCTCTGGAATTCATTGATTTCTCTTCATAATAAACATCGTATCCAGCTATTTGGATTACTTTGACGCTTAGATTATGCGCCAAATGGATTGCTTTTTTCATTAGTTGTTTCGCTGCTTTTTTCTTTTCTGGATCAGCAGAACCAAACGGAAATCGCCGATGCGCACTTAAACAAATCGAATGGATACGTACACCGGAGCTGAACATCTCTTCTCTCAGCTCAGCTATCTTTTCTTCAGACCAATCTAATCGTGCTAACCGCTCATCCGTCTCATCAATCGACATCTCGATAAAATCGAAGTCCATTTCTTTTACAAGGGAAAAACGTTCTTTCCATGAAATATCTTTGGGTAACGCTTTTTCATAAATCCCAATTTGAGCCATTTCCTTACCCCCAGATACGAATGATCTCATCTTTGAAGTTTTGTGCGGCCTTCATCGGATCATTTGCTGCTGTAATACCACGACCAGTGATAAAGGTATACACATCGATCCCTTCAAATAAGTGTAATGTGTGTGGATTTAATCCACCAGTTACAGAAACATTAAAGCCTAGTTCAATCAGTTTTTTGATCTTCGATAAATCTTTTTCACCCCAAGTTTCACCAGATAACAGCGCATCACGGCTTTGATGGTAGATTACCTGCCGGATACCGATGTTATGCCAATCCATGGCTTGTTCAAAAGTCCAATTGCCGTAGAGTTCTACTTGCAATTCACCTATTTCTTTTTGTGCTGCCTCCATAGTTGGAATCGTTGCACAACAAATGACTGTCATCCAGTCTGCTCCTGCTTTTGCAACATTACTCGCCACTGTTCCTCCAGCGTCTGCACATTTCGTATCAGCGACTAGTTTTTTATCTGGGAACATACTGCGAATACAGCGAATCGTTTTTTGTCCTTCCTGTAAGCAAAGAATTGTGCCCACTTCAATAATATCTACTACATCACCAACTTTCATAACATCTCCTAATGCATGTTCTAAGTCATTGTGATCTAACGCAATTTGCAAATTCGGCCTGCTCATCTTAGTTCCTTCCTTTACTTGTTTTTTTGGTACCACTTTGTTTCAGCAAATTTTTCACTGATTTCTTTGGCTGACATCACATTTTTGATACCGATAACTGTAACTCCTTTTTTCTCTGCCTGAGTAAACATATTCAAAAAATTGACTGGCGTAAAAACTACATCGTATTGGCCAGCTGAACTTTTTCCCTCTGAAATGGCACAATGATGGATTTTGGTAATTGGTACGTTTAGTTCTTTCATTGCTTTTTCCACACTTCTCATCATCATCAAGCTTGTTCCTGATCCATTTGCACACGATACTAAAATTCTCATCTTAATCCCTCCATTATGAGTGTTGTCTAATCAGATTTTCTTTTATACTCTCTGCTTTTCTGCATATGTGTCATAGTCTTCTACAATCAAAAAATAACCCTCAGGATTTTTCCGATATTGTAACTGCGGAATAGCCAATAAACCAATGACAACTACGGCAATTCCAGCATAACCTAGGACTTTCATGATTACTGTAAACAATGGCCAAGCTGTTGCCCAGTCGAACATCCCGATATAACCACCATATGTTGACATCCCAATCCATGTAGCGAATAATGCTGAACCGCCTACTTGTATGATTCCTGAAAGAAACGGGAACAGGCAAGCGGCTTTGAATCCACCTCGGTTATTGGCATAAACTGCTATAACGGCATTATCAAAGAACAACGGAATGAAACCGGCTATGACGATCGTTGGTGATTTCAATAAAATCAGTAAACCAATCATCAAAAACTGTCCCAAAGCACCAAACAAGAACCCAATCGTTACAGCATTTGGCGAACCAAAGCCAAAAGTAGCAGCTACGTCAATTCCTGGAACAGCTCCTGGTAAAATCGTGTTTGAGATTCCTTGGAAAGATTGAGTTAGTTCATCGACGAATGTCCGAACACCTAATTGCAAGATCGCCAGATATACCGCAAAATTTAAAGAAGTCGTCATAATGTAGAATAAGAAACTCTGCCCTTCTTGCATGAATTGCGCTTGAATCAAATAATCTTTGCCTAGTACAATCAGAATGATCCCAAAGAAAAATAGCATGAGTAACGAATTAGCAACCATATTCTCATTGAAAATCGACAAGAATCCTGGTAATTTGATATCTTCGATTTTTTTGTCTTGCTTGATTGATCTATTTTTCTTTTCATCCCGCTTTTTCATCCACTCAGCTAATTTTGCAAATATAAAGATTCCGAACATTTGCTGATGTGCCACTGCAAATCCGGCACCTTCTGTCAATTCCTGCGTGATTCCTACTGTTAAGTTAGAAGCTACTGCCCAATAACAACCTAAAATCAGTCCCATAAAAATCAATACTTGTATCCTACCTAGATCAGGAAAGCAAAACAGTAAAATCCAAAAAGCGGTAGCTGCTTGTTGAACCTGAACGTTTCCGGTAGTGAAAACGGAACGCAGTTTCGTATATTTCTGAAAACGGACTAATAAGATATTTAAAACAAATGCAATCAGTAATAAAATCATCACATCTCCAAAGGTACGGCCAAATGTCTCCATTAATCCAGCATCCACAGCATTTTGTCCAAAATAAGGATCTGTAACCATGGCATCCAAATTGAACCGTTCCTTTAGTCCAACCAAGATTGGCCGAAAATTATTGACCAAACCACCAGAGCCAACAGTCAAAATAAAGTAACCGACCGTTGCCTTTAAGAATCCAGCGATGCATTCATGAAGCGGGCGTTTCAGCAAAATATAGCCTAATAACACGATAAAACCAATCAGGTACGCTGGCTGCGTCAAGATATTTGTTGCAAAATACGTCCAAATGCTTAACAAAAATTCCCCCATCTTTTTTCTCCTCTATCAATTAATTATATTCCGCCATCACAACTTGGTAGTCATCGATGGAGTTCGTAGAGATGAGACGCTCAACCAATCCATCTGTCATTAATAATTCGGATAATTTTTGGATATTTTCTAGATGTTCTTCTGGATCTTTTGCTGCGAGTGTAAAAAACAAACTAGCCGTTTTCTCCTCATTCTCATCTTCACTTTCAAAACGGACTGGCTGTTTCAACTTGGTAAATGAAATAGCTGTTCCAAAAACACCATCACTTTTTTCTGAAGAATGTGGCATGGCTACTTGAGGTGCAATCACAATATAAGGCCCATATTTTTCTACACAATGGATGATCTCCTCCACATACGTTTCATCAATAATTTCCTTATCGATCAATACAAGACAGCTTTCGGCGATAGCTTCACGCCAATCCGTGATTTCTTTATCTGGGTAATGAATCAATTGATGGTCAAAAAAGTATTTCAGCAAGAAACTCCCCTTCTTTCTTATAAAAACGACGGAAACGGTGTATCATTTTCAATCGAGAAGACATCTTCAAATCCTCGATAAAAATTAAACTCAAGATCATCTTTGTTTGTCGGATAGATGAATTTCCCGCCTACTTGCCAGATATAAGGTTTAAATCCATACTTCAGGCGATCCTTTTTGAATTTCCAAATTTCAGTGATCTCTTTTGGATCAGCCATAAAATTAGACCAAATATCGTAGTGGACAGGAATCACTACTTTTGCGTTCAATGACTCCGCCATGCGCAGCATATCAACAGAAGTAACTTTGTCTGTTATACCGCGTGGATTTTCACCATAGGCCCCTAAACAGACATCGATTTTGTGTTCATTACCATGTTTGGCAAATAAATTGGAGTAATGTGAATCTCCTGCATGATAAAGATTCCCTCCTGATGTTTCGAATAAATAGTTTACTGCAATTTGATCCATCTCCTGAGGCATTTTTCCTTTTAATACCTCTTCTGGATCTTCACAAGTGACCAATGCTGTCCGATCAAACGCTTCTAAAGCTACTACATTGATGTCTTTGATTTTGACTGCATCACCTGGTTTCACGATAATCGTTTTTTCTTCAGGGATCCCCCATTTTTGCCACGTGCGAACCACTTCTTTTGGCCCAATGAATGTTGCTTCAGGACAATTTTGATGAACTGCTGCGGCTGTATGGATATCTAGATGATCGGAATGGATATGTGTAACGATTAAAGCGTCTACATTTTTTATCGCAAAAGGATCGATTACGAAAGGCTGAGTACGTAAATTAGGCTGCATATTTTGAACGCCACTCATACGCATCATCTGATGGCCTTTTTTCATCATGCCATTCCCATGACTACGTTTTCCCGTCCCACACCATAGATCACATAAAATATTCGTTCCTTCATGACTTTTCAGCCAAATTCCCGTACAGCCTAGCCACCACATAGCAAAAGTTCCAGGATCCACTACTTCTGTTTCGATTTCTTCATTCAAGTATGTGCCCCACTCAGGAAATGTTTCTACTAACCACTTTTCTTTTGTTACTTCATTGACAGTTTTACTCATTTGCTTGCTCCCCCCATATCGTTGTTCCAACTTACAAGTAAATATTAATGTGTATCAGCATCCATGAGAACCCTTTTATATGACCGTTTATTTTTTATATGATTTTCTTTCAGCAATCAATGATTGTTTCAGTATAATAAAGACAGATATGAATGTTTAAATGAACAACTAGTCAAATAAATCCATGGATCAAGATGTCCCTCAGGAGGCAAAAGTCATGAAAAACTCACTTGTCAATATTGAAAAACGTCAAAAAGAAATTTTGGAACTGCTTCAGCAGACTGAACAACTATCAACTTTCGAATTAGCTGAATCCCTTGATGTATCTATTAGTACGATACGAAGAGATTTAAATTTATTAGAAGAAAAAAACGAGATCATACGCAATTACGGTTATTGTTCTTATAATTACAAAAACCAGACTGATTTTGATCAATCTGGTCCTGAAAGGATTAAACAAGCGATTGCCAGAGAAGCTAGTAAATACATTAACGATTATGATACGCTGTTTATCAATTCTAGCTCGACTGCGTTGAAAACACTGGATTTTCTTCAATCTAACCATTTGACAGTCATTACAAACAACGTGAAAATCAATTACTCTCCGCACAAAGATAATTGTAGTTATATTTTAACTGGTGGAGAGATGCGCTTTCCAAAAGAAGCACTAGTGGGCGACATCGCATTAAATACGATTTCTTCAGTCAATGCAGACATTTGTATCATTGGCTGTAGTGGAGTCGATGTAGTACATGGGGTCACAACAAAGATATTAAATGAATCAACGATCAACGAAATGATGGTCAACAAGACAATCAAATGTAAGATTTTAGTCGCTGATCATCGAAAAATCGGACTGACATCAAAGTTCAAGATTGCTGATATTTCAGTCTTTGATTATTTGATCACTGATAAATTTTGCTCTGAAAAAGTATTAGAGGAGATCAGAAATACGGGGATAAAAACCATTCAAGTAGATTCATTTTAAGAACCAGGACGTAAATATGTAAATAGGATTATCAAAAAAATGAATAACAAATTTATCGATAAATGAAAAATACGCTACGCTCAAATTGATAAAGGAATCCCAAGATGTATCCATCCAATCGATACCATCATAATCTATTGCTTCTTTTATAACCGTTATATGTTGCCTAAATAGGAATCAAACAATATCGAAAAAAGGAGGTATGACAAAAGTCACACCTCTTTTTTTCGAATAAACGGTATTCAAATCAGAACACTGATTTCACAACCACTTTATTTCAGGTCGTTTTCAATCACCTTTACCGCGTAATCATTTCCGTTGAAACGCGCTATTTTTTTTGCGTCCATATATCTTTCTAAATAATCGTCTTCTCCTAATTGCTTATGGCAAGAAGCAATTTCATAAAGCAAGTATTCCAATGCATAAGTCGATTTATGTTTCTTATTATACTCAATACCCTTCTCACATAATTGGATTGCTTTATCATAATCCTCGATTTTACGGTAATAGGTGGCGATATCATAATATACAATGCAGACCATCAGATTATCAAAATCAGTCTCACTCAATATTTTAAGTGTACGCTCCACATAAACTTTCGCAAAATCTAATTCTCCTTTTGACAAGTAGATCATTGCCACGTTTGCAGCTGCTTGTAAGTGATGGATATCTGTTTCGGTCGTTTGTTCCAACACTTGATTAAAATAAAATAATGCTGCATCTGGTTTTTTCGCATAAAGATGATCAAGCAGTCCTTGATAAAATAAAATTTGATTTAAAAGATCAGAATTACTTACTTTTTCCTGATCGATCGTTTGTAAAATTTTATAAGATTCTTGGTATTTTGATACAGAATTCAATGATTGAATCTCATTTATTTTTTTCCTGATTTTGTCTTCTTCTGTTTCTACTAATATATCGGAGATCTCGACATTCAGCTTTTTGCAAAGCGCACTTAAGATATTGATGCCTGGCGACATATTCTTGTTTTCGATATTGCTGACAGTTGCTTGTTCACAAATGCCTTCTGCTAATTGTACTTGTGTTAACCCCTTTTTCTTTCGGTATTCTTTTAGTAATGCTCCATCTACTTTAATCAAAACAATTTCCTTCCCTTTAAAAAATTATTTCTCCTTTATATCATACACAAAAAAAAGTTCTAAACAACCAAAAATGTTTAGAACAGAATAAAAATTTTAATTTTAAAATAATATTCAAATTAAACAACTGGCGTATCTGCTCCTTGATTTCTTTTTGTGTTATCTGAATAATTATCGTTTACAGTTATAACACATAGTGAAAATTGTCATGGCGAGAAAGTCTAAGAATATTTTTAAACATAACTATTTCTTTCTTACGTGTGTATAATGACGACAGCACACCTATCAATTAATATAATTATTTTATTTTTTTATGTTCTCAATCATCATGTTTATTTTTAATGACACAACTTCTCGTATTTATCTGGCACAACATATAAATCGATCAAAAAATTGTTGCGTGTTTTTTTGAAAATTGGAGTTTCAACTTGATTACAAAATTTAAATTTAGAAGTTGTGAAAACAGCGAGAGACAGTTTAATATTCAAAATATACATAGGCTACTCGAACGCTGTGTTTTTTAGTATACTAGTAAGAAACGAAGGGATAGACTCATTCCAATAAGGAGGATTTCATGAAGACAATTCTTTTTGCTCCTGCAGTATTCAATTTAGCTGAGACAACACGAATGATTGAGGTTACCAAAGCTATGAAAGACCGTTATTACTGTGTATTTTTTGGCTTTTCTAAAACTTTTGCTCCTTTGATCACAGAAAGTGGCTTTGAGTATCATTTACTAGCGCCGACCCTTACGAAAAAACAAGAAGAACAAATCATAAAATTTGACCAGTTGCGTACACTTAAAAACCCTTTTACCAAAGAAATGGTTGCCTCTCGTATCACTAGTGAACAGAGTCTGATTGCTAAGTTTGAGCCTCGACTGATTGTAACAGGTTCGAATGTGACAATTTTTTTATCGGCCCGCAGTAAAAAGATTCCTTTAGTATATGTTAAACCCTATGTTTTGAGTGAACCTTTTTTTCAATCAGAGCATGCGCTGATGCCCCACGAGTTACGTTTCTTCGGCCCTTTAAGCAATCCCCTTTGGCACTGGACAAAAAAGCGTATAGTAAATACCCGATGGATCCCCAATGCCTTCAAACACGCTGCACAAAGAGAAATGCTTCCTTTACCAAAAACAAGTTTACAAATGATGGATGCTGATCTAAATCTCATCACAACGCCTAAACTATTTTTGGAAGAAGAACAGTTGCCGGAAAATTATCGAATCGTTGGTCCAATTTTTGCTAAGCTCAGTACTTCCTTGCCTGGAGAAGTGCTAACTTTTATACAGCGAAAGCAACAAGAAAGAAAACGTATTATCTATTTCGCAATGGGTAGTTCAGGCAATCCGCGTATGTTACGCAAAATTTTGTTCTTCTTACAAAAACAACCGGATCTAGCGGTTATTGCACCTATTGACTATCTGCTTGATGACATTCAATCTGACTCAGAAGATCTTTTAATAACAGAATATCTGTCTAGTCATCTTTTGCATGAATTCATTGATTTTTCTTTTATCCACGGCGGGGAAGGGACCGTCCAAACTGCCTGTGAATCCGGCAAACCGTTTATCGGTGTGGGGATGCAATTTGAGCAAAGCTGTAATATTGACTATTGTGTAAAATACGGAAACGCAATCGCCCTCACAAAACCAGTGACTGAAAGAAAACTGTAGATTGCTCTGCGCGAAGTTTCTTCACCCAAGATTCGTCAGCAGGCACGCACGCTGCAAGCCGTTTTTCCAATAAATGGTCCACAACAAGCAATTCAAGAAATCGAAACCTTCCTGAGCAACCACCCAATATAGTTTCAAGTAGAAAAAGCTTTTTTAATAGAGACTCATCAGTAATTTCGCTATTCGAGACCCCGACAGTGAAAATACAAAAAAAGTAAATAGTGGATTGAAAAGTTAGAGTTACTTAAATTACGGTGTCTAAAAAACACAAAATCATCCTTAAAATAAAAGATCTGACGCTATCCAAATGAGCATAGGTAGCGTCTGCCATTTATTCTTAGTCAAATTCTTTGACACCTTTCTCTGGTTGGATCATCTCAACGTTTCTTCAAAAGAAAGACCATAATAATTAGGCAAATACATTTTCTTAAAATGTGTCATATAGATCTAGAAGCATCGCTTTGTAGAGATTTGTGCCGCTAGTCCCCTCAACAATTACTAAATCAAATGTAGGATTTACCACTTTATCTTTGATAATCAACCTCCCTCTTCTGTTGAGACAATGATCTCGCAATCCGATGCATACTCCTATATAAACTGCCAGCAATCCCCACATATTGAGTAGATCATGTCAGAATGTTCTATGTCGTCAGCAACGATACACTAAAAGTCACGTTCACCATGACTGATTGCTATTCCCAGCGCAATTATTTCTATACACGTTTCATGATTTGAATAAACACTCTCATCATACATATTACCATTCATACACCATACTGCAGCCCCTACTATATGGTTGTAAGCTCCCAAATCTATATTTGACTTGATCACTTTGGTAGTAGATCTACTAATTCTAAATCCATTGCTGATAAAATTTTCATTTTTGCCTCCTTCTTTCTGCCAAAACAGTTAAAACAATAATAATCTTTATGTAAAAAAGGGCTGTGACAAAAGTCTTGTCACAGTCCCATATTCCGAATAAACGGTGGTCAAAAGCTTGCATCTGCGGTAATAAGTTCAACCAAACGAAAAATAAGCCAAAATTTCACAAAAATTTAAGAAGCAATTTTCGTAAATTTCTTCTTATTTCTTGAAGCTAACCACTTCTGTCACAACCACTTTTAGAACATTTAAAGCTTCGATGTGACAAACCACCTATGCTGCTCGATCATAAAATTGATAGCAAAAATTTCACAAAGTACATATGTCCCCCATGAAAACAAAACATTCATATGCGGTACAATGATCTTTGGAAGAATCACGATCAAAAATGATGCCAGTGCCCAAATCCATCGATTGATTTGAATATGATATGTAGCTAGCATATTCAATATAAGGTGACTAGCCGTTAATAAAAAGATAAAAACAAAAAATAAAATCAGCCAATACATTGTTTCCCACCTTCTAAAAACCAAACTTAGACAGTTTGGACTTCGTTTTCTCCACGACTTTGTTCATCTGACAGCATCTTTTTATCATAAGCTTTTACAAATGGATAATAGATAATAAATGCTATCAATGTGTTGATCATGATCAAGATAACAACACGCCAGTCATTTCCTGCTGAAAGATAACCGCCGATTGGAGCTGGTAATGTCCATGTTGGCAAAACAGTAAATCTATTGACCATTTCTAATTTGACTGCAAAATAACTGATAATAGTCAAAACTAAAGGAACTAAGTTAAACGGGATGAACATGTAAGGATTCAACATCATAGGAGCTCCAAAAATCATGGGCTCATTGATATTGAAGATACCAGGAATAATAGAAAAACGACCAACCTCTTTCAAGAATTTTGATTTACAGAAGAATATAAACAAAACAGATACCACGATCGTCGCTCCTGCACCACCAATTGTTACCGTCCATTGATAAAACTGTTCAGGAGCGATATAGGGTAATTGGGTGGCAGCTGTACCATCTGCCAATGCCTTTGCATTCTCATCCAACATGATCAGCCACATTGGACGAACAACAGCCCCTACAATACTCATGCCATGGATACCAAATGACCACAACAAATGGATCAAAAACATTGGTAGTAAAACACCAAGCAAATTATTCCCTAAAATATTGGTTAAAGGCTCGAATAACGATAATAAGGCAGCGTTTACATCAAAGCCCGCGACGCTTCGAATCAGCCAAGTAATTGTTAAAATGACTGCACCTGGAATCAATGCCTCAAAACTACGGGCAACAGCAGGTGGCACTTGTTCTGGCATTTTGATAGTAATATTTCGATTTTTAAAGAAACGATATACTTCCACTGCAAAAATCATAGATAAGATCCCCGCAAACATCCCAGATGCTCCCAAAGAACTCATAGGTAAGACCCAGCCAAGAGGTGCCTCTTCAGGAGTTAAAACGTTTACAGGAACTTGTAACATAAAGAACGTTCCTAAAGATAATATACCACCTGTCACACTATCTAATCCATATGATTTAGCTAGATCCGAACCCATAACAAAAGTTGCATAAATAGCCATCAATCCCATCGTCATCCTAAAGGGTAAAACAATCGTTGCCGAATAAGGGGCAATAAATTCATTCCATCCAGGAAACGGTAAATTGATAAAGACCATAAAAAATGTCCCAATCAAAATCAATGACAATGTTGAAACAACCCCATTACGAATTGCTAATAAATGACGCTGTGTACCAATTTTTGCCATTGGTGGGACAAGTTTCTCTTCGACCCATTTCATCAGCTTTTCCACTAAAACCACTCCTTTTCAATAAAATATGAACCATTCATTGCATGACAACGCAAAGAATGTTCATAACTAATTATATAATTAAGAAATTTTATTTCAATATATTCTCTTAAATAATCAAATTTATTTTTAAGAATCCTGAAAATAAGTTTTCTAAATCATAGGAGCAACAAAAAAATTCGATAATTAACAAAAATCAAAATGATTAAATCTAGTGATTGAAACATATCATTTCAAAAAAATTTTGTAAATTCACCCATAAATATCACCCTATTTAACTTTTTTCATCGTACACTAAAATTCAAAACAACTATCTTTAATCTTTACTTCTTGGTTTTGTTTTAATAAATTTCCTTCAAAAATGCCTGGAGAAACTACAATGATCACCGTATCTTTTTGTGCTTGCTCCAACTTCTTCAAATCTATAATAGCTAACAGTGTCCCTTCTTTTACCTCCTGGTTACTTTCAACCCGTATCTGAAACGGACTTCCTTCGAGTTCAACCGTATCTAAACCCATATGGATCAGTATTTTTCTGCCAGATTCACTTTCGATCGTTATGGCATGTCGGGTAGGAAATATATTATCGATTATTCCTTTAACTGGCGCATGGATATATCCATCATGATTCGTTATAGCGTATCCAACTCCTATCATTTTTGAAGAAAAGACCTCGTCTTTTACTGCTGTTAATGGAATAATTTGACCACTAGCTACAGCTTTTAGAATGTTTCTTGTTTTAAAGAAATGCACTTTTTATCACCTCTACTTTAATGCTGGCCAATATTTTTTGTTTACTTTGATCATTTCATCTAGTATTTTTTTTGCGACTCTGGCATTTGGTACGGTTTGATTCAATGTAAATGCTTGTAAAGCTTTTTGATAAGAACCTTCAAAGTAAGCATCTACTAGTAACTTCTCTGCTGCAACTTGTGCCTCCATCAATCCTTTATGAAAATCACTGATTGGTTTTCTTAGTGTAATTGGCTCCACACCAGTTGCACCAACATATGCCGGTATTTCAACAACTGCATCTGACCGTAGATTCGGAATCGCCCCTTGATTAGGAACGATTAGCATAAAGCGACGACGATCATCATTCAACAAGGAAATAGCTATATCGACGATATATTGTCCATGCTCCCCAAAATTAAAGTTCAATACTTCTTCCACAATACCGCGGCGTATTTTATCAGCCATTTCTTTGGTATTTTTCTCTCGTCCATCCATGACCATATTAGCACGTGTATACTCTTTGTCAGTATGCTCAACGACCATATCAGGATATAAGTAATACTCTAAGTAATTATTCGGGATATTACTTGGAAAATTTTTCGTGATGACCGACATCATTTGAAAGGTTTTTTGCCAAGTTTTGTCTCCTATATTAAAATCGGCGACTTGCATTTCTTTTGTTATTAGTTTTTCAATAATCTCTGGCATAATTTCTCGTTGCAATTCTTTATCATAAATCGATGTATACCAGCCAAAGTGGTTTAAACCATAATACGTAACGATCCAATTCTTACGATCATAACCGTAATTCACTGCAATCGTTTCTTCAATTGAAATAGTCATATCACAGGCATTAATCATTTTTACATTCGGATATTTACGACGAACAGCTTCAGAAACGATCGACTCTGGATTTGTATAATTCAAAATCCATGCTTTGGGGGCATAGTCTTGTATATGATCGACAATTTCCAATAAACCTTTGATTGAGCGCATCCCATAAGTAAATCCTCCGAGTCCACACGTTTCTTGTCCTACTAATCCATGTTTAAGTGGAATCTTTTCGTCCTTTTCTCGCATCTCCAATCCTCCAACACGAATTTGTGAGAAAACAAAATCGCATCCTGTAAAAGCAAGCTTTGGATCATCCGTTGCACGAATGCGAATATTTGAAAAACCTTTTCTTTTCAGCATAAATTTAACAATCAAGTACATATCCATATTTCTTTCTTCATCAATATCATATAAACGTATTTCAGATAATGGCAACCGTTTTTCATTGTTCAAAATGGCTTGAACGATTCCTGGTGTATACGTACTCCCGCCTCCAGCTATAGTGATAATCTGTTTTTTCATCATCATCTTTTCCTTTCTATTCTTCTAATAATTTATTGAATTCTGCCATAACATAAGTCACTTCTAAGCCGATGATAATTTGATAATTTTTTTCAGTTGGTTTAATGATCCCGCTTATCCCTAATTGCTTGATTCGCTGTTCCTCGACCATGGTGGGATCCACTACCTCTACCCGTAGGCGTGTATTACAACTATAGACATCCAGGATATTGGCTTTTCCTCCAAACGCTTGTAGCATTTTTGTTGCCATATATTCATAATTTTTACTTGCTAACCCTAACTCTGTTTCTTCTAAGGTTACTTCATTGCCAAACTCTGCCTTAGCTTCACGTCCTAATGTCTGAATGTTTCTCTTATTGATCAAATAATAAAAAGTAACGTAATACAAGGCAAAAAAGAAAATTCCGATTGGAAGAATCAAAATAGCATTGGTAGCGATTCGAAAATTGATGAGATAATCAACAATACATGCTCCGAATGTAAAACCAATTCGTATATTGAATAAGTAACAGACAATCCCTGCTAAACCGGCAAAAAGTGCATGGATCACGTACAACATAGGAGAAAGAAACATGAAACTAAATTCAACAGGCTCAGTGATATTTGCAATAAATGAAGTTCCTGCACCGCTTCCCATGATTCCTTTGACCATCTCTTTATTTTCTTTATAAGCTGCTTTATAGATAGCTAGACATATAGCTGGTATACCAAACATCATTACTACAAAAAAACCTGATAAAAACAGTCCAGCCTGAGGATCTCCGTTGATAAAGCGTGTCATCTCTCCTCTGAAAACTTCCTTGCTAGGAGATGTATAGCTTCCTAAATCGTAATAAATATACGTATTCAACACATGGTGCAGTCCAAAGGGGATCAGCAAACGATTCAAAAACATAAATATCCCCACACCTAATGCCCCCATATCAACGAGCAGTTTTGCAAAATTATCAATCCCAATTTGGATGAGCGGCCAGATAAAGCCCAAAAAAACAGCTGCGATTGTTTGTAGAATCATCACCATAGTCAATGGGAATTTTTCGCCCGCAAAATAAGAAAAAACTACTGGTAATTTTTGTTCTTTAAAGCGATTATACGTCCATGCCGCTACTAAACCGGAAATAATTCCACCAAAAATCCCCATATTCACTTCTGGGTCCATAATTTCTAAGCCTTTTTTCAAGGTAGCAATCGCTAAAAAACCAGTAAGTGCAGGTATTCCTTTGTCCTTATTTTTGACAAAACCGATTGCAACTCCTATAGCAAATAAGATATCCAAGTTTCCAAAAACGGCATTTCCAGCTGCACCGATTACTGGGATGCTCAGCATATCATCAGCTGATAAACGCATGATCAATCCCACAAATGGCATCGCTGCAACTGGAAGTAGCATCGCTCTTCCAAGTTTCTGCACATTTGATTTAACATTCATTTTTATTCCTCCTCTATTAAATATCCTCATATGTTACTAACTCAATCAAAGAATCATTTTTCAATTTTTGAGAAAATGCTGAATGAATTAAAAATTCGACTTGGTGGGTACGAGGATACACAAAACTTGAACCATTTAACAATTCCTGATCCAAATACGCTGCGTGACACATGACTTCGATCGTTTTATCTTCTCTCAATATCATGAGTAAACTTGCCAAATATTCTTCCACACTCGTATTGATTTGTCGTTTTTTTTCATCAGTTTCTCCTACGACATCGAAACAAGGCTCAAAATAATCGACATGACGAACTTCATCTTTTCGTTCAAAGTTGCTCCGAACCGGCAAATCATATTTTTTTGCTAATGTAACAACTACCTCCTGATTTTCATCCAAAGTATGAGTATGATGATGACTGTCTAAATGAGTTGGTATGATCCCCGCATGATAAATTTTTTGAATCTGAGCATTCCATTCCTGATACAGTTGATCTTTGTCAATGTTAAATGGATGCTGATAATAAGATAAGGATCTGAACTCTCCGCTTTCGATAAGAGTATCGACAGTTTTGAGAAGTGGTTTGCCACACGTCAATGTTAAATGGACTCCTACACCTAGCCTAGGCATTTCCTTTCTTAGTTTCACAGCGTGCTCGAAACCCGGCATATTTGCCATCAATGTAGTTGATGTCAAAATTCCTCGCTGATAAGCATCCATAATCCCATAATTCACACCATGGCTATAGCCAAAATCATCCGAATTAAAAATCACTTTTCCCATTTCATTCTCCTTCTTTTTTCTACTAAAATAGGCGCAACCAAATAATCATAGTCCATTTACTATGTGTCATTTGGTTGCGCCTATAGATAGTTACGCCCTTATTTTAATAGATTCGTGCTAGATGAATTGCCAAATAGATGATTTCATTTTCTTGAATGGCAAGTTGAAATGGCTGTTCGATGATATCTTTAATCTTTAGTGCTGTACAATACGCTTTGCTATGTTTAAATGTTTCAGTAAAAAAACCAATATTTTCTACTGGCGTTTCTTCCTGATAAATCAAGCGTTTAACCAGGAATTTGATATGAACCATTAAGCGATGATAAGTCAGTGATTCTTTATCATAAACGTTTGAATAGGATTTTTCTAGATGGGACAAAATCGTGGTCGTCATTTCTACTATTTTTAAGCTCTTTAAACTATTAGGCTCTCCTAGCTCAGCATTAATGATATGCATAGTGATGAATCCTACTTCATTTGACCCTAACTCGGTTTGATATCGATGATTGATTCGCTCGACCACTTCTATTGCTATATCATATTCATTTGGATAAAGGAATCTCATTTCTGGCAACATAATTGCTGTGACATCTCTATCTTCTCTTTTTCGTTGAATAGCAAAATAAATATGATCTGTCAATGTAATATAGATATTTGAATCTAATGGAGAGGAGATCCTAGCTGTTATCAGTTCAATCACTTCTTCCGCAAAATCCATAAATTCGATTGGAATCTGCGAGACTATCTCACTGAATCGTTTGATCTTTTCTTTAGAATCTAATACAAATAATTTGTCAGCATCCTCAACATCAAATGGCTTACTCACTTTAGCAGAAAAGCCAATCCCTTTCCCCATCGCAATTTTTTCTATTCCATCGTCATCGATCAATACAGCATTATGATTCAGCTTTTTCATCACATACACCGTTAATTCACCTCCTCTATATGATAAAACAAAACAACTTGCAGACTCCTTCATACATATTTTTGTCTCCAAACAATTTTTAAAGACAAAAAACGACCTAAGAAAGAACCCTTTCTTAGGTCGTGCCTAATTGAATAGTAGCACCCTACATAATTTACAAAAATAGTTTAACACATAATAAAAGCGTTATCAATATCTTTTTTACTCGTTTTATGATAATACTTGTATCGAATTGATTTGGAGGTAATTACATAAAAACAAAAAAAATATAGCAACTCTCTATAAGAAAGTTGCTATATTGATAATTATACCGGCGGCCGGGGTCGAACCGGCACGTCCTCAACGGACACTGGATTTTGAGTCCAGCGCGTCTGCCAATTCCGCCACGCCGGCAAATTTAAAAATAATAACTGGGGTAGCTGGATTCGAACCAACGCATG